>CP070661.1:1920462-1946296 GCA_020355165.1 Burkholderiales bacterium
CGCGCCGTGCAGGCGACACTGCAGCGCTACAAGGAGCTGCGCGACATCATCGCCATTCTCGGCATGGACGAGCTGTCGCCGGAGGACAAGCTGGCGGTGTCCCGCGCGCGCAAGATCCAGCGCTTCCTGTCGCAGCCGTTCCACGTCGCCGAGGTGTTCACCGGCTCGCCGGGCAAGTACGTGCCGCTGAAGGAGACGATCCGCGGCTTCCGGATGATCGTCGACGGCGAGTGCGACGCGCTGCCCGAGCAGGCCTTCTACATGGTCGGCACGATCGACGAGGCATTCGACAAGGCGAAGAAGATCCAATGACGACCATCCGCGTCGACGTCGTCAGCGCCGAGGAGGCGATCTTCTCGGGCGAGGCGGAGTTCGTCGTGCTGCCGGGCGAGGCCGGCGAGCTCGGCATCTACCCGCGCCACACGCCGCTGATCACCCGGATCAGACCCGGCGTGGTGCGCATCCGGCAGGCCGGGGCGGCCGAGGAGGACCAGGTCTTCGTCGCCGGCGGCATCCTCGAGGTGCAGCCGAACTTGGTCACCGTGCTGGCCGATACCGCCATCCGCGCCAAGGATCTCGACGAGGCGAAGGCCAGCGAGTCGCTGCGCGCCGCCGAGGAAGCGCGCAAGAACGCCACCAGCGACCTCGAGATCGCCAAGGTCGAGGCGGAGATCTCCGCGCTGGCCGCACAGCTGGCCGCGATCAAGAAGCTGCGCGGCCGCTGAAGCGGCGCCGCGCGGGCAGGCGATTCGGGCAGCCGGGCGGCTGGCGGCCTTGTCCGGGCGCAGAAGCCGTCGCGGCGAGTTCGATAAAGTGCGACCGATGACCAAGCGAATCCTCGTCGCCACCGATGGCAGCGAACTGTCGCAACGGGCGGCAGCGGCGGCGATCGGCCTCGCGCAGTCGCTGCGGGCATCGATCGTCGGCTGCGCGGCGTTGCCCGTCTATCCGTACCACGGAGTCGGCGAGGCGGCGCCGGCCGAGCTGACCTTCCGCGCGCAGGCGGCGGCGACGGCCAATGGCCACCTCGACGACATCGAGCGCGCGGCGGCTGCCGCCGGGGTCGCCTTCAGCCGCATCCTGCTCGAGGGGCACCCGGACGACATCATCCTGCAGGCGGCCGACGCCGAAGGTTGCGACCTGATCGTGATGGCCTCGCACGGCCGCCGCGGGGTCGCCTCGTTGCTGCTGGGCAGCGAAACGCAGAAGGTGCTGGCGCGCAGTCAGCGACCGGTCCTCGTGGTTCGCTGAACGCCGATCGCCCCACTGTGCGGCCGAGCCCGAGGCCCGATCCGGTCGGCTCGGGTTTTCATGCGCGCAGGGCGCCGTGCCCGCGCACTGCCGGCGGCAATCCGGCTGCGCCAAGCGGCCCTGACGGGATCGGGTGGGCTCAACCTTACGTTCGAGGGCAGCGGGAGTTGCGGCCGGCGGGCGCCGCTGCGATGCTTGCCGCGTACGTACCTTCGTCGCGCCGGAGGGTCAGCGTGGAACGTCGGATCCCAGTGCCCTACCGAATCTGCACGGCATGCGTCCTGACCGCGGCGCTCGGATCCTGCTCCGCGCCTGCGCCGCCCCGGGCGACGCCGGCCGCCGTCCCGCTGCCCCGTACGGCACCTGCCACCGCCCCGGTGCCTGCGGCCCGCGCCACCGAAACCCTCTCCGAGCTGGACTGGCGCCGCGCACTGGCGCAGCACATCCTGGCGGTCAACAAGGAGCGGGTCTTCGAGGGCCGGCCACCGCAACCGCTGAAGGCGGTGGTCGTGCTCGAGCTCGCGGTGAGTGCCGACGGGCGAATCCAGGGCGCTAGCGTGATGCGGGCTCCGGCGCATGCGCGCGAGCTCGGCGCTGTGGCAGTGCGTACCGCCCAGGCGGCGTCGCCGCTGCCGCCGCCGCCGCGTGCCCTGGTCGGCCGCGCCGGGAGCGTCCGCTTCACCGAGACCTGGCTGTTCCGCCAGGACGACCGCTTCCAGCTGCGGACGCTGGCGCAGGCGCAGCTGATCGACTAGCGGTCGCCACCGCGATCCCGGCGTCAACCGTATTCGTGCGTAAGCGTTTGTACTGGCTGTTCGCCGGGGGCCAGCGTGGCCCCGACGGGCAATTTGTGCAACCAACCAACTGAAACGGGTATTTCGATGACCAAGCTGTTCGCGGCGCTGATCGCCGCTACGTTCGCTGTCGGCACTGCCTTTGCTGCCGACGCGAAGAAAGACGAGAAGCCGGCCGAGGACAAACCTGCTGCCGAAACCACGCAGGCGAAGCCGGCGCAGTCCAAGCAGGCGACTCAGTCGAAGCAGACGGCCCAGTCGAAGCAGACGGCCCAGTCGAAGCAGACGGCTCAGTCGAAGCAGACGGCTCAGTCGAAGCAGACGGCTCAGTCGAAGCAGAAAGAGCAGAAGCAGGAGGAGCAGAAGGCCGAGGCCAAGCAGTAAGCAGGCCGCGCCTGCAGCCGCAAGGGGCGGAGACTTCTCCGCCCCTTTTTCATTCCCGGCCCAGTGCGCGCAGCGCGATGATGGCGCTGGCGCCATCGGCGCGTAGCGTCTTGTCGCGGCTGTGTTCGCCGGCGACGAGGCGCACCTGCCGGCGCGGCACGGCGAGCCGCCTGGCGACCCACTCGATCAGGGCGTCGTTGGCGCGTCCCTGCAGCGGCGGTGCCGCCACCGCGATCTTCAGGCGTCCTCCGTGCTCGCCGCACACAGCAGTGCGTCGCGCTCCGGGCTGAAGGTGGACCTGAATCGATACGCCGTCGGCGTCGGCGCGCAGCCACGCGGGCGAGCCGCCACTGACGAGCGTGCGAGAATCCGCGCGCCGATCCGCCGCCTTCGACGTTCCTTTCCCCAACGCGTGCGACCCCTGAACGACACCCTGCTGCGCGCGCTGCTGCGCCAGCCGACCGACTACACCCCCGTCTGGCTGATGCGTCAAGCGGGCCGCTACCTGCCGGAGTACCGGGCAACCCGCGCCCGCGCCGGCAGTTTCATGGCGCTGGCCAAGTCGCCGGCGCTGGCTACCGAGGTGACGCTGCAACCGCTCGAGCGCTATGCGCTCGACGCGGCGATCCTGTTCTCGGACATCCTGACGGTTCCCGACGCGATGGGGCTCGGTCTGCGCTTCGCCGAGGGCGAAGGGCCGAAGTTCGAGCGGCCGATCCGCAGCGAGGAGGACGTGGCCCGTCTCGCCGTGCCGGACATCGGTGCGCTGGACTACGTGATGGACGCGGTCGGCGAGATCCGGCGCGCGCTTGCCGGCCGCGTGCCGCTGATCGGCTTCTCCGGCAGCCCGTTCACGCTGGCCTGCTACATGGTCGAGGGCGGCGGGTCCGACGATTTCCGCCTGGTCAAGACCATGCTCTATCGTCGGCCGGACCTGCTGCACCGCATCCTTGCGGTGAACGCGGCGGCGGTCGCCGAGTACCTGAACGCGCAGATCGAGGCCGGCGCGCAGGCGGTGATGGTGTTCGACACCTGGGGCGGCGCGCTCGCCGATCGCGCCTACCAGGCTTTTTCGCTCGCCTACCTCCGCGACGTTGTCAGCAAAGTCAAGCGTGAACACGAGGGTGAGCGCATACCAACCATTGTCTTCACCAAGGGCGGCGGGCTGTGGCTGGAGCAGATCGCCGACACCGGCTGCGATGCAGTCGGACTCGACTGGACCGTCAACCTGGGAGCCGCGCGGGCGCGGGTTGGCGCCCGCTGTGCGCTGCAGGGCAACGTCGACCCGATGGTGCTCTTCGGCGGCGACGCGGCGATCCGCAGGGAAGTCGAGCAGACGCTGGCATCTTTCGGCCCGCCGTCGGCCGGGGCGGGGCACGTCTTCAATCTCGGCCACGGCATCTCGCAGCACACCCCGCCCGAGGCGGTGTCCGTGCTGGTCGATGCGGTCCACGAAGTCAGCCGCCAGATGCGCCGTTGACGGTGCGGCGAGCGGCGTGCCAATCGAGCAACGGTCGGCGGCTGTCTTGCGCCAATCCTCTTGACTTATGCACAAACTCGCGCTCAGCAAGGACTTTCGCGCCAGATCGGCATCGATCGGCGCTTGCACCGCTGCCATTTGATGCAACCCATTGATTTTGAAGTCGACAATGCCAGGGCCGCCTGTTGCCTCGGGACTGCCTCAGCCTCGGGTTCGGGCGTGCCTGAGGGCGCCGACAGGCTTTTCCACATAATTGTCCACAGCCTGATGGGCTGACGCCAAACCAAAATAAAACAGGTGCTTGGCGACGATTCTTCGCACGCTGCTCGAAATACGCCGAGCGAGTCTGCGGCCCGCTACGCCGAAGTCGTCGTCGATCTGCCGCTCACTGAGCCGCTGACCTACCGCGTCGGTGAGGTCGACGGCGACGCGGCGGCGGGCGCCTGTTGTGTGGTGCAGGTGGGAAGGCGGGAGGTGATCGGCGTCTGCGTCGGGCTGCGCGAAGCGGCACCGCTGGCCGAGGAGAGGATCCGGCCGATCAAGCGGTGGCTGGGCGAGATCGGATCGCTCGATGCGCACTGGCTGGCCTTCACTCGTTTTGCCGCCGAGTACTACCAGCACGCCTGGGGACAGGTGGCGGTCGCGTCGCTGCCGCCATTGCTGCGCTCGCCGCCCGGGCCGCGCTGGGCGTCGTCACTGAAGAGGCTGCGCGCCGACGGCGGGCGCAGTGCGAGCACTGCACAGGCAGCAGTCGCGGCGCCGGAACTGAACGCCGAGCAGCGCGCCGCGGTCGACGCGGTCTCGGCGCAGCGCGGATTTGCGCCGACGCTGCTGCACGGCGTGACGGGCAGCGGCAAGACCGAGGTCTACCTGACGGCGATCGAGCGCCTCCTGGCGGGCGAACCGCAGGCGCAGGCGCTGCTGCTGGTGCCGGAGATCGGCCTGACGCCGCAGCTGCAGGCGCGTCTGCGCGACCGCTTCCCGCTGCAGCCGATCGTCTGCCTGCACAGCGGATTGCCCGCGGCCGAACGCTCGGCCGCCTGGCTGGCGGCGCACGAGGGCCGCGCGCGCATCGTGCTGGGCACGCGGCTGGCCGTTTTCGCCTCCCTGCCCCGCCTGCGCCTGCTGGTCGTCGACGAGGAGCACGACGCCTCGTACAAGGCCGGCGACGGCGTGCGCTATTCGGCGCGCGACCTGGCGGTCAAGCGTGCGCAGATGCTCGGCGCACCGGTGCTGCTCGGCTCGGCGACACCGGCGCTCGAGAGCTGGGCGCAGGCGAGGCAGGGTCGCTACCGGCTGCTGCGCCTGCCTCAGCGGGCGACCGAGGCGGCGCAGCCGCAGGTGGAAATGGTCGACCTGCGCCAGCACAAGCCGGTCAACGGCCTGGCCGGGCCGCTGCGTGCGGCGCTGGAGCAGACCATCGCCTGCGGCGAACAGGCACTGGTGTTCATCAACCGACGCGGCTACGCACCGGTGGTCGGCTGCGGTGCCTGCGGCTGGCTGTCCACCTGCCCGCAGTGCGCCGTGTTCGCCGCCTATCACAAGACCGACGGCGCACTGCACTGTCACCACTGTGGCTGGCGCAGGCCGGTGCCGCGCTGCTGCCCCACCTGCGGCAACCAGGACCTCGACGCGGTCGGTCATGGAACGCAGCGGCTCGAGGAGACGCTGCGGGCGGCGCTGCCGGCGGCCCGCATCCTGCGCATCGACCGCGACAGCACCCGCCGGCGCGGCGCGGCCGGCGCGGCGCTGGCCGCCGTGCACGCGGGCGCGACCGACGTTCTGGTCGGCACGCAGATGATCGCCAAGGGACACGACTTCCAGCGCGTGTCGCTGGTCGGCATCGTCAATGCCGACGCGCAGCTGGTGTCGCACGACTTCCGCGCGCCGGAGCGGTTGTTTGCCACCATCCTGCAGGTCGCCGGCCGCGCCGGCCGCAGCGGGCTGCCGAGCCGCGTGCTGGTGCAGACGCGCTATCCCGAGCACCCGCTGTTCGCCGCCCTGCGTCGTTTCGACTACGACGGATTCGCCCGCAGCCAGCTGGCCGAGCGGCAGGCAGCGGGCCTGCCGCCGTTCGTGCCGCAGGCGCTGCTCACCGCGCAGGCGAAGTCGCTCGAGGCGGCGCTCGGCTTCCTCGGCCACGCCCGCTCGCTCGGCCGCCGCCTCGATGGGCAGGCGACGCTGTATGACCCGGTGCCGATGCCGCTGGCGCGCCTGGCCGGTGTGTTCCGCGCGCAGATGCTGGTCGAGGCGCCGCAGCGCAGCCTGCTGCAGGGCTTCCTGCGTCAGTGGCTCGGGCAGTTGCGCGAGGCGGGACCGCCGCCGGGTCAGCGGGTGCGCTGGCAGATCGAGGTCGACCCGCAGGAAATCTAGGCAGCCGGCGGAATAGATCGGCGGTTGCCGCTGTTTGCTCCCTGTCGCTCACTCTCCAGGGAGGCTCAACAAATGGTCAGAACGTTCGCTCTGGCAACGGCCGCGTTTGCCCTCGCCGGCTGCGCGCAGATGGCATCGATGACCGGTGCGGCACCGGTCAAGAGCGCCGACGGCGTGTTCGTCAATGCCGACGGCATGACGCTGTACACGTTCGACAAGGACGTCGCCGGCAGCGGCAAGAGCGTGTGCAACGGGCCCTGCGCCACCAACTGGCCGCCGCTGATGGCCGCCTCAGGCGCCAGCGGTTCCGGCGACTGGTCGATCATCGTGCGCGACGACGGCGGCAGTCAGTGGGCATACAAGGGCAAGCCGCTTTATCGGTGGATCAAGGACCAGAAGCCGGGCGACCGCACGGGCGACGGCTTCAACAACGTCTGGCGCCTGGCGAGGCCGTAGGACGCGGGCCGGCGCTGCGCTACTGTGCGTCGGCGATGCCTGCGTTCACCGCCGCCGAGCTCGAAGCGCTGATTCCGCGCCTGCGCCGCTTCGCGCGCGCGCTGACCGGCAGCCGCGAAGCGGCCGACGACCTGACCCAGGACACGCTCGAGCGCGCCTGGGCCAAGCGCGAACTGTGGCAGGCGGGAACCAACCTGCGTGCCTGGCTGTTTGCCGTGATGCATAGTGTGTTCGTCAACGGCACCAGGCGATGGCGGCCGATCGAGTCGCTCGACGCGCTGCCCGGAGCGGCGTTCGAGCGGCCCGACCATGGCGCCAGCGTCGAGACGGCGATCGTCGTGCGCGAACTGCGCGAGGCGCTGCTGGGCCTGCCCGACGAGCAGCGACAGGTCGTGCTGCTGGTCGGGCTGGAGGAGTTTTCCTACGCCGAGGCCGCCGAAGTGCTGGGCGTGCCGATCGGCACCGTGATGTCGAGGCTGTCGCGCGGACGGGAGCGGTTGCGGCAGCTGCTGGAGGAGGGGTCGGCAGACCGGCACGGTCTGCGACGGGTGAAATGACGGACAGGCCGATGGACGACGCGCAGTTGCACGCCTACGTCGACGGGGCGCTGAGCGACGCCGAGCGGGCGGCGGTCGAAGCGCACCTGGCCGCGCATCCGGACGACGCGGCGCGCGTCAGCGCCTACCGGGCGCAGAACCAGGCACTTCACCGCGCCTTCGATGCCGTGCTCGACGAGCCGCATTCGATCGGCATCGACACGGGCGGGCGCGCCAGCGGGCCGCGCTGGCGCTGGGCGGCGGCTCTGGCGGCAACCTTCATCGGCGGCGCCGTTCTCGGTGCGCTGCTGCACGCCGGCTGGCAGGACCAGCGCGCTGGCGTGGCCGCAGTGGCGATCGCACGGCAGGCTGCGCTGGCGCACGTGGCCTATGTGCCGGAGGTGCGCCATCCGGTCGAAGTCGCTGCCAGCGACGAGCAGCATCTGGTGACCTGGCTGTCGAAGCGTCTCGACGCGCAGGTGCGGGCGCCGTCGCTGCTGTCTGCCGGTTACCAGTTGCTCGGCGGGCGCCTGCTGCCGCCGGCCGGAGAGGCCGGCCAGGCGCCGGTGGCGCTGTTCATGTACGAGAACGCGCAGGGTCGGCGGCTGTCGCTGCTGGTGCGGCGCGAACCGAGCGGCAGCGACACCGCCTTTCGCTTTGCCCGCCAGGGAGCGACCAACGTCTTTTACTGGGTCGACGGTCCGCTCGGCTACGCGCTGGCCGGCGAGATCGGCCGCGACGAACTGTCGTCGGTCGCGCGCGACGTGTATCGGCAGCTGAATCCCTGAGTCGCCGCTGCTGCGCAAGCGGCGAGGGCCGGCATGGCCGGCCCTCGGATCGGTGTGCCTGCTGAAGCGCTACTTCGACTGCGCCAGCATGTACTCGACGGCGGCGCGGATCTGCGCATCGGTCGCGCCGGCGGCAGCGCCTTTCGGCGGCATGGCGCCCTTGCCCTTGATCGCGCTGGCAGTCAGTGCCTCGATGCCGGCCTTCGCCCGCGCCGCCCAGGCGGCCTTGTCGCCGACCTTCGGCGCGCCGGCAGCGCCGGTCGCGTGGCAGGCCATGCATGAGGCGTCGTAGAGCTTCTTGCCGCTGGCTGCGTCATCGCTCTTTGCGGGGGCGGCGGCGACCGCGGCGGCCGCCGGCACGGCGACCGGCGTCGCAGCGGTGGGCGTCGCCTGCTTGCCGGCGTTGAACATGTACTCGATCGCCCGCCTGATCTCGTCGTCGGTCAGACTGGCCATGCCGCCGCGGGCGGGCATGCCGCCGTGGCCGGTGATCGCCGACTCGTACAGCGATTTCAGGCCCTTCTCGATGCGCGGCTTCCACGCTGCCCAGTCGCCGACCTTGGGCGCACCGTTGAGGCCTTCGTTGTGGCAGTTGCCGCAGGCCGCCGCCACTACCTGCGCGCCGCTGTGCTCGCCGGTCTTGACCGGATCGGGCTCCTTGAAGGCGGCGCCCGAGGCGTTGGCCATGTGGACCACGGCGCGCGCGACTTCGACCGGATCGAGGTCCGGGTTGCCGCCCCTGGCCGGCATGGCCTTGAAGCCCTCGACCGCGTGCCGGACCAGCGTGTCGTAGCCCTGCTTGATCCGCGGCGCCCAGGCGGCGGTCTCGCCCGTCTTCGGCGCGCCGGCGACGCCGGCCGCGTGACAGGCGGCGCAGGCGAGCTGGTAGACCTCCTGGCCCGACTTCAGCGTGCGCGGCCCCGTGGCCTGGGCCAGCGTGACCGAACCGACCGGCCGCAACCGCTCGGCGATGGCCTCCGGCGTCATTGCCTCGGCGCCGGCGCCGGCCGACTTCTCGCCGGTGACGTACTTGACCAGCAGCACGATGATCAGCACCGGCACGACGAAGGCCAGCACGACGACCGTGATCAGCTGCTTCGGTGTCTTGATCGGGGAGCTGTGTTGTTCTGACATCTGGGCGATTCCGGAGCGCGCCGCTGCCGGCGCCGTGGACAGTGGGCAAGCGAGAAATTATAGGGGCCGGGCGGGCGATCCCCCGGAACGGCGCGCCGACCCGCTACACTCGCCAGCTCGCGCCCGTAGCTCAGTTGGATAGAGTACTGCCCTCCGAAGGCAGGGGTCGTGCGTTCGAGTCGCGCCGGGCGCGCCATTGCATCTTCTGCTGCGATGGCGCTGCCGCTCGGCTGCGCCGTCGCCCTGTCCGACGGACAGGCTAGTCGCAGGTCGCCGCGGCCACCGCGCGCAGGCTCAGCGACGCGAAGCACAGCGACCGCGTGGCGCCGTTGAGCGTCAGCACCAGCCGGCCGATGACCAGGCCGCGCCCGCCGGGGCGGTGCAGCCTGCCTTCGGCGTCGTATGACAGCGCGGTGCCGGCGAAGGTGGCGCCGAAGTAAGCGCGGATGGTCATCGCTGCGTCGGTCGCCGGTCGATCGAGGATCGTTTCCTCGTCCGCGTCCTGCAGGCCGTCGTCGTCGCGGTCGGCGAAGATCCGCCAGCCGGTGGACCAGTTGCGGCCGTCGACCGGCGTCACGGCCACCGCGGCAGCGCGCTTGATCGCCTCCGATCGTGCCAGATGGAAGGCGGCAAACAGGTCGCTGCTGGCGCTGCGCAGTCGCTGCTGAGCGAGCGCGTCCTGCATCGACGGCACCGCGGCGCTGGCGAGCACGCCGGCGATTGCCAGCGCCATCAGCGCCTCGATCAGGCTGGCTCCAACTTGCCCGCGTCGTCCATCCAGCTTCGCCGCCGCTGCCATCGGCCGTCTCCCGCGTGTCACTGCGCGGGGAATCTTGTCGCTGCCGACGCTGCGACCGAAGTGAATCTTCCGCATCCGGCGTGCGCAATCTTCCGCTTCGCGACGCATGTCGATCGCGGAAACTTGGGACATGTGCAAGAGACACGCTGCGCGAGCCGGAGCCACTTATCGGAGCGCGCAGGCCAGTCATCGAAGCCGGATGAGCAACGCCAGAGGCGACGCCGAGAATCGACGCACAACAAGCTCGGCGATCGCGCGATCGTCGACCGAACGCTGCGCAGCAGGGAGACACGTGTTCAATCGAGCCGGCATTCCCGACCGTCGTGCATCGTGCACGCGGGCCGGCCCGCGTCGGCACGCTGGAGTCAGCCTGATCGAGGTGCTGGTCGCGATCGTGCTGCTGTCGCTCGGCCTGCTCGGGCTGGCCGGGCTGCAGGCGAGCGGTGTGCGCGTCAGCCAGAGCTCGATCCACCGCAGCCAGGCGGCGCAGCTGGCGCACGACATGATCGAGCGGATGCGCGCCAACGTCGCCCATGCCGGCGACTACGACCTCGCGCTCGGCGATCCGGCGCCGGCCTGCGCCAGCGTCGCTGGCTGTGACCTGCGCGACTGGCGGCTGCACCTCCAGTCGCTGCCGGCCGGCACCGGGGCGGTGACGGTGAGCGGGCGGCGGGCCACCGTGCTCGTGCAGTGGGACGATGCCCGCGGCGCCGGCGTGCTGCGCGGCTCGGCCGCCGACGACGAGGCGCGCAGCGCGCTGCAGACGATGCAGTTCGAGATCACCGCGCAGCTGGCGAACTGACGATGGCCGGATGCGATTGCCGCCAGCGCGGGTTGACGCTGACCGAGCTGATGGTCGGCGTGGCGATCAGCCTGGCCGTCCTGGCGGCACTGAGCAGCGTCTACCTCAGCTCGCGCGGCGCCTACCGCACCAACGAGGCGCTGGCGCGGTTGCAGGAAAGCGGACGCTTCGCGCTCGACTGGATCGTGCGCGACCTGCGCAGCGCCGGCTTCGCCGGCTGCCAGTCACGCGGGCCACGGATCGCCGTGTACTCGAATCCGCGGCCGGCGGAGCTCGCCACGCTCGTGGCAGTGCGCGGCTACGAGCGCGCGGCGGGATTCGCCTACCCGACGGGCGTCGAGCGGCTCGCCGGCGACGAGCACAGCGACGCGGTGCGGATCGTCGCCGTCGACCCGGCAGCACGGGCCGATGTCGAGGGCGACAGCGACGTCGCCGCGGCGAGCATCACGATCCGCGAGAACCGGCCCGGCTTCGAGCCGAACGACGTCCTGCTCGTCGGCGACTGCGAGCGCGCCGCGGTCTTCACGGTCACCGGCGTGCAGGATGCGCCGGCCCGGCTGCTGCATGCCGCCGACAGGAACGGCGGGCTGGACACGCCCACCCACCAGATCAGTCCGCCCTTCAAGGAGCAGCAGCAGGCGTTCGTCGCCCGCCTGGACAGCGTCGTCTACTTCATCGGCCGGCCGAAAGGCAGGAAGGACGCGCCGCCGTCGCTGTACCGCGCCGGCATCGAAAAAACGGAGAAGGTCGCCGAGAACGTCGAGGATCTCGATCTTCTCTACGGTGTCGACGACGACGGCGATGGCACGGTCGACGGCTACCGGCGGGCCGATGAGATCGGTGCCGGTGTCTGGGACCGCGTTCTGAGCGTCCGTGTCAGCCTGGTCGCCGCCAGCGCCGACGCGGCGCTTGCCGGAGCTGCACAGGTCATCTACCTGCGCGACACCGACGGCGACACGGTGACCGATGCGCAGCCGCCGCGCGGCGACCGGCGACTGCGGCAGGTCTTCACGACGACCGTGTCGCTGCGCAACCGCCTGCCATGAAAGCCGGTCCGGTGCGCACGACAGCGAGGCGCCGGGCGCAGCTGCGCCTCGAGCGCGGTGCGGTGCTGGTGGTCGGGATCGTGTTCCTGCTGCTGATGACGCTGATCGGCGTGACTGCCTTCTCGCTGGCCACCCAGGAAGAACGAATGGCCGGCAACACGCGCGACCGGCTGCGCGCCTTCGAGGCCGCCGAGCAGGCGCTGCGCGATTGCGAGCGACACCTCAGCGGTTTGCTGCCGCCCTCCCTTTCCGCCGACGGCGCCGCCGACCCGGGCATGTACGAGGCGCCGGCGGCGAGCGGCAGTTCCCCCGCGAGGCAGCGGTGGGAGACGATCGGCTGGGATCGCGATCCGACCCGCCAGTTCGACGGCGTGGCGGAGGTGGCCGAGCAGCCGCGCTGCATCGTGCAACGGCTGTCGCGGGCGCGCACGAGCGACGCGAGCCTGCGGGCGGAATCGGCCGCGATGCCGGCGCAGGCCTACCAGGTGACCGCGCGCGGGGTCGGCGTCAACCGCAGCACGGTGGTCGTGCTGCAGAGCACGTTCGTCCGCGACTGAGCGGGTGCGGCCATGTGCACGACAGCGGCCGGCCTCGATACGGTGAATCCGTCGCCGGCGCGCCGCCGCGGCTGCAGGCACTGGCCGGCGTCGTCGGCTGCGCTCGTTGCGCTGCTGCTGTACGGCTCGACCGCATCGGCGCAGGCCACCGACGCGGTGCTCGCCTGCGCCAAGGACGTCGGCGGCGGCGGCTGGCTGTCGACGCATGCGGCGCGGCTGACGGTCGACGCGCGCCTGTATCAGGCGGGCTTCGAGGCGAGCGACTGGAGCGGGCGGCTGCGCGCGGTGAAAGTGGACGGCCGCGGCGCGCCCGAAGCTGCCGGCGGCTGGCAGGCGGCGATTCCTGCCGCCGAGAAGCGGCGCATCTTCTCCTCGAGCAGCGCCACCTCGGGCATCGACTTCACCTGGCCGGCGCTCGGCGCCGCCGGCATGCAGCCGCTGGTCGGCGACGTCGACACGCTGAACTACCTGCGCGGCGACCAGAGCAAGGAGGCCTCCGCCGTCAACCCCACCGGGTTTCGCCGGCGCAGCGCCCGCCTCGGCGCCATCGTCAACTCGCGCATCGCCGTGGCCGGCGGCGAGGACTTCGGCTACGAGATGCTGGTCGACACGACCGATCTCGCTTCCGCCGCGTCGGCGGCGGGGCTCGCCTATTCCGCCTACCTGCGGGCGAAGTCCGCGCGAACGGCGCTGGTGCTGGTCGGCGCCAACGACGGCATGCTGCACGGCTTCGACGCGACCAGCGGCGCCGAGAAGTTCGCTTACGTGCCGCGGGCGCTGCTCGCCGAGCCGGTCTCGGCCACCGACCCGCGCTCGGTGCTGGTCCGCCTCGCTGAGCCGGCCTTCGCACCGCGCTTCTACGTCGACGGCTCGCCGTCGGTCGGCGATGCCTACTGGGGCGGCGCCTGGCGCACCGTCGTCGTCGGCACGACGGGGGTCGGCGGCAAGGGCGTCTTTGCGCTCGACATCAGCGATCCCGAGGCGATGTCGGCCGGCAAGGTGCTGTGGGACATCGACGGACGGACCGATCCGAACCTGGGCTACACGGTCGGCCAGCCGGTGGTCGGCAGGCTGCACGACGGCCAGTTCTACGCGATCCTCGGCAACGGCTATCACAGCGCCCGCGGCTGTCCGGTGCTCTATCTCGTGCGCCTGGCCGACGGCCAGGTGCGCCGGATCGCCACCGGTGGCCGCACGCTGGCGGATTCCTGCGCCGGCGCGCCCAACGGGCTCGGCCGCCCGTCGCTTTACGACGCGCACGGTCCCGGCACGGCGGGCTACCGCACCACCGATTTCGTCTATGCCGGCGACCTGCGGGGCAGTCTCTGGCGCTTCGATCTTCGGCGCGTGGACCTGCAGGCCGAGCCGCCGACCGGTGCCGGGGTCGAGCGCGTCTTCATTGCGACCAGCGCCGCCGGCCAGGCACAGCCGATCACCGGCCCGATCGAACTCGGCGCTGCACCGCCGCCCGTGGCCAAGGCGGGCACCAGCCCGCCGCCGGTGATGCTGTGGTTTGGCACCGGCCGCGATCTCGCGGCCGATGATCGCGGCGATCCGGCGCCGCAATCGGTCTACGGCATCGTCGACCGCTTCGCCGGCGCCGCCAGCCGGGCCGGCCTGCAGCGGCAGACGATCAGCATCGGCACAAGCGGTTCGGGAACGGTCGGCGGAAGTGCGGTCGACTACCTGGGCGCCGTGGCCGGCCGGTCGCAGCAGGGCTGGGTCCTCGACCTTCCGCGCCCCGGCGAACGGATGGTCGGCCTGCCGCTGGTGCGCCGCGGCCGGCTCGTCTTCGCCACCCTGGTGCCGGACAAGGAGCAGTGCTTCGCCGGCACCTCGTCGATCTTCGCCGTCGATCCGCACGACGGCGTCGCGCTGGGCAGGCGCCTGTTCGTCGAGCACGCCGGTGCGGACTTCATCGGGTCGACCGCGGGCGCCGTGCACGACCTCGTCCACGTCGACGCCGGACCGAAGGCCTACCTCTTCGCGGCCGGCTCCGGCGCTGCCGGCGGTGGCGGCGCGACGCAGCTCGAGCCGATCTCGCCGCCGCCGGATGGCGGGCACGGCCGCACTTCATGGCGCGAGGTCTCGCGGTGAAGCGCGGCGCCGCACCGGGCCGACGCGGCTTCACGCTGATCGAGCTGGCGATCGTCGTCGCGATCGCGGCGATCCTCGCTGCCCTGGCGATCCCCGTCTACGGCGATTACGTGGTGCGCAGCAAGCGGGCGGCGGCGCGCCAGGTGCTGATGGAGGCGGCGCAGTACCTGGAGCGCAACTTCACCGCCGCCGGCTGCTACGACTTCGCCGACACGTCCGCCTGCCTCGCCCGCGCGGGCCCGGCAACGGTCCAGCCGTCGACGTTGCGTCGCGCTCCCTCCGAGGGTCGGCAGAGCTATGCGGTCGCCTGGACCTTCGGCGGCGACGGCCGCGCCTACCTGCTGACCGCGACACCGTGCGGCGCTGCCGGCGCCGGCTGCCCGGGCGGCGCCGAGTCCGCCTTCGGCGACCCCGCCTGCGGCGCGCTGACGCTGACGCAGACCGGGCTGCGCGGCGCCGGCGGCAGCGTTGCCACCTGCTGGCAGCGCTGAGACCCGGTCGCCGGCACGGTCGGGCGCCGCGGGGATCGGCGGCAGCCGCTATGCTTGCGGCCATGTCGACGCCACGCGACCCCTCGCCCACCGAAATCACGCTGCACTCGGCCTCGCGGCTGCTCGAGATCGCCTTCGACGACGGCCGCGTGTTCAAGCTGCCGTTCGAGTACCTGCGCGTGTATTCGCCGTCGGCCGAGGTGCGCGGCCACGGGCCGGGCGAGGAGACGCTGCAGCTCGGCAAGCGCGACGTGACGATCACCGAACTGGTGCCGGTCGGTCACTACGCGGTGCAGCCGGTGTTCTCCGACGGCCACCAGTCCGGCATCTACTCCTGGCAGTACCTGTACGGCCTCGGCGTCGACCAGGAGCAGCTGTGGGCCGAGTATCTGCAGAAGCTGGAAGTCGTCGGCGGCAGCCGCGATCCGGCCGATCCGCGCAACGCAGCGATCATGGCGCCCGAGATGCATTCGGGCGGCGGCCATCACTGAGGCGCCGCCGCTATAGTGCGGCGTGACCGATGGTCGTCGAGGCGGCGGCCGGTGCCCGGCCCGTCGCGCCGGCCGAATCCATGAGCGAGGACCGCAACACCCACTTCGGCTACGACAGCGTCGGCGAGGACGAGAAGGCGGCGCGCGTCGCCGGCGTCTTCGACTCGGTCGCCTCGCGCTACGACCTGATGAACGACCTGATGTCGGCCGGACTGCACCGGCTGTGGAAGGCGTTCACGGTGCGGCAGGCCGACGTGCGGCCCGGCATGCGGGTGCTCGACATCGCCGGCGGCACCGGCGACCTGGCGCGCGCATTCGCCGAGCGCGCCGGCGACAGCGGGCTGGTCGTGCTCAGCGACATCAACATGTCGATGCTGCGCGCCGGCCGCGACAAGCTGCTCGACAAGGGCCGCATGCTGCCGCTGGTTCAATGCGACGCCGAGCATCTGCCGTTCGCCGACGACAGCTTCGATGTCGTCTCGGTCGCCTTCGGCCTGCGCAACATGACGCACAAGGAGGCCGCGCTGGCCGAGATGCGCCGGGTGATCAGGCCCGGCGGCAAGGTGCTGGTACTGGAGTTTTCCCGGGTGTGGGCGCCGCTGGCGCCCCTATACGATGCCTATTCGTTCTCGGTGCTGCCGTGGCTCGGCTCGAAGGTGGCGGGCGACAGCGACAGCTATCGCTATCTGGCCGAGTCGATCCGCATGCACCCGGCGCAGGAAGAACTCGCCCGCCTGATGGAACAGGCCGGGCTCGAGAAGGTCCAATGGTTCAACCTGACGGCAGGGGTGTGCGCGTTGCACGTCGGCCGCAAGACCTAGCCCGCACCCGCCGCCGGGCTGCCGTGACCGCGTCGCGTACCTCGGCGGGACGGGCAGGCGAGCGGTGCGCATTCGCTTAATGGAGACCTCGATGAAGAAGTGGATTGCCGGCCTGGCGGTCGGCATGCTGGTGGCGACGCTGTCGCTCGACGTGCAGGCGCAGCGGCGCCTCGGCGGCGGCCTCAGCTTCGGCAAGCCGTCGCCGACCCTGCAGCAGCGGCGGGCGACGCCGCCGCAGAAGCAGCAGGCGGCGCCCAACGCGCAGCAGCCGGCGACCGCCGGAGCGCCGGCGGCCGCGCGCGCCAGCCCCATGCGCGGTGCGCTGATGGGGCTGGCCGCCGGACTCGGACTGGCCGCGCTGGCCTCGTGGCTCGGCCTCGGTGACGCCTTCGCGATGCTGCTGACGGTGGCGCTGCTGGCGCTGGCGGCGATGGCGGCGTTCGGCATGCTGACGCGCCGCGCGCGGCCGGCGCAGCCGGCCTACTCCGGGTCGCCGCAGCCGCCGGCGACCTGGCACGGCGCCGGCGGGCCTTCGTTCAACCCGCTGCCGCGCGAGCAGACGCCGAACACGATGGCGCGCGCGGCCGCCACGGCGCCGGTGGTCGGCGGCCGTCCGGGCTCGGCGATGGACGAACTGATGGGGCGCGGAGGGCGGCTCGACGAACCGTGGGGCATCCCGGCCGACTTCGACAGCGCCGGCTTCCTGGCCCACGCGCGCACCTACTTCGGCCGGCTGCAGAGCGCCTGGGCTGCCAACCAGCTCGACGAGCTGGCCGAGTTCACGACGCACGACATGTTCACCGCGCTGACGCACGAGCTGCGCGCACGGGGTCCGGTCGCCAGCACGGAAGTCGTCAGCCTCGATGCCAGGCTGCTCGGCATGGAGCACGACGCGCGCGAGCACCTGGCCAGCGTCCGCTTCACCGGCACCCTGCGCGTCGACGGCGAGCTGGAGACCTTCGACGAGGTCTGGAACCTGACCAAGCCGGTCGACGGCAGCACCGGCTGGCTGCTGGCCGGCATCCAGCAGCTCGCCTGAGTCCCGCGCGGGGCCGTTCTGCCACAATCGGGGCACCTTCGGGTGCCCCGATTCGTTTGTTCGCTCCTGCGGGTTGCCCGGTTGGACGGCGAGGCCGCAGCGCGATCGCCGCCGCCCCGGCGCAGGCCGGGGCCAAGTTCTCGGCGCTGCAATTGGGCCCCGGCCTGCGTTGGGGCGACGTGCTCGACTGGCTGACGTGCTCGACCAGATCGCTTCCAGCGCCGCGGCGGCGGTGCTCAACCACATGCTGGCGCGCGAGCCGTGGGCACGCGAGCGGCTGGCGCCGTTTGCCGGGCGCAGCGCGCGGCTGCAGGCGCCGCCGCTGTCGGTGCAGCTCGGCATCGCCGCCGACGGCAGCTTCACCGCCGAGGCCGGTTCGCCGACGGTGACGATCGGCGTCGACGCCGCCGCCCTGCCGCGCGCCCTGCTCGAGCCGAAGGCGGCCCTGCGCAACGTGCGGCTCGACGGCGACGCCGAGTTCGCGCAGACGCTGTCCGGCGTGCTGCAGCGGCTGCGGCCCGAGCCGGAGGAGGAGCTGGCGCGCTTCGTCGGCGACGCTGCCGCGGTGCGGATCGTCGCGCTGCTGCGCTCGGCGCTGGCCGGTGCGCGCGAGGCCGGCGGCCGGCTGGCAACGCAGACCGCCGACTACCTGGTCGCCGAGAACCCGATGCTGGTGTCGCGCCAGCAGATGGCGGCGTTCGCCGCCGACGTCGCGCGGCTGCGCGACGACGTCGAGCGGCTGGCCAAGCGCATCGATCTGCAGGCCGGCCGGACGCCGTAGGCGGCATGCGAATCTTCCGTCTCGCCCGCATCGTCTTCACGGTCTTTCGCTTCGGGCTCGACGAGATCGTCCTGTCGAGCCTGAAGAGCCCGTGGCTGCAGCGGCTGGTGCGGATCCTGGCCTTCGGCCGCCGCCTGTCCGACCCGCGCGGCGTGCGGCTGCGGCGGGCGCTCGAGGACCTCGGGCCGATCTTCGTCAAGTTCGGCCAGGTGCTGTCGACCCGGCGCGACTTGCTGCCGACCGACGTCGCCGACGAGCTCGCCGCCCTGCAGGACCGCGTGCCGCCGTTCGATCCCGAGGTCGCGGTGCGCGAGATCGAGCGCGGCCTGGGTCGCCGGCTCGACGAGGTGTTCGCCCGCTTCGAGCGCCAGCCGGTGGCCAGCGCCTCGATCGCGCAGGTGCACTTCGCGGTGCTGAAGGACGGCAAGCTCGCCGGCCGCGAGGTCGCGGTCAAGGTGCTGCGCCCGGGCATGCAGGCGGCGATCGACAAGGACCTGGCGCTGCTCGAGACCGGCGCCCAGCTGGTGGAAAGGCTGTGGCGCGACGGCAAGCGGCTGCGCCCGCGCGAGGTGGTGGCCGAGTTCGACAAGTACCTGCACGACGAGCTCGACCTGATGCGCGAGGCGGCCAACGCCTCGCAGCTGCGGCGCAACTTCGCCGGCTCGCGGCTGCTGCGCGTGCCCGAGATGCACTGGGACTACTGCTGCGACAACGTCATCGTGATGGAGCGCATGCACGGCATCCCGGTGAGCCAGGTCTCGCGGCTGCGCGAGGCGGGCCTCGACATCCAGAAGCTGTCGGCCAGCGCGGTCGAGGTCTTCTTCACGCAGGCGCTGCGCGACGGCTTCTTCCACGCCGACATGCACCCGGGCAACATCTACGTCAGCGACCGCGGCGAGGACTTCGGCAGCTGGATCGCGCTGGACTTCGGCATCGTCGGCACGCTGTCGGACAGCGACAAGAACTACCTGGCGCAGAACTTCCTCGCCTTCTTCCGCCGCGACTACAAGCGGGTGGCCGAGCTGCACGTCGAGAGCGGCTGGGTGCCGGCGGACACCCGGGTCGACGAGCTGGAAAGCGCCATCCGCGCGGTGTGCGAGCCGATCTTCGACCGGCCGCTGAAGGAGATCTCCTTCGGCCAGGTGCTGCTGCGGCTGTTCGAGGCGAGCCGCCGCTTCAACGTCGAGATCCAGCCGCAGCTGGTGCTGCTGCAGAAGACGCTGCTCAACATCGAGGGGCTCGGCCGCCAGCTCGACCCGGACCTGGACCTGTGGAAGACGGCCAAGCCGTTCCTCGAGCGCTGGATGCAGGAGCAGGTCGGCTTCAAGCGGCTCGAGGAGCGGCTCAAGGTCGAGGCGACGCAGTGGAGCCACCTGCTGCCGCAGCTGCCGCGCCTGCTGCACCAGGCGCTCGCCGACAGCTCGCGCCAGGACCGCACTTTGGCCGAGCTGCGCCGGCTGCGCCAGGAGGCGGAGAGGCGCAACCGCCTGCTGCTGATCGGCGTCACCTCGGCTGCCGCGCTGGCCATCATGGCCGCGTGGGCCTTCTTCGGCATGCCGCTGCCGGGGCGCTGAGCGCGGCGCCTGCACGCCTTCGAACCGGTATCTTCGTGCCCCGCACCTGAGGAAAGAAGCCGCCATGCTGCGAACCGTCGCCCTCACCCCTCGCCTTGCCGCGCTGGGGCTCGCCGTGCTGCTGTCGTCATGCGGCGGCGGCGGGGGCGACTCGACGCTGCCGCCAACGCCGCCGCGGACAGGCTGTGACAGCGGTGCCGCGCTGGAGGTGGTGGCCGACGCGACGGTCAGCGTCGGGCGGGTCGCCGGCGCCGCCATTCTCGGCTGCCGCGGCGCGCTGACCGAGGTCCGCTGGCGGCAGGTTGCCGGCGAGCCCGTGACTTTGCTGTCGGGACGGACCCAGGCGGTCGCCCTCGAGGCCGGGCAGCCTGGCGTGTACCGGTTCCGCGTCGATGCGCTGGACGCCACCGGCGCATCGGCCAGCGGGGAGGCGACGATCACCGTCGTCGCCGCACCCGCAGGTGCCGGCAGCACCGTGACGGCGCGCACCGACCACGCGCTGCGGATGGGCCAGCGCGGCTCGTTGCGGGCGTGGCCGACGCTCGCCGACGGCGACAGCGTCGCCTCGGTGGCCTGGACCCAGGTCGCGGGGCCACCCGCGCTCGACCTCGACACCGAGGAGCCGCAGCGGCTGCTGTTCACCGCGCCGCCGGTCGAGCGCGACACGCTGCTGCGCTTCCGCGTCACGCTGACGACCGCGGCCGGCAAGACCGACAGCGACGAGGTGGGTGTCGTCGTCGAGGCCCTGCCGCCGCCGCCGGCCGGCCAGCTCTTCAGCGACAGGCCGCCCGAGCGAGTCCACCCGTACCGCGCCGCCGGCCCCTTCGCCGACCGTCTGGTCGGCTGCGTCTACTCGACGCAGCTCTTCTACTTCGAGGGGGCGACCAACCTGTGCACGCTGGCCAGGCTGCCGCTGCTGGCGGCAGGCGCCGCCGACGGCGCGCCGAGCGTCGAGGCGATCATGGACCGCGTGCTGGTCTCGCACGACTGGATGGGCGAGGTCTTCGAGCACTTCCTGCGCACGCAGGACGTTCACGGCGACTTCCGCCGCCTGCTGGGCAGCGTCACTGCGGTGGTGCTCGGTTCGCACATCCGGCCGTCGTTCTACTGGTCCGCCACCGGTGCCATCTACATCGACGCCGAGAACCTGTGGCTGAATGCAGCGCAGCGCGACGTCATCGGCGAGGTTCCGGATTACCGGCTGAAGTTCGACGACGAGCTGAACTTCGGCGGCCCCTGGCGCTACACGATCGGCAACAGCGAGGCGCAGCTCGACTTCCCGCCCGACAGCCGCACGCCGTCGCGCGACACCAGCTATCTGCTGTACGAACTCGGCCGGCTGATGTATCACGAGCTGGC
Source organism: Burkholderiales bacterium (assembly GCA_020355165.1). Lineage (GTDB taxonomy): Bacteria > Pseudomonadota > Gammaproteobacteria > Burkholderiales > Burkholderiaceae_F > JADJWR01. The sequence continues at coordinate 1,941,516 of CP070661.1, forward strand.
GCACGCCAACGACTTCTTCCCGTCGGCGGTGCGCACCAGCGTCGATCCGTCGCGCTTCGTCTACCAGGCGGTGCCGCCGGTGCGGCCGTCGGACCGGCTGGCGCAGCGCTACCCGCTGACCTCGGCCGAGATGTTCGACCTGGCGCGGGTGAAGTTCTTCGGCGTCGCGCCGACCGAGGTGCAGAAGGCGTACACGCCGGCCGAGGTCGGTGACTTCTTCCGCGTCGACGTCGCCACCGACGAATACAACTACTCGCGTCCCGCGGGCGTGGCCAACTCGCTCGAGGACCTGGCGATGCTGTTCGAGGAATTCATGATGAGCCATCGGCACGGGGTGCGGCGCGACGTGGCCTTCACCACCAAGGTCCTCGACGGACAGACCGGGGCGGACCTGATCGTCGCCTGGGGCAGCCGCGGCCGCATCGGCGAGCCGACGATCCGCCCGCGTGCGCGCCAGGTGATCGGCGAGCTGGCGCCGTGGATCGACGTGGCCGCGGTCGACGCGCTGCCGGCGCCGGTACCGATGCGGCCGGGCGAAAGCTGGCTGGCCAACCTGAACCTGCTGCCGGAGGGCACCTCGGTGCGCGCCAGCGCGCGCGGTGCCGGCTTCAGCGGCGCGCGCGGACGCAGCATCGAGCAGCAGCTGCGGCGGCCGTATGCCGTCGCCCCGCCGCTGCCGCGCTGATCCGGGCCGGGGTCGTGGCCGGCTTGGCGCCGCGGCAGGCGCGGCCTGCCGCCGGCGTCCGGCCGCTGGCTCGACTGATAGGCCGGTGCCGGCGAAAAGTGCCTGGGGCCCGTCGCGTCGCACCGGCGATACGGGCGCGTTGCGTCGCGCGGCACACCGTTAGCGCCGGCGCCCGGCAGGGCTTATCGTCGCCGCCATCGCCAGCAGACGCCCGTGCCTTCGCCGCCCTGCCCCTGATGCCATGACCCTGATCGGTTTCGTCGTCCTGTACCTGCTGGTGTCGGTCGCGATCGGCCTGTACGCGGCCACGCGGGTGAAGAACACCGCCGACTACGCGGTGGCCGGCCGCCGGCTGCCGCTGGTCATGGTGGTGACCACCACCTTCGCCACCTGGTTCGGCTCGGAGACCGTGCTCGGCGTGCCGTCGAAGTTCATCGAGGGCGGCCTGGAATCGACGGTCGAGGACCCGTTCGGCGCCGCCTTCTGCCTGATCTTCGTCGGCATGTTCTTCGCCGCGCGTCTTTACCGGATGAACCTGCTGACGATCGGCGACTTCTATCGCCACCACTACGGCCGCGGCGTCGAGATCTTCAGCGCGGTGGTGATCGCCATCTCCTACCTCGGCTGGGTGGCGGCGCAGATCACCGCGCTCGGCCTGGTGTTCAGCCTGCTGTCCGACGGCGCGATCTCCACCGTGCAGGGCATGGCGATCGGCACCGTGATCGTGCTCACCTACACGGTGTTCGGCGGCATGTGGTCGGTGGCGCTGACCGACTTCCTGCAGATGGTGATCATCGTCGTCGGCCTGTCGCTGATCGCCTGGTTCGCTGCCGATCTGGCCGGCGGCGCCGACCGGGTGGTCGCGCACGCGGCGGAAAAGGACATGTTCAACTTCTGGCCCGAGGCGACCTTCCACGCCTGGCTGTTCTGGCTGAGCAGCGCGGTGACGATCATGATCGGCTCGATCCCGCAGCAGGACGTGTTCCAGCGCGTGATGGCGGCCAGGGACGAGAAGAGCGCCGTGCGCGGGCCGATCCTCGGCGGCACCGCCTACCTGCTGTTTGCCGCGGTGCCGATGTTCATCGCCGTGGCGGCGTTCCTCGTGATGCCGGAGACCGCGGCGACGCTGCTGAAGGAAGATTCGCAGAAGATCCTGCCGGCGCTGGTGATGGAGCACATGCCGATGTGGCTGAAGGTGCTGTTCTTCGGCGCGCTGCTCTCGGCGATCATGTCGACCGCCTCGGCCACCCTGCTGGCGCCGACGACGACCTTCGTGCAGAACATCCTGAAGAACCTGATGCCGCTGTCGGACAAGGTCGAGCTGCGGGCGATGCGCATCGCGATCGTCGTGTTCGCCGCCTGCGTGCTGGCGTACTCGATCCGCATGGAGGGAACGCCGATCTACGAGCTGGTGGCGATGGCCTACCAGTTCCCGGTGGTCGGCGCCTTCTGGCCGCTGGTGCTCGGCCTGTACTGGGAGCGGTCGACCACCCAGGGCGCGGTGTGGTCGATCGTGCTCGGCATGAGCACCTGGATGCTGCTGTCGCTCACCCCGCTCGGCGAGGCAATCCCGTCGGTGCTCGCCGGGCTCGTCATGGCCGGCATCGGCATGGTGGTCGGCTCGCTGCTGCCGACCGCCGGCAACCGCGCGCACCGCGAACACCGGGCGCGGCACTCGCGTCCGCAGCACGCCGGATCGCGTCCGCACGCCTGACCGGCGGCGCCGATCAGTTCGCTGAGGCTGGCAAGCGCTCCGTGCTTGCGAGCGGTCTCGCGCGGCCGACCGCTCGTCCACGGCTGAACGGCGTGCGCATCACCAATAGGCGCTAGTCGGCTCGCCGGCGCAGATGACGCGCGAACGGGAGTGGCTGCCAGCCGGGAGCGATTCGCCCGCCGCTCATCGTGTCCGCACCTCCCGCAAGGCGTGCCGCGCTGTCTCGGTGGCCGGGCGAGATCGACAATTCGCATTAGTCCATCCAGTTGGTTTGATGCCGAAGTGAATGAGCCTGGGGTGCCCTCTGCATTGGGGTTATCTGCCGGCGCCGCGCGGCGCCGCGCCGCGGCGCCATGCGCTGCGCGGCTTCACCCTGATCGAGGCGATGATCGTGCTGGCGGTCGTTGCCTTGCTGCTGGCACTCGCCGTGCCGTCCTTCCGCGAGTTCGTCATCCGCAACCGGCTCGACGGCGCTTCGCAGGAGTTCCTGACGTCGCTGCAGTTGGCGCGCAGCGAGGCGACGCGGCGCGGCGCGCAGGTCACGCTGCGGCTGGCCGGTGCGGCCGGGTCGAAGGACTGGGGCAGCGGCTGGACGATGTTCGTCGACGCCGACAGCGACGGTGTGCTCGACCCCGCCGAGGAAGTGATACGACAGGGCATGGCGCTGCAGGCGCCGCTGTCGCTGGTCGGCAGCAGCAACTTCGACACCTGGCTGGCCTTCAATCGGGACGGGCGGCTGACCGGCGACGGCGGCTACTTCGTGCTGTGCGACGGCGGTGCTCTGACCGAGTCCGGCCACTCGCGGTCGCGGGCAGTGCTGGTCAACGCGGCGGGCCGCGTGCGGATGGCGGCGCGCGACGGCAGCAGCGTGCCGCTGACCGACGCCGGTGCGGTCAGCAGCTGCAGCAACCCGTGAGCCGGCGGGCAGCACGATGAACCTGATTCCAAACCGGGCTCGCCTGCAGGGCTTCTCGCTGATCGAGGTGCTGGTATCGATCGTCGTGCTGTCCATCGGCCTGCTGGGTGTGGCTGCGTTGCAGGTCAGTGGCCTGCGCGTCGGCCAGAGCTCGTTCTACCGCGCGCAGGCGGCGCAGCTCGCCACCGACATGGCCGACCGCCTGCGCGCCAACGCCGGCGAGGCGCGCACCTGCGAGCTGGCCATCGGCGACGCGACGCCGGGCAGCCCGGCGAACACCTGTGAAAGAGACCTCGTCGAGTGGCGCAACCGGCTGCGCAGCCTGCCGGGCGGCAGCGGCGGCGTCGTGGTGGATACGGCCAGCAACCTGGTGACGATCACCGTGCAGTGGGACGACTCGCGCGGCGGCGGCGGCACCGCTGCCACCTTCGCCCTGGTGACGCGGCTGTGGGGCAACTGATGGCACGGCGCGCCAGCCTCTTCCGTCGGCAGGGGGGCCTGTCGCTGATCGAGTTGCTGATCGGCGTGGCGATCGGACTGGTGGTCCTCGGCTCGCTGCTGGTCGTCTACCTCGGCTCGCGCGCGGCTTACCGGACCAGCGACAGCCTGGCGCGCGTGCAGGAGGCCGGGCGATTCGCGGTGGAGTTCATCGCCCAGGAGGCGCGGATGAGCGGCTTCATGGGCTGCCGCTCGCGCAACCTGTCGCGGGACGACCAGACGCTGACCAACATCACCCAGCCGGCGGTCACCTTCGACGGAGCCCGCGACGGGATCCGCGGCTTCGACGACGGCGCGGGCTGGACCAACCCGACGACGATCACCCGCGTCGCCGGCTCGGACGTGCTCACCATACGCCGCGCCGCCGGCGTGATGGTGGGCGTCGCGTCGAACTCCGACCCGCTGGCACGCACGGTGACGCTGCGCCACAACGCGGTCGGGCTGCGCAACGGCGACCTCGCCGTGCTCGGCAACTGCGAGCGGGCGCTGGTCTTCCGCGTGACCAACAGCCCGGCGCTGACCGGCATCGGCGACTTCCCGACCGTGCTCGAGTACAAGGCCACCGGCGGCGGCTCCGACGGCTCGCTGGGCAACGACACGGCGATCCCGGTGCCGACCTTCAACGTCGGCTCGCGTGCCGAGGTGATGGGTTTCGTCGAGACGTCGTACTTCATCGGCGAGCGGCCGAACCCGCCGGGAACCCCGGCCGGCACGCCGCGCGTGCGTTCGCTGTACCGCACCTCCGGCGGCGCCGTCGAGGAACTGGTCGAGAACGTCGAGGACATGGACATCGTCTACGGGGTAGACACGACCTTGCCCGACCAGGACGGCACGATCGACCAGTACCGGCGCGCCGACCAGATCGCCGCGGGCGACTGGGGACGCGTGGTGAGTGCGCGGATCAGCCTGCTCGTGGTGAGCCCGGTGGACGTTGAGGCGAGCGATCCGACCAAGACCGTGATCACCAC
>CP070661.1:1946396-1999294 GCA_020355165.1 Burkholderiales bacterium
CCACTTCGGATGCGGGAACCCGGCCGAACGCGGCGCCCTGCTCGAGTGCCCGCCGCAGTTCCCGGTAGTCGACCTTGGCATGGTGGCGCCGGTCGACTGGGATCCGCCGCACCAGCGCGATCTCGTCGACCCGCGCCCACGGGATCGTCGCCAGCAGTGTCGCCAGCGTGTCCCGCCTGCCTCCGGCATCCGCCTCCAGCACCAGCACGCGCTTCGACTGCCAGCCGACCAGCGCCGCCCGCGGCGCGCCAGGCTGGAACGACAGCGCCACCTCCACCGAAAGCGGATACATAGAGCCGTGCGCGTCGTCGACCCGCGCGCCGCAGCGGCCGACCATCCACAGCCGGCCCGCAACATCGAACGCTCCCGCGTCGCCGGTCCGATGCCAGCGCACGGCGCCGTCATCGATCTTGCTGTCGCGGTCCCCCTCGCCGCCCAGATAGCCCGTCGAGACATGCCCGCCAGCGACCAGGATCTCGCCCGTGGCACCTACGTCAGCCCTGGGAAGCACCCCGGACGGCGTTCTGCAACCGTCCGGCAGGATGCGCACGGTGAGTCCGGTGACCGGTGCACCGAGCGCGATGCCTTTGCCGGCGCGCGCCTCAGCACGCAGCGCGGACGACCAATCCTCGTGGCGCATCACCGCCATCGGCTCCGCCTCGGTGGCGCCATACAACGAACGGATCCGTGCCGCGGGGGCGATCTGCGCGAGCTTGTCTAGTAGGCAAGGGAACACCGGCGCGCCGCCGATGAACACGCGCACCAGGCTCGGCAGGCGCACGTCGGCACCAAGGCACCAGTCCGCCAACCGGTCGACGAATGCAGGCGAGGCCAGCATGCTCCGCGGCGCAAACCGCCGGATCTGCTCCGCTACGCGATGCGCCGGAGTTGCCGCCGGCTTGCCGAGGTCCGCGTCGAGCAGCAGGCTCGGCGCCCCGGTCACCAGGTTCGAGAACACGAACAGCGGAATGATCGGCACCGCAAGCTCATCCGGCTGCGTCTGAAGCACTGCCTGCAGGGTCGACTGCGTGGCGGCGAGCACGGCGTGGCTGCGCAGCACGCCTTTGGGCCTGCCGGTGTTGCCGCTGGTGAACGTGACCATCGCCGTGCTGTCCGGCGCGCATCGCTCCCAGCCGTCGAGCGGCGCGTGGCGGCTCGCCGCGACCAGCGGCGTCGCTCCCGGCAGCAGGCGGGCGGTCGAAAAGGCGAGCGGAATCGCGCGTAGCGGCGGCACGAACCAGCGCAGCACGCACGCGGCCGGTGTTCCCACAAACCCACGCAGCGGAAGATGGCGCGCGCAGGACGCGATGTCCTGCCTCCAGCCGGCCGGCTCCACGAAGACGACGACGAGCCCCAGTCGCAACGCGGCGGCCATGATCGTGTACAGCTGCACTGACATCGGAACGAACACCGCTATCGCGTCGCCCGCCTGCAGCCCGGACGAGCGGAACAGCGCCGCCAGGCGTCGGGAGCGCTCTGACAGCGCGGAAAAGGTCACCGTGCGTTCGGCGCCCTGCGGCCCATGCACCAGCGCCGGCCGGTCGGCGAATCGGCGCACGCTGTCGTCGAACAGCTCGATCGCGTTCACAGCGGCCTCGCGTACAGCGTGTAGCGGCGGAAATCCCGCGCGCCCGGCCCGCCGAGTCGGCGCGACGGATTGGCCTCGTGCATCAGCGCCAGGATCGCGCGCCGGAATCCCAGCGCGGCGGCCGCCTCGACGGTGCGCCAGAACAGCAGCCGGCCCAGACCGCGTCCGCCGTGCGCACGGCGGATGCCGAGCGTCTTCATGATCACCGTGCGACCGGTCTCGCCGCGCCGAACGGCCAGTACGTCGGGAATCGCGAAGCAGAAGCCGACGGGACACCCGCGGTGCCCCGCAAGCAGGACCAGCCGCGAGTCCACCACCGGCAGCAGCTTCTTGTAGCCGTCGACGAACTCCTGACGGCCGACCGGCGCGTAGAGGAAGTTCCGCTCAAACGCGTCGATCGCGATGGTCCAGATCGTGTCCAGCGTTTGGCCCAGCCGACCGGGACCGATCGCCCGGATCGAGTAGCCCTGCGCGCTGAGCTGCGCTGCACGCAGCTCCGCCGGTGGCGTCATGTCGTCGAGCATTGCCGAGTAATAGTCCGCGATCGGCCTGAAGCCCGCGCCCTCCCAGTGCGCTGGCCACTCGTCCGGATTGTCGGGTTCCAGGAAGAACGGTGGCTCGTCGCCGCGCTGCGTCAGCAGTCGATAGCGGCGCCACGTGCTGCCGTCGATCGGCCCGATCGCCAGCGAGCAGCCTGCCTCGCGCAGGCGTGCACAGCCGAGCGACAGCACCTGCAGCGCCGCGGCCGCGTCGACGGCAACGTAGTGACCGAGCAGCCCGACGCGCTCATCGCGGTACGCGGGCACGTCGCGCCACCAGAGCGAGCACCGGGCCACGTGGTCGAGCAGCAGCCTGTCGTCCGGCGCGTGCGCGAGAACCGTCTCCGGCGACAGGTCGTCGGGTCCGCGCAGGACGCAGAAGGCGGCCAGCTCGGCGGCCGACGTCGTGGTCGCTCCCATATTCAGAACAGCTCGAGGACGTCGTGCAGCGTCGGCGCGCGCACCCCAGCCAGCATGCCGTAGTCGGAGCCCAGGGCGATCACCGATGTCGCGGTGGCAATCGCGGCCTGGCGGAGCCAGCGCCCACCGTCGACCGGAAAGGTCGACAGCGCCGGCTGGAGGCGATAGAACAGCGCCGTGGCCGCAGACAGCGCGAGCAGCGCGAACGCCAGGTCGACGACCACGGCCAGTGCGAGGCCGTTGAACGCGAACAACGTCGGCACCACGACGATCAGGCCCTTGGCCACCGCGCCGGATATCGCGCGCCGCGCACCGAGCTCGGGCGTAGCGGTCTTCTGCCGCACCAGCGCGATGATCGACAGGTTGGCACCGAAGCAGGCGGCAAACGGCAGCAGCATGCGGGCCTCGTCGGTCTGACGGTAGATCAGCAGCCAGAGGAAGCCACCGACGATGTTGGCCAGCACCACCGGGAATCCGAACGCGTGCAGGTGCTCCTGCGGGGTCCTGGCGGTGAGGCGGGCATACGTCGCCAGTTGGATCAGCGGCGGCAGCACCCATTGCCAGCCGCCAACGATCCACACCACGTAGCCCCACAGCGTGGCGCCGAACAGCGCGTCGTCGCCAAGCGTGGTGTGGCGGCGATAGAAGCGCATGAACAGGGCCAGCGCCAGCACGAACGCCAGGTGCGTCGACATGGTCGCCGCATCCATCTGCAGCAGCGACTTCAGCAGCATGTATGTCCACAGCGGAATGATGATGTTGTCGATGCCCCACCATGCGGCAACCTCGGCCATCATCACCATCACCCCGACACCAGCGGCAATCAGCAGGCTCTCGAGCCGCCCGGACTGGCCGGACAGAAGCACCGGCACGTGCACGCAGAAGAACGTCGCAAGCGCGAACGCCGCGGCACCTTCGTAGCTCTTGCGATCACCACGCTTGCGCAGCGGCAGCTTGCCGTACTGTTCGCCGATCAGCGCCGCCGATGCATCGGCGATCGCCAGCACGAGCAGCGGCACGCTGTACAGCAGCTTGTTACCGTGGGTGAGCCAGAACAGTAGGCAGACGCTGGCGACGTAGCAGAACTCGCCGACCGTGTTCCGCTTCACGCCCAGCAGCACCTGCCCGACGCCGTCGCGCAACAGCGGCACCTTGCGCATCGCGATGAACAGGAAGGCGATCGCGCCGCTGGTCAGCAGCACCGGGACCAGCGAATGGAACAGCCAGGGCAACGACAGGCCAAGCAGTCCGCCGCCGATATGGAACAGCTTGCGCACGAGTTCTGGCCCTGGCGGCGGCTTGCCGCGCAGCTGGAACCAGCGCAGCAGCGCGAGCAGCCCGCCGGCCAGGCTGAGGACGAGCACGATCCCGAGTGCGTCGCCCATGCTCATGCGCGGATCTCGTCGGCGTATAGGCCGCTGTAGAAGAACGTCTGCGCCTGCTCGTGCAAGCGCCCGCTCAGTTCCTCGAGGGTCCGCAGGCGCGCCGCCAACCGTTCCGGACGGCGGCGCGGCACGAGCATGTTCCAATAGGCGACGCGGCCGCCGGCGCGCCCGCAGCGCACGATGTCCTCGAACACGCGCTCGGCGGCGTCGGCCGAGATGTATTCAAAGATATCCGACAGGTTGAACCGGTCGATGCTTGCGGGCGCTGCCTGCCGCAGCGCGCTTTCGGCCGAGCACAGGCGCAGCCTGAGCCGGTCGACGTGCGCGCGGATCGCCGCGAAATTCTCCGCTCGCCAGACGTGCGGGAGCGCCTGCGCGAAGGCGCCGCGCACGATCCACGACAGGTAGGGATTGCACGACGGATCGAGGTCGACCAGCGCGTGCTCCGTGCGCCGCAGAATCGGCCCCGCGACGCCGCCCTGCACATACCTGAAAAAGCTCGGGTCACGTCCCGCGCGGCCCATCACTGCGCGCGAGAAGAACAGGCGGAACAGCAGGCGCCACCGACGGTTGTTCCAGGTGTCGCGGTAGAACGCCCGCCGGCCTTCGGCGTCGCGCGGGGCGAGCAGCGCCGCCCTGCAGGCGGCGGAATGAATCAGCGGCAGCACGAACCTGCGGAACAGCTCGAAGTACTTTTCGAACTTGCCTGCCCCCGCGAGCCCGGCATCGATCATCGGCAAGCGATGGTCCCAGTAATCGCGCGCCGGCCGGCTCAGCGCCGGGCACGCCTGCGCGTACAGGTCGCGGCGCCGGGTGCTTGGCCGCACACCGACGAACTCGAGCAGCGCGCCGTATTCCAGGGTGCGGAAGGCGGCAGACTTCAGTTCGACCAGGTGGATCTGCGCCGGCGACAGATCCACGGCGACGATCTCCGACGGCGCGCACGACAGCATCGAAAGCGTGTTGTCGCCACCCGAGGCAACCGACAGGCAGCGATCGCCGGGACGGATCGCGAGCGCTGCCAGCAGCACGTCAGTGTCCTCCCAGCACTGCGCGTAGCGCAGGATCGAGAAGTCCGCGCGCGCCGCGATTTGGCTCGCTGCCTCAGCGCGCAGCATCGGCCGCCTCCTGTTGCGGCGGCGCGACGCGCGTGACCACGCCGGTGGCGCCGTTCATCTCGACCCACTCGCCGTCGCCGAGCCAGCGGGTCAGGCCGGTCAGCGATACGACAGTGGGCAGGCCGAGTTCGCGCGCGACGATTGCCGAATGCGACAGCAGGCTTCCGCGCTCGACCAGCAGGCCAGCCGCCGACGGAAAGATCATGACCCAGCCCGGGTCGGTCCGCTCCGCGACCACGATCTCGCCGGGCTGCAGGTCGGCGCTGCGCGGATCGCTGACCACGCGCACCGGCCCTCGCACCACGCCTGGCGAGCAGCCGAGTCCGCGCAGCGTATCGCCGGCGACCTCTGTCGCCGGCCGATCGGCGCCGAAGGTGTGGCCGCGATAGGCGATGCCGTGGGTCTCGAAGCGGTCGGCCGGCGCAGGCTGCTGCTGATAGCGCGCGAACTCGGCCTTGCGTACGGCAGCAAGCCCCTTCAGGTCGGTCGCCGTGCTACGCGTCTCTACGAACGCGAGGACTTCGTCGACCTCGAGATAGAAGACGTCGCTCGCGTCGTCGAGCACGTCGAGCGCATGCAGGCGTCGTCCCAACTCGACCAGCACCTGCCGCGCACGCCCAAACACGCGAGTGCGTTCGAAGCGCAGGTCCTCGCGCGCCCGCACCCGCGCGCGCGCCGCCGACAGTATCCGGACGAACACGAGCCGGCGGAGAGGACGGCCACGCAGCGCGCGGGCAAGCGTGGCCTCGGCCCGGGCCCGGACGGTTGCGTAGGCAGCCGTCTCGTCACGCGCAGCGCCCGACGCCAGAGCCGCCGCGCATCGCCCGACCGAGCGCAGCAGCGGCATCGGATCATCGTGCAGGGTCGCACTCTCAAGCTTCAGTTCCTCGGCGCAGCGATCGCCGAACCTGTCCAGGTACTCATCGACTTCGCGCTGCAGGGCGGGATGCGCGCGCAGGCAGGCGCGGACCGACATCGGCGGCTGCTCGCACAGCGCAAGAACGAGGTCGCGATCCTGCGCAGCGTGCTCCGCCATCGCTCGCACTCGTCGCGCCGGCTCTCCGCTGAGCATTCCGGTTCCACCGCACAGAAGGTCGTTGGAGAGTGTGCCGCCGGCGTCGCCCGCCCAGGCCGCGCACAGCCTGCGCAGTAGGCCGTGGAAGATCATCGTCGCAAAATCGTTCACGATCGGCGCGTCCCAGTGCGTGAGCAGCCCGCGCTCGAGCCCGCGGTAGTACGCCACCAGTTCATCAGGGCGCTGAGCGGAGAGATCGGGGCGCTGCGTGCCGAGGGTCCGCTTCAGCCGCTGGTAGAAGCGACCGACACGGCGGTCGAGCGTGAGCAGGCTAGCTGCGATGCCGCCCAGCGTGAATGCGAGGCGAATCGCGTCGCCGACTCGCCGCGCGCTGCTCGCCGGGCGCTGCGCGCCGGCAACGTCCTCCGGTAGGCTCTCGCGCACGCCCATCATCTGCTCCATGAAGCGGCGATTGCTCGCGTATCCCGGCAGCAGTGCAACCAGTCGATACCAGTTGATCAGGTTGTAGTAGACGCGCCCGTTGATCAGCCCCAGCATGCAGGAGAACATGTCGGCATGCGCCTCGATCACCGCTGGCGGCACCCGCATTAGGCGGCAGAACTCGCGGTACACGTTCTCGTAGGCGCACTGGGCGAACGAGAACGTCAGCGGCGTGGTGACGCCGCTGTAGCTCTCGATGATGTTCGAGTTGTCCCACACCGCGCGCACCGCGTCGGGATCCGCCTTGTCGGCCAGCGTGGTGATGGGCCGGCTCTGCAGGAGGTAGAGTTCGCCGGCCGCCAGCGTCCATTCGATGTCCTGCGGACGGCCGAAATGCGCCTCGGCGCGCCGCGCTAGCGAGGCGACGCGCACAATGCCCTCGTCAGACAGCGCCGGCCGTGCGGCGATCTCCTCGGGCACCGGCACCGAGACCACGCCCTCCGCGTGCCTCGGCTTGGCGCGATGCATGACGCGCTTGGACTCGATCGTGCGCTCGACAATCGCGCCGTTCCGGTCGACGCGCCACGCGTCCGCGGCTGCCTCGCCGGAGACGAGCGCGCTTGCCAGCCCGGGGATCGCCGCGACGACGGCGATGCCACGACGCCCGCTGACCGGATCGGCGCTGAACGACACGCCGGACACGCTGCCGTCGACCATCCGCTGGACGATCACCGCCGGCACGCCCGACAGCGGATCGATGCCCGCTTCGCGCCGATACCGGAGGATCCGATCGCCGAAGCCGGAACGCCACACGAGCACGATTCGCGCCGCCAATTCGTCGCGCGGCACGAAGAGAAAGCTGTCAAGCTGACCGGCGAACGACAGGCGCGTACTGTCCTCGTCCGGCGCCGAGGAGCGCACTGCGAACAGGGCGTCCGCGCCACCGATCCGGTTCGACGCGGTCGCGACCTGCGAGGCCAATTGCGGCGAGAGACGAACGCGGTCGAAGACCGACTGCGCACTCTGCGCGGATGTCGCACGACGCAGCACATCGACGATGTCCGGTGTCACGCTGGCAAGGAACGCCGCTGGCAGCACGACAAACCAGGGCGGGACCGGCAGCCCCGACCCGGTCAACGCGGCGAGCGCCGCCGCCTTGCCACCGGCACGGCTGGCACGTTCGATCTCGTGCGGGAAGAGCACGATTGCGTCACTCATCGGAGCGGCACCGAGTGGGAGGCAGCGAACGCCAGCACGGCGAGCGAGGCGTACAGGGCCAGCATCCATGTCGCTGACAGCGTGAGGAAGACCTTGCCGCCGCCCGGCCGCGGGTCACGTAGGAAGTGCCGGCTCGCAATCGATGCAACGAGCAGCACCGGCACCACGACCGCGCCCATCACCAGGTACGAGGTCACCGCCGGTGCCGAAAGCACCGCAAAAGCGGCAGCGGCAGCGAGCAGACAGAGCCAGACGCCAACTGCGCGCCGCAGCCCCCATCGGCAGCTGTACGTGTCCACACCTTCGCGTTCGTCCGTTGGCGCGCGGATCTTGCGGCCGACCTCGAACACGCAGAAGGTCAGGTAGCTCGCCCCGGCCAGCGCCGCCAGCACGACCTCGCCGACCTGCACGCCCGCCCCAGAGACCAGGTACAGCAGGATCAGCGGCACGATCAGCATGTGCGACACCATGTAGATCGCGGGGTGCGCGCGCAGCCAGCGCGGCGCGAAGAATTCCTCGCGCATCAGCCACGCGTATGCCCAGATCACCACCAGCCACGCGACCGCCGCCACACCGAGCGCCGCCGACGCGACAAGCTGGATGCAGCCGGCGATGACACCGAGACGGCCCAACTCGCGCAGGCTCACCAGCCCGCGCGGGACCGGCCGATACGGGCGATAGCGCGCGTCGTCTTGGAAGTCCTTGAACTCGTCGAGGATGCGCAGCTGCAGAAAGACGAGCAACACGGTGAGGAAGGCGGCGCCGAACTGCAGCAGGCCAGCCCAGGGGGGCGCGGCAGTCTGCACACGCGCATAGCCCTGCACCGCGAGCACCCATACGGCGATTGGTACGCCGTGGCCCAGCAGCGGAAAACGCTCGCGGAAGTAGGTGAGCCAGCGCGCGCCGGAGGAAAGCGGGGCGGCGTTCATGGGTGCCCGGCCGCCGCCGGCTCGGTCCCTACCTGGCGCGAAGTGTGCGCCGCCAGCGGTGCGACGCCGGGTTCCGGCTCCTCGATCGCATCGCATAGCGACCTTCCGACGACGCGATCGAACAGCAGCGCCAGATGGCCAACGCCCTCCAGCGCAATCAGCCTCGCGCCCGGGAGAACGGCGCTTTCCTGCGGCGCGACGAAGTTGTCATGGCGGCTGTAAATCGACACGATCGGCACGGCCAGCGAGGCCGGGTCTGCATTCAGCCGGCACAGCCAGTCGCTGCCCGTCTCGAGCTGGCGACTGTTCGCGCCGATGCCGAGGCGGGCGTGGCGGCTGCCGTGGTGCGGTGAGCCGATCGTGAGGAGCTTCTCCACCTGCGGTGCCAGCCCGGGCAGCGCCATGCAGGCCCGCGCTACGAGGCCGCCCATGCTGTGGCCGACCAGCACGACGCGCTCGGCACCGGTTGCCGTACGCACATGTCCGATGAATCGTGCGAGCTGCCGGGCAAAACCGTCGATGCTGCCCAACGGCGGTTCGACGTCGAGCGCGTAGACCGGTCCGATTCCGCGACAGTCGAGTCGCCGGCGCATCCACCACCAGCTCGCAGCGTTGCAGTAGATTCCGTGCAGCAGAATCACCGGCCGCGCCGTTCCTTGCCCGCCCCCCTGCGAAGGGCCGCGCACGAACCGCCGCTCGAATGGCTGCAGCAGCACGTAAAGCATCGACAGCGCCGCCAGCTCGCAAGCGAACCAGCGCAGGCCGCGCCAAAGTCCAAGCCGGCTGCCGCTGTCATGTGCGTGGCGGAAAGGCATCGCGACGAGGAAGCTCAGCATCGTGGCCGCGAGTGGCACGCCGACCACCACGACGGGGACTCCGAGCAGACCCCACCCTGCCGGCACTTCGAACGCGCGGGTGATCGTCAGCCCGAGCCAGAGGCCGAGCACGACTTCGATCGCGAGAGCCAGGCGGAGAACCGGTGCGAGCACGAAACCTCCCCGCTCGCCGCTGTGTTCAAGGTGGCGTCGGGCGAACCCACCCGCGTCATCGAGCACACCGCCCTTCGCGCGCCACGCCGTGCAACAGACGGACGCGTCCACCCGCAACGGACGGTTTCATGATGCGCGCCCACCCGCCACCTGCCTTGACTGACCTCAAGCAGCGGCCGGCCGCCTGCCCACCCGATCAGGACGACCTCCGCGCGATCCTGCCTCGCTAGGCGACGCGGGTTTCCGGCAACTTCGCCGCAGCCCGGTTTGCGAACACGGAGGCGCAGGCCAAGGCATCGAGGCCAACGCCGATCGGGAGGCGCCAGAAGTCGCTGACGCCGAGTGGGCGGCGTCGGTGTGCGATGGCCGCATCGCGTCCACAGCGCTGGCCGGACGCGGCCTCGTGGCATCAACCGTCGCCGTACCCGCGGGTAATCGCATCGCGAAGGCCGTCGTCGTGCCAGCCGACGAAGCCCACCCAATCGCGCAGGTCGGCCCTGCATTCGGCCAACTTCGGTACCGGTCCTGCGAGGCAGCCCCGCGTTGCAGGGAGAATGCGGCTCGCCGCTCCCAAGTGCAAAGTTGATCATCGTGGCCGCTCTCCCGGCAGGTGACCCGTGGCGGCGGGGGGCGGTGCGGCCGCCGGGGCATTGCCGTCGTCCGAGGCGGCCGACCTGACCGGCCGCTTCCGTTCGATTCCGATCCCTGCGACAGGAACGACCAGGGCCGGCGGGCGTTTCCCGCCCGGTCAAATCCCAGACCGGGACGCGGAACCGCATCTGCGATCCGCCGAATCGCCTTGCCGTGCGACGCACGCGTTGTCGCGACGCGACCGGGCAGTGCTGTTACACTGCGTCCCGCGGTATGTGACCAGCGCCGTCGTGACATCTCCCGACGGTTCATCTCCGCAGTCAATCCTGACCTGCTTCACCACACCCGTTCGTCTGCAGTCGGCTGGTCGATGAACGCCTGAGAAATCGGACTCTGACCCCGATTTCCGGCGGCAGGCCGACCTCTAGAGAGTTCTCCGATGTCTTTTGCAAGCCTCGGCTTGTCCGACGCGCTCGTGCGCGCGGTCACCGAAGTCGGCTACACCACGCCGACCCCCGTTCAACTGCAGGCGATTCCCGCCGTGCTCGCCGGCCGCGACGTGCTGGCCAACGCGCAGACCGGCACCGGCAAGACGGCCGGCTTCGTGCTGCCGATCCTGCATCGCCTGGCGGCGCAACCGGCCGCCGGCCGCCGCGTCATCCGCGTGCTGGTCCTCACTCCGACCCGCGAACTCGCGGCGCAGGTCGAGGAAAGCGTGCGCGTGTACGGCAAGCACGTCTCGCCGAAGTCGACCGTGATCTTCGGCGGCGTCAACATCAACCCGCAGATAGACGCTCTGCGCCGCGGCGTCGACATCGTCGTCGCCACGCCCGGCCGCCTGCTCGATCATCACGGCCAGCGAACCATCGACCTGTCCAAGGTCGAGGTGCTGGTGCTCGACGAAGCCGACCGCATGCTCGACATGGGCTTCATGCCCGACATCAAGCGGATCCTGGCGATCCTGCCGAAGAAGCGGCAGAACCTGCTCTTCTCGGCCACCTTCTCCGACGAGATCCGGGCGCTGGCCACCGGCCTGCTGCACGATCCGCTGGCCATCCAGGTCACGCCGCGCAATTCGACCGTCGACGCGGTGGCGCAGAAGGTGCTGCCGGTGGATGCCAAGCGCAAGAGCGAGCTGCTGGCGCACCTGATCAAGGAGCATTCCTGGTACCAGGTGCTGGTCTTCACCCGCACCAAGCACGGCGCCAACCGGCTGGCCGCGCAGCTGGAGAAGAACGGCATCAGCGCCCTGCCGATCCACGGCAACAAGAGCCAGAACGCGCGCACGCGGGCGCTGGCCGCCTTCAAGAGCGGCGAACTGCAGACGCTGGTGGCCACCGACATCGCCGCGCGCGGGCTCGACATCGAGCAGCTGCCGCACGTGGTGAACTTCGACCTGCCGAACGTGCCCGAGGACTACGTGCACCGCATCGGCCGCACCGGCCGTGCCGGCGCCACCGGCGAGGCGATCTCGCTGGTTTCGCGCGAAGAGCAGCCGCTCTTGCGCGACATCGAGCGGCTGATCCGCCGCCAGCTGCCGCGCGAAGTCGTGGCGGGCTTCGAGGCCGGAGCCGCGCCGGGCGCATCGTTCGTCGACACGCCGGCGCCGCGCGAGGCGCGCCCGGCAGCGCAGCGCGGCCAGCCGCGGCGGGAACAGGGCGGCCGCAACGCCCCGCGCGGCGCCTCGCACGGCCAGCCGCGCACGCCGGCCCAGACGGCGGGCGGCAAGGCCACGCAGGCGCGCGAGGCGCGACCGGCGGGACAGCAGCCGCAGCGCGATGGCAAGCCCGTCGCGCGGCCGCGCAAGGAGGCACCGCGCCCGGCAACCGGCGGCGGGCGTCCGGGCCGGCCGCAGCACGGCCGCGACGAGTTGACGGGCAACGTGCGCGCCAACCTGCCGCCGGGCTGGAAGTAGACGGCCGCGCGGCGTCACCGTGCTCGGCCCGCCGGCGCGCCGACTGCGGCAGCCAGCAGCTTCGCCAGCACGGCGTCTTGAGCCGGCGCCAGCGACAGCGGTTTGCTCCGCAGATCGTCAGCGAAGGCCAGCCGCGGCGTGACCTCTGCGGCAGCTTGTGGATGTCCGGCCGATGAAGCGCGGACGCGCGGGTGGAAAATGGGCTCCCGAGCACCTTGATCAAAGCCGAGCCCGCCGATGCCTGCCGCAGTCTCCGCCCGCCACAACCCCCAGGCCAGCCGCTTCGAGACCGAAGTCGACGGCGTGCTCGCCCGCTGCGACTACCGGATGGAAGACGGCGTGATGCACCTCGTTCACACGGAAGTCCCGCCGTCGCTGGAGGGGCGCGGCATCGCCGCCGCCCTGGTGCGCGCGGCGCTCGAGCACGCCGCCGCCGAAGGGCTGCGCGTGCGGCCGCGCTGCTCCTTCGTCAGCGTCTATCTGGCGCGGCACCCCGAGTACCGACGCCTGCTCGCCTGACGGCTGCGCCGCCGGCAGACCCGGGGGCAGCGACCGGGACTCGGATCGAGCGCGGCCTTGGCCGGGCGTGCCGGTGGAACAACCGGAGCACGGAGCGTCAAGATGGCTGCTCGCAAGGGTTGTCGCACGTCAGCACTTTTAGATCTATCCCTCAGGTACCCCGATAGGTAACGGTCGGCGGTGCTAGGCTTCGCTGCGAAAGTCGTGATGCAACGGCGCCTCGGTCGAAGGGCGCCCGGCCCGCAGAACGACGACAGGTTGTCTCCTCCACCTCCTCCTTGGTGGTTCAGGCCCGGCTTCATCGCCGGGCCTTTTTTTTCTGCCCGCGCGCGCCGCCGGGCCGGCGCCGCTTACAACTGGTAAAACAATCGGCGGCAGCGCGGTGCACGAGCGGCCGCCCCGGCCGTTTGCTGGGATAGCTACCCCAGGAGGACACGATGAAAGCCGCCGTCGCCGCCATTGCCCTGTCCGTCGCCGCCACCGCCGCACCGCTCGATGCCGCGCATGCCCACACCGCCGTCGCTGTCGACATCGCCACGCCGACGTTCGCCATCCGCCTCGGCGCCCCGCCCGCGCCGATGCCGGTCGTGTACCCGCCGCCGGTCTATGTCGCGCCGCCGCTGTATGCGCCGCCGGTGTACTACGCGCCGCCGCGGCTGGTGGTCGCGCCGCCTGCCGTGTATCCGGTCGTGCTGCCGTACCGGCCGCCGCTGGTCGGCTATCGCCGGCACGGCCACCGCGAGCTGCGCGGCTTCATCGTCCCCCGCGGCTACGCCTACGGTCGCCACTGACCGCCGGCCTGCCGACTGAACACGCCGCGCCGATGACACTCGAGCCCACTGTCCCGGTACCGCTGCTCGGGCGGATGCGCCTGCCGCTGTTGGCGCTGCGGCTGGCCGGCACCGTCGTCGCGGTCCTTTTCGCTGCCGGCGTCGCGCTGGCCCAGTCGCTGGAGGATCCCGAAGCGGTCGACCCCCCCGGTCGCGTCGGCAGCGTCACCCTGCTGGCCGGGCCGGTAACGATGGTCGACCTCGCCACCGGCAGCCGCGAGCAAGCCCTGCTGAACTGGCCGGTCACCGGCGGCTGGCGCATCGAAACCGGCGCGGCCGGACGGGCCGAGGTGCGCCTCGGCTCGACCGCGCTGCGGCTCGACGACGACACGACGGTCGACTTCGCCCGCCTCGACGATCAGTACGTCCAGATCGCCGTCCTGCGCGGCAGCGTGTCGCTGCGCCTGCGCAGCCGCGAGCTGCTCGGCGAGATCGAGGTCCTGACCCAGCGCGAGCGGATGACCTTCGAGGAGGTCGGCCGTTACCGCATCGACGTCGACCGCACGCCCGGCGTCACCGCGGTCAGCGCGCTGGGCGGCCGCGTGCGCATCGCCATCAACGGCAGCACCTTCGTCGTCAACAGCGGGCAGCGCGGCGAGCTGAGCGCCTCGCCGCTGGTCAGCTTCGAGATCACCGGCGCCGTGGGCGACGACTTCGACGCCTGGGTCGCCGCGCGCGACGCCCGCGAGGACACGATCCGCAGCACCGCCTACGTATCGGCGGAGACCACCGGCGTCGAACTGCTCGACGAATACGGTTACTGGCGCAGCGTCGAGGAGTACGGACCGGTCTGGTTCCCGCGCGGCGTGCCGGCGACCTGGGCCCCCTACCGCTACGGGCGCTGGATCTGGGTCAGCCCGTGGGGCTGGACCTGGATCGACGATGCGCCGTGGGGCTTCGCGCCGCTGCACTACGGGCGGTGGGTGGTGATCGGCGGCTACTGGGGCTGGATTCCCGGCGCGATCGTGCCGCGGCCGATCTACGCACCGGCGCTGGTGGCGTGGTTCAGCGGCCCAGGCATCAGCATCACGGTCGGCGCGCCGATCGGCTGGTTCCCGCTCGGACCGCGCGAGGTCTACGTGCCGGCTTACCGCCACACGCCGCGCTATCTGCGCGTCGTCAACGTGCAGAACGTGCCGAATGTCGCCCGGGTCACGATCGTGCGGACGCCGACCTACGTGCATCGCCACCCGGATCGATCGACATGGGTGCCGGGCGACCGCTTCGGCAGGCCGGATCCGGTGCAAGCCGGCCGACGGCCGCCGCCGTCGGAGTGGCGCCGGTACATCGCCGATCCGCAGCCGCCTGCCAACGTGCCCAACACCAAGCGGCGGCAGGCAACGGAGGCCGTTGGCCGCGCCGCGCCGGTGATCACGCCGCCGACCGCGCCGGCGGCACCGGCGAGCAGGCAGCCCGTCGTGCGGCCGCCGTCGGTCGTGCCACGCGCAGTCGAGGCGCCGCGGCCGGTCGAAGCGCCGCGCGCAGTCGAGGTGCCGCGCGCCGTGCCGCCAGCGCCGGCGCCCGCCGTACGGCCCGAACCTCCGCCCGGTGCCGGCGCAGTTCCCGGCGCCGACAGCCGGCGCATGGCACCGCGAGCGCCTGCGACGCCGCGGCCGGCAGCCCCCTACACGCCACCGCGCGAGGCTGCCCCGGCGGCAGCGCCGGGCCGTCCGCCGCGAGCACCCGCGGCGCCACCGATCGACTACGAGCGGCCGCGCGGGCAGGCGCCGGCACCCGCAGGACAGCTGCCGGCGGCGCCGTCCGCGCCACCGCGGCAGCGCCCGGCTGCCCCGCCTGCCAGTGCGCCGCAGTCGAGCGACGCGCCGGGGCCGCGTGGACGCGGCGGCCCCGCGCCACGTGACGAGCGACCGCAAGCGCCGCGCTCGCCGGAGGCGACCGGGTCCGCTGCGCCGCAGGCGGCGCCGGCTCCTGCCGCGCCCGCGGCTGGCGAGACCGTGCGCAAGCCGGTGCCGCGACCGATACCGTCGACGCGCCCCGACAGCGGCGAACAGCGCAGCGAGCGCCCGGGCGTCGGCCGGGAAGCGGTGCGCTGACTGCCGGCCGGCGGCGGCCCGCCGGTGCGCTGCGAGCACCGGCGAAATGTGATAACAAAGGGGCTGAGCTCAGAGCGCTCGCAGCCACGCGGGCCTGACGTGGAGGTTCCGAGATGCGCCGGTTCCCTGTCTTCTCACTGGCTTTGCCCGGCGTCGTCGCAGCGGCGGTGCTCGCCGGCTGCGCCACCGAGCCGGTCACCCCTTCGATCAAGGTCATCGAGCCGCCGCAGCCGACGGCACCGGCGGGCCCGCCGCCCGCCTACAGCGCCGAGTCGCCGGCGCAGATCGAGGTGGTCTCGGCCCAGTTCGGCGTCTTCGGCTCCGACGAAAGCGGCCGCCGCATCCTGCTCGAGACGGACCGCTTCCCGGCGGTGGTGTCGGCGCCGTACGGCTGGTACATCACCTTCAAGACCGACAAGCCGACGGTGATCTGGCGCGAGGAGTTCGAGCTGCCGGTTCCCCCTCCGACCTGGGGGCCCGGCGAGGCGATGGGCATCTACATCATCTCGCCCGACCGCAAGACGGCGGTCACCGAGCGGATCATCCCGACCCGGCTCGGCTTCGTCGCCAACGAATGGCGCTATGCCCCGGGCGATCCGCTCGGCGCGCACGCCATGCGCGTGTACATCGACGGACAGCTGATCCGCGAGTTCAGGTTCGACATCGAGGAAGGCCCGGCGCAGCGCAAGGGCGAGCCGCGCACGCCCGAGGGCAGCGCGTCGACCTGAAAGCCGCGCCAGCGCAATGCGCGCCCGACGGGGCTGCAGGCGGTCGCTCGCTGCGCTGGCACTTGCCGCTGCCCTCGCTTGCGCACCGGTCGGCGCCATGGACATCGACTCCTACTGGGAATACGGCGACCCTGCCGCCAGCGAGGCGCGCTTCCGTGCGGCGCTGGCGCAGGCCCGCGGCGACGAGCGACTCGAGCTGCTGACCCAGGTGGCGCGCACCTACAGCCTGCGCCGCGACTTCGCGCAGGCGCACCGGCTGCTCGACCAGGTCGAGCCCGAGCTGGCCGCGGCCGGACCGGCGCCGCGCGTGCGCTACCTGCTCGAGCGCGGCCGCACGTTCAATTCCGCCGGCGACAAGGATCGGGCCAAGCCGCTGTTCGTCGAGGCGTGGCAGATCGCCAGCGCCAGCGGGCTGGACGGCCTCGCCGTCGACGCGGCGCACATGGTGCCGATCGTGGTCGGCGGCGCCGAAGGCGCCCAGTGGACGCGCCGCGGCGTCGAGCTGGCGCGCCGCTCGAGCGACGCCAAGGCGCGGGCGATGCTGCCGGCGCTGCTCAACAACCACGCCTGGAACCTGCACGACGAGGGCCGCTACGAAGAAGCGCTGCCGGTGTTCCGCGAGGCCGAGACGGCGTGGCTCGCCACCGGCAGGCAGCCGCAGGGACGGATCGCCCGCTGGTCGGTGGCGCGCTGCCTGCGCTCGCTCGGCCGCCACGAGGAGGCGCTGCAAGTCCAGCGCGCGCTCGAGCAGGAATGGGCGGCCAGCGGCGGCGCCGACGGCTACGTCTTCGAGGAACTGGCCGAGCTGCTCGAGGCCACCGGCAAGCCCGAGGCGGCGAAGCCCTACTTCCGGCGTGCCGCCGACGAGCTGGGCAAGGACGACTGGTTCGTCAAGAACGAGCCGGCGCGGCTCGCCCGGCTGCGCGAACGCGGCGGCAGTTGACGCTCAGGCATCGCGCGACGGGATCCGGTACAGCCAGATCGCCAGCGCGACGCCGAAAGCGGCGAGCAGTCCCTGCAGCCACGGCGGCCTGACGAAGAAGACGATCGACACCGCCAGCATCGCCGACATCAGCGCGATCGCCGTCAGCTTGGTCCGGCGCGGGATCGAGCGGTGCTTCTCCCACTCGAGGATCAGCGGGCCGAAGGTGCGGTTGGCGAGCAGCCGGTCGTGGAAGCGGCGCGACGAGCGGGCGAAGCAGGCTGCCGCCAGCAGCATCAGCGGCGTGGTCGGCAGCAGCGGCAGGAAGATGCCGATCACGCCCAGCGCCACGCACAGCACGCCGGCGGCGATCAGCAGCCAGCGCACGAGCGGCGAGTCGTGCTCGCGCACGCGCTGCTCGTCGCCCGCGGTCTGCCCGTCGGCTGCAGCCCCCTGCCCTTTCATGCGCCGACGTTAGCGCAAGGGCGTGACGACCGCTGTCGGAGCCCGGCCAGGCATCGCTAGACTGGCCCGCACAAGAGCAAGGCGAGGGCAGCGCAGACAGCGCCCGGCACGGGTCGCTGCGCCTGTCGCCGACAGGGAGCGAATGAGCACGCCGACGACGCGCCGGCTCGCCGCCGTGATGATCGCCGACGTCGCCGGCTACAGCCGGCTGATGGAAGGCGACGAGGCCGGCACGCATGCGCGCCTGCGCGAGATCCGTGCCGAGGTCACCGACCCGGCGGTGCTCCGCCACGGCGGCCGCATCGTGCGCACGGTCGGCGACGGCCTGCTGGCCGAGTTTCCGAGCGCCCTGGCGGCGCTGCAGGCAGCGGTCGAGATCCAGCGCACGATGGCCGAGCGCAACCGCGGCCTGCCGCGCGAGCGGCGCATCGATCACCGCATCGGCATCAACCTCGGCGACATCCTGGTCGACCAGCACGACATCGCCGGCAACGGCGTCAACGTCGCTGCACGGCTCGAGGCGATCGCGCCGCCGGGCGGCATCGCCGTCTCGGGCACGGTGCGCAGGCAGGTCGGCGACGATCTCGGCGTCAGCTTCGTCGACGCCGGGCAGCAGCAGGTCAAGAACATCGCGCGGCCGGTCCGCGTGTTCCGGGTCGAACTGGCCGGCCCGCCGTCGAGGTGGCGCCGCCCGCACGGCCGTCGGTGGGCCTACCTGGCCATGGCGGCAGCAGCGCTGCTCGCCGTCGCCGCCGGCGCATGGCTCTTCGACCTGCAGCCCAGGACCGACAGGTCGCCGGCGTCGCTGGTCGTGCTGCCGTTCACGCACGGCGCGTCGGTGCCCGAGGCGGCGGCGCTGGCCGACTCGATGACCCGGCAGCTGACCGGCGCGATGTCGCAGCTCGCCGGGCTGGCCGTGATCGCGCCCGCCGTCGCCGCGCGGTTCGGCAGCCGGCGCAGCGACGTGCAGGCGATCGGCCGCGAGCTGAACGTTCGCTACGCGCTCGACGGCCACGTCGAGCGCGCCGGCAACGAGGTCAGGACCACCGTTCACCTGATCGACGCCGGCACCGGCGGCTCGACGTGGAGCAGCCGGCTGCAGGCGACGGCCGCCGCCACCGACGCGGCGCCGCTTGCGCTGGTCGGTCAGCTGGCCGAGTCGCTGCGCGCCGCCCTGCGCGCAGCCGAACTTAGGCGCATCGCCTCGGCCGGGCAGCCGGACAGCGCCTATGCGGTGGCGCTCGCCGCCGACGACGAACTGCAGCGGGCCGGCGACCCGCAGCAGATGGAGGCGATCCGCGCGCGCTTCGAGTACGCCCTGGCGCTGGATGCCGAACACGTCCCGGCGCTGACCGGCTACGCGCACGCGCTGGTCTACGAGGCCGACCGCAGCGAAGCCGGCGCGCTGCGCGCCGCCGTGCTGCGCCGGGCCGACCAGGTGTCGCTGCGCGCGGTCACCCTGCGGCCGGACGACGCCGACGCGTGGGCCGCGCGCGGCAACGTGCTGTTCTTCCGCGGCCAGCTCGATGCCGCCGCCGAGGCCGTCGAGCGCGGCCTGCTGCTCAACCCCTACCTGGTGCCGCTGCATTCGTTCAGCGGGCAGATCCGTCTGGCGCAGGGCGAAGGCGAGCGCGCCCTGGCGGCGTTCGACCGCGGCATCGAGCTGAACCCGGCCGGCGCAGGGCGCGGCGTGCTGATGCATTTCCGCTGCCGGGCGCTGCTGCTGCTGCACCGACTGGAGGAGGCGATCCAGTCCTGCGAGCGCGGCCTGGCGTTCGGCCCCGAGTGGCCCGACTACATGGTGCTGACGGCTGCCTACGCGCTGCAGGGCGACCGGCTGCGGGCGGAGCGGGCGCGGGCCGAGCTGATGCGGCGGCAGCCGTCGTTTTCCATTCGCTGGCACGAGGCGCTGGCCAGCAGCGGCGGCGCAGCGAGGACGCCGTTCGACCAGCTGCTGCACGCCGGGCTGCGCAAGGCCGGGGTGCCCGAATAGCCGCCTTGTCCTCACCGCCGCCGCTCGCTGCGCTGGCGCCGCGCGGCCGCACGCCGCTTCCTCGCGGCGGCCCGGCGACAGCGGCTAGCGACGCAGCGAGTCCCAGACCTTCTGCAGCCGCTTGACCGACACCGGCATCGGCGTGCGCAGTTCCTGCGCGAACAGCGACACGCGCAGTTCCTCCAGCAGCCAGCGGAAATCCTGCAACCGCGGATCGGCCTGCCCCTTGCGGGCGGCGAGTTCGCGCAGGTAAGGCGTCTGCAGCGCCGCGATCTGCGCCATGCGCTGCGCGTCGCGCTCCGGATCGGCCTTGATCTTGTCGAGCCGCAGCGCGATCGCCTTCAGGTACCTCGGGTAGTGCGCCAGCTGGGCGGGGGCGGTGGCGGCGACGAACCCGCGCGGGAACAGCCGCACCAGCTGCTCGCCGACGTCGGCGCAGGCGGGTCCGAAGGCGCGCGCGGCGGCCAGCTTCTTCGGCAGCGCCGCGGCCTCCTGCACGATCGCCGTCAGCAGGCGGGCCACTTCCTGCGCGATCAGCGACAGCCTGCCGCGCGCCTCGTCGCGGCGGGCGAGGAACGAGCCGCGGTCGGCCGGCCAGGGCACGGCGAGCGCGGTGCGGTCGAGCGCCGCGTCGACGACTTCGCCGCGCAGCACCTCGAAGCTGGGCAGCGCCGCGGCGAGCGCCGGCACGGTGCCAGACTGCATGGCGACAGTCTGCAGCGGCGCGAGCGACTTCTCGATGAACTTCACCTGCTCCTTCAGCTGCAGGCGGAACAGGCGGCGCAGGCCGTCGCGGTGCTTCTCGCGCGCCTGCTGCGGGTCGTCGAAGATCTCGAGCGCGCAGCGATCGCCGCGGTCGACCAGCGCCGGGAAGCCGACCAGCGTCTGCCCGCCGCGGCGGATCTCGAGCAGCTCCGGCAGCTCGCCGAAGTCCCAGTCGGTGATTCTCTCCTGCAGCTCCGGCGCCACCGTGACGTCGCGCTCGGCCACCGCCTGGAAGCTCTTCTGCGCCTGGCTGCCGAGCTCGGCACGCAGCTGCGGCAGGCTCCGTCCCATCGCCAGCTGCCGGCCGTGCTCGTCGACCACCTTGAAGTTCATCGACAGGTGCGCCGGCAGCGTCTCGCGCTTGAAGTCCTCGGGCCGCGCGACGATCGACCGCTGGTCGCGCAGGTCGTCGATCAGCGCGTCGGTCAGCAGCCGGCCCTCTGCCGCGAGCCCGCCGCGCCGCTCGACGAAGCCGGCCGCGTACTCCGGCAGCGGCACGCAGTGCCGGCGCAGCTTCTGCGGCAGCGACTTCAGCAGCAGGTGCACCTTCTCCTTGAGCATGCCCGGCACCAGCCAGTCGCAACCCGCCTCGTCGACCTGGTTCAGGGCGTACAGCGGCACCGCCAGCGTCGCGCCGTCGCGCGGGCTGCCGGGCTCGAAGTGGTAGGAGAGCGCCATGACCACGCCGCGCATCTCCAGCGTCTTCGGGAACAGCTCGGTGGTGACGCCGGCGGCCTCGTGCCGCATCAGCTCGTCGCGCGACAGGTACAGCAGCCTCGGGCTGTCCTTCTCCGCCTGCGCGCGCCACTTGTCGAACTGCGCCGCGGTGAACACGTCGGCCGGCAGCAGCCGGTCGTAGAAGGCGTAGATCAGCTCCTCGTCGACCAGCACGTCGGGCCGGCGCGTCTTGTGCTCCAGCTCGCGGATCTGCGCCACCTGCCGCTGGTTGTGGGCGAGGAACGGCGCGCGCGTGTCCAGCTCGCCGTCGAGCAGCGCGGCGCGGATGAAGATCTCGCGCGCGGCCCTGGGGTCGGTCGGGCCGAAGTGCACGCGCCGCTGCTGGTAGACGGTCAGGCCGTACAGCGTCGCCCGCTCGAGCGCGACCACCTGCCCCGCTTTCTTCTCCCAGTGCGGGTCGCTGTGCGACTTCTTCAGCAGGTGGGCCCCGACCCTCTCGATCCACGCCGGCTCGATGCCGGCCACGGTGCGGGCGAACAGGCGCGAGGTCTCGACCAGTTCGGCCGCCATCAGCCAGCGGCCGGCCTTCTTCACCAGCGGCGAGCCGGGCCAGACGAAGAACTTGATGCCGCGCGCGCCGGCGTACGGCGGCTCGCGGAAGTCGGCGTCGAGCACGCGGGTGCCGACGTTGCCGAGCAGTCCGGTGAGCAGCGCCAGGTGCACCGCCTCGAAGGCCGGCGCCTGCGACAGATCGAGCGCCGCGTTCGGCTTCCAGCCGAGCTCGGCCACCACCGTCGCCAGCTGCGAGTGCACGTCGCGCCACTCGCGCACGCGGCGGGCCGACAGGAAGCTCGCGTGCAGCTCCTCGGTCAGCCGGCGGTTCGACTTCTTGTGCTCGATGCGCTCGTGCACGAAGTTCCACAACCTCAGGAAGGCGAGGAAGTCCGAGCGCTCGTCGGCGAACCTGCGGTGCGCGGCATCCGCCGCCTCCTGCGCCGACAGCGGCCGCTCGCGCGGGTCCTGCACCGACAGCGCGCTGGCGATGACCAGCACCTCGTGCAGGCAGTTCCTCTCCCGCGCCGCCAGCAGCATGCGGCCGACGCGCGGATCCAGCGGCAGCCTCGCCAGCTCGCTGCCGACCGGCGTCAGCTCGTTGTCCTGGTCGACCGCGTTCAGCTCGGCCAGCAGCTGGTAGCCGTCGGCGATCGCCCGAGCCGGCGGCGGCTCGACGAACGGGAACTGCGCCACTTCGCCCAGCTGCAGCGAGCGCATGCGCAGGATCACCGCCGCCAGCGACGAACGCAGGATCTCCGGGTCGGTGAACTTCGGCCGCTGCCCGAACTCGGCCTCGTCGTACAGGCGGATGCAGACGCCGTCGGCGACGCGGCCGCAGCGGCCGGCGCGCTGGTTGGCCGCCGCCTGCGAGATCGGCTCGATGCGCAACTGCTCGACCTTGTTGCGGTACGAGTAGCGCTTCACCCGCGCCAGCCCCGTGTCGACCACGTAGCGGATGCCGGGCACGGTCAGCGAGGTCTCGGCAACGTTGGTCGCCAGCACGATGCGCCGGCCGGAGGTACCGGGCTTGAACACCCGCTCCTGCTCCGGCACCGACAGCCGTGCGTACAGCGGCAGGATCTCGGTGGCCGGCGGGTGGTGCTTTCGCAGCGCCTCGGCCGCCTCGCGGATCTCGCGCTCGCCCGGCAGGAACACCAGCACGTCGCCGCGGCCGGCGCGGGCGCACTCGTCGACCGCGTCGACGATGCCGTCCATCAGCGTGCGGTCGTCGGCATCGTCGTCGTCCTGCACCGGCCGGTAGCGGACCTCGACCGGGTACAGGCGGCCGGAGACGTTGATCACCGGCGCCGGCGCGCCGTCGGTGCCGAAGTGCGCCGCGAAGCGATCGGCGTCGATGGTCGCCGAGGTGATGACGAGCTTCAGGTCGGGACGGCGCGGCAGCAGCTGCCTGAGGTAGCCGAGCAGGAAGTCGATGTTCAGGCTTCGCTCGTGCGCCTCGTCGATGATGATCGTGTCGTAGGCGGCCAGCTGCGGGTCGCCCTGGGTCTCGGCCAGCAGGATGCCGTCGGTCATCAGCTTGACCGACGCGCCGGGCCGGGTCCGGTCGGTGAAGCGCACCTTGTAGCCGACCACCTCGCCCGGCGCGGTGTTCAGTTCCTGCGCGATGCGCCGCGCGATGGTCGAGGCGGCGATGCGCCGCGGCTGGGTGTGGCCGATCAGCCCCTGCCGGCCGCGGCCGCTGGCCAGGCAGATCTTCGGCAGCTGGGTGGTCTTGCCGGAGCCGGTCTCGCCGCAGACGATCACCACCGGGTGCGCGGCGATCGCGCGCGCGATCTCGTCGCGCCGGCGGCTTACCGGCAGTTCCTCGGGAAACGTGATCGGCGGGATCGCGTTGCGCGGCGGCGCGCGGCGAGCGGCAGTGGACATCCGGGGTACGGCAGCGCCGAACGCTGCCTCGGCGCGGTCAGGAGTGGCCGGCGATTATAGGAAGCGGCCCGCTTGTCGACGGGCGGCGCCGATTCCGCTACGGTGCGAACCCTGGGAGCCCGCAACGATGAAACCGATCCTCCTCGTCACCGGCGGCAGCCGCGGCATCGGCGCCGCCACCGCGCGCCTGGCCGCGGCGCGCGGCTATGCCGTCTGCCTCAGCTACCGCAGCCAGGCGGACGCCGCCAACGCCGTGGTGGCCGACATCGAGCGTGCCGGCGGCGAAGCGATCGCCGTGCCGGCCGACGTGGCGGGCGAAGCCGACGTGCTGCGGCTGTTCGAGACCGTCGATGCGCGGCTGGGCCGCCTGAGCGCGCTGGTGAACAACGCCGGCATCCTCGAGCAGCACACGACCGTGCTGAACATCGACGCCGCGCGGCTGCAGCGCGTGCTGGCGACCAACGTCATCGGCTCTTTCCTGTGCGCGCGCGAAGCGGTGCGGCGGATGTCGACCGCCCACGGCGGCAGCGGCGGCGCGATCGTCAACGTCTCGTCGATGGCGGCCAAGCTCGGCTCGCCCGGCGAGTACGTCGACTACGCGGCGTCGAAGGGCGCCATCGACGCGATGACGATCGGCCTGGCGAAGGAAGTCGCCGCCGAAGGCATCCGCGTCAACGCGGTGCGGCCCGGCGTGATCTACACCGACATCCATGCCAGCGGCGGCGAGCCCGGACGGGTCGACCGCGTCAAGGGCTCGGTGCCGATGCGGCGCGGCGGCACCGCCGAGGAGGTCGCGCTGGCGATCCTCTGGCTGCTCTCCGACGAGGCGTCGTACTCGACCGGCACGTTCATCGACGTCTCCGGCGGCCGCTGAGGCGGGCCCGTCGCGCGGCGGCACGGTGCCGCTCCCTATAATTCGCCGCTGTCCCCGCGATCCGGCGCCGATCCGTTGAACGACACCACGCAAGCCACTGCCGAACTGGACTCGCGCGCGCGGTTCGTCGCCTGGCTGCGCAACGTCGCGCCGTACGTGCACGCGCACCGCGGCCGCACGTTCGTGGTCGGCTTCGGCGGCGAGCTGATCGAGGCCGGGCGGCTGAACGCGCTGGTGCAGGACCTGTCGCTGCTGCACGCGATGGGCATCCGCCTGGTGCTGGTGCACGGCTCGCGGCCGCAGGTGCAGGCGCAGATGGCGCTGAAGGCGCTGCAGCCGCGCTTCCACCAGGGCGTGCGCATCACCGACGCCGCGGCGCTCGAGTGCGCGAAGGAAGCGGCGGGCGAGATCCGGCTGGACATCGAGGCGGCGTTCTCGCAGGGCCTGCCGAACACGCCGATGGCCAATTCCCGCATCCGCGTGATCAGCGGCAACTTCGTCACCGCGCGGCCGATGGGCATCCACGACGGCGTCGATTTCCAGCACACCGGCGTGGTGCGCAAGGTCGACGTCGAGGCGCTGGAGTTCTCGCTGGCGGGCAACGCGCTGGTGCTGCTGTCGCCGCTCGGCTTCTCGCCGACCGGCGAGGCGTTCAACCTGACGGTGGAGGACGTCGCCGCCAGCGTCGCGGTCGCGCTGAAGGCCGACAAGCTGATCGTGGTCAGCGACACCGACGGCGTGCGCGACCGCGCAGGCCGGCTGATTCCCGAGCTGTCGCTGGCCGACGCCGAGCGGATCCTCGCCTCCGGCGAGGTCGCCGAGGAGGCGGCCGCCGAGCTGCAGGACCTGCTGCGGGCCTGCCGCGGCGGCGTGGCGCGCTGCCACCTGATCTCGCACGCGCTCGACGGCGGCGTGCTGATCGAGCTGTTCACGCACGAAGGAGTCGGCACCATGGTGTCGGCGGAGAACCTCGAGGCGCTGCGCGAGGCGACGGCCGACGACGTCGGCGGCCTGCTGAAGCTGATCGAGCCGCTGGAAGCCGACGGCACGCTGGTCAAGCGGCCGCGCGAGGTGATCGAGCGCGAGATCGACCACTTCACCGTGCTGGAGCACGACGGCCTCATCTTCGGCTGCGCGGCGCTCTATCCTTTTCCGGACACCGGCATCGGCGAGCTGGCCTGCCTGACGGTGCATCCCGAGTACCGCGAGTACGGCGACGGCGAGCGGCTGCTGAAGCGGATCGAGAGCCGCGCCCGCGCCGCCGGGCTGAGGCGGCTGTTCGTGCTCACCACGCGCACCGCGCACTGGTTCCTCAAGCGCGGCTTCGCGATGGCCGACATCGACCGTCTTCCGGTCGAGCGCCGGCAGCTGTACAACTGGCAGCGCCGGTCGCAGATCCTTGTCAAGACTTTGTGAGAGGTAGGTCCCGATGGCACGCATGGTCCACTGCATCAAGCTCGGCCGCGAGGCCGAGGGTCTCGACTTTCCGCCGGTGCCCGGCGAACTCGGCAGGAAGCTGTGGGAGAACGTCAGCAAGGAGGCGTGGGCGGCCTGGCAGAAGCACCAGACGATGCTGGTCAACGAGAACCGGCTGAACCTTGCCGACGCGCGCGCCCGCAAGTACCTGATGACGCAGATGGAGCAGTACTTCTTCGGCGACGGCGCCGACCAGGTCGCCGGCTACGTGCCACCGAAGGCGTGACGGCCGGACGCGCGGCCGGCCGTCGCCCGCTGGCGGAGCGTTGCATCGCGCCGGGGCAGCCGAGGGGCGACCGCCCGGCCTCGGGGCACATCGACGGCGCTTGCGACTGAAGGCTGCGCAGCCGGCTCGCACCCGCCACCACCACCACAGTTGCGGATCAAGAAGATGAAATTCGGCATTGGCCAGGCGATCACGCGCCGCGAGGACGACCGACTGCTGACCGGCCACGGCCGGTTCGTCGACGACCTGGGCGAACCCGGCGACCTGCACGCCGTCTTCGTGCGGTCGCCCTACGCGCATGCTCGCGTCGACGCGATCGACAGCGCCGAGGCGCGGGCGCAGCCGGGCGTCGTTGCCGTGCTGACCGGCGCCGACCTGCATGCCGACGGCGTCGGCAGCTTCCCGCCGAATCCGGTGCTGAAGAACGCGCTCGGCAAGCCGATGAGCACGCCGCCGTACTTTCCCCTGGCGACCGACACGGTCCGCTTCGTCGGCCAGACGGTGGCGGCGGTCATTGCCGAGTCGCGCGAGGCGGCGGAGCGCGCGGCGGCGCTGCTGAACGTCGAGTACGACGCGCTCGACCCGGTGGCCTCGCTGCCGGCTGCGCTGGCCGACGGCGCGCCGCAGCTGTGGCCGGATGCCCCCGGCAACGTCGCTGCGGTCTCGCATTTCGGCGACCCCGCGGCCTGCGACGCCGCCTTCGCCGGCGCCCATCACGTGACGAAGCTCGCGCTGCTGAACCAGCGGCTGGCGCCGGTCACGCTCGAGCCGCGTGGCGGCCGCGCCGTCTTCGACGCCGCCAGTGGCCGGCTGACCTACCAGGCGAGTTCGCAGAACCCGTCAGGAATGCACCAGTCGCTGGCCAAGCTGCTCGGCCTGCCGGCCGCGCAGGTGCGAGTGACGGTCGGCGACGTCGGCGGCGGCTTCGGCATGAAGACGCAGCTGCACGCGGAGGACGTCGTCTGCGCCCACGCCGCGCGCAAGCTCGGCCGCCCGGTGCGCTGGTGCGCATCGCGCAACGAGGAGTTCCAGGCAGCCAGCCACGGCCGCGACCAGTTCTCCGAATCGGAACTGGCGTTCGATGCCGACGGCCGCATTCTCGGCCTGCGCGTGCGCATCACCGGCAACATCGGCGCCTATGGCCACGGCCCGGCAGCGATCATCAACACGATGGTCGGGCCGCGAGTGATCACCGGCGTGTACCACGTGCCGGCGCTGCACCTGACCAGCCGCGCCGTCATCACGCACACCAATCTGGTCGGCGCCTACCGTGGCGCCGGCCGCCCGGAGGCGATCTTCGTCATCGAGCGGCTGATGGACCGGGCCGCCGCCGAGATGGGGATCGACCCGGCGGAGCTGCGCCGGCGCAACCTGATCCCGCCGACCGCGATGCCTTACCGCACGCCGATGCACGAGACCTTCGACAGCGGCGACTTCCCGCACATGCTCGAGCGCGTGCTGGCGGCGGCCGACTGGGCCGGCTACGAGGCGCGCCGTCGCGAAGCGGCAACGCGCGGCAGGCTGCGCGGGCGGGCGCTGTCGACCTTTCTCGAATGGACCGGCGTCGTGCACGAGGAGACGGTGCGGCTGCAGGTCGAGGCCGACGGCCGCGTGCTTGCCTTCACCGCCATGCAGGCGATGGGCCAGGGCATCGAGACCAGCTACCTGCAGATCCTCGCCGAGACACTGCAGATCGACGCCGAGCGGATCGAGATCGTGCAGGGCGACAGCGACGTGGCCACCGGCATCGGCAGCATGGGCAGCCGGTCGCTGTACATCGGCGGCTCGGCGATGCTCACCGCGTCGAACCAGGCGATCGACGAAGGGCGCAAGCTCGCCGGCGAGGCGCTCGAAGCGCCGCCGGCCGACATCACCTACTCGGCCGGCCGCTTCACCGTCGCCGGCACCGACCTCGGCATCGACCTGGCGGCGCTGGCCGCGCGCCAGCCCGAGCGGCGCATCGCCGTGTCGACGCTGCAGAAGGTCGGCGGACCGTCGTGGCCGAACGGCTGCCACGTGTGCGAGCTCGAGATCGACCCGGAGACCGGCGCCACCGAGATCGTCCGCTACACCACGGTGGACGACGTCGGCCGCGTCATCAACCCGCTGATCGTCGCCGGGCAGGTGCACGGCGGCGTCGCGCAGGCGGTCGGCCAGGCGCTGATGGAGCAGGTGGTGTACGACGACGACGGCCAGCTGCTGACCGGCTCGTTCATGGACTACGCGTTGCCGCGCGCCGACGACCTGCCGCAGATCGACACCCACACCGACGAATCGTCGCCGTGCAGGATCAATCCGCTCGGCGCCAAGGGCGTCGGCGAGCTGGGCACGGTGGGCGCCACGCCGACGGTGGTCAACGCCGTGATCGACGCGCTGCGCCCGCTCGGCGTCACCGACATCGCCATGCCGGCCACGCCGGAGCGCGTCTGGCGGGCGATCCGCGACGCCGGGCGAGGCGCCGGCTGAGCGCGCTCGCCGCCGATCCACCCCACCGAGGCCCGTCATGCACACCGCACTGCTGCTGATCGACATCCAGAACGACTACTTCCCGGGCGGGGCGATGGAGCTGGTCGGCAGCGCCGAGGCCGGGCAGCGCGCGGCGACGCTGCTCGCCGCATTCCGCCGCAAGCAGTGGCCGGTCGTTCACGTGCAGCATTTGTCGACGCGGCCGGGCGCGACCTTCTTCCTGCCGGACACGCCCGGCGTGGCGATCCACGACTGTGTCGCGCCGCGGCCGGGCGAGACCGTCGTGCGCAAGCATTTCCCGAACTGCTTCCGCGAGACGACGCTGCTCGAGCATCTGCGCGGGCGGCAGATCGGTTCACTGGTGATCGCCGGCATGATGACGCACATGTGCGTCGACACCAGCGTGCGCGCCGCCTTCGACCTCGGCTTCGGCTGCCAGCTGGCGCACGACGCCTGCGCGACCCGCGCGCTCGCCTTCGGCGGCGTCGCGGTCGCCGCGGCCGACGTGCAGGCGGCGTTCCTCGCCGCGCTCAACGGCCTGTTCGCCAGGGTGCGGCCGACCGCCGAGATCTGCGCCGAACTGTAGGCCGGCGCCTGTCAGCCGGCGCTCCGCCGGCGCCACTGGTCGTGGTACTCGGCGAGCAGTTCGGCGATGCCGCGGCCGATCGGCCCGTAGGCGTCGTCTGGGAGGTTCGCCAGCGACACGCGCACCGACATCTTCGGCGCGTCGAAGCCACCGCCGTCGAGCAGGACGATGCCGCGCTCCTCGGCCAGACGCACGACGAAGTCGATCGGCTCGAAGCTCGCCACCAGCCAGTCGGCGAAGGCCGCACCGTAACGCGCGCGCGCCAGCGCCGGGATGTCGAGCGAGGCGTAGTAGTGCGTGAGCAGCGGGTCTTCGGGCGGCGACAGCCCGGCGCCGCGGTACAGCCGCTCGAAGCGGCCGCGCACGATGGCACGCGCCTCGCGCTTGCGGCCCTGGCCGGCGTCGAGCAGGCCGTCCAGCGCCAGCAGCGTCATCTGCACCTGCTGCGGCGAGGACAGGCCGGCGGTGTGGTTCAGGCCGATCGCGCGGCTGTCGGCGACCATCCGGTCGATCAGCTTCATTGCCCCCGGCGCCGTCGAGACGGCGCCGTAGCGGGCGCGCGCCGCCGCGAGCGCCTCGCCGCCGGACGCGGCGAGGCGTTCATCGAGCGTGTTGGACCGATGCAGGCCGACGACGCCGAGACGCAGCCCGGTCGCGCCCCAGTACTTCGAGAACGAGTACAGGACGATCGTGTTGGCCGGCGCCACCGCTGCCAGCGAGCGGAAGCCGTCGACGAAGCAGGCGTATACGTCGTCGGTGATGACGATCAGTTCGGGGCGCGCGCGGACGATCTCGCCGATGCGCGCGACGGTGGCCGCGTCCATGGCGACGGCGGTCGGGTTCGACGGATTCACCGCCAGGAACGCCTTGACCCGCGGATCGCGCAGCTTGTCGATCTCGGTGGCCGGATAGCGCCAGCCTGCCGCCTCGTCCTGCACCACCTCGACCAGCTCGAAGCGGTACTCCGGCAGCCGCGGCACCTCCAGGTACGGCGTGAAGACCGGCACGCCGAGCGCGATGCGGTCGCCCGGCGCGAGCAGCCGCGAGTGCACGAGCGACTGGAAGACGTAGGCGATGCCGGCGCTGGCGCCTTCGACCGCGAACAGGTCGAACGCGCCCGCCGACGCATCGCCGGCGAACAGCTCGGCGACCAGATGATCACGCACCAGCGCCTCCGCGTGGGCGAGCATGCGCACCGGCAGCGGATAGTGATCGCCGAGGATCCCGTCGACCCACTCGCCGACCAGCAGGTCCGGATCGAAGCCGTGCCGCTCGCGCGCATAGTCGATGCCGCGCTCGATCAGCGCGTCGCCAGGAGCGCCGGCCGGCCCGGCGAGAAACCTCCGCAGCCGGTCGGCGATGCCCCGCTTCTTCGGCAGGCCGCCGAAGCCGGCGGCAAGCGCTACCCGCCGGGCCTCGCCCAGGGCGAACTCGCCAAGGCGGAAGAACGCCGCCCGCGGCTCGAGCGCGATCCAGTTAGGGTTGCCTCGCCCGGCATTGAGCATCATCCGCTCGCCGCGGTGCTTGGCGAGCTCGACCAGCTTGTTCTTCAGCTCGAACGGGCTCAGGCCCTCGTAGCGCCGCTCCTCCGCCCTCTCCATAAGGCTCCTCCGCCCCGGCACCGCGCAATGCTGGCACGAAGCCGGGCGCGCAGCGGGGCTCACGCCCCCCGCGCGTCGCCTGCCAGCGGCTGGGCAACGCCGGGCGACTGCGCCGACGCGCGGCAGGCACGCTGGCGCTGGACCCGCCGCTTCGCGCTGCTGTAAGTTACGCCGCTTCGACCCGCCCGCCCACCGGAAGGAGAACGAGATGAAAGCCGACGCCAAGACCACCGCCGAGGTCCAGGCCACGATCAAGAAGTTCACCGATGCCTACCAGGCGCGCCGGCTCAACGACGTCATGGACTGCTTCGCACCGGACGCCGACGTGATGATCTATGGCACCGGCGCCGACGAGAAGCGGATCGGTCCGGAGCAGATCCGGGCGCAGGTCGAGCGCGACTGGGCGCAGAGCGACAGCCTGTCGCTGTCGTTCGACTGGAGTTCGATCTCGGCCGCCGGGCCGGTCGCCTGGGCCGCGATGGACGGCTCCTTCAAGGTCCGCGCCGGCGGACAGGAGATGACCGTGCCGGCGCGCGTCAGCCTGGTCCTGGAAAACCGCGGCGGCAGGTGGGTGGTCGTTCACTCGCACTTCTCGACGCCGGCCGCGGGGCAGCAGGAAGGCCACTCCTTCTGACGCGTCGGGCGCCGCGCGGCCGCCGCTGCGGCTCGCTCGCCGAGGGTCATCGCGCTGCCGGCGGGCAGCCTGACTCCTGCCCGCGGGGGCAAGAGGCCCGCGCCGCGCGTTGCCGCCGGCCTCGCCCCGTCGTCGCGACATGTCGCGTCCGGCCCTGCCGTCGACGGCCGGCGGTTCCAGGCTGCAGCACGGGCCGCCGCGCGGCGCTAGGCAACGCGGCCGGTCGGTGCAAAGATGGCGCCCTTTGTGTCCGGCCGAGGTGACCCCCCATGCCGATCCGTCGCGTTGTCGCCGTACTGGTTCTGCTCGCCGCGTTCTCGCCCGCCACCCGCGCCCAGGACGCCAGGCTCATCGAGCGTGGCAAGTACCTGATGAACGGCATCGTTGCCTGCGGCAACTGCCATGCGCGGCGCGACCAGGAGGGCCGTGTGCAGCCCGAGCTGGGCCTGTCCGGCGGCATGCTGTTCGACGAGGAGCCTTTCAAGGCCTACGCGGCCAACATCACGCCCGATCCGGAAACCGGCATCGGCAAGTGGACCGACGAGCAGATCATTCGCGCCTTCCGCGAGGGCATCCGGCCGAACGGCACATTGATCGGGCCGCCGATGCCAATCGCCTTCTTCCGCGGCATCTCGGACGACGACGCCAAGGCGCTGGTCGCCTACCTGCGCGCGCAGCCGCCGGTGAAGCACGTGGTGCCGAAGTCCGAGTACCGGATGCAGCTGCCGCCGGCCTATGGGCCGCCGATCAAGGAGAAGATCGCCGCGCCGCCGCGCAGCGATCTGCGTGCCTACGGCGAGTATCTTGCCGGCCCGCTTGGCCACTGCATGGACTGCCACACGCCGTGGGTGCAGGGCCATCCCGACATGGCGCGCGTGGGCGCCGGCGGCAACCCGTTCAAGGGGCCGTGGGGCGTGTCGGTGTCGCGCAACCTGACGCCGCACGAGTCGGGGCTCAAGGCCTGGAGCGACGCCGAGATCGCGCGGGCGATCCGCGAGGGCAGGAGCCGCAACGGTTCGCCGCTGCGGCCGCCGATGGCGTTCGACTGGTACCGCAACATCGACGACGCCGACATGAAGGCGCTGATCGCCTACCTGCGCTCGCTCAAGCCGCTGCCGCTCGGCGGCGGGCCGGCGGCGGCGAAGAAGTAGCGTCGCTTCCGCCGGGCGCTGCACCGTCGGCGCACCGCCGGAGGCGTGAACGGCTCGACGCTCAGCCCGGCAGCCGGCGGGCCGGTGCCGGCGGGCCGTTGTTCTCGCCGACTCCCTTGAAGAACGTATAGCAGAACACGCCGTCTGCCTCGGCGGACCGGTACAGAGCGCGCACGCCCGCATCGAAGCGTTCCGGCTGCACGATTCCGGCTCCGACCGCGGCGTCGCGGACGCCCTCGATCATGGCGGTGAAGGTCCTCCTGGTGAAGCCGTCGACCAGACCGGGCCTGCTCGCATCGGCGTACACCATCCGGGGCGATACGCGGACCGCGTCGAACCCGGCCCGTACCAGCAGCGGATAGACCTGCCGACCGATCATCGAGTTGCCGCCGGCCCGGCGCTGCAGCTCGACCAGGCATGCGATCGCCTCGCGGGCGGCGGCGTTGTCGGGATGAAAGTACGCCGACCCGTGGTCGCCTTCGATGACGGTGATCGTTCCGCCGGGCTTCAGCAGCGCCTTCAGTGCGGCGAGCGCGTCGACCGGGCGCGGCAGGTGCTCCAGGACGAAACAGACGAAGACGTGGTCGAAGGCCTCGGCCTCGAAGGGCAAGTCGAAGATGTCCGCCTGCCGGAAGCGGACGTTGGTCAGACCCGCCGCCTGCAGCCTGGCGCGGGCCTCGTCGAGCGAGCGCTCGGCGATGTCGATCGCGGTGATCCGGGCGCCCGGGCTGTTGCGGGCCAGCGTGACCGTCTGCGCGCCGACACCGCAGCCCGCCTCGAGCACCGTGCAGCCTGCCGGATAGGACGTGTCGGAGTGCAGCAGGTCGACTAGCGCACCCGCCTGGTCCAGCAGCCGCCCGCTTTCTCGCGCATCGTAGCCGTGCACGTAGGCACCGCTCATCGTCGCCCCCATCAGTCGCCGCGCGGCCCGACGCAGGCGCCGCCCGTGCAGTCTGCCGTTCGGCCGCCGGCACGAGACGGCGAAGCCTGTTCTTCGATGCCGTCTCGGCCGGCAAACCGGCGCGCGCGGCAGCGTACGCCGCGCCTTGCGCAGGACCGCCCGGGACTATGAAGCCTTCGCGCCGGGCGCGCGACCACCGCCCACGAGCAGCCGCCCCAGCCAGGTGCGCGGCGGCTCGTGCCCTGTGCGCAGGTATTCGATCACCCCGTCGTCGGTCAGCGTGCGCCGCTGCAGCCCCTCGACTCCTTGCTCGCCGGCGAACAGGATCCGGTCGCCGGGATGCAGCGGCGCGTGCTCTTCCGGAAGCAGCAGGTCGCGGCCCTTCGTTAGCAGCAGCAGCGGCACCACCTTCATCCTGCGCAGCCGATCGTCCGGGTCCGCCAGCAGCTGCATCAGCGTCAGCGGCGGCTCGGGCTTCTCCAGCAGCGCAAAGCGCGCGCCGAGCAGCGCCGTGTCGCAGGTGACCGCCCAGGTGTGCGGCACCAGATCGCCGATGGCGTCGCGCAGCCGGCCGGCGACGCCGACCGCCCAGGCGTTGCTCTGCCTGCGCGCCAGCATCAGGAAGCGGTTCAGCAGCGGCGTGGTCAACAGCTGCACGCTCTCGTTGGTCATCACCACCGACTGCACGAACTCCATGTCCGCCCGTGCCGCCTCGATCAGGCTGCGGCTGCCGACCTGGTTCTGGCGAATGACCACGAACAGCTTGCGCTTCAGGCGCCGCGCATTGTTGACGATCGCCAGGTTGTTGGCGTCGACGTCGGTGCCGGCGACCAGCCCGCAGGCCTCCTCGATGCCGGCCTTGCGCAGCACTTCCTCGGCCAGTGCCGAGCCGAGGATGCCCTCCTCGCCGCACTGCGCCGGATCGATGTCGATCGCCTTGCAGCCCAGGCCGGCCGCCTCCAGCGCGCCGGCGATCGAGTGGCCGAAGCGGCCGTAGCCGGCGATCACCCAGTGCCCGCGTGGCGCCTCGATGCGCCGCGGCGGCGGCTCGTCCGGCACGCCGCTGAGCCAGTCCTCCAGGCGCAGCACGTCGGGCTGCGTCAGCGCCATGCCGAAGTTGACGGCGAAGGTCTCGAACGGGTTGACGGCGATCACGTCGCCGACCGTGTCCAGCGTCTCCAGCGCTCCCTGCGACTTGAGCCGCGCCAGCACCGGCACGTCGCGCGACAGCGCGCGCGCACCGATGGCAATCGCTTCGTTGATCGCATCGCCGCTGGTCAGGGTCACCAGGCCGGCGCAGTTCTTCATCCTGATCCCGGCCGCCTCGAGCACGTCGGGCGCCCTCGCATCGGCGATCAGCAGCGACGACGTCTGGCGCGTGTCCAGAACCATGTGGGCGCGGGCCCGGTCCGGATCGGCTTCGACGACCACCGTGGCAAAGCCGATGTGGTCCAGCGCCGACACCAGCCGGCGACCGCTCTGCCCATAGCCGCAGACGATGAAGAACGGGTCGGTCAGCCGGCGCACCCTCCCCTCGAAGCGATGGCGCGCCACCGCCACCCGGAACGCCGGCTGCCGCGCCAGCCCGAAGATCGAGCCCAGCATGTAGGCCCAGCCGATCACCGTCAGGTAGATGCTGAAGGTCATCCACAGCCGCTGGGCGTAGGAGAACGGGTGCGGCACCTCGCCGAAGCCGATCGTGGTGGCGGTGTAGCTCATCACGTAGAAGGCGTCGAACAGGCTCATCCGCCACGGCCTGCCCTCGGGGTCGACGCCGGGCATCAGCACCAGGCCGAAGACGGCGATGGCGTAGACCGCGATCACGGTGATGATCGGCGCGCGCAGCCGGCGCAGGATCAGGACCAGGATCTCTGACATCGTTGATGCTTGCGGCCGGCGCCGACCAGGGCGGGCCCGTGGGCCTCAGCGCGTGCGGCGCAGCGTCTCGCCGATCATCAGCGTCACCGAGATCAGGTTCGCCACCAGCGCGCCGCCGGACAGCGACACCACGGTGGCCATCACCTCACCGCCGGTCGGCAGCTTGGTGACCTGGGCCGCCCAGAACCACACCACCGACGCCGCCAGCAGCTGGATCACCGCGACGATGCTGGTGGCCAGGTGGATGGCGCCGATGTGCGTGCGGTCGCCGAACTTCAGCGTCATCGCGATCAGGTTCACCACCAGCGTGGCGGCGAGCTCGAGCTCGTGATGGTGCTGCGGGTTGTCGATCTCGCCGACGAAGAAGCCGAAGTTCAGCGTGAACGACAAAATGACGAAGGCGCCGAAGATGACTTTCTCGAGGTTCATTTGCTTCTCCTTGCCACCGCCCCGCCGCCCGGCGTGGCTGCCCGTCGCAGATGGTAAGCGAGCGACCGCCGCCCCGCATCGGCTAGCTCAACTGCCAGAACAACGCCGCGTCGAACGGCGCCCAGACGCAGGTGCGGATGCCGGCGCCGGCCAGCGCGCGGCGCACCCACTCGTTGCTGGTCAGCCAGAGCGTGTAGCGGCCGGTACCCTCGTAGAACGCGTCGGTGTCGAAGTAGCCGGCGGTCTCGATCCGCAACGGCGCGCCGGCGGCGTCGCGCCGGAAGCCGGCCCGCACCGCAGCCACCAGCGCCCGGTACTGCGCCGCACTGACGTCGATGCGCTGCACGCGATAACGCTGCGGCTCGGCCAGGTACTCGACGTGCATCGCACCAGTGCCCAGGCCGAGCAGCGCGACGGCGGCCGTCCCGGGTCGCAGGTCGCGCCAGGTGCGGGTATGGACGTAGAACTCGCGGTCGCCCCAGCCGAACGCGATCCAGCGCAGCAGCCTCGGCTCGCCGAGCCGCGCCGCGCCGACGATTCGCTGCGGCGGAAACTCCACCTGCCAGTCGTGCGGCCCGGCCGCCGGCAAGACGAGATCGGCGTGCACGCCGTTCGTGCGCAGGTAGATGGCGACGCCGCCGGCCTGCGCCAACGTCGGCGTGAACTCCCGGTTCACCGGCAGCAGGCCGAGCAGCAGGGCGAGCAGCAGGTAGGCGGCCGGCACGGCGAGCAGCGCCAGCGCCGCGCGAAGCAGCCAGCGCTTCATCGGCGCGCAACGGCCGGTCGTGGCACGGCTGCCGCCGGCACGGTTTCAGCGGCGCAGCTCGCGCACGCCGTCGGCGCTCCCGAGCAACAGGACGTCGGCGCCGCGCGCGGC
This sequence comes from Burkholderiales bacterium, assembly GCA_020355165.1. GTDB lineage: Bacteria > Pseudomonadota > Gammaproteobacteria > Burkholderiales > Burkholderiaceae_F > JADJWR01. The sequence goes on from CP070661.1 coordinate 1,983,040, forward strand.
GAACAGGCCGTTGGTCACCACGCCGACGATCCTGTCGATGCGCGACTCGGTGGCCACCGGCTCGGTGATCGACAGGCCATGCACGTCGAGGATCACGTTGCCGTTGTCGGTGACCACGCCCTGCCGCCAGACCGGCCGGCCGCCGAGCCGGGCCAGCTCGCGCGCCACGTGGGCGCGCGCCATCGGGACCACCTCGACCGGCAGCGGGAAGCGGCCGAGCACCTCGACCCGCTTGCTGGCGTCGGCGATGCAGACGAAGGTCTTCGCCACCGCGGCGATGATCTTCTCGCGCGTGAGCGCCGCGCCGCCGCCCTTGATCATGTGAAAGCCGCCGTCGATTTCGTCGGCACCGTCGATGTAGACGGGCAGCTCATCGACATCGTTCAGGTCGAGCACCTCGATGCCGATCGCCGTCAGCTTCGCGGTGCTGCGCTCCGAACTGGACACCGCCTGCTTCACATCGAGCTTCGCCGCCGCCAGCGCGTCGATGAACAGGTCGACCGTCGAGCCGGTGCCGACGCCCAGCACCTGCCCGGCTCGTACGAAGCGCAGCGCCGACTGCGCCACCTGCCGCTTCAGATCGTCCTGCGTAGTCACCGTACCCCCGGTCAAGGCGTGTCGGATGTTACCGGGCGCCGAAGCAGGGCATCGTGCGGCGCAACCAGCCCAGGCGCGCACGGCGAGCATGCGGCCGCTTCGAAGTCGGCTTCCCGCGATGCACAACGGAGCGGGCCCTGCGTGTTACGCAGTCCGTTACGCGGATCCGCGATTGCCCTTGCACGCTCCTGCACCTAGATTGCCGCCTCACGCCCGGCCGACGCGCGTCGCAGCGGCGCCGGCCGCCCCTTCTGTCTCCAACCGCAACTGCCGAGGAGAAAAGACCATGGCCTACTCCCTCGAAGGACGTCTGCTCGAAGTCTGCACGTGCAAGGCGGTCTGTCCCTGCTGGGTCGGCGAGGATCCCGACAACGGCAAGTGCCACGGGCTGATGGCTTGGCACATCGAAAAGGGAAGCATCGACGGCGTCGACGTTTCCGGCCTGACCTTCGGCGCCGTTGCCAACATTCCCGGCAATGTCCTGAAGGGCAACTGGAAGATCGTCGCCTACGTCGACGACAAGGCCAGCAAGCAGCAGGAAGAGGCGCTGGTGGCGGTCTGGTCGGGCAAGAAGGGTGGACCGGTCGCCGACCTGGCACAGCTGATCGGCGAGGTGGCGGCCGTCGAGCGTGTGCCGATCACGTTCGAAGTGCAGAAGGGCGAGGGTCGGCTGCGCATTGGTGGCGTCGTAGTGGCAGACGTCGAGCCGCTGCGCGGTCCGGACGGCAAGCAGACTGTCCTGGTGGACAGCGTGTTCAGCACGATCCCGGGGTCGCCGGCCTACGTCGGCAAGGCGCCGAAATACAAGGCCGACGTCCCGAAGATCGGCGTCAACGTCGACATCAGCGGTCACAACTCCGTCCAGGGACACTTCAGCTTCGTCAGTTGACGAGCCTGGGGCGCGCGGACCCGAGGCTCCGGCACCGGCCGCCGCACGGCGGCGCGCAGGGCCACGCCGCCGTCTCCCGGCCCCGAGACCATTGCCGCCCGCCATGTCGGCACGCATCGATCGATCATCGGTCCTGCTGACCACGCTCGTCGCGCTGGTCGCGCTGGCCTGGCTGGCGCTGTGGGTCTGGCACGCATCGCCGTACGGCCGCTACCTGAACCACGCGGAGCTGGCGCACTTCGACCTCGCGCGCGAGCCCGGCGAGGCGGCGTCACAGGCGGCCGTCTATGTGGCCGGCTGGGTGCTGATGACGGCGGCGATGATGCTGCCGACCACCTTCCCGCTGCTGGAGATCTTCCACCGCATGACGCGGCAGCGGGAAGACCGCCTCCAGTTGCTGGCCCTGGTGATCGCCGGCTACCTCGGCGTGTGGCTGCTGTTCGGCATCGCCGCGCACGCATTCGACCTCGCGCTGCACGAGGCCTTCGAACGCAGCGGCTGGCTGCAGGCCAACGCGTGGGTGTTCGGCGCCGGGCCGCTGCTGGTCGCCGGCGGCTTCCAGTTCACGCAGCTGAAGTACCGCTGCCTCGACAAGTGCCGCGCACCGCTGTCTTTCGTCGTGCAGCACTGGCGCGGCGCCGGCGCCCGCGCGCAGGCGCTGCGGCTCGGCGCGCACCACGGCGCCTTCTGCGTCGGCTGCTGCTGGGCGCTGATGCTGCTGATGTTCGCCGTCGGCACCGGCAACCTCGGCTGGATGCTGGCGCTCGGCGCGCTGATGGCGATCGAGAAGAACGCGCCCTGGGGCCGCCGCATCAGCGCGCCACTCGGCGTGGCGCTGCTGCTGTGGGGAGCGGCGGTCATGGTCAACGTGGCCGCGGCCAGCCCCGCGGAGACGCTGGTCTGCCGCGCGCGATAGGCCGCGCGGCGACAGAAACCCGGCGCTGGCCTGTTTGGTCAGCACGGGCGGACCGACGCTGGCATCCGACCGCTGTCTTTGCTACAAGGCGGGCGCCGGCCCACGACAAGTGCCGGCGCAGCAGCCTCGCGGCCCCGGGCCGCCACAGCATCGCCATCGCCGCATTGCACCAGAACAGCAGCTGTCTCTTTCATGGAGGAAGCACGCATGGGTAGTGACTCAGTCGTAGATCCGTCGACCCTTCGCGAGGAGGTGAAGCACAAGTACCGGGACGTGGCGATCCACCCGGGCGGGGAGTATCACTTCCACACCGGGCGGCCGCTGGCGGCGCGCCTCGGCTACGAGCAGGCGGTGGTCGACGCGATGCCCGACCAGGCAGTCGAGTCGTTCGCCGGCGTGGCCAATCCGTTCCTGCTGCGCCGCCTGGAGAAGGGCGAGAAGGTCGTCGACGCAGGCTCCGGGGCGGGATTCGACTGCTTCATCGCCGCGCAGCAGGTCGGCTCGCAGGGGCACGTCATCGGCATCGACATGCTCGAGGAGATGCTCGCCAAGTCGCGTCGCTCGGCAGCGATGATGGGGCTGGGCAACGTCGAATTCCGGGAGGGGCTGCTGGAGGACATGCCGGTCGAGGACGGCTGGGCCGATGTCGTGATCGGCAATGGCGTCGTCAACCTGTGCGCCGACAAGCGAAAGGTGTTCTCCGAAATCTGGCGCGTCCTGCGGCCCGGCGGCTGGCTGCAGCTCGCCGACATCGCCAACGGCAAGCCGATCCCCGAGTCCGCGCTGAGCATCGTCGATCTGTGGACGGCATGAATCGCCGGTGGTCTTCCGTGTGAAGCCTGGCGAGCCATGATGGCGGAAACGGGATTCGTCGATATCCAGATCAGCGCGCCGGTGGATACCTTTGCGCAGGCGCGCGGCGAGAAGAAGGCCCGTCAGTTCGAGGTCTACGGCCACTCGTTCCTGGCGCGCAAGCCCGCGTAGCGCTCCGCTTCGGCGGGGCGTGCAGCACCCGCCTCGCCGGCCGGCAACGGGTCACGGCACGTGCCGGCCGGCGGCGGTCGCTCATCGCGAACGGGGCAACCGCGGCCGATAGCGGGCGCCAGGTCGGCGTGCCGTAACCTCGCATCTGGCGCGCTGCCCGCGGAGCTCGTTCTATTGCCGGGAACCCGACCGATGGCCTCCGAGATCAAATACGCAAAGAACGGCGCCGTTCACATCGCCTACCGCGTGTTGGGGGCGGGCCCGGTCGATCTCGTCATCGTGCCCGGCTGGGTGTCGCACCTGGAGGCGCACTGGGAGAACCCGCTGGTGTGGCGATTCGCCGAGCGGCTCGCGTCGTTCAGCCGCCTGATCCTTTTCGACAAGCGGGGCACCGGCCTGTCCGACCCCGTCTCCGAAGACCGCCTGCCGACGCTTGAAATGCGGATGGAAGACCTGCACGCGGTGCTCAACGCGGTGGGCTCGAGCCGGGCGGCGCTGTTCGGCATTTCGGAGGGTGGTGCGATGTCTGCCCTGTTTGCGGCGACCTATCCCGAGCGCACGGCTGCGCTGATCATGTCGGGTTGCTACGCAAAGTGGATCAGGGCCGACGATTACCCGTGGGCGCCCACGCGGGAGGAGCACGAGGCCGCGTTCGTAGCCTACGAGAAGCACTGGGGCACCGCGATAGGCTTCAAGACGGTCGCGCCGTCGGTGGCGAACGACGAGAGCTGCCGCAACTGGTGGGCGCGCAACCTCCGGCTCGGCGCGAGCCCCGGCGCGGGCATCGCGCTGTACCGGATGAACATCGAAATCGACATCCGCAACGTCCTGTCTTCGATCAGCGCGCCGACGCTGATTCTCCACCGGCAGGGCGACCGGCTGATCAGCGTCGAGAACTCCCGCTACCTGGCGAGCCACATCCCTGGCGCCAGGCTGGTCGAACTGAGCGGCGCCGATCACCTGCCCTGGTTCGGCGACTCCGACACGGTACTCGACGAGGTCGAGGAATTCCTGACCGGGGCCCGCCCCGCGATGGCGACCGAGCGCGTGCTCTCGACGATCCTGTTCATCGACATCGTCGCCTCGACGGAGCGTGCGCGGTCCCTGGGCGATGCGCGCTGGCGCGATCTGCTCGGTTCTTTTCATGCCCAGGTCGAGCAGGAACTGGCCCGATTCGGCGGGCGCCTGATCGACACCGCCGGCGATGGCGTGTTTGCCAGCTTCGACGGGCCCGCGCGGGCCGTACGCTGCGCGCTGGCGCTGCGCGAACGGGCGGCGAGGCTCGGAGTCGCGATCCGTGCCGGTGTTCACACGGGCGAATGCGAGATCGCCGGCGGCAAGCTGGCAGGCATCGCTGTGCATACGGGCGCGCGAATCGCCGCCGCTGCCGAGCGTGGCGAAGTCCTGGTTTCGAGCACCGTCAAGAGCCTCGTCGCAGGTTCCGGCCTGCGCTTTGCCGGCCGCGGGCGGCACCACCTCAAGGGCCTGGAGGACGAACTCGAACTGTTCGCGGCCGAAAGCCTTGCTTAGCGGGAGCCGGCGCCGATTGCGACACAGCGCCGTTTGTGGGCCGTTCGGTTGCTCGGCGGCAGAAGCGCGGAAAGCCGCCGGCAATGTCAAGCCGCGGCCCGTCGGCGGACTGGGCGCGCCCGATTGCGCGCATTGCAACGTGAAGCGACCGGAGTCACCGTCGCCTACAAGGGAAAACGCATGAGAAGAACCCTCGTATCGAATGGAAACCCAATGGAGAAGGTGGTCGGGTTCAGCCGGGCGGTGAGGGTTGGGCCGTACATCTCTGTCGGCGGTACGGCACCCGTCGGTCCCGACGGAAAGACAGTTGGCGTTGGCGACCCATCCGCCCAGGCCCGCAGATGTCTAGAGATCATTGAAGAAGCACTTCGGCGCGCTGGCGCATCGCTTGGCGATGTCGTTCGCACCCGCGTCCTTCTTACTCGCATCGAGGACTGGGAGGCGGTAATAAGGGTGCGTGCGGAATATTTCGCCGAAGTCCGTCCGGTCGACACGATCATGCAGGTGACCCGCTTCGTGAACCCAGAGTGGCTGGTCGAGTTTGAAGTCGACGCCGTCATATCCGACGGCAAGGCTCCGCAGGAGATTGGCCCGTCTACTTAAGCGCACGACAGGGGCGGCAGAAGACTGATCGAACGGTCGCGACAGCGATCGGCTCGCTTGGCTATCGCCAACGAACAATGCCAATTCCGCTTCGCCACCGGTCGCTCCGAAGGGCGGGGTCGGCAGCAGGCAAGTGGCTGGAATTCGCCGACGGCGGGTCCCGGCAGGGCGCCGCAAAGCGGCCAGCGACCGGAAAGCAGACCCTCCGACCGGCGCAGAACGACCCCTTGCCGCCGTCAGGGATTTCCGAAAGCGGCCTTCGATTTCACGCGGAAAGCTGACATCAGCATGATCGCTGGAGCGCGACCGTTTGCGGGCCAATGCAGTTTTCTGCATGAGCGACAGATCCAGTCGGGTCGCCGGACGTTCACTGGCGTCGACTTGAAAGTCGGGCGCTGAGAAACCCGGTCGATCAGTTCCGCTCCTTGCCAACCCAGCAGGCCAAATGGAAGCCGGGCAGTCACAGATCGCCGAGCAAGGCGAGGGATGCGGCCTTCGGCCGTCGGTGGCGTCTCACGATCTTGTTCGACGAGAGTCAGTTCGCCTTCCTTGACGGTCAAAGACACCTTGGCTGCGATTCGCTTGTCAATCGCACGCGCAAGTGGCATGAAGTCCGGATTGGGCGACGAATTGGCCGTTGGCAGAAACTCGGCCAGGTTTTCGTTGTAGTAAAGCGCGTGATCACCACCGAGTTGGTAGTGAAGGTTGCCGAAGTTCTCGCGTGCCGGCTTGCTGAATGCTAAAGGCCAAGGGGACTTCGCCGCTTCGACCGGTAACGTTGTCTTGGCTCCGGGGCCGCAAGGTACTCCGCCAGCGGGTTCTTCTGGTCGGCCGCAGAAGCTATGGGCGCAGACAGCGCCAGGGCCGCGATGAGTGGAATGGTTCTTTTCATATCCGCTTCTCGCATCATCGATCCCGCAAGATCTGCCCGATGCAATCTATCTTTTGAGCAGGTCCCTGGCGCCGGTATCGTCCACTCCATGCATGTCAGGCACATTGATGGCGTGTTCGCTGAACCACTTGCTTGCATCCAGCCGCTCGTAGCGGCCCTTAGGCTCCACAGGGAAGCGTATCGGTTGGCCAGGCTTGACGGGCAGTACTTTTCCTTCATTCACCACGATCGTGCCGTTGACGATCACGTAGGGAATGCCCACCGGCGGCAGCCCATTCTCGCCATTCTTGTAGGTTGCGCGCGGAGCCACGGTCTTCGGATCGAACAGGGTCAGGTCGGCGATCTTGCCGACTTGCACTCGCCCTCGCTGCTTCATCGCTTCGAGGCCGGTATCCCCCAGATGCTTGGCCGTCCAGTAACTCAGCTGCGACAACGTGAACATCAGCGGCACGCCGTTGTCTCGCGCCAGTTTCAACGTGGTGGAGTAAGACGACGCTGTGCGCGGGTGTCCGGCGTATTTGCGTACATCTGCGTCCCAGGGCAGGAGATTTCCGTCTTTGTCCACCCCTTGCATCGCATCTGATGCGACCACCATCTCCGGGATGGACAGCCAGTACTTCATCCACTTCTTGCGCGGCGGAAAGTGCACCACGATGAAGTAGCCCGGTTTCTCCTTCACCATCTTCAGGTACTCGTCCTTCGACAGGAACTTGTCGGCACCCGGGTCATAAATCGTTTCCTCGTACTTGTTCCCGAGGGTCTTCTCCCACAAGTCAGGCCGCAGGAAGTCAGCGCTGACAAGGGTGGAACCGGCGGCAAATGGGTAGTACTCGCCCCACACGTTGAAGCCCTGCTTGCGGGCCATCTGCAGCTTCTCTTCGTTCTCCCACCAGCCGTAGTCATTGTCGTGCGCCAACAGCAGCGGCGCCTTCAGCAGCATTGCATTGACCAGCACTTCGTCGAGCGCGATCGGGGCTTCGGTGGGTGTCTGCGTATTCAGGTGATAGCGCGTATGCACGGATGCCAGGCGACCGTATCGCGCCGCGGTGCGCTGCGCTTCGAACTGCTCGTAGCTGGTTATGCCGCGTGCCGCATAGGCAAGCGGGAAACCAATGCCAATGGCCCCTTCACGCAGCCCTTCGTCGAGCAGCTGCATGATCTGATTCATCTGCGGAAGGGAACTGCGCGTCAATGACCAGCCCTGCACGCCGTCCTTGGCGCTTTCGTTGATGTACCGCCCTCCGTTCGAAGCGTCGATCGGCTCGTTGATCTTCACTTCCGGATCATGGACCAGCATCCGCACCAGGTTCATTCCCACCGTGGTGCCGTAGTTCACCTGCCAGCCCGCCTTTTCCTTCCTGGCGTACCACTCGGCTATGCGCGTCGCTCCCGCCTCGAGATCCATGCCGGTCGTCACGCCATCGGCCACCACCAGTTTGGTGGCAAACGGATCAACCGAGTGAAAGTGGGTATCGATGAAGCCTGGCGCCACCACCAGACCCTTTGCGTCGATCGTCTGCTTGCCCTTTATCGCGCTCTTGGTAATTACAGCGATCTTGCCGTCGCTGATACCGACGTTGGCGACTGCGTCGTACTGGGTTTCCGGATCCATCACCCGCCCGCCGTTGATGACGAGGTCGTAGTCGGCGCTCATGACCGGCGAGGCCGCTGTGACCAGAGCGGTTGCGAAGGCGAGTCCTTGGATGATCCTCATTGTCGATCGCATGCAGTTTTCCTCTGTGGCTTCAGCAGGTCACGGCGTCAGTGGATGTGCTCGTCGCGTTCGAGCCCGAAGAACCCTGTCGGCGCAACCAGATTCCTGTTCGCCCAGCCCTCGACCGACAACGGCTCGAAACGGGGCTTGGCCTGCACGGGAAACCGGATGGGCTGGCCGGGATGGACGTCCTTCAGCACTTTGGAGTTCTTCACGACGATCGTGCCGTTGACGATCACGTAGGGGATGCCCGTCGTCGGCAACGTGCCCTTCGCATAGGTCGCGTTGTCCTTGACGGTCCTCGGATCGATGAGCGTGATGTCGGCGACCATGCCTTTCTGTAGACGCCCGCGCTCCTTCATCGCCTGGAGGCCGGTATCACCGAGATACTTCGCCGCGTTGTAGCTGGAAGCCGCCAGGACCTGCATCAGCGGAATGCCTTTTTCGCGCGCGATTCGCAGGCAGGTGCCATGCGTTCCGGCCAGGCGCGGATGCGTATTGGGGATCTTCTCGTAGGGCGTGTCCCAGTGCGGCGGATCGTCCCAGCCGCCCGGCACCATCATGGCGTCGCTCGCATAGACGATGCCCGGCAAGCGGCACCAGTCTGGAATCGCATCGGGCGGCATCTTGTAGAGCACGATCTGCGTCGCCGGCGCCTCGGCCAGCACCTTCTTGTACTTCTCCAGCGTGTAGAACTCCTGGGTCAGAGGATCCTGCATCGTTTCCTCGTACTTGTTGCCGAGCTTCTCGACCCAGTTCTCCGGTCTGGCAAAGGACGCGTTGATCGTCGTCTGCCCCGCCGCGTAGGGATAGATTTCGCCCCAGACGTTGTGGCCCCGCTTGCGCAGGCGCTCGAGCAGCTCCTGGACGAGCTGCCAGCCCGGGTTGTTGAAGTGATTGATGATGGCGGGCGCGCCGAGGGCAACGGCGTTGGCGAGGATTTCCTGCGCGCCGTTCGCCTCCGTCGTGACGGTTCCCGGCGTGTAGCGCAGGTGAACCGAGGTCGGCCGCCCGTAATCGGCCCCGACCCGCTGGACTTCGAACATTTCGCGCGCGGTGGCGCCGGGCATGTAGCCGACGGTGGACGCGACGGCGATCGCGCCCTGGCGCAGACCCTCGTCGATGAGCGCCAGCATTCGGTTGCCCTTGTCGAGGTCCAGCACTTCGTCGGACCAGGCCTTTCCCGACCCCCGGCCTTTCACCACCGACCACGGGGCATCGAGTAGGTCTGCATCCGAAAGGTTCTGCGTGACCTTGGTGCGCGCGAACTCGTGGCCCGATGCCGTGCCGTAGTTCACCTGGCTCCTGCCGGCATGCATCCTGTACCACTCGTCCACGCGCGGGCCGTACGCCCCCGCCTCCAGATCCATCGCCGTGGTGACACCGTCGCGCAACGCCATCTTGTAGCCGATCGGGCGAGTCCAGTGGAAATGGGTATCGATGAATCCCGGGGCTACGACCAATCCCTGGGCGTCGATGGTTTCCTTGCCGGCGATCTTGTCCTTCGTGATGACGGCGATCCTGCCGCCCTTGATGCCGACGTTTGCGACCGCGTCGAACATCGTCTCCGGATCCATCACCCGGCCGCCGTTGATGACGAGGTCGTAGTCGGCAGCCTGGACCGGTGTGGCGATGCCGATGGCCAGAGCGGCGATCGCCGCGGCAGCGAGCTGCCTGCCGCACGATCCTGTCTCTCGTTTCACGCGTCTTCTCCTCGTACCTCGTGATCAGGGTTGACGAATCGCGCGGTGCAGCGCCTCGAGAACCGCCTCTCGCGGGTCGCTCTTGCGCAGGTAGGCCGCGCAGCCGGCGCGAAGCGCCTGTCCGCGTAGCTCCGCTTCATCGTGCGCCGTGATGAAGATCACCGGCGTGGTCGAGCCGGCGTCCGCGAGCTGTCGTGCAAGTTCGACGCCGGACATGCCGCCGAGCTGGATGTCGAGAACCAGACAGTCGAACTCCGGCCTCAGCCGATCGGCGAGGAAGCCTTCGGCCGACGGGTAGGAGACCGACCGGACGCCGGCCGCGCGAAGCATCCTGGCCATCGCTCGGCACAGGCTCTCGTCGTCGTCCACCAGGGCGACACAGGCTTCGGTCGTCACTGCGCTCATCGCCATCGAGCGAAGAAGCTACAGCAGACGAAGCAGCGGAACCACGTCCCTTTGGGGACGGGCCGCGTCAGGCCGAAGGCGGTCGCTCGGCGCAGGCCCGGAGGTCAGCCTTGGCCGGCCGGAGGGTCCCGAGCGACGATTCCGGCCTCGACCGCGAGCTGCACGAGCGCAGCGACCGACCCCACGCCGAGCTTGGCCATCAGGCTCGTGCGGTGGCGCTTCACAGAGCGCTCATCCACACCGAGGTCTGCGGCGATCTGCTTGTTCAGTCGACCCGTCAGCACGTGCGCCAGCACCTCTCGCTCGCGCGCGGTCAGGCGCGAGAACCTCGCCTGCCGTTCGCGCTGGCGGGAACGCTCGAGGCGCTCGCGAGCATCGCGCGCCAGCGCGTTTGCGATGGCGGCGAGCAGCTGATCGCTCGGCGCCGTCTTCGTCAGGAAATCCTCGGCGCCGTGCCGCATCGCCGTGACGCTTGTCGGTATGTCGCCGTGGCCGGTCAGGAACACGATGGGCAGAGGATCGGCCGACTGCGCCAGCGCCTGCTGCAGCGACAGGCCGTCCATGCCGGGCATGTGCAGGTCCACGACAACGCATCCCGGCGCCCCGGGCGGGCGACGGGCCAGGAAATCCGCGGCAGACTGGAAACATGCCACCGGATAGCCCGAGGCGCGCAGCAGTCGCTCGAGGCTCGTGTTGAACGACGCGTCGTCGTCGACGACGAACACCGTGGGAAGTGCACCTTCGCGCGGACCGGCTTCGTCCTCCGTGCCCGGCCCTTTCGTCCGATCACGATCTCGCTGGCTCAAGCCGGGTCTCCGTCGCGCGCCGCCTGCAGCGTGAAGCGGACAATCGCGCCGCCCCGCGGATCGTTCTCCGCCCAGACGCGACCGCCGTGCGCCTCGACAATGGTCTTCGAGATGGCGAGGCCGAGGCCGGTACCGTCGCTCTTCGTCGTCACGAACGTATTGAACACGCTGGTCATCTGCTCCGCCGGGAAGCCAGGGCCCAGGTCGCGCACCGCCACTTCGACCAGGCCATCGCCGCACCCGGACGCCTCGACGACAAGTTGTCGCCTTTCGGCCGGAAGATCGCGGACCGCTTCGAGGCTGTTGAGCAGCAGATTCAGGAACACCTGCTCCAGATGGATGCGGTCGCCGCGAACGTCCGGCAACCCGTCTGGGATTTCGATGCTCAGGATCGCCTGGCGTGCCTGGAACTCGCCCTGCATCAGCACACCCACGCGCGCAACGAGCTCCCGCAGGCTGACCGTCTCGAATTGCAGAGTGCGGCGATGGAGCAGCGACCGCATGCGGTCGATCACCGCCGCAGCGCGCTGGTCGTCGCGACGGATGTCGGCGACGATTGCACGAAGTTCCGCGAGATCCGGCCGGTCGCTCTGCAGGAAGAGCTCGGCGGCCTCCGCATTGCGCAGGATCGCCCCGAGCGGCTGGCTGAGCTCGTGTGCGAGGGCACTCGAAAGCTGCCCCATCGCGGACGCACGCTGCAGTTGCGCCAGGCTCGCGCGTTGCTTGTTCAGCTCCGCCTCGTCGCGCCTGCGCGCAGTGACATCCATCGACACGCCACGCAGCTGCACGGGTTCGCCGCTGGCGTTGCGCTCGACCCTGCCGTACGCGTCAATCCAGCGCGTTGCGCCATCCAACCCGGCGATCCGGTACTCCGCCCGCAGCTCGTCACCGCCCGCGAGCGCCTGCAGCACCGCCTCGCGTGTCGCTTCCCGGTCCTCGGGGTGGACCTGCCGGAGGTAGCGCTCGAAGGTCACGCTCTCGGCCGCGTCGATGCCGCCCTGCGCCCGCGCGCCGTCGTTCATCCATACCTTGTCGCGGACCACATCCCAATCCCACAGCCCCAGATCGGCGGCCCGAGCAGCCATATCCATCCGCTGCTGAGTTTCGCGGAGGCGGTACGAGAGCGTACCGGCCCGGATCAACTCAAGGCTCAGTTCCCATCCCATCGCGCTAACGATCAACAGAAAGACGAGGCCGACGAGTGGCCCAGGGATCTGGCCGCGAACCATCAGCTGGGAGAACACCGCGGCTAGGACCGTCACGGCGACGATCGTGCCGCCAATGGTCAGGCCATGGCGTCGATCGCCTTGCCTCCATGCCTGCGCCGCGGCGTCCACCACAAAGATAATCAGCAGCAGACTGCTGGCATGGATGAGGGACCGCCAAGGGTTCGGCTCGCCCACGGGAATCGACACCGTGTCGCCCAGGAACTCGAAAGACGCGATTGCCGTGATGTCGCTGAACGTGGCATTGGAGTACCCGAAGAAGTTCGGAACCAGCACCAGCACGCGCAGCCCGGCGATCGTCCACGCCAGCCACGCGCGACCGGCCTGCAGGTAGGAGCGCACGAACCAGACGACGCCGATCACGATCACCGCTGCCGCCACGTGCATCCAGCGCAGCATTTCCGCGTATTCGACGGGACTCGACGCGCGCATTGCAGCCAGTTCCAGCAGGGTCAGCACGCCCGCGGCGCCTGCGCTGATGGCGAAGTACAGGCTTGCCGGCGCGGCGCGCGCGCGCAGCCAGACGAGCAGGTGCACCGCCGCAAAAGACAGGCATACGGCGGCGATCATCGACCAGGTAACGGTGATCCAACTCATCGGATCCCTTGCACCGACCCCATGTTCGCGACCCAGGCCCGCATGCTCAGAGATCGCGGCGCCGGCAGCGACTCCGAGGCACTGCATTCACTGCGGGGTGACGCACCGCAAGCGTACCAATCGTCGACAACGGCCACGCCGGCGATGTTCCGAAAGCGCAATACCGCACTGATCGTCAGCGGTTCCCGCGAGCTGCCGTCTTGTCCGGCTGACTTTTTCCCGCTCGTTCGACAGTGCGTGCAGACCCTGTCCCGAGCGATGCCCTCCGCGCCCGACATCGCTAGAAACGTCTTGCGCAGCCTGACTATCGCCGCCCGCGGACCGTCCCGCCCGGCGTCGCCCGCCCTACTTCCTTGGCGGCGGCAGGTCGGTGCAGTGGCCCTCGGCCGCTTCGGCGGCCATGCCGATGCTCTCGCCGAGCGTCGGATGCGGGTGGATCGTCTTGCCGATGTCGACCGCATCGGCGCCCATCTCGATCGCCAGCGCGATCTCGCCGATCAGGTCGCCGGCGTGCGTGCCGACGATGCCGCCGCCGACGATGCGGTGCGTCTGCTCGTCGAACAGCAGCTTGGTGAAACCCTCGTCGCGGCCGTTGGCGATCGCCCGACCCGAGGCGCTCCACGGAAACAACCCCTTCTTCACCTTGCGGCCGGAGGTCTTCGCCTCGTCCTCGGTCAGTCCCACCCAGGCGATCTCCGGATCGGTGTACGCAACCGACGGGATCACCTGCGCGTCGAAGAAGCTCTTCTGGCCGGCGATCGCCTCGGCCGCCACATGTCCCTCGTGCACCGCCTTGTGCGCCAGCATCGGCTGGCCGACGATGTCGCCGATGGCGAAGATGTGCGGCACGCCGGTGCGCATCTGCCGGTCGACCGCGATGTAGCCGCGCGCATCGGCCGCGACCCCGGCGCGCTCGGCGCCGATCTTGTTGCCGTTCGGGCTGCGGCCCACCGACACCAGCACCAGGTCGTAGGACTGCGGCCCGGCCGGCGCCTGCTCGCCTTCGAAGCCGACCAGCACGCCGTCGGCACGCGCCTCGGCGCTGACGGTCTTGGTCTTCAGCATGATGCGGTCGAACCGGCGCGCGTTCGTCTTCTGCCAGACCTTGACCAGGTCGCGGTCGGCGCCCGGCATCAGCCCGTCGAGCATCTCGACGACGTCGACCCGCGCGCCCAGCGTCGAATAGACGGTGGCCATCTCCAGGCCGATGATGCCGCCGCCGATGACCAGCATCCTCTTCGGTACCTGGCGCAGTTCGAGCGCACCGGTCGAATCGACGATGCGCGGATCGTCGGGCAGGAACGGCAGCTTCACCGCCTGGCTGCCGGCGGCGATGATGGCGTGGGCGAAACGGATGTTCTTCGTGCCCTCGCGGGTGGCCACCGCGAGATGGTTCGGATCGGCGAAGGTTCCCACCCCCTGCACCACGGTGACCTTGCGCATCTTGGCCATCGACGACAGGCCGCCGGTGAGCTTGCCGACCACCTTGGCCTTGTGCGCGCGCAGCTTGTACAGGTCGATCTGCGGCTGCCCGAAGGTGACGCCGAGGCCGGCGAAGTGGGCCGCCTCGTCGATCACCGCCGCCACGTGCAGCAGCGCCTTCGACGGAATGCAGCCGACGTTCAGGCACACGCCGCCCAGCGACGGGTAGCGCTCGACCAGCACCACCTTCAGGCCGAGGTCGGCAGCGCGGAAGGCGGCCGAGTAGCCGCCCGGGCCCGCGCCGAGGACCAGCACGTCGCACTCGACGTCGGCAGTGCCGGCGAAGCTCGATGCCTCGGCTGTCGCAGCCTTGACGGGAACGGCAGCCGGTGCGGCAGCCGGCGCCGCGGACGGCGCCGGCGCAGGTGCTGCAGCAGCCGCGGCCGCCTCCAGCGTCAGGATCGGCGAGCCCTGCGACACCTTGTCGCCGAGCTTGACCCGCATCTGCTTCACCGTGCCGGCGTGCGACGACGGGATCTCCATCGACGCCTTGTCCGACTCCACCGTGATCAGCGACTGCTCCTTGGCCACCGCGTCGCCGGCCTTGACCAGCACCTCGATCACCTCGACGTCCTTGAAGTCGCCGATGTCGGGCACCACCACTTCGACAATGTCGCTCATCGCCGCCCCCTCAGAGCATCGCGCGGCGGAAATCCGCCAGCAGCGACGCCAGATAGGCATTGAAGCGCGCCGCGCCGGCGCCATCGACGACGCGGTGGTCCCACGACAGCGACAGCGGCAGGATCAGCCGCGGCGCGAACTGCTTGCCGTCCCACACCGGCTTGGTCGTCGATCGGCACACGCCGAGGATCGCCACCTCGGGCGCGTTGATGATCGGCGTGAAGTAGGTGCCGCCGATGCCGCCGAGCGAGGAGATCGAGAAGGTACCGCCCTGCATGTCGGCCGGCGAGAGCTTGCCGTCGCGCGCCCTGGCCGCCAGCGCCGCCGTCTCGGCGGCGATCTCGAAGATGCCCTTCTTGTCGGCGTCCCTGATCACCGGCACCACCAGCCCGTTCGGCGTGTCGGCGGCAAAGCCGATGTGCCAGTAGTTCTTGCGCACGATCGCCGCGCCGTCGGCGTCGATCGAGCTGTTGAAGTCGGGGAACTTCTTCAGCGCCGCCACCGCCGCCTTGATCAGGAAGGCGAGCATGGTGAGCTTCGGCGCCTCCTTGTTCTTCGCGTTCTCGGCGTTCAGTTGCACGCGGAACGCCTCCAGCTCGGTGATGTCGGCGTCCTCGTGATTGGTGACGTGCGGGATCATCACCCAGTTGCGGTGCAGGTTCGGCCCAGACAACTTCTTGATGCGCGAGA
Source organism: Burkholderiales bacterium (assembly GCA_020355165.1). Lineage (GTDB taxonomy): Bacteria > Pseudomonadota > Gammaproteobacteria > Burkholderiales > Burkholderiaceae_F > JADJWR01. The sequence goes on from CP070661.1 coordinate 1,998,695, forward strand.
ACTCGACGCGCTCGATCGGACCGAACTTGGCGAAATCGACCTGCGGCCACGGCAGCACGCCGAGGCTGGCGCCGGCTGCGGCCGCTGCCGGCGCGGCGGCCGGCCGCGCACCGCCGGCCATCACGCCCTTGACGAAGCCGCGCACGTCGTCGGCGGTGATGCGCCCCTTCGGCCCGCTGCCACGCAGCAGCGCCAGGTCGACGCCCAGCTCGCGCGCGAACTTGCGCACCGACGGCGAAGCGTGCGGCTTCACGCCGCTGTCCTCGACCGCGACCAGCGGCCGCTCGGCCATCTCGGTGGCGAAGTCGGTCGACTTCGGCGCCGGCGGCGCGGCCGCCGGGATCGGGGCGGCCGGTTCGGCTGCCGCTGCCCCGCCGGTCGCGGCGAGGATCAGGATCGGGCTGCCCTCGGAGACCTTGTCGCCGAGACCCACCCGCAGCGATTCGACGGTTCCGGCGGCGGGCGACGGGATCTCCATCGACGCCTTGTCCGATTCCACCGTGATCAGCGACTGCTCCTTCGCCACCCGGTCGCCCGGCTTGACCAGGACCTCGATCACCTCGACGTCCTTGAAGTCGCCGATGTCGGGTACCTTGACTT
>CP070661.1:1999394-2005637 GCA_020355165.1 Burkholderiales bacterium
CCCGTCGACGAAGGCGAGGCCGGCGGCACGCAGCACGAATTCGCCGCGCAGCCGCTCCAGATCGAGCGCCACCAGCAGCAGGTAGGCGAACAGCGCCGCCGGCTGCGCGGCGGCGTCGTGCAGCTGCCGCCGCAGGCGTTCGCCAAGGCGTTCGCGCGAGGCTGCCGTGTCCTCGGTCGGCAGCGAGGCGAAGGCGGCGAGGTGCGCGTCGACGGTCCGCACCAGCAGCTGCAGCGCCGAACCCTGCTCGTCGCTGCAGCTCGGCCAGCGCTGCTGCCACTGCACCTGCCATGCGTGCAGCAGCGGATGGAGCCGGTCGCCGCGTCGCCCGCGGCGGCCGGCACGTGCCGCGCCGTCGTGGCGGGAAAGGGCGGCCAGCAGCGGCGCCAGCGGGCCCTCGGTCAGCCGCGCTCGGCGGGCGATGCGGTCACCGGCCGCGTAGGCGGCCAGGTGCGGGTCGTCGCGCAACCAGCGTGGCAACGGCGCCTCGCCGAGCAGGTGCCGGATCGCCGGCAGGTCGACCAGCACTTCGGTCCAGCGCAGTGCCGCGCGCCAGGCCTGCGGCGCCCAGTTCACCACTTCGTGAATGCGTGCGCGCAGGTGCTGGCGGAAGGCCAGCTCGATGCCGTCGATCGTGCCGAGCATGGCGATGCCCGCCACGTACGGTGCCGCAGCGCTGCCGCGTACCGCATCGATCGCCGCCTGCAGGCTGCGCGCCGAGCGCAGCTGCCGCCACAGTCGCTCGTCGGGCCGACTGGCCAGCCGCGCCGACAGCCGCGCGTAGCCGTACTCGAGCGAGGGGTCGGCGCTCATCGGCCGCCCCCGGTCAGCTGCGCGGCGAGTGCCTCGACCGCGCGCTGCAGCTGGTCCGGGTCATGGGCCAGCGCCGACGATTGCCCGACCTGCGACTGCTGCGCGGCGAGCGCCTCGAGCTGGTGCTGCAGCGTCGTTGCCGACCAGCGCTGTGCCCGCACGCCGCGGTGCGCCGCGCGGCGGGCGATCTGGCGGACCCCTTCCTGGGCCTGCTCGAGCAGCGCCTCGGCGTCGCGCGAGCAGCGCTGCACGTCCTCGCGGGCGTCCCGCTCGGCCTGCAGTACCCGCGCAATCGCCGCGTCGACGCTTGCCGCATCGACCGGTGATCCGCCGTCTCCCTTCGGCATCCGGCATCCCGAGCCTGCCGAGGCGGCAAGCTTTTGTCTTTGCGAGAGAAATGTTGCGCGCCGCCCGCAAACGGGCGGTTGACCGCCGTCAACCGCCAGACCGCCTTCACGCCCGCAGGGCTGGCGGCGCCAGTCGGACTCCTGCGAGCAGGCCGACGCCGCATCGTGCCGAGGGTGCCGCCGCCGCGGCCGACGGCCGGACGGGAGGCGAGCGCAGCGGGCTGCTCGTCGCTCTCGCGCTCGTCGATGGTTTGCAGCGGGCGCGTCGCTCAGCCGGAACAGGCTGGCGGCGAGCCGTGCACCGAGCAGAGCGATTCAGCGCGTCGATGCTGAAGTCCCGATGCTGATCGATCTCGCCCCGCAGGCAGGTGCGGCGCAGTCGCGTAACGGCGGCCGGTACAGCGCCAGGCGTTAATACGTAGATAAACCACAGTTTGATAAGTACATGTGCCTAATAAATATGGTTAGTAATTATGCCTAGTTAAGATTCCTATGAATTACTTTTTCATTCACTGCTCCCTATCCTTTGCTCTGAGTCAAGACCAGTGCGCTGGCTTCGGCCCACGCTCGCTGAAAATCGGCTGTCAGGAGACCCCCTCCGACGCGCTACGTCGTTGCGGTGCTGGTGTGTCGATGCGTCGGTGTGGGCTTGCGGCGTGGTTTTTGTCTTGGTTCTTGGTTTGCAGTGAGGTGAGTGCTTCGGCCAATGAGCAACCGGCATTGCCGCGGCAACCGTGATCTTGGGGTAGAGGCCGTTAGGTCAGTGAGGAGGAACTAATGAGAAGGCCGTTAATAGCGTTGATGCTGGCCGCCATGCTGGGACTCGGCCTGGCGGGTTGTAGCGGCGACGATGGGGACCCAGGTCCGACGGGGCCAACGGGACCGGCCGGGCCGCCGGGGCCAACAGGACCGACGGGACCGGGCGCGTCGACGGTGGTTGATGTCACGACGCTGACACCGGAGCAACTGGGCGCGCTGCAGATCAGTGGCACGGTCGACAGCGTCACGATCGCCAGCCCGCCGGTGGTCGAGTTCACGCTCAAGGACGAGCAGGGCAATGCCATCGTCGGCATGACGACCTCGCAGATCCGCTTCACGATCGCCAAGCTGGATCCGGGCGAAAACGGAAGCGCCGATCACTGGGTCAACTACATCGTCACCAACAGCGCCGGCGAGCCAAGCCGCCCGAACGCGGAGCGCGACGGGACGTTCGTCGACAACGGCGACGGCTCGTACGCATACACGTTCAAGCGCGATATCACGACGATCGCCGACCAGGTGGCGGCGGCGCCGGTGAACACGGACGCACTGGGCGATCTGACGTACGACCCGAACCTGCAGCACCGTCTGGTGATCCAGATCAGCGGGTCGGTCAACGACGGCAGGCTCGGCAACCCCGCCAACCTCGTCTACGACTGGGTGCCGGCGACGGGCGCGACGATCCCGAAGGACAACCAGCAGAAGTACGTGGTCGACATCTCAAGCTGCAACGCCTGCCACGACAAGCTGGCGATCCACGGCGGCGGCCGGATCGATACGCGGTACTGCACGACCTGCCACACGACACAGCGAGCCTACGGGCGGACGGATGTCGCCTCGACGAACTTCGCCTTCCCGGCGCTGACCGAGACGAAGGAGGTCGACCCGGTGACCGGCATCACCAGCTACGAGTATTCGCCGAACCTGTACGTGGGCGACGGTGAGGTGCTGGGCAACTTCGTGGCAACGGTGCACAAGATCCACAACGGCAACGCCCTGGTCAAGTCGAACTACAACTATGCAGGCATCGTGTTCGACATGAAGGCCTTCTCGATGCTCGACAACGGACAGCGCATGTGCACGGTGTGCCATGACCCGGCAGTCGCACCGAAGGCGAGCTTGGCCTATTCGAAGCCGACGCGCGAAGCCTGCGGCGCCTGCCACGATGGCATCAACTTCGCGACCGGTACGGGCACGACGATCAACGGCAATACCGGCGGCCACATCGGCCGGGCGCAGGCCGACGATTCCGCGTGCGTGCTGTGCCACTCCGCAGCGGCGACGCGGATCGACCACCGCACGGTCAACGTCACGAAGCACAATCCGGAAGTTACCGACGGGCTGGTGTCGTTCACCTACCTGATCGATTCGGCGACCGTCGATTCGTCAGGCACGCTGAAGGTCGTCTTCGCGATCCAGCAGCAGACGGCGCCGAGCACGGACAAGACGTTCGCGAGCCTGCCGCTCAGCTCCAACTTCACCGGCGGCCCGAGCTTCCTGCTGCCCTTTGCGGTTGCCCAGGACGGCGTCGCGATGCCGGCCGACTACAACAACGCTGGCAGCGGCAATGCCAATGCACAGCCGCGAAGCGTCTCGCTGGCCAGCCTGATTTCTGGCGGCCGTGTCGTGGCCTCGACGTCGAAGACGGGCTACTACGAGGCGACCATCGCCAATGCTTACCCGGCCGGCGCGATGATGCGTGCGGTGACGCTGCAGGGCTACTGGACGCAGGTTTCCCCGGCGGCAGCCCGCCACGCGATCTCGGTCGTCAAGAGCGTGGCCGGCGACACGGCGCGCCGCAAGGTCGTCGACGCCCGCAACTGCGCGAACTGCCACGAGTGGTTCGAAGGCCACGGCGGCAACCGCGTGATCGGCCTGGAGACGGGCAACGGCGAGCTGGTGTGCATGACCTGCCACGTGCCGAACATGACATCTGGCGGGCACACGTTGTCGGACGCGGTCTGGAGTGCGAAGAACGCGGCCAATTCGTGGTCGGATAGCCAGCTGGCAATCCTCGGCGAGTGGGGGGTCAACATGACGCTCACCCCCGACACGGCGCTGCAATTGCCGGTCACGTCCAACAACATGAAGGACATGATCCACGGCATCCACTCCGGGCGCGATCGGGTCAACCCGTGGCGTGACGCACGCAACTTCAGGGACAACCTGACGCTGCTCGACTTCCGGCGGATGGACTTCCCGGGCACGCTGAGCAACTGCACGACGTGCCACGGTTCGGGCAGCGGGTTCAGCGCCTACAACGCGGTCCCGACCAACGCGCTGATGTCCAACCACTACTTCCGCAGTAATGCATTCGTGGCCACGCCGACCGTGCCGCTGGCGACATCGTCCAGGGATGGCATCAACGACCAGGACTCGGTCGTCACGCCGTTTGCCGCGGCCTGCGTGAGCTGCCACGACAGCACGTCCGCCCAGGGCCACATGCAGAGCAACGGCGCAAGGCTCTTCGTGCCGCGGGTTCAGTCCGCCGGCGTGCTCGAGGCCTGCCAGGTCTGCCACGGGCCGGGTGCCGAGTGGGATGCCGCAGTGGTCCACAGGTAGCCACCAAGACCGGAGAGGGGAGTTCGTTCCCCTCTCCCAGCAAGCCGCAACCCGGAGGCGTACCCTCCGGGTTGTTTTTGTCTGCGGAGAGCCGAACCGATGCAGTCCCGAGCGATACACCTGTTTCTGACCGTCGCTACGCTGGCGCTCGCGAGCCCTTCGGCGATGGCCGCCGCCGAAGCCAGCGCGCCGGCGAAACCCGTCGTCGCACCACTGGCCAGGTCGCCGGACACGACGGCGAAGGAAGGACAGGCGAAGCCAGCGCCGAAGAAGAACAAGCCGAAGCCCGTCGACATCAACAACGCTAGCGTCGAGCAACTGGCCAAGGTGCCCGGCCTCGACAAGGCGCACGCGATGAAGATCGTCGCACACCGGCCCTACCCGACGCGCGCCTGGCTCGTCACCCAGGGCATCCTGTCCGAGACGAAGTACGCCGAGGTCAAGGACTACCTGGTGGCAACACCGAACACATCACCGAGGGCACCGGCCACGAAGTAGTCGCCGCGTGACCGGCCGCCGCGGACCTCCTGTGCTCGGGTAGGTCGGCCCGCGACGACGCGGGGAGAACCTGCGGCGACCCGCGGACGGGGCGTGCCGCGCCGCTTGCCCGGCGCACGCGATCGAGGAAGACGATGCGCCCGCGCTGGCGCTGATGACCAGCACGTCGAGCCCACCGGCTACGCCGTCGAGGCTGAAGAGGGGGTCTGGGAAGACGTGGTCGAGCAGATCATGGAGGGCTTCTGAGCTAGGACGACGCGAGGCGGGACACACTCCGCCTCGCATATCCGCGCGGTTCTTCCGCCGAGGATTTCCTCCATTCGATCAAGCGGGCCTTTCGGGGCCCGCTTTTTTTTGGTCCGACCGGCCTTCGGCGCCATTTCCGGGTCGGGCGACGGCATCGAAGGAGGCGCGCCGTCGTCGCCTGTCCGCCGCGGCAAGGGTGCGGCGCCGACGGCGCCGTTCAGGCCTCTGACGGGCGCCGGTCCCGTGCCGGGCCAGGCGCGCCTGCGGCGCGAGCCGGTCCGTCGGCCAGCCGGGATCAGGCACACACCACCGCCGCGCCGCCACCCGAGGAAGCTGCTGCCAGGCGCCGCCTCAGGCGACACAGGGCCGGCGACAGGGACTGTGGCGTTTTGGCCGCAGGATCGGATCCGGCACCGAACCGGTGCCCGGAACGCGGCAGCCTCACCATTTCCGCCGCCTACCGGATTTGTGTAACGGTTACGGGTACAGGGCAGGCGCTCTTTTTGGGCTTGGCCCGTCCAGTGTTTGAGTTTGGTCAAACCCGGCCGACCCGGTTCGGCCACGCTCTCGGGAAATTCCTACGTGTAATTGCCGACTGATGCGTGCTTAGGTAGTTGCGCGATTCGCGTAATTGCGCATAAAACGCGCGGACAGGGAGGCCGGAGTTTGCGGTGAAGCGGAGGTCGCCGGTGTGCGGGCAGTGGGCATTTCGGCGGCGGAGTGATTGGATCAGTGAGGAGAAGCGTATGAGAAGGCCGTTAATAGCTTTGGGCTTGGCCGCCATGCTGGCGTTCGGCTTGGCGGGTTGCGGCGGCGACGACGGGGACCCCGGCCCGACGGGGCCAACGGGGCCGACAGGGCCGCCAGGACCTACGGGACCGACGGGACCGGGCGCCTCGCAGGCGGTCAACATCAGTGAATTGACGGCCGACCAGTGGGCGAACCTGACCATCACGGGCCAGGTCACCAAGGCCACGATCGCCAGCCCGACGACGGTCGAGTTCAAGCTGGCCGACGG
>CP070661.1:2005737-2077124 GCA_020355165.1 Burkholderiales bacterium
AAGCGCCGGCGATGCTGGAGAAATTGAAGCAGGCAGTGATCCGCAACGAGAACGTCTTTGCGGTGCTGATGGACGCAGTGCGCTGCTGCTCGCTGGGGCAGATCACCAACGCCCTGTTCGAGGTCGGCGGGCAGTACCGGCGCAGCATGTAGCCGGCCTCTCATCCGAGCGCGAGTGCCGCAGCGCCGCATCCGCCGGCCCATTGCCGGCGGCGACGCACCTGCGCCGGCAGGCAGCGCCTACCTGGCCTTGCCGAGCCGCTTGACCAAGGCCCTGTGGCGCTCGATCTCTTCCTGCAGCGCCGCCGAAAAGCGATCCGGCGATTCGTCGACCGGTACGAATCCGAGTCGCTCGAGGCCGTCGCGGTACTCGGCGGAAGCCACGACCTTCCCGAGCGCCTGCTGAAGCGTGGCGACGACGTCCGCCGGCGTCGCCCGCGGCGCGACCAGCCCTTGCCACGATTCCCAGACGAAGCTGGGCACGCCCTGCTCGATCATCGTCGGCACGTCGCGGTAGTCGCGCGCCCTGAAGGTGCCGGCGTTGGCGATGACCCGCAGCACGCCCGAGCGCACGTGCGGCGCGAGGCTGGCCGCGTCGGCGAAGGTGAGGTCGAGCCGGCCGGCGACCAGATCCAGCATCGCCTGCGATGTCCCCTTGTAGGGAACCGACAGGATGTCGATCCCTTCGGCCGCCTTCAGCGACTCGATCGCCAGTTCGTTGGCCGCCGCCGTCGAGGCAAAGGTCAGCTTGCCCGGGTTCTTCCTGGCGTAGTCGAGCAGCTGCGGCACGGTCGTGATCGGCAGCCCCGCCCGCACGGCCAGCAGCTGCGGCACGCGAGCGACACGCGCAATCGCGACGAAGTCCCGCATCGTGTCGTAGCGCAACTGGCTGTCGAAGGCCGGTGCGATCGTCAGGTTGCCCGCGCCGCCGAGGAGCAGCGTATGGCCGTCGGCAGGCGCCTGCGCGACGAACTCCGTGCCGATCGTGGCGTTGCCGCCCGGCCGGTTTTCGACGATGACCGTGCCTGCGAGGACTTCGGCCAGCTCCTTGGCGACGAGACGGCCCACCGCGTCGGCCTGCCCCCCCGGCGGGTAGGCCACCACGATGCGGACCGGCTTGTCCGGGTAGTTCTTCCCGCTGGCCAACAAGGATGCCGGCAGCAGCACGCCCGGCACCAGCACAAGCAGCACATCGCGTCGTCTGGTCATGAGGTCTCCGTCTTCGAAGTCAAGAAACTCTGTTCAGCCGTGCGGGCGGGTTCCCCGCCGGCCGCGACCGGGACAGCGGCGGCGACGCACTCGGCCAGCTCGGCCACTGTCGGGTGATCGAAAACCGACTCGAGATCGAGTCTGGCGCCGCAGGCCGCCTCGATCGCCATCACCAGACGCACGGCGCGCAGCGAATCGCCGCCGAGATGGAAGAAATCGGACGCCCGGCTGACCGCCGGCACTTCGAGCACCTCGGCGAAGACGCTGGCAATCGCGGCCTCCGTCCCGGGTCGCGGCGGCTCGAGGTCCGCCGCCGCCATCCGCTGCGCGATCCGCGCCAATTCGACGCGATTGACCTTGCCCAGCGTGGCGCGCGGCAGTTCGTCCAGGACCAGGATCCGCGTCGGGCGCCGGTCGGCAGTCAGACGGGGGCGCACGAAGCGGCGCAGTTCGCCCTCGGTGAGGCGGGGATCGGCCGACACCACCGCGGCGAAGACGTCTTCCCCGAGCGTCGGGTGCGGCACCGCGAAGGCCGCCGCTTCCGAAACTGCCGCGTGTTGCCCGAGTGCCTGCTCGACCTCGCCCGGCAGGACCTTGCTGCCACCGCGATTGATCATGTCCTTGATGCGGCCGTCGAGGAAGACGAATCCGTCGCGATCGACGCGGCCCACGTCGCCGGTGCGGAACCAGCCCTCGCGGAACGCCGAGCGGCTGGCTTCGGCGCTGTTCTCGTAGCCGGCGATGACTTCCGCCCCCCGCACGACGATCTCGCCGGGCCGGTCATGGCCGAGGAAGCGGCCCGAATCATCGGCGACCGCCACCTCGAGCGTGCACGGCCGTCCGACCGATCCCGGCGGCGCGACCGCCGGCGGCAGGGGCGTCTCGGCGATGCTGCCGCACTCGGCCATTCCGTACGCCTCGACCACCGGCACGCCGAATGCATGTTCGATCCGCTGCCGCACCGCGGGCGCGAGCTCGGCGAAGGACGAGGTGACGAAACGCAGGCAGTGCGCCGGCCGCGGCTGGCGGCGCTCGAGCTCGTCCATCATCGCGATCAGCACGACCGGTGGCGCCAGCAGCTGCGTCGGTCGCATGCTCTGCACAAGCGCAGCCAGCGTTGCCGCGTCGAGCACCGGCGGGCAGATCACCGAGGCACCGACGAGCAGCGCCGGCAGCAGGCCGCGACGGATCGCCACGGTCGAGTGAAAGGGCACGACGGCAAGACAGCGGTCGGTCGACAGGATCGATGCCAGCTCGACCCGGCTGCGGGCCGACTCCGCCATCCGCCAGTGCTCGAACGGCATGATCTTCGGCAGCCCGGTGGTGCCGGACGTGTGCGTGACCAGCGCGATGTCGTCCAGCTGCGGGGGCTTGACGTCCACCGACCCGCCCGCCGCCCGGGCGAGAAGATCGAAGCTGCCGGCCGGGCTGTCCGGCATGACGCGCACGCCGAGGATGGGCAGCGTCAGCCGGCGCGCCGCCCGCGTGGCGTTGGTGTCGGCGCCTTCGACCGCCATCAGCGCGTCGATGCGCATCGCCGCGAGAAGCTGCGCCAGCGCCGCCTCGGTCAACTGGTCGTTCAGCGGCGCGCAGGTCGTCGCGCAGCACGCCGCCAGCAGCGCGACCGCGAACTCGGGGCCGTGCGGCAATGCCACCGCGACGCGCCGGCCCCGCCCGAGTCCCGCCTCGGCCAGCGCCCGGGCAACCGCGTCAACCCGCTCGCCGAGGCCGCGATACGTCAGCGGCCGCCGCCCGGGCGACACGATGGCGGCGCGTTCGGCATGCTCATTTGCAGATTCGCCGAGCAGCTGCCGGACCGTGCTCGGCGGGTAGCGCGGCCGCGGACCCTCTGAGGTTGTCGGTAACTGTTGCAGCATGGCAGCATTCGCGGCGATCGCATCGGCGCCCGGTCGAGCCGAGGCGTGGCGCGCCTTCTCCTCGATGACGGCGACCATCGGCCTCGACCGGCCGCCGATGTTATCGCGATTGCCGGCGCCCCCCCGTTCCGCGCCGGGATCAATGCATCGAATCTCCCTTGTCACGAGGGCACGCCCCGGTATGGCCGAACAGCTCCTGATCTACGGCAACGGCCAGATGGCCGAGCTGTCATACGCGCGGCTGCGCCGTGATCGGCGCTACGCGGTCGTCGCCTTCACGGTGGACGGGGCAGTGCTGCGCGAGCGCGAGCTGTGCGGACTGCCGGTGATCGCCTTCGAGGACGTCGAGCGGCAGTTCCCGCCATCGTCGGCACGGATGTTCGTCGCCGTGGGGCCGCTGCAAGGCAACCGCGTTCGCGCCGACCGATACCTGCAGGCCAAGAAGAAGGGCTACCGCTTCGTCAGTCAGGTCAGCCCACGGGCCGTCGTCGATCCGGGCGTGCAGGTCGGCGAGAACTGCTCGATCGGCGACAACGTCGTCATCGATCCTTACGTGCGCATCGGCGACGACGTCTGGATCGGCACCGGCGCGGTCATCGGGCATCACTCGTCGCTGGGCGACCACTGCTTCGTCGGCGTCAACTGCACGGTGCTCGGATCGGTACGGGTCGGCCCGTTTGCGCTCCTCGGCGCCGGCTCGGTGATCCGCGACCAGATCAGTCTCGGCCAGGCCAGCATCGTCGGCGTCGGCGCAACGATCGTCCGCGACACCGCGTCGGACAGCGTCCACGTCGCCCCCGAGGCGGTGCACCTGCCCATCAGCAGCGCGCGCATCCGGATCTGAACCGCGCGCGTCCCGCCGGCTGGCGCCGGCAGTAGTATCGGCGACGAGTTACGGTTCCTTCAGCAGGGCATTGCGTCGCGGCGCGCACCGGCACAGGCTTGTGCAGGGCCGCAGTGGCGGCAGTCGGCCGACGCGAACCCGGCCAGGCGGAGGCACGATGCAGACGACGCCAGCGCGCGAAACGGTCCACATCCTCTACGGCAGGTCCGAGATGGCGATCCGGCTGCCGGAGAACGCGCCGGCCACGGTGATCGGCAAGCGGCCGATGCCCAAGCTGGCCGATCCGCGGGCGGCCGTGCGCGAAGCGCTGGCGAACCCGGTCGGCGCGCCGGACTACCGCTCGCTGGTGCGGGGTCGCCGCAGTGCCTGCATTCTCATCTGCGACATCACGCGGCCGGTGCCGAACCGCCTGTTCCTGCGGCCGCTGATCGAGGAACTGCTCGCCGCCGGTGTGGCGCGCAGCCGCATCACCGTGCTGGTGGCCACCGGCCTGCACCGGCCGAACGAGGGAGACGAACTGGCCGAAGTCATCGGCGACCCGTGGGTGCAGCAGACCGTGCGCGTCGAGAATCACTTCGCACGCGACGACGCGGCGCATGCCGATCTCGGCGTCACGCCGAAGCGCGGTACGCCGGTGAAGCTCGACCGCCGTTTCGTCGAAGCCGACCTGCGCATTGCCACCGGGCTGGTCGAGCCGCACTTCATGGCCGGCTACTCGGGCGGCCGCAAAGTGATCGCGCCCGGCGTTGCGCACGCCGACACGATCCGCACCTTTCACAGCGCACGCTTCATGGAGGACCCGGCAGCGGTCCAGTGCAACCTCGACAGCAATCCGCTGCACGAGGAACAGCTCGACATCGTGCGCAAACTGGGCGAGGTCTACGCGCTGAACACCGTGGTCGACGAGGACCGCGACCTCGTTCACGTCAACTTCGGCGAGGTGATCGCCAGCCACCTGGCGGCGGTCGGGTTCGTCGCCGACAGCACCCGCGTTGCGGTCGGCCGCCGGTTCACGACGATCCTGACCTCGGCCGCCGGCCATCCGCTCGACAAGACCTATTACCAGACGGTCAAGGGCATGGTCACACCGCTCGACATCCTCGCGCCCGGCGGCACGCTGATCGTCGCCTCCGCCTGCTCGGAAGGCTTCGGCTCGCGCGAGTTCCGCGCCGCGCAGGCGCGGCTCAAGGCGCTCGGCCCCGACGCATTCCTGCAGTCGCTGCTCGCCAAGCGTCTGGCCGACGTCGACGAGTGGCAGACCGAAATGCAGCTCAAGCCGATGCGCGCCGGCCGCGTGCAGCTCTATACGACCGGGCTCGACACCGAGGAGCGCGAACTGACCGGCGTCGAGACCATCGACTCGGTCGAAGCGGCACTGGCCGCCGCCGTCGACCGCGCCGGCGACCGCTCGATCGCCGTGCTGCCCGAAGGTCCCTACGTGGTGCCGGTGGTCAACTGAGCCGTTTCCGCGGCAATCGGCGACGCACCCTTCGCCGGCTGCTGCCGGACGCTGCGTGCTGCCGCCGATCCCACTAACCGGCGCGGCATCTGATGTCTAATGACGTCCTGCCGTTGCCTGCCGCCTGGGTCCACGAGAATCCCACCATGAGCACGATCGACGACCTGCTGCGCCACATCGCTTTGCCGCGAATGGTGCGGGTCCGCCAGCTGTTCGCCGACGACGCGCTGGCCGACGTGGCCGCGGCGCTTCGCGAAGAGATGCGCGCGACGCCGATCGCAGCGCTGGTCAAGCCGGGTGCGCGCATTGCGGTGGCGGTCGGCAGCCGCGGGCTGGCCGATCTGCCGCTCGTCGTCAACGTCGTCGTCGACGAATTGAAGCAGCGCGGCGCGCGGCCGTTCATCGTGCCGGCGATGGGCAGCCATGGCGGCGCCACCGCCGAGGGCCAGACCGCGCTGCTCGCCGCCCTCGGCGTGACCGAAGCGTCCGCCGGCTGCCCGATCGTCTCGTCGATGGCGACGGTCGAACTGGGCCGTCTGCGCAACGGCCTGCCCGTGTACATGGACGAGCAGGCGATGCAGGCCGACGGCATCGTCGTCGTCAACCGCGTCAAGCCGCACACCAGTTTCAGCGGCCCGAGCGAGAGCGGGCTGGTGAAGATGCTGTCGATCGGCCTGGGCAAGCAGAAGGGCGCCGAGTCGTGCCACGCGCTGGGCTTCGCGCAGATGGCGCAGAACATCGTCGAGATGGCCAGGGTCAAGCTGCAGCACGCACCTATCCTGTTCGGCGTGGCCACCGTCGAGAATGCCTACGAGAAGATCTCGCGCGTTGCTGCCGTGCCGGCCAGCGACATCATCGCCCGCGACGCCGAGTTGCTGCAGGAAGCAAAGCACAACATGCCGTGCATCCTGTTCAACCCGCTCGACGTGCTGGTGGTCGACCGCATGGGCAAGGAATACTCCGGCACCGGCATGGACCCGCACATCACCGGCCGGACATCGACGCCGTATGTCGAGACCCGGCAGCAGGTCACGAGGATGGTGGTCCTCGATCTGAGCGACAAGAGCAAGGGCAATGCGACCGGCATGGGGCTGGCCGACATCTGCAGCCGCCGCCTGGTCGCCAAGGTCGACTACGACGCGACCTACGCCAATCACCTGACGTCGACCGTCGTCTGGCACGCGAAGGTGCCGATGACGCTGCCATCGGACCAGCGCGCGATCCAGGCCGCGGTGAAGACCTGCAACGTGCCGGAGCTCGCGCGGCTGCGCATGGTGCGCATCCCGAACACGCTGCACCTGGAACACGTCGAGATCTCCGAGCCGATGCTCGACGAGGCGGCGCGCCATGCACAGATCGAGGTGCTCGGCGAGCCGAGGCCGTGGCCGTTCGACGCCGACGGCAACCTCACCGACCTCGGCCACTGAAGCGGCCGCTGATGTCTGCCAGCCTGCACGTGCATCTGGACGCCGTCGGTGGCGTGGCCGGCGACATGTTCGTCGCCGCGCTGCTCGCAGCGCGGCCGCAGCTGCGGCCGCGCGTTCTTGCCGATCTGGCCGCAGTGCTTCCCGCCGGCTGCGGCACGCCGACGCTGAGCGATGGTTTGAGCGGCGGCATCGCCGCCTGCCGCTTCGCGCTGGCCGACGATGCCGATTCGCCGGCGGCAGGCCCGCATCCGCACGCGGGCGACGCGCCGGACGACCAACATCGACACGGCAGCCGCTTTGCGGAACTGGCGCAGCGCATTCGCGCAGCGTCGCTGCACCCCGGCACTGCGGAACAGGCGCTCGGCATCCTGACAAAGCTGGCCGAGTGCGAAGGCCGGCTGCACCGGCAGGCGCTCGACGAGGTGCACTTCCACGAACTCGGCGACTGGGATTCGCTGATGGACGTGGTCGCCGCCGGCAGCATCGCGGCGGCGCTGGCTCCGTGCGGCTGGAGCGTGTCCGACCTGCCGCGCGGCGGCGGCCTGGTGCGCACGCGGCACGGCCTGTTGCCGGTGCCGGCGCCGGCCACGGCCGAGCTGCTGCGCGAGTTCCGCTGGCGCGATGACGGCATCGGCGGCGAGCGGGTGACCCCGACCGGCGCGGCGATCCTCGCCCACCTGGTCAATGCGGCCGCGCCACCGGCCGCGGGCGGCGTGCTCAAGCACGTCGGCGTCGGCGCCGGCACGCGCGAGCTCGCCGGGATGCCGAACATCCTGCGCGCGCTGGTCTTCGCCACCGAAGCGGCGCAAAGCGCCGCGCAAGGTGGCGGCGACGAGGTCATCGTGCTCAGCTTCGACATCGACGACATGAGCGGCGAGGAGATCGGTGTTGCCGCCGATCGCCTGCGCGCCGCCGACGGCGTGCTCGACCTCACGCTCGGCAGCCGGCAGGGCAAGAAGGGACGGCCGGTGGTCGACTTTCGCCTGCTGCTGCAGCCGCAGGCGCTGGCGGCTGTCAGCAGGCTCTGCTTTACCGAGACATCGACGCTCGGCCTGCGCTGGCGGCGCGAGCAGCGTTTCTGCCTCGAGCGCAGCAGCGATCGCGTCGAGACCGGCGAGGGAACGTTGCGCCGCAAGCGCAGCCTGCGCCCCGACGGGCAAAGTGCGCTGAAGGTCGAAAGCGACGACATCGCCAGTTGCGACGGGTTGATCCGCCGCCGGCAGCTGAAGCGTCGTGCCGAGCAGGAAGAGCCCGACCGATGACGCTCGACGGCAAACTCGCTGCGCTGACGCAGGCGCTCGACCGCCAGGCAGAACTGGCGATCGCGGTCAGCGGCGGGGTCGACAGCATGACGCTGGCGCACGTCGCACAGCGGCACGCACGGGTCAAATCGACGATCGTGCACGCCGTTTCGCCGGCGGTGACCGCTGAAGCCACGGCGCGCGTGCAGCGACACGCACATGCGCATGGCTGGACATTGCGCCTGATCGACGCGCAGGAGCTCGCCGATCCCGCCTACCGCAGCAATCCGGTCGACCGCTGCTTCTACTGCAAGACCAACCTGTACGGCCACATTCGCTCGCTCACCGCGGCGCCGATTGCCTCCGGCACCAACGTCGACGACCTGAGCGACTACCGGCCGGGACTCGACGCCGCGCGCCGCCATGGCGTGCTGCACCCCTTCGTCCAGGCCGGCATCGGCAAGCGCGACATCTACGCGATTGCGCAGGCGCACGGCCTGACTGACCTCGCCGCGTTGCCGGCGCAGCCGTGCCTGGCCAGCCGCATCGAAACCGGGATCGCGGTCGACAGCGATTCGCTGCACTTCATCGAGGACGCCGAGCGCCAACTCGCCTCGCTGTTGCCAGACGCCGAATCGATCCGCTGCCGGATCACCGCTGCCGGGGTCGTCATCGAGTGCGCGCGGCTGCCCGAAGGCGAGGACCGCGAGCGCGTCGAACGCTGGGCGGCGGCACTTTGCGCCGGAGCCGGCCGTCGCTATGCGGGCCTGCGCCTTTATCGGCGCGGCGCAGCGTTCCTGCGGAGCATGGCGTGAAGGATTTCGAACTCGACTGGGAACGCGAGCAGCGCACCGGCGTGGCCGAAGCGGTGCTTTGCGACGGCAAGTCGGCGGCGCAGATCGAGGCAATCCTGGCCGCGGCCGGCGAGCGGCGGTTGCTGCTGACGCGGCTGGCAGAGGCCAAGCTGGCGCAGTTATCGCCGCCGCGGCGCGAGCCGCTCGACTACGACCCGCTGTCCTTGACCGCGTTCCACGGAACGGTCGCCGCGCCGACGCGTATCGGCGCCGGTATCGTCTGCGCCGGCACCTCCGATCTGCCGGTGGCGCGCGAAGCGGCGCGCAGCCTGAACTTTGCCGGCTATCAGGCGCCGATCATTGCCGATGTCGGCGTGGCTGGGCTGTGGCGACTGATGCGGCGGCTCGACGAGATCCGCGCCTTCAAGGTCGTGCTCGCGGTGGCCGGCATGGAAGGCGCGCTGTTCAGCGTACTGGCGGGCCTGATCGAGGCGCCGGTGATCGCCGTGCCGACCTCTGTCGGTCACGGCGTGGCGCAGGGCGGCCAGACGGCGCTGCACAGCGCACTGGCCTCGTGCGCCACCGGGCTGGTCGCCGTCAACATCGACAACGGCTTCGGCGGCGCCAGCGCGGCGATCCGCGTGCTGCGTCGCCTCGCGGCGGCCGAAGGCACGGCCGGCCGCACCGAAGCGCGCGGCGCCGCGTGAACGTGTCGAGCCTGTGCGGCCGGCCGCGCAGCCATCCAGTGACCGCCGATCGAGATTCCGGCCACGCATCGGTGCCGTTGATCTGCCGGCGAGGAGCAAAGCGCCCGGATGCACGGCTGCCGGCGCCAGCCGAACCGCCCTGGCCCGGGCGGTCGACTTGCTCCGATGCCCGCTGACGCGACGTCAGGCAAGAACGGCCGAACCCCGTCCGGCCCGGCCGGTGGCAAGCGCGGCGCGCCGAAGCGGACGATCGAGCCGGCGCGCGTGCCGCAGTCGCGGCTCGGCCGGTTGGCAAGCATCGCCCTGGCCGCGGGCGAGCTCGCGCTCGGCGGTGTCTCCGAAGGCATCCGCCGCCTGACGGCGGGCGAGTCCACGCACAGCGAATCGACCAGCGCCCTGCTGTCGGCCGCCAACGCCCGGCGACTGGCCTCAAGGCTGGCGCGGCTGCGCGGCGGGGCGATGAAGCTCGGCCAGATGATGTCGCTGCAGGGCGCCGACCTGCTGCCGCCGGAATTCGCGCAGGCGCTCGGCCAGCTGCGCGCGCAGGCGGCACCGATGCCGCTGCCGCAGCTGCGCCGGGTGCTGGGCCGCGAGTACGGCAGGGGCTGGGAGCGCCGCTTCGAACGGTTCGACGAGCAGCCGATCGCCGCCGCGTCGATCGGCCAGGTGCACCGGGCGCGGGCCGCCGACGGCCGCGAGCTGGCCCTGAAGGTCCAGTACCCGGGCGTCGCCCGCTCGATCAGCAGCGACGTGGAGAACCTCGGCGTCGTGCTGCACCTGCTGAAGCTGCTGCCGCACGAGGTCGACGTGGCCGCCATCGCGGCCGAGGCGGCGCGCCAGCTCGGCCAGGAAGCCGACTATCTCGCCGAGGCGGCGTTCCTCGCGCGCTTTGCCCGGCTGGTGGCCGACGAGCCCCGGCTCGTCGTGCCGCGCGTGCATCGCGATCTGACCACGGCGCGCATCCTGGCGATGGACTACATCGAGGGCGAGCCGCTGGAGACGCTGGCCGCCGACGGCGTGGCGCAGGCCACGCGCGACGCGATCGGCACGCTGCTCGAGCGGCTGCTGTTCCGCGAGCTGTTCGAGTTCGGCGTGATGCAGACCGACCCGAACTTCGCCAACTACCTCTGGCAGCCGGCGACCGGCAAGCTGGTGCTGCTGGACTTCGGCTCGAGCATTCGCCTCGAGCCCGCCTTCGTCACCGCCTATGCGCGCATCACCCGCGCGGTGATCGATGGCGACCGCGACGCGGTGGCTCGCCTGGCGGTGGCCATCGGCTATGCGGCCGACGGCGACCCGGCGGCGCTGATCGACGCCACCACCGACGTGATCATGCTGGTGTGCGAGCCGCTGCGGCACGTCGGTCGCTACGACTTCGCCGCGTCCGACCTGCCGTCACGGGCGCGCGCGCTCGGCATCGACCTGGGCATCCGCCAGGGGCTGCTGCGCGCCCCGCCGCCGAGAACCATGTTCCTGCACCGCAAGCTGGTCGGCTCCTTCCTCACGCTGGCGCACGTCAAGGCACGCGTCGACGCGCGGGCCCTGGTGCTGCCGCTGCTCGAAGCCGCGCTGCGGCCAGCCGGCAGACGTGCTGGCGCCTGACGACCGCCCAAACGACGAGGCCGTCGCCCGCCGCGACGAGGGAATCGCATGACCTGGCTCGCCGCCTACGCCGCCGCCGGCGCCCTGGTCGGTTTCCTCGCCGGACTGCTCGGCATCGGCGGCGGCCTGACGCTGGTGCCGATCCTGTCGGCGCTGTTCGCCGCGCAGGACCTTGCGCCGTCGCACTCCGTGCACCTGGCGCTCGGCACGGCGATGGCGCAGATCGTCTTCACGTCGAGCGCCAGCGTGCGCGCGCACCACCAGCGCCGCGCCGTCGACTGGCACATCGTGCAGCGGCTGGCCCCCGGCATGGTGCTCGGCTCGCTGCTGTCCACGCTCGCCAGCGGCCTCGTCTCGCAGCGGATGCTGGCGCTGGCGTTCGCGGCGATCGTCTACGCGGGGGCGCTGCAGATGCTGTTCGGCGGCCGGCCGACCGCGGCGCGCCCCCTGCCGGGCGCAGCCGCGCTGTTCGCTATCGGCATTCTCATCGGCGTGGTGTGCGGGCTCGTTTCGGCCGGCGGTGCCTTCATGACGGTGCCGCTGATGCTGTACTGCGGCGTGCCGCTGGTGACCGCGATCGGCACCGCAGCGGCACTCGGCATCCCGACCGCGGCGATCGGCGCCTTGGGATTCGTCGCCAGCGGCTGGCGCATCGACGGCCTGCCGTCGGCCTCGCTGGGCTTCGTCTACCTGCCTGCGCTCGCCGCCCTGGTGGCAGGCAGCGTCACCACCGCACCGCTCGGCGTGCGGCTGGCGCACCGCCTGCCGGTGGCGACGCTCAAGCGGGTCTTCGCGCTGCTGCTGTTTGCGCTCGCCACCAAGATGGCGCTGACCTACCTCTAGTTGCAGCGGACGGCGAAGGTTGCCCGCTGCCGCGCCGCAGCAGGCGGCAATCTTCAACCCGGATCAACTTCTGCCCTGGCAAAGCCGCTAACCTGTCCTGCGCCGGTGCCGGCGGCCGGCACCGGACGTATCGCCACGGTACCCAGCGATCGACTGCGGAGACACGGATGACCAGGTCGTACGGCCCGCTGAAACTGCACGTGCCCGAACCGGCCGAGCGGCCCGGGCACGAACCCGACTTCTCCTACCTGCACGTGAAGGCCGCCGGCGAGACGCGGCGGCCGCCGGTCGACGCACTGCCGTCGGAGACCAGCGACCTTGCCTACGGCCTGGTGCGCGTGCTCGACGACGACGGCCGCGCCGTCGGACCGTGGGCGCTGCAGATCGAACCGCAGCTGCTGATCGCCGGCCTGCGCGCGATGCTGACCACGCGCGTGTACGACGCGCGGATGCTGACCGCGCAGCGGCAGAAGAAGATGTCGTTCTACATGCAGAGCCTCGGCGAGGAGGCGATCGGCATCGGCCAGGCGCTGGCGCTCGAACCCGACGACATGTGCTTTCCGACCTACCGCCAGCAGGGCATCCTGATCGCCCGCGGCTGCAGCCTGGTCGACATGATGTGCCAGCTGTTCTCGAACTCGCGCGACCCGATCAAGGGCCGGCAGATGCCGATCCTGCACTCGTGGAAGAAGCACGGCTTCTTCTCGCTCGCCGGCAATCTCGGCACGCAGTACATCCAGGCGGTGGGCTGGGCGATGGCCTCGGCGATCAAGAACGACACCCGCATCGCCTCGGGGTGGATCGGCGACGGCTCGACCGCCGAGCCGGATTTCCACAACGCGCTGACCTTCGCCGCCGTCTACCAGGCGCCGGTGATCCTGAACGTGGTCAACAACCAGTGGGCGATCTCGACCTTCCAGTTCATCGCCGGCGGCGAGGCGACCACCTTCGCCGCGCGGGGTGTCGGCAACGGCATCGCCTCGCTGCGCGTCGACGGCAACGATTTCCTCGCCGTGTTCTCGGCGTCGAAGTGGGCGATCGAACGCGCCCGCCGCGGCCTGGGACCGACGCTGATCGAATGGATCACCTACCGCGCCGGCGCGCACTCGACCGCCGACGATCCGACCAAGTACCGGCCGGCCGACGACTGGGCGCGCTTTCCGCTCGGCGACCCGGTCAAGCGGCTCAGGCAGCACCTGATCTCGATCGGCGCCTGGTCCGACGAGCAGCACGAGAAACTGCAGAAGGAGGTCGAGGCGCAGGTGATCGCCGCGCAGAAGGAGGCGGAGAGCTACGGCACGCTGGCGACCGGCCCGCATCCGAGCGCTGCGCTGATGTTCGACGACGTCTACAAGGACATGCCGGAGCACCTGCGCCGGCAGCGCCAGCAGCTGGGGGTCTAGAGCATGGCCAAGATGACCATGGTGCAGGCGATCCGCTCGGCGCTCGACGTCGTGATGGCGCGCGACGACAACGTGGTCCTGTTCGGCGAGGACGTCGGCTACTTCGGCGGCGTGTTCCGCTGCACCGAGGGGCTGCAGGCCAAGTACGGCTCCTCGCGCGTGTTCGACACGCCGATCGCCGAAGGCGGCATCGTCGGCATCGCCGTCGGCATGGGTGCCTACGGCCTGCGGCCGGTGGCCGAGATCCAGTTCGCCGACTACATGTACCCGGGCTATGACCAGATCGTCTCGGCGGCGGCGCGGCTGCGCTACCGCTCGGCCGGCGACTTCACCGCGCCGATCACGATCCGCATGCCCTGCGGCGGCGGCATCTACGGCGGCCAGACGCACAGCCAGAGCCCGGAGGTGCTGTTCACCCACGTCTGCGGCCTGCGCACCGTGATGCCGAGCAATCCGTACGACGCCAAGGGGCTGCTGATCTCGGCCATCGAGTGCGACGACCCGGTGATCTTCCTCGAGCCCAAGCGCATCTACAACGGGCCGTTCGACGGCCATCACGACCGGCCGGTGGTGCCGTGGTCGAGCCATCGGCTGTCGGAGGTGCCGGAGGGCCACTACACGGTGCCGCTCGAATCGGCGGCGGTGGTGCGGCCGGGCGGCGAGCTGACGGTGATCACCTACGGCACGATGGTGTGGGTATCCGAGACCGCGGCCAGCGAAACGGGTGTCGACGCCGAGATCATCGACCTGCGCAGCATCTGGCCGCTCGACCTGAAGACGATCGTCGATTCGGTGAACAAGACCGGCCGCTGCGTGATCGTGCACGAGGCCACGCGCACCAGCGGCTTCGGTGCCGAGCTGGCCGCCCTGGTGCAGGAGCACTGCTTCTATCACCTGGAGGCGCCGATCGAGCGCGTGACCGGCTGGGACACGCCGTATCCGCACGCGCAGGAGTGGGCCTACTTCCCCGGCCCGCAGCGCGTCGGCGAGGCGTTCAGGCGAGCGCTGGAGAAATAGCATGGGCATCCACGTGATCAAGATGCCGGACATCGGCGAAGGCATCGCCGAGGTCGAACTGGTCGAGTGGCACGTGCAGCCCGGCGACACGGTGGCCGAGGACCAGGTGCTGGCCGACGTGATGACCGACAAGGCCACGGTCGAGATCCCGGCGCCGGTCAGGGGCAAGGTGCTGGCGCTCGGCGGCAAGGTCGGCGACGTTATGGCCGTCGGCACCGAGCTGATCCGCCTGGAGGTCGAGGGCACCGGCAATGTCGCCGCCGGTGCCCCGCCGGTCACCGCCCGCGCGGCGCCGGCGCCCGCGCCGGCCCCGTCAGCGCCCGCACCAGCGGCCGCGCAAGCGCCGGTACAAGCGGCGCCGCCGCGCGCCGAAGCGCCTCCTCCAGCCGCCGCGGCGGCGCCCGCCGCAACGGCGGTGCTGCGCGCCCCCGGCGAGAAGCCGATCGCCTCGCCGGCCGTGCGGCGGCGCGCGTGGGAGCTCGGCATCGAGCTGCAGTTCGTGCCGGGCAGCGGCACCGCCGGACGCATCCTGCACGAGGATCTCGACGCCTTCGTCGCCCGCCGCGGCACGGCCGCGCCGGCCGGCAGCCGTTACGTCGAGCGCCACGACGAGGAGCAGGTGCAGGTCATCGGCCTGCGCCGCAGGATCGCGCAGAAGATGCAGGAGGCCAAGCGGCGCATCCCGCACTTCACCTACGTCGAGGAGATCGACGTCACCGAGCTGGAGGCCCTGCGCGGGCGGCTGAACGAGCGGCACGGCGAGCAGCGCGGCCGCCTGACGCTGCTGCCGCTGCTGGCGCGGGCGATCGTGCAGGCACTGCGCGAGTACCCGCAGATCAACGCCCGCTTCGACGACGACGCCGGCATCGTCACCCGCTACGGCGCCGTGCACCTCGGCGTGGCCACGCAGACCGACGGCGGGCTGATGGTGCCGGTGCTGCGCCACGCCGAGGCGCGCGACCTGTGGTCGTGCGCCGCCGAGATCCGGCGCCTGGCCGAGGCCGCCCGCGGCGGCAAGGCCTCGCGCGAGGAACTGACCGGCTCGACCATCACCATTACCAGCCTCGGCGCGCTCGGCGGCATCGTCACCACGCCGGTGATCAACTGGCCGGAGGTGGCGATCATCGGCGTCGGCCGCATCGTCGAGCGGCCGGTGCTCCAGCAGGGACAGGTCGTCGCGCGCAAGCTGGTCAATCTGTCCTCGTCGTTCGATCACCGCGTGGTCGACGGCGCCGATGGGGCGTACTTCGTGCAGGCGGTGCGGGCCCTGCTCGAGTCGCCCGCGCTCCTCTTCGTCGAGTAGGCCCATGGACACCCGACTCCTGGTGATCGGCGGTGGCCCCGGCGGCTACATCGCCGCCATTCGCGCCGCGCAGCTGGGCATCCCGACGGTGCTGGTCGAAGGCGAATACCTCGGCGGCGCCTGCCTGAACATCGGCTGCATCCCGTCGAAGGCGGTGATCCACCTGGCCGGCGAGTTCGACCGCGCGCGACGCCACGCCGCCGGCAGCGCGCTCGGCATCCGCAGCGCCGAGCCGAGCCTCGACCTGGCGCAGGCCATGCGCTGGAAGGACGGCGTCGTGCGGCGCCTGACCGGTGGCGTGGCGGCACTGCTGCGCAGGCACGGCGCGGAGGTGATCAACGGCTGGGCCGAGATCGTCGACGGCAAGTCGGTCGACGTGCGCGCGCAGCGGCCGGGCGGCATGCAGACGCGGCGCATCAGCTGCGAGCACCTGCTGCTGGCGCCCGGCTCGGTGCCGGCGACGCTGCCGTCGCTGCCGTTCGGCGGGCGGGTGATCTCGTCGACCGAGGCGCTGTCTCCGGCGTCGATACCGAACAAGCTGGTCGTGGTCGGCGCCGGCTACATCGGGCTCGAGCTCGGCCTGGCCTACCGCAAGCTCGGCGCCGAGGTGACGATCGTCGAGATGCTGCCGCAGCTGCTGCCCGCCTACGACGGCGAACTGGTGCGACCGGTGGCGGCTTCGCTGCGCCGGCTCGGCGTCGAGGTGCACCTGGGCTCGACCGTGCTCGGCATGAACGGAGCCGGCGACGCGGTGCGCCTGCGCGACGCGCAGGGCGCGGAGCAGGAGCTGGCCGCCGACCGGGTGCTGGTGGCGATCGGCCGCCAGCCGCGCACCGACGGCTGGGGCCTGGAGCGGCTGCAGCTGGACATGGATGGCCGTTTCGTCAAGGTCGACGCGCAGTGCCGAACCTCGATGCGCAACGTGTGGGCGATCGGCGACGTGACCGGCGAGCCGATGCTCGCCCACCGGGCCAGCGCGCAGGGCGAGATGGTCGCCGAGATCATCGGCGGGGCGAAGCGGCGCTTCGAGCCGGCGGCCATTCCGGCGGTGGTCTTCACCGATCCCGAGGTGGTCACCGTCGGCCAGTCGCCGGCGCAGGCGGCGAAAGCGGGCATCGACTGCCTGCACGCGCACTTCCCGTTTGCCGCCAACGGCCGCGCGCTGACGCTCGAGGGGGGCGACGGGTTCGTCCGCGTGGTCGCCCGCCGCGACAACCACCTGATCGTCGGCTGGCAGGCGGTCGGCCCCGAGGTGTCGGAACTGGCGGCGGCGTTCGCGCAGTCGATCGAGATGGGCGCCCGGCTGGAGGACGTCGCCGGGACGATCCACGCCCACCCGACGCTCGGCGAGGCGGTGCAGGAGGCGGCCATGCGCGCGCTCGGCCACGCGCTGAACGTCTAGCGCCGCATCGGCGTGCCCGATGCGCCAGGCGCACACGCTGCTCGCGCTCGACACCGGCGGTCGCGGCCTGACCGAAATCACGCGGCGGATCAGCGCCTGGGTCGATACCGCCGGCATGCGCAACGGCCTGCTGACGGTGTTCGTTCGTCACACCTCGGCCAGCCTGCTGATCCAGGAGAACGCCGACCCCGAGGTGCAGCGCGATCTGGAGCGCTTCCTCGCCCGCCTGGTTGCCGACGGCGACCGCCTGTTCGAGCATCGCGCCGAGGGCGCCGACGACATGCCGGCACACGTGCGCAGCGCGCTGACGGCCACGACACTGTCGGTGCCGCTCGTCGATGGCGCCCTGGTGCTCGGCACCTGGCAGGGCATCTACCTGTACGAGCACCGGCTGCGCGGCCAGCGCCGCCAGGTCGTGCTGCACCTGATCGGCGACTGAGCCGCCAGCGTCAGCGGGCGGCGGCCAGCTGCGAGACGCCGCCGCCACCGCCGGCCGGCGCCGCAAAGCCCAGCGGCTGCCGCGCCCAGTGCTCGCGCTCGCGGCGCGGCAGGCCGTGCATCTGCTGCAGCACGCGCACCGCGCGCGCCGCCCGCGGCGCGCCGGCACGGAACTGGTCGTCGAAGGCGCGCTGCGGATTGGGCAGGATCGCGGCGAGCCAGGCCGCCTCCAGCGGCGTGAGCTGCTGCGGACGCTTGCCGAAGTAGGTTTGCGCGGCGGCGTCGGCGCCGCAGATGCCCGGCCCCCAGTGCACGGTGTTCAGGTACAGGGCGAGGACCGCGCGCTTGCCGAGCGTGCGCTCCATCTCGACCGCGTACAGCAGCTCGCGCAGCTTGCGCACCGCGCTGCGTTCGCCGCCGGTGAAAAGCCCGCGCGCCAGCTGCTGGTTGAGCGTGCTGGCACCGCGCGCAGGCCCGGACTCGTCGATCGACGCCAGCACCTGCGCCACCTCGACGCGGTCGAAGCCCCCGTGCTCGTGGAAACGCTGGTCCTCGGCAGCGAGCACCGCGGCGGCGAGCAGCGCGCCGGATCGCGCCGGGCTGATCCAGCGGCCTTCGCCCGGCGTCAGCCGCCGCAGCTTCGCCGCGCCGGCACCGTCGGGACAGCCGAACTCGAGCGGGCCATCGGCGAGCCGCTCCGTGCCCAGCCCTTCGACGGCCAGGCCTTCGATCGCCACCTCGGTCCGGGTGCGCCGCTGGGGCAGGCGCAGGCTGCCGCTCGCCTCGACGCGGCCCTCGATGTGCGCCAGGTGCGCCTCCGGGATCGCCGACCCGAGCAGGCGGTAGACGGCAGCGATGTCGGTCGCCGGCAGCTGCCAGTCGATGTCGATGCGGTCCGGCTGCAGTCGCGCAGTGAACTTGACGTTGACTGCGCCGCTGCTCAGCTCGCCGGCGACGATCTGCCCGTCCCGGCGCGCCAGCCGCAACTGCAACCGCTCGAGTTGCACCGGCCGCGCCGCCAGCTGCGGCAGGTCGACGCGGCACGGCGCGCAGACCGCCTGCAGCGTCGCGCCATCGCGCGCCAGACGCAGCGTTCCGTAGCGGCTGGCCAGCGTGCGACCGTCGAGCAGGCGCAGCGCCGCCGGCGAGGTGGCGAAGCGAACCAACCCGGGCACGCTGATCCTGATGCGAACTCCGGGCGCGGGCCTGACCTGCACCACCCACGCGCCCGGCGGCGTGGTCAGCGCCCCGCCGGCCGCCAGCACGACCACGGCCACCGTCGCCAGCGCGGCGATGCCGAGCGCGGCGCCAGCGGTGAGCCAGGCCAGCCAGCCAAGGGTGCGGCGCAGGTTCATCCGCCGCCGCCGTCGAGCGGCTCGACCACCGTCACAGCCCACCAGCGGTCGGCGCCGCGCCGTAGCTGCGCCTCCCAGAACCACGCCGAGACGTCGGTCCACGCCGGCGCGCCGGCGTCGAGACTTTCGGTGATCCGCTCGCACACGCGCAGCCGCTGCCCGCCGCGGCGGGCGACGAAGCAGCGCCAGCGCACGCCCTGCGCGTCGACCATGGCCCGCGTCTCGTTCACCGCGTAACCGACGCCGCGAAAGCAGTCGCTCGCCGGATGCAGCAGCCGCGTCGGCCGCCGCACGTGGCGGACGATCAGCAGCTGCTCGCCGTCGGTGAAGCGCGCCACCGCACCGGGAAAACGCGCCGCAAAGCGCAGCTCGAGCGCCGTCGGCGGCAGCTGGGTCAGCGGCTGGCCGCGGAAGTGGGTCGGCCACTCGATCGCGGACGATCGATTGCCGACCGCCGCCGCCGGCGCGCGCCCCGTTGCCCCGGCGGCAGCGAGGTGCGCGCCGAGCGGCGGCAGCACCGCCGCGGCCAGACAGGCGCCGACGAAGAAGCGGCGGACGTTCATGTGGTCCGCCAATGCGTGAAGGCGACGATCGGCAGCAGCGCTGCGGCGAAGGCAGCGAGTCCGATCGCCGCGTGCAGCCACGCCGGGGCCTGCAGCAGACCCGCCTCGGGGAAGAACAGCAGCACGTTGCGCAGGACGTTGGCAGCGAACACCACCACCGCAGCGAAGATGCCGTTGAGCAGGGTGCGGCGTGCGGAAGCGCCGTTCAGGTACGACAGCAGCGCTGCGCTCCAGCTGCCGACCCACAGCATGCCGATGCCGGCGCAGGGCGGATCGACGAGGATCGTCTGGCCGTGCCAGAGCAGCGCCGCGCCAGCGGCGGCGGCATCGATGCCGCCGAGCCCGAGCAGCGGTGCGGCCGCGTGCGCGGTGGCCAGCCGCAGCGGATAGCCGAGGTAGAACTGCAACGATGCGATGACCGGCAGCGCGAGCAGCAGCAGCGTTGCGATCGGCGCCGGCGGCCGTCGCGGCAGCGCCGCGGTGATGAATGCCGCCAGCGCCAGCATCGCCACGCCGGCGGCGAAGATCGGCGGCACCAGATGGGCGAGCACAGCGGCGAGCACGGCGAGCGCGCCGCTGGCGACCAGGGCCGCGCGCGCCGGCATCGACATCTCGCGGCGCGCCCGCGCCAGCAGCACCGCCACGGTCAGCAGCGCCAGAGCGCCCCACGGTTCGTCGGAGCCGTCGGTCAGCCGCCGCAGCATCCACAAGCCGTGCGGCCAGCAGGCACCGGCCAGCAGCAGCAGCAGCCACCACACGCGCGGCACCACGGCGAGCTCGGCGCGCCAGCCGCGAGCGGCGCCGCCGCCCGGACGTCGGCCGGACAGCGGCAGATCGCCCGGCGCTCCGAACATCGGCTGCGGCGTCGCGCGGCCGAGGCGCGCGTGCGGCAGGCGGCCTTCAGCCACGGCGCGCTCCGCCCTGCAGACGACGGCGCTGCCACCACAGCAGCCCGCCGGCCAGCGCCGCCAGCAGGGCGAACTCCGGCTCCGGCGTGCTCGGCACCTGGCCGACCGCGAGATCGCTCACGCCCTGCGGCAGCGGCAGCGGCTGGTCGACCGCGGTCGACTCGCCGCCCGGGTTGCGCACCACGTGGTCGACGGCGATGAACGACGTGTAGTCGGTCAGCAGGCCGTGCGCCAGCCCGAGGCGGGTGATCTCGCGCACCACCTCGCCGTCGCGGCCCAGCCGGTTGAAGTCGCCGAGCTGGGCGATGCGGCTGCGCGCCCACAGGTAGCGCAGCGCCGGCGTGTCGTCGCGCACGGCCGCCCGCTCGACGTCGATCGGGATCCGGACCGTGCCACCGGCGGCGAACCCCTCGATCTCGATGCGGCCGCCAGCGCGGCCGCGGAACTTGCCGCTGACCACGATCGGCCGCTGCGCGAACAGGTCGGGCACCTGCGGCACGTCGAGGTCGAAGGCGTCGAAGCCGTCGAAGTTCACGCGGACGCCGGTCAGCACCGGCTGCTCGATCATCACGCGCAGCCGAGTCGCCTCGGCCTGCGCCTGCTGCGCGTCGAGCACGAAGAACGGTTCGCCCTTGCCGGCGCGCGCCAGGCCCTCGATCAGGAAGCGGTTGACGGCAGAGCCGATGCCGAAGGCGAAGACGTTGGCCCTGCCGAGGTTGGCACGGACCAGCTCGAACGCCTCCTTCTCGATCGTCACGTAGCCGTCGGTGACGACGACGAAGCTGCGGGCGCGGCCGTCTTCGGCCGGCATCGCCAGCGCCGTTCGCAGCGCCGGCAGCAGCTCGGTGCCGCCGCCGCCGTGCTGGCCGTCGAGGAAGCGGATGGCGCGGGCGACGTTCTCGCCGCTAGCCGGCACCGAGACCGGATGCAGCAGCGCGTGGCCGCCGGCGAACGGGATCACGTTGAAGGTGTCGGAGGGCCGCAGCCGCCCGATCAGCTCACGCAGCAGCGTCTTCGCGGTGGCGAGCGGGAAGCCGTGCATCGAGCCCGACACGTCGACGATGAAGACGTACTCGCGCGGCACGACCTCGACGGCTGCGACCGTCGCCGGCGGCTGCGCCAGCAGCAGGAAGTAGCCGGCGTCGGGACCCTCGTGCACCATCAGCCCGGCGTCGATCGAACGGCCGGCGAGCATGTAGTCGATCACCAGGTCGCGGTCGGCGTGGGCGACGTCGGCCGGCAGGTCGATGCGCACCTCGCGGGTGCTCTCGCCGGTGACCTGCAGTCCGTGCGACGACGAACGGATCGAGGCGATCGGCAGCGGCGACCTGATCGTCGCCTGCAGCGCGAAGGTGGCGTTGCCCGCCCGCCCCTGCCGCAGCGTCGGCTGCGCAATCCAGCCTTCGGCCCGGTGGCTCTCGGTGGCCGCGCCGCCGGCGTCGACGCCGCCGTTGTAGCGCGGCCCGACGACGGTCGGGAAGACGAAGCGGTAGCTGCCGTCGGTCGGCACGATCGTTTCCGTGTAGCGCAGGTCGACCGCGATCTCGTCGCCGGGAAGCACGTTGGCGATCGCCATCTGCATCACGTTCGGCCGCTTCTGTTCCAGCAGCGAGGCGCTCTTGCCGGCGCGTCTTGCCTGGTCGAACTCCTGCCGCGCCTCGCGCTTCTCGCGGATCCGCGCGTCGACCACGCGGTCACCGACGCGCAACCGCAGCGCGTACACCGCGGCGCGGGTCGACGCCGGGAACACGTAGCGCGCGTCGACCGGCGACGTGCCCTCGTTGCGGTAGACCTGCGTGACGCGCACGTCGGCAATCACGCCGGCGATGGTTGCCGCCACCTCGGTGCGCTTCAGCGGCAGGGCGTCGACGCCCGGCCTGCCGCCTTCGGCGACCAAGTACGGCGCCAGGCTGCGCGTTTCCGGCGGCGCCGCTGCCGCCACCACCGGCAGCAATGCCGCCGCAGCGAGCGCGACCAGCAGACGACGAAGATCGACCATCGCCGCCTCAGCGCGCACGGCCGTCCGGCCTGCGATCGACCGCAGCCACCGTCCCGGTCTCGCCGATCGGCTCGAGTTCGAACTCCACCTCGAGCCGGCTCTGCCGGTAGACGAAGCCGTCGGGAACCGACAGCACGGCGGTGCGCTCGCCCAGCCCGTCGACCAGCGCCTCGTGGGTCGGCGACGACAGCCGCCGGATCGGCCGCCCTGCCTCGACCTGCACGTCGGCAGTGAAGCGCGGCACCCACGGCGCCGCGCGATCGACCGGCAGCGGCAGCAGCAGGCGGTACACGCCGCCGGCCTCGACCACCGGCACCTGCCGCTGCACCTCGAGGCTGATCTGCTCGCCCGGGGCGACGACGATGACGTCGGCTCGCCGCAGCAGCCGGCCCGGCTCGGCTTCGGCCTGCTCGGCCGCCTGCTGCGACAGGTCGGCGTCCTCGCACAGCGCCGCCATGTCGGCCCGACCGGGGAGGCCGGCCGCCTCGCCGCGCACGAAGCGCGCCGCCTCAGGCAGCAGGTACTGGACCACGACGGCGTCGGGCCGGTCGTTGCGCAGCAGCAGCTGCACGCGCGCCGAGGCGCTGCCCTCGGCAACGCGCAGGTCGAGGTGATGCGCCGTCAGCGTCAACCCCGATTCGGCCACCGATCCATCGACCGCCAGCGGCGCGGCCGCTGCCGGCGCAGCGGGCGGCGGCGCCGCGGCCGCCGGCGGCGGCACTGCGACGCTGAACAACGTGGCGGCGTAGGTGGCGGCGCGACGAGCGCCTTCGAGCAGCACAGCGGATATCGACATCGCTTCGTTCCCCCGCTTCGCGCAGCCCCGCGGCCGCGCCTGCAGCGAACTGTGCGCACGGCCGTCGAACCGCGTGCGAAGCGCAGCGGAAAGCGACGTGAAGGAACGATGAAGCGGCTAGCCGGCCGGGGCGCGCGGCAAGCGCAGCGTGGCGACGGCGCCGCCGTCGGGATGGTTGTCCAGGCGCGCCGTGCCGCCGTGCAGTGCGGCGACCTCGCTGACCAGCGCCAGCCCCAGCCCGCTGCCCTTCCTCCCGGTGTCCGGCCGGGCGGTCGAGAAGAACTTCTCGAACACCCGCCGCCGGGCGAACGGCGGCAGCCCCGGCCCGTAGTCGTGCACTGTCAGCTCGATCTGCCGCCCCGACTCGCGCGCGGCGATCTCGACCGTCGAATGCGCCGGGGCGAAGTCGATCGCGTTGCGCACCAGGTTCGAGATCGCCCGGGCGAGCAGGAAGGCGTCGCCGCTGACCAGCAGCGGCTCCGCCACGTCGACCTCGAAGCGCATCTGCTTGCGCGCGGCAACCGGCGTCGCCTCGGTCACCACCAGCCGGGCCAGCTGCGCCAGCGACACCAGTTCGGTCCGCTCCAGCGAGCCGCGCCGCTCCAGGTTGGCCAGCTCGAGCATCCGCTCGATCAGGTCCTGCGCGCGGGCGACCTGCTCCTCTATGTTGCCGGCGAATCGTGCGCGCGCCGTCTCCGACATCGGCTCGCGCAGCAGCTCGGCGGCGCCGCGGATCGCCGCCAGCGGGCTCTTGATCTCGTGCGCCAGGGTCTGCACGTACTGCTCGGCGTAGCTGCGGCCGGCCAGCGCGTCGCCCGCCTCGGCGACCGAGGCGCGCAGCGCGTGGGCCATCAGCCGCAGCCGCGCCGCCAGCGACCCGCCGCCCTCGTGGCGCAGCGCCCGCCACAGGTCGCCGATCAGGCCGAGCGGCCGCAGCAGCCACAGCAGCGCCAGCACGAGCCCCGCCAGCAGCGCGCCGACCGAGATCAGGCCGAACTGGACCAGCTTGGCCCGCGCATTGGCGATGAACGGGGCGAACGACTCGATCGGCTTGCCGACGCTGACCATGCCGACGATGTCCTCGCCGGCCTCGACGCTGGCGCCGCGGCCGCGCTCGCGGATCGCCGCGCCCACGTACATCACCGCCGAGCTCGTGTCGTCGTCGTCGGCCAGCGTGGTGCGCGCGCCGTAGGCGCCGGCCAGCGTCAGCCTGACGTCGCGCCAGTCGAGGTAGCTCTTGCCGACGTCGCGGCCGCGCGAGTCGAACAGCACGACGCCGTCGCGGTCGGTGACGTACACGTGCAGGTTCACGCGCGTCTTCTCGATGTCGAAGATGCGCGCGTACACCGGCCGCTCGGCCAGATGCGCCAGCGTCCGCTCGAGCTCGTCGGTCGGGATCACGCCGCTGAAGGTTCGCCGCTCGAGCAGCGTCGCCAGCAGCTGCGCGGTGTCGACCAGCGACTCCTCGGCCGACTCGCGGTAGCGCGGATCGATGTCGGCCGCCACGCGGTACAGCAGCACGCCGACCACCGCCAGGTAGACGACGAGGACGGCGATGAAGACGCCGGTGCGGCGGCTCATGCCGACGCGCCCGAGCCGGGGTCCGCGCGCCGCAGTCGGTCGCCGCCCGGCGCGCGCCGGCGGCGCGGCAGGACACCGATCGCGGTCAACGCCTCACCGCTCCTCGCGCAGCGAATAGCCCATCCCCCGATGGGTGACGATCGGGTCTTCGCCGGCGACCACCGCGCGCAGCTTGGCGCGCAGGGTCTTGACGTGCGCGTCGACCGTGCGGTCGAAGGAGGCCGCCGGATCGTCCCAGGCGCGCTCCATCAGCTCGTCGCGCGAGAAGACGCGACCGGGACGCTCGACCAGCACCTTGAGCAGCCGGTACTCGATGCGCGACAGCTCCAGCGGCGTGCCGTGGAAGCGGATCTGCTTGCGTTCGTCGTCGACGGCGAACGCCGCCGCCGTCGCCGCCGGCGCAGCGCCGGCCGGCGGCCGCTGTGCCCGCCGCAGCACGGTGCGCACGCGGGCCACCAGCTCGCGCGGCGAGAACGGCTTGGCGACGTAGTCGTCGGCGCCGAGCTCGAGGCCGACCACCCGGTCGATCTCGCCGGCGCGCGCCGTGAGGAAGATCACCGGCAGCGCCGGATGCTCGGCGTGCAGGCGGCGGAACAGCTCGAGGCCGTTGATGTCGGGCAGGCCGATGTCGACGATGGCCAGCGCAAACGGCGTAGCCGCCGCCGCGGCCAGCGCCGCCTCGCCGCTGGCGACCCAGTGCGGCGCGAAGCCGTCGGTGGCCAGCGCGTAGACGACGGTGTCGGCGATCGCCGGTTCGTCCTCCACCAGCAGGATCGGTGCACTCATGCGGCAGACGATAGCCGAGCGCCGCGGCCGCCTCAGGAAACGAGCTTCAGCGGCAGCGAGATCTGCGGCTCACGGCCGGAGACGACGACACGGTTGCGGCCGCCGCGCTTGGCCTGCAGCAGCGCGCGGTCGGCGGCCGCCAGCAGCTCGCGCGGGCCGTCCAGTCCGTTCCAGGTGGCGATGCCGGCCGAGAAGGTCTGCCGCTCCGGCACCAGCGGCTGCAGCCGCTCGACCATGCGCTCGGCCTGGTTCTCGTCGCAGGCCGGCAGGACCAGCGTGAACTCCTCGCCGCCGTAGCGGGCCAGCAGGTCGGACGGCCGCAGCTGGCGCAGCCAGGCCTGCGCGGCGTTGCGCAGCAGCGCGTCGCCGGCGGCGTGGCCGCGGCGGTCGTTGAACCGCTTGAAGTGGTCGAGGTCGATCATCACCACCGTCAGCGCGTACTTGTGCCGCGTGGAGCGCGCCATTTCCTGCGGCAGCCGCTCGTCGAGCGTGCGCCGGTTGGCCACGCCGGTGAGCGCGTCCTCGCGCGCCAGCTGCGACAGCTGCGTCATCAGCGAAGCGTTGGTCGTCAGCGAGCGCCAGGCGACGACCGTCAGCAGCAGGCCGAGGGCCAGCCCGACGGCGCCGGCGGCGAACACGCTGATCCGCGCGATGTTGTCGGAGCGCTGCTCGATGCGCGCCGCCTCGTCGACACGCGCACGCGCCGCCGCCAGCAGGTTGCCGAGCGCGTGGCCGACGGCCTCGAGCTCGCCTGCGGCGACGGACAGC
This sequence comes from Burkholderiales bacterium, assembly GCA_020355165.1. Classification (GTDB taxonomy): domain Bacteria; phylum Pseudomonadota; class Gammaproteobacteria; order Burkholderiales; family Burkholderiaceae_F; genus JADJWR01. The sequence goes on from CP070661.1 coordinate 2,032,059, forward strand.
CGGCTGCGCAGCTGCGCCGGATCGACCGCCGCGCCCTGGCGCTGCCCTTCGCGGGCGAGCGACAGCAGCTGCGCGGTCGCCTCCTCGGCGCGGGCCAGTTCGCGCCCGGCGAACGCCTCCGGCTCGGTCCGCTGCAGCGTGGCCAGTTCGCCACCGAGCGCCTCCAGGCTCTCGGCCAGCCGCTGCAGCGCCTCGGCCAGCGCCTCGCCGCTGCGGCCGCTGATGCGGGCGAGATCGCGGTTGACCCGCGAGGCGGCCTGTTGCGCATCGAGCGAGCGCGAGGCCAGCTCGAGCGCCTGCGCATAGCGCTCGTGCAGCACCGCTTCCTTGCGCGCCGCCCCGACGGCGAACAGCCCGCCGGCCAGCACCAGCAGGATCGCCGCCAGGACCAGGCCGTTCCTGGTCCAGCGCACCGGCGACGTCGGCTGGCCCGTCAGACCCAACCGCGCCTCCTGCCGCGGCGAGCGCCCGACGGCGCGCCGGCGCGCCGCGCAGGCGATGCCGGCCGACGGTCAGCGACGACGGTCACACGCCCCACGTGACATCGACGCCCTTCTTGTGCGCCGCCCGCAGCATCTCGAGCAGCGGATGCGCGCGCTGCGCCAGCGTGATCGGGCGCGCGCCCTCGTCGGCAGCCGGCTCGCCGCGCCGCTGCGCCTGCTCGGCCTCCTCGCGTGCCTGCCGGATCTGCGCCTTCTCCTCGTCGACCGCCGCAGTCAGCCGCGCCAGCGCCTCGCCAAGCTGCTCGGCGCTGATCACCCCGCGCGGCGTGTCCTCCTTGCCGATGATCGACAGGATGCGGCGCGCCGTCTCGGCGAACATGAAGATCTCGCCGGCGGCTTTGGAGCGGAAGACGACCAGGGCCATGGCACGCTCGCAGGCGGTGCGATGCCGGCCAGTCTAGAACCGATCGGCCGATCCGCGGCCGACCGGCCATTGGAACCGGCCGTCGGCGGCCCCGCCGCCGATATACTCGCCGCCTCCGGACCACAGGCCGGCGGAGGACATCATGGGCAAGGGCGACCTGCGCACGCGTCGCGGCAAGATCTACAACGGCAGCTACGGCAAGACCCGGCCGACACGGCTCAAGAAGAAGGAACAGGGTGCGTCGAAGACCGCCCCCCGCATGCCGAAGTAGTCGGTTCGGCGGCCAACGCAAAGCCGGGGCAACCCGGCTTTTTTGCTTGATGGGATCGCTGCGCATCGTCGCTGCTGCCGCATCGCTGGCGCTGATCGCGGCCTGCAGCCCGCGGCTCGACTGGCGGGAGCACCGCCAGCCGGCCGCCGGCTATGTCGTCGCACTGCCCGACAGGCCGCACACGACGGTGCGGGAGATCCGCTTCGAGCACCCCGGCGGCGAGGTGCGCGCCGAGATGGCGATGCTGTCGACCGGCGTCGGTGCGTCGCTGTTTGCGGTCGGCAGCGTGCGCCTGCCGCCATCGGCGCTCGCCCCGCCGGAGGCGCTCGACGCCACGCTCTCCTGGTTCGGCGACGGCCTGCTGCGCAACGTGCAGGCGACGCGGCCGGTGGCGGCCGATCTCGGCGCACCGGCCGGGCTCGGCCCGCGGCAGCTGCGCGCCGCCCGCGCCTTCTCGGCCACGGGCACGGCCGGCGGCGGCCGACCGGCGCGACTTGCCGTGCGCCTGTACGTAGTCGATGATCAGCTCTTCCAGCTCGTCGCCCTGGGCGCCGAAGACGAGATCCAGCCGCAGGCGCTGGAGACCTTCTTCGACTCGTTCCGGCTGCTGCCCTAGGGGCGGCGGACGGCTCCGCGCCGAGCACCGCCGGCCGCGGGGAACCACCGGCGGTGACACCACTTCGCAAAGGAGACCAAATGAAACTCGAGAACCCGCTCACCGGCACGATGGTCTCGCTGGACGAATGGTGGATGCCGTTCACCGCCAACCGGCAGTTCAAGGCGGCGCCGCGCCTGCTGGCCCGCGCCGAAGGCATGTACTACTGGACGCCGGACGGCCGCCAGGTTCTCGACGGCACGGCGGGCCTGTGGTGCGTCAACGCCGGCCACAGCCGCAAGCCGATCGTCGAGGCCGTGCAGCGGCAGGCGGCGACCATGGACTTCGCGCCGCCGTTCCAGGTCGGGCACCCGGTGGCCTTCGAGGCGGCCACCGCCGTGGCCAGCGTCGCGCCGGCCGGCATGGGACACGTGTTCTTCGTCAACTCGGGTTCGGAGGCGGCGGACACGGCGATCAAGATGGCGCTCGCCTATCACCGCGCGCGCGGCGAACCGAGCCGGCGCATCATCATCGGCCGCGAGCGCGGCTATCACGGCGTGAACATCGGCGGCACGATGGCCGGCGGCATCCCCGGCAACCGCAAGATCTGGCCGGCGATGATGGCCGGCGTCGACCACATCCGCTCCACCCACGACCTGGCACGCAACGCCTTCTCGCGCGGGCAGCCGGCACACGGCGCCGAGTTCGCCGACGAACTCGAGCGGCTGGTCGCCTTCCACGATCCCAGCAACATCGCCGCGTTGATCGTCGAGCCAATGGCCGGCAGCGCCGGCGTGCTGATCCCGCCGGCCGGCTACCTGGAGAAGCTCGCCGCCACCTGCCGCAAGCACGGCATCCTGCTCATCTTCGACGAGGTGATCACCGGCTTCGGCCGTCTCGGCAGCCCGTTCGCCGCCCAGCACTTCGGCATCACGCCGGACATCCTGACCTGCGCCAAGGCGATCAACAACGCCGCCGTTCCGCTCGGCGCCGTGCTGGCGAGCGACGCGGTGCACGACGCCATCGTCAACGGCGCCGGCGAGGGTGCGATCGAGTTCCTGCACGGCTACACCTACTCCGGCCACCCGCTGGCCTGCGCTGCGGTGATCGCCACGCAGAAGCTGTACGCCGCGGAGAAGCTGTTCGACCGTGCGCGCGAGATCGCGCCGTACTGGGAGGCAGCCCTGCATTCGCTGAAAGGCGCCCGCCACGTCATCGACATCCGCAATCTCGGCCTGGTCGGCGGCATCGAGCTGGAGCCGCGCCCGGGCGCGCCGGCCCGCCGCGGCTTCGAGGCGCACGTCAAGTGCTTCGAGGCCGGCGCACTGGTGCGCTTCACCGCCGACATCCTGGCGCTGAGCCCGCCGCTGGTGATCGAGAAGACGCAGATCGACCAGCTGGTCGAGACCATCGGCGCGGCGCTGCAGTCGATCGACTGACGCCCCGCCAGGCGCTGCGGGCAGCCCCATCGCGCGCAGCCGCGCTAGCGCCCGCCGGCGGGCGGGATCAAACTGTCTTCGCTGCGCCCGACGCGCAGCGAAGGAGGTTGTCATGTCGATGCCATCGCGGCTTTCGAATTACCTGCTCCGCCGCGGCATTCACTACGACGTGATGTCGCACCTGCACAGCCACAGCAGCGCCGAGACCGCGCGCACGGCGCACGTGCCGGCGCACCGCCTCGCCAAGTCGGTCGTCCTCGAGGACGACCAGGGCTGCGTGATGGTGGTCGTTCCCGCCGACGCGCGTGTCAACGTCGGCGCAGTGGCCCGCCTGCTGGGCCGCGATACCCTGCACCTGTCCGACGAGAGCCGGCTGAGCGAGATGTTCCCCGACTGCGACCTCGGTGCCGTGCCGGCGGTCGGCATGGCCTGGGGCATGGACACGGTGGTCGACGGCTCGCTCGACGAGAACCCCGAGCTGTTCATCGAGGCCGGCGATCACGACATGCTGATCCGGCTGTCGCAGCAGCAGTTCCGCGACCTGATGCGCGACGTGCGGCACGCGGGGATCTGCCTGCCGACGACGCACTGAGCGGCGCCGCCGCCCGGCGCGGCGCTGCGCTGACGCGCGTCGACCGGCACCGGTCCGCGCCGCACCGAACTCGGCCGCGCCGCGCGGAAGGTGGCGCTGCGCCGATCGGTGCCGGCCGTTTGCAGGCAAAATCGGCAGGCTGGACCGCAGCGCGCGAGGAGATCGACATGGGCAAGACCGAGGCCACCCTCAACGACATCACACACTGGATCGCCGGCGGCCGCGTCGGCGGCTCGGCAGGGCGCACCGGCGAGGTGTTCAACCCGGCCACCGGCGAGGTGACCGGCCTGGTTCGCCTGGGCGACGCCGGCACCGTCGATGCGGCGGTGCAGGCGGCGAAAGCGGCCTTCCCGGCCTGGGCCGACACGCCATCGCTGCGCCGGGCGCGGGTGATGTTCCGCTTCAAGGAGCTGCTGGAGAAGAACCGCGACCCACTGGCGCGGCTGATCACGCGCGAGCACGGCAAGGTGCTCGACGACGCCAGGGGCGAGGTCGTGCGCGGCATCGAGGTGGTCGAGTTCGCCACCGGCATCCCGCACCTGCTCAAGGGCGAGTACTCCGAGCAGGTGTCCACCGGAATCGACCAGTTCTCCCTGCGCCAGCCGCTCGGCGTGTGCGCCGGCATCACGCCGTTCAATTTCCCCTGCATGGTGCCGATGTGGATGTTCCCGATCGCGATCGCCTGCGGCAACAGCTTCGTGCTGAAGCCCTCCGAGCGCGATCCGTCGCCGTCGCTGCTGATGGCCGAGCTGCTGAAGGAGGCCGGCCTGCCCGACGGCGTGTTCAACGTCGTGCAGGGCGACAAGGCGGCGGTCGATGCCATCCTGCGGCACCCGGACGTCGCCGCGGTGAGCTTCGTCGGCTCCACGCCGATCGCCGAGTACATCCACGACGAGGGCGGCCGCCACGGCAAGCGCGTGCAGGCGCTCGGCGGCGCCAAGAACCACATGGTGGTGATGCCGGATGCGGACCTCGACCAGGCGGTCGATGCGCTGATCGGCTCGGCCTATGGCTCGGCCGGCGAGCGCTGCATGGCGATCTCGGTCGCAGTGGCCGTCGGCCGGATCGCCGACGAGCTGGTCGAGCGCCTCGCCCCGCGCGTGCGGGCACTGAAGATCGGCGACGGCATGGACAAGGCCTCCGAGATGGGGCCGCTGGTCACCGCGGCGCATCACGCCAAGGTCAAGGGTTACGTCGATCTCGGCGTCGAGGAGGGCGCGCAGCTGGTCGTCGACGGCCGCGCCTTCACGGCGGCGGGACGCGAGAAGGGCTTCTTCCTCGGCGGCTGCCTGTTCGACCGCGTGCAGCCGGGCATGCGCATCTACAACGAGGAGATCTTCGGTCCCGTGCTGTCGGTGGTGCGGGTGCCGGACTTCGCCGCCGCGGTGGACCTCGTGAACGCGCACGAGTACGGCAACGGCGTGGCGCTGTTCACCGCCGACGGCAACACCGCGCGCGAGTTCGTGCGGCGGATCAGGGTCGGCATGGTCGGCGTCAACGTGCCGATCCCGGTGCCGATGGCGTTTTACTCCTTCGGCGGCTGGAAGCGGAGCCTGTTCGGCGACACCCACGCCTACGGCGCCGAGGGAGTGCGCTTCTACACCAGGTACAAGGCCGTGTTGCAGCGCTGGCCGGGCTCGATCGGCAAGGGCGCCGAGTTCGTGATGCCGACCGCCAAGTGACGCATTCGTCGGTGAGCTAGAGGCGAAGCCTCGCCGCGAACGGAAACGAATGCGTCATCCCCGCCAGGCCTGTCCCCGCGCAGGCGGGGAGCGGCGATCCAGTGTCTTCGAGCTTCCGTCACCGCGTGCAGGCGGGGATCCGCGCCCGGACGAAGAGCCACTGGATTCCCGCCTTTGCGGGAACGACACCCTGCCGGCGCGGCCGCGCTACCCTCGCGCCCGCGCCCCCTGCGTCCTGCCCCATGCTGGTCCGCCGTTCACTGCTGATGCCGTACCCGGCCGAGTCGATGTTCGATCTGATCGAGCAGGCCGAGTACTACCCGCAGTTCATTCCCTGGTGTACCGAGGCGGTCATCCTCGAGCGCACCGACGAGATGGTCGCGGCGCGGATCGCGATGCGCGTCGCCGGACTGACGCTCAGCCTGCAGACGCGCAACCCGAAGCGGCGGCCGGAGTGGCTGGCGCTGCGCATGGTGCGGGGCCCGCTGCGCCGGTTCGAGGGCGAATGGCGTTTGACGCCGCTCAACGCCTCGGCCTGCCGCATCGAGTTCACTCTGACCTACGAGTTCGCCGACCGGCTGATCGAGCGCGTGGCCGGACCGGTGTTCGCGCGCATGGCCGACACGATGGTCGATGCGTACGTGTCACGCGCCGAGCGGATCCTGCCGGCGGCGGCACCCGCTGCAGTCCAACCTGCGGAAGAGATCATGAACGACCAACCGATGTTCGACGCGCTGCGACCCTCGAAGCTCGCCGTGGAGCTGACCGACGAGCAGTGCCACCGGCTGGCGGCGGCGATGCAGCTGCGCGACCTGAAGGCGGGCGAGGTGCTGGTCAAGGAAGGCGATGACGACCATCACTTCTACCTGATCGTCCGCGGCAAGCTCGGCGTCATCAAGAGCGCCGGCACGGCCGAGCAGGTGACGCTGAACACGCTGGCCGGCGGCGACTTCGCCGGCGAACTGTCATGGCTGGACGGCAGCCGCCGCTACGCGTCGCTGGTGGCGATGGACGATGCGCGCGTGCTCGGCCTCGAGCGCGAGAAGCTGGAGGCGCTGCTGCAGACCGACGCGCAGGTCGTCTACCGGGTGATGCGCGCGATCGTCCGCGCCGTGCACCAGATCCAGCGGCAGCTGTACATGCAGCAGGGCGAGCTGACCAATTACATCTACAAGCAGCACGGACGCTACTGAAGCGGCGCGGCGGGCGTCCCGTCTGCGTACTTTGCGTACGTAACAGTCGCAGTGTCGGTCTGCCGTACGGCAAGGTTTAATTGCGCCGGATCAATCGGAAGGTGGAGCATTGCGCTAGAAACTTTGACTTCGTGGCCGGCCGCGGGCGCCGGTTTCGCCCTTCCTTTGGATTTCCTTCAAAAAGAGGAGACACAGCAATGACGCAAGCGACTCGTACGCGCCGCCATGTCCTGTTCGCGGCCGGCGCAGTGGCCACGGCCCTGGCAATGCCGTTCACTGCCTCGGCGCAGGCGCCGATCGTGGTGAAGTTCAGCCACGTGGTGGCGGAGAACACGCCCAAGGGCCAGGGCGCGCTGAAGTTCAAGGAGCTGGCCGAGAAGAAACTGCCCGGCAAGGTCCAGGTGCAGGTCTTCCCCAGCTCGCAGCTGTTCGGCGACGCCAAGGAGATGGAGGCGCTGCTGCTCGGCGACGTGCAGCTGATCGCCCCGTCGCTGTCGAAGTTCGACCGCTACACGAAGAAGCTGCAGGTCTTCGACCTGCCGTTCCTGTTCGACGACATCGACGCGGTCGACCGCTTCCAGGCCACCAAGACCGGCCAGGAACTTCTCACCTCGATGAAGAGCCGCGGTCTGGTCGGCCTGGCCTACTGGCACAACGGCATGAAGCAGCTGTCGACCAACAAGGACAAGCTGCAGCGGCCCGACGACGTCAAGGGCCTGAAGTTCCGCATCCAGGCCTCCGACGTGCTCGAGGCGCAGTTCCGGGCGCTCGGCGCCAACCCGCAGAAGATGGCCTTCTCCGAGGTCTATCAGGCGCTGCAGACCGGCGTGGTCGACGGCCAGGAGAACACCTGGTCGAACATCTTCTCGCAGAAGTTCTTCGAGGTGCAGAAGACCATCGCCGAGACCAACCACGGTCTGATCGAGTACATGGTGGTGACCAACGCCAAGTGGTGGGACGGCCTGCCGGCCGACATCCGCCAGGGACTGAGCGAGGCGATGAAGGAAGCCACCGCCTATGCGAACAAGCTGGCCCTCGACCTGAACGAGGCCGACAAGAAGAAGATCATGGATGCCGGCAAGGCCAAGATCCAGAAGCTCGGCAAGGAAGACACGGCGGCCTGGCGCAAGAGCATGGAGCCGGTGTGGAAGAAGTTCGAGGGCGACATCGGGCGTGACCTGATCGACGCCGCCCTGAAAGCCAACAGCTGAGCCAACCAAGGCAGGGCCCGCGACTCGCGGGCCCTTTCCTTATGCGCTGGATCGAGCGACTCGAGGAAGCTCTGCTGGCCCTGCTGCTGGCAGTGATGGTGTCGATCACCTTCATGCAGGTGATCGCCCGCTACATCTTCAACTACAGCTTCGTCTGGGCGCTCGAGGTCACGACGGTGCTGTTCGCCTGGCTGATCTTCATCGGCATGTCCTATGGCGTGCGGATGGGCTCGCACATCGGCGTCGACGCGCTGGTCAAGTCGCTCGGCCCGACCGCCTCGCGCGTGGTCGGCGCGATCGCCGCCGTGCTGTGCATCGTCTACGCGTTGATCATCACGATCGGCGGCTACCAGTACGTGCGCAAGATGTACGACGTCGGCATCCTGATGCAGGACGTGCCGATCGAACAGTGGATCCCGCGGCTGGTGCTGCCGCTCGGCTTCGCGCTGCTGGCCTTCCGCTTCGGCCAGGTGCTGTTCCGGCTTATCCGCGGCAAGGAGGTTCACCTGCTCGGCGACGAGGCCGCGGAGGCGTTGAAGCTGCGCGCCGACCAGCCCCCGGAGGGTGAGCGCAAATGAACACCGCGGTGCTGTTCATTCTGCTGTTCACCTTCATGCTGCTCGGCATGCCGATAGCGGTCGCGCTCGGCCTGTCGTCGCTGCTGACGATCCTGTTCTTCGCCCAGGACTCGCTCGCCTCGCTGTCGCTGAAGCTGTTCGAGACCTCGGAGCACTTCACGCTGCTGGCGATCCCGTACTTCATCCTATCCGGCGCCTTCATGACCACCGGCGGCGTGGCCAAGAGGATGATCCGCTTCGCCAACGCCTGCATCGGCCACCTGCGCGGCGGCCTGGCGATGGCCTCGGTGCTGGCCTGCATGCTGTTCGCCGCGGTGTCCGGCTCGTCGCCGGCCACCGTGGTGGCGGTCGGCTCGATCGTCATCGCCGGCATGGTGCGCGCCGGCTACTCGCAGCCGTTCGCCGCCGGCGTGATCTGCAACGCCGGCACGCTGGGCATCCTGATCCCGCCGTCGATCGTGATGGTGGTCTACGGCGCCGCCACCGAGACCTCGGTCGGCAAGCTGTTCATGGCCGGATTCATTCCCGGAATCGTGCTCGGCCTGATGCTGATGGTGGCCATCTACGTGCGGGCGCGGATGATCGGCCTGCAGAAGATGCCGCGCGCGCCGATGAGCGAGATCCTGACCTCGGGCCGCGACTCGCTGTGGGGCCTGCTGCTGATCGTCATCATCCTCGGCGGCATCTACGGCGGCGTGTTTACGCCGACCGAGGCGGCCGCGGTCGCCGCCGTCTACGCCTTCGTGATTGCCGTGTTCGTGTACCGCGACATCGGCATGAAGGACGTGCCGCGCGTGCTTATCGAGGCCGGCAAGGTCACGGTGATGCTGATGTTCATCGTCGCCAACGCGCTGCTGTTCGCCCACGTGCTGACCACCGAGCGCATCCCGCACGCGATCGCCGAGACCATCGTCGGCTGGGGCATGGAGCCGTGGCAGTTCCTGATCGTGGTCAACATCCTGCTGCTGATCGCCGGCAACTTCATGGAGCCGACCGGCATCATCCTGATCCTGGCGCCGATCCTGTTCCCGATCGCCACCCAGCTCGGCGTCGACCCGGTGCACCTCGGCATCATCATGGTGGTGAACCTGGAGATCGGCATGGTGACGCCACCGGTGGGGCTGAACCTGTTCGTCACTGCCGGCATCACCAGGATGTCGATCGGCCAGGTGGTGCGCGCGGCGCTTCCGTGGACGCTGATCCTGCTCGCCTTCCTGGTGATCGTCACCTACGTGCCGGTGATCACGCTGTTCCTGCCGGACCTGCTCTTCTAGGCAGGGCAGCCCGCAGGCGCGGCCTGCGGTTCAGGCCGCTTCGCGGCCGCGGTTCGGACAGCTGTCGCAGGAGAGCTTCTCACCGCCGGGGCCGAGCACTTGCGGCCCGCCGCAGGAGCCGCGCAGGCAGGGCCGGCGGAACATCACGCCGATGGCCATGCCGGCGATGCCCAGGCCGAGCAGCACCGCGGCGATCGCAAACACCAGCCAGAAGGTGCTCACAGCCTCAGGCTGCCCGGGTCATTTCGACGAAGGCCTCGGTGGCGCGGTCGTGCAACCGGCCGCCGGGCTCGCGGACGATGAAGTAGGCGGCCAGCGACTGCCGCTGCGCCAGGGCCCAGCCGGCCTGCGGGCCGAGCACGATCAGCGCCGTGGCCAGTGCGTCGGCCCGCATGCAGTCCTCGGCTACTACCGTCACCGAGGCCAGCCCGTGCGCGATCGGCGCCGCCGTGCGCGGGTCGATCTCGTGCGAATAGCGGCGGCCGGCCTGCTCGAAGTAGATTCGGTAATCGCCTGAGGTGGCCATCGCCTGGCCGCTGAGCGGCACGACCTTGCGCGCCCGCTGTGGCACCGCGTCCGGCTCCTCGATGCCGATCTGCCACGGCCGGCCCGCGGCGTTGCGGCCCTGCGTTCGCACCTCGCCACCGACCTCGATCATGTAATCGGCCACGCCGCTGGCCTCGAGCGCCCGCGCCGCCAGGTCGACACCGTAGCCCTTGGCGATGCCGCCAAGATCGGCCTGCAGGCCGGCGTGCGCCTTGGTCGCCGTACGGTGCTGCGGATCGAGGCGCAGGCTGCGCCAGTCGACCGCCGCCCGCCTGGCCTGCACCTCGCCGGCTGCCGGCACCTCGCGCCGTTTCTGCGGCCCGAATCCCCAGGCGTCCACCAGCGGCGCCACCGTCACGTCGAAGGCCCCCTCCGACAGCTCGGCCGCCTGCTGGCCGGCGGCCAGCACTTCGTACAGTTCCGTCGACAGCAGCATCGGCACCGCGCCCGGCTGGCGGTTCAGCCGCATCAGCTCCGACTGCGGCCGGTACAGCGACATGCCGCGATTGACGCCATCGAGCGCCGCCTGCACGTCGGCCGCCAGCCGCTCGAGCCGCGCCGCCGAATGCGCCGCGCCAGCCAGCTTGACGACGTAGCCGGTGCCCATCGTCTCGCCGCCGAACTGCGCCGGCGCCCCGGCCGCCAGCGGCGCGTGACCGCGCTCGCCGCATCCGGCCAGCGCCAGCGTGCCCAGACCGCCGAATGCGCCGAGCAACCGGCGGCGGCAGGGGGAAAGCAGCATATCCATCAGTTCGCTCCTGCGGGCCTGCCGCCGGCGCTTTCGTCCAGGCGGCCGCGCACGGCGGCCTCGAAGCGGCCTTCACCGTGCCGGATCAGGTAGTTGGTCATGTCGCCCATCGAGACCAGGCCGTGCACGCGCGGGCCGTCCATCACCAGCAGGTGGCGGAATCGGTTCAGCTGCATCAGCGCCATCGCCGCCTCGACCGTCGTGCCCGGAGAGACGAAGCGCACGTCGCGCGTCATCACCATCGAGATCGGCGTGGTCGCCGGGTCGAGGCCGGCGTGCACCACGCGCAGCAGCAGGTCGCGCTCGGTGAAGATGCCGTCGACCAGCCCGTCCTCGTTGCGGATCAGCACCGCGCCGATGCGGTGCCCGGCCAGCGCATTGACCGCGTCGATCACCGTGGCGCCGGCGTCGACCGTGATCAGTTCGTCAGCGTGCGCCTTCAGCGCCATCACGGTTTCGACTGTCTGCTGCATGGTCGGTTCTCCGTTCACAGCCCGAAATCGTCGAGCATGATGTTCTCGCGGTCGACGCCGAACTCCATGGCCAGCTTGATCACGGCCTTGTTCATCACGTCGGGGCCGCACAGGTAGAACTCGATGTCCTCCGGCGCCGGGTGCTTCTCGAGGTACATCTTGCGCAGCACGTTGTGGCGCACCAGCCCCACCGGCCCGGTCCAGTTGTCCTCCGGCCGCGGCTCGGACAGCACGACGTGCCACTTGAAGTTCGGATGCTCGGCGGCCAGCTTGTCGAAGTCGTCGATGTAGAAAGCTTCCTTGAGGTTTCTCGCCGAGTACCAGAACACCATCTGGCGCTTGCTCTTCAGGCGCAGCAGCTGGTCGAAGATGTGCGCCCGCATCGGCGCCATGCCGGCGCCGGCGGCGACGAAGCACATCTCCTTGCCGGTTTCCTTGGCGAAGAACTCGCCGAACGGACCGGACACGGTGACCAGGTCGCCCGGCTTCAGCCGGAACAGCCAAGAGCTCATCTTGCCCGGCGGGATGTCGTCGCGATAATCGGGCGGGAAGGCGATGCGGATGGTGAACAGCAGGATGCCCTTCTCGAGCGGGAAATTGGCCATCGAGTAGCCGCGATCGACATTCTCGGTCACCACCGACCTGAAGCGCCACAGGTCGAAGCGGTCCCACTCCTCACGGAACTCGGGCTCGATGTCGAACTCCCGGTAGCTGAGCTCGTGCGGCGGGCATTCGATCTGCACGTAGCCGCCGGCCTTGAACGGCACTTCCTCGCCCTCAGGAAGCGCCAGCTTCAGCTCCTTGATGAAGGTCGAGACGTTGCGGTTGTGGATCACCCGGCACTGCCACTTGCGCACCGAGAAGATCTCGGGGGCGACTTCGATCTTCAGGTCGCGCTTGACCTTCACCTGGCAGGCGAGCCGGTAGCCGTGCTTGGCCTCGCGCGGCGAGATGAAATTGCTCTCGGTCGGCAGCAGCGCGCCGCCGCCTTCCTTGACCACCACCTCGCACACGCCGCAGGAACCCCGCCCGCCGCAGGCGGCCGGCAGGAAGATTCGGTTGGCGGTCAGCGCGCCGAGCAGCGTGCCGCCGGCTGGCACCTTCAGCGCCTTCGACGGATCCTCGTTGACGACGATCGACACGTCGCCGGTGGCCACCAGCTTGCGGCGCGCGCCCATCAGCAGCAGCACCAGCGCCAGCACGACGGCGGTGAACATCACGATGGCCAGCACGATGGACAGCATGGCGTGTTCCTAGAGCTGGATTCCCGAGAACATCATGAACGCCAGCGACATCAGCCCGGCCGAGATGAAGGTGATGCCCAGCCCGCGCAGGCCGGCCGGGATGTTCGAGTACGTTAGCTTCTCGCGGATGGCGGCGAGGGCGATCAGCGCGATGGCGAAGCCCAGCCCGGAGCCGACGCCGAACACCACGCTCTCGGTGAAGGAATACTCGCGCTCCTGCATGAACAGCGAGCCGCCGAGGATCACGCAGTTCACCGCGATCAGCGGCAGGAACACGCCGAGCGTGTTGTACAGCGTTGGCGCAAAGCGGTCGACCGTCATCTCCACCACCTGCACCGCGGCGGCAATGGTGGCGATGAACAGGATGAACGACAGGAAGCTGAGGTTGACCTCGGCCAGCTCCGGGCTGATCCAGGTCAGCGCCCCCTCGCCGAGCAGGTAGCGCAGCAGCAGGTGGTTCAGCGGCACGGTCAGCGTCTGCACGAACACCACCGCCACGCCCAGCCCGATCGCCGTCTCGACCTTCTTCGAGCAGGCCAGGAACGAGCACATGCCGAGGAAGTAGGCGAGCGCCAGGTTCTCGAGGAAGATCGAGCGCAGGCCGAGGCTGAGGTAATGCTCCATCAGTCCTTCTCCTGCAGCTGCGGCTTCCAGGTGCGCAGCGCCCAGATCAGCAGGCCGATCAGGAACAGCGCCGACGGCGCCAGCAGCATCAGCCCGTTGGGCACGTACCAGCCGCCGTCCTTGGCCAGCGGCAACACGGTGAAGCCGAGCACCCGGCCGGCGCCGAACAGCTCGCGCGCGAAGGCGACCGTGACCAGCACCACCGCATAGCCGAGCGCGTTGCCGAGGCCGTCGAGCACCGACAGGTAGGGCGGGTTGTTCATCGCGAAGCCCTCGGTGCGGCCAAGCACGATGCAGTTGGTGATGATCAGCCCGACGAACACCGACAGCTCGAGCGACAGCTCGTACAGCGTCGCCTTAAGCACCTGGTCGAAGACGATCACCAGCGAGGCGATGATGGCCAGCTGCACGATGATGCGGATCGACGTCGGCGTGCGATCTCGCACCAGGCTGACCATCAGGCTGGCCAGCGTGCCCACCGCGATCACGCCGGCGCTCATCACCAGCGCCTTGTCGACCCGCGTGGTGATGGCCAGCGCCGAGCAGATGCCGAGCACCTGAACGCCGATCGGGTTGTTGATCAGCACCGGGTCGAGCAGGATCGACCGCTCCTTCGGGCCGAACGGCACGCCGCCGGCCGCGGGGCTGACTGCGCTCACTTGACTCCTCCCTCGCGGAAGCGTTTCAGGAACTTGCCGTAGCCGTCCTCGCCGAGCCAGTAGCGCGTCAGGTGGGTGACCGCATTGCTGGTGATCGTCGCGCCGGACAGGCCGTCGACGTGCAGCGGGTCCTGGGCCGGCGCACCGGCCGGCCCCTTGATCACCGAAATAGCCGGCCTGCCCTGCTCGTCGTAGCCCTTGCGACCGCGCCACAGTGCCAGCCAGGACGGGTTGCTGATCTCGCCGCCGAGGCCCGGGGTCTCGCGGTGTTCGTAGTAGGTCAGCCCGCGCACGGTGCTGGCGTCCGGCGCCAGCGACAGGAAGCCGTACATCGTGCCCCACATGCCGAGGCCCTCGACCGGGATCACCACCTGGTCGACCTGCTCGCCCTTCATGATGAAGTAGACCACCCCGTACTCGGGCAGGCGCCGGACGCCGGCCTTGTTGGCCGCCGCCGCGGAGCTGGTCGCCGGGTCGTTGCGGGCGTCGCGCTGGTCGTAGCCCCGCGCGTCGATCCTGTCTTCCGGCAGCAGCTCGCCGCTGGCCAGCACCACCAGCCGGGCCCTGATGTCGCGCTTGAAGATCGCCTCGATCTCGGCGCGGTCGACCGCCTGGCCCGGCTGCACGAGACCGGCGGCCACCAGCACGTTCTTCTCCATGTACAGCCGCGCGTTGGCCTTCTGCCGCGGCTGCAGGCTGACTGCGGTGACCGAGACCAGCGCCGCGCAGATTACGCAGACCACCGCCGCGAACACGATCGTGTAGCGCGTCGAATTGATGTCGAGCGTGCGGCTGTCAGCCACGGCGCGCCAGCCTCCGCCGGATGTTGGCCTGCACGAAGCCGTAGTCGATCACCGGCGCCATCACGTTCATGAACAGGATCACCAGCATCACCGACTCCGGGTAGGCCGGATTGACGACGCGGATCAGCACGACCAGGGCGCCGATCAGGAGGCCGTAGATCCACTTGCCCCTTTCCGAGAACGGCGAGGTCACCGGGTCGGTGGCCATGAACACGGTGCCGAAGGCCCAGCCGCCGAGCACCATGTGCCACCAGAACGGCACGCCGAACCAGGGGTTGGTCGCCGAGCCGACGGCGTTGAGCAGGCCGGCCATGGCGACCGTGCCGATGACCACGCCGGCCATGGTCCGCCACGAGCCGACCTTGGTGACCAGGATGATCACCGCGCCGATGACGCACGCCAGCGCCGAGGTCTCGCCCATGCTGCCCGGCTCCAGGCCGACGAAGGCGTTCCACCACGAGTAGCCCTGCTCGGCGAACGTTCCGGTCATCACCCGCATCTGGCCAAGCAGGGTCGCGCCAGAGAAACCGTCCACCGCAGCACCGTCCGGCACCGCGGTCCACACCTTGTCGCCCGAGATTTCGGCCGGGTAGGCGAAGAACAGGAACGCACGTGCCGCCAGCGCCGGGTTGATGAAGTTCATGCCGGTGCCGCCGAAGACCTCCTTGGCGATCACCACGCCGAAGCTGATGCCCAGCGCCGCCTGCCACAGCGGCGTGGTCGGCGGCAGGATCAGCGGGAACAGGATGCCGGTGACGAAGAAGCCCTCGTTGACCTCGACCTTGCGCACCACCGCGAACAGCACTTCCCAGGCCAGCCCGACCACCATCGTCACGATGTACAGCGGCAGGAAGTACAGCGCGCCGTGCGTGATGTTGGCGATGCTGCTCGACGGCGAGTAGCCGACGCCGAGAGCGCGGATCAGGCCGTGCCGCCAGCCTTCGAGCGCGGCGCTCTTGGCCGGGTCGATCGCCAGGTTGGCCTGCAGTCCGGTGTTGTACATCGCCATGAAGACGCACGGCAGCGCGGCGATGACCACCAGGATCATCATCCGCTTCAGGTCGATCGCGTCGCGCACGTGACTGGAGCCGCGCGCCACCGTCGCCGGCGTGTAGAAGAAGGTGTCGGCCGCCTCCCACAGCGGGTACAGCTTCTCCAGCCTGCCTCCCTTCTCGAAGTGGTGGGCCTGGCGATCGAGGAAGGCGCGGAGGCTGCGCATCAGTGCTCCGTCTCGATGCGCGTGAGCGCGTCGCGCAGCAGCGGCCCGTACTCGTACTTCGCGGGGCACACGCAGGTGGCCAGCGCCAGGTCCTCCTCGTCGAGCTCGAGCGCGCCGAGCTTGGCCGCCGTCGGGTCGTCCCCGGTGATCAGCGCGCGCAGCAGGAACACCGGCTCGATGTCGAACGGCAGCACCTGCTCGTAGGTGCCGATCGGCACCATCGCCCGCTCGCCGCCGTTGGTGCTGGTGGTCAGCACGCGCTGCGCGCGGGAGAAGGCGCCGAGCACGGCGCCGGTGACCGAGAACTTGTCCGCGCCGGGGCGCAGGTAGCCGAACATCTCGCGGCGGCGGCCCTCCGGCAGCGCGGCGACCTGCAGGTGATAGCGGCCGAGGAACCCCGCCTGCTCGCCGGCGGCGATGCGGCCGTCGAGCACCGAGCCGGACAGCACGCGGTGCTCGCCTTCGTGCAGCTCGCCGGCCACCAGTTCGTCGACCGACGCCCCCAGCCGCGTGCGCAGCAACCTAGGCGCGCGCACCGACGGCCCGGCGAGCGAGATCACCCGGGCGAGGTCGAGCTCACCGCTGCGCAGCAGGTGGCCCAGCGCGATCACGTCCTGGTAGCCGATGTGCCAGACGTGCCGCTCCATGCTTACCGGATGCAGGCAGTGAATGTGCCAGCCGACCGAGCCCGACGGGTGCGGGCCGCGGAACTGCTCGACCTGCACTCCTGCCGGCGCATCGATCGACTCGCCGGCCGCGGTGCACAGGTAGACCGGCCCCGCACCGATCCGGGTCAGCGCCACCAGGCCGTCGCGGAAGTCGTCGGCGCGCGGGCCGATCACCAGCGACGGCGGCGGCGCGTGCGGCCGCGAATCGGCCGCGGTAACGAAGATCGCCTCGGCCGTGCCCTCGGCCGCCGGCACATGGCCGAACGGCCGCTGGCGCAGGGCGGTCCACAGTCCGGACTCCTGCATCAGCGCGCGCAGGTCGCCGACCTCGAGCTCGGCCGCCGGGCGGCCCCTGAAGGCGGCGAACCTCGCCTGCTGCGCCGGACGGTCCGCCGGATCGACGTCGATCACCACCGAGATGAGCGCCCGCCGATCGCCGCGATGGATTGCCGCCACCGTGCCGGCCGCCGGCGCGGTGAACGCCACCCGGGCAAGGCGCTTGTCCTCGAACAGCTTCTGGCCGCGCAGGACGCGGTCGCCGACCTGCACGGCGAGCGCCGGCTTCAGGCCCGGCACGTCGGCCGCCAGCAGCGCCACGCGCCCGCTCGGCGCCGCATCGCCGATCGTCAGCGCCGGCGCGCCTGCCAGCGGCAGGTCGAGCCCTTTGCGGTTGCTGTGCACGGCCATCAGCCAGCCATTCAGGTGCGAGGCGTCATCACTCCCGTTGCGCTGCCCGGCGCAGCGCCCGTGTAACGGTCCGTGGAACTGTGCAAACGTATGCGTTCCGCCTGCCGCGGACCTTGAGCGTCGTCAATGACCGCGACGAAGCCGGCAGCCGTGGTTGCCCGGGGCCGCGCGGCAGACGGCAGGCGCGAAGCCCCCGCCCCGCCGACGGTCAAGCGAATGACGCGTACTCCGGCGAGTACATCTGCCCATGTACGTAGGCGAGCATGTCGGCTGGCGCCTCGATGCCGGCCAGCCCGGCCGACAGCGCCTCCTCGATCACCGCCGCCGCGATGAAGGCGGAGACGTCTCGCACGCGGGCCAGCGGCGGATAGAGGCTGCCCTGCGCGAGGTCGGCGTCGCTGACCTGCGCTGCCAGCGTTCGCGCGGCGGCCATGAACATGCGGTCGGTCACCTGGCTCAGCCCGCCGGCGATTGCGCCGAGTCCGACGCCGGGGAAGATGTACGAGTTGTTGCCCTGCCGCGGCACGAAATGCCGGCCGCCGACGGTGACCGGATCGAACGGGCTGCCCGAGGCGAACAGCGCCCGGCCGCCCGACCAGGCATAGGCCTGCTCGGCGGTGCACTCGGAGCGCGAGGTCGGATTGGACAGCGCGAAGACGACCGGCCGCTCGTTCAGCCGCGCCATCTCCTCGACGACCTGCTGCGTGAACGTGTTCGGCGTGGCCGAGACGCCGATGATCGCCGTCGGTTTGAGCATGCGGACGGCGTCGATGAAGGTGGCCGCCGGCGCATGTTCGTGCGCGTACGGCTTCTTGTGCGCCGCCAGATCGGTGCGAGCGGCGACGACCAGCCCCTTCGAGTCGACCAGCCAGCAGCGGCCGCGGGCGTCCTTCTCGGCCATGCCGTCGTCGACCATCGCCTCGACCAGCAGGTCGGAGATGCCGGTGGCCGCCTCGCCGGCGCCGAGGCAGACGAAGGTCTGCTCGCCGAGCGGCCGGCCGGTGACCCGCAGCGCCGAGAAGATGCCCGCCACCGTCACCGACGCCGTGCCCTGGATGTCGTCGTTGAAGCAGCAGATGCGGCCGCGGTACTTCTGCAGCAGGGTGAAGGCGTGGTGGTTGGCGAAGTCCTCGAACTGCACGACGATGCCGGGGAACACCTGCTGCGTGGCGTCGATGAACTCCTCGACGAATTCCTCGTACGCGGCGCCGGCCAGGCGCGGCTGCCGCAGGCCAAGGTAGAGGCGATCGGTGTGCAGCGCCGTGTTGTTGGTGCCGACGTCGAGCAGCACCGGCAGGCAGTGGCGCGGGTGCACGCCGGCACAGGCGGTGTACAGCGCCAGCTTGCCGATCGGGATGCCCATGCCGTTGGCGCCGAGGTCGCCGAGGCCGAGGATCCGCTCGCCGTCGGTGACGACGATGATCGCCGCCTCGCGGTACGGCCAGTTGCGCAGCACCTGGGCGACGCGGCCGCGATCGGCGGCCGTGACGTACATGCCGCGCGGCCGCCGGTAGATGTGGCCGAACTGCTGACAGGCCAGCCCGACGGTCGGCGTGTAGATGAGCGGCATCATCTCGTCGGGGTTCTCGGTGACGACCCGGTAAAACAGCGTCTCGTTGCGGTCCTGCAGCGACTCGAGCGCGATGTACTTCGACAGGTTCGAGTCCAGCCGCCGGATGTTCTCCAGCACGCGCTCGACCTGGTCCTCGAGACCGGCCACCCGCGGCGGCAGCAGGCCGCGCAGGCCGAGCGCCTCGCGCTCGGCCTCGGTGAAGGCGGTGCCCTTGTTCAGCGTCGGGTCGCGCAGCAGGGTGGTGCCGCGCGGGAACCACTCGGGCAGCGGCGGCGGCAGCACGCGTTGCTTGGCTCGATGCGGCATGGTCTTTTCTCCACGATGGCAAGGCGCGGCTGGCCGCCGCTTGTTGCGCGACGGCCCGGCCTTCGCCCGGTTGGAACCTGCGCGCCGCGGGCTGTGCAGCGCGCAACGATGCAAAGCGCGCTCAACGCTAGAGATGCGCCCCGGATCCGTGTTGACTGCGGTCAACCGAAGGGCCCGTACGCGGGATCGGCAGGCGCGGCGATCGCGTGCACACTAAAAGCTCTAAGAAAGGGTGCCGGCGCCCGATACTGGCGCGGGTCCGCGTGCTGCGCCGGCGACCCACCAAGAGGAGGCACCGATGAACGCGCAGGAACTGCAGCGGCGTGTCGCGCAGCACCCCTTCACCAAGGACTTCCGCCCGCAGCAGATCGAGCGGCTCGCCGGCCAGGCGCGCGCCGTCAGCTTCGCGCCGGAGCAGGTCATCTTCCACTCGGGCGACGAGTGCGCCGACTTCTACCTGATCGTCAGCGGCCGCGTGGCGCTGGAGATGCCTGTCGGCGGCCGGATGCTGCGCATCCAGACCCTGAGCGACGGCGAGGAGTTCGGCTTTTCGGTGCTGATCATGGGTCGCGCCATGACCTTCCAGGCGCGGGCGCTGCAGCCGGTCGAGGCGATTGCCGTCGACGGCAGGCGGCTGCTCGAGTCCTGCCAGGCCGATCCCGAGTTCGGCTTCAGCCTGATGCGCAAGATGCTGCTGATCGTCTCCGAGCGGCTGGACGCCACCCGGCTGCAGCTGATGGACACCTACTCGCCGGTGGCGGCGCGCGCCGGCGCGTGACCGCGCAGGAAAGCGGGTCGAGCATGGCGGCGGCACAGCGCCGCCGCGCGCGCTACAGGCTGCCCAGCAGTCCGCCCGGGTAGATCATCAGCACCACCGTCGGCACCAGGCACACCGCGGTCGCGCCGAGCGCCAGCCGGGCCGCCGGCTGCGGCTGCAGGCCGGCCGGCACGGGGCTCATGAACATGTACTGCATCACGCGCAGGTAGAAGTAGATGCCGAGGTAGCTGCCGACCAGGCCGAGCACTGCGTACAAGGTGTAGCCGGCCTCGATCACGTTGCGGAAGATCAGGAACTTGGCGACGAAGCCGGGCAGCGGCGGGATGCCGGCCAGCGAGAACATCGCGATGGCGATCATCACGGCGGCGAACGGCGAGCGCTGGAACAGTCCCTTCAGGTTGTCGAGGCGGTCGCGCTCGGCGTCGTTGGCCGCCGTCGGCAGCGAGGCGAAGGCGAGCATGTTCATCAGCCCGTAGACCAGCGCGTAGAAGGCGACCGCCTGGAAGCGGCCCTCGCCGTCGCCGAGGAAGGCGTAGAACAGGTAGCCGGCGTGGGCGATCGACGAGTAGGCGATCATGCGGCGGAAGCTGGTCTGCCGGATCGCCGCCAGGTTGCCCCAGACGATCGACGCCAGCGACAGGATCGCCAGCAGCTCGACCAGCCGGCCGGACAGCGAGTCGAAGCCGAACAGCCGCACCGCGGCGAGCAGCACGCCGGCCTTGATCACCGTCGACATGAAGCCGGTGACCGGCACCGTGGCTGCCTCGTAGGCGTCCGGCGCCCAGGTGTGGAACGGCACGATCGCCGCCTTGAGGAAGAAGGCGAGCAGGATCAGCACCACCGCGGCCTGCGCCATCGGGCTGCCGGTGTCGAGCAGCCGCCCGAACGCGTCGAGCGACAGCGAGCCGGTGAAGCCGAACAGCAGCGAGACGCCCATCAGCAGCATCGCGGTGGCGGTGCCGCCGAGGATCAGGTACTTGAGCGCCGCCTCGGTGGCCTCGACGCGCTTCATCGCCAGCAGCACCATCACGTAGACCGGGATCGACATCAGCTCGAGGCCGAGGAACAGCGTCAGGAAGCTGTCGGCCGACAGGATCAGGCTGGCGCCGTACAGCGACGACAGCAGCAGCACGTAGAACGGCCCGTCGGGGAAGTCGTCGCGCGCCAGCAGCAGCGCCGGGACCGCCAGCACCAGCACGATCGCCTTGGCGGCGAACGCCGAGGAGTCGACCGACAGCTGGCCGGGGAACGGCTCCGCGGCAAAGCCGACGATCGCCAGCGCTGCCGCCGCCAGGGTGGCGGCGATCACCGCCAGCAGCGCCACCGGCAGGTGGCCGCGCGGCCGGCTGGACACGATGTCGAGCGTCAGCAGCACGACGATGCCGGCCAGCAGCAGGTGCTCGGGCGACATCGCGACGAGAAGCGTGGTCCAGTTCATCGCGTCGCCTCCATGCGGCGCCGCGCGAACGGCACCGGCGCCTCGGCCACCGCCGCCGGCTGCCGTGCGCCGGCGACCAGCCTCTGGAAGTGCAGCGCCGCCTGTTCGGTCTTGCTCATCGGCTCGCCCGGGGCCAGCCCGATCCAGAACACCGGCACCAGCAGCGCCGCCAGGATCAGCTTCTCGCGCCGGTTCAGGTCGAGCACCGGCCCGTGCGGGACCTTGGTCGTGCCGTAGAGGAAGCGCTGGGCGAACCACAGCATGTACAGCGCGCCCAGCACGACGCCACTGACCGCGATCACCGCGAACGCCAGCGGCGCCGAGTCGCCGGCGAGATGCAGCGGCCAGGCCGCGTTGAAGGCGCCGAGCAGCACCAGGAACTCGCCGGTGAAGCCGCTGGTGGTCGGCAGGCCGATGGCGGCCAGCGTCAGGACCATGAAGAACACCGAGTACACCGGCAGCGCCTTGGCCAGCCCGCCGTAGGCGGAAAGCTCGCGCGTGTGGCAGCGCTCGTAGATCATGCCGACCATCAGGAACAGGCCGGCCGCCGTCAGGCCGTGGCTGACCATCTGGATGATCGCGCCCTGGATTCCGAGCAGGTCGAGGCTGGCCAGGCCGAGCATCACGTAGCCGAGGTGGCTGATCGACGAGTAGGCGATGATCTTCTTGATGTCGGTCTGCACCAGGGCCAGGCAGGCGCCGTAGACGATGCTCACCACCGCCAGCGCCATGATCGCCGGCATCGCCAGCTGCGAGGCCTGCGGGAACAGCGGGAAGCCGAGCTTGATGAAGCCGTAGGTGCCCATCTTCAGCAGCACGCCGGCCAGGATCACCGATCCGGTGGTCGGCGCCTCGACGTGCGCGTCGGGCAGCCAGGTGTGCAGCGGCACCATCGGCACCTTGATCGCGAACGACAGCGCGAAGGCGGCCAGCATCCAGCCCTGCTCGCCGACCGTGAGCCGGGTGCCGAACAGGTCGGTGAAGGCGAACGACAGGCTGCCGGTCGCCTGGTACTGCGACCACACCAGGTAGATCAGCGCGGCCAGCATCAGGATCGAGCCGAACGCGGTGTACAGCACGAACTTCAGCGTCGCGTAGATGCGCCGCTCGCCGCCCCAGATGCCGATGATCAGGAACATCGGGATCAGCATCGTCTCCCAGAAGATGTAGAACAGCAGCAGGTCCTGGGCGACGAAGGTGCCGAGCATCGCGAACTGGATGAAGAACACCATCGAGTAGAACAGCTTGATGTCCTTCTGGATCGCCGAGAACGCGCCGGCGACGACCAGCGGGCCGAGGAACGCGGTGAGCAGCACCAGCAGCACGTTGTAGCCGTCCAGGCCGATGTGGTAGTACACGCCCCAGTCGGCGATCCACGGCAGCCGCGTCTCGAACTGCAGTCCGGCGACGGCCGGGTCGAAGCGCAGGTACAGGAAGGCGGTGATCACGAACTGCGCCAGCATCACGCCGAACGCGTGGGCGCGGATGCGGTCGTCCTGCCCGTCGGCCGTGGCGACGATCTGGGCGATGCCGAGCAGCGGCAGGTACAGAACGACGTTCAGAAGTACCGCGTCACCCATTGCGCCAGCTCCAGATCAGCGCGCCGACGATGCCCGCCAGCACCAGGAACGCGTACAGGTGCAGGTTGCCCGTCTGCAGTTTCGACAGCCGGCCGGCGCCCCGCTGCGCCAGCGCCGCCAGCCCGTCGAGCGTGCCGTCGATGAGGAAGCGGTCGCCGATGCGCAGGAAGACCTTCTCCGAGACCCAGGCGAGCGGCCGGCCGAGCACCGCGTCGTACAGCTCGTCGACGTAGTACTTGCCCGACAGCACCTTGTGGATCGGCTCGAAGCTCGGCCGCAGCGCCGCCGCCCGCGCACCGTCGTTGCGGTAGAACCAGGCCGCCAGCAGCAGCCCGCCGACACCGAGGCCGATGGCGATCCACACCAGCGCGCCGTGGAACGACTGCGCCTCGGGACGGATCGCCGGCAGCGGCAGCATCGGCTCGAGGAAGTGCGGGATCGAGAAGAAGCCGCCGATCGCCGCCAGCAGGGCCAGCACGATCAGCACGCCGGTCATCGACCACGGCGACTCGTGGATGTGGTGCGCGACCTCCTCGTCCATCCTCGGCGAGCCGAAGAACGTCAGCCACAGCAGGCGGAACATGTAGAAGGCGGTGAGCAGCGCGGTGGCCGAGGCCAGGATCAGCAGCCACGGCCCGCCGCCGAAGCTGCTGCCGTAGGCGAACCACAGGATCTCGTCCTTGGAGAAGAAGCCCGACAGCGGCGGCAGCCCGGCGATGGCGGCGGTCGAGATGGCGAAGGTGGCGAAGGTGATCGGGATCTTCTTCGCCAGCGCGCCCATCTTGCGGATGTCCTGCTCGCCGCTCATCGCGTGGATCACGCTGCCGGCGCCGAGGAACAGGCAGGCCTTGAAGAAGGCGTGGGTGACGACGTGGAAGATGGCCACGCCGTAGGCGCCGACGCCGGCGGCGAGGAACATGAAGCCGAGCTGCGAGATCGTCGAGTAGGCGAGCACGCGCTTGATGTCGGTCTGCACCAGCGCGATGGTCGCCGCGAAGAAGGCGGTGAGCACGCCGATGGTGGCCACCAACTGCGAGGCGAACTCGGCCTGGACGAAGATTCCCGACAGCCGCGCCACCATGTACACGCCCGCGGTCACCATGGTCGCCGCGTGGATCAGCGCCGAGACCGGCGTCGGGCCGGCCATCGCGTCGGGCAGCCACACGTGCAGCGGCATCTGCGCCGACTTGCCGCTGGCGCCGATGAACAGCAGCACGCCGATCAGGCTGGCGGAGACGCCGGCCGGCACGCCGGCGGCGAAGGCGGCGTTGATGCGGTCCATGTCGAGCGTGCCGACCGCGTAGTACAGCAGGAACATGCCGAGCAGGAATCCGGCGTCGCCGACGCGGTTGGTGATGAACGCCTTCTTGCCGGCAGCCGCCTTCTCCGGGTCCTCGAACCAGAAGCCGATCAGCAGGTACGAGGCCAGGCCGACGCCCTCCCAGCCGACGAACAGCACCAGCGCCGAGCGGCCGAGCACCAGCAGCAGCATGAAGAACAGGAACAGGTTCAGGTAGGCGAAGAAGCGGGCGTAGCTCTCGTCGTCGTGCATGTAGCCGATCGAGTAGACGTGGATCAGCGAGCCGACGCCGGTGACGATCAGCACCATCACCGCCGACAGGCGGTCCAGGTAGAAGCCGATCTCGAACGGCTTGCCGCCGATCACCGCCCAGGTGAACGCGGTCTCGATGCGCGGCGCGCTGCCGTCGGCGAGCAGCGCCATGACGGCGCCCACCGCGATCAGGAACGACACGATCGGCAGCCCGCAGCCGACCACCGAGACGAAGCGCTTGCCAGCCGCGTTGCCGGCCAGCCCGTTGACGAGGAAGCCGGCCAGCGGCAGGACGACGATCCAGGTGAGCGCGCCCATCGCCTCTACCCCTTCAGGTCGGTGTAGGCGGCCAGGTCGAGCGAATGCTTGCGCTCGACCAGCAGCAGCACGATCGGGATCGCCACCGCGATCTCCGCCGTGGCGACGACGAAGATCAGGAACACCAGCACCGCGCCGACCGCCTCGCCCATCTGGTGGGCGAAGGTCACCAGGCTGAGGTTGACGCCGTTGAGCATCAGCTCCATGCACATCAGCATCACCAGCAGGTTGCGGCGGACGATCACGCCGAGCAGGCCGATGGCGAACAGCGCGATCGACAGCCCGAGCAGCAGCTGGACGTTATCCACGGCCCCTCCGGTGCAGCTTGACGACGGCCACGGCGGCGACGATCGCCGCCACCAGCAGCACCGAGGTCAGCTCGAAGTGCAGCCAGTACTGGCGCAGGAAGGCGGCGGCGAACTGCTGCAGGCCGAAGGCCTCGCCCGCGCCGACCGGTGCCGCCGGCCCGCCCTTCCAGGTGGCGCCGACCAGCACGAAGACCAGGATCACGAAGCCGATCACCCCCGGCACGGCCAGCTTGGAGAAGCGGCGCTGGATCGCCGGATCACGCGGGTCGAGCAGCATGATCACGTAGACCATGAACACCATCACCGCGCCGACGTAGATCAGCACCTGGAAGGCGGCGATGAAGTGCACGCCCAGCAGGCCGTAGATGCCGCCCAGGAACACCATCGTCGAGATCAGCGCGGTGGCCACCCGCATCGGCTGCCGCAGCACGATCATCAGGGCGGCGCCGGCGAGCGCGCCGGCGGCGAAGACGACCATCAGCAGCGTGTCCAGCCCGGCGAGCATCGAGTTGATCATGACTGGCTCCTCGCCGCGGCGGCCGCCGGCGGCGCCGGGTAGGGCTTGGCGACGTCTTCCCGCGGCTGCCAGCCGAGCAGTTCCTCGCGCGCGATCCACATGTTGCGGCGGTCCTGGCTCGGCAGGTTCGGCACCTCCTTGAGCATGCGGATCGCGTCCTCGGGGCAGGCTTCGACGCACAGGCCGCAGAACACGCAGCGTGAATAGTCGATCTCGAAGCGGGTCGGGAACTTCGGGTGCGCGCTGTCGGCCGGGTCGAAGCCGGCGTCGATCTCGATCACCTTGGCCGGGCACACCGTGGCGCACATGTTGCAGGCGATGCACTGCGGGCTGCCGTCGGCGCGCCGCGTCAGCACGTGCTTGCCGCGGTTGCCGGCGGCGTAGTCCCAGCGCGTCTCCTCCGGGTAGTAGGTGGTCAGCGCCCCCTTGCGGCCGGTGATCCACTTGAACATGTTGCGCAGGAACACCCAGCTGGTGATCGACAGCCCGCGCAGGATCTCCGGCAGGTAGGCGCGCTCCCACCAGCCCATGCGGGGCTCGTTCCAGTACTGCTTGCGCACGTAGGGCTTGCGGCTGCTCATCGGTGCCTCACTGCAGCGCCCACACGAACAAGACGGTGACGATCAGGTTGGCCAGCGCCAGCGGGAACATGAACTTCCACGCGAAGCGCAGCACCTGGTCCCAGCGGAAGCGCGGCAGCGACCAGCGGATCAGGATCTGGAAGCTGCAGATCACGAACACCTTGGCCAGGAACACCACCAGCTGGATGAGCACCACCACGCCGTGGCTCATCGCCACTTCGTGGCCGCCGGGGAAGCGGAAGCCGGCGTCGGTCATGTAGGGCAGGTTGTAGCCGCCGAGGAACAGCGTGGTGAACAGCGCGGCGATGATGGCGATCTCGATGAACTCGGCGAACATGAACAGGCCCATCTTCATGCCGCTGTATTCGGTGAAGTAGCCGGCGATCAGCTCCGACTCGGCCTCCGGCAGGTCGAACGGGATGCGCTTGTTCTCGGCGATCGCGGCGGTCATGAACAGGGTCGCCGCGAAAGGCTGCAGCACGATCCCCCAGGCCGGCAGGAAGCCCGCCACCGTGCCCGACTGGTAGCGGACGATCTGGTCCAGGTCGATGGTGCCGTAGATGAGGATCAGGCCGAGCACGGTCATCGCCATGATCAGCTCGTAGGAGATCATCTGGCTGCCGGCGCGCAGCGCCCCGAGCAGCGAGAACTTGTTGGCGGAGGACCAGCCGGCCAGCATCGCGCCGATGATGGTGATGCCGCCGAAGGCGAAGACGATCAGCAGGCCGGCGTCGAGCTGGGCGATCTGCATCGGGTAGGCGCGGTCGCCGAACCAGCCGGCCAGCGACGGGAACAGCTGGCCGGGGACCAGCACGCCGCCGAACGGCACCACCGCGAACACCAGCAGCACCGGCGTGAACACCACCCACGGCGCCACCATGTAGGCGTACCAGTCGTAGGTCTTCGGCTTGAAGTCCTCCTTCAGCAGCAGCTTCAGGCCGTCGGCCATGCCGTGGAACAGGCCCCACCAGACCAGCTTGATCTGCGTGAACGGGATGCGGAGGTAGGCGCGGTTGGCGCCGATGCGGTCCGACATCACCGCGGCCTGCTTGCGCTCGACCCAGGTCAGCACGGTGCCGAAGCCCATCAGCACGCTGATCGCGTAGGTGATGAAGATCACATAGATGACGAGGTCCTGGATCATGCGACCTCCGCGGCGACCGCCAGCCGGGCGAACAGCTGCTCGGCGTCGGCCACGCCCGGCGGCTTGGCGAACAGCCGCTCGAAGCGGCTGGTGTGGCCGTCGCAGTTGGTGTAGTGGCCGGCGCGCTCGGTCTGGATGCTGAGCGGCACGAACACGTCGGCGTAGCCGTTTTCCGGCGCCAGATAGCTGCCGAGGAAGATGACCTTGGCGCCGCGCGGCAGGGCGGAGAAGTCGAAGCCCTCGCCCCACACCAGCACCAGGTCGGTACCGTCCGCGAAGGCGGGCGGCGCGCTGCCGAACAGCTGCTGTGCGGTGGCGGTGTTCGGGTTCTTGTCGGCGCGGATCAGCAGCTCGTCGTGCACGACCTCGTCGGCCGCCGGCTGGTGGTCGGCCTTGACGAAGCAGCTGAAGCGGTCGCCCAGCGCGTCCTTGAACGCCGCCAGCTCCTCGTTCGAGCCCCAGCTCGACACCAGCGCCACCGGCGCGCGCGCCTGCCCGATCAGCCGGCGGGCGGCGGCGGCGGCCTCCTCGAGGGTGGCCAGCCGGCCCTTCAGCATCGGCTGCTCGGCGCGCGGCCGCCCGAACACCCGCGCCAGGTCGCGCCCCTTGTTGCAGATCCACGGCCCGTTGACCGCCGGGTTCTCCAACGGCGTCACCCGCGCGATCTCGGTGTTCTGCTGCGGGTCGAGGTGGTTGAGCTTCCACTCCCGCTTGCGGTGCCAGAGGTTGACCGTGCAGCCGCGCGCGCAGCCCGGGCACACCGATGGCGTGGCCTGCAGGTACCACACGCGCGCCTTGTGCAGGAACTGCCTGGACAGCAGCGCGCCGACCGGGCAGATGTCGACCACGTTGTCCGAGTACGGGTCGGACTCGAAGCGGCCGTCCTCGACGGCGCGCACCAGCGAGTGGTCGCCGCGGTTCTGGATCGCCAGCCCGTGCGACTTCGAGATCTCGCGGGTGAAGCGCACGCAGCGCGAGCAGACGATGCAGCGCTCGTTGTCGAGCACGATGCGCTCCGACAGCTGGTGGTACTTGGTCGCCCGCACCTTCGGCACGGTCGAGATCGACGGCTCGCCGTTGTAGGTGTAGTGGTGATCCTGCAGCATGCACTCGCCGGCCTTGTCGCAGATGCCGCAGTCGACCGGGTGGTTCAGCAGGATGAACTGCAGGATCTGCTTGCGCTGCTCGCGTACCGTTTCCGAGTCGGTCAGCACGCGCATGCCCTCGGACACCGGCATGTTGCAGGCGATGTCGGACCAGCTGCCGCCGCCGCCCTCGCCCTCGACCTCGACCACGCAGACGCGGCAGTTGCCGGCCACCGACAGCTGCGGGTGCCAGCAGAAG
The DNA here is from genome assembly GCA_020355165.1 of Burkholderiales bacterium. Lineage (GTDB taxonomy): Bacteria > Pseudomonadota > Gammaproteobacteria > Burkholderiales > Burkholderiaceae_F > JADJWR01. The sequence goes on from CP070661.1 coordinate 2,060,871, forward strand.
TACGGGATGAAGAAGCCGGCGGCGAGCGCCGCCTGCATCACCGTCTGGCCCTTCTCGGCGTGGACCGGCTGGCCGTTGATGAAGAACTCAGGCATGGGCCGGCTCCCCCGCCGCCTCGGCCACCTCCAGCCGGCCGTCGAACTTCGACCGCTTGTTGGCGATGTAGTACTCGAACTCGTCGCGGTACTTGGCGATGATGCCGACCGTGGCGTAGCCGGCCGCGTCGCCCATGCCGCAGATCGTCGTGCCGTCGTTGGCGTTGGAGATGCGCACCAGCGCGTCGATGTCGCCGGGCCGGCCGTCGCCCTTGACGATGCGCTCGATGATCCGGTGCATCCAGCCCATGCCCTCGCGGCACGGCGTGCACTGGCCGCACGACTCGTGGTGATAGAAGCGCAGCATGACGTGCAGCAGGCGCACCATGCAGGTGCCCTCGGCGATCACCACCATGCCGCCGGAGCCGACCTGCGAGCCGGCCGCCTCCATCGCCTTGTGGTCGTAGTTGACGCCCTCGATGTCCTTCGCCGTCATCACCTTGGTCGAGATGCCGCCGGGGATGATGCATTTCAGCCCCTTGCCGCCGAGCACGCCGCCGCAGTCCTCGTAGATGAACTTCTCCAGCGGGTAGCCGTACTCGACCTCGTACACGCCCGGCTTGTTGACGTGGCCGGAGATCGACACCAGCTGCGTGCCAGGGCTCTTTGCCGTGCCGACCTTGCGGAACGCCTCGGCGCCCATGCGCATGATGATGGCGACGTTCGACAGCGTCTCGACGTTGTTGATCACCGTCGGCCGCTGGTACAGCCCGCGCACCGTCAGCCGCGGCGGCCGGTTGCGCGGGTAGCCCTTCTTGCCCTCGATCGAGGTGATCAGGGCCGATGCCTCGCCGCAGACGTAGGAGCCGGCGCCGCGGTACACGACGATGTCGCAGGCGAAACCGCTGCCGAGGACGTTCTCGCCGAAGTAGCCGGCGCCGTAGGCCTCCTCGACCGCGGCCTGCAGCCGCCGGTAGGGCTGGTCGAACTCGCCGCGGATGTAGACGAAGCAGTTGCGCACCTGCAGCGCGTAGCAGGTGATCAGCATCGACTCCAGCAGCAGGTGCGGCGCGTGCTCGAGGATCCAGCGGTCCTTGAAGGTGCCCGGCTCCCCCTCGTCGGCATTGGCGCACAGGTAGTGCGGCTGCCCGTCGTCGAGCTTGACCACCGCCCACTTGCGGCCGACCGGGAAGGCGGCGCCGCCGTGGCCGAGCACGCCGGCGGCGGTGACTTCCTTGGTGACGTCCTCCGGCTTCAGTTCGGTCAGCGCCCTGCGCAGCGTCTGGTAGCCGCCGCGCGCCAGGTAATCGGGCAGCAGATGCGACGTCGCCGTCACCGGGAAGTCCATGATCAGTTGCTGGCCGGGCATGGCTATTTCAGCTCCTGCAGCAGCGCATCGAGCTTCGCCGCATCCATGTTCTCGTGGTAGGCGTCGTTGACCATCACCACCGGCGCCGTGCCGCACGAGCCGAGGCACTCGACCACCGACAGCGTGAAGCGGCCGTCGTCCGTGGTCTCGCCGACCTTCACGCCGAGCCGGCGGCACAGGTGGTCGATCAGCCCCTCGGCGCCGCGCATCGAGCACGAGACGTTGCGGCAGGTCTGCAGGTGCCAGCGGCCGATCGGCTGGCGGCGGAACTGCGTGTAGAAGGTCAGCACTTCCTCGATCTGCACGCGCGGCACGCCGATGTACTCGACCAGCCAGTCGATGTCCTGCTCGGCGACGAAGCCGCGCACCTCCTGGATGCGGCGCAGGCAGGGCAGCGTCAGCGACGACTCGAAGCCGGCCGGGAAGCGCTTCTTCAGCGCCTCGAACTCGGGCTGCAGGTGGCGCATGGAGGGAAGGTCCGGCGCGTTCATCCGCGTCGCTCCGCGCTGCCGAGAAAAAATGGGGTCAGAGTCCATTTTTCGGCGAATCGATTTCCACAGAGCGATGCGTCGCAGCGAAAAATGGACTCTGACCCCATTTTTTCTGTTCTCACCGGTCGCACTCCCCGCCGATCATGTTGATCGAGCCGAAGGTCGGCACGATGTCGGCAAGCTGGTAGCCCTCGAGCATCAGGTGCGCACCGCCCATGTGGACGAAGCTCGGCGCGCGGCAGTGCACCTTGTACGGCGTGCCGCTGCCGGTGCTGACCAGGTAGAAGCCGAGCTCGCCGTTGGCGCCCTCGTGCGCCGAATAGACGTCGCCGGCCGGCACCTGCGGCCCCTCCATGATCAGCTTGAAGTGGTTGATCAGCGACTCGATCTCGCCGTAGACGAGCGGCTTCGGCGGCAGCGTGCAGCGGCGGTCGTCGACGTTGATCGGCCCGGCCGGCAGCATGTCGACGAGCTGCCGGATCATGTGGATCGACTCGTCGATCTCGCGCATGCGCACGTAGTAGCGGTCGTAGTTGTCGCCCTTGATGCCGGTCGGCACCTCGAAGTCGAGTTCGGGGTAGGCGAGGTAGGGCGTGTCCTTGCGCAGGTCGCGCGGCACGCCGGTCGAGCGCAGGATCGGACCGGTGTAGCCGTAGCTGATCGCCTCGGCGGTGCTGATGCAGCCGACATCGCGCATGCGGTCGATGAAGATGCGGTTGCGGTCGACCAGGCCGTGGACGCGGCCGAGGAAGTCGTCGGACTGGGCGAGGATCTCCTCCAGCCGCTTCAGCCAGCCCTCCGGCAGGTCGCGCGCCAGGCCGCCGATGCGGCCGTAGCTGTAGGTCACCCGCGCGCCGGTGAGGTCGGCCAGATGCTCGTACATGTAGTCGCGGATCGTGACCAGGTACAGGAACGCGGTCATCGCGCCGAGTTCCATCAGCGCCGCGGCGACGCAGGTCAGGTGGTCGACCAGGCGCGAGTACTCCGACAGCAGCGTGCGCAGGTACTTCGTGCGCGGCGTGATCTCGATGCCCATCAGCTTCTCGACCGCCTCGCAGTAGGCGAAGTTGTTGATCAGCGCCGAGACGTAGTTCAGCCGGTCGACGTAGGGGATCAGGTTGTGCCAGGTGTGCGACTCGCACTCCTTCTCGAAGCCGCGGTGCAGGTAGCCGGCGTGAACGTCGGCGCGCAGCACGCGCTCGCCGTCGATCTCGGCGATGATCTGGATCGTGCCGTGCGTGGCCGGATGCGACGGACCGATGTTGACGATCGTCGTGTCTTCGCGCTCGGTCTTCGTGAAGGCCGGCCGGACCGGGTTGGGCAGCTTCAGGTCCACGATCGCCTCACTCCCGCACCGGCTCGAAGCCTTCGCGATACGGCACCAGCGGCTGCTCGCGCTCCTTCGGATAGTCCTTGCGCAGCGGATGCCCCTCGAACCCCTCGTACAACAGGATCGGCCGCAGGTCGTCGTTGCCGGCGAACACGATGCCGTACATCTCGTGGCACTCGCGCTCCATGAAGCCTGCCGAGCCGTACAGCCCGGTCAGCGTCGGCACGGTCGGCTCGGCCTCGCCGACGCGCGCCTTGATCCGCACGCGCAGCTTGTGCACGGTCGAGTACAGGTGCCAGACGACCTCGAAGCGAGGCTGCTGGCCCAGCCAGTCGACCGCCGTGACATCGGAGAACATGTCGAAGCGGAACTTCTCCTTCAGCGTGCCGACGACCTCGAGCAGGGCGTCCGGCGCGACCTGCAGCACCAGGATGCCGTGCGCGACGGACGACTCGCCGATCCTCGGCGCCAGCGCCTCGCTGATGCGTTCGAACAGGGCGCTCATCGGTGCCCGCCCGGCCGCCCGCAGGGCACTGATCGCCCCCTCCGGGGGCAGCGAACGCAGTGAGCGTGGGAGCTAACCATCGATCAGAACCTGTCGTTGACGATGAGGTGCTGCTGGTTGGCGATCTTCTCCTGCAGCTTCATGATCCCGTCGATCACCATCTCCGGCCGCGGCGGGCAGCCGGGCACGTAGACGTCGACCGGGACGATCCGGTCGATGCCCTGCACCGCCGCGTAGTTGTTGTAGAAGCCGCCGCTGGTGGCGCACACGCCGAAGGCCAGCACCCATTTCGGCTCGCACATCTGCTCCCACACCTTGAGCAGGATCGGCGCCTGCTTGTGGGTCACCGTGCCGACCACCATCAGCAGGTCCGACTGGCGCGGCGTGAAGCGCGGCAGCGCGGCGCCGAAGCGGTCGGTGTCGTACGGCGTCGAGCTCACCGCCATGAATTCCATCGCACAGCAGGCGGTGACGAACGGGTACGGGAACAGCGAGAACTTGCGCGCCCAGCCGATCAGCTCGTCCTTGCGCGTGCAGATGTACTCGAAGGCGCCCGTCTTCTGCGACTCGGGCCGGATCGGGATCGTCGGTGCGCTCATCTCGGTGCCCGCCCGGCCGCCCACAGGGCGCTTGGCGTCCCCTCGAGGGGCAGCGAAACATCGTCAGCGTGGCTGTCGTCCATCAGTCGGTCACCGCCTCGAGCAGCCTCGCCCGGTACACGTAGAACAGAACCAGGACCAGCAGGAACATGAAGATGCCGAAGGTCGCCAGCATGAAACCGTCGAGCGGCTGCGCGCCGAGCACCCACAGGATCAGGAACACCGTCTCGAGGTCGAACAGGATGAAGACGATCGCCACCGCGTAGTACTTGACCGGCACCGAGTGCATCTCGCGCGTGTCGACCCGCGTCGCACCGCACTCGAACGGCTCCTGCTTGAGCGGCGTCATCGCCGGCTTGGGGCCGAGCAACTTGTTCGCCAGCAGCATCACGCCGACGAAGCCGAGGATCGCGATCAAGTACAGCAGGAAGACGACATAGGGGTTCATCGTCGGCAGTCTTCGTCGGCGTCGTCGGGTCGGTGTCCGGCTGGCGCGGCGCCGGCGGGCGCCGCGCCTTGTGGCGCGTGCGTTACGCGTTGCCCTCGCGTTGCAGCGGCAATTTCCTGTCTCTGTCGGCGGGTGGTGTTACGGAAACCGTGCCACCCCGGTTTTACGGTTTCGCTACCGTAGGCGGGTCTGCCGGCACGCCTCTTGATGACCGTCAACGGATTGCGGCGTCGACGTTGCCGCGGGGGCGTCACCGCAGCCCGCTGTGGCAACCCTGCATCAGCAGGGGACATCGCCGCTGGCGGCGCACTGCCCGCGCCAGGCTGGCGAGGCGGTCAGCCGGCTTCGAAGCGCCTGCGCCGCCGCTCCTCGCAGACGAAGTCCTCGAGCTCCGGATCGAGCGCATTGCGCGCCGAGACGATGCCGATCGGCCGGCCGTCCTCGACCACCGGCAGGTGGCGGCACTGATGCTCGTGCATCAGCGCCATCGCGTGGCCGTAGCTGCGGTCCGCCCCGATGCTGACCGGCGCCGGCGTCATCACTTGCGCCAGCCGCGTGGCGGTCGGCTCCAGCCCGCGGGCGACGACGCGGAACACCGCGTCACGCTCGCTGAAGATGCCGACCAGGCCGCCGCCGTCGACCACGACGACGGCGCCGACCCGTTTTCGCGCCATCAGTTCGGCGGCCTCGCGTACGGTGGTGCTCGGAGCCGCGGTGACGAGGCTCTGCTGCCCGATGACGCTTCTGACCGTCTGGCTCAGCACGACCGTCTCTGCGCGAGCGCCCCGGCGGCAGCCGCGCCCGGCCGGCCGGTCCTGCGCTCGCGACTCTTCAAGCAACAAAGTAGCGACGGCGGCGCCGCTGGTTGTTGATCGCCCTCAACCGCGCGCGGACGGCGACTCGACGCGCGTCAAGGATCGCGCATCGACCGGCCGCTGGCGCGGTCAGCCGTGCAGGCGCTGGTACTTGGCCAGCAGATCGTCCTTCGACTCCGCGTGGTTCGGGTCGGGCACGATGCAGTCCGCCGGACAGACGTCGATGCACTGCGGATCGTCGTGCGCGCCGACGCACTCGGTGCACTTGTCGGCGTCGATGGTGTAGATGGGGCTGCCTTCGCTGATCGCCTCGTTGGGGCAGACCGGCTTGCAGGCGTCGCAGGCCGTGCAGTCGTCGTTGATCAGAAGTGCCATCGTGGTCTCCTCTGCAAAGTGATCGGTCGCGCGCGTCTCGCCGCAGGCGCAAGCCTAGCCGACGTCAGGCGAACTCGCTGGTGTAAGACCTCAGCGCCTTCATGTAGTTGGCGCGCTCGAACGCGTCCGGGTCGGGGCAGGACTGCTGCGACAGGGAGCCCTTCATCTGCGCCACCGAGGTGTACTCGCGTTCGCTCATCCAGGCCTCGATGCCCTTGACCAGAGCGCCGATGTGGTTCGGTCCGCGCATCAGCAGGCTGCTGGCCAGCATGACGCAGTCGGCGCCCGCCAGCAGCAGCTTCAGCACGTCCTCGGGCGTGTGCGCGCCGCCGGTGGCCGCCAGGCTGGCATCGACGCGGCCGCGCAGGATGGCGATCCAGCGCAGCGCCAGTCGCAGCTCGTCCGAGGTCGACAGCACCAGGTGCGGCGCCACCTCCAGCTCGTCGAGCAGGATGTCCGGCTGCAGGAAACGGTTGAACAGCACCAGGCCGCGGGCGCCGGCGCCGGCCAGCCGCGCCGCCATGTTGGCCATCGCGCTGAAGTAGGGGGCCACCTTGACCGCGACCGGAATGCTGACCTGCTTGGTCACCGACTCGACCAGCTTGACATACCGCTGTTCGACCTCGGCGCTGGTGTCCTCGACGCTGGCGGCGAGGAAGTAGACGTTCAGCTCGATCGCGTCGGCACCGGCCTCCTGGAACTTGCGCGCCATGCTGGTCCAGCCGCCCGGCGTGTAGCCGTTCAGGCTGGCGATCACCGGCACCCGCAGCGCGCGCTTGGCCTCGGCGATCAGCTGCAGGTACGAGTCGGGGCCGGTCGAGTACTTCATCTCGGGGAAGAAGCCCTGCGCTTCCGGCGACAGCTCGGTGCCGTACTCCATCAGGTTGTGCGCCGACATCTCCTCGTGTTCGATCTGCTCCTCGAACAGCGACTTGAGCACCACCGCGGCGATGCCGGCGTCCTGCAGCCGCTTCAGGCTGTCGATCGAGCCGGTCAGCGGCGAGGCCGAGGCAACGATCGGATGGGCCAGCTCGAGGCCGAGGTAACGGGTCCGAAGATCGACGCTCATTGCATGCCTCCGCGCAGCGCTGACCCCTTCCCCTCCCGTTCAAGGGCAAGGGGTGGGGATGGGTTGTTCCTCATTCTGCAGCCTCCCCGGAATTCTCCGCCGTCAGTTTGTCTTTGCCTTCCGGCGCGCCGGCCCGCGCGTGGCCCTCCTCGGTCACCACGCGGTGCACGCCGGCGACCTGCTCGTACAGCTGCCAGCGGGCGTCGGCGTCGTGCTGGGCGGCCTTCAGCAGCTGCCTGGCGCGCGCCGGGTCGGCCTGCGCCAGCATCGCGTAGCGGCCCTCCTTCATCACGAACTGCTCGAGCGGCTGCGTCGGCTTGCGCGAGTCGAGCTTCAGCGGCTGGTCCGAGCCGCCCATGCCGAGCCGCGGGTCGTAGTGGTAGAGCGTCAGGTAGCCGCTCTTGACCGCGTCGCGCTGGTGGCTGAATCCGGTCGTCATGTCGATGCCGTGCGCGATGCAGTGGCTGTAGGCGATGATCAGCGACGGCCCGGGCCACGAGGCGGCCTCCTGGAAGGTGCGCACGGTCTGCACCGGGTTCGCACCCATCGCCACCTGCGCCACGTAGACGTTGCCGTAGGCCATGGCGATCATGCCGAGGTCCTTCTTGCCGATCGGCTTGCCGGCGGCGGCGAACTTGGCCACCGCCCCGCGCGGCGTCGACTTCGAGGCCTGCCCGCCGGTGTTCGAGTACACCTCGGTGTCGAGCACGAGGATGTTGACGTCGCGGCCGGAGGCGAGCACGTGGTCCAGCCCGCCGTAGCCGATGTCGTAGGCCCAGCCGTCGCCGCCGACGATCCACACGCTGCGCGCCACCAGGCTGTCGGCCACCGCCAGCAGGCGGCCGGCCTCGGGGAAGCGCAGCGTCGACAAGATGCCCTTCAGCTGCTTCACCCGCTGCCGCTGCGCCTTGATGTCGGCATCGCTGTCCTGCGGCGCGTCGAGCAGGCCGTCGGCCAGTTCGTCGCCGATCTCGCCGCGCAGCTCGCGCACCAGGTTCTGCGCCAGCTCGCGCTGGGCGTCGATCGCCAGCCGCATGCCGAGCCCGAACTCGGCGTTGTCCTCGAACAGGCTGTTGGCCCAGGCCGGTCCCTGGCCGTCGGCGTTCTTCGAGTACGGCGTGGTCGGCAGGTTGCCGCCGTAGATCGACGAGCAGCCGGTCGCATTGGCGATCATCAGCCGGTCGCCGTACAACTGCGACAACAGCTTGATGTACGGCGTCTCGCCGCAGCCGGAGCAGGCGCCCGAGTACTCGAACAGCGGCTGGCGCAGCTGCGAGCCGCGCAGCCCGTCGATGGTGTCGAACGACGGCCGCACCTCGGGCAGGCCGAGGAAGAACTCGTAGTTGGCGCGCTCCGCCTCCAGGTGCTCGAGCTTCGGCGCCATGTTGATCGCCTTGTGCTTGACCACCTGCTTGCTGCGCGACGGGCACACGTCGACGCAGGCGCCGCAGCCGGTGCAGTCGTCCGGCGCCACCTGCAGGCTGAACAGCATGCCGTCGAGCGGGCCGCCGTCCTTGCGCGACCACGGCACCGCCTTGAAGCTCGACGGCGCGCGCTTCATCTGCTCCGGCGAGAACACGTTCATGCGGATCGCCGCGTGCGGGCACACCAGCGGGCAGATCGCGCACTGCGTGCAGATCGCTTCGTCCCAGATCGGGATCTCGTGGGCGATGCTGCGCTTCTCCCACTGCGTGGTGCCGGTCGGGAAGGTGCCGTCGACCGGCATCGCCGAGACCGGCAGCAGGTCGCCCTTGCCGTCCATCATCATCGCGGTGACGCGCTGGACGAACTCCGGCGCCGCGCGCGGGACGATCGGCCGGCGCGACAGGACCGAGTCGGCGTGGCCCGGCACCTTCACCTCGTGCATCGCCGCCAGCGAGGCGTCGACGGCGGCGAAGTTGCGGCTCAGCACGGTCTCGCCGCGCCTGCCGTAGGTCTTGCGGATCGCCTCCTTGATCTTGGCGATCGCCTCCTCGCGCGGCAGGATGCCGGAGATGGCGAAGAAACAGGCCTGCGTCACCGTGTTGATGCGGCCGGCCAGCCCGGCCTGCTTGGCTACCGCCAGCGCGTCGACGACGTAGAACTTCAGCTTCTTGTCGACGATGCTCTGCTGCGCCTCGCGCGGCAGCCTGTTCCACACGTCGTCCGGCCCGTAGGGGCTGTTCAGCAGGAAGGTCGCGCCCGGACGGGCCAGTTCCAGCACGTCGAGCTTCTCCATGAACTCGAACTGGTGGCAGGCGACGAAGTCGGCCCGCCGGATCAGGTAGGTCGACTCGATCGGCTTCGGCCCGAAGCGCAGGTGCGACACCGTGATCGCGCCCGACTTCTTGCTGTCGTAGACGAAGTAGCCCTGGGCGTGCAGCGGCGTGTTCTCGCCGATGATCTTGACCGTGTTCTTGGTCGCCCCCACCGTGCCGTCGGCGCCCAGCCCGTAGAACACCGCGCGCGTGACGCCCTGCTCCTCGGTGTCGAAGGAGTCGTCGTGCCTGAGCGACAGCCGGGTCACGTCGTCGTTGATGCCGACCGTGAAGTGCCGCTTCGGCTTGGCCGCACTGAGCTCGTCGAGCGCCGCCCTGGCCATCGCCGGCGTGTACTCCTTCGACGACAGGCCGTAGCGGCCGCCGATCACCCGCGGCAGCGCGGCCCCCTCCGGCCACGCCTCGGCCAGCGCGGTGACCACGTCCTGGTACAGCGGCTCGCCGATCGCGCCCGGCTCCTTGGTGCGGTCCATCGCGGCGATCGCCCGCACCGTCTTCGGCAGCACCGCGGCGAAGGCCTGCGCGTCGAACGGCCGGTACAGCCGCACGGTGACCAGGCCCACCTTCTCGCCGGCGGCGACCAGCCTGGCCACCGCCTCGCGCGAGGCGCCCACACCCGAGCCCATCTGCACCAGCACCCGCTCGGCGTCGGCGGCACCGGTGTAGTCGAACAGGCCGTAGCCGCGCCCGGTCAGCTTCTCGAAGCGGTCCATCGACTCGCGCACGACGCCCGGCAGCGCCAGGTAGAACGGGTTGCAGGCCTCGCGCGCCTGGAAGAAGACGTCCGGGTTCTGCGCCGAGCCGCGCAGCACCGGCGCATCCGGGTTCAGCGCGCGGGCGCGGTGCGCCTCGATCAGCTCCTCGTCGACCAGCTGGCGCACCTCGTCGTCGAACAGCAGGTCGATCTTGTTGACCTCGTGGCTGGTGCGGAAGCCGTCGAAGAAGTGCAGGAACGGCACCCGCGACTTCAGCGTCGACATGAAGGCGATCATCGCCATGTCCTGCGCCTCCTGCACGCTGGCGGAGGCGAGCAGGGCGAAGCCGGTCGTGCGCGCCGCCATCACGTCGGAGTGATCGCCGAAGATCGACAGCGCGTGCGTGGCCAGCGTGCGGGCGGCGATGTGGAACACCGCCGGCGTCAGCTCGCCGGCGATCTTGAACATGTTCGGCAGCTTCAGCAGCAGCCCCTGCGAGGCGGTGAAGGTGCAGGTCAGCGCGCCCGCCTGCAGCGAGCCGTGCACCGCGCCGGCGGCTCCCGCCTCGCTCTGCATCTCGATCACCTGCGGCACCATGCCCCAGATGTTCTTCTGCCCCGAGGCCGACCAGGCGTCGGCCAGCTCGCCCATCGTCGACGATGGCGTGATCGGGTAGATCGCGATCACCTCGCTGGTCAGGTGGGCGATCCGTGCGGCGGCCTCGTTGCCGTCGAGGACGTGGGAGCGTTCAGTCATTGTCCGTGATCCGTGGTCGGTGCCCCGTCGACCGCCGCCGCGATCCGCTCGGCCCGCGGATCACGCAGCACGGCCGCTGGCGCACGGTTAGAGGATGCCCGCCTTGCCCGTCTGCCAGCGCCGGTACTCGGTGGTCAGCAGCGCGACGTGCTCGCGCTCCTCGGCAGCGAGTTCCTTGTACAGCTCGCGCTCGACCGAGCCTTCCGGCGCGCGCTCGCCCTCCCTGGCGAAGAAGTCCACCGCCCGCTGCTCGAAGGCGATGGCGATGCGGAACAGGTTGGCCGGATCCTCGGGCTTGCGGTCGACGCCGGCGAAGATCGCCGCGCGGTCGAGCTGGAAGTCCGCCGACGGCTCGGGCAGCTCGGCGTGGTAACGCTTCGACAGCGTCTCCATGTGCTCCTTTTCCATCGCCGCGAAGCGGCCGAACAGCTCGCGCAGCTCCTCGTCCTTGGCCTCGCGCGCGGCGCGCGCGTAGAAGGCGTGGCCGCCGAGCTCGATCTCGAAGGCCTTGCGCACCGCCTCCATCGCCTCGTCGCCCTGGATCGCGCCGCGGTCGAGCAGCTCGAGCTTGCCCTTGCAGTGCGGACACATGCCGTAGGGGAAGGCAAAGCCTTCGCTGACCTTGTGGCAGTCGGCGCAGCGCCAGCGCAACTGCACTCCGGCGCAGCAGATGTACGGCTCGTCGTCCTCGAGCGGACGGCGGCAGCGTGGACAGACGTTCATCTCGGGCTCCTCGATCCAGTTGGCTGGCTCAATGCTTCACCTCGCTGGCCGCCGTCTCGGCGGCCACCGTCGGCGGCGGCGCGGCGCCGAGCGGCGCCGGCGGCACGAAGGCCTCCGCGTCCTCGCGCGTGATCGGCCACTTGGTCTTGCCGCTGGCCAGGTAGGCGCCGATCGCCCGCGCGGCGCGGCGGCCGGCGCCCATCGCCAGGATCACGGTGGCGCCGCCGGTGACGATGTCGCCGCCGGCGAACACCCCCGGCACGCTGGTGGCCTGGGTGTCGTCGTCGGCGACGATGTAGCCCCACTTGTTCAGCGACAGGCCCGGCGTCGACTTGGTGATGATCGGGTTGGCGTTGGTGCCGAGCGCGTAGATCACCGTGTCGCACTCGAGCTCGAGGAACTCGGGCAGCGGGACCGGCTTGCGGCGGCCCTTGTCGTCGGGCTCGCCGAGCATCATCTTCTGCACCTTCATGCCGCGCACGTTGCCGTCGCCGTCGACCAGAATCTCCACCGGCGCGTGCAGGAAGAAGAACTCGATGCCCTCCTCCTTGGCGTGGCGCAGCTCCTCGATGCGCGCCGGCGCCTCGGCCTCCGAGCGGCGGTACACGCAGCGCACCGTCGGCGCGCCGAGCCGCTTCGACACGCGCAGGCAGTCCATCGCCGTGTTGCCGGCGCCGATCACCACCACGCTCTTGCCGATGGCGATCGGCGTGTCGAGGTAGGGAAACTTGTCGCCGCCCATCAGGTTGACGCGGGTGAGGAACTCGTTGGCCGAGTAGACCTGGCCGGCGAACTCGCCCGGGATGCCGAGGAACGACGGCGCGCCGGCGCCGGCGCCGACGAACACCGCGTCGAAGCCGCGCTCGCCGAGCAGCTGCGGCACCGAGAAGGTCTTGCCGACCACCTTGTTGGTCTCGAACTTCACCCCCATCGCGCGCAGCGTGTCCACCTCGCGGCTGATGGTCTCGCGCGGCAGGCGGAACGACGGGATGCCGTACTGCAGGACCCCGCCGACCACGTGCAGCGCCTCGTAGACGGTGACGTCGCAGCCGTACTTGACGAGATCGGCCGCCACCGCCAGCCCCGACGGCCCGGAGCCGACCACGGCGACCTTGCCCAGCCTCGTGTCGAAGGACAGAGGCTCCGGCTTGCGCGGCCGCGCGTTGTCGCCGACGAAGCGCTCGAGGCGGCCGATCGCCACCGACTCCAGCTTGCGGCCGACGATGCACTGCGCCTCGCACTGCGACTCCTGCGGGCACACCCGGCCGCAGATCGACGGCAGCAGGTTCGACTCGTTGATCACCGCCAGCGCGCCGTCGACGTCGCGCACCAGCAGGTGGCGGATGAAGCGCGGGATGTCGATCGACACCGGGCAGCCCTGGATGCAGGTCGGCTTGCTGCACATGATGCAGCGCTCGGCCTCGGCCATCGCCTCGGCCATCGAGTAGCCGAGGTTGACCTCCTTGAAGTTGCGCGAGCGCTCGAGCGCGTCGCGCTCGGGCATCTTGGTCGCATGCGGCGCCAGGTCCTTGTACTTCTTGTAGTTGCGCTTGTTCTGCTCGAACAGCGTCTTCTCGACCTGGCAGACGTGCGCATAGTCGGTGTTGGCCGTCGACTCCGCGCCGCGGAAGCGCTGCTGCCGCAGCATCAGCTCCTTGAAGTCGACCTGGTGGCCGTCGAAGTCGGGCCCGTCGACGCAGGCGAACTTCACCTCCTTGCCGACGGTGACGCGGCACGAGCCGCACATGCCGGTGCCGTCGACCATGATCGCGTTCAGCGACACCATGGTCTTGACGCCGGACGGCCGCGTCGTCTCGACGCAGGCGTTCATCATCGGCAGCGGGCCGATGGCGACCACCAGGTCCGGCCGGTCGTCCGCCAGCACCTCCTGCAGCGCCGCGGTGACGAAGCCGGGCTTGCCGTAGCTGCCGTCGTCGGTGCAGACGATCAGGTTGTCGCAGTAGCGGCCGAACTGCTCCTCCCAGAACACCAGGTCCTTGTTGCGGAAGCCGATGATGCCGGTGGTGCGGTTGCCGGCCTCCTTGAAGGCGCGCAGCTGCGGGTACACCGGGGCCACGCCGAGGCCGCCGCCGACCAGCACCACGTGTCCGGCCTCGACGATGTGCTGCGGCAGGCCGAGCGGGCCGACGAAGTCGGCGAAGCGGTCGCCGGCCTTGTAATGGTCGCGCATCTCCAGCGTCGTCTTGCCGAGCGCCTGGATCACCAGCGTGATCGTGCCCTTGTCGCGGTCGTAGTCGGCCACCGTCAGCGGGATGCGCTCGCTGCCCTCGTGCAGGCGCAGCATCACGAAGTGGCCGGGCTCGGCCGCCTTGGCCACGTCGGGCGCCAGCACCTCCCACAGGAAGGTCGTGTCCGAGAACGCTTCGCGGCGGATGATTTCGTACATGGAAAGCCTTCCGGTCGGTGGACGGATCGGGAAATAGGTTGGCCGGGATTCAGACGCGATCGGGCGGCACGCGCGCGGCCGCGCCGCCCTTGCCGTGGCGGGCCGCGGCGAGCGCCCCGGGTGCCGCTGATCGAGCCTGCTGCATTTTCCGGACCGATGTTCTTCGCCCCGGCCAAAAGGGCGTTTGCTTCAGATCAACAAGGCCGACCCCGGAATTTAGCCGTAAACGATGCGCTGCAACGATGGCCGGGTCGTTGACTTAGGTCATGTCGCCCGGACGCACTTGGTGGAGATTCCGCAACGTCGTTCGTTGCACCGCAATGCCCCTGTCGCGCGAGGAGGTTTGTCGGATGAATACCCGTAGCGAAGTGATCGCCGGCATGGACCTCGGCGACAAGCCGCGCCGGAGCCGCTGGCCGGCAAGGATGGACGTCGCGCAGAGCGCGAGCGGCCTGGTCCTGGCGCTGTTCATGTGGGGCCACATGTTCTTCGTCTCGTCGATCCTGCTGGGCAAGGACTTCATGTGGACGATCACGAAGATGTTCGAGGGCTACTTCGTCTTCGGCCGCTCGTTCCCCGGCATCGTCTCGGTGCTGGTGTTCGTCATCTTCTCGCTGATCGTGCTGCACGCCTTCCTGGCGATGCGCAAGTTCCCGGCCAACTTCCGCCAGTGGCGCACCTTCGCCGGCCACCGCGCGCTGCTGCACCACGCCGACACCAGCCTGTGGTGGTGGCAGGTGCTGACCGGCTTCGCGCTGTTCTTCCTCGCCTCGATCCACCTGTTCCAGATGCTGACGCATCCCGGGCTGATCGGGCCGTTCGAGTCGAGCGACCGTGTCTGGAGCGGCCGCTGGTGGCCGCTTTACCTGATCCTGCTGTTCGCCGTCGAGATCCACGGCGGCATCGGCCTGTACCGGCTGGCGGTCAAGTGGGGCTGGTTCGAGGGGGCCAACCCGAACGCAACCCGGGTCAACCTGCAGCGGCTGAAGTGGGGCCTGACGGCGTTCTTCCTCGTTCTCGGCCTGGCGACGCTGGCCGCCTACATGAAGATCGGCTACGAGCGCAGGTACGCGCCCGGCCAGGTCTATACGCCGGCCTGGCTCGCCAACCCGCCGCAGGCCGCGCCGCCGTCCTGGTGGCCGTCGTGGCTGAAGGAGACGCCCAAATGAAAGTCATCTACACCGATGCGCTGGTGATCGGCGGCGGGCTGGCCGGGCTGCGGCTGGCGATCGCCGCCAGGCGCCGCGGCCACGATGCGCTGGTGCTGTCGCTGGTGCCGCCGAAGCGCTCGCACAGCAAGGCGGCACAGGGCGGCATGCAGGCATCGCTGGGCAACGTGATCAAGGGCCAGGGCGACAGCGAGGACGTCCACTTCGAGGACACCGTGCGCGGCTCCGACTGGGGTGCCGACCAGGAAGTGGTGCGGATGTTCGTCAACACGGCGCCGAAGGCGGTGCGCGAGCTGGCCGCCTGGGGGGTGCCGTGGAGCCGCGTGCGGCGCGGCGACCGCACGGTGATCATCAACGGCCAGAAGGTCGTCATCACCGAGCGCGACGAGGCGCACGGGCTGGTCGCCCAGCGCGACTTCGGCGGCACCAAGAAATGGCGCACCTGCTACGTGTCGGACGGCACCGGCCACGCGATGCTGCAGGCGGTCGGCGACCGGGCGATCGGCGACGGCATCACCGTGCACGAGCGCGTCGAGGCGCTGGCCCTGATCCACGACGGCAAGCGCTGCTACGGCGCGGTGGTGCGCAACCTCGTCACCGGCGAGCTGGCCGCCTACGTCGCCAAGGCGACCGCGATCGCCACCGGCGGCGCCGGCCGGCTGTACCGGGTCACCACCAACGCGGTGATCTGCGAGGGCATGGGCCACGCGATCGCCCTGGAGACCGGCGTGGCGGCGCTCGGCAACATGGAAGCGGTGCAGTTCCACCCGACCGGCATCTTCCCGGCCGGCATCCTGGTCACCGAGGGCTGCCGCGGCGACGGCGGCCTGCTGAAGGACGTCGACGGCCACCGCTTCATGCCGGACTACGAGCCGGAGAAGAAGGAGCTGGCCAGCCGCGACGTGGTCAGCCGGCGGATGGAGGAGCACATCGCCAAGGGCAAGGGCGTGAAGTCGCGCTTCGGCGAGCACGTGTGGCTCGACATCACGCTGCTCGGCGAGCACCACATCAAGCACAACCTGCGCGAGGTCTACGACATCTGCCACTACTTCCTCGGCGTCGACCCGATCAGGGACATGATCCCGGTGCGGCCGGCACAGCACTACACGATGGGCGGCGTGCGCACGCTGCCCACCGGCGAGAGCCCGACGCTGAAGGGGCTGTTCGCCGCCGGCGAGGCCGCCTGCTGGGACATGCACGGCTTCAACCG
>CP070661.1:2077224-2089429 GCA_020355165.1 Burkholderiales bacterium
AGTGGCAGCCCGACGATCGTGAGCAGGAAGACCAGCGCCGCGGCCGGTACGCAAACTAGAGCGATGAAGCCGACGAGCAGGCTCATCCCGAACTTAGCCCGACCGGTCGCCGAGACCCGGGAGGTGAAGCCCGGCAGTGCCGCGACCAGCACGCCTGCGACGACCAAGAGGCCCAGGGTCCAGATCCAGTCCCCTCGATGAACGAGGCTGTGTTCCTCAGTCTCGCGGTGCGTTACGCCGGATAGCGAGGATTCCATGCGCTCAACGCCGCCTCGAGTCTCGGCCGCGGGATCGCGGACGAGTTCCTCGCGGCTCGCATAGCGCAGCTTCCCTCCGATCCGGGCATTGGGCCCAAGCTCGACCGTGTCCGCGGTGGCCACCACATCGCCTTCGACCGCACCGTCGATCAGAACCTTGCCGCCCGCGGCGCGCACGTAACCCTTCACCGCGCCGGCGACGCGGACGTCCCCTCCGGCCGCGCTGATGCTGCCGCCGATCTCTGCCCTCGGCGCGATCTCGACCAGTCCCCCGGCGATCCGCACGTTGCGGGCGACGGCGGCATCCACCGTGAGCTGCCCGCCCGCCGCATAGAGCGACTGTCTCACCGGCGCACCGATCCGCACGTGGCCGCCCGCGACGACGGCATCGCCGCCTACCGCGGCGTCCACGTTCACGCTGCAGCCAGCGAGGAAGGCGTCGCCGCCAACGGGCTTGTCGATGCGCACTGGACAGCCAACCGCGAAGTGGTCCTGGCCCAAGTCGCCCGTGACGATCGCCTCTTTCGCCGGCGCGGCGCTCTCGACGGCGAACGTGAAAAGCAATAGCAGCAGGGCACCCGCAACGCGCGAAAGCATGGCGCCTCCCCTGGAGTCGCTTAGCTAGGACGTCTGCGAGCCGCGTGCGGTCGGCTCCTGGAACTTGCGGCCAATCCTGCGAATGAAGCTGCGCATCATCAGCATCATCGCGCCGATGAAGACAAATGCAGCAGCCATGACCCAGGCGACGATCCGCGGTTCG
The DNA here is from genome assembly GCA_020355165.1 of Burkholderiales bacterium. GTDB lineage: Bacteria > Pseudomonadota > Gammaproteobacteria > Burkholderiales > Burkholderiaceae_F > JADJWR01. Next base: position 2,078,242 of record CP070661.1, read on the forward strand.
AACACGATCAGGATGCCGAGCAGCACGAAGGTCACGCCGGGCACTGCCAGCGCAAAACCCGAGAAAGGCTTGCTCATCATCCCCTTGCACGTTTCCGCCATCGGGCACATCGGCATCGGGTTGGGACTTGGTGTCTCCATGGAGTCCTCCATCTCGACTTGCGATCGAGCGATCAGTTACTCGGACGCCGCAGCACCTGCAGCGCAAGAGCGCCACCGCCCTAAATGGCAAGACACCAACCTACTGGAGCCGGCTGGACGCAGGCGCCAAAGTGAGGTTGTTACCAGAATCGACGAAGCGCGTGCTGTTCGATGTCAAACGGTGGCTCATGAGACGCAATCGACCACCTCGATGGCATCGACGTATCCATCGCGCTCGCCCGTAGCGCACAGAGGCGTTCGCAAGTGCCTGGCCTGCCATTCGCTAGTCGCGATGTCGGTTAGAAGAAGGGCTCCCGCAAGATAGGGGCCTTGGCGGTTGACAGAGGAAAGGTAGAACCCGCGCTATCGAAAACGCGACCCTGGGTAAAGCCAAGCAGTGCAGGCGCTCCAATCTTCTCGTGCTTAGATGACCAATAGGCGCGTTCCTTTTTGAGATTTGCCCCTGCATCGTTCTGTTTCGGGCCCGATGGCTCAAGCGTTGAGATGCCTGCCCAGACGAAGCACGGCACGATCGGCCGCAGGCTAGTCCGCCGTCGCTGAATACTCGTCGACCACACGAGCGACCGACCGCCACGGTGCTGTCCGGGAACGACACCTTGCAGGCTCGCCTCGGAATTTATGCATGGTCTGTCTTGTCATCGGCCCACCTACGAGTCGACGTTGGCCACGACTGGTCCGTAGGCCGAGCGGCCGATCGACAAAGAAATCATCAATGGCGGCTTGGGGTCGGTTGCGCCAGTTCCAGGCGCGAGCAAGCTGACGCTGGAGGCTCCTGCGGTCGATTCCCTACTTCCCCGCTGGCATTGCTTTCTCACGCGCCTTGTGCTGCTGCTCGAAAGTCTCCAGCTGCAACTTGTACGCTGTGTAGTACTTGAAGATGTTGCGCACATAGGTGGTAGTCACGATGCCCACTCTCTCCGCCACGACGACCTCGACGCTGTCGAACCATTCATCGGCATTCAGACCGCGCTTTCGTGCTTCCTCGCGCAGTTGCGCGATGCGACCCGGCCCCGCGTTGTAGCTGGCGAGCGCGAACAGCGCCCGATTCTGCGCATTGAAGCTGGCTTTCGGGAAGTGCCGGGCCATCAGCTGGTCCATGTACTTGGCGCCGGCGTGGATGTTGGGCTCCAGCAGCCTGATGTCACCCACTTTCAGCGCCGCACCGGTCGCTGGCATGACCTGCATGACGCCGATCGCGCCTCGGGGACCGCGTGCGGCCTGATCGAGCCGCGACTCCTGATAGCCCTGCGCAGCGAGCATTAACGGATCGAAGTTGTACTCGGCGCCGTACTTCTCGAACAACGCCAGCATCTTCTCGAACCGTTGCCAGGGCTCCTGCGCGGTGTTGTCGGAAATCTGCTTGATGCGCTTGTCGTGCTGCGCCACTAGGTGCTGGATGACGCCCTGCTTCTTCAACCAGTTGACGTAGAAGTCGTTGATCTCCGCGGCGAGCTTCGGACTGCCCTTGCGGATCGCCCAGCCGGTATAGCCACCCTCGGCCACGGCAATCTTGGTGACCTTGATCCGTGGCAACACCTGTGCCCACGCGAGCGCCTTCGAGTCGTCCACCACGATCAACTCGATGAGGCCGGCGTTCAGCATCTCCATCAGGTCCTCGTCCTCGAGCGCGTCGGGGACCACCACGAGCCTCATTTGCGCCTTGCGCGCCTTCCTGAAGCGCTCGTTGAGAGCCTCCAAGCTGCCGTAATAGCTCGAGGACCTGCGTACGTGCACCTGCTTTCCCGCGAGGTCGTCGATGCCGGCAACCGCCGGAGACTTGGGGCCAGTCACCACCAGTTCGCTGACCGCCTTGCGGTCCCTCGGCGCGACAAAGTCGACGAGCTTCAGGCGCGCGGGCGTCTCGGTCAGATTGCCGGCGGCGATGTCGCCCAGGCCGTTCGCCACGTCCGCAACCAGAACGTCGCGCGTGACCGGGACCGTGTAAACGGTGATCGGCCGTTTGCCCAGTTGCTTGGCGTGCTTCTTGTTGATGTATCGCTCGAACTCGCGCACCAGCTCGGCGGTGATGCCGCGCTCTTGACCCCTGTCGTTGTAATAGAGGGTGCGGCTGTAGGGCACCATCACGCGAATCGTGCGCCGCTGCACCATGCCATCGAAATCGCCCGTCCAGGGCCTGTTATCGAACTTCAGCTGGCGCGGCTGCTCGGCCGCCGGTGCCGGCGGCGCAGCGGCGCCGATCGATGTGAGCGCTGCTACTGGTAGGGCCAGCAGCCAGGCGATGATCCGCACCCCTGCAGGCGAGATGATGCCCGGCTGATCGTTGCGAAGCTCCATGCCAAGCCTTCGTGTCTTGTCGCGCAATAGGAGCGTGAACGCCAGCGCCAGGGCCGCCGGTGCAGTTGACCGGGTGAACCGCGGCTGTCCTGGAACTTGAGGCGCTCAACCGAGACCCGGAATTGCGACTGCGCGTGACGTCGTCGCAGGCTCACGCCCGCCACCTTCCTACAAAACGTCCGCGGCGTTGTTGATCTGTGGCAGGCAGCGGAACCCGCGTACGAGTCGTGCAAGTTACATAGAGGTTCATACACCGGCTACGCAGCGACCGGACCCATCGCACGTTTGAGGAGCGACCTCGCAACGATGCAAAGGCAGATTGGCGGTTTCATGCCACGATTCGGCCGAGAAGGCATCCTTGTGGAGTGATCTTCCTTGCCCCGGCTGTGCGCCGCGACCGGCACGGCCCGCGAACACGCTTTCTCGAGCCGATCGCGCGGCATTGGATCGGGCGGCCGCTCGTCGACATAGCGGGTTCTCGAACTCGAAACTCGCGTGTCCGTAAGCGATGGCCCTTGGAGAACCGGCCTAGAAGCTCTGGCGTGTCTCCGGTGGCTCACTGCCTCGCAGGCTCGAGAGCCGATTTCCGATCGCTGACCCGATCGCGGCGGATTACTAGGGCCTACGTTCGGCGCTGAGTGGCTGCCGTATCTGTCGGCTCGACGCGCCCCTTTGCGGCGGAACGGGATGTGTCAGCCCGCGAGCGCGACGATCTGCATCGAAGCAGGAGAAAACGTCGTCCGTGGGTCGCGCGCTCGCGTCGAATCCTTCGAAAGCCCCAATCGAGCGCAGCCTCGCCCGGCTTCCACAAGAATGACTGCTGTTGACGAGTCTCGATTCGCTGCCGAGACTCGCGAACGACTGGTGACTGGGCTGTACCGGTCACTAGGTCGGAAATTCGTCACCGGCTGCAAGGGGTCGGCTGCTCGCGCTCAGACCGTCTGGGAGCGGGCGTTCGGCCCTAGCTGGACCCACTGTCGATTTCCACGCCCGCTTCGTGGCGACCTACCTGGACCCGCAACCGGCTATGAGCGGTCACTCGCTTGCCCTCTCGCAACCGGAAGTTGCCGGCGGCCGGTTTCAGCCGTACGCGGTTTTCTGATTGCCGGACTGCTCTGCTTCTGTCACCGGAAATTCTCTGCTGCAGCCGTGAAAGGCGGCTCTCTAAGCGTCATGGAAGCGTTTCGCCGCGGCGCCTGAGCAAGACGCCGCGGCTGCCCGTCTGGCCTCTCGATCAGATCGCGTCCCGCTCAGGCTGGGCTGGAGCGCATAAGTACAAGCCGATCCGGCGACGTTGATACTCCGGTGCCAGCGCATCGCATTAGCATTCGGCGGCATGAAACCATCAGCTTCGGTCGAGGGAGCGTCCAGGGCCCCTAGCGCGGACGCGGATAGGGCATGGACCCCAGTGTTCGCAGCCTGGATCGTCGCGACCACTTCGACACTCAGCGCGCTGTTCTTCAGCGAAGTGATGAACTTGCCGCCGTGTGTTCTTTGTTGGTATCAGCGTATCTGCATGTTCCCGCTCGTCCTTCTGCTCTTGTTGGGGCTGTCCCCGTTTGACCCCAGGATCGTCCGCTACTCGCTGCCCCTGTCGGTCATTGGCTGGTCGATCGCGGCGTTTCACGTTCTGCTTACCCTTGGCATCATTCCCGAGGACATCAAGCCGTGCGTGCAGGGCGTCCCTTGTGCACAGAACCAGATCGAGTGGTTCGGTTTGCTCAGCATTCCGATGCTATCCCTGGCGGCGTTCTCCCTCATCGTCGCGCTGCTGTTCACTGCACGTCGAAGGATCAACACATGAACCGGAAGCGCCTCCTCATTTCAACGTCGGTCGCGTTCGTGGCGGTCTTTGCGGTCGCTGCCGTGATGTACAGAGGTGCGGGCGAAGACGCCAAGCAGGCGCAGTCTCGCCGCGCGCTGCTGGAGCGCCCCCATGCCCCTGGCAAAGGCTCGCGGTCGGCAAAGGTCAACATAGTCGAGTTCCTCGATCCTGCATGCGGAACGTGCCGCGACTTCCATCCCATAGTCCGGCAAATGGTCGAAGACAACCCGGGCAGGATCCGGGTAACGGTCCGCTACGCGCCGTTCCACCCGAATTCCGATTACGTTGTAAAGGTGATCGAGGCTGCGCGAATGCAGGGCAAGTGGCAGCAGGCGCTCGAGGCCCTGTTCGCCTCGCAAGCGTCCTGGTCGCCCAATCATGCGCCGCGACCGGACCTCGTCTGGAGCTACCTGGGTGGCCTTGGCCTTGACCTGGAGCGTGTGCGAACGGACATGAAGTCGCCAGAAATCGCGCAGCACCTGGCGCAGGACCTCGCGGATGCAAAGGCGCTCAACGTCACGCAGACTCCGGAGTTCTTTGTGAACGGGCGAGCAATGCCCAGTTTTGGCCGAGCCCAGCTCGAGGCGCTGGTCAGGGACGCCCTGAAAGAATCCTATCCGTAGGGCAATGACCTCCGCGTCGCGCACCCGTCGGCTGCGCAGGCGCCTGCGGATTGCAATCGGCGCTGCCGGCAGCACGACGATGCTGCGAGAGATGCGCGTGCGCTGCCTTCGGCCATTCGGCGCCGGCCGCCCGCGGCGTCACGAGCATGCGTTGCATGCTGGCATAACCTTGGAGGTTCAATGATCGAGAAGCATCTTGGTGGCTGCGTCTGCGGCGCCGTGCGCTATCAGGTGACCGGAAGCCCGGTCGTAGGAACCGTATGCCACTGCAAGTTTTGCCAAAGGAGACTCGCAAGCGCCTTTGCCGTACTTGCATCGTTCAAGCATGAGGCGATCGAGTTCCTCGAGGGCGAGGTGCATGAAGTCGAGCACCGCTCGGATGAAAGCGGTCGCTGGCTGCGCATGCGCTTTTGCCCAAAGTGCGGCACCACGGTCGCCCACACGGCGGAAATACGACCGGGCATGATGACGATTGCCGCTGGGACCTTCGACGACCCATCATGGTTCACGATAGACAGGCATATCTGGGTGCAGTCAAAGCTTCCGTGGGTAAGCATTCCCGCCGGCGTCGCAAGTTATATGCAGGGCTATGTTCCCCCGGCCACGTAGGAGCACGATGCGACCACGCATCACGCCTAACCCGTCCATCAACCTAACCCGCTACGCGGGCTTCCCCGACCTCCGCGGGCACGTTATGTGCAACCTCAAGCGTCCGCTGCCGACATCACTACGTCAGCTTTCAGCGAATTTGAAGGTCGGCAGCGGGTCGTACTGCGTCGACCAGACGGTCCGCTTCCCGGTCGGTGACCGCTTTGTGGCGATCCAGCTAGACCCGGGTTCGGCCGGTTGCAGAGATACCTCCCGTTCGCTCAAAGCTGTTATTAACGAGTCTTGCGCGCACCGCGAAGGTCAGCTCTCGAGCTTGATTGCCAGAGCGAAGGACCGGCCGCTATCCGGTATTGGAAAAGACAGCGAGAAACGCGGCAAACTTCGCAGGGACCGCTTTCGGACGGCGAGTTTCGAGCAACGGCAGTCGGGGCTTGCATGCGTGCCTGAATGCTCGAAAATGGCCAAGACACGTGGCGGTCTCGCGCGACGTTTGGGCGGACTAGGGTGGACGGTGCAAGAGTGAACGACCTGAATTTGCGTTCGAGCCAAGACAGCGAGAGACCCGTGCGCGAAGCGGCCGATGAGCGTGCGCAGCTCAGACCCTCGGCACATCGGCGGGACGAGATCCGCATCCGTTAGCCCAGCGAATTCGTGGACATCGTCCTAGCTCGAACGTGACTTCCAGTGCACGCCAGTGGCTGAAAGGGCTCGGGCTTCCGCAGTACGCCGACGCCTTCGAGGCCAACCACATCGATGTCGACCTGCTGCCCAGCGTCAACGACCAGGTCCTAAAGGACATCGGCGTAGAAAGCGCCGGACATCGACTGCGCATCCTCGCGGCGGCCGCGCGGCCCTCCGCAAAGAGTGCGCCCCGGGACGAGGCACTCAAGCCCCCGCCCCAGACAGCCGATGGCGAGCGGCGTCAGGCAACCGTGCTGATCGCCGACATCTCCGGCTACACGGCCCTTTGCCGTCGACTCGACCCAGAGCAGGTGCAGGCGCTTCTGAGCCGCTTCTATGCAGTCACGGACGGAATCGTCGCCAATTACGGCGGCTATGTGGTCGATCACGCCGGGGACGGTACTTTTGCCGTATTCGGTGCGCCGATCGCTCACGACAACGACATAGAGCGGGCCGTGCGGGCAGCGCTCGACATGCAAGCCCAGGTGTCCGCGATAGCCGATCCGACGGGGCAGGCATTGAAGCTGCACGCCGGCATCGCCAGCGGCGAGGTCGTAGCCGCAACCATTGGCACCGGGGCAGCGCCGAAGTACGCGATTACGGGCGAGGCCGTAAACCTCGCGGCCCGGCTGAGCTCGATGGCACAGTCCGGACAAACGCTCATCGCCGACGCCGCATGGCAGCCGGTGTCGCGGACCTTCGACGCCCAACCGCTGGGCGAGATGCCGATCAAGGGGATCGACAGGCCACCGCCGTTGTGGAACCTACAGGGCCTGCGGCAAGCGGCGGCCGAGCTCCGTCCGCTCATCGGCCGGCAGACGGAACTGCGCCAGCTGTTCGGCGCGCTTGATGCCGCGGGCGAGGGTCGCGGGCTCGCCGTATGCGTGCTCGGAGAAGCCGGGATCGGCAAGTCGCGGCTCGTCGAGGCGTTGCGCGAGCAGGCGCAGAAGCGCGGCTTCGCATGCCACACCGGTTTCGTCCTCGATTTCGGCATGGGCAAGGGCCAGGATGCGATCTCCGCCGTGCTCAAGGGCGTCCTCGAGGTCGGTATCCACAGCGACGAAGCCACGCTGCAGGCCGGCGTGCAGCGGGCCGTGAGCGCGGGTCTGATCAGCAGCGATCAGCAGGTGCTGGTCAACGATCTCCTCGAGCTCGCCCAGTCCGACGAGCAGCGCGCTGTGTTCGATGCCATGGACAACGCCACCCGCATGCAGCGCCGCTGCGAGACATTCGCCGGCCTCCTGCGGCGAAGTGCCTCGCGGCGCCCTTGCCTGATACTGGTGGAGGACATCCACTGGGCATCGCAAGACCTTCTGCGCTACCTCGCCCTGCTGAACCGAGTCGCGCGCGAATCGCGCATCGTGCTCGTGATGACCTCGCGCTTCGAAGGCTATCCGCTCGACAAGGCCTGGCGCGCGTTGACCCACGGAAGCCCGCTGATGACGGTCGATCTCGGGCCGCTGCGTCCGGAGGAGTGCCGGCTGCTGGCGACGGGCTTGATGCAGCGTTCCAACCAGCTGGCCCTTGAATGCATCGAGCGCTCGGACGGCAACCCCCTGTTTTTGGAGCAGCTACTGCGCAACGCCGCGGAGAGCGAGGCCGCGACCCTTCCGGCAAGCATCCAGAGCCTGGTCCTCGCACGCATGGACCGCCTCAGGCAGCACGACAAGGCCGCACTGCAGACCGCTTCGGTCATCGGCAAGCGATTCGGAATCGGCGCACTGCAGGCATTGCTGGACGACCCCGCCTACGCGTGTGACGCCCTGATCGACGCCGACCTGGTGCGTCCGGAAGGTGCCGACTACGTCTTCGCGCACGCACTGATCCAGGAAGGGGTCTACTCGTCGTTGCTTACTGTCAGAAAGCGCGAACTGCACCGGCGCGCCGCCGACTGGTTCGGCGACGATGAGCCGATCCTGCGCGCGGAACACCTGGATCGTGCAGCGGACCCGGCCGCAGGGGAGGCGTACCTCGCGGCAGCCCGCGCCCAGGCAGCGCGGTTCCGGCACGAGTCCGCGCTGCGCCTCGCCGATCGCGGCCTGGAGACCGCCCCTGCCGACGCCGTGCGCTGCTCGCTGCTGCTGCTGCGCGGCGACCTGCTGCGGGAGGCCGGGAAGTCGAATGAATCTCTGGCCGCCTTCAAGTCCGCACTCGGGCTCGCCCCCGGCGACGCCGAGCGCTGCCAGGCCTGGATGGGGATCGTCGCCGGCTATCGCGTCACCAGCGACGTACCGGCCGCGATGGCTGCGCTCGACGAGGCGCAGGCCATCGCCGAGCGACTGGGGGTTTCGGCACAGCGCTCACGCATCGACCACGTCCGCGGCAATCTGCTTTTCGCGACTGGAGATAGCGAGGCCTGCCGGCGGGCGCACGAATCGGCTCTGCATCACGCTCGAGTGGCCCAGGATGCGGAGTGCGAGGCGCAGGCCCTGGGCGGGCTCGGTGACGCGCAGTACCTGCAGGGGCGGATGCTGAGCGGACTGGACTACTTCACCCGCTGCGTTGCGTTGTGCGAGCGCGCGGGGCTGATCAAGGTCCAGATCCCCAACCGGTGCATGGTCGGTCACTGCATGTACTACGCAAACCGGATGGACGAGTCGATTGCCGCAGTTCGCGAGGGGCTCGAGGAGGCGCGTCGCATCGGCCAGGCGCAGACCGAGATCTTCGCTCTGAATTCTCTCGGCCTGCTGTTGGCCTGGAAAGGGGAATACAGGCCTGCGGAGCAGGCTTTGACGGCCGGCATGCCGCTGGCTCGGGCCGCGGGCGCGCGGCGGTATCTCGCAGCGATGCTGTGCGCCCTGGCCGAAGTGAGGTTGGCCGAAGGGGCGCGCGACGAGGCAGGCGCGCTTCTGGACGAGGCGCTCGAAATCGCGAGGCAGTCGGGGATGGCGTTCGCCGGAGCGTGGATCCTGTCGGTGATGGCCTGCGCCGAGCCCAACGGCGAGCAGGCCAGGCGCCTCCTGGCGCAAGGTGAGACCGAGCTGCTCAGTCCCTGCGTATCGCACTGCCATCTGCACTTCTACCGCAATGCCATCGATGTCAGCTTGCGGCAGCAGGATTGGCGCAACGCCGCCCGCTACGCAGCGATGCTCGAGCAGTACGTACGCGCTGAACCTCTGCCCTGGGCGGCCGTGCTGATCGAACGAGCTCTCGCCTTGGCGACGGCGGGCTCGGGCGAGCGCAGCGAAGCGCTGCTGGACCGGCTGCAGGGCATTCGCGCCGAGATCACGCGAGTCGGGATCTGGTCCGCGCTGCCCGGCGTCGACCGGGCCATCGCGCAGGTCCGCGCCTGACGTTGCAAGCTGAGGTACGGAAGCCGCCTGCGACGGCAACAGGCACCGATGTGCGGTGATGAATGTCGACGACGTAACGCGACTCACAGCGGGCACTCGCCAACGCAACGACTGCCTGACGCACTCGCGTAACGTGAGCGAGCGGCGGCACTGTGTCATCCATTGGATGCCGCGCCTGCTCTCATCACGAGAGTGTCGCTCTTGGTCGCTGTCTTGGGATGCCGGCCGCCGCTGGTGAGTGGACGCCTGGTCTTCGGCTGTAGAGGAAGCGCCGAATTGCGACACCGCCCTGCGCCGCGCTTGGTCCCAGCGCGCCGCTGCGCCGAGGCGCCGAGGCGGCGAGGCGCCGAGCGTCTACGCTTGGCCGCGTTCTGAACGACAGCTTCCGGCAAGTCGCAAATTCAGCTACGGGTCTGTTGCTCGCGCTCAGACCGTTTGGGAGCGGGCGTTCGGCCCTAGCTAGACCCACGGCCGACTTCGACGACCGCTTCGCGGCGACCAACATAGACCCGCGTTCGGCCAGTTGCAGACTTTGGCGGGTGCACCTCGAGCGGCTGCTCGAGTCAGGCTGCGGTCATTCAACTCAGCAGAGCAATGACGGCTGCCGCCGACACCGGTCATTGATCGACCCATGAGTCGGATGTCGGCTGTACCTGCGCACCGGCCGATCAATGGCAGTCGTGTTGAAGACGAGCGGGCTCGGCTATTTCGACGACCGGCCAATGGCCGCTCTCACAAGCTGCGAACTGGAACTCACGACCCGATCCTGCCGCTCGCGCGACTCGCGGTGGAAATCGGGGTGCGGCCAGAGCAGCTATTCGTCTGCGGCCAAGCGTTACATGCAATGCGGCCCGCGCTGTACGACCTATCCAGTTGGATCCGATTCTTCACGCGAGAAACCTATCTTGCGCTCCGCCGCGCGCATTGGAGGAGGTCACATCGCCGCCTCAGCCGCAAGACCCGAAAGCAAGGCTTCCTGCCCCTGCTTTGCCTTCTCCGGTGGATTGAGTCCGTGCCGGCCGAAGATGGTGCCAAGGACATAGCCGCCAGAGTTATATGTCACAAAGACTTGGCCGGCTGAGTCCTGCCAGACGAGCGCTTTCAACGGAAGGTCGATGGCCAGTGTCGGCTTCTTCAGAAAATTCGGCGTGCCGGCTTTGGGGTTGCCAAATATGACGACCGTTGAGAACGGCATCGAAAGTCCCGCCTCCGTGGCGGCGGCAGCATGATCTATGTGGGTGAATACTTTCATCCCCTTGGCCTTGATGGCTGCGTCCAGTTTGGTGACCGTATCGGCAGCGGAATTCTTGCTCTTGATCGTCATGAGACCGGAGGTCGATTGCGTCTGAGCCAGGGCAGTGCCTGCGCCCGAAATCCCGAGGGTAAGGATGGCGGCTGCTAGAAGTACGGTCTTCTTCAAGAGGTTCTCCTTTTGCAGTGACCAAGATTCACTTGTGTGGGTACGTGCGCTCACGACGCCGACCTTAGTAAGGCCGAGGGTCGAATGCAACGTAGCCCCTTCCGTACGCAGGGCGATCGGCTTGGCACGCATGCAGGTTGCATCGGCCCTTCCACGCCTCACGTACTCCCGCATGGAGGATGCGTACGTTTGTGCACCGACCTAGCCTGCCAGTCGTACTTCCTGTTACGTACGAGCGCTGACGCTGAATTCGGACCTTCACGACAACTTCAGCGAACGAC
>CP070661.1:2089529-2096162 GCA_020355165.1 Burkholderiales bacterium
CATCGGGCACGTTGCGCGGGTCGTAGACGCGGGCGGTGATCCTCGGCTCCCACAGCCGGGCCAGCTCGGGCGTCGTGCGCAGCGAAGGCACAGCGGCGAAGGTCATCGTCACCGGGCAGCCGTGGCCCGCCTCGACCTGCGTGTGCAGGTAGCAGCGCGCCGCGCGGGCGACGTGCGCGCCCGGCCCAGGTTCGGTCCACGGCGACGAGTGCAGGCCGTGCTCGATCGCCGTGGTCATCAGCGCGTGGTAGGCGGGGTGGAAGCGCACCAGGTCGACCCGGTTGCCGAAGCGGTCGTGCGTGTCGAGTTCGGGCGGATGGCGGTTGGCGGCCGCGCCGAGCTCGATGTACTCGGCGGTGCCGGTCATCCGGCCGAACTCGGCCAGCGACTCGTGCGCGCCGGCGGCGCCCTCGCGGCGCACCGCCTCCTGCAGCGCGGCGTCCTCCAGGTACGGGTTGTAGTCGACCAGTTCGCGCGCGACGTTGACGACCTCGTGCGTCTCGGCGAGGTACAGCGCGGATTTCGACATCGATTCGGGAGCGTTCATCGGCGTGCCTCCACGGCAGTGCGGACGACGGCGCGCGCATCGGCTGCGCGGCGCGTCGCGCCGGTGTCCGCGAGAAAGTCTTTCCAGATCGCCTGGCCGGCGGCGTCGAAGCGGATCACCGCGTCGACGAAGTCGGCGCGCGCCTGCTCGTCGGCAAGCGGCGCCGGCAGCAGGGGGTCGAACACCAGCTGCCGGATCGCCGCGTCGCCGAGCACGAACGACTGGCGCGCTGCCGCCTGCAGGTCGAGGCGTGCGGACCCGGCGAGCCAGCGCTCGAGCCGCTCGCGGGTGGCGCGGTAGCCGCGGCCCAGCGCCTTGCCGTCCCACAGCGAGCGGGCGCGCCGCTCGCGGGCGGCGTCGAAGCCGCCGGCGCGGAACACGGCGGCGTCGCGCTCCAGGCCCAGGCGGATCAGCCGCTCGCGCACCGCCGCGACGCCGCCGGCGAGGTTGTCAGGCCGCAGGTGCAGACCGCGGTCGAGCTCGCGCAGGCCGAGCAGGCCGAGCGCCCGCCCGCGGGCGCGCAGCGCCGGACGGTCGCTGCGGCCGAGCGCGCCGACGTGCACCGCGATCCAGTCGCCGCGCCACTCGCGCGTGCGCGCGCCGGTGTCGCGCCAGGCGCCGACGTCGGCAGCCAGCGTCGCGGCACTGCGGCCGAGGCGGTAGGCGCCGCGTCCGACCGGCGCGACCAGGCCGGCGGCGGCCAGCCGGGCCAGCGCCACGCGCACGCCGTTGGCGGGGATGCCGAACAGCGCGCAGGCGCGCACGGCGTCGCGCGCGGCGAGCGGCGTGCCGCCGGCACCGAGCAGCAGCCGCAGGATCAGCTGGCGGGGGCGGGGTTCCATGGTCGGTCGGCGGGTCGATCCGTTAGGCTACATCATCGTGCAATACATGTCGAAGCGTGTAATGTCAGGGCGTCGACGGACGGCAGCGGGAGGCGGCGATGGCGGGTGAACGGCAGCGGGCGATGGCGGCAGAACTGGCGGCGTTCCGCGACGCGGTGCGCCGGTTCGTCGAGGCGGAACTGGCGCCGCACGAGGCGCGCTGGGGCAGGCAGCAGCACGTCGACCGCGATGCGTGGCGCGCGGTCGGCGGGATGGGGCTGCTGCTGGCGGACGTGCCGGAGCGCTACGGCGGCGCCGGCGCCACCTTCGCCCACGAGTGCGTGGTGTTCGAGGAACTGCAGCGGGCCAACGTGACCAGCTTCGGCAAGCACGTGCACAGCATCGTCGCCCACTACCTGCTGGACTACGGCAGCGAGGCACAGAAGATGCGCTGGCTGCCGAAGATGGCGCGCGGCGAGATGATCGCCGCCATCGCGATGTCGGAGCCCGGCGCCGGCTCCGACCTGCAGGGCGTGCGCACGCGCGCCGTCAGGCAAGGCGACGAGTACGTGGTCGACGGCTCGAAGACCTTCATCTCCAACGGCTTCCTCGCCGACCTGGTCTGCCTGGTGGTCAAGACCGACCCGGCGGCCGGCGCGAAGGGCGTCTCGCTGCTGATGGTCGAGACCGCCAATCTGCCCGGCTACCGCTGTGGCCGCATCCTCGACAAGGTCGGCATGCACGGCCAGGACACGGCGGAGCTGTTCTTCGACGGCGTGCGCGTCCCGGCGGAGAACCTGCTCGGCGGCGAGCAGGGGCGCGGCTTCTACCAGCTGATGCAGCAGCTGCCGTGGGAGCGGACGATCGTCGCCGTGGCCGCCGTGGCGGCGATCGAGCGCGCCGTCGAGCTGACGACCGAGTACGTCCGGCAGCGCCAGGCGTTCGGCAGGCCGCTGATCGAGATGCAGAACACGCGCTTCAGGCTCGCCGAGTGCCGGACCGTCGCGCACGTCGCCCGCGTGTTCATCGACGACTGCATCGAGCGGGTGATGGACGGCACCATCGACGCCGCCACCGCGTCGATGGCCAAGTGGTGGACGACCGAGCAGCAGTGCCGCGTCATCGACGAGTGCCTGCAGCTGTTCGGCGGCTACGGCTACATGATGGACTACCCGATCGGCAAGATGTACGCCGATGCCCGCGTGCAGAAGATCTACGGTGGCACCAACGAGATCATGAAGGAGCTGATCGCCCGATCCCTCTAGGGCCACCGCCGGGCGGCGGTCGTCAGCCACAGCGGCAAGAGGCTCTGCCGCCTGCCTGGGCGCGAGGACCCCGACCTGCACCTGCCGGCGCCGGGACGGCATCGGCATCCGCGCCGGGCGGTCACCTGTGCGGGAATGTTCGTATACGCAAAGGCGTAACTGTCGGGCCTCGCCGGCTCATCGATCATTGCCGCGCCAGTCTTCGCTGCGGCGACGAATTGATCCGCCGCTGGCGCGCGCTCACTGAGGGAGAGGGTCGATGGCGGTTCGAGTCCTGAAAGTCGCTCTGGTCGCATTCGTAGGCCTGATGGCGTTGCTGTACGGCGTCCAGAACATCGTCAACCTCGACGCAGCCTTCGGCGCCGTGTCCTATGTGGTCAGCATGAAGGAGCACGCTGTCTATCCGTCGTCGCTGGGCCCGGCGATCCTCAGTCCGACCCTGACCTGGGCCGTGCTGGCCTGCATCATCGGTGCGGAGATCGCAGCCGGGCTCATCTCGCTGGTCGGCGCGTTGAAGTTGTGGGCGGCCAGACGGGCGCCGGCGGAGTCGTTCAACGCCTCCAAGACGCTGGCGATCGTCGGCTGCGGCATCGGCGTGATCGTCTGGATGGGGCTGTTCTTCGTCATTGGCGGAGCCTATTTCCAGATGTGGCAGACGCAGGTGGGGGCCGCCTCTTTCAACGGTTCGTTCCAGTACTTCATGACCTGCCTGGTCGTGCTTCTCTTCGTTCAACTGAGAGACGAATAGCGTCTCGGCGACATCACTGCCGGGGCAGGTCGAGCTCGGCGCCGCTTCGTCTGCAGGCGACATGCGAGTGATGGCGGGCCCCGTCCTGCGAAGATCAACTCGTTGGACGCTGCAGTTGGCGCAGGGGCCGCAAGCCTGCGTTTCGAGCCAGCGCGCCCGGCGGGCGATGAGAGGGGAACGCTGAATGACCAACGCAACGGACACCGACAAGCAGCGTGCAGCGCTCGACCTGCTGATCCGCGGATTCCAGGTTTCGCGCATGATCCGGCTGGTGGCCGACTTCGGCATCGCCGACAAGGTTCCTGAGCCGCAGGGCTGCGACGTGCGCGATCTCGCCGCGGCTTGTTCGGTGCGGCCACAGCCTCTGCTTCGCGTGCTGCGGGCGCTGGCCGCCTTTGAGATCTTTCGTGTCGGCGCGGACGGGCATGTTGCGCACTCTCCCCGCTCCCTGCTGCTGCGTACCGACGCGCCGAACAGCATGCACTACGGGGCCCGGTTCTGGACCGCGCCCGGGTCGTGGCAGGCCTGGAGTGCTCTCGATTCGGCGCTCACGGGGGGCGTGCCGCACGAAACCGCCTGGCAGGCAAGCCGCTTTCAGTATCTACAGGAGCATCCGGAGGAGGGTCGGATATTCGATGCGTTCATGGCGCACTTCCCCGACAACCGGCACGCTGCCCTCGCATCGGCGTACGACTTCGCCGGTGCGTCGCTGATCGCCGACATCGGAGGGGGCAACGGAGAGGCATTGCGGCAGATCCTCGGTCGCTTCCCCGGGCCTCGCGGTCTTGTACTTGACCGCCCGGACGTCGTCGCCGCGATTCCCGACGCGTTGCGCCTCGACGGACGGATCGGCGTACAGGGAGGCAATTTCTTCGATGGTGTTCCCGCAGGCGCAGATGTGTATCTGCTGAGTCGAGTCCTGCATGACTGGCCCGACGAAGACTGCATTCGGATCCTGAACGGTTGCCGTGCCGCGATGTCTGCCGAAGCGCGCCTGTTGATCGTGGAGCAGATTCTCGAGCCGGACCCGGCGCTTGGCTCTCCTTCCGAATATCTGGTCGACGCGCACATGATGGCCATGTTCGGCAGTGCGCGTGAGCGGACAAAGGCCGAATTCGACGAGCTTCTTGCTGCGTGCGGACTGCAGTCGCTGCGCCTGATCGCCACCGCCTCACCGGTCTGGATCATCGAGGCCGCTGCGAAGTGAACGGGGCGCCGCACGAGTGACCGCCCGAAAGATCGGCGTGGCCGGTACAGGATTGCCTAGCAGACGGGAGACGCTGCCGTGATCGCAGATCTCGATCCCTTCGTTCACCAGCCCGAACTGCGCGGCAAGATCCGCGACCCGCTGACATGCTGGGCCCGCAAGTTCAGGCCGTCGGACCTGGACCAGCGTCTGGCAGCCCTCGGCGCGCCGCCGGACTGGCGATACACCGACGCACGGCGCGAGCAGATGCGACGCCAGGCGTTGACCGGGCGCACTGCGGGTGATCTGTGGGTCTTTGCCTACGGCTCGCTGATGTGGGACCCCGGTGTTCGCTTTGCGGAAGTCCGCAAGGCGCACTTGACGGGATACAGACGGCACTTCTGCCTGAAGGATGTCTATGGGGCGCGCGGCACGCCTCAGGCACCCGGCCTGCTGGCCGCGCTCGACGAGGGCGGCCGCTGCGACGGACTCGTGTTTCGCATCCGCGAGGAGGACGTGGAGGAAGAGACGGAGGTCCTGTGGCGGCGCGAGATGCCGATGCCCGGATACCTCGCCACGTTCCTCGACGTGGAAACCGCGCTGGGAGACGTACGAGCGCTGGTATTCATCGCCGATCGCGCCGCGGAAAAGGTCATTCCCGGCATCGAGCGGTCCGTGCAGGTTCAGTACATCCGCACGGCAGCCGGATTCGCCGGCTCCAACCTCGAGTATCTCGAGAACCTCGCCAGCCAGTTGACGGTGCTCGGCATCGAGGACCGCGATCTGTTGGCTCTGCTGCAGGACGTCAGGCAGGCCAGCTCGCGCTGATCATCCGCTGCACCTCTCGCTAACGGCTGCCGCGCAGCGGTTTGGTCAATCGACCCCCAGCGGACCGCTGTAACCTGCAACAGCGGTCGCTTTCGGTTGCTGAAGACGGACCCTTCTGACCTGACCCGGACGTTTACCGCTGTGGACCGGGCAGTCCGTCGGCTCGGCAGCCTCGACGACTTGACCCCGCACGAGCCCAAGCAGCAGCATCCCCCTTCACCCAACCGAGCCATCCCCCAGAAAAGAGCGGCTCGAAAGAGCCGGGGCAGGTCAGTCCGGCCCGCGCCAGCAACAATGCCCTGGCAGCGACGAAGGAGCACGCTTGAGTTCCACGGGTTCCAGCGCCGCGCAAACACCGCCGCCTGCCGCGACGCCGGAGCCATTCGCCGCTGCCGCAGGAGGCGGTGAACAGCCCGGTCAACGCATGAACCGTCAACGCAGGCGCCTGGCGCTTGCGTTGCTGGTCTCCCTGCTGATTCACGCCGTGCTGTTCAGCCTGACCTACAGCGGTCAGGGATCCGGGCTTCCGGGCTTCGGTCTTCCCTGGCAGCAACGACGGATCGAGGCGCCCGATCTGCACATCGTGCTCGTTCCGGCACCCGATGCATCGGCAGAGCCGGCGATCGCGTCCGTCGCGGAACCCCCGCAGCAGGCATCGATCGAGCAGCCTGTCGCCAGCAGGCCGGTGCCGGCCCCACGTCCGTCTCCTGCGCCGGCTCGGGGAAAGACAGCGGTGCCGAGCGCGCCCGTTGCCAAGCCGACGGCCGAAGCCAGGGCCAAGAAAAAGGCGGCGGCCGGTGCGGCCGCTGCCAGGAAGCCGTTGCGCACCGATAAGCCCGGTCATGCGGCGCGCACTCGGGTCCGCGAGCCAGTCGTCACTGGCGTGGAGCCGTCCGGCGGGGCTGCGTCGGACGTACCCGCTGCTGCATCGGCGTCAACGCCTGTCATCGCCGCAGCGCCAGACGCTTCCAGGCCGGAGACCGTGATGCCGGCGACTCGGGATGCCACCGAAGTAGCGCGGAAAGGAATCGACCCACAGGCGCGGGAGCGGGCGTTCGCAGCTGCCAGGCTCGATTCGTCGGAACGCGAGGCAGAACGGCGGGCGGCCGAACAACTGGAGGCGCAGCGGCAGGAGGAGGCTCGCCGGGAGGCAGCGCGACTCGAAGCTGAACGCCAGGAAGCGGCGCGACGCGCGGCGGAACAACTGGAGGCGCAGCGCAAGGAGGAGGCTCGTCGGG
>CP070661.1:2096262-2103336 GCA_020355165.1 Burkholderiales bacterium
GCTGCCGGAGATCGAGAAAAACGGCACGCCCGCTTCGCCGGCGACCGCCTTGGCGAGCAGCGTCTTGCCGGTGCCCGGCGGGCCGACCAGCAGCACGCCCTTGGGCATGCGCGCGCCCAGCCGGCCGTAGTCCTTCGGGTTCTGCAGGAACTCGACCACCTCCTGCAGCTCGGCCTTGGCCTCGTCCACGCCCGCCACGTCGGCGAAGGTCACCCCGGTGTCCTTCTCGACGTAGACCTTGGCGCGGCTCTTGCCGATGCTCATGAAGCCGCCGATGCCGCCCTGTCGCTCGGCCAGGCGGCGCACCAGGAAGAACCACAGGCCGAAGAACACCAGCGCCGGCACCACCCACGACAGCAGGTCGCGCAGGAAGGTGCTCTCGACCACGCGGGTATAGGGCACGTCAAACTGCGACAGCCGCTCGGCGACGTCGGGCTCGACGCGGGTGGCGACGATGGTCGTCTTGCCGGCGTCCGGCGTCTTCAGCTTGCCGGTGATGGTCGTCTCGCCGACGACGACCTCGGCCACGCGCCCCTCGGCCAGCGCCTTCTCGAACTCGCTGTACGGCACCTGCTCGACCGTGCGCTGCGTCTGCCACATGCTCTGCAGGGTCAGAAACGCCAGCGCCGCCACGATCCAGTAGACGATGTTCCAGCGCGCCTGCGGGTTCATCGGTGTCTTGCCGTTCATGTTCAGGCTCCCGGTTGGAGGGTCACCGCGACCTCGCGCTCGCGGCCCTCGCGCACGACGGTCAGCCTGACGGTGTCGCCGACCTTGAAGTCTTCGAGCCTGCCGAGCAGCCTGCCGACCGATTCGGTGCGGCGGCCTTCGACGGCGATGACCACGTCGCCGGCGGTCACGGCGCCGTCGCGGCCTATTGTCGCGCCCTGCAGGCCGGCCCTGGCGGCAGCCGAACCCGGCGCAACCCGCAGCACGACGACGCCGGCCACGCCGAGCCTCGACTTGAGCCGTTCGTTCAGTCCTTCGTCGATCTCGATGCCGAGTGCTGGCCGGATGTAGCGGCCGCTGCGGATGAGCTCCGGCACGACGCGGTTGACCGTGTCCACCGGCACCGCGAAGCCGATGCCCGCCGAGGCGCCCGACGGGCTGTAGATCGCCGTGTTGATGCCGATCAGCCGGCCCGACGAATCGAGCAGCGGCCCGCCCGAGTTGCCGGGATTGATGGCGGCATCGGTCTGGATCAGGTGCTCGATGGTGCCGCGCTCGGTCGGCAGCGAGCGGTCGAGCGCCGAGACGATGCCGGTGGTCAGGGTCCAGTCCAGCCCGAACGGATTGCCGATGGCGAAGACCTTCTGCCCCACCTTCAGAGCCGCGCTCTCGCCGATCGGCACCGGCGGCGGCCGCTTGAACCCGACGCCGATGCGCAGCACCGCGATGTCGTGCGCCGGGCTGGCGCCGACCAGCGCCGCCCTGTAGTCGCGGCCGTCGGCCAGGCGCACGGTCGCCTCGCTGGCGCCCTCGATGACGTGCAAGTTGGTCACCAGGTGGCCGCGATCGTCCCAGATGAACCCCGAGCCGGTGCCGCGCGGCACCGAGAACACGTTGCGGGTCCAGAAGTCCTGCACCTGCTGGCGGGTGCTGATGAAGACCACCGAGTCGCGCGTGCGCTCGAACAGCTCGATCATCGCCTGCTCGTCGGCGGCGAGGTCGCCGCGCGGGGTGACCAGCCGCGGCGCGGCGTCGCGCGCAGCCGGGTCGCGGCCAGGCGGCCCGCTGTCGAACAGCGGCGTGAACCGCCACAGCGCGAACAGCACCGCGCCGGCGATGGCCAGCCACAGAATCCGCGAACTGGCGCGATCGCTCATCGCCGTGGCGTGCCGCCGCTCAGTCGAAGCCGGCGCGGCGCAGCCGCTCGCGCGCCTCGTCGAGTTCGGCCAGCAGGTCGGCCACCAGCGCGGCCAGCTCGGGCACCGCGTCGAAGTCGCGTTCGATGCGCAGCATCCGCCGCGCGCGCCACAGGTCGCGGCTGCTGAAGCGCCAGGCCGACGGCGAGTCGCCCGGCGCCGGCAGCAGTCCCTCGCGGACGTGCTCGATGACCCAGTCGGGGGGCGCCGCGCAGGCGCGCGACAGCTGCTCGAGCGTCAGGCAGGCCTCTTCGAGCAGGGCGCCGATCATCACGTCTTCTTCTCGCATGGCCTCAGCTCCCGCCCGCCCCCCGCGGGTCGAAGTTCAGTTCGCGCGCCATCGTCTCGTACAGCTCCCTGGCCCGCGCCGAGTCGGCCGGCGGCAGCACGACCCGCACCGTCAGCTCGAGGTCGCCCGGCGGATTTCCGGGGATGCCCTTGCCGCGCACGACCAGCTGCCGCCCGCTCTGCGCACCGGCGGGAATGCGCACCTTGAGCACGCTGCCGTCGGGCATCGGCACCGGGATCACGCTGCCGAGCGCCGCTTCCCACGGTGCCACCGGCAGGTCGACCAGCAGATCGCGGCCGCTCGCCTGGTAGCGGGCGTGCGGCCGGAAGTGCACCTCGAGCAGCAGGTCGCCCGGCGGGCCGCCGCCGAACCCGGGCGATCCCTGGCCGGCGAGGCGGATCAGCTGGCCCTGGCGCACGCCTTCAGGTATGCGCACGTCGAGCGTGCGGGTGTCGAGCACGACGCGGCCGGAGGCGTCCATGCGCGGCACGCGCAGGCTGATCTGCCGCGTGGCGCCGCGCCAGGCGTCCTCGATGTCGAGCAGGATCTTGGCGTGGTGGTCCTCGCCGCGCGCCTCGAAGCGCGTCTCGCGCCGGCCGAATCCGCCTTCGCGCGGGCGGGCGCCCATGCGACCGAACAGCTCGGCGAAGAAGTCGCTGAAGTCCGTTGCCCCCGCGCCCGCGGAGCCGGGGCCGGAGAACTCGAAGTTGGCGTCCCAGTCGGGCGGCGGCCGGAAGTCCTGGCCCGGCTGATAGCCGCGGCCGAGCGCGTCGTAGGCGGCGCGCTTCTCGGGGTCGGACAGGACCGTGTAGGCCTCGTTGACCTCCTTCATGCGCGCTTCGGCGTTCGGCTCCTTGCTCAGGTCCGGGTGGTACTTGCGGGCCAGCTTGCGGAACGCCTTCTTGACCTCGTCGGCGGTGGCGCCGCGCTCCACGCCCAGCGTCTGGTAGTAGTCCTTGTACTGCAATCGGGATCTCCACGGTCCCTGCGAAAGCGGACGACCTCCGGCGTTTTATCTCGGGGCTGCCGGCCGATTCTCAAGGCCAGCAATGCGCGACAGCAGTGCCGTGGCGGCGAGGGCGCCGGCAGCTCAGTACTTCAGTCGTGCGAAATAGGTCCTCTGCGAGGCCTCCCGCGCCTGTCCGAGCGTCTGGATGCCCCGGTCGGCGAGCAGCGGGATCAGCTTGACGAACACCTCGGCGGTGACGATCGCGTCGCCCAGCGCAGTGTGGCGGCCGATGACCGGGACGTCGAAGCGCTCGGCGATCGCCTCCAGCGTGTGCGACTCCTGGTTCGGGTGCACCAGCGCCGACAGCAGCAGCGTGTCGAGCACCGGCTGGTCGAAGCGCAGGCCGAGCGCGTCCTCCTTCGTCTGCAGGAAGCGCATGTCGAACGCCGCGTTGTGCGCCACCAGCACGGTGTCGTGCACGTAGGCGTGGAAGGCCGGCAGCACGGTGTCGATCTTCGGCTTGCCGGCCACCATCGACGGCTCGATGCCGTGAATGGGGATCGTCGCCGCCGGGATCTCCCGGCCGGGATCGACCAGCTGCTCGAACGATTCGGCGCGCCGCAGCTTGCCATTGACCAGGCGGACCGCGCCGATCTGGATGATCTCGTCGCCCGCCGAAGGCTCCAGCCCGGTCGTTTCGGTGTCGAACACGGTGTAGGTGAGCTCGACCAGACGCCGGTCGTCGAGCGCCCGTGTCGACTCGGTGACGCGGAACAGGTCGAAGTCGTAGTACTCCGGCCGGCTGTCGGCGCGCACGAAAGTCGCCGCTTCGAGTTCGTCCCGCTCGCCGGCCAGTGGCAGCAGGAAGCGGAAGAAGGCCTGGTGGCGCACGCGATCGCGTTCGAACCAGAACTCGCCGCCGTGGCGCTGCACGACCTCGCGCAGGGTCAGCGGCACCGACTGGTTGCCGATCCGCATCGGATCCAGCTCCCAGCTCATCACCGTCTCGGTGCTCATCGCCCGTCCCACCCACAGCAGGTCGAGGTGCGCATGGCGGGCATCGGCCCGGCTCAGGCGCAGCCGCAGGTCCTTGACGTCGTGCTCGTCGTGCAGCCGCTCGGCCAGGTAGCTGAGGCCCTGCAGCAGCGAGAAGCTGTCGAGGTTGAGCCACAGCGAGGCGTCGACGTCGTCGCCGCGCACCGGCGAGGCCAGCTGTGCCTCGATCTGCCGCTGCGCGGCCGCCACCAGGTCCGCGCCGAGCATCTCCTCGAGCGGCCAGCGAGTCGCCAGCCGGCCGCCAGCCTGGCTCGCCACGGTCTGGATCCGCTGGCTCATCGCGCGGGTCTCCTCGCGCACGATGGCCAGAAAGCGCTCGCGGCTGCCTTCGTCGAGCGTCGGGTCGTCGAGGATCTCGACCGCGGCCTGCAGGTTGGCCAGCGAACCGCGGCTGCCTTCGGTCAGGCCGTGCAGCAGCCGGTCGCGCTCGGACTCCTGCTCGTACTCGCGCGTGACGTTGTCCAGCATCAGCACGAAGCCGGCCAGCGGCGGCGAGCCGCTGTCGGCCTGCTCGTCGGCCGCCACGCCCTGCACCGGGGCCACCTGCACACGCAGCAGCTGCCCGGCCCGCGTCACGGTGACGAACTGCGCCGAAGGATCGGCGGCGCCGCGGTCCAGGCGCTGCTGCACGTTTTCCAGCGCGTGCGCGACCAGCCGGCGGTCGAACACCGTGTAGATCGAGCGGCCCAGCCCGATCAGTTCGGCGCCGTCGGCGAGCGTCGGCGTCGAGGACAGGGCGCGGAACTGCACGCGGGCCCGGTTGTTGTACAGCAGGATGCGCCCGTCGAGGTTGCACACCACCACGCTCTGCGTCAGCTCGCTCATCAGCGCCGCCAGCCGGTTGCGCTCCTGCGCCACCTCCTGGCTGGCGTCGGCGACCTGCCTGTCGATGCCGCGCCTGAGCTCGCCGCGCTGCCGTGCCAGCTCGCTGATGGTCTGCGCCAGGCCCCGCAGTTCGGCGCCGGCGCCCGCCAGCTTCAGTTCGCGGTCGACTTCCGCGCCGGTCAGGACGCGCGCCTGCTCGAGCAGCCGCGCCGCCGGGGCGATCCAGCGCTGGTAGAAAGTCTGTGCGATCAGGGCGACGATGCCGACCAGCATCAGCGTCGTCAGCAGCAGGGCCGGCACGTGGGGGGCGACCATCGCCGCGACGGCCGGTCGCTGAGCCGCTTCGAGCGCGGCCGCCACCAGCGCGACGGTGGCGCCGAGCCAGAGCGCCACCAGCGCCGCGGCGCCCGCCAGCGAGGCGACGATGAACCAGAGCAGCCGCGTGTCGCGCCTCATCGCCGGCCTTCGGACCAGGAGCACGCCCGCTGCCGCCGTCGCGGACCGGGAGCCAGCCTGGCCTCACGCGTCCGAGCATCGACGGCGCGGCCGGCCGGGTGCGCCGGCCGCGCGTCGTGGCCGCCGTGCGCCATCGAGGAATCGAGTGGCAGGGCGACGTGCGGACCAGCGTCGGCGATCAGGATCCCACGGACCATCAGTGGCCTCTCGGTTGCAAACCGCATCGGCTGCTCGGCGCCAGTGCGCATGGCGGCGCCCTCTGCCGGCGGCCCTTGCTGTCGCAATCGTCGGCGAAATCGCCGGCCGCCGGCAAGCCCCGGCCGTGCGGCGGTGGCAGCAGCCGGCGCTGGCCTGCAGCAGCGACTGCCCGCCGCGCTCCATGCCTCGGCCGGCGCGCGCCGCTGCGCTTCAGGCCTTGCGGCCGGCGGAGGCTGCGTGGGCGTGCCGGCCCAGCGCGAAGCTGGCGAACAACTTGCACCAGATGGTGGTGCCGGCAATGGCGGTCCAGGTGTCGTAGTTCAGCGCGCCGATCGCCACGCCGCCGATCAGGAACAGGGCGATGCCGCCGGCGAGGAAGTTGATCAGCAGTTCGTAGGGCGCCCAGCGCTCGGGGTTCGGCGGCGGCTCGCCGCGCCTGAGCGCCACCTCCGAGAAGTCGCGCCGGACGAGGATGCGCCAGGCGCGCCGCAGCCAGATGAAGGCCAGCGGGAACAGCGCAAGGAACAGCAGCCAGGTCAGCGCGACGCTGATGTCGAAAACCATGAACGGCTCCGCATGGAAAAAAAGGCCCCGCCGGCCGGGCCGGCGAGGCCTTCATTGTCGCAACCCCGGGGCGGGGTGCGATCAGACGTGCGCGCCGTCGACGGCCTTGGCGCCGCGCGGGACGCGCACCGACTCGACCATGTGCTGGATGTGCTCGGGCGGCTCCTTCGTCATCTTGTCGACCAGGAAGGCCACGCCGAAGTTCACCAGCGCGCCGATGGCACCGAAGGCCTCCGGCGTGATGCCGAAGAAGCTGTTGGCGCCGCCGATCACGTCCAGGTACTCGGTGCCCTTGATGAAGAACACCCCCTTGTGGGCGAACACGTAGAACAACGTCACCGCGAGGCCCGACAGCATGCCGGCGATGGCGCCTTCCTTGTTCATCTTCTTGCTGAAGATGCCCATCATGATCGCCGGGAACAGCGAGCTGGCGGCAATGCCGAAGGCCAGTGCCACCGTGCCCGCCGCGAACCCTGGCGGATTCAGGCCCAGCCAGCCGGCCACCACGATGGCAATCGCCATCGAGATCTTGCCCGCCAGCAGTTCGCCGCGCTCGCTGATGTTGGGGTTGAACACGCCCTTGATCAGGTCGTGCGACACGGCGGCCGAGATCGCCATCAGCAGGCCGGCGGCGGTCGACAGCGCGGCGGCCAGACCGCCGGCGGCGACCAGCGCGATCACCCAGTTGGGCAGCAGCGCGATCTCCGGGTTGGCCAGCACGATGATGTCGGCGTTGACCGACAGCTCGTTACCTTTCCAGCCGGCCTCGGCTTCCTTCTTCTTGAATTCGGGCGTCGTGTTCTTGTCGTTGTAGTACTGGATCCGGCCGTCGCCGTTCTTGTCCTCGAATTTCAGCAGGCCGGTCTTCTCCC
>CP070661.1:2103436-2118031 GCA_020355165.1 Burkholderiales bacterium
CGTTCAGGATCGGCCCGCCGGGCTCGATCAGTCCCTCCGGGTTCGGCGCGAAGCCGCCGGTCAGGATCAGGCCGGTCTCGCCGCGCGCACGCGCCGCGTAGAAGGCACCAAGGCGCTCGACCGGCCGGTCGATCGTCTCCAGCCGCGTGTGCATCGCGCCCATGACGATGCGGTTGCGCAGCCGCAGGAAGCCGAGGTCGAGCGGCTCCAGCAGGCGGGGATAGGGGTTCATCGAAGAAGCCGATCAAGGATGTCGCGCCGCAGGCGGCGGCGCGGTTCGCGCGTTCATGCCCCGCTCCCCTGACTGCGGGGAAGCGCAGACGAAGCGGCCTCGGTCAGGCGCTGGCCAGCTTGCGCACCGCCACCCGCACCACGTCGGCGCCGGAGCCGGTCGCGTCGGTCAGCTCCAGCGACATCGGCGCGATGGTGTTAAGGCTCGGCGCCTTCATGTCCTTGGCGTACGGCGTGGCCCAGTGGTCGAACTGGCCGATGATCAGCAGCGTCTGCGGGTGGATGCCCTGCGCCGGCACCGCGCGGCCCTGGGTGGCGCCGATCACCGACTTCACCTCGATCAGGTCGCCCTCGTCGATGCCCAGCGAGTCGGCGGTGCGCTTGTTGATCACCACGCCGCGGTGGCCGCGCAGGTTGCCCGCCACCTCGTCCATCAGCTGGATCGCCGCGTTGCCGCCCGAGTGGTACTGCATGCTCTTGGTGGTCAGCAGCCAGTACGGGAAGTCTTCCGGCTTGTGACCGCGGCGGACCAGGTCGTCTTCCCAGATCGCCGGGAAGTCGTGCCACACCGGCAGCGGCTGGTATTCCTCGAGCTGGCGGTCCCACCACTTGACGCCCTGCTCGTGCAGCCGGTTGCCGAGCTCGCGGCCGGCGCGCATCAGCCGCTCCTGGTACGGCAGCTCGAAGCGCAGTCCCTGGTTCTTCAGCGTCGGGTACAGGTACCAGCCGGTCTGCGGATACGGCCGCGTCATCAGGCCGCGCTCCTTGAACCAGGCCAGGTCGTGCACCTCCTCGCCGTGGCTCAGCTCGTGGCTGGCGGCGTGGCACACCGCGTCCCAGATCTCGTCGACCGAGTGCACCGTCGCCGGATCGAGCGCGAAGTCGCGCCGGTCGTTCTTCAGCGACACGCCGCACACGCCGCGGTTGATCGCGTCGTTGTAGCCCTCGAGCAGTCCGCTGCGGCGGGCCAGCTCGGTGGCGATCCAGGTGAAGTCGCGCGTGTCGCCACGCGGCGCCACCGCCGGCTGGCGCAGCACCCAGCCCTCGTGGCGCCAGAACTGCTCGACGAACTTGGTCTTGCCCAGCTTGATCAGCTGCGTCGACTCCAGGTCGGTCGCCTCGGGCAGCACGATGTCGGCCATGTGGTTGGTCTCGTCGTGCGTGTAGGCGACGCAGACCGTGTAGGGGAAGTTGGCCATCATCCGGGCCACCGCGTGCGTGTCCCAGAACGAGATCGCCGGGTTGGTGCGGTAGGCGATCCACATCTCCGGCAGGCTCGTCTCCGGCCAGGCCTCCGGCCGGTGGTCGCTGAACATCCACGCCAGGTGCGTCGGGCCGAGCGCCTCGCTCCAGGCGCCGGCGTTGCCCGACAGCGGCACCAGCGTGCGGTGGGCGTTGCGGCCGGTGGGCCGGCGGACCCAGGTGTCCTTGCCGGTCGGGTTCATGTTGGTGCTCATGAAGCCGTCGACGCCGGGCTTCACGCTCTTGTGCCGGTTGTCGTGCGGCTTGTTCAGCCGGATCGTCGTGCCGAGCGTGCCGCCCGGCACTTCGAGCGCGCCGACCAGCGCCGCCAGCATCGTGCGCGACCACACCGCCTCGAACGCGCCCCAGCCGTTGTTGACCGTCTTGCCAAGCGTGACCGCCACCGGTCGGAACGGCAGCGTCTGGCCGTCGATCTCGATCGTCTCGCCGATGCAGGCGTTGTCGAGGTACTCGCCCGCCAGGCGCCGGATGGTGGCTGCCGGCACCTCGCAGATCGGCGCCGCCCACTCGGGGCTGTACTGGCGCATGTGCGCCACCAGCTTGCTGAACGCGGTGTCCGCCTCGACGTCGGCATGGGTCCAGGTCTGCTCGTCGGCGCCGAGCTCGACCGCGCCCGCCACCCGCACGCGACCCTCGAGCATCGGCACGATGCCCGGCGTGTCGAACGGCACTGCCGTGTCGCGCTGCGTGTCCCACAGCAGCGGCTTGCCGCTGCCGGCCTCGCGCAGGTAGTGGCCGTTGGGGCCGACCAGGTACGGCGACGAGGTCACGTCGCGCAGGAACTCGAGGTCGAGCCGCTGGCGCGGATGCTCGTGCAGCATCGTGTGGATGATCGCGAACATGCACGCCGCGTCGGTCTTCGGCTTGATCGGGATCCACTGCGCCGAGGTGCCGCCGGTCACCGACAGGTGCGGCTCGATCTGGATGCGCTTGGCGCCGCGCACCCGCGCATCGGCGTGCCGCGTCACCGCGCACGGGCCGCCGGTGACCTCGTTGTTGTTGCCGAAAGACAGGTTGAAGCGCGTGTACGTCATGTCGGCCGAGACGGTGAACGCGCGGTGCCAGAACTCGCCGAACAGGTGCTCGGAGTGCACGCACTTCACGCCCTGGCCGGAGCCGAAGCTGGAGTCCACCGGCCCCCAGGCGGCGAGGAAAGCCGGGAAGCTGCCCATGTAGTTGGCCGGCGTGCCGCCGTGGCCGAAGGTGGCGGCCAGGCGCGGGAAGCCCTGCTCGTCGAGCAGGCCGCGGCTGCGGATCTCGCGCAGCCTGGCGGCGATGGTGTCGAGCGCCTCGTCCCACGAGATCGGCACCCAGCCCGGGTCCTCGTCGATGCCCTTCTTCGGGTTGGTGCGCTTCATCGGCGAGAGGATCCTCGCCGGGTGATAGGTCTTCTGCACCAGCCCGTAGGCCTTCACGCAGGGCCGGCCATCGGCGGGATGCACGCCGATGCCGTCGAAGTTCGGCCCGATGCCGGTGATCACGCCGTCGGTGACCTGCACCTTCAGCAGGTCGGGACCGGCCACGCAGTTGTAGCAGTAGGTCGGCAGCTCGCGCGTCTGGCGCTTGCTGGGGTTCACGGCGGTGCTCATCTTTGCCCTCCGGCGTCGATGGCAGTGACAGGGGCCGCGATCGTTCAGACCGCGGGGACGACAGCAGTCGCTTCGAGCTCGATCACCGCCGGGTGGTCGAGCAGGTCGGCGACGAAGATCATGCTCATCGCCGGGAAGTGGCGACCCATGCGGCGGCGCCAGACCTCGCCGAGCGCCGGCCGCGCCGCCAGGTAGGCCGGCTTGTCGCAGCAGAAGGCGGTGATGCGGCAGACGTGCTCGGGGCGCCCGCCGGCCTGCGCCAGCACTTCGAGCACGTTGGCCAGCGCCTGGTCGAACTGCGACACGAAGTCGGTGCGCTCGAACTTCTGCTGCGCGTTCCAGCCGACCTGGCCGGCGATGAACACGCTGCGGCCGCCGTCGACGGCGATGCCGTTGGCATAGCCGATCGGCGGGTCCCAGCCTGGCGGCAGCAGCGCTTGCACTTGCGCAGGGCTACTGGTCGTAACGAGGCGGATCGGGATCCTCGGCCCAGTCCTTCTCGGGCCGCGGCACCTTGGCCATCCAGGCACGCACCAGCTCGACGTGCTCGCGCTCCTCGTCCTGCAGCTCCAGCGCCGCCTTGCGCACCGACTCGTCGGTGGTGGTCTTGGCCAGCTCGGCGAAGAAGCGCTCGGCGCGCTGCTCGGCGGCCAGCGCCAGCTGCAGCGCGTGCCACGGCCGCATCAGGTAGTGCACCTCGTCGATCGGCACCGACTCGGCCGCCTCGAAGCCCTCCCACGACGGCGCCACCGCGTTGGCCGGCGGCTGCTTCCAGCCCATCTGCTCCAGGATCTGCGTGCCGTGCTTGCCCTCGATCACCGCCATCTTGCGGAACATCTCGGCGACCTCGCGGTTGTTGTGCATGTCCATCGCGTCGGCGAGGTCCGAGTAGCGCTGCGACGCCTCCATCTCCATCGCATACGCCTGGGCCATGAACTCCTCGATCGTCTTCGGCGCGTTGAGCTTCATACGCGGAACTCCGTCTCCAGGTCAGTCACGCTCTTCGGCGCGCGGCCGTAGTCCAGCTCGTGGCTGGGGCGATTGCCGGCGTACAGCACGCCGATGTTCATGCCGTCGTCGGTCATCACCCGGCGCGCCGCCAGCGCCGGATCGTCGGTGGCCTGCACCGGCGCCGGCCGCACTATCGACTTCCACTCCTTCTGCTCCGGGCGGAAGGTCACGCAGGGGCTGAGCACCTCGACGAACGAGAAGCCCGGGTGCCGGATCGCCTGCGCGATCAGCGCCGCCGTGCCGTTCGGGTCGCCGGCGAAGGCGCGGCCGACGAAATTGGCGCCGGCCGCCAGCGCCACCACCAGCGGATGGAAGACGCGGATCTTGGTGCCGCCGGGCGCCAGCTTCGAGTCCCAGTCGGGCTCGGTGGTCGGCGACGGCTGGCCCTTGGTCATGCCGTAGACGTGGTTGTCCATCACGATGTACGTGAGGTCGACGTTGCGCCGGCAGGCGTGCAGGAAGTGGTTGCCGCCGATCGAGTAGCCGTCGCCGTCGCCGCCGGTCACCAGCACGGTGAGGTCGGGCCGCGCGACCTTCAGCCCGGTCGCCGCGGCCAGCGCCCGGCCGTGCACGCCGTGGAAGCCGTAGCAGCTGGTGTAGGCGGGGATGCGCGACGAGCAGCCGATGCCCGAGACCACCCCGACCTCGTGCGGCGGCTTGCCGATCATCGCCAGCGCCTTGGTGATCGAGCTCAGAACCGAGTAGTCGCCGCAGCCGGGACACCAGACCGGCTTGACCGCCGACTTGAAGCTCGCCGGCATCAGCGGCGCAGCCGTTGCGACGTCGTTCATGCCGCGCTCCTCCAGTCCGCGATCGCCTTGTGCACTTCTCCGGGCCGCAGCGGCAGCGGCCCGGGGCGGTGGTAGCTCGCCGGCCTGGCCGGCAGGTCGAAGTGCCCGCGCAGGTAGCGCAGGAACTGCGCGCCGTGGTTCTGCTCGACGACCATCACGTGGCGCACGCCCTCGAGCGCCCTGGCCAGCTTCTCGGGCTGCGCCGGCGCCAGCAGGCGCATCGCGATCAGCCGCACGTTCATGCCGTCGGCGCGCGCCCGCGCGATTGCCTCGCGCACGGCCGCCGAGGTCGAGCCGAAGGTGATCACCGCCGCGTCGCCGTCGCCCTCGATGTCGGCCCAGGCGTCGCCGTAGTCGAACTGCGTCAGCTTGCGCTCGCGCTTGTCCAGCTGCAGCCGGTGGTCGCGCGCATTGCTGCTCGGCACCGCCGCCTCGGTGTGCTCCAGGCCGTCGGCCGTGTAGGTCACGCCGGGCGTGCCCGGGATCGCCATCGGCGAGATGCCCGACTCGGTGTCGCGGTAGCGCTTGTATCCGGCGGCGTTGGCTTCCACTTTCAGCCGCTGCGCGCGCAGCCCGGTGTCCGCCGGCGGATCGATGACCGCCCGCGACTGGCCGAGGAACTGGTCCGACAGCACGATCGCCGGCGCCTGCAGCTTCTCGGCCAGGTAGACGGCCCACTGCGTCGTGGTCGCGCAGTCGGAGATCGAGGTCGGCGACAGCACCAGCCGCGGCGCGTCGCCGTGCAGCCCGCTGACCGCGAACGACAGGTCGCTCTGCTCGGTCTTGGCCGGGATGCCGGTCGACGGCCCGCCGCGCATGACGTCGACGATGACCACCGGCGTTTCCGAGGCGACCGCCAGGCCAATGCCCTCGGCCATCAGTGCCAGGCCCGGACCGGCGGTGGCGGTCAGCGACGGCACGCCGCCGAACGAGCCGCCGATGATCATGTTGATCGACGCCAGCTCGTCCTCGGCCTGCAGCAGCGTGCCGCCGACCTTGGCCAGGGCCGGCGCCATCCACTCGAGCAGTTCGGTCGCCGGCGTGATCGGGTAGGCGGCGACGAAGCGCACGCCGCCGCGGATCGCGCCGAAGCCGGCCGCCTCGTTGCCGGTGATCGACCAGCGCGTCTTCGCGCGCTCGTCGTGCGGCACCTGCGGCACGGCGATCGGCGGCGTGATGCCGCGCTCGGCCGCAAAGCCCGCCGCCAGCGCGGCGAGGTTGGCGGCCAGTGCCGCCTCGCCGCGCTTCCAGTCCTCGCGCACCGCCGCCTCGAGCGCTTCCTGCGGCAGGCCGGCGAGCGCGCCGGCGAAGCCCAGCGCCACCATGTTGACCCAGCTGCCGGCGATGGCCTTGGCCATCTTCTTCATCTGCAGCGGCACGTAGCGCGCGCCGGTGGCCTTGAAGATGTCGGGCGGCTCACCCTCGTCGGGATCGCCGACCAGCACGCTCGACGCGGTAAGCGGCACCTCGTCGGCGAACCGGTTGATGTTGCTCCAGTCGATCGCCAGCAGCAGGTCGAAGGCGTCGCCCAGCGTGTCGACGGGCCGGTCGGCCAGCCGCACCAGCGCCGCCGCCTCGCCGCCGCGGATCTGCGGGCCGCTGGTGCGCACCATCAGTCCGTAGGCACCGGCCTTGGCCGCCGCCGCCAGCAGCAGCGTGCCGGCGGTCATCACGCCGCTGCCGCCGCTGCCGCCCAGCGCGATCGCCACGCCGGTCGGCGCGGCTGGCGCTGCACTGCGATTTGCGCTGTTCAATTGGCTGTCCTCCGCTGATCCAGCGATACAACCGCGCCTGCCCCGGGCCCGGTTTGACCCAGATCATTGAATCCGCATCACACGAGGGCAGGATTCGGCTCAGAAGTGGTATTTCGGTACCGCTATGCCAGAATAGACGTGCGGGTCGCCGCGGGTCAACGTCGCGGCACTGATCTGACGCAAGGAAAGCACGGACCGGGGGCCGGGCGGCGAGTCCGCCGGTTGTCCATTTACACCACGGAACGGTCCGCCAGGCGAAAGGGGACAGGATGAGCATCGACGCATACCGCTGGCTGATGACCGCGCCGAAGCAGCCGCTGCAAAGGGCGGCCTTCGCCGCCGATCCCGGCGCCGGCGAGGTGGTGGTGGCGGTGGCGGGCTGCGGCGTGTGCCACACCGACCTCGGCTACTACTACGACGGCGTGCGCACCAACGCGCCGCTGCCGCTGGCGCTGGGGCATGAGATCAGCGGCAAGGTGGTCGCGGCCGGCGCCGGCGCCGACGGATGGCTCGGCAAGACGGTGATCGTGCCGGCCGTGCTGCCCTGCGGCGAGTGCGACCTGTGCCGGCGCGGGCTGGCGCCGATCTGCCGAGCCCAGAAGATGCCGGGCAACGACGTGCACGGCGGCTTCGCCTCGCACATCGTCGTGCCGGGCCGCGGTCTGTGCGAGGTCGACCTGGCGCGGCTCGAGCAGGCCGGCCTGACCCTGTCGCAGGTGTCGATCGTCGCCGATGCCCTGACCACGCCGTACCAGGCGGTGCGGCGCGGCGAGGTCGAGCCGGGCAGCCTGGCGGTGGTCGTCGGCGTCGGCGGCGTCGGCGGCTATTGCGTGCAGGTGGCGCGCGCCTTCGGCGCGCAGGTGGTGGCGATCGACGTCGACGACGCCAAGCTGGAGGCGATCGCCCCGTACGGCGCGGCGCTGACGCTGAACGCGCGCCAGCACGACGGCAAGGCGCTGAAGGGCGCGATCGGCGCCTTCGCCAAGGCCAACGGCCTGCGCCCGACCGAGTGGCGCATCTTCGAGTGCTCGGGCACCGCCGCCGGGCAGCTGACCGCCTTCGGACTGCTGGTGCACGGCGCGGTGCTGTCGGTGGTCGGTTTCACCATGGACCGGGTCGAGGTGCGGCTGTCCAACCTGATGGCCTTCGACGCGCGGGCGATCGGCAACTGGGGCTGCCCGCCCGAGTATTACCCGGCGGCGCTCGATCTGGTCCTCGACGGCAAGGTGGCGATCGACCCATTCGTCGAGATGCATCCGCTCGACGACATCAACCGCGTCTTTAACGCCGTGCACGCGCACGAGATCCGCCGCCGCGCCGTGCTGGTGCCCGCCTGAACCACTCAACGACAAGGATCGATCGATGCGCGAATTCAAGAACCACGACCTGGTCGACGACATCGGCAAGCCCGGCATCCGCTTCGAGAAGCGGCCGGCGCGCACCCCCGACGGAAGCGTGGCCGACGGCCTGTACAACGCCTGGATCTGGCTCGACAACCCCGGCCAGTACAACTCGTACACCACCGACATGGTCAAGGGCGTGATCCTGGCCATGCGCGCCGCCAGCAACGCGCGCGACGTGAACTGCGTGGTGTTCACCGGCGTCGGCGACAAGGCCTTCTGCACCGGCGGCAACACCAAGGAGTACGCCGAGTACTACGCCGGCCACCCGCAGGAATACCGGCAGTACATGCGGCTGTTCAACGACATGGTCTCGGCGATCCTCGCCTGCGACAAGCCGGTCATCTGCCGCGTCAACGGCATGCGCATCGGCGGCGGGCAGGAGATCGGCATGGCCTGCGACTTCTCGGTGGCGCAGGACCTCGCCCGCTTCGGCCAGGCCGGCCCGAAGCACGGCTCGGCACCGATCGGCGGCGCCACCGACTTCCTGCCGGTGGCGGTCGGCGCCGAGCGGGCGATGGCGGCCTGCGTGCTGTGCGAACCGTTCTCGGCGCACAAGGCCTACCACATGGGCATCCTGACCGACCTGGTGCCGGCGCTGAAGGTCGACGGCCAGTTCGTCGCCAATCCGCTGGTCGAGACGCAGCGGATGGTCGACCCGTACGGCCGCTTCGTCTTCGGCGAGCCGAAGACCGGCGAGGCGGCGAAGGAGGGCAAGGCGCTGCTGGCGCGCGGCACGGTCGACCTGTCGATGCTCGACGCCAAGGTCGAGGAGCTCTGCTCGAAGATCCTGCTCACCTTCCCCGACTGCACGACCAAGACGCTCGAGGAACTGCGCAAGCCGAAGCTCGAGGCGTGGAATCTCAACAAGGAGGACTCGCGCGCCTGGCTGGCACTGAACATGATGACCGAGGCGCGCGCCGGCTTCACCGCCTTCAACGAAGGCACCAAGGACGACCGCGAGATCGACTTCGTCGCCCTGCGGCAGAAGCTGGCGGCCGGCGAGTCGTGGGTCGGGCCGCTGCACGACTCGATCCAGCCGAAGGCGAAGAAGGCGAGATGAGCGCGGACCGGCAGCTCCTCCCCCGTCAAGGGGGAGGCTGGGAGGGGGATGGGGTCGCAGCGCGAAGGAACCCATCCCCACCCCAGCCCTCCCGTTGAAGGAGAGGGAGACACGAACGAGACGACGATGACCGACACCCGCCCGCTGAAAGACTGGCTGGAGCTCGACGGCGCGCTGCTGCGACTGCGGCTGGCGCGGCCGAAGGCCAACATCGTCGACGCCGAGATGATCGCCGCGCTCGACGGCGCGCTGGTCGCCTACCACGGGCACGCCGGCCTGCGCGGCGTGCTGCTCGACGGCGAGGGGCCGAACTTCAGCTTCGGCGCCAGCGTCGAGGAGCACCTGCCGGCGCAGTGCGCGCAGATGCTCGCCTCGCTGCACGCGCTGATCATGCTGATGATCGAGTTCCCGGCGCCGATCCTGGTCGCCGTGCGCGGCCAGTGCCTCGGCGGCGGGCTCGAGGTGGCGCTGGCCGGCGGACCGATCTTCGCCGCGCCCGACGCCCAGTTCGGCCAGCCCGAGATGAAGCTCGGCGTCTTCGCGCCGGCCGCCTCGGTGCTGCTGCCCTACCGCGTCAACCAGCCCTTTGCCGAGGACCTGCTGCTGTCCGGCCGCTCGATCGGCGCTGAGGAGGCACGCGCCGCCGGCCTCGTGCACACGGTGTTCGACGATCCCGAGACCGCCGCCCTCGCCTACTTCAACCAGCACCTCGCCGGCAAGAGCGCGGCAGCGCTGGCCTGCGCGGTGGCGGCCGCGCGCGGCGCGATGGCGCGCGAGGTACGGGGCCGGCTGGCCGAGGTCGAGCAGCTGTACCTCGACCGCCTGATGGCAACGCGCGACGCGAACGAGGGGCTGACCGCCTTCCTCGCCAAGCGCAAACCGCAATGGGAGCACCGCTGATGGCCAACGTCCCTGCCGTCGTGCAGATCGTGCAGCGCTGCGAGGCGCTGTTCGAGGACCTGCACTTCAACGCCGTCGCGCAATGGAAGGCGGCCGCTCCCGGCCGCAAGGCGATCGGCTACATGCCGGTGTACGTGCCGCGCGAGATCATCCACGCCGCCGGCATGCTGCCGGTGGGCATCCTCGGCGGCGGCGACGCGCTGGAGGTGATCCAGGGCGACGCCTACTACCAGAGCTACATCTGCCGCATCCCGCGCTCGACGATCGAGCTCGGACTCACGGGAAGGCTCGCCTGCCTCGACGGCATGCTGTTCCCGTCGATCTGCGACGTGATCCGCAACCTGTCGGGCATGTGGCAGATCCTGTTCCCCGACAAGTACGTCCGCTACCTCGACGTGCCGCAGAACTACGACGACTCGATCGGCGGCCGCTTCTACGTCGAGGAGCTCGGGGTGCTGCGCGAGGACCTCGGCAAGCTGGCCGGGCGCGAGATCACCGACGCGATGCTCAACGCATCGATCGCCGTCTACAACGACAACCGCGCGGCGATCCGCGAGCTGTACCGCTACCGCGCCGCCAAGCCGTGGCAGGCGCCGACCTCGGAGGTCTACCTGGTGCTGCGCGCCGGCATGGTGCTGCCGCCGGAGGAGCACACGCCGCTGGTGCGCGAGTACATCGCCGCCGCCGAGGCGCTGCCACGGCCGAAGCGCGACAACGCGCGGGTGGTGGTCAACGGCACCTTCTGCGAGCAGCCGCCGCTGGCATTGATCAAGTCGATCGAGATGTCCGGCTGCTACGTGGTCGACGACGACTTCATGCTGGTCGGCCGCTGGCTGCTCGACGACGTGCCGACCGACGGCCGGCCGCTGGAGGAACTGTCGAAGGCCTTCCTGCACCGCTCGGCGACCACTGCCGCCAAGTACGACGAGAAGCGCGAGCAGAAGGGCCAGTTCCTGCTGCAGCAGGTGAAGAACTTCGGCGCCGAGGGCGTGATCTTCGCCGCGCCGTCGTTCTGCGACCCGGCGCTGCTCGAGCGGCCGATGCTGCAGGACGTGCTCAGCCAGCACAAAGTCCCGCACACCGCCTTCAAGTACGCCGAGAACACCGGCCAGATGGCGCCGATCCGCGAGCAGGCCGGCACGTTCGCCGACTCGATCAAGTTGTGGAACGCCGCATGAGCGCGCAATTCGTCGTCCCGGCGCAGGCCGGGACCCAATCTGCCACCGCCGAAGCTTGGGCCCCGGCCTGCGCCGGGGCGACGCCCGTTTCGACGCCGTCCCAGGGAGGTGCCCAGCCATGAGCACAACCACCATCGCCATGCCGTCACCGATCGGCAAACCTACCGCGAAGCCGCAGAACGTCCAGAAGGAGGACGCGATGTGGCTGCAGAAGGAGCTCATCAACCGCAACTACATGGAGCTGGCCACGGCGCGGCAGACCAATCGCAAGGTCTCGGCGACCTTCGTGCCCGGCAACCTGAACGAGCTGCTGATGTGCTTCGACTTCGCGCGCAGCCTGCCGGAGACCAACGCGCTGCAGAACGGCCTGCGCAAGAAGAGCGGCAAGATGATCATGGACGCCGAGCGCGACGGCCAGAGCGAGGACGTCTGCACCTACGTCAAGGCCGACCTCGGCATGATGCTCGGCGGCGAGATCGGCCCCACCGGCGACCCGCTGCCGCGGCCCGACGTCCTGCTGCTGTCGTACACCGGCTGCTTCACCTTCATGAAGTGGTTCGAGCTGATCCGCCACAAGTACGGAGCCGAGACGGTGATGCTGCACGTGCCGTACCAGGGCGAGGGCAGGATCGCGCCGAACATGCGCGAGTACGTGGTCCGGCAGCTCAGGGAGACGGTGATCCCGGCGCTCGAGCGGGTGAGCGGCGTGAAGTTCGACATCGACCGCCTGCGCCAGTACATGCGCGAGTCGGCCAAGGCCGAGGAGGACCTGGTCGCGGTGCTGCACTCGGCCAAGAACCGGCCGAGCCCGATCGACGGCTACTTCGGCGCCGTCTACTACATCGGCCCGATCTTCACCGCCTTCCGCGGCACCCCCGAGGCGAGCGAGTACTACCGCGTGCTGCGCAGCGAGATCGAGCAGCGGGTGCGCGAGGGCAAGGGCCCGGTCACGCCGGAGGGCGAGATGGGCGAGGAGAAGTACCGGCTGGTCGTCGAGGGGCCGCCGAACTGGACCAGCTTCCGCGACTTCTGGAAGATGTTCTACGACGAGGGCGCGGTGGTCGTCTCCTCCACCTACGCCAAGGTCGGCGGGCTGTACGACTTCGGCTTCCGCCACGACCCGGACCACCCGCTCGAGTCGCTCGCCGACTACTGCCTCGGCTGCTACACCAACCTCAACCTGCCGACGCGGATCGAGACGATCTGCCGCTACATCGACGAGTACCAGGCCGACGGGCTGCTGATCAACTCGATCAAGAGCTGCAACAGCTTCTCGGCCGGCCAGCTGCTGATCCTGCGCGAGGTCGAGCGGCGGACCGGCAAGCCGGCGGCGTTCATCGAGTCCGACCTGGTCGACCCGCGCTACTTCTCGGCCGCCAACATAAAGAACCGGCTGGAGAGCTACTTCCAGATGGTCAAGCAGAAGCGCGCCGCGGGTGCGGCCGCATCGACGCCGGGATTCATCCCGATCGCCACGGCGCACTGAGGCGGAGGTCAACATGCGGCTGTTCATCGGCATCGACCTTGGCTCGACCACCACCAAGGCGGTGGTGATCGACGAGAACCAGCAAGTGCTCGGCCGCGGCATCACCAACTCGCGCTCGAACTACGACACCGCGGCGACGATCGCCAAGCAGGAGGCCCTGGTCAGCGGCCGCTTCCACCTGTTCCGCCGCGCGCTGGCGGAAACGCGGGCACTGAACGGCGGCCTCGACAGCTTCATCTCCCAGCTCGAGCGCGACTTCCGCGCCGAGCAGTACATCGAGCAGCTCGCCGATCTCGAGGCGACCTGCGCCCGCAACCTGGACACCGCGAAGTTCGGCGACGCCACCGCGGCGGTCCGGGTCGCGCTGCAGGAGGTGTTCCGGCGGCTGCACGCCGAGGCGCCGGCGCTGTTCGCCCCCGGCGCCCGGCGCAAGAGCGACTTCTTCCGCGACATCGCCGGCAGCCAGTACCTGGCCGCCGGCGAGGTGGTGGCCAAGGAGGCCGGCATCCGCTACGACTTCCTGCTGAACCTGTTCGACCGCTCGATCATCGAGGTCGAGAACCGCGTCTACGACGCGTCGATCAAGCGGCACCTGCTCGACGCGCTCGAGCGCACCTTCACCGCGCTGCCGGAAGCCCGCGCGCACCGGGCGCAGGTCGAGGCGCCGATCAAGGGCGTGCTCGACGCCGAGATGGAAGAAACCTACGTCGTCGGCACCGGCTACGGCCGCGCGCGGCTGCCGTTCTCCAAGGAGCACATCCGCTCGGAGATCCTCTGCCACGGGCTCGGCGCGCACGTGATGTACCCGGGCACGGCCACCGTGCTGGACATCGGCGGCCAGGACACCAAGGCGATCCAGGTCGACCCGCACGGCATCGTCGAGAGCTTCCAGATGAACGACCGCTGCGCCGCCGGCTGCGGCCGCTACCTCGGCTACATCGCCGACGAGATGAACATGGGCCTGCACGAGCTGGGGCCGCTGGCGATGAAGGCGACCAAGACCATCCGCATCAACTCGACCTGCACCGTGTTCGCCGGCGCCGAGCTGCGCGACCGGCTGGCGATCGGCGACAAGCGCGAGGACATCATGGCCGGCCTGCACCGGGCGATCATCCTGCGGGCGATGTCGATCCTCGCCCGTTCCGGCGGCATCCGCAACGAGTTCACCTTCACCGGCGGGGTGGCGAAGAACGAGGCCGCGGTGAAGGCGCTGCGCGAGCTGGTCGAGGAGAACTACGGCAAGCTGCAGATCAACATCGACCCCGACTCGATCTACACCGGCGCGCTGGGCGGCGCCACCTTCGCCTGGCGCGCGGTGGTCGAGGAAGGCCTGACCGCGCAGGCGCGCGCCTGAGGAGGCAGCCATGACCTTCACCGTCGGCATCGACATCGGCTCCGGCGTCGTCAAGACGGCGCTGTTCCGCACCGAGGGGGACAGGCACGACTGGCTGGCCAGGCGCTGCGAGCGCATCCGCCGCCGCGACCCGATGACGCTTGCCCGCGAAGGCCTCGACGCGGTGCTGGCCGAGGCCGGCCTGGCGGCGAACGACCTCGCCTACATCGCCACCACGGGCGAGGGCGAGAACGTCAAGTTCGCCACCGGCCACTTCTACTCGATGACCACGCACGCCCGCGGCGGCGTCTACCTTGAACCGCAGGCGCGCGCGGTGGTCGACATCGGCGCGCTGAACGGCCGCGCCATCTACGTCGACGAGCGCGGCAAGGTGCTGTCCTACAAGATGACCAGCCAGTGCGCCTCCGGCTCGGGGCAGTTCCTGGAGAACATCGCCCGCTACCTCGGCGTGGCGGTCGAGGAGATCGGCCCGCTGTCGGAGACCTCGACCAATCCGGAGAAGGTCAGCTCGATCTGCGCCGTGCTGGCCGAGACCGACGTCATCAACATGGTCAGCCGCGGCATCGCCACGCCCG
>CP070661.1:2118131-2131605 GCA_020355165.1 Burkholderiales bacterium
GCCGAGCAGCGCCAGGGTGGCGTCGTGACTGAACTCCGCCAGGAACACGGCGGCGACAATGCCCAGGCCGAGGCAGGTCAGTGGCGCCGGCAGACGGAAGCGCTGCAGGACGCGCGGCACGACCAGCAGGGCAACGATCAGCACCAGGTGGCCGACCTCGCCGGACTGGAGCAGGGCAAGAAGGCGTTCGGGCATCGAGGCGCTCGCGTTGGCGGCCGCGATTATCCGGCACCGGCCGCCGCAACGACCGCCGCCGGCCGACGCGGTAGCGGTCGTCGAACGCCCCGGCGACGTTCGGCCCGCGCTCGATGACGCCGTGGCTGGCGGGGACCGGCACGGTGCGGCCGGCCAGCCGCCGCGCGGTGCACTGCGCCCCGGCAGCGCGACCGTCCACGCAGCGCTTATCCTCGGCGTGCCGGCGGCGCGGAACCGAATCCACCCGCGCCGCTCCAATCCTGGCCCGCCCGCCCGCGATGGCGGAGCGGCGCAGCCCCCGACAACCAAGCGAAGAAGACCCCGCCGATGCGATCGATGACACAGTGGCTGCTGGTGGTGACGATCGGCACGTCGCTGCTGGCCTTCGCCGGTGGCGGGCCGCTGTTCGGCCTGCTGGCGCTGTGGCCGCTGGGCAGCGGCTTCGCGCCGTGGCAGCTGGCGACCTACGCGCTGCTGCACGGCAGCCTGCTGCACCTGGCCTTCAACATGTACGGCCTGTGGATGTTCGGCTCCGAGCTGGAGCGGCTGTGGGGTCCGCGCCGGCTGCTGCAGTACTACGCGGTCAGCGTGCTGGTCGCCGGCCTGGTGCAGCTGGTGGTGGCGTCGGACTCGCCGGTGCCGTATCCGACGGTGGGCGCCTCCGGCGGCCTGTTCGGCCTGCTGCTCGGCTACGCGATGCTGTTCCCGCACCGGACCATCATGCTGCTGTTCCCGCCGATCCCGATGCCGGCGTGGCTGTTCGCGGTCGTCTACGGCGTGCTCGAGCTGACGCTGGGCGTGACCGGCGAAGCGAGCGGCATCGCCCACTTCGCGCACGTCGGCGGCATGCTCGGCGGCTGGCTGATGCTGCGCTACTGGCGCGGCCAGCCGCCGTTCGGCCGCCGGCGCTGACGGCGCCGGCGGGCCCCGACGAGACCGCCTTGCCCTGCGCCGTCTGCGCGAGGAGGGCGGCTACAGTGCGCCGCGTGGGCAACGCGAACGGAGTGCCGATGGATCGGATCTTCGCAGCGCTGGGCGCGGCAAGCGGCTTCGTCGCCGTCGCCGCCGGTGCCTTCGGCGCGCACGGGCTGAAGGCGCGGCTGGCGCCGGACCTGCTGGCGGCGTTCGACACCGGCGCCCGCTACCAGATCTACCACGCGCTCGCCCTGCTGGCGGTGGCGTGGGCGATCGGCCGCTGGCCCGGCCGCGTGGCACTGGCCAGCGGCTGGTGCTTCGTCGCCGGCACGGCGCTGTTCTCCGGCAGCCTGTACCTGCTGGCGCTGACCGGTGTGCGCAGCCTCGGCGCGATCACGCCGGTCGGCGGCGTGCTGTTGCTCGCCGGCTGGCTGCTGCTCGCGCTGGCGGCCGTGCGCGGCACGATGCGCTAGCGCCCGCGCCGGCGGACGCCGGCGCCGATCAGTGCGCCTACGGGCAGTGCGCGCCAGGCGCGGCGCCGGCTGTCGGCGCGCCGCGCGCCTCATACCATCATCCGAACGGCTTATGCCATTTGGCCGGCTGGCAAATGCGTCCGCAAATGCCATCGGCGACGCGTAATGCCATCGCTGGCGCCGTTATGCCTCCGCACGGAGTGCATAAGCGGCCAGACGTCGGGCACCGGCGCGCGCAAGCCGCCGACGTTTGTTAGCGGTCGCTTATCGGCCAGCGCCTTTCCCTCCTCGCGCTGACGTCACGCTGCCGCGCGGTACGGGTCGCGGCAAAAACGAACGGCGCCTCGAGGCAGACCACCGGCTAATGCCGTCGCGCAGGTCCTCCGGCACCATTACCGCACAGCAGTTACCTCACCGATGGCGCCGGACTTTTACTGCAGGCGGATGGAAAAAGCGATGCAACACCCTGGCGAGCAGCCCGAGCGGCAGACGACGCGCAACCTCGCCGCGAGCAGCCGCATCGCCCCGCCACGCCAGGGCCAGCGGTCACGAAACGAGGACGCGCCGATGAAAGCAAGCGCCGGTTTCACCCTGATCGAACTGATGGTGGTCTGCACGATCGTCGCGATCCTCGCGGCGATCGCCGTGCCTTCCTACACCGACTACGTCAGGCGCGGCCAGCTGCAGGAGGCCTTCAACGCGCTGTCCGACTACCAGGTCAAGCTCGAGCAGTACTACCAGGACTACAAGAACTACGGCAGTGCCGGCGGCACCACCTGCGCCAACGGCGCCAACGCGCCGTCGTGGAACGGCTTCGCCCCGACCGGCGCGCAGTACTTCACCTTCGCCTGCGCGCTCACCAGCAGCTCGAACAACCAGGGCTACAGGCTGACCGCCACCGGCAGCACGGCGGCCGCGGTCGGCCACGTGTTCACCCTGGACAACGGCGGCATCCGCCAGACCACCAAGTTCAAGGGCAACACGGTGGCCAAGTCGTGCTGGCTGGTCCGCGGCAGCGAGTGCTGATGAGCCGACGCCGGGTGCCGCCGATGACCGCCGCGCTCCTTCGCCTGACACCGGCGCGCCGCCGCGCCCCGGCGCCCGACGGCAGTGCCTGTGACGGCTTCACGCTGATCGAGCTGTCGGTGACGCTGGTGGTGTTCGCCCTGCTGCTGGCGCTGATCGCCCCCTCGGCCGCCGCCTGGATGGCCAACATGCAGATCCGCGCCACCGCCGAATCGATCCACAACGGCCTGCAGAAGGCGCGCATGGAGGCGGTGCGGCGCAACCAGCCGATCCGCTTCTCGCTGGTGTCCACGGCCGACCCGGCGGTGATTGACGACAGCTGCGCGCTGTCGGCGAGCTCGGCGTCGTGGACCGTCAGCGTCAACGACCCGACCGGCAAGTGCGGCAGCGCGCTGTCGAGCACCGCCGACCCGATGCTGGTCGAGACCTACGCGGCCGGCGTCTACGCACGGCGCGTCGCGGTGTCGGCGCTGCAGGCCGACGGCAGCAGCGCCGCCGATTCGGTCACCTTCGACGGTTTCGGACGGATCCTCGGCGCCAACGCGCTGGCCCAGGTCACCGTCGACAACGTCGTCTCCGGCGACGACTACCGGCCGCTGCGCATCGTGATCAGCAATGGCGGCGGCATCCGCTTGTGCGACCCGCGCGTGACCGCCTCGTCCGATCCGCGCGCCTGCTAGGTGATTCACATGCGACCGCTTCCTGCCACCGCCCGCCCGCTTTCCTCGGCCAGCCCCCGGCGATCCGTCCGGGGCAGCGCCATGCTCGAGGCAATCGTCGCGCTGACACTGTTCGGCGCCGGCATCCTCGGCCTGGTCGGACTGCAGGCGCGGATGGTCACCGCGCAGACCGAGGGCAACTTTCGCGCCGACGCCGTCTACCTGGCCTCGGAACTGGTCGGCGCGATGTGGTCCGACGTGCCGAACCTCGCCAAGTACGCGACGGCCGAGTGCGCAACGCACGCGCGCTGCAAGCGCTGGGCCGACAAGGTGGCGGCGACGCTGCCCGCCGGCAGCGCGACGGTGGCGGTCAACAACGGCCTGGTGACCATCACCCTGACCTGGGCGCCGCCGAACTACGGCACCCACACCTACAGCACCTCGACGGCAATCCGGATCTAGCGATGAACCGCCACCTGCCCTGCCAGCGAGCCGTGCCGAGGCGCCGCGCCCTCGCGTCGCGCGGCGACCGTCGCGCGGGCTTCACGCTGCTCGAACTGATGATCGGCCTGGCCATCGGCATGATGGCGGCGCTGGTGATCGCCAACGTGCTGCTGGTCGCCGAGGGCCAGCGCCGCACCGTGACCTCCGGCGCGGACGCGCAGGTCAACGGCGCGCTGTCGCTGTACACGCTGCAGCGCGAGGTCCAGGCGGCCGGCTACGGGCTGGTTTCCTCGCTCGACGGACTCGGCTGCCAGGTCCGCGGCCGTCGCAACGGCACCGACTTCACCTGGACCCTGGCGCCGGTGCTGATCACCGATGGCGCCAGCGGTGCGCCGGACTCGATCACCGTGCTGGCCAGCGGCACCGACCGCTACGCCACGCCTGTGCGCGTGATGGGCATCCACCCGCAGACCGGCACCGAGTTCTCGGTCAACTCGACGATGGGGCTCGCCGCGGCGGACCTGATGATCGCCGTGCCGCCGGCGTTCGACGCCGACAACTGGTGCAGCGTGTTCAACATCACGGCAATCGGCTCCGCCGGCGGGCTGGGCCAGATCGTCCACGAGTCCGGCACCAGCGGGCCGTGGAACCAGGACACCGGCGAGACGATCTTCCCCGACGCCGGCTATCCCGACGGCAGTCTCCTGCTGAACCTTGGCCAGCTGATCCACCGGACCTACTCGGTCAGCAGCGGCACCCTGCAGCTGGTGTCGTTCGACAGCAGCAACGGCACCAGCGCCACGCGGGAGCTGTTCTCCGGCGTCGTCAACCTGCAGGCCTTCTACGGCCTCGACACCACCGGCGACGGCGCGATCGACAGCTACACGGCCACCACGCCGACCGACAACGCCGGCTGGCGGCAGGTGATGGCGGTGCGCCTCGCCCTGGTCTCGCGCAGCGGACAGCTGGAGAAGGAAGAGGTCACGCACGCCGATCCGCAGTGGGACCTCGGCTCCGCGGTGCCGGTCGCCGGTGCCGCCACCTGCGGCAGCAGCCAGTGCGTGACCCTGAAGGTCAGCCACCTCGCCGACTGGAAGCGCTACCGCTACCGCGTCTATGACGTGATCGTGCCGGTGCGCAACATGCTATGGCACGCGTGAGCCGCCCCCGCACGCTGCGCAGCGCAGTGCGCCAGGCCGGCGGCTCGCTGCTGTTCGCGCTGATCGCGCTGGCCCTGCTGGCGTTGACCGCCATCGCGGTCACCCGCTCGGTCGGCACCGGGGCGCTGATCATCGGCAACCTCGGCTTCAAGCAGGACGCGGCGCTGGCCGGCGACCGCGCGGTCGAGACGGCGATCGCCTGGATCGAGCTGAACTCCGCCGGCACCACCCTGCAGGCCGATGTCCCGTCCTCCGGCTACTACGCCTCCAGCCTCGACGCGCTCGACCCGACCGGCCGCAAGACCGCCGCCGGCACCCGCGCCGTCGTCGACTGGGACGCCAACGACTGCGACAGCGTCAGCGGCGCATTCTCCACCTGCCTCGCGCCGTCGACCGAGTTCAACATCAACGGCAACCGCGCGCGCTACGTGATCACGCGCCTGTGCGCGGTGGCCGGCAGCGCCACCGCCGCCGGCAACACCTGCGCCTCGCCGCTGATCTTCATCGGCGCCGACGACCAGAACCGCACCGGCTTCGACTACACCAAGCC
Organism: Burkholderiales bacterium; assembly: GCA_020355165.1. Taxonomy (GTDB): domain Bacteria; phylum Pseudomonadota; class Gammaproteobacteria; order Burkholderiales; family Burkholderiaceae_F; genus JADJWR01. The sequence continues at coordinate 2,123,554 of CP070661.1, forward strand.
GTACAGCCTCGGCGACGTCACCCGCTCGCCGATGTACCGGATCGTCGTGCGCACGGTCGGCGCGCGCGGCACGGTCAGCTATGCCGAAGCCATCGTCCACATGTAAGGGCTCTTGCGCGCCTGATGCCCGGGAGACCGCGATGAAACGTCAGCAACCTTTGCACTTCCGCTTGATGCCGGCGGCCGCCGCCATGCTCGCCTGCGCCGTCGGCGCCGCGCTGGCTGCGCCGGTCGACATCGCCAACGCGCCGCTGGCCACCACCACCCAGACGGTGCGCGCCAACGTCATGCTGGTCCTCGACGACTCGAACAGCATGGACAACGACTACATGCCGGACAACGTCGAGAACTCGGGCGACTGCTTCGGCTACCACGCGGTGAACCGCAGCTTCTACAACCCGAGCACGGTCTACTCGGTGCCGCCGGCCGCCTCGGGCCTGCCGATGCCGACGCCGACCTGGCCGTACGCCTGGGACGACGGCTACGCCACTACCCTGAGGACGGTCGACCTCAGCAGCGCGCCCGAGTGGAGCAACGCGAGCAGCAGCGCCTACAGCTCGTACCGCACCTTCTACTACACGGCGGTCAACAGCTCCTATTCCTTGGACAGCTGCCCCAACGGCTCTTCCTACCGGCTGCAGCGGATCACCTCGCTGCCGTCGTCGCAGCGGACCAACTACCTGATCTGGTACTCGTACTACCGCACCCGCCTGCTGACGACGCGTGCCGCGGTCGGCATGGTGATGGCCGGCATCGACGCCACCCGCTTCCGCATCGGCCTGACCGCGATCAGCGACACCGGCACCGAGGAGAGCACCGCCACCTTCCTCGCCGTCCGCGACTTCGACACCACCTCGCCGCTGGACCAGAGGGCGAGGTTCTACCAGCTGCTGTACGGCATCAGGACGCCGGGCAGCCAGAACAAGCCCGGCGGCTACACGCCGCTGCGCCCGGCGCTGGAAAAGATCGGCAAGTACTACGCCAACAGGGACTACAGCGGCGGCACGCTGCCGGCCGGCCGCGACCCGGTCCAGTATTCGTGCCAGCGCAACTACGCCATCCTGACCACCGACGGCTACTGGAACACCGGCGGCGAGCTCGGCTATTACTCGCCGAAGCGGCTCGACGGCTCGACCAGCATCGGCAACACCGACAACGCCGGCAGCAACACGCCGCGGCCGCAGCTCGACGACGGCAAGTGCTCTTCGTCCTGGAGCTGCACGAGCTGGGTCACCGGCGGGGCGGGGGTGTCCAACTCGCTGGCCGACCTCGCGCGCTACTTCTACGTGACCGACCTGCGCACGCCGGCACTCGGCAACTGCACCGGTGCCGTGGCCAACGAGGACGTCTGCGTCAACAACGTGCCGGCGGTCGGCAACGACAGCGCCAGCTTCCAGCACATGTCGCTGTTCACCCTCGGTCTCGGCGTGTCGGGCCAGCTGCAGTACCGGCCCGACTACGAGACCGCCACCAGCGGCGACTTCTACGCCATCCGCCAGGGCACCAAGCCCTGGCCCGATCCCCAGACGAGTTCGAACAGCAACACGGTCACCGCCCGCATCGACGACCTCTGGCACGCGGCGGTCAACGCCGGCGGCCGCTACTACAGCGTCAACACCCCCGCCGACGTGGTCAGCGACCTGACCAACGCCCTGCAGTCGATCCAGCGCGTCACCGGCACCGGCGCGGCGGCGGCCACCAGCACGCTGCAGCCGATCGCCGGCGACAACTTCGTCTACCTGGCGATGTACACGAGCGTGCTGTGGGAGGGCAACGTCAAGGCGCTGTCGATCGACCCGGCCACCGGCGCGGTCACCACCTCGCCGACCTGGGAGGCCAGTGCAACGCTGGCGGCGCAGGTGAGCAGCTCCTCCGACAGCCGCAAGATCTACTTCTTCAACGCCTCGGCGAGCAACAAGCTGGCGAACTTCACCTACTCGGACCTGAGCAGCGCCGGCAAGGCGAGCCTGTTCAACAACGTCTGCTCGATGGCCCAGCCGCTGTCGCAGTGCCCGTCGATCAGTGCGCTCGGTTCGGACGCGCTCGAGAACGCCAACAAGGGCGAGACCCTGGTCCGCTACCTGCGCGGCCAGCGCGAGTTCGAGGACATCAGTGCCAACGATCAGAAGAGCCGGCTGTTCCGCAGCCGCGGCACGCCGCTCGGCGACATCGTCAACTCGGCGCCGGTGTACGTGAAGCGGCCGCCGTTCAAGTACGCCGACGTCGGCTACGCCAGCTTCGCCACCGCCAATGCCAACCGCACGCCGGTGGTGTACGTCGCCGCCAACGACGGCATGCTGCACGCCTTCAACGCCGAGACCGGCGCCGAGCTGTGGGCCTTCGTGCCGACGGCGGTGATGCCGAACATGTACCGCCTCGCCGACAAGAGCTACGCGACCGCGCACAGGTACTTCGTCGACGGCCCGCTGGTGGTCAACGACGTCTACGACGGCAGCAACTGGCGCACCGTCCTCGTCGGCGGGCTCGGCGCCGGCGGCCGCGCCTACTACGCGCTCGACGTCACCGATCCGGCCAACCCGAAGGCGCTGTGGGAGCTTTCCAGCGGCAGCGACGGCGACCTCGGGCTGACTTTCGGCAATCCGGTGATCGCCAAGAACAAGGCCGGTACCTGGGTCGTCGCCTTCAGCTCGGGCTACAACAACGTCAACCCGGGCACCGGCAACGGCTTCCTGTTCGTGCGCAACGTCGTCACCGGCGCGGCAGTCGCCAAGATCCCGACCAACACCGCCGGCGGCGCCGCCGCCGGCACGACCACGACGCCGAGCAACCTCAGCAAGATCAGCCCGTGGGTCAACAGCGAGACCGACAACACGGCGCAGCGCTTCTACGGCGGCGACATGCTGGGCAACGTCTGGCGCTTCGACATCGAGAACGGCTCGGCGCTGCAGCTGGCGCGGGCGCTGGCGCCCGACGGCACGCCGCAGCCGATCACCATCCGGCCGCAGCTGACCGAGCTGCCGAACAACGGGGCGAAGCTGGTGACGATCGCCACCGGCCGCTACCTCGGCCCCTCCGACGTCGCCGACGACACGGTGCAGTCGATCTACGTGTTCAAGGACGAGCTGTCGAGCGGGGTCGGCATCCTGCGCAACCACAGCGGCATGGTCCAGCAGAGCCTGACCAGCACCACGGTGAACGGCCGCAACACGCGCCGCATCGGCAGCCTGGCCCCGGTCGACTGGGCCACCAAGCTCGGCTGGTACGTCGACCTGAACCTGAGCAACGGCGAGCGGGTCAACATCGACACCATCCAGGTCGGCGACCTGCTGACCTTTGCCAGCAACGTCCCGGCGACGTCGGTGTGCACGCCGGGCGGCTCGTCCTGGCTGTACTTCTTCAACATCCGCACCGGCGACGTGGCCGACTCGGTCTACGACGACGCGATGGCGGCCGGGCTGAACGTGGTCAAGCTGGCCAGCGGACTGCGGATCATCCGCTGGGACATCCGCGGCGAGCCCGACGTGCACACGCCGCCGACCGGCTCGGGCATGCCCGCGGGCTCGATGCGCCGCATCTCCTGGCGCGAGCTCGTCTACTAGGGACGGCGAACGCCGGGCACGGGCGTGCCTGGCGTTCACTGGCGCTAGTCGGGGTGGCGATAGATCCAGGCACGACCGCCGCGCCAGTCGACCTCGCGCTCGAGGTGCGCGCCGGCGGCCTCGGCCACCCGCACCGAGGCCTCGTTGCCGTCGGCGATCAGGCTGATCAGCCGCACCCCCGGCAGGTGCCCGCGCGCCATCTGCCGCACGGCGCGCGCCGCCTCGGCAGCCAGCCCGCGGCCGCGCGCCGCCGGCACCAGCGCCCACTTGATCTCCGGCTCCGGCCAGTCGTTGGGAAACCACAGGCCGGCCACGCCAAGCACCGCCCCTTCGTCCTTGTCGAGCAGCGTGTACGGGCCGTAGCCGCGCCAGGCCCAGTGGCCGACCACGCCGGCCAGCACGCGCCAGGTCTGCGCCTCGGTCAGCGGCGTGCCGACCGTGTAGCGGACGCTGTCGGCGTCGCCGTAGTAGGCGTGCAGCGGCCGCCAGTCGTACTCGGTCGGCAGGCGCAGCAGCAGCCGCTCCGACTCGAGCGCCAGCGGGACGACGGGTTGGGCGAAGCCGGTCATCGCGCGCGAACGGCGGCGCCGCCTACTTCTTCTTCACCGGCCGCTTCCAGCCGCGGATGGTCACCTGCTTGGCGCGGGCGACGGTCAGCTGGCCGGCCGGCACCTCGCGGGTGACGGTCGAGCCGGCGCCGACGGTGGCGCCGGCGCCGACCGTGATCGGCGCCACCAGCACCGAGTTCGAGCCGGTGTGCGCGTCGTCGCCGATCACCGTGCGGTGCTTGTTGGCGCCGTCGTAGTTGGCGACGATGGTGCCGGCGCCGATGTTGACGTTGCGGCCGACGGTGGCGTCGCCGACGTAGGCGAGGTGGTTGGCCTTGCTGCCGTCGGCCAGCTGCGAGTTCTTCACCTCGACGAAGTTGCCGATGTGCACCTCGTCGGCCAGCGTGGTGGTCGGCCGCAGGCGGGCGAACGGGCCGATGCGCGCGTTGGCGCCGATCGTCGCCCCGTCGAGGTGGCAGAAGCCCTGCACCTCGGTGCGGCTGCCGATCGCGCAGTCGCGGATCACGCAGTTCGGGCCGATGCGCACGCCGTCGGCCAGGCTCACCCGCCCCTCGAACACGCAGTTCACGTCGATGAAGACGTCGGCGCCCACCGTCAGCTCGCCGCGCAGGTCGAAGCGGGCCGGGTCGGCCAGCGTCGCGCCGGCGTCCATCACCGCCGCGGCGGCGCGCGCCTGCGCCACCCGCTCGAGCTGCGCCAGCTGCGCCTTGCTGTTCACGCCGAGCGTCTCGTCGGCGTCCGCCGCCGCGATGCCGGCCACCCGCACGCCCTCGGCCACCGCCTGCGCGACGACGTCGGTCAGGTAGTACTCCTGCTGCGCGTTGTCGTTCGACAGCCTGGCCAGCCAGGCCTTCAGCTTGCCGGTCGGGGCGACCAGGATGCCGGTGTTGACCTCGTCGATCTGCTTTTCGTCGTCCGAGGCGTCCTTCTGCTCGACGATGCGCAGCACGTTGCCGTGCCAGTCGCGCACGATGCGGCCGTAGCCGGTCGGGTCGGCCAGCCGCACCGTCAGCACGCCGACGGCGCTGCCGGCGCCGTCGAGCAGCCGCTGCAGCGTCTCGGCGCGCACCAGCGGCACGTCGCCGTACAGCACCAGCGTCGGCCACGCCTCGTCGAGGCGCGGGACCGCCTGCGCTACCGCATGGCCGGTACCGAGCTGCGGCTGCTGCAGAACAAAATCGACGTCGCCGCGGTCAGAGAAGGCGCGGCGCACCTGCTCGGCGCCGTGGCCGATCACCACCACCGTGCGCGTCGGGCCGCCGCGGCCGGCGGCCACCGCCTGCGCGGTGCCGATCACGTGGTCGAGCATCGGCCGGCCGGCCACGCAATGCAGTACCTTCGGCAGGCGCGAGCGCATGCGCTTGCCCAGGCCGGCGGCCAGGATGACGATGTTCATCGCGGGCGGGCAGTGAAGAGAGGAGACATGGACACGTCGAACGTGCCGATCGATCGTAGCACCGGCCCTGCGCGAAGCACGGGCACGGCGGCCGTGTCCACGCTCGGCCGGCAGGCGCGCCGCTTCGTGCTGGCCAGCGTCGCCTTCCTGCTGGCCGCCTGCTCGCAGCTGCAGCTCGGCTACAACAACGCCGACACGCTGCTCGCCTACACGCTCGACAGCTACCTCGACCTCGACGACGAGCAGGAGCGGCTGGCGCGCAGCAGCATCGCGGCGCTGCACCGCTGGCACCGCGCGACGCAGCTGCCCGGCTACGTGCAGCTGCTCGACGACGCGCAGAAGAGAATCGCCGGTGCCGTGAGCGCCGCCGACGTGCTGGCATTCAACGCCGGCATGCGGCGGGCGCTGGCGGCGATCGGCGAGCAGGCCGCGCCCGACCTGGCGGCGCTGGCGCTGACGCTGAAGCCCGCCCAGGTCGACCGCCTGGCCGAGCGGCTGGCGAGCGACACGTCGAAGGCGCGCCGCGAGCTGGTGCGCTTTGCCGGCGCCGAGTCGCTCGAGCAGCGCGTGCAGCGCTACGTCGAGCGGACCGAGGACTGGTTCGGCACGGTGACGCCGGCGCAGCGCGAGACGATCCGCGCCGCGCTGGTGCGCCGCCCCGAGGCGCAGCAGCAGTGGGTCGACGAGCGCGAGCGCCGGCAGCACGAGCTGGTGGCGGTGATGGCGCGCATCCGCGCCGAGCAGCCGCCGCCGGCCACCGCCACCGCCTGGCTGCGCGAGTACTTCGCCGAGCTGGCCGAGCCGCGCGAGGCCGAGCGGCGGGCGCGGCTGGCGGCGTATCGCCGGGAGAACGCGGAACTGGTGGCGCAGCTCGTCAACAGCGCCACGCCGGCGCAGCGCGAGGCGATCCGCGGCAGGCTGCGCGGCTACGCGGAAGACTTCGGGGCGCTGGCCGCGAAGGGTGCTGCCACAGGCGGGCGCGGCTGAAGGGCGACTGCGAGCGTTCGCGCCGTCGTGGTGGCGCCGCCGGGCGGCGCGTCAGCGCTGCCAGCAGACCGACAGGTCTTCGCTGCCGGAGCGGCCGCGCACGCCCGCCTGTGTCAGCGTCAGCGCCCCGCACTTGCCGTCGGTGAACGGGTCGCTGCCGGCCGGGCAGGTGCCGGCACTGCCGCACGGCGTGGCGGTCAGCGTGAATGCCTGGCCGGTGGTGCTGCCGGCGTAGCCGACGGTGAGGATGTAGCTGGCCCGGCCCTCGGCCGGGGCCAGCGCGCCCGGCAGCGTCAGCGCCGTTCCGGACTGCGCCTGGCAGTCGGCGACCGTCACGTAGTTGTAGCAGCCGTTGGTCGTGAAGTTGCGCTCGAGGAACGAGGCGGCGGCGAGCAGCGCGCTGCGCGCGGCGGCGCGCTTGCCGCGCTCGACATAGGCAACGTAACTGGGAATGGCGATGGAGGCGAGGATCGCCAGGATCACGACCGTGATCATCAGCTCCATCAGCGTGAAGCCGCTCGCGCGGCGGATCGCCGCGCCGCGGACTCTCATCGCCGTAACTCGCGCCACGATTCGCGGCCGAGCGGCGCGCCGAAGGTGCGGTTGCGCTCGACCTGGATCTCGCCGGTCGTTCCGCTGAGGAACTTGGCCGCCACCGGCGAGCCCTGGATGACCAGCGGCCGCTTGACCATGCCGACGCCGATCCGCACGCCGGAGATGTCGAGGTCGGCGGCCGTGACCAGCTTGTCGCCGCTGGTGTCGAACACCGCGTACGGCAGCTTGGTGCCCGTGGTCGCATCCACTTCCATCAGCCAGCCGGTGCCGCCGAACACGCACGGGTCGACCGAAGGCTCCAGCGTCGTGAAGATCACCCGGTTGTCACGCACGCTGGCAGCGCCGATCACCCGTTCCCCCGACGTGGGCAGGTCCATGAACCAGCCGCGCTTGATGGTCCAGTCGATCGGCATTTCGCTGGGCTTGTCCGGCGTCACGTTGCGTGCATTGGTGAGGTCGCCCGGGCCTGGCGTCACTCCGCGAAACTCGATCCTGCTCTCGGTGATGTTCAGCTTCACCAGCGTGCTGCGGTCGGTCTCCGCCACCCGCGTGCCGTTGTCCCAGATGCCGTAGAAGCTCTGCACCGTCGAATCGGTGTTGTCGCCGACGGCGAAGAAGCGGCCGGTGCCGAACAGCACCATGATCCCCGACTTGCCCACGGGCGGCGAGGCCAGCTCGATCCGCGCCGAGATCGGCTGCGCGACGCCGCTGCCGTTGCGCGCCTGGAACAGCGGCGCGCCGTTCGAGAAGCCGCTCGCCGGGGCGAAGGCGATGCCCCATGCCGACGGATCGCTGCCCGCCAGACTGAACTTCCAGACGTTGCCGCGCATGTCGGGCGCGTAGACGGCGTCGTAGACCTCGTCGCCGTTGGCGTCGTACAGGGTCGGCGTGCCGAGGCCGTTCGGTTCGGCAACCGAGCCAATGCCGGTGTCGATCCGCTTGATCAGCGCGCCGTCCGACAGGCGCACGATGTAAAGCGACGCCT
>CP070661.1:2131705-2167950 GCA_020355165.1 Burkholderiales bacterium
GGATCATGCATCGTCAACTCCCGATCGGGCAGCCGCGCACCGACGTGCACCGGCTCTGGCTTGATCGAGGAAGGCGGCCGACGCCTTTGCGGCCCTTGGTCGCCGACGGCGGCCCGGTTCGAGGCCAAGACCTTGATGCCGGTCGGCACGGCCTCAGCCGGAGCGCGCCAGCTGCTTCCTGCGCACGGCACCGTAGATCGTCGTGGCGAGGGCAGCAACCAGCACGTAGAGGATGATCGCCGCCGGGATACGCGGTTCTTCCGGCACGTTCAACGTCGCGATGGCCAGCGCGACTCCCGGATGGCGCATCGCGGAGGCGATCGCCAGCGTCGAGCGGTCGTCGGCGTCGGCTCCTCCCAGCGCGTGCCCGGCGAAGATCGCGGCAGCGACTACTGCGCCGATCGCCAGGATCGCGCCGTTGCCGACCAGGGCGATGACGGCGGGCCAGGCCTTGATCAGGACCGGAACGAGCACCACCAGCAGCAGCACATTGCCGAGGCGTGATGCCCACGGCGCCAGCCGCTGCGCCGCGGCAGGTGCCAGGTGGCGGAGCGTCAGACCGGCCGCCAGCGGCAGCAGGATCGTGGTGCCGATCAGTTTCGCGACCTCGTCGGGTCCGAAGGTTGCCTCGGCACCGAACAGCCGGCCGAGGACGCTGACACCGAGCGGCACCATCACGAGCGCCGCAATCGACACCGCGACCAGCAGGCCGAACACGTAGTCCGAACTGCCGCCGAACTTGAGCTGCTTGCCCGGAAGGATCGGCGGGATCGGTGCGACGGCCATCGCCAGGATCGCGGCGCGCACGGGAAGCGACAGGTCGAACAACTTGGCCACCACGATGGCCACCAGCGGCACGATGATGTACATGGCGAAAAGTGCCCGCAGCAACCGGTTCGGCGGCTGCAGGAACTCCCGGAACAGCGAGGTCGCATCGCTGATCCTTGCGCGCAGTCCGAGCGCGCAGACGAGCAGCAGGATGCTGGCGGTGAGCGCCAGCTTGATCAGATGCGCCGTGTCCATGGAACTCTCGACTCCTCGGCCGGTGCGACCGGGGCAGGATCGGCGGCACCGGCATCCGCCGCCGAGCACACGCCAATCAGGCTTCCGCCTCGAAGAACGCGCGCCACACGCCGCCGGCGACCACCGCGCCGACGATCGGCGCCAGCCAGAACAGCCACAGCTGCTCGATCGCCCAGCCGCCGACGAACAGCGCCGGCCCGGTGCTGCGCGCCGGGTTCACCGAGGTGTTGGTCACCGGGATGCTGATCAGGTGGATCAGCGTAAGCGCCAGGCCGATCGCCAGCCCGGCAAAGCCCGGCGAGGCGCGCTTGTGCGTCGCCCCGAGGATGACGATCAGGAACATGAAGGTCATCACCAGTTCGGTGACCAGCGCCGCGCCGAAGCCGTACTTGCCCGGCGAATGCTCGCCGAAGCCGTTGGAGGCGAAGCCGGCCTTCAGGTCGAAGCCCGCCTGGCCGCTGGCGATCAGGTACAGCACCGCGGCAGCGAGGATGGCGCCGACGACCTGGGCGATGATGTATGGGACCAGTTGCGAAGCCGGGAAGCGGCCACCAGCCCAAAGGCCGAAGGACACCGCTGGGTTGAAGTGGCCGCCGGAGATCGGCCCGAGCGCGTAGGCGCCGGTGAGCACCGTCAGGCCGAAGGCGAGCGAGACGCCGGTCAGGCCGATGCCCACCTCGGGGAAGGCGGCGGCGAGCACGGCACTGCCGCAGCCGCCAAGGACGAGCCAGAAGGTGCCGAGCAGTTCGGCGGCGAGTTTCGAAGACATCTTGCGGGTGGCCTCCTCTACAAAATGGCTCTATGCGTCGATGCAAGCGCCTGTCCGATCATCGCACCGTCGCCTATCGCCACTGGCTACCGATCGGCGTTTCTCCCGCGTTGGCCTTCGCCGAGAACGGCATCGACGTTGCGCACCAGCACGCTGCCAAGGAATGGCTTGGCCAGGAAGTGCTCGATGCCTCTTTGCCTGATCGCGTCGCGCAACTGCGCCTCTTCTTGGGCCGAGATCACGATCACCGGCGCCCTGTTGCCGCGCAATCGCAGTCGGTCGACCAGCTCGAGACCCGACAATCCGGGCAGGCCTACATCGACGACCAGGCAATCGGGCCGGTCCAGGTGGTCATCGGCAAGCGCAGCCTCCGCGCTCGCATAGGCCCGGGTTTCAAAACCCCAGGCGCGCAGCACCCGCTTGAGCGCGGCGCGAAGGCCGTCGTCGTCCTCGACCAGAACGACGAGGCTTCCGTGCCGCGCCAGGATCTCCGGATGGTCCGGTGTATCGGTCTGCCTCACTCATCCATCGTGCTCGCGATCAGTTCGGGGCGCATCGTTCGGGCGGGCATGGCCGAGTGCCCTTTCGGGCACCGACAGAGACTCTTGATGGTGATCGCCCGGCTCAGGCGCCGCGTCGCTGAAGCTGGGCGGCGATCCTGCCGAGCTCGGCAGCATTGGCTGCGCCGAGCTTGCTCATCACCTGCGCCCGCTGCGCCTTGACCGTGCGCTCGGCAATGCCGAGCGCATCGGCGATCTGCTTGTTGAGCCTGCCCGCAACGACGAGGTCGAACACGTCGCGTTCGCGTGCAGTGAGCTGTGCAAAGCGGTTCTGCAGGTCCGCCTCGGCCGCACTGGCCACTCGCCTGGCAGCATCCAGCGCCAGCGCCCGCTCGACGGCCGCCAGCAGCGGTTCACGCTCGACCGGCTTGGACAGGAAATCCACCGCTCCCGCTTTCATCGCGCGAATTCCGGTGGCAAGGTCGCCGTGCCCGGTCAGGAAGATCACCGGCAGCCGGATGCCGTGCTGATCGAGCGCCTGCTGCAGATCAAGCCCCGACGGCCCCGGCATGCGCAGGTCGAGCAGCAGACATCCGGGGGCATCTGCCGGCGGCCTGAGCAGGAACTCGCCCGCCGAGGCATAGGCCGCCACCGAGTAACCGGCCGCTGTCAGCAGGCGCCGCAGTGCAGCTCGCAGCGACTCGTCATCGTCGACGACGTGCACCACCGCCTGCGCATTCATGTCGTATCGCCCGCTCGTTGCTCGGGTACGTCGGTTACGGGTGCGAGCGGCAGGATGACGCGGAACTCCGCGCCGACATCGCAGCTTGCCGCCGAGATGCTACCGCCGTGCGCCTCGACGATCGAGCGGGCGATGGACAGCCCGAGGCCCATGCCGCCGCCCTTGGTGGTGTAGAAGGCATCGAAGACGCTGGGAAGATCGGCCAAGGCGATGCCGGCGCCGAAGTCTCGAACGCTGATCTGCACGCCATTCGGCGTGTTCGAAGTCACGACGCGGACGCGGCGCGCCCCGTCGGGCAGGTCGACGCAGGCATCGAACGCATTCAGTATCAGGTTGATGATCACCTGCTGGAGCTGCACCGCGTCGCCGATCACGTCGGCCGGGCTGGCATCCAGCGCATATTCGATGGCGACCGCGCGCCTTCCTGCCTCATGGCGCAGGATCGCGGCGGCATCCTCGACCACCCGGTTGAGGTCGATGCTGCGCCGCTCGGTTTCGTGCCGCGCAAGCAGCGCGCGCAGGCGCTTGATGACGTCGCTCGCCCGCAGGTCGTCACGCTTGATGTCGGCCAGTATGTGCAGCAGTTCGCCGCGTTCCATCTTCCCGGCTTCGACCAGTATCTGCGCGGCGTCGGCGTTGCTGAGGATCGCGCCAAGCGGCTGGTTGATCTCGTGCGCGATCGATGCGGTCAGCTCGCCGGCCACCGCCAGTCTTGAAGCGTGAAGCAGTTGCACGCGCTGCGCCTGCAGCTTGAGCTCGGCCGCATGTCGACGGCGGCGCTGAAGCAGCAGCGAGACAATCAGCGCCGACTGCCCGAGCAGCGCAGCCAGCACCAGCAGGCTCTGCCACCAGAAGCGCTGGAACCACCCCGGCTCGCTGAAGCGCAGCTCGCAGCCGTCGGGCAGCAGCCCCGCACGCAGGCCGAAACGCTCGAGCTGCCGCGCGTCAGCCATGCACACCGCCTCGATCGGACCCGACGTCACCGGCGCAAGAGGCGTCGGCGCCTGCAGGGCATGCACCAGCATTTCTCCGGCGCGCTCGCCGCGCGACCACAGCGACTCGATCCCCCCGGCCACGATTCCTCGTCCCATGAAGGACTCCCACGCGCCGTACACCGGTGCGGCGCTGGCCCCGCTGAGACGCTCCAGCACATCAACCGGCGTATAGACGAGCCCGCGCTGATCGCGGAGGAGACTCACGTACAACACGATGGCGTCGCGATCCTCGCGAGCCACCCGCTCGGCCAGGGCCTCCGGCGAGAGTCCGATCAGGTAGTCGATCTGCACACGTCCCGCGTAAGGCCGCAGTGCCTGCCTCGCCTGGGCGAGCTCCCTCTGATCGAATTCGGAGACGCCACCGACGATCAGCAGACGCCGAGCCTTGGGCTGCAGCGCAAAGGCAATACGCAGCGTCTGTTCGAAATCCGAGTCCGATGCAATTCCGGCAAGGCCGCGATTGGCATACCGCCGTTGCGCGACGTCGCGCGGCACCGAGTGATAGATCGCCGGAACCCCCGGCCAAAGGCTCTGCAGATGGTCGAGATACAGGTCCACCGCCGATTCGGTGACCAGCATCAGCGCACGCGGGCGCAGGTTCTCGTACTTCTTCGCGATCAGCTGAGCCAGCGTCAGGCGGTCTATTGCGAGATCAAAGCGGACCGTATCGAGGGTCTCGAACAGGAAGGTCACCGGGCGAGCGTAGCCCCGGGCGACCGCCGCCTGCATGCCTTGGTCAATGACGGTGAATGCCGGCGTGTAGGGTGGCGTGCCGGTGAGGACGAGGACGTAGTTCTCCTTTGGCGCACCGCTTTCGGCGGGCGGCTGGGCCGCGACGCTGCCCGGCGCCAGCTGCAGTGCGCACAGCGCCACCGGCAGGACCGAGCAGAGCAGCGCAGAGAAAGACGCGCGCAGTAGCCTTATGGGGGCAGCGATGCAGCCGAGCGCCCGGTCACCGGTCACCGTGCCCATGCCACCGACTGCACTTTCCGCCGACACCGGGCGAGGACTGATCGCCGGCGCGTCAGTACAGCTCCTTCGGGAACATCATGAAGATCACGTCTTCCACCCGCTGCCACCAGTTGCGCGCCGGCTGAATGGTGACGGTCTCACGGTCGTTGATCCAGCGCAGTTCGCCGGCGCCGTCCAGTTCGACACGCCAGCTGTTGGACGGATGCATGTCGCGTTCGACCAGGGCGGCCAGCGCGCCGGCGAGGCCCGCACTGTCGACGATCAGGCCCATCTCGGTGTTGATGAAGGCAGAGCGCGGGTCGAAGTTCATCGAGCCGATGTAGACGCGCTGGCGGTCGACCACCATGCCCTTTGAGTGCAGGCCCATGAACTTGGCACGGATCGGCGGCGTATCGGACACCAGCGGCTGGATCGCCGCGTCGTGGCGGACCTCGTGCAGCTCGACCCCGGCATCGAGGAGGCGCCTGCGCCATTGCTTGTAGTGGCTGTTGACCGCCGGCACGTCGTGCGAGGCCAGCGAGTTGGTCAGGATCTTGGTCGTCACGCCGCGGCTGCGCATCTTCTGCAGCATCTCGATCGAACGGTCGCCGGGAATGATGTAGGCGTTGACGATCAGCAGTTCGCGCTGCGCGCTTTGCATCAGCGCGAACATCACCTCGAGCATCTCCTGGCGGATCGACCCGTCAGTCGGCCGGTCCGTCTCGACCCGACTGGTGCCGATGTGCAGGCGGCCCGGCAGCGCGGCGAGCTCGGCCGCCCACGACTGCGGCGCGAGGGGGAACTTCTCCAACGACGTTGTCTTCTCGAGTTGCTGCACCAGCCCCGCCCGGGCGGCCTGCAGCTGCTCCGGCGTGGTCGGCAGCCTGAGCGCCGACGCCGGCATCACCCACTCGCTGTTCCAGTAGAGGTCGAACACGGCCGAGGCCTGCCGCGCCACCGGGCCGACGCCGACCACGTCCAGGTCGTGGAAGTTGAACTCGGCGTGCAGGCCCATGTACTCGTCGCCGATGTTGCGCCCGCCGAGGATCGCCGCCCGGTTGTCGACGATCAGCGCCTTGTTGTGCATGCGGTGGTTGACACGCTCCATCTCGGCCAGCGATTCGCCGGCCCGGCCGCCGAGCGTGCGGTCCTTCCACGGGTTGAACAGCCGGATCTCGAAGTTCGGGTGGGCGTCGATCGCCGCGACCACCTCGTCGCGCACCTCGACGGTGCCGGCGTCGGCGAGCAGCGTGTTCAGGTCGTCGACCAGCATGCGCACCCGCACGCCGCGATCGGCGGCGTCGAGCAGCCGCTTGGCCAGGATCCGTCCCGCCGCGTCGCCGTACCAGAGGTAATACTGCACATCGATCGACCGCGTGGCCGAATCGATCAGCGCCAGCCGCCAGCGCAGTCCGTCCTCGTTGCGGTCGAGCAGTTCGAAGCCGGATGCCTCGGCGCCGTGCCGGTTGCGGATGGCGGTCTCGATCGCGGCGAAGGCGCCTTCAGCCGCCGGCGGCAGCGCCGACTGCGGCGCCGGTCGCGCATAGGGCTCGACCTTCTTGCTCGCACAGGCAGCGAGGGTCAGTGACAAAGCGGCGATGCAGAGAAGGCGAATCGCGATCATCGTGTCGATCTCCAGGCTCGGTGAGCGGCTCGCCGGACGCCGCTACGCGGACGGCCTCTTGCGCTGATGCGAACGGCGGCAGCTATTGTCGCGCCAGCGCGGCACGCGGCGCGACCCCTTATCGCGCCGCGCCGAGGTCTTCTTCGATGAACCGCAGAACGGCCTCTGCCAGTGCCTCGCGCGGATAGGCATTCTGATCGACGAACATCGTCGCCATCGTTCCCTTCTTGCGGGCGATGGGAACGGCCAGCGCCCAGTGGTCGGCGTTGACGAATCCGAGCAGCGTGCTGCCCGGAATGATCTGGTTGTAGAAGATCACCTGGCTGTCGTTGCGGGCGTCGACCCGGGCCAGCTTGTCGTACGAACCCTTGAGCAGCGACGACATGCGCTCCGGCTGCGGGAAAGTCGCCAGCGAGTAGTAGCGCACCCCTTCCGGCAGGGGGTGGGCAGCGAGCCAGGCCTGACGCACCGCGGGTCGCAGGCTGGCCACGGCGCCGCCGTCGCCCGAGGTGCAGGTGGCCCCGGGGAAATGGCGTAGCAGGTCGGCCTGGTACTGCTCGGCGTCGTTGGCCAGCGGCGAACCTCCGACCGAACCGGCCGCGCTCACCACCGCCGCCACGCGGCTGCGCAGCTCGGGGTAGGCGACCATCGCCTCGAGGATGTCCGGCGCGCCCTTCGAGTAGCCGATCAGCACCAGTCGCGGCGGGCCGGGCTCGGCCGGCCGATTCATGATCGCGTCGCGGATCAGCCGCGCATTGCGCGCCGAGCTGGACAGGCCCTCGATGCGAAGCGCGAGGAATCCGTACCCCTGGGCGCGCAGGTTGCCGCCGACGGTGTCGGGGGCCTCGAGCCACGTGTCGATACAGTCCCAGCCGAAGCCCGGGACGAAGGCCGCGACGAGCCGGCGCGATGAAGGTGCGAGCGGCACGGTCTGGCCACTACCGGCCGGCTCGGCCCCCACCTGCGTCAGCGCCTCGTCGCAGGAGCGATAGTCCGGCAACTCGGCTTTGCGGGCCTCGAGCACCGCGCAGAAGATCTCGCGGAAGCGGCCGCGCTTGTCCTGAACACCGGCCTGCGTCGCCGGCAGCAGGACGAGCGGCTGTGTGTCGGCCGAGTACGGCATCAGCGGCGACACGGCACAGCCGCCGAGCACGCCGGCCATCAGCAACCCCACCAGGCTTCGACCGCCCCGCCCGCGGCTACGGCGCAAGCATGCGGCAATGCGCGCCCTCGTCCCGTCTTGCGTTGATGGCGAACAACGCCCTCGCCTGAGCATCACCAGTAGTACCTCCAGTCGAAGACCAGGCGTACGCCAAGCACATAGATGGTGTCCAGGTTGACCGATGCGCCGGGTGGCGTCGCGACGGACACGCCGTGCGGCACGTCGGCGCCGGCAAACAGCTGAAACAGCAGCGACGAGCTCTGGTTGGCGGAAAACGCCCGATATGGCCGGTACTCCAGGATCGGCAGGTCGAAGTAGGTCGACTGGAAGTTGACCACCCGCGGCGGTCCGCCTGCGCTACCGGCGGATGTGACCAGTTGCTGCTGGCCACGCACGCCATACCAGGTCACGCCGAGCTCACGGCCGAGAACGAACTGGAAGCGGCCGAAGCGCGTGGCCCAGCCCCGCTGCCAGCCCAGCAGACCACCGTTCACGGCGGCGACGCCCAGCTGGGTGTACGTCTCCGGCGCGAACCAGTACATCGGCGACAGCAGCAGAAGGTCGCCGGGGATCAGGTAGTAGGGCAGGCGGACGCGCGCTGACAGGCCCTCGCGCGACGGGATGGCGGCATCGAGGCTCCCGCCGAGGATCCCTCCTCTCGAGGTGACGTTGTTGGTCGACGGGCCGTCGGCATGGAAGCCGGCCTGCAGGTAGGCAAGCCCATCTCCCGCATCGCCGAGCGCGCCTTCGAGCCCTACGCCGATGCGAAAAGCGAGGTCGAGCCCCGGAACGAAACCGCTGTCGTTCTGCGACGCCTCGAATCCGCCGTTGACGCCACGCCCCTCGATGGTCGCAGCCAGTCCCATGAAGGCGCCGACCTCGCTGCGCGCACGCGGCAGCGAGCCGAGGCCCGGGCCAAGGCCCGGAACCGGCGTGTCGAGCAGCGCCTCGTACAGCGTCGGCGCATAGGGACTCCTGCCGCCGCTGCCCAGGTTCAGGCCACGGTCGACGATGGTCGTGTTCTTGCAGATGTCGAAAGCGTCGGCCGCGGCAGGCGCCTGAGGATCGTACGGAACGCTGTATCCGCGCGAGCGGCCGGTCGCGGTATCGAGCACCTGCTCGATGCTCGTCCGTACCGCCCTGGCAGCCAGCTCGGCGTCCTCGGGGCGCATGTGTGCGTCGCCCATCAGCACGATCGTCCGCTCGCGGCCCTGCCAGGTGAACGCCTCGATGCCGTTCTGGTTGTAGAAATCATGCGTGCCCTTGCGCTGCGACACGTCGCCCCAGCTGCCGGCCACGTGGCCCGAGGCGTACGTGTCCTCGAGAAAGTGCAGTGCAAACGCCTCGTCGAACAGCATCGCCCGCGCCAGGGCCTGGCGCTCGGCAGCCGGCAGCTGCGGTTCGTTGGCCAGCCGGCTCGCCTTCTGCAGCGCGCTGATGTGAAACCAGGCATAGACGCCGATCGCATTCAGGTCCGAGCCCGGCTTCAGCGTCAGGAACCCGTAGGCGGTGGGATCGAGGCTCGTGTCCGGACGCGGCATCAGGAAGTGCGCCAGGTTCGAGTCGGCCCGGGTCGCGTACTGTGGATCGGCACGCTGCAGCCGCGTGTCGGCGGTGCGCAAGGCATTCACGCGCTGGGCCCGGCTGGCTTCGTCGGCCAGCCGGCGCCGGGGGTCGGCCAGAAACGCCGAAACGCCCTCGGCCTGGTCCGGCCGTGCCGTGACCGGAACGCGCGCCAGGTCGCTCTTCAGTTGCGCCGCGACGTCGGCGACCACCAGGATCCAGTCTTCCTTGCTGACGGTGTCGAGCATCTCCCGGCTCGAGCAGGAGTGATCGCCGGCAATCCCCGGCAGCGCCGCCCAGTCGATGCACGGCGGCGCCAGTCCCTGTTCGGCGTCCGCCCCTTGGGCACACATCCGCTGCTCAACACCCGTGCGCGCCTCCTGCCACAGGCGATCGAATACCGCTTTGCGCTCGGCATCGAGCCCCTGCACCGCCAGCACCGCGATGTCGCGGTGCTCGGGATAGATCCAGGCGAACGCGGAAGCCGATGCGCCCCACCCAAGCAACGCAAGCACGACGCGCAGCCAACGGGATCGGCCCTGAACCCTCATCTTTCGCTCCCCCTTGTCGCCAGCAATCTGCGATGAATGTACGCCTTCAACCGGGCAGCCGTCGTTGGCATTCACCAAGAGGCACTCACGCAATGGACAGCGTCCCGGTTGGCCGGCTGGCGACAAGACGTTAATAGTCAGACAAGTGCCGCCATGCAGCATCGGCAGCCGGGGCAGGACGACTTGCCCTTTGGTGCAGAGACAGCGGCAGCGGAGCGCTGCTGCTGCCGCCAAAGTCCGCGCATGCCTGCTGAGATAATCGTCCGCGATCATCGGCTGTCCCAGCGGCCGGCTTCGATCGAACTGCGGAGTCCCGGTGACCGCCAAGAGCCAGTTCGTCCTGCTGCGCCAGCGCCGCTTCGCGCCGCTTTTCTGGGTGCAGTTCCTCGGCGCCGCCAACGACAACCTGTTCAAGTTCGCCTTCACGCTGCTCGCCACCTACGCGGCGGCAAGGTGGGGCGGTGTCGACCCGCACTTCGCCGGCTTCCTGATCGCCGGGCTGTTCATCGCGCCGTTCATGCTGTTCTCCGCCACCAGCGGGCAGCTGGCCGACAAGCTGGAGAAATCGCGCTTCATCCGCCGCATCAAGGACGCCGAGATCGCGGTGGCGCTGATCGGCGGTGCCGGGCTGGTGCTGCATTCGGCGCCGCTCGTCTATCTCGCGATCTTCCTGCTCGGCCTGCAGTCGACAGTGTTCGGGCCGGTGAAGTACGCCTACCTGCCGCAGCACCTCGACCCGCATGAACTGACCGGCGGCAACGGCCTGGTCGAGATGGGCACCTTCGTCGCCATCCTGCTCGGCACGATCGGTGGCGGACTGCTGATCGGCGAGTTCGGCGATTACGGCGCGCTGACGGCGGCGGCGGTCGTACTGGCTGTCGCCCTGCTCGGCCGCTTTGCCGCGCAGCATGTGCCGCACTCCCCTGCGGCCGATCCCGGTCTCGAGATCAACTGGAATCCGCTCACCGAGACCTGGGCCAACCTGAAGATCGCGCACGGCAACGTCGCGGTGTTCAACTCGATCGTTGGCATCTCGTGGCTGTGGTTCTTCGGCTCGGTGTTCCTGACCAGCTTCACGCCGTACGCGCGCGAGATCCTCGGCGGCAGCGAGGGCGTGGTGACCTTCCTGCTGGCCGTGTTCTCGCTCGGCATCGGCGCCGGCTCGCTCGCCTGCGAGAAGCTGTCGCGGCGGCGGGTGGAGATCGGCCTGGTGCCGCTCGGCTCGATCGGCATGACGGTGTTCGCGGTCGACCTGTACTTCGCCTCAGCCGCCTTCGCGCCGATGGCCAACGGCACGCTCGCGCACTTCCTCGCCGCGCCGGGCGCCTGGCGGATCGTCGCCGACCTGGCGCTGCTCGCGCTCTCGGCGGGGCTGTATTCGGTGCCACTGTATGCACTGATCCAGTCGCGTGCCGAGCGCTCGCACGTGGCGCGCATCGTCGCCGCCAACAACATCCTCAACGCCGTGTTCATGGTGGTGGCGTCGCTCGCCGCCACCGGCCTGCTCGCCGCGGGGCTGACCATCCCGCAGCTGTTCCTCGTCACGGCGCTGATGAACGCCGCCGTCGCCGTCTACATCTATCGCCTGGTGCCGGAGTTCCTGCTGCGCTTCATCGCCTGGGTGCTGACGCACACCCTGTACCGCGTGCACGCAGTCGACACCGACCGAATTCCGGCCGAGGGCGCGGCGGTGCTGGCCTGCAACCACGTGAGCTTCGTCGACGCGGTGGTGATCATGGGCGAGAGCCCACGGCCGATCCGCTTCGTGATGGATCACCGCATCTTCCGCATCCCCTTCGCCAATTGGTTCTTTCGCAACGCCAAGACGATCGCCATCGCGCCGGCGAAGGAGGACCCGCGGATGCTGGCCCGCGCCAACGAGCGCATCGACGCGGCACTGGCCGACGGCGACCTGGTATGCATCTTCCCCGAGGGCAAGATCACCTACGACGGCGAGCTGAGTCCGTTCAGGCACGGCGTGCAGAAAATCGTCGAGCGCACGCCGGTGCCGGTGATCCCGATGGCGCTGCGCGGCCTGTGGGGCTCGTTCTTCTCGCGCTACGGCGGCGCCGCCTTCTCGCGGCCGATCGAGGCAAGGCTGCGGCGCGGCCTGCGCTCGCGGGTCGAACTGGTGGTCGGCGAACCGGTGCCATCGGCGCAAGTCACGCCGGAGCTGCTGATGGCGCGCGTCGCCGCGCTACGTGGCGAAGACGCGTGAGCGCGCCGGGCCGCCGATCCGTTCCTTCACTTCACTGAAGCACCGGACGCGCGTTCACCGGCTGGATCGGGCGGTTGTTGGCGAAGCCCAGCGCCTTCGAGAACTGCTCCACCTGCGCCTTCGACACCGTCGCCTGCGCCTTCATCACCAGCCACCAAACGCCTTCCGAGCACGGCGGCGTGGTGAGCGAACCGTTGAAGCGGAAGTAGTCGCGGTTCGCCGGCAGCAGCTGGCCGACGTCGAGCCCCGCCGGAAGCGCAGCCTTCTCGCCCTCCTTCGCCGGGATGGCGCTCCACAGTTTCGTCAGCAGGGCGTTCGCCGTGCCCTCGCGGTACATGACCGCAACCACCGCCAGGTTCCCGTCCTTGTCCTCGTGCACGAGGTGTCCCTCGAGCGGGAACGACTTGCCGCTGATGTGGTTCTCGCTGGGGGCGTGAAAGTGGAACTGCTTCAGCTCGAACGTATGGCCGTCGACCGTCACCGTGCTACCCGGGGCATAGCCGATCTGAACGGTATGCCCGTTGTTGACGATGTCCGCGGCACCCGGCTTGTAAGAGAGCTTCAGCGGCTTCAGATCGGCTTCGACGAAGCCGGCCAGATCGATCGGCGACTGGTTGCGCCCCATGCCGCACATCGCGTACTTCTGGTCGAGCTTCGACCAGTTCTCGGGGCCGGCTTCGCCCTTGTAGCCCCAATGCTGCGCATGGGCTGCCGGAAGCGCACCGACGACCAAAGCGGCGCACAGAAGGAAGGAACGCGTATTCATGTCAGCGGATCCTGATTCTCAGTGGTATTGGAAGACGAGGCGAAGTCCGGTTGCCCGCGTTACCCGGTCGCTGGCCTCGCTCAGTAAGGCGGGTTGACTACCACGAACTGCGTGCCCTGCGGCATGTACCAGGTGCTGCCGCACTGCTGGTAGACGATGCCGCCGTAGTTCACCGGCCGGCAGCCCGGCGGCGGGGCGTTGACGATCGAGCCGATCACCGCCGATGTCACCGCCACCGTGGCCGTCACCGCCGCCGCCGTGGCCACCGGGTGATAGTCGTTGTCCCAGCCGCAGCATCCTCCACGGTCGTTGTCGACGTTCACGTTGACGTTCTTGTTGACGTTGACGCTGTTGTTGACGTTGTTGACGCTGGTGTTGCGCACGTTGTTCGTGCGCTTGTCCTGCTTGCTGTTGTTGACCTGCTTCTTCTGCTTGGCGCCGCCGCCGCTGCTGGCTCGGGCACCACCGCCACCACCGCGCTTGTCGGCCGCGTCGGCCAGCGGTGCCAGCGCCAGGCCGGCCATCACCACAACGGCCAGCTGCGCCAGCCTCAGTTTGCTGATTGCGTATGTCATGTCCCTACCCCCCCTATTTCGTCTTCAGCGGAACCAGTTCGACCGCGGTGGCGCCCTTCGGCGGGGTGAAGCTGAACACCGTGTCCTTGAACCCCGGCTGCAGGTTCCAGGAGATCAGCGACACCGACTGCGGCCGCGCCTCGTCGGCCCGGTTGGTGATGACGATCTTGCGCGGCAGCGGCTTGGCCCCGGCGGTGATCCAGACCTGCCAGTCGAGCGCTCCCTGGCGGAAGGCGTAGTGGTCGCACAGGTCGTCGCCAATGAAGTCCTGGCCGGCGTTCATCGCCGACTGGATCTGCTCGATCGGTGCCGCCGGCGTGCCCCAGACGAACAGGTCCGACAGCGGCAGCTCGACGCCGAACCGCTCCTGCAGCCGCTTGACCAGCCCGGCCAGCGTCTCGGCCAGTTCGACCCGCGAGTAGTAGTTCAGCGCCGGCGTGTACAGGGTGACGGCCTTGCCGTCGTAGATCAGTTCGCGCTCGGAGCGCGAGCTGGACATCCGCACATGCAGCCTGTTCGGCCGGTCGACGTCCATCTCGGCCGCGGCCGTGTGCTGCAGCTTCTGGCCGTCGGCCAGCACCCGCTCGCCGGTCAGGGTGGTGGAGACCTGGAAGCGCTTGAGCGTCTGCAGGTGCTCGCCCATGTCCTTCAGCGCTTGAATTGCGCTTGCGTCGACCGCATTGGCCGCCGGCGCTGCCGTAGCCGCCGTTGCCGTCTGTGCCTGCACGCCCGCGCCCGCCAGCAGCGCCAGCAGGCCGAGCACGAGTGCCTTTCTCACCATCGTCATCTCCCTGTGTGGGGCCCTATAGAAAAAGCCGTGCCGGCAGGATGTCGGCACATCGAATCGTTTGCGTGCCGTCTTCGTCTCGAAGACGGCTGCTCAGAACTGGAAAGCAGCGCAGAGCGAGCGCCAGTGCGTTCAGGCGGTCCGATCGCGACGGCATGAGATTCATCCAATTCCCCGTCGGTCAGGAGCACCCTGGTCACTTCGGAAACAGGAACTTCACAGTGAACTGCAGGCTCCAGTCGGGTGCATAGGTGGGGCGCTCGGCGTTCCAGTACGCGGCCAGCTTGAAATCCACCGGCTGGTTGCCGAAGCGCACCAGTCGCCCGACACCCCCACCGAACGGCACCGTCCAGCGATCGCTGCTGGGCGCCTCCCAGTTGGCGGTGATGATCGGCGTCGTCGACAGATACCAGCCGCCGTCGAGGTTGTAGTTGACGAAGTACTGGAAGATGAACTTGTTGACGTCCGGTGCGCTGCTCTTGCCGGCAAAAGACCAGACGTTCTGCGTGAGCATGCCGATCACCCACTTGCCCGGCATCGTCAGCGCCACCGCGCCGACCCCGGCGGACCACTTGTCGCTGGCGTAGCGATCTTCGGTTGCGGTCGGCATCACCAGCACCGGCGCGACGCCCCAGATCACCTTGCCCGGCTCGGCTGGCCCGAAGAAGGGCTGCCAGGTGATGTCACCGAGCCCGAACGCGCTGCCGGTCACCTTGTCGAAGTTGATCGAGCCGTAACCGAGGTCGACGTCGGGCGCAACGGTTGCCGGCACGTCCTGCCCGCCGCTGTAGATGACGGGCACGACGAACCGGTTGATCATGTTCCATTCGCCGAGGCGCACCGGCAGGACCGGCTTGAAATTCAGCGCATACCCGGTCTTCTCCGACGGCCCGATGTTGAACAGCAGGTTGTTCTCGAACGGCAGGCTGATCATCGCGCCGAGCGGATTCTGTGACTGCTTGGCGAGATCGCCGCCCTCCTGGGCATGCGCCGGGACGGAGCACAGCGACGAGAGCACCGCGAGCACGGGGAGCATCTTCTCGACGAGCCGCGTCGCCTTTCGCCGAACACCCTCCAGCTGATCGCACATGCCGTCCTCCCTCTTGGTCTTTGGAACGGCTCGCCGTGATACGGGCGCCCGCCATACCCACCTCGCTTCAGGCCGCCGCCATCGGCGAGGTGGGATGTTCAGCGCCTCGAGCCCAGTCGCCCGAGATGGCTGTCAGAGCGTTACTTCCCTTTCTCCGGGTACTTGAGCTCCTTCCCGACCGCCTTGCTGGCCTCCTCGTAGATCGGACGCAGCACGTCGTCCATGTTCATCTTGCCGCCGGCGATGAAGTCCGAGTAACCGATGGCCTCGGCGGGAAGTCCCTTGTTCTTGGCAAAGGTCGCGCGATCGTCCTTGCCCGGCGCGATGTTCGGTCGGGTGGTCGGCGGCGACCAGGTGCTCTCCTCAACGACGGCCATGCGCTCGCGGATCTCCTTCTTGGTCACGTTCCACACCATGAAGTCCTCGGCCAGACTCAGCGGCCCGTCATAGGTCTTGCGGATGCGGTTGTAGACCTGCGCGGTCGTGTCGAAATCCTTGAAGAAGTGATAGGCCACGGCCATGCGCGGCTTCACCCCGCTCATGACCTTGCCGAAGGCCTCCGGCGCGGTGTGAATCTGCGTGCCGACCAGCAGCGCGGATTCCGGCGTGAAGCCCAGCTTCTTGACGATGTCGGGCGCGGCGATGAAGCACTCGTGGACGGCGAGGTCCGCGTTGCGCGCGAACTTGTCGAACCACTTGTTCGGGAAGGTGTCGGAGCCGAACACGAACTTCAACCCGTTCCATTCCAGCGAGTAGCTCACGGCACCGTCGATCGCGTGGACCGCCGGGAAGGAGCGGATCGTGACGCCGTTCTCGTTGTAGACGACCTGGTTCTCACCCTTGTAGTCGAACTCGTTCACCTCGAGCTTGTAGCCGCGCGGGTCGACGTTGCCGACACGGCCGGTGATATCCCAGAGGTACATCTTCGTCATCGCATCCATCGCCGCCTTGGTACCGAGCTCGGGAATCCGGCCACTCGGGCCCCAGACGCGCAGCTGCTGGTTGCGGCCCATCAGCGCGCCGCCAATCCAGTACTCCGGTACCGCGCCAAAGTGGTCACTGTGCAGGTGGCCGATGAAGATCTTGTCCAGCCAGTTGTAGGGGATCTGCAGCGCGGCGATCCGCTCGGACGAGCCGGTGCCCGCGTCGAACAGGAACTTGTCGCCATTGCCGAGTTCCACCAGAAAGCAGGCGGCCGCTTGTTTCATGCGGGTCGTCGGCATGCCGGTGCCGCAGGCGATGACGCGCATCTCGTCGGCTGCCAGGTCCTCGGTATTCGGGTAATAGACGTCGCGCGCCCGGGCCTTCGTCGGCGACAGCTTCGCCGGCTCCTCGGCCTGCGCGGTGGAAACCCAGGCTGATCCTGCCGTCAGCGCCAGTCCGGCGACGAGGCCGATGGCAAGACCGCCGGCGGTAATGCGCGTTCGTGTGTCGCTCATTAGTCTCATGGAGCCCTCCTCGGAGTGAAGATCAATCTTGCGATGCCTGCCGTATCGCCGCATCGGCAACAGGGGCGGGCCAGACTGCCCTTTGGTGCAGGAAGCCCCGGTTGGCCACAAGGGCCGATCAGTCGAGGCGGCCGGTCGTGAGGAACCGATGTCGCTCCGTCGGCAGCGCGTCGTCCTGTTCTGCCGACGGTCTCTGGAACATGGCGGGCGCTGCCATCTCGTTTTTCAGGAACAATTGGGCCCAATCGGGCCCGCTTCTCCGGACTTGGCACCAGAGGGCAGCCTGGCCTGCCCCCGTTGCCGATGCGGCGATACGGCATGCATCGCATGCTTGAAGGCCGGCCAACGCGGGTGAACGGATAGACCTTCGTGGTCTCGGTGAACATGAGCATTCGAAAGAGACCTTCGTCCTGGGCCGTCCGTATCGGTGGCAGGGGACGCCGACCCGATCCATCTACCGAAAGTCCCGGCAAGCCGGCTGAAGCGCGGACCATGCGCCCAGTGATCGCGCCGAAAGCCCCGTGGAAGTTCGTCGCGCTGCGCCTGCTGGCGCTCATGCTCGCCGGGCTGTGGGCGGCTTCGGTGCGCGCCGACTGGATCAATCTCTCCGGTGCCGAGACGGCACCCAACATTGCCGAGGTTACGGTTTTCGATGATCGCGTCGAGGTGGCGCTCGAGGTGTACGTCGGCGACCTGAAGACGTTCGAGGCGTTGATCCCCGACGACTGGCTGAAGGACATGAGCGTCAAGCGCCCGCCGCTCGCCGAGCGCCTGGCGCGCTTTTCCGAAAACGGCCTGCAGTTCGTCACCGACAGCGGCAGGACGCTGAAGGCCGAGCTGCGGCTTGCCGAGCCGCGGCTGCGCAAGGACCGCTACTCGCCTTTCGCCGGGATGATCAACCCCTTCACCCGCGGCAGGGTGCCCGAGGCCCCGGCCGACAAGCGGGTGCTGTACGTCGAACTGGTCTACCCGTTCGGGGGGACGGCGCCGAAGAAGCTGACCATCGCCCCGCCTCTGGACGCCGATGGCCGGGCGAAGGTCAGCATCGGCTTCATCGTCTTCCACAAGTCGGTGCCGGTGATCGACTTCCGCTACCTCGGCGCGCCCAGCACGCTGACGCTCGATGAGGATCCCTGGTACTCGAAGTTCGACAACCCCTCGCTCAGCCGCCACCACAAGGACGCGCTGATGTCCTTTCTCTACGTGGAGCCCTATGAGGTGCGCCACGAGATCATCACGCGGGTGAAGGACCTCGAGGCCTGGATGGACCTGGGGCTTCGCGGCGACCGCTACATCGAGGTCGACGAGCTCGAGCCCCTGAAGCAGCGCATCGGCGAGTTCCTCGTGACGAAGAACCCGCTGACCGTGGACGGCGCGGCACTCAAGCCCATCCTCGACCGAACCAACTACCTCAGGGTCGGGCTGACCGGCGTGCAGATCCTCGAGGCACCGGAGCGCCTCGAGATCGCCTCGGCCATCGTCGGCGTGATCATCAGCTACATCACCGACGGCCTGCCGCAGGAGGTCAAGGTCGACTGGCAGCTGTTCACCGACCAGATACAGCGCGTTCCAGCAACGGCGACGGATCCGGCCGGTCCGCTGCCGACCTATCTCACGCCGGGCGACCCGGTACACACCTGGACCAACTACCTCAAGAACTACGAACTGCCGACGGTCCGCCGGGTGGACGTGACGGGATCGCTCGGGGCGCTGCGCATCCCCGTGATCACTGTCGTCTGCCTCGCCGGGCTGCTTGGCGCCGTGGTCTGGACGCTGCTTCGTCACCGCAGACGCAAACCCCTGCGGCTGCCGCTCGCCGCAGCGGCCTTGTGCCTGGCGACCGGCGCTGCCGCCTACCCGTATGCAAGCGTCACGGTCAGCCGGCCGGCGCTGATGGCGGGCGAGATGGACGACGAACGGGCGGCGGCATTGCTGCAGACCCTGCTGAAGAACGTCTACCGCGCCTTCGATTTCCGTGAGGAGGGCGATGTCTACGACAAGCTGGCTTTGAGCGTCAGCGGCGACCTGCTCGCCGATGTCTACCTGCAGAACCGCCGCTCGATGGCGGTGCAGCAGGCCGGCGGCGCCCAGGCCAAGATCAAGGAAGTCGTGGTCGAGGAGGCGCACGCCAGGCGAGTCGATGCCGGCGCGTTGACCTATGCCCTGCGGGGACGCTGGACGGCACTCGGCGCCGTCGGCCACTGGGGTCACATTCATCAACGCAAGAACCGCTACGAAGCGGTGGTGACCGTTCGGGCCCAGGACGGCGCGTGGAAGATCGTCGGTCTCGAGCTGCAGGACGAGCAGCGCATCGATCCGACGGTGCCCTCGGCCGGCAAGTCGCCGACGGGCGACCAGCCCGGCGCCTCGACAACAGGCTCCAAGTGATCGAGGTCCGCGGCCTGCACTTCTCGTACCCGGGCGGCGAGTTCCGTCTCGACATCCCGTCGTTCGACGTCGGACCGGGCGAGAAGCTTGCCGTGATCGGCCCGAGCGGCTCCGGCAAGACGACCCTGCTGAACCTCGTGGCCGGCATCGTGACGCCGGCTCGCGGAACGGTGCGCGTTGCCGATGTGGAGGTGAGCGCGCTCGGCGATGCGCTGCGGCGCGCGTTCCGCATCCGCCAGATCGGCTTCGTGTTCCAGGACTTCGAGCTGCTCGACTACCTGAACGTGCTCGACAACATCCTCCACCCGTACCGGATCACCAGCGCCCTGCGTCTGACGGCGAGTGTCCGGGAGCGCGCGCGGTCGCTCGCCGAGCGCATGGGCATCGGCGACAAGCTCCAGCGACACGCCAACGACCTGTCGCAGGGCGAGAAGCAACGCGTCGCGATCTGCCGCGCACTTCTGCCGGAACCGCGCTTGCTGCTGGCGGACGAGGCGACCGGCAACCTGGATCCGCGCAACAAGGACGTGATCCTCGACCTGCTCTTCGACAGCGCCGACGCCCACGGCGCCACGCTGCTCGCGGTCACCCACGACCACGAGCTGCTGCCCCGCTTCGACCGGGTCGTTGATTTCGCTGATTACCGGTCGCCGGCGACGACATGATCGACAGCCTCTACGTCGCCTGGCGCTACTTGAGCTTCAACTGGGCGCGCAGCCTCACGCTGGTCGCCTGCGTGACCCTGATCGCGTTCCTGCCGCTGTCGCTGCAGCTGCTGCTCGACGAGAGCGAGCGGCAGCTGGTGTCCCGCGCCGAGTCGACGCCGCTGCTGGTGGGCGCCAAGGGCAGCGCGCTGGACCTGGTGATGAACAGCCTGTACTTCGGCAAGACCGTGCCGGAACTCATCTCGATGGCCGCCGTCGATCGCGTGGCAGAGGACGACCTGGCCATGCCGATCCCCCTGTACGTGCGCTTCAGGGCGCGCGGCTTTCCGATCATCGGGACCAACCTGGACTATTTCGAGTTCCGCCGGCTGCGCCTGGCGGCGGGCCGCAGTCTCGTGCTGCTCGGCGAGTGCGTGCTGGGCGCGCGGGCGGCCGAGGAGCTCGGCCTCGGGCCGGGCGATCCGCTCCTGTCCTCTCCGGAGACCCTGTTCGACCTGGCCGGCGTGTATCCGCTGAAGATGCGGGTCGCGGGTGTGCTGGCACCGACCCACGGCCCGGACGACCTGGCCGTCTTCGTCGACCTCAAGACCACATGGGTCATCCAGGGACTGGTACACGGACATGCGGATCTGAGCGCGGTCACCGATCCGACGCTGGTCATGGAGCGCTCGGCCGGCAAGGTGACCGCGACCGCCAAGGTTGCCCAGTACACCGAGATCACGGCGGAGAACATCGACACCTTCCACTTCCACGGCAGCCCGGACAGCTACCCGATCACCGCGGTCATCGCCCTGCCCCGCGACGAGAAGGCCGGCGCGATCCTGCGCGGCCGCTACATCGGCACGGCCAACTCGTCCGAGTCGCAGCAGATCCAGGTGCCCGGCACGATCGTCGGCGAGTTGCTCGCAACGGTGTTCCGCGTCAAGAGCATCCTGGATGCCGTCATTTTGGTGGTCGCGATCGCGACGCTGCTCGCCCTTACGCTGGTGTTTGCGCTGTCCCTGCGCCTGCGCCAGCGCGAGATCCAGACCATCTTCAAGCTCGGTTGCAGCCGCTCGACGATCGCCAGGCTGCTCGGCGCGGAGATCGCGATCGTCCTGCTCGTGTCGGCCGCGCTGACGGGGCTTCTGCTTGCCGTCGTGATGCATTATCAGGAGCCGCTGGTGAGAGCGATCTTCATCCACTGACCGATCTCGTCCATGCACTCCGCGATACGACTGGCCCGCGATGTGGCGATGGCGCTGCTGCTGGCAGCGGTCGCCGCCGCGCCGGCACGGGCCGCAGACAAGCTGACCGTCTATACCGTCAACTACCCGCTCGCCTACTTCGCCGAGCGCCTGGCAGGCGACCTGGCCGAAGTCAGGTTCCCCGCGCCGCCGGATGTCGACCCGGCGTTCTGGGAGCCGGGCGCGGATGTCGTCGCCGCCTACCAGCGCGCCGACCTGATCCTGCTCAATGGCGCCGGCTATGCGAAGTGGGTGGACCGGGTCAGCTTGCCGCGCTCGCGGCTGGTGGACACCTCGCGTGCGTTCGCCGACAAGTACATCGAGGCGCCCTCGGCCGTCACCCACGCCCATGGACCGGGCGGCGAGCACGCCCACGGCGGCAGGGCCTTCACCACCTGGCTCGATCTCGCCCAGGCAGCGCAGCAGGCCGAGGCCGTTGCGCAGGCGCTGATCCGCAAGCGCCCCGAAGCGAAGGACCGCATCACGCGCGCCCTGGCGGCCCTGAAGGGCGACCTGCTCGCGCTCGATGCGCGCATCGCCGAAACTGCAGCCTCCGGTCGGAACCGTCCCCTGCTGGCCTCGCACCCGGTCTACCAGTACCTGGCGCGCCGCTATGGCCTCGATCTGCGGAGCGTGCTCTGGGAACCCGAGACGGTGCCGAACAGGCAGCAGTGGGCTGAGCTCGAGCGCATTCTGAGCGAGCATCGGGCGAAGTGGATGCTCTGGGAGGGTGAGCCGGCGCGGGACAGCGTCGAACGCCTGCGCGCGCTCGGCGTGCAAAGCGTCGTGTTCGACCCGTGCGCCAACCGGCCGGCCACCGGGGACTTTCTCAGCGTGATGCGGAACAACGCAGGGAACCTGCAGCAGGTCTTTCGGTAGGGCGTGAGCCCTCTGGCCTGCGGTTGCGCCGGACCGCAGGCGCGCATCGCCCGGCCCGGTGCATTCCGTATCCTTCGGGCAGTTGCGCCACCCCCACCCCGCTGCCCACACCGTGCGCCTGCTGCTGGTCGAAGACGATCCGATGATCGGCGACGCCATCGCCGAGGCGCTGCGCGGCGACGGCCACGCGGTCGACTGGGTGCAGGACGGCGCTGCCGGCGCCCGCGCGCTGACCGCCGGCGCGCCGTACGCGCTGCTGCTGCTCGACCTCGGGCTGCCCGGCCGTGACGGCCTGCAGCTGCTCGGCGACCTGCGTGGGCGCGGCGACCGGTTGCCGGTGCTGGTGATCACCGCGCGCGACACGGTCGGCGACCGCATCGCCGGGCTCGATGCCGGCGCCGACGACTACCTGGTCAAGCCCTTCGACCTCGACGAGCTGCTGGCGCGCGTGCGGGCGCTGCTGCGCCGCGCCGCCGGCCGCGCCGAGCCGCTGCTGGCGCACGGCCGGCTGCGGCTCGACCCGGCCAAGCACGCAGCGTGGCTCGGCGAGCAGCCGTTGACGCTCTCGGCGCGCGAGTTCGCGCTGCTGCAGGCGCTGCTCGAGCGGCCGGAGGCGGTGCTGTCGCGCGCCCAGCTCGAGGAGCGCCTGTACGGCTGGAACGAGCCGGTCGGCAGCAACGCGGTCGAGGTGCACATCCACAACCTGCGGCGCAAGCTGGGCGAGCGGGCGATCCGCAACGTGCGCGGCGTCGGCTACACGCTCGGCGACCTGGAGTCGGCTGACTGATGCGCTCGATCCGCCGCTGGCTGCTGCTCGCGCTGCTCGCGCTGCTCGCGGTGGCCGCCGCCGTGGGCGGGGCGCTGACCTACGTTAGCGCCCGCCACGAGATCGACGGCCTGCTCGACGAGGAGATGCGGCAGGTGGCGCTGTCGCTGCGCGACTACGCGCGCCTGGACACCGACCGCATCGAGCGCTCGGCCGAGCGGCCGGAGCAGCGCCTGCTGGTGCAGGTCGACGACGCGCGCCGCGAGCAGCCGTACCGCTCGCGCGACGTGGCGCCGCTGCCGCGCGCCTCGGCCGCAGGCTTCCGCGACCTCGAGCACGCCGGAGTGCGCTGGCGCGTCTACGCGCTGCCCAACGACGTACAGCTGATCCAGGTCGCGCAGCCGGTCGCCCAGCGCCGCGCGCTGGCGCTGGCGATCACGCTGCGCATCCTTGCGCCGCTGCTGCTGCTGGTGCCGGCCGGCGCGGCGCTGCTGTGGTGGATCGTCGGCCGCGCCCTGCGGCCGCTCGACCAGCTCGGCGCGGAGCTGTCGCAGCGCCAGCCGGGCTCGCTGGCGCCGCTGCCGGTCGAGCCTTTGCCCGACGAGGCGCGGCCGATGGTGGCGGCGTTGAACGGGCTGCTCGCGCGGCTGCAGGCGGCGTTCGAGCAGCAGCGGGCGCTGACGGCAGATGCGGCACACGCGCTGCGCACGCCGCTGGCGGCGGTGACCCTGCAGGCGCAACTGGCGCGTCGCGCGGCGGAAGGCGCCGAGCGCGACGCCGCGCTGCAGAAGCTGGAAGCGGGGGTGAAGCGGGCCAGCCAGCTGGTGGCTCAGCTTCTTGCGCTGGCGCGGCTCGAGCCCGATGCGGCGCGCCAGCCGGCCGCGCCGCTGGACCTCGCGCAGCTGGCCCGCGAAGTCGCCGAGGAGCTCGCGCCGCTGGCGCAGCAGGCGCAGGTCGCCGTGCGGCTGAAGCTGCCGGCGACGGCGCCGCTCGACGGCCACGAGGCCGCCCTGCGAATGGCGTTGACCAACCTGCTGGACAACGCACTGCGCTACACGACCGCCGGCGGCGAAGTCGAGCTGGCGGTCAGCGACGAGGCGAGCGGCTGGCGGCTGGCGGTTGCCGACAGCGGGCCCGGCCTGGCGGCCGACGAGCGCCAGCGCGTGTTCGACCGCTTCTACCGCGGCCGGGACAGCCGCGCCCCCGGCAGCGGCCTCGGCCTGGCCATCGTCCGCGAGGTGGCCCGGCTGCACGGCGGCAGTACCTTCATCGGCGACGGGCCCGGCGGGCGGGGGCTGACGGTCGGTTTCCGGCTACCGGCGGCAGCGGCGGGGGCCGGACCATAAGTCGCCCTTAAGTTTCGCTGCGTACAGTCGGTTCTGCAGTGGCGGTTTCGCGGCCGCGCTGCCCTCACATTGAGACTGATTCGGCGCCCCATCCGGGCGCCGTTTTTTTTGCCCGCGCTCGCCCGCACTGGCGTGCACTGCCCATCCGTCTCGCGCTGCCGTCAAGGGCCGCTGATCGCAGCCGCGCCCGGGCATCGGCATGAACCGATGCCCGGGCGCGGCTGCATTTGAGTGACCCGTTTGCAGCGGGCCGCGACTACGCGAGATCGAAGCGATCGAGATTCATCACCTTGCTCCAGGCAGCGGCGAAGTCATTGACGAACTTCTGCCTGTTGTCGTCGCAGGCATAGACCTCGGCCAGCGCCCGCAGCTCGGAGTTCGACCCGAACACCAGATCGACCCGGGTGGCCGTCCACTTGACCTGGCCGGAGGCGCGGTCGCGCCCTTCGTAGACCCCGTCGGTCGCAGTCGGCCGCCACTCGGTCTTCATGTCGAGCAGGTTGACGAAGAAGTCGTTGGTCAGGGTCCCCGGCGCACCAGTGAGGATGCCGTGCCGCGACTGCCCGACGTTGGCGTTCAGGGCGCGCATGCCGCCGATCAGCACCGTCATCTCCGGCGCGGTCAGGGTCAGCAGCTGGGCGCGGTCCAGCAGCAGTTCCTCGGCGGGCGTCTTCAGGCCGGCGCGCAGGTAGTTGCGGAAGCCGTCGGCGATCGGCTCCAGCACGGCGAACGACTCGACGTCGGTCTGCGCCTGCGAGGCATCGGTGCGCCCGGGCGAAAAAGGCACCTTGACGCGGTGGCCGGCCTTCTTCGCCGCCTCCTCGACTGCAGCGCAGCCGCCCAGCACGATCAGGTCGGCCAGCGAGACCTTCTTCCTGCCGGATTGCGCAGCGTTGAACTCCTTCTGGATCGCCTCGAGTTTCTGCAGCACCCTGGCCAGCTCGGCCGGCTGGTTCGCTTCCCAGTCCTTCTGCGGCGCCAGGCGGATGCGCGCGCCGTTCGCTCCGCCGCGCATGTCCGAGCCGCGGAAGGTCGACGCCGACGCCCAGGCCGTGGTCACCAGCTGGGAGATCGACAGACCGGAAGCGAGGATCCTGGCCTTCAGCGCCGCGATGTCCTGCTCGCCGACCAGTTCGTGATCCACGTTCGGGACCGGGTCCTGCCAGATCAGTTCCTCGGCCGGCACCTCGGGGCCGAGGTAGCGGGCGCGCGGCCCCATGTCGCGGTGGGTCAGCTTGAACCAGGCGCGGGCAAAGGCGTCGGCAAACTCCTGCGGGTTGCGGTGGAACCGCCGCGAGATCTTCTCGTAGGCCGGATCGAAGCGCAGCGACAGATCGGCCGTCGTCATCATCGGCCGGTGCTTCTTCGACGGTTCGTGGGCGTCGGGAATCATGTGCTCTTCCTTGACGTCCTTGGCCAGCCACTGCCAGGCGCCGGCCGGGCTCTTGACCAGCTCCCACTCGTAGCCGAACAGCATGTCGAAATAGCCCATGTCCCACCTGGTCGGGTTCGGCTTCCAGGCTCCCTCGATGCCGCTGGTCGTGGTGTGCGCGCCCTTGCCGGTGCCGAAGGCGTTCTTCCAGCCCAGGCCCATCTCCTCGATCGGGGCGCCCTCGGGCTCGCGACCGACCAGCGCCGGATCGCCGGCGCCATGCGCCTTGCCGAAGGTGTGGCCGCCGGCCACCAGGGCGACGGTCTCCTCGTCGTTCATCGCCATGCGGGCGAAGGTCTCTCGCACGTCGCGGCCCGAGGCCACCGGATCGGGCTTGCCGTTCGGGCCTTCTGGGTTCACGTAGATCAGGCCCATCTGCACGGCGGCCAGCGGGTTCTCGAGCTGGCGCTCGCCGCTGTAGCGCTTGTCGCCCAGCCAGGTGTCTTCGCTCCCCCAGTAGATGTCCTCTTCCGGCTCCCAGATGTCCTTGCGCCCGCCGCCGAAGCCGAACGTCTTGAAGCCCATCGACTCGAGCGCGCAGTTGCCGGCCAGGATCATCAGGTCGGCCCAGGAGATCCTGTTGCCGTACTTCTTCTTGATCGGCCAGAGCAGCCGGCGCGCCTTGTCGAGGTTGCCGTTGTCGGGCCAGCTGTTGATCGGCGCGAAGCGCTGGTTGCCGGTGCCGGCGCCGCCGCGCCCGTCGGCGATCCGGTAGGTCCCCGCGCTGTGCCAGGCCATGCGGATGAACAACCCGCCGTAGTGACCCCAGTCGGCCGGCCACCACTGCTGCGAATCGGTCATCAAGGCGTAGAGGTCCTTCTTCAGCGCGGCGAGGTCGAGCTTGCTGAATTCCTCGGCGTAGTTGAACTGCGCGCCCAGCGGATCGGACTTGGCCGAGTGCTGGTGCAGGATCCTGAGATTCAGCTTGTCCGGCCACCAGTCGCGGTTCGACTGGGCGCCGGCGGTGGTCCGCGCTCCGTGAATCGCGGCGAATGGGCACTTTGCTTCGCTCGACATGGTCTGCTCCTGTCCGGGTGAATGACTGTCGCGAGTGAATCTAGGCCCCAATGGCCTATCGATCCAATTGTTTCTATTGATCGGAGCTATAGCCGGAGCCACTCGCGCCGGCGGCCCGGCGACAGTGCCCGGCCGTCAGCGCTCTTGCTGCCGCGCCAGGTGCCGCCCGGCGAAGTCACGGTACCAGGGCAGGCAGGACGCGTTGGCCATCGCGTCGGCGTTGGCTACCTTCGAAAGCTCCTGGCCGAGCATCAGCTTCTTGATCGGCACTTCCATCTTCTTGCCCGACAGCGTGCGCGGCACGTCCGGCGCCTGCACGATCTCGGTCGGCACGTGGTGCGGCGACAGCCCGGCGCGGATGCGGCGCTTCAGCCGCTCGACGAGCGCTTCGTCGAGCGCGGCGCCGTCGCGCAGAACGACGAACAGCGTCATCCACGACGCGCGGCCGAGGTACTCGAGGTCGACCACCAGGCTGTCGAGCACCTCGGGCTCGTCCTCGACCAGCCGGTACAGCTCGCTGGTGCCCATGCGGATGCCGTGACGGTTGATGGTCGCGTCCGAGCGGCCGTAGATGATCACGCCGCCGCGCGGCGTGATGCGCACCCAGTCGCCGTGCCGCCACACCCCCGGGTAGACGTCGAAGTAGCTCTCGTGCAGGCGGCGGCCGTCGGCGTCGCCCCAGAAGCGAAGCGGCATCGACGGCAGCGGCGCGGTGCACACCAGCTCGCCGACCTCGTCGACGAGCGCCCGGCCGGCGTCGTCGAACGCCTCGACCTTGGCGCCGAGGCAGCGGCACTGCATCTCGCCGGCATAGACCGGCAGCGTCGGCACGCCGCCGACGAAAGCGCTGGCGAAGTCGGTGCCGCCCGAAACGGGGTTGATCCACACATCGGCGCGCACGTGCTGGCCGATCCACTCGTACGCCTCCGGCGCCAGCGGCGAGCCGGTCGAGCCGACCATCTTCAGCCGCGACAGGTCGGCGATGCGCGCCGGCTCGATGCCGGCCTTCATGCAGTTGGCGAAGAACGCCGCCCCGGCGCCGAAGGCCGTGACGCCGGCCTCGTCGACCAGCCGCCACAGCCGACCCAGGTCGGGCCAGCCCGGGCTGCCGTCGACCAGGGCGATGGTCGAGCCGAGCAGCAGGCCGCCGACCTGGACGTTCCACATGATCCAGCCCGAGCTGGAGAACCAGTGGTAGACGTCGCCGGCGCGCAGGTCGCAGTGCAGGCCGAGCATCTTCAGGTGCTCGACGACGATGCCGCCGTGGCCGTGCACGATCGGCTTCGGCATGCCGGTGGTGCCGGACGAATAGACGACCCACAGCGGATGGTCGAACGGCAGCGGTTCGATGCGCAGCTCGGCGCCGTCGCGCAGCAGGTCGTCCCACAGATGCCGCGTCGGTCCGGCGATCGACGGTTCGCTCGCCACCCCGGGTTGGCGCACCAGCACCCAGTGCCGCACGCTCGGCAGGCCGGCGAGCAGTTCGCGCAGCACCTCGCTGCGATCGTGCTGCCTGCCGCCGTACCGGTAGCCGGGCGTCGCGAACAGCACCTTCGGCTCGATCTGGCGCAGCCGGTCGAGCACCGCCACCGGCCCCATCTCCGGCGCGCAGACCGACCAGGTGGCACCGATGCTCGCCGCCGCGAGGAAAGCCACCACGGTCTGCGGAATGTTCGGCAGATAGGCGGCAACACGGTCGCCCGGCTGCACGCCCATCTGGCGCAGCGCGGCGGCCACGCTGGCCACCTGTCGCTGCAGTTCGGCCCACGACATCTCGGCCAGCGGCGCCGACTCGCCGGCGAAACGGATCGCCGGCTGGCCGGCGCGCGCGTGGCGGAACACCTGCTGCACGTAGTTCAGCCGGGCGCCGTCGAACCAGCGCGCGCCCGGCATCCGCGCATCCGCCAGCACCGCGGACGCCGGCGCAACGGCCTGCAGCTCGAAGTAGTCCCAGATCGACTGCCAGAAGGCGGTGAGGTCCGTCACCGACCAGCGCCACAGTTCTTCGTAGCTGTCGAAGCGCAGGCCGCGGCTGCGCTGCAGCCAGCGCTGGTAGTCGGCGATGACGCTCGCCGCGGCGAACGCCGGCGTCGGCGTCCAGATCGGCAGCGGCTCAGTGCCACTCATGGCTGCGCATCTCCGCGAAGCGGGCTCGGGATCCCGTGCCTCGCCTCGAACTCGTGGCGCAGCAGCGACATCTGCACCGCGCCATGAAAGCGCCCGTCCCACCACAGCGCATCGCGCTTGCAGCCTTCGCGAACGAAACCGAGCTTTTCGTAGGCGCGGATCGCTCGCGTATTGAATTCATACACCTCCAGCTCGACCCGGTGCAGTCGCGGCCAGACCGCCAGACCGTAACGCAGCAACAGCACGGTTGCCTCGCCACCAAGGCCGGCGCCGCGCGGTGCCCAGGCAGCGAGATTGATCCGGTACGACGCGCAGCGGTTGTCCGGGTCGATGTGACGCAGCACCACTTCGCCTCGATAGGTGGGATCGTCGCGCAGCGCAATCACATAGTCGAGCCGGTCCTCGGCGGCCGCGACGCGCTCGCAGTGCGCAGCGACGAGTTCGCGAGTGAACGTGCCGTGCGAACCGGTCAGGCGAACCCCTTCCGGATCCTGGATGCTCTGGTACATCGCCTCGGCGTCTTCCGGGCCGAGTGCCCGCAGGGAGACGCGCGTGCCGCAAAGCGGCGGCTTCTCCAGCATCAGTTCGACTCCTTCAGCGCAGCACCGCCTGAAGCGGGCTCTCGCTGCTCACGGTGCCGCACTTCCTCGATGATCGCCCGCATCCGCCGCCAGTGCGAGCCCTCCCAGTACACACGGCCGCATCCGGTACAGGCGGTGAAGCGATCGTGGCCATCGCGCACGTTCGGCGGCAGCCTGTGCTCGACCTGGCGCTTCTCGACCGGCGCCAGCAGTGCGTTGCAGGCCAGGCAGCGGCTGAACGGCCGCAGGCTGCGCGCCAGGTCCAGCCGCGCGACGACCTCGCGCAACTGCTCGCGCGGCCGCAGCGCGCGCACGAAGCAGCCGTGCGTGATGCCGCGCCGCTTCAGCAGCTCGCGGTCGCGCGTCAGCACGATGCGGCCCTCATCGCGCGCGCGTGCCTCGGTCTGCGCATCGGTCAGGCCGTTCTCGTACAGCGTGTCGAAGCCGGCCAGGCGCAGCAGCCGGGCCAGGCCGCCGAGATGCGAGTCGGCGAGGAAACGCGTCGTGCGCAGCGGCGCCTCGCGCACGCGCAGCAGCGGCCGGACGTCGAGCGCCTCGAACTTCGGGTAGACGGCGACCCGGTCGCCGTCGCGCAGCACGCGCTCGAAGCCGACCGACTCGCCGTTGACCAGCACGACTTCGACCTCGGTGTGCGGCACGCCGAGCGCCTCGATCATGTGCTTGGCGGTCGCGGCGCGCGCGCAGCGCACGCCGAACTCCTGCTTGCGGCGCGCCGGCGGCAGGAAGTCGTTCAGTTCCTCGTAGAAACGGAAGGTCGCGGTGACGCCGTCGGCAGGCGGCACGGCATCGGCACTCGTCACCGACGGGCCTCGTCGCTGCCCTCGCGCCACGACGGCGGCGCTTCGTCCGCCAGCTCGTCCGCAGGCTCGGGCTCGTCTTCCCACGCGTAGCGCTTGCGCGGCGCCACGTCGAGCCGGCGCAGCAGCAGCGCCATGAGCGCGCCGATCAGCGCCGCCGACAGGTGCGTCTCCCACGACATGCGCGGCTGGATCGGCAGCACGCCCCAGGCCAGCGAGCCGTACAGCATCACCACCAGCAGCGAGGCGGCGATGGCGCGCCGGTCGCGGCGCAGCAGGCCGGCGACGAAGACGTAGCTGACCAGCCCGTAGACCAGCCCGCTGGCGCCGAGGTGCACCGAGTCGCGGCCGAACAGCCAGACCAGCACGCCCGGCCCGAGGTACACCGCCGGCAGCACGCGCAGCGTCGAGTGCGGGTAGAGGAACAGCATGGTCGCGCCGAGCACCGCGAGCGGCACCGAGTTGGCGACCAGGTGCGCGAAGTCGCCGTGCACCAGCGGCGCCGCGCCGATGCCGATCAGCCCGAGCCATTCGCGCGGCCGCACGCCGAACGGCAGCGGATCGAGGCCCATGCCCCAGTTCATCAGGTGGATCAGCCACAGCAGCACGACGAAGCCGATCGACAGCCGCACCGCCAGCGCCAGCAGGGCGCGCGAGTGGACCGAGTGCGTGTAGCGAGGGTCGGGGACGTCGAAGTGCATCGCGGCTCGGGACGGGCGCAAGGCTGCAGCGCCCCAGGGGCGACCGGATCACCGCGCTCGGCGGAAGACCCTGATCACCGCGCAGGCAGAATACGCGCCGAAGAATGCAAGTGGGGGCACGGCGATGGGAAAGCAAGCCGGACGCGCGGCGCGGCTGCTCGGGCTTTACCGGACGATGGCACGGATCCGCGCCTTCGAGGACGCGGCCGAGGCCGCCAGCCAGGGCGGCGTGCAGGTCTGGGGCATGGAAGCCTCGGCCACGCCGGCCAAGGTGCGCGGGCCGCTGCACCTGTCGACCGGGCAGGAAGCGGTGGCCGCTGGCGTATGCGTCAACCTGCGCCGTGACGACCTGCTCACCTCGACCCACCGCGGCCACGGCCACACGCTGGCCAAGGGCGCCGACATGACGCGGATGATGTGCGAGCTGTACGGACGCGCCAGCGGCTGCAACGGCGGCAAGGGCGGGTCGATGCACATCGCCGACTTCGGCGTCGGCATGCTCGGCGCCAACGGCGTGGTCGCCGCCGGCATCCCGATCGCCACCGGTGCCGCGCAGGCGCTGAAGCTGCAGGGCAGGGAGGCGGTCGTCGCCTGCTTCTTCGGCGACGGCGCGATCAACCGCGGGCCGTTCCTCGAGGGGCTGAACTGGGCGCAGGTCTACCGCCTGCCGGTGCTGTTCGTCTGCGAGGACAACCGCATCGCCGCCACCACGCCGACCCGCTCGCTGACCGCCGGCGACGGCGCCGCGGCGCGGGCGCGCGCACTCGGCATCGAGGCGCGCGAGGTCGACGGCAACGACGTCGAGGCGGTCGATCGCACCGCCGCCGAGCTGCTGACGCTTGCGCGCGCCGGCCGGCCGGCGCTGCTGCACGCGATCACTTACCGGATCAAGGGCCACGTGTCGGTCGACCCCGGGCTGTACCGCGACGCCGGGGAGGTCGAGCGCGCGCGGCTCGACGATCCGCTCGCCCGCGTGCGGGCGCTGCTTGCCTCGCTCGGCGAGGCGCCGGCGATGGCGACGATCGATGCCGAGGTCGAAGCCGAGATCGCGCGGGCGCTGGCCGCCGCCGAGGCGGCGCCGTGGCCGGCGGCGCAAGCCGCCTACGAGGACGTGATCAGCACCGGGGCCGGCCAATGGCGCTGAGCCGGATGACCTATTCGTCAGCGGCCGGCGAGGCGCTGGCCGCCGCGATGCGCGCCGACCCGCGCGTGGTGGCGGTCGGCGAGGACCTCGGCCGCGGCGGCGTGTTCGGCCAGTACCGCTTCCGCGCCGCCGACGGCACGCTGCGCACGCTGCAGCAGGAGTTCGGCGCCGCGCGCGTGATCGACACGCCGATCTCGGAGGCCAACATCATGGGCGCGGCGGTCGGCATGGCGCTGGCCGGACTGCGGCCGGTGGTCGAGATGCGGGTGATCGACTTCGCGCTGTGCGGCATGGACGAACTGGTCAACCAGGCAGCGAAGAACCGCTACATGTTCGGCGGCCAGGGCCGCGTGCCGCTGGTGGCACGCATGCCGATCGGCCTGTGGGCGGCCTCGGCGGCGCAGCACTCGCAGAGCCTCGAGGCGTGGTTCGCGCACATCCCCGGGCTGGTGGTCGTCTGCCCGGCGACGCCGCAGGACAACCACGGACTGCTCGCCGCGTCGCTGTCCTGCGGCGACCCGGTGGTCTACCTCGAGCACAAGGAGCTGTGGGGACTCGAGGGCGAGGTCGATACGTCGCTCGAAGTGCCGCTCGGCCGCGCGCGCGTCGCCCGCGAAGGGCGCGATCTCACGCTGGTGACCTGGTCGCGCACGCTGCACGAGTCGCTCGCCGCCGCGCAGGCGCTCGCCGGCGAGGGCATCGAAGCCGAGGTGATCGACCTGCGCACGCTGTGGCCGTGGGACCGCGACACGGTGCTCGCCTCCTGCGCGAAGACCAAGCGGCTGCTGGTGGCGCACGAGGCGGTGCAGGCGGCGGGATTCGGCGCCGAGGTCGCCGCCAGCGTGGCCGAGGCGACCGGTTGCCCGGTCAGGCGCCTCGGCGCGCCGCGCATCCCGGTCGGCTACGCGCCGACGCTGGAAGCGGCCGCCCGCATCGACGCGGCGAAGATCGCGGAGTGCGTGCGCGACTGGCTGCGGACCGCCTGATGCGTCCGCCGCCCCGGCGCAGGCCGGGGCCCAATTTATCCGCGCCGAAGATTGGGTCCCGGCCTGGCCACTTGTTCGTCATCCCCGCGAAGGCGGGGATCCAGCGTCTTTCCGCTGCAAGACACTGGGTTCCCGCCTGCGCGGGAACGACAGATAGGCGCGCCGAGCCGGCCCCGCACGTCAAAGCTCAATAGAATCGCCCGCTGCGATCCGGATTCACTGAACTCTGATGTCGAGCCCGACCGACGAGCCGCACGGCGAACTGCCGCCGGATCCGCGCAACACGCCGCGCGTGACGATCCGCATCGAGGAGGCGATCGCCGCGGCGGCGATGGCGGCGATCTGCGTGATCACCTTCGCCAACGTGGTGGTGCGCTACCTCACCAACGCCTCGTTCGCCTTCACCGAGGAGATCTCGGTGTTCCTGCTGGTGGTGCTGACGCTGGTCGGCGCCGCAGCGGCCTTCGCCCGCGACCGCAACATCCGGGTCGACTTCTTCGTGCTCAGGATGCCGGCCGCGCTGCGCCTCGCGCTCGAGCTCGCCGGCATGGCGCTGTCGGCGACGCTGTTCACGATGGTCGCTTGGTTCGGCTGGCGGTTCTTCCTCGACGACTGGCAGTACGGCACGACCAGCCCCGGCCTCGGCATCGAGCAGTGGATCTACTCGGTGTGGCTGACCGTGCTCGCCGCGCTGATCGTGGCGCGCATCGCCGGCCGCATCGTCCGCCTGGTCCGCGCCGGCCCTGCGCGATGACGACGCTGCTGTTCGGCGGCTTCCTGCTGCTGCTGCTGGCCGGCGTGCCGCTGGCCACCGCGCTGGGCGTCAGCGGCGCGGCAGTGACCATCGCCGCCCAGCTCGGCTCGATGTCGATCGCCTCCAACGTCTACTCGAGCATCGCCAAGTACCCGCTGCTGGCACTGCCGGTGTTCATCCTCGCCGGCATGATCTTCGAGCGCGCCGGGGTGGCCGCCAAGCTGGTCGCCTTCGTAGCCGCGCTGATCGGCCCGCGCCGCGGCGCCCAGGGGGCGGTGGCGATCATCGTCTGCATGTTCCTCGGCGGCATCTCCGGCTCCGGGCCGGCCGACGCCGCCGCGGTGGCGATGGTGATGCTGCCGTCGATGACGCGGCAGGGCTACCCGCCGGCTTTCTCGGCCAGCATCATCGCCGCCGCCGGCGCCACCGCGATCCTGATCCCGCCGTCGATCGCCTTCGTCATCTTCACGGTGCTGGTGCCGCAGGTCTCGGTGCCGGCGCTGTTCGCTGCCGGCCTCGTGCCCGGCATGCTGGCCGGCATTTCGCTGCTGGTGCCGGCAGTGCTGTTCGCCCGCCGCTACGGCTGGGGCGGCGGCGGCGAGGCGCAGCGGCAGGGCCTGCTGCACGTGCTGAAGGATGCCAGCTGGGGCATCGCGGCGCCGGTGATCATCCTCGGTGGCCTGCGCACCGGCGCCTTCACGCCGACCGAGGCGGCGGTGGTGGCGGTGTTCTACGGCCTGTTCGTCGGCACGGTGATCTACCGCACGCTCGACCTGCGCAAGCTGTACCGCGTGCTGGTCGACTCGGCGGAGATCTCGGCGGTGGTGATGCTGATCATCGCCTGCGCCGGCATCTTCGCCCACGCCGGCTCCACCCTCGGCGCCTTCGACGCGATGGCGCAGTCGATGCTGGGCGTGACGCAGGAGCCGTGGCTGATGCTGGCGATGATCATGCTGCTGCTGCTTGTCGCCGGCATGCTGCTCGACGCGGCGTCGATCTTCCTGATCTTCCTGCCGATCCTGACGCCGATCGTCAACGCCTTCGGCTGGGACATGACCTGGTTCGCGGTGCTGATGACGATGAACATGGCGATCGGACAGTTCACGCCGCCGATGGCGGTCAACCTGCTGGTCACCACGCGCATCGCCGGGGTCGGCATCGAGTCGACCACCCGCTGGGTGCTGTGGATGGTGCTGTCGATGCTCGGTGCGCTGGTGCTGGTTGCGGCGTTTCCGCAGCTCGCGCTATGGTTGCCGGCGGCGCTCGGCTATTAGGTTTTTTCAGAGGGGAGGAACCATGCAACGCAGACATCTTTTCGTCGCCCTGGCCGCGGCCATCGGCCTGGCCACCGCCGGCGGCGCCGTGCAGGCGCAGAACTACAAGTCCGAGTACAAGCTGTCGACCGTCGTGCCGGCCTCGTTCCCGTGGGGCAAGGGTGGCGAGATCTGGATCGACCTGGTGCGCCAGCGCACCAACGGCCGCATCAACATCAAGATGTATCCGGGCGTGTCGCTGGTGCAGGGCGACCAGACGCGCGAGTTCACGGCGATCCGCCAGGGGATCATCGACATGGCGATCGGCTCGACCATCAACTGGTCGCCGCAGGTCAAGGAGCTGAACCTGTTCTCGCTGCCGTTCCTGATGCCCGACTACAAGGCGATCGACGCGCTGACGCAGGGCCAGGTCGGCAAGGACCTGTTCGCCATCCTCGACAAGCAGGGCGTGGTGCCGCTGGCCTGGGGCGAGAACGGCTTCCGCGAGCTGACCAACTCCAAGCAGGAGGTGCGCACGCCCGAGGACCTGAAGGGGATGAAGATCCGCGTGGTCGGCTCGCCGCTGTTTCTCGCCACCTTCCAGGCGCTCGGCGCCAACCCGACCCAGATGAGCTGGGCCGACGCGCAGCCGGCGTTCGCCTCGCGCGCAGTCGACGGCCAGGAAAACCCGATGTCGATCTTCACCGCCGCCAAGCTGCACAACGTCGGGCAGAAGTTCGTCACGATGTGGGGCTACGTCGCCGACCCGCTGATCTTCGTCGTCAACAAGGAGGTGTGGAACAGCTGGACGCCGGCCGACCGCGAGATCGTGCGCCAGGCGGCGATCGACGCCGGCAAGCAGGAGATCGCCATCGCCCGCAAGGGCCTCGACGAGCCCGGCCAGCCGCTGGTCAAGGAGATCGAAGGGCTTGGCGTGAAGGTCACGCGGCTGACGCCGGCCGAGCGCGAGACCTTCGTCAACGCCACCCGCCGCGTCTACGCGCAGTGGAAAGGGCAGATCGGGCCGGACCTCGTCAACAAGGCCGAGGCCGCCGTCGCGGCGCGCAAGTAGTTCGTCGTCCGTACCCCGTACCGACGGCGCCGCCCTGCCCTGCAGGCGGCGCCGTTCTCGTTCCGTCAGCCAAGGCGCGCCCGCATATCAACGCTGGTCCGCGGGCAGGCCGCGTGCGACCGGAAGACAAGGTGGCCTGAACGGGGCGTCACCGAGCCCACGGCTCTTCCTGCAGCGCCGGTCCACCGGCTTGAGGCTTCCTGCGGTCATCGATCCGCCGGCAGACGGAAAGCCGGAATCGACCCCTTGCTGCCGATCGCAGTTTTCGGGGCGAATGACTGCCATGCGGTCGTGAGCCGTCGTGTGCTGCGACCGAACTGACTCTG
>CP070661.1:2168050-2224048 GCA_020355165.1 Burkholderiales bacterium
TCATCACCGTGGCCTGCTTGTTGTCGGCATCCATGCCGCTGTAGGTGGCCTTCGGAATCGCGTCCTCGACGTAAAGGTTGCCCCACTTCTTGTTCATCGCCGGCACGAGATCCGCGTGATCGATCATCTTGATCTTGGTGCCCGGCGTGGCGGCCAGGTCGGTCACCGCCGCCGTCGGCAGCCCGCCGACCCAGAAGAAGGCGTCGATCTTGCGGTCCTTGATCGCGTTGACCGACTCGGCCACGCCAAGACGCTCGCGCGTCATGTCCTTGTCCTTGTCGAGACCCGCCGCCTCGATGATGCGGAAGGCCATCACCTCGGTGGCGCTGCCGGGCGAACCGGTCGAAACCCGCTTGCCCTTCAGGTCGGTGATCTTGGTGACGCCGGTACCCTCGACCGACACCACGTGCATGCGGTTCGGATACAGGATCATCAGCGTACGCAGCGGCACCTTGTTGCCCGCGAACTTCTGCTCGCCCTTGTAGGCGTCCTGCGCGGCGTCGACCATCGACAGGCCGATGTACGGCTTGCCGGTGGCAATCAGCCTGAGGTTGTCGAC
Organism: Burkholderiales bacterium; assembly: GCA_020355165.1. Lineage (GTDB taxonomy): Bacteria > Pseudomonadota > Gammaproteobacteria > Burkholderiales > Burkholderiaceae_F > JADJWR01. Next base: position 2,168,610 of record CP070661.1, read on the forward strand.
CGAGCCGCCGGTCACCTCGGCGGTGGCCTGCATGCCGGGCACGTGCTTCGACAGGGCGGCCGCGATGCCGCCGCCCATGGGGTAGTACACGCCGCCAGTGCCGCCGGTGCCGATCGAGATGTTCTGCGCCAGGGCTGTCGCCGACAGCACGGCACCAATGGCCGCGATTGCAGTAGTGAGGAATCGACGCATGTGGCCTCCTTTGTATTTGTATTGACGAATCGCGCCGGGGCCTGGCGACCGTGCTTCGGCGCACTGCCCCTGCCCGCGAAGTCTACCTTTCGGGCAGCCAGACGCCGCCGTTCGCCTGCGCCCAACTGGGTAGGGATGCTGCCCCGAGACACTCGGGCGGGTCAAGCAACAGGCGCGCCGGTCCGCAGGCAGGCATCCGAGGCGGCCGACCGTACGTACACTTGCACGCAATCCTTGGGCGCGCATCCGCGATGAGACCTTCCGCTGTCGGGCGAGCGCCCGACAGCGGGCGCATCGCGCCGCGCCGTCTGACTCCGAACCTGCGTAGCGTGCCGTGATCGCGCCCCGCCAACTGGTACTCGACGTGCTGCGGCCGGCGCCGCCGACGCTGGAGAATTTCGTCACCGGCCGCAACGCCGAGGCGCTCGAAAGGCTGCGGCGCGTGGCGGCGGCCGCCGGCGGCGAGCGGATCATCTACCTGTGGGGAGCGCCGGGCAGCGGGCGCAGCCACCTGCTGCAGGCGCTGGCCGTCGCGCCTGGCGGCCGCTACTTGCAGCCGGATGACGCGGCCGATGCCGGCGGACTGACGCTGGTCGACGACGTCGAGCGCCTCGACGCAGCGGCCCAGGTCCGCCTGTTCAACCGGCTCAACGCGGTGCGCGCACGCGCCGACGCCGCCTGCGTGGCCGCCGGCAGCAGCCCGCCGGGGCAACTGCCGCTGCGCGAGGACCTGCGCACGCGGCTGGCCTGGGGCCTCGTCTACCAGCTGCAGCCACTGTCGGACGCGGAGAAGGCCGCCGCGCTGCGGGCCCACGCCGCCGCACGAGGCCTGGCCGTCGGCGCCGAGGCGATCGACTACCTGCTCACCCACCTGCCGCGCGACATGCGCACGCTGGCGGCGGCGGTCGATGCGCTGGACGGTTTCGCCCTGGCCCACAAGCGGCCGCTGACCGTGCCGCTGATCCGGCAGTGGCTGGCGGCGGACCAACCGTAGAATCGGCGCCTGATGACGGTTGCCCCGCCTTACCTGCACCTGCTGCCGGCCGCCGACGCGGCGGCCAAGGCCCGATGATCAAGCGCTTCGTCGAGAAGGTGCAGACGCTGTTCACGCGCCGTCGGCGGGCCGGCAAGCCGCGGCAGGTCCTGCGCGACGAGCACGGCATCCAGCGCGAGCGCGTGCCGCGCTCCGCGCTGCGGGTGTGCGAGACGCTGCAGAAGGCGGGCCACCACGCCTACATCGTCGGTGGCGCGGTGCGCGACCTGCTGATCGGCGTGACGCCGAAGGACTTCGACGTCGCCACCGACGCCACCCCGGAGCAGGTCAAGCCGCACTTCCGCCGCGCCATCATCATCGGCCGCCGGTTCCGGCTGGTGCACGTGATGTTCGGCTCGGAGACGATCGAGGTGTCGACCTTTCGCGCCGCGGCCAACGGCGAGCAGGCGGTCGACGCGCACGGCCGCATGCTCGCCGACAACGTGTTCGGCACGCAGGCCGACGACGCCGCGCGGCGCGACTTCACGATCAACGCGCTGTACTACGACCCGACCACCGAGACGGTGATCGACTATCACGACGGCGTGAAGGACATCCGCCGGCGGCGGCTGCGCATGATCGGCGATCCGCAGGGCCGCTACCGCGAGGATCCGGTGCGGATGCTGCGCGCCGTGCGCATCGCCGCCAAGCTCGGCTTCGAGATCGACGAGGCGACGCGCTCGCCGATCGCCCGGCTGGCCGACCTGCTCGGGAACGTGCCGCCGGCGCGGGTGTTCGACGAGATGCTGAAGCTGCTGACCAGCGGCCACTCGGTCGCCTGCATCCTGCGCCTGCGCGCCGAGGGCCTGCACCACGGCCTGCTGCCGCTGCTCGACGTCATCCTCGAACAGCCGGAGGGCGAGCGCTTCGTCATGCTGGCGCTGTCGCGCACCGACGAGCGGGTGCGGGCCGGCAAGCACATCGCGGTCGGCTTCCTGTTCGCCTGCCTGCTGTGGCACGAGGTGCTCAAGCGCTGGAAGGAACTGCAGGCCGCCGGCGCCCATCGCATTCCCGCGCTCGACGCCGCCATCGACGAGGTGCTCGGGCGGCAGACCGAGAAGCTGGCGATCCAGCGCCGCTTCGTGGCCGACATGCGCGACATCTGGATGATGCAGCCGCGCTTCGAGCGGCGCAGCGGGCGCGCACCCCATGCGCTGCTCGCCCACCTGCGGCTGCGTGCCGGCTACGACTTCCTCGCCCTGCGCGGCGCCGCCGACGAGGCCCCGGCCGAGCTGGTGACCTGGTGGCACGATTTCATGCACGCCGACGAAGACGGCCGCGCGCGCCTGCTGGCGGCCGCGCCGGCGCCGCCAAAGGGCGAGGGGCCGCGGCGCCGTCGGCGGCGGCGACCGAAGTCGGGCAGCGAAGCCGCCTCGGCCGCCGGCAGCGCCGCCTCTTCCTGAACGACAACGATGACGGCGCAACGGGCGTACATCGGGCTGGGAGCCAACGAGGGCGACGTGGTGGCGACGCTGAACGCGGCGATCGAGGCACTGCGCTCGCTGCAGCAGTGCGAGTTTGTCGGCTTATCGCCCTTTTACCGCACCGCGCCGATCGAAGCCGAGGGCCCGGACTACACCAACGCGGTGGTCGCCATCGACACCGTCATGGAACCGTATGCGCTGCTGCTCGCCCTGCTCGACATCGAGCTGCGGCTGGGACGCAAGCGCCGCGGCGCCGACGCCAGACTCAAGTCGTCGCGCCGCGTCGATCTCGACCTGCTGCTGCACGGCCCGCTGCTGATGCGCAGCACGCCGCTGACGCTGCCGCATCCGCGCATGCACGAGCGCGCCTTCGTGCTGCGACCGCTGCTCGACCTCGCCCCCGACCTCGAGCTGCCGGGACACGGCCCGGCGGCGCGCCTGCTGGGCGCCCTGATGCACCAGCGGGTCGAGCGCGTCGATCCCGAGGACTGAGCGGCGCCGCATGAGCGCGCTCGCCTCGCGCTTCCGGCACATCGTCGTCGAGGGGCCGATCGGTGTCGGCAAGACCTCGCTCGCCCGCCGGCTTGGCGCAGCCACCGGCGCGCACCTGCTGCTCGAGCAGCCGCAAGCCAACCCGTTTCTCGAGCGCTTCTACCAGGAGCCCGGGAGGCACGCGCTGGCGACGCAGATGTTCTTCCTGTTCCAGCGCATCCAGCAGCTGGCCGAGCTGCGGCAGCTCGACCTGTTCCGCACCCATGTCGTCGGCGACTTCCTGCTCGAGAAGGACCGGCTGTTTGCGCGGCTGACGCTGGCCGACGACGAGCTGAAACTGTACGAACAGCTGTACGCGCAGCTGGCGCCGCGCGCACCGGCTCCGGACCTGGTGATCTACCTGCAGGCACCGGCCGAGACGCTGAGCGAACGGGTCGCCCGCCGCGGCATCGCCGCCGAGGCCGGCATCACCGCCGAGTACCTGCGCCGAGTGGCCGACAGCTACGCCGAGTTCTTCCACCACTTCGACGCCGCGCCGCTGCTGGTGGTCAACGCCGAGCACCTGAATCCGGTCGAGCGCGACGACGACTACTCGCTGCTGGTCACTCAGATCGAGAAGATGCGCGGGCGCCGCGAGTACTTCAGCCTCGCCGCCTGAGGCGAGGCGGGGGCCGCATCGTTCCCGGCTAATATCCGCCGCGCACCGTCCCCACGAGCCGCTGCGATGAAGGTTGTCCGATCGATCGAGGAACTGCGCGACCAGCTGCGCGGCCAGCTGCGCGTCGCCTTCGTGCCGACGATGGGCAACCTGCACGCGGCGCACCTGTCGCTGATGGCGATGGCCCACCAGCACGGCGATCCGGTGGTGGCGTCGATCTTCGTCAACCGCCTGCAGTTCGGCCCCAACGAGGACTTCGACAAGTACCCGCGCACGCTGCAGCAGGACATCGACAAGCTGCAGCAGCAGAACACGGTCTACGTGCTGTTCGCGCCGACCGAGGCGGAGATGTACCCGGAGCCGCAGAAATACCGCGTCAACCCGCCGCACGACCTCGGCGACATCCTCGAGGGCCACTTCCGGCCCGGCTTCTTCGTCGGCGTGTCGACCGTCGTGCTGAAGCTGTTCTCCTGCGTGCAGCCGCGGGTGGCGGTGTTCGGCAAGAAGGACTACCAGCAGCTGATGATCGTGCGCCACATGTGCCGGCAGTTCGCCCTGCCGACCGACATCGTCGCCCACGAGACGGTGCGCGATCCCGACGGCCTGGCGATGTCGTCGCGCAACCGCTTCCTGTCGGAAGCCGAGCGCAAGGAGGCGCCGCGCCTGTACCGCGTGCTCAACGAGGTGCGCGAACGCCTGCGCGCCGGCGAGATCGACACGCCGGCGGTCGAGCACGACGCGCAGCGCGAGCTCGCGGCAGCGGGCTGGCAGGTGGATTACGTGTCGGTTCGTCGGCAGATCGATCTGAAGGCGCCGGATGCCGGTCAGGTCGCCGGCGGCGAACCGCTGGTCGTCCTCGCCGCAGCCAAGCTCGGGACCACGCGGCTGATCGACAACCTCGAGATCTGAGGCGACGCGCGGTTGGTAGGCGTCGCCACCTTCGGGGATAATCCGCGTCCCGCGCCGGAATGGCGGAACTGGTAGACGCGCCGGACTCAAAATCCGGTTCTGGCAACAGAGTGTGGGTTCGATTCCCTCTTCCGGCACCAACTGACATCGCCTTGCGCTCATGGCCGGTCAAGCCGTGGACGATCGGATCGGCCTGACGCTGGCCGACTTCGACTTCGATCTGCCCGCCGAACTGATCGCGCAGCATCCGCTCGCCGATCGCGCGGCCAGCCTGCTGCTGCACGTGCAGCCGCAGGCGCTGGCCGACCTGCACTTCGCCGACCTGCCGCGGCTGCTGCAGCCCGGCGAGGTGCTGGTGTTCAACGACACGCGGGTGATCAAGGCGCGGCTGCACGGCCGCAAGCCGAGCGGCGGCCGGGTCGAGGCGCTGATCGAGCGCCTGATCGACGAGCGGCGTGCCCTGGCGCTGCTGCGCACCAGCCACCGGCCCAGGCCGGGCACGCAGATCCTGTTCGGCAGCGACCGGGACACCGTCACCGCCACGGTGGTCAGCCGGCACGACGACCTGTTCGAACTCGCCTTCTCTCATGCCGTGACAGCGACCCTGGACCGCTGCGGCCACGTGCCGCTGCCGCCGTACATCACCCACGGCGACACGGCGCAGGACGTCGAGCGCTACCAGACCGTGTACGCGCGCCGCGCCGGCGCAGTCGCCGCGCCCACCGCCGGCCTGCACTTCACGGCCGAGCTGATCGAAACGCTGCGTCGTCGCGGCGTGCAATGCGTGTTCCTGACGCTGCACGTCGGCGCCGGCACCTTCCAGCCGGTGCGCGCCGAGCACATCGCCGAGCACCGGATGCATGCCGAGCGCTTCGAGATCCCGGCACAGACCGCGGAGACGGTGAACGCCGCCCGCGCTGCCGGCCGGCCGGTGACCGCGGTGGGCACGACCAGCCTGCGCGCACTGGAGGCCGCCGCGCGCGACGGCCGCATCGCCTCCGGCGGCGGGGAAACGCGGCTGTTCATCACACCCGGCTACCGGTTCAGCATCGTCGACCGGCTGCTCACCAACTTCCACCTGCCGAGGTCGACGCTGTTGATGCTGGTGTCCGCCTTCGCCGGCGTCGAGCGCATCCGCCACGCCTACGCGCATGCGATCGCCCGCCGCTACCGCTTCTTCAGCTACGGCGACGCGATGCTGCTGGAAAGGGCGGGCCGATGAGCCTCGCGTTCGAACTGCTGGCCCGGGACGGCGCCGCACGCCGCGGCCGCCTGCGGCTGGCGCACGGCATAGTCGAGACGCCGGCGTTCATGCCGGTCGGGACCTACGGCACGGTGAAGGCAATGACGCCGCGCGAGCTGGAGGAACTGGGCGCGCAGATCGTGCTGGGCAACACGTTTCACCTCTGGCTGCGACCGGGCCTGCAGGTGATCGGCCGGCACGGCGGGCTGCACCGCTTCATGGGCTGGCCGCGGCCGGTCCTCACCGACAGCGGCGGCTTCCAGGTGTTCTCGCTGGGAAAGCTGCGCAGGATCAGCGAGGAAGGCGTCCGCTTCGCCTCGCCGGTCAATGGCGATCGGCTGCTGCTGACGCCCGAGGAGTCGATGCGAATCCAGGGCGTGCTCGATTCCGACGTCGCGATGGTGTTCGACGAGTGCACGCCGTACGAGGTCGACGGCGTGCCGGCCAGCCGCGACCATGCCGCCGGCTCGATGCGCCTGTCGCTGCGCTGGGCCCGGCGCAGCCGCGACGAGTTCGACCGGCTCGGCAACCGCAACGCGCTGTTCGGCATCGTGCAGGGCGGCATGTACGAACAGCTGCGCGAGGAGTCGCTGGCCGGCCTGGTCGACATCGGCTTCGACGGCTACGCCATCGGCGGCCTGTCGGTGGGCGAGCCGAAGCAGGAGATGCAGCGCATCCTCGCCCACACGGCGCCGCGGCTGCCGCCGCAGCGGCCGCGCTACCTGATGGGCGTCGGCACGCCGGAAGACCTGCTCGACGGCGTCGCTGCCGGCATCGACCTGTTCGATTGCGTGCTGCCGACGCGCAACGCCCGCAACGGCTGGCTGTTCACCTCGGCCGGCGACGTCAAGATCCGCAACAGCCGGCACCGGGACGACACCAGCGCGCTCGATCCCGACTGCGCCTGCTATGCCTGCCGGCACTTCAGCCGCGGCTACCTGCACCACCTGCAGCGGGTCAACGAAATCCTCGGCGCGCGGCTGAACACCATTCACAACCTGCACTTCTACCTGGACCTGATGCGCCGCGCCCGCGCCGCGATCGACGACGGGCAGTTCGACGCCTTCGCCCGCGACGTGCGCCGCCGCCGCGCCGGCGGTCCTGGCTGAAGGCGCCGCCGACCCGCGAGCTCCGGCGGAGCCGAGCGCGCTGGATATAATCCGCGCTTCGCCCGCCAGCGGCGCTCGGGCAGGCCCGGCGCCGACGACGGCGCCGCGCGGCCGCCAGAACCGTCACTCGTCGCCCTTGCACCGGCCGGCTCGCCGGCCACGATCTCCCGGAGTCCACATGCTCTTCATTTCCGACGCGCTCGCGCAGACCGCACCCGCCGCCCCGGGCGGCGAAGGCGCCTGGACCTCGATCATCTTCATGGTCCTGATCTTCGCCGTCTTCTACTTCCTGCTGATCCGGCCGCAGGCGAAGCGGCAGAAGGAGCACAAGGCGATGGTCGAGGCGCTGGCCAAGGGCGACGAGGTGATGACCGCCGGCGGCATCATGGGCAGGATCATCGAGATATCCGACCAGTACATCACCCTGCAGATCGCCGCCGTCGACGGCAAGCCGGTCGAGGTCTCGATGCAGCGCACGGCCGTGCAGACGCTGCTGCCCAAGGGCACGATGAAGAGCCGGTGAACCGCCGCCCGCGATCGGAGGCCGGTGATCCAGCTGCGGTGCAGGCCGGTGCCGGCTGCGGCGCGGCGTCCGACGAAGTGCGCGGCATCCGGGCCGGTCTGACCCGGGCCGCAGCCGCCGGCCACCGGCATCCGGTCCGGGTCAACGGCCGACGGAACGAGAATCAGCGAAGATGAACCGCTACCCTGTCTGGAAGTACATCGTCATCGCCGTGGCGCTGCTGTTCGGCGCAACCTACACGGCACCGAACTTCTTCGGCGAAGCGCCGGCGGTGCAGATCTCGTCGCAACGGCCGACGGTGAAAGTCGACGCCACACTGCTGACCCGCATCGAGACGTCCCTGAAGTCGGCCGGCGTGGCCTACGAGGCGGCCTACGTCGAGACGGTCGGGCTGAACGTCACCGCGCGGGTGCGGCTGGCCGACACCGACACGCAGATCCGCGCCCGCGACGCGCTGGAGACGGCGCTGAACCCGGACCCGAAGGACCCGACCTACGTGGTGGCGCTCAGCCTGCTGTCGCGCTCGCCGCGCTGGCTGGCCAGCGTGCGGGCGCTGCCGATGTACCTCGGCCTGGACCTGCGCGGCGGCGTGCACTTCCTGATGCAGGTCAACACCGCCGAGGCGGTCAACAAGCGGCTCGAGGCGCTGGTCGGCGACCTGCGCACGCTGCTGCGCGAGAAGGACGTCCGCCATGCCGGCATCACCCGCGCCGGCGAGCGCATCGAGATCCGCTTCCGCGAGGCGGAAACCCGAACCAAGGGTGAAAACGTCATCCGCGACAGCTTCGGAACCGAGCTCGCCCTGCGCGAGGACGCCAGCGGCACCGACCTGCTGCTGGTGGCAACGCTGAGCCCGGCCGCCGCCAAGGCGGTCGCCGACAGCGCACTGAAGCAGAACATCACCACCCTGCACAACCGGATCAACGAGCTCGGCGTGGCAGAACCGGTGATCCAGCAGCAGGGCGCCGACCGCGTGGTGGTCCAGCTGCCGGGCGTGCAGGACACGGCGCGCGCCAAGGACATCATCGGTCGCACGGCCACCCTCGAGGCGCGCCTGGTCGACTTCAGCGCCGAGGGCCAGGCGGCGGTGGCGGGGGGAGCGCCGGTGCCTTTCGGCTCGGAGCGGTTCACCGTCGGCCGCGGCGCGCCGGTCGTGCTCAAGAAGGAGATCATCTTCTCCGGCCAGCAGCTGCAGGGCGCGCAGGCGACCTTCGACGAGAACCAGCGGCCGGCGGTGTCGATCGACCTGAACGAGTCGGCCGGCCGCCACCTGCGCAAGGTCTCGCGCGAGAACATCAAGAAGCCGATGGCGATCGTGCTGTTCGAGAAGGGCCGCGGCGAGGTGCTGACGGTGGCGACGATCCAGGACGAGCTCGGCTCACGCTTCCGGATCACCGGCCTGGAAAGCCCGCAGATGGCCAACGACCTGGCGCTGCTGCTGCGCGCCGGGGCGCTCGCCGCGCCGATGGACATCATCGAGGAACGGACGATCGGGCCGAGCCTCGGCAAGGAGAACATCGACCGCGGCTTCCGGGCAACGGCGTTCGGCTTCCTCGCCATCGCCGTGTTCATGATCTTCTACTACCGCGTCTTCGGCCTGATCTCGGTGGCCGGGCTGACCGTCAACATCGGCCTGCTGGTCGGCCTGCTGTCGCTGCTGCAGGCGACGCTGACGCTGCCCGGCATCGCCGCCGTCGCCCTGACCCTCGGCATGGCGATCGACGCCAACGTGCTGATCAACGAGCGGGTGCGCGAGGAACTGCGCCGCGGCGCCACGGCGCAGCAGGCGATCACCCAGGGCTACGACCGGGCCTTCGCGACGATCCTCGACTCGAACGTGACGACGCTGATCGCCGGCATCTTCCTGTTCATGCTCGGCTCCGGGCCGATCCGCGGCTTCGCGGTGGTGCACTGCCTCGGCATCCTCACCTCGATCTTCTCGGCGGTGTTCGTCTCGCGCGGCATCGTCAACCTGGTGTATGGCTCGAGGCGGCGGCTGGCGACGCTCTCGGTGGGCCAGGTGTGGACCGGCGGCAAGACCGCCGCCCTGAAGGCCTGAGCGCGAGGAAGCGGCCATGGAAACCGTGCTCGAGCCGAATACCCCCGCCGCGCCGCCGCCGGTCTTCCGGGAGGACCGGAGCACAAGGCGCCGAGGCTCGTCGTTGCAGTCGCCGGCGAATGCACCGCGATCGGCGGCCGCACGCCAGCCTTCGCCGGGGCACTTCACAAGCGAGATGAAGGGCAGCTAGATGGAATTCTTCCGCATCAGCCGCACGATCCCGTTCATGCGCTATTCGCGCATCCTGAACGCGATCTCGGTCGTCACCTTCGTCATCGCGGTCGGCGCGCTGTTCGCGCGCGGGCTGAACCTGTCGATCGAGTTCACCGGCGGCACGGTGATGGAGATCGCCTACCCGCAGGCGGCGGACCTGCCGAAGCTCCGCAGCACCATCGAGGGCAAGAACTGGGGCGACTTCCAGGTGCAGAGCTTCGGCACTTCGCGCGACGTGCTGATCCGCCTGCCGGTGCGTCCGGGGATGAACGCCGGCCAGCAGGCCGAGGAAGTGATGGCGACGCTGAAGGCGCAGGACCCGGGCGTCGAACTGCGGCGGGTCGAGTTCGTCGGCCCGGCGGTGGGCGAGGAACTGGCGCACGACGGCACGCTGGCCCTGCTGCTGGTGTGCTTCGGCATCATGGTCTACCTGGCGTTGCGCTTCGAGTGGAAGTTCTCGGTCGCGGCCATCATCGCCAACCTGCACGACGTGGTGCTGGTGGTCGGCTTCTTCGCCCTGTTCCAGTGGGAGTTCTCGGTGCCGACGCTGGCCGCGCTGCTGGCCGTGCTCGGCTACTCGGTCAACGAGTCGGTGATCATCTTCGACCGCGTGCGCGAGCACTTCCGCACCATGCGCAAGGCCAGCGTGACCGACGTGATCGACTCCGCCATCACCGCCACCATCTCGCGGACGATGATCACGCACGGCTCGACGCTGGCGATGACGCTGTCGATCCTCGCCTTCGGCGGCCCGGCGCTGCACAGCTTCGCGCTGGCGCTGTCGATCGGCATCGCGCTGTCGATCTACTCGTCGATCTTCGTCGCCGCGGCCATCGCCATGTATCTCGGCGTCAAGCGCGAGGACCTGGTCAAGCCGGTGAAGAAGGACGAGCCGGCGCAGGAGATCATTCCCTAGCGGGAATAATCGCGGCCGCGTCGCCGTTGGCCGTTCGATGACGCACTCTTCCGGGGCCGCATCGCCGTCCGGCAGCGGGCTGGTACGCGTGTGGGATCTGCCGACGCGGATCTTCCACTGGCTGCTGGCGGTGCTGGTCGTCTTCTCCTTCGTCACCGCCAAGGTCGGCGGCGCCTGGATCCAGTGGCATTTCTACTCCGGCTACACGATCCTGTCGCTGGTGCTGTTTCGTCTGCTCTGGGGTTTTGCCGGGAGCCACTACGCGCGCTTCGCGACCTTCGTGCGCGGCCCGCGCGCGGCGGTCTCGTATGTTCGCTCCCGCGCGACGGTCGCCGGTCACAACCCGCTGGGCGCGCTCTCGGTCCTCGCCATGCTCGCCTCGCTGCTCGTACAGGGCGCAACCGGCCTGTTCGCGACCGACGACATCGTCAACGAAGGTCCGCTGATGAAACTCGTCTCGAATTCGACCGCCGCCCTGCTGAGCCGCATCCACCGCGCCAACGAGAAGCTGCTGCTGGTCCTGGTCTTCCTGCACCTCGCGGCGGTGCTGCGTTACCAGCTGGTCAGGCGCAGGAACCTCATCGGCGCGATGCTGACCGGCGATCAGCACCTGCCGGAAGCCGTGGCGGCGCAAGACGGCCCGCCGACGCGCCTTCGTGCAGCGCTGCTCGCCGCGATCGCCGCCGGCCTGGTCGCCTACGTCGTCAACCTGTGACGCGCAGGCAAGGGGGCGCCTCGGCAAGCCCGCGCAGCGCGCCTGCGGCGCCGGTCAGTCGCGTCGGAAATCGTCGTGGCAGGCCTTGCAGACCTTGGCCGTCGCCTGGAACGCCTCGCGTGTCGCCGCCAGATCGCCGCCCTTCGACGCCGCGAGCAGCCTGCCCACGTCAACATTCAGCCGGTCGGCATACTGCTTGAACTTGGCCGCCTGGCTCCAGACCTCCGGCTTGGCACGCGAATTGGCGAGCATGTCCGATCCCTCGGGAAAGGCGGTGAACGACAGCTTATTCACCACGTCGAGGATCGCCGCGTTCTCGGCGACCAGCGCCAGGTCCGGCTTGTCGGACTTCAACTGGCCGTTGATACGGCCCATGTGCTGCGACTGCAGGAACATCACGGAGGCCCGGTACTTGTAGGCATCCTCCGGCTTGGCGAACTGGGCATGGGCGGGCATGGCGAGCGATGCCGCCGCGGCGATCGGCACGGCTCGAAGCAGTCTCTTCATGGTCTCCTCGATGAGAAGGGCTGGACAGGGCTCAGGCACCGGCGCCCATTCGAAAAGGCGGCGCCGAACAGCAGAACAGCGATATCCCGGCAAATATTCCCCTCGATCCGGCGCTCCGGCCGACAGCAAGCCTTGCGAGCCTCAGCATCGCCGCGCCAGCTCGGCCGCCTTGCCGACGTAACCGGCCGGGGTCAGCGCCAGCAGCGCCTCGCGCGCCTCGCCGGGAATCGGCAGGCCGCGCACGAAGGCCTGCAGCGCCTCACGATCGATGCCCCGGCCGCGCGTCAGCTCCTTCAGCTTCTCGTAGGCGCCCGGCACGCCGTAGCGGCGCATCACCGTCTGCACCGGCTCGGCGAGCACCTCCCAGGCCTCGTCGAGGTCGGCCGCCAGCCGCTCGCGGTTCAGCTCGAGCTTGCCGAGGCCACGCTGGCAGGCCTCGTAGGCGACCAGGCTGTAGCCGAAGGCGACGCCCAGGTTGCGCAGCACCGTCGAGTCGGTCAGGTCGCGCTGCCAGCGCGACACCGGCAGCTTCTCGGCGAGATGGCGCAGCAGCGCGTTGGCCAGACCGAGGTTGCCCTCCGAGTTCTCGAAGTCGATCGGGTTGACCTTGTGCGGCATGGTCGAGGAGCCGATCTCGCCGGCCTTCAGCTTCTGCCGGAAGTAGCCGAGCGCGATGTAGCCCCACAGGTCGCGGTCGAGGTCGAGCAGCACCGTGTTGGCGCGGGCGATGGCGTCGAACAGCGTCGCCATCGCATCATGCGGCTCGATCTGGATGGTGTGCGTGTTGAAGACCAGCCCGAGCCGCTCGACCACGCCGCGCGCCAGCCGCTCCCAGTCGATGCGCGGGTACGCCGCCAGGTGGGCGTTGTAGTTGCCCACGGCGCCGTTCATCTTGGCCGTCAGCGCCACCGCCTCGATCGCGGCGACTGCCCGCGCCAGCCGCACGGCGACGTTGGCGAACTCCTTGCCCACCGTGGTCGGCGAGGCCGCCTGCCCGTGCGTGCGTGACAGCATCGGCACCTCGGCGTGCTCGTGCGCCAGCGCGCGCAGCGTCGCGTGGATCGAGCGCAGCCGCTCGAGCAGCAGCGCCCGGCCGTCGGCCAGCATCAGCGCGTGGGCGACGTTGTTGACGTCCTCCGAGGTGCAGGCGAAGTGGATGAACTCGGCTGCGGCAGCGAGCTCCGGCACGTCTGCCGTGCGCCGCCGGAGCCAGTATTCGACCGCCTTGACGTCGTGGTTGGTGACGCGCTCGGTCTCCTTGATCTCGGCGCAGTCGGCGACGGTGAACCCGCTGGCCAGTGCCTGCAGGCGGTCGGCGGCGGCCGGCGGCAGCGGCGGCAGCTCGGCCAGGCCGAGGCTCGAGAGCGCCAGCAGCCACTCGACCTCGACCCGCACCCGCGCCCGCATGAAGGCGAACTCGGAGAAGACGTCGCGCAGCGACGCCGTCGCGGCGCCGTAGCGGCCGTCGAGCGGCGACAGCGCGGTCAGCGCGGACAGTTCGGGCGGGGTCGGCACGGGATTGGCCTCCTGGCGCGGCACCGGACCGATGTCGGCAACGCCGGGCCCGGCCGGGAAGGTGAAAAAAGTCTAGCATCGCCGACCTCGGCCGATCGCGCCCGAGACGCTTCGCCGGGCGCGGCGATCGATCGCAGTGCGTTGATATACTGGCTCCGGACTTCAGAATGCGAAAAGAAAGAACCGTGTCCAACCGGCTGCGACTCGTCGGATCCCTGACCAGCCCGTACGTGCGCAAGGTGCGCATCGTGATGGCCGAGAAGCGGATCGAATGCCAGCTCGAGCCGGAAGACGTGTGGTCGCCCGATTCGAAGATCCAGCAGTTCAACCCGCTCGGCAAGGTTCCGTGCCTGATCATGGAAGATGGCGGCGCGGTCTTCGACTCGCGGGTGATCGTCGAGTACCTCGACACCATGACGCCGGTGGCGAAGCTGATCCCGACCGCCGGTCGCGAGCGGGTCGAGGTGCGCACCTGGGAGGCGCTGGCCGACGGCCTGCTCGACGCGGCGATCGCCGTGCGGCTGGAGCAGACGCAGCGTCCGCCCGAGCAGCGGTCGCAGAAGTGGATCGACCGCCAGACGGGCAAGGTCGACGCCGCGCTCGAGGCGATGGCGCGCGGCCTCGAAGGCAAGAACTGGTGCCACAACAACGCCTACACGCTGGCCGACATCGCGGTGGGCTGTGCGCTGGGCTACCTGGACTTCCGCTTCCCGCAGATCGACTGGCGCGGCAGGTACCCGAGCCTGCAGAAGCTCTACGGCAAGCTCGCCGCGCGGCCGAGCTTCATCGACACCGCACCGCCGACGCAGTGACGGGAACGCCGCTAGCGGCGTTCCGCCTGCCGGTCACGGGCTGCGGATCACCATCGCCGCCGCGGCCAGGTCCTCGAGCGCCGTTCCCACCGATTTGAACAGCGTGATCTCGCCGGCGCTGGTGCGGCCGCGCCGCTCGCCGCGCACCAGTTCCGCCAGCTCGGCGACGACGTTGTCGCGGCGGATCGCGCCGCTGGCCAGCGGCGACAGCAGGTCGCCCGCCTCGGCCAGCGCGCCGGCGTAGGTGTCGACGACGATGCGCGAGCGGGCCACTGCGGCATCGTCGACCTCGCGCATCGCCGGCGTGAAGCCGCCGACCAGATCCAGGTGCGTGCCGGGCGCCAGCCAGGCGCCGTGCACGACCGGCGCCGTGGCGGTGGTCGCGCAGCTGATGATGTGCGCCTCGCGCGCGCTGGCCTCCAGGTCTGCCACCGCCTGCGCCGGCAGGCCGAGCTCGCGCAGCCACTGCGCCGCCGTCCGGGCCTTCGCCGGATCGCGCGCCCAGACGGAGACCCGCCGCAGCGCCGGCCGCAGCGCATGGTGGGCGCAGGCAAGGTGCGGCGCCAGCCGGCCGGCGCCGACCAGCAGCAGGTTGTGCGCATCCTCGCGCGCCAGATAACGCGCCGCCAGCGCCGAAGCGGCCGCCGTGCGGCGCAGCGTCAGTGCGTCGCCGTCGAGCAGCGCCAGCGGCTCGCCGCTGGCCCGGTCGAGCAGCACGTAGATCGCCTGCACCGTGCCGACGCCTCGCGCGCCGTTGCCCGGCATCACCGTCACCAGCTTCACCCCCAGCGCGGTCTCGCTCCATGCCGGCATCAGCAGCAGCGTGTCGGACGGGCCGAGCCGGTGCACGTGCCGCACCGGCACCTGCGCGCCGGCGGCGAACGCCTGCGCCAGCGCATCTGCCAGCCGCCGGTACTCGAGTGCGGCGTGCACCTCGTCGGCTGCATAGAATCTAAGCATGCAGTGCATTGTAGGAGGCGGTCGTTGAGCGGCCGGGTGCTGGTGGTCGGCGGCGGCGTGATGGGCGCTGCCACCGCCTGCTTTCTCGCCTCGCGCCATGGACTGCGCGCCACCGTGCTCGAGCGCGACCCCGCCTACCGCCGCGCCTCGAGCGCGCTGTCGGCCAGCTCGATCCGCCAGCAGTTCTCCAGCGAGATCAACATCCGGCTGTCGCAGGCGAGCCTCGAGTTCTACCGCCGCATCGGCGACGAGCTGGCGGTTGACGGCGCGCAGCCGGACATCGGGCTGACCGAGCGCGGCTATCTGTTCCTCGCCACGACGGCCGGCCTCGAGGTGCTGCGCGCCAACCACGCACTGCAGCGCAGCTGCGGCGTTCACGCGAGCCTGCTCGATCCGGCGGCGCTGCGGGCGAGGCTGCCGTGGCTGAACGTCGACGGCATCGCCGCGGCGTCGCTCGGCGAGGGCGGCGAGGGCTGGTTCGACGGCTACGGCGTGCTGCAGGCGTTCCGGCGCAAGGCGGTCTCGCTCGGCGTGGCGTTCGAGGCGGCCGCCGTCGAGGCGATCGAGAGCGCCGGCGGCCGAGTCGGGGGCGTGCGCTGCACCGACGGCCGCCGCTTCGACGGCGATGCGCTGCTGATCGCCGCCGGCGCGTGGTCGGCACCGCTGGCGGCGCAACTGGGCTTCGAGCTCCCGGTACGGGCCCGCAAGCGCGACGTGTTCGTGTTCGCCTCGCCGGCCGCGCTGCCGGCGTGTCCGCTGGTGATCGACCCGAGCGGCGTGTGGTTTCGCCCGGAGGGCCGCGGCTTCATCGCCGGCTGCCCGCCGCGCGGTGACGACGTCGACGATGCGCCGCTGGAGGCAATCGACCACGGGCTGTTCGACGAGGTGATTTGGCCGGCGTTGGCGCACCGCGTGCCGGCTTTCGAAGCGGCACGGCTCAACAGCGCCTGGGCCGGCTATTACGAATACAACACCTTCGACCAGAACGGCATCGTCGGCCGAGTGCCCGGCAGCGACAACGCTTTCATCGCCTGCGGCTTCTCCGGCCACGGCATCCAGCAGGCGCCGGCGGTGGCTCGCGCCGTGGCCGAGCTGATCGCGCTGGGCCGCTACGAGGCGCTCGACCTGGCGCCGCTGTCGCCGCAGCGGATCGGCGAGGGTCGCCCGCTACTGGAGCGCAACGTGATCTGAATGCCGCCGGCGAGCGGGCCTGACGATGGGTCCGGCCCGATGGCCGTTGCCTGCTGCGGACGCCGGATCAGCTGCCACCCGGGGCAAGCACCTGCCGCAGCGACGACGCCCGCCTGCTTGCCGTCGCGCCGACCGACCGTGTTCCCGGCTACGGCACGCAATGGTCGGTCGCGCGCCGAGCGGGCGGCGAGGAGCCAACGACCCTGCGCACGGCCGCCGTCGGCCCGGCCGATGCACCGCCGTCGCGGCGCGTCAGTAGGTCAGCCCGGGGCCGCCTGCAGAAGCCCGGCAAGCAGCGTGGCGATGCCGAGGAACGAGGCGAAGCCGACGATGTCGGTGACGGTGGTCAGGATGATCGACGAGGCAAGCGCCGGGTCCTGGCCGAAGCGGCGCAGCAGCACCGGCACCAGCGCGCCGGCCAGGCCGGCGGCCAGCATCGAGATCACCATCGCCAGTGCGCACACCAGCACCAGGCCGAGCGAGCGGCTCCAGAGGTAAACGCCCAGCGCTGTCGTTGCAGCGACTGCCACGCCGTTGGCGATCCCGACGATGGCCTCCTTGCCGACGATGCGCGGCCAGTGACGCACGGTGACCTCGCGCAGGGCAAGCGCGCGCATCGTCACGGCCAGCGCCTGCGCCCCGGCATTGCCCGACTGCCCGGCCACCACGGGCAGCAGCACCGCCAGCGCCGTGAACCTGGCGATCGTGCCTTCGAACAGGCCCACTACCGCTGCCGCGAGGAAGGCGGTCAGCAGGTTGATCTGCAGCCACGGCAGCCGCCTGGCCACAGCAAAGCCCGGCGGCGACAGCGCGCGCTCGTCGCGGCTGGCACCGACCATCAGCTGCACGTCGAGGCTGGTCTCCTGCTCGAGCGCCGCCAGCAGCGCCGCCTGCCGGATCACGCCGACGAAGCGGCCATCGATATTGACCACCGGCAGCTCGGTGATCGGCTTGTGCTGCAGTCGCTCGAGGAAGTCCTCGCGCGGATCCAGGTCGTTGGCCACCGCCAGCAGTCGCCGCATCACCTGCGACAGCGGCGTGGCGTCGTCGGTCACCGCAAGGTCCTGGATCTCGACGCGGCCGACGAGCTTCATCTGCTCGTCGACGACGAACAGTTCGCGCAGGCCGCGGCTCTTGATGCCCCTGAGCCGTGCCAGTGCCTCGCCGACCGTGATCTGCATCCGCAGCGGCGTCACGCGCGGATCCATCATGCGGCCGGCGACATTCTCCGGATAGTCGACCAGCTCGCGCAGCTCCTCCGCCACCTGCCGGTCGAGCGAGCCGAGCAGGCGGTTGCGAACCCCGTCGTCGAACTGCGCCAGCGCCGCGGCCGCCGCGGCCGGCTCGGTCTCGGCAAGCAGCGTTCGCGCCTGTTCGGCCGGCAGCGCCTGCAGCGTGGCCGCCGCGGCATCCGCGGTCAGCGCCTGCCAGACGCGGACCAGCGCGTTAGGCGGCTGTCGCGCCAGCAGCTGCGCCGCCTGCGCAGCGGGCATCTTCTCGATCAGACGAGCCGCCTCGCGTGGATAGTCCAGCAGGTAGCGGCGGCTGAGCGCGGCAACGGCCGGCAGCACGACCTCGGTCATTGCCTCCTCCCTTCCGCCACCGGCAGCAGCGAAACGATCGCCTGCGCCAGCGATGACACCGCCGACCAGTAGCCTTCGCCCAGCACGCCGCCGAGCGATTGCTCGGCCTCGGCGCGCCCGGCCGGCTGCGACGCCAGGGCGCGCCGCAGCGAGGCAGCCGACAGCGCGCCCAGAAAGCGGCCGCCGTGCTCGAGCACCGGCAGCAGGCTCGATTCGCGCCATCCGGCGTGTGCCGCCGCGCCGGCCAGCGGCATCAATGCCGGCAGCGTCGCGACGGGGTGCATCAGCGCCTGCAGGCGGACGTCGGCACCGCTGCGCAGCAACGCCGGCAGCCCGACCACGCCGAGCAGCCGATGGTCGTCGCCGAGCACATAGACGTCGGTGGCGGTGTCGGCCTCGCGTCGGCGCGCGGACTCAAGCGCCTGGCCCACGGTGGCGGCCGCAGGCAGCGCCACGACCGACGTGTCGACCAGCGCACCGATCGCGTCCTCCGGATAGCGCAGCAGCGCCCGGCAGGCAAGCGCAGCGGCCGTGGGCAGCAAGTCGAGCAGTTCCCGGCGCCTGGGCTCGGCGACGCGGCGCAGGATCGCCACCGCCGCCGGTGCGCCGAGCGAGCCGAGCAGCAGCGCCCCGCGGGCCGCCGCAACGTGCGCGAGGCAGCCGGCGGCCACTGTCGGCAGCATCGCGTCCAGCACCGGCGCCGACAATCGTGCCGGCGCCTGCTCGAACAGCGCTGCGACGTCGGGCCCGTCGAGCCGCTCCAGTTCGCGCGCCGCGTCGACCGGATGGGCGGCGATGAAGGCATGGGTCAGGTCGTCGATGTCAGTCATCGCCGCCCCCGCGCGCCACCAGCAGCACTGCCTCCTCGCTGAACACACGGCCCGGGATCCTCAGCCTGCCGTCGTTCGTCTCGAGCACGATCGAATCGGCGGTCATCTCGAGAATCCTTCCTTCGTGACCGGCCACCCGGATCGACTGGCCGACAGCGAACGACTGCCGCGACTGATGTGCGCCGATCAGGTTGGCCACGTGCGTGCGTGCGCCGAGGCTGGTGGCGACGATCACGCCACCGGCGATCGCCAGCAGCGCAGCGGCAGCGAAGATCGCCAGGAACGTGACCTTGATGCCGATCTGGTCGGCGCCGATCAGGATCGCGCCGATCAGGATCGTCAGCTGCGCCGCGCGCGCCACGACCGTGCGCTGTGCCGGCGCGATCCGGGTGGCAGCGGTCAGGATCAGGTCGGCGACGAAGCGCGAGGCGATGTAGCCGGCGATGACGATCAGCAGCCCGGCCACCAGCGTGGGCAGGTAGTCGAGCAGCCTCGCCAGCCACTGGGTGAAGGTGGCCAGCCCCAGCACCTGGGTGGCGGCGGTGACGAAGAACAGCATCACCGCCCAGAAGACGATCGTGCCGAGCACGTCCGAGGAGCGCGCCAGCCGTATTCGCGCTGCGCGTCCTTCGCCGAGCAGCCGTGCCAGGCCGGCCTCGAGCAGCGACAGCGTGCGCTGCGCCAGCACCTGCAGCATTCGGGCGAGCAGCCAGCCGAGCACCAGCAGCAGCACGGCGCCGAGCAGGCTCGGCAGGTAGGTCATGCCGGCATCGAGCAGCACTTTCGACAGCTCGGCGAGGCGCTCGCCAAGCGAAACGTTCTCGGCCATTGCCGTGGTCTCCTCGATCGCAACCCGGCCAGCGACCGGACGGTCGCCGCCTATTCGTCTGCGGCGACGAAGCTGCCGCTCTTGCCGCCGTGCTTCTCGAGCAGGCGCACGTCGTCGATCACCATGCCGCGGTCGGCGCTCTTGAGCATGTCGTAGATGGTCAGCAGCCCCACCTGGACCGCGGTCAGCGCCTCCATCTCGACACCGGTCTGTCCCCGCGTCTGCACCCGCGCCGTGCACTCGACGCTGCTGGTCGCGGCGTCGAGCGAGAACTCGACGGCGATGCGCGTCAGCGCCAGCGGGTGGCACAGCGGGATCAGCTCGCTGGTCTTCTTGGCGCCCTGGATGGCGGCGATGCGCGCCACGCCCAGCACGTCGCCCTTCTTCGTCGTGCCGGCGCGCACCAGGTCGAGCGTCAGCGGCGACATGCGGATGCGGCCGGCCGCTACCGCGACCCTGTGCGTGACCGGCTTGTCGCCGACGTCGACCATGTGGGCCTCGCCGGCAGCGTCGAAGTGGGTCAGCGGATTAGTCATGCAATCGGTTACAGGACGGAACGAACGAGGCGCCCCGACGGTCTGAGCGTGCATCTATCATACAAACGCACCGCGCCGCGCCCCGCCGCGCCTCCCGCTGCCGCTTCCGTGCCCCTTCTCGTACGCCGCCTGATCGTCGCCGTCCTGTCCTGCGCGCTCGCCGCCCCGGCCGGGATCGCGCCGGCGCGCGCTCAGGCACCGGAGCTGCCGGCGCTCGGCGACGTCGCCTACGACGACCTGTCGCCGGCCAACGAGCGCCGCTTCGGCGAGCAGATCATGCGCGAGGTGCGGCGGGATCCGGCCTACCTGGCCGATCCCGATACCCAGGACTACCTGAACGCGCTCGGCTTCAGGCTGGTGTCGGTCAGCCCGGCCCGCTACACGGACTTCGAGTTCTTCGCCGTCCGCGACGCGATGCTCAACGCCTTCGCCTTTCCGGGCGGCTTCATCGGCGTGCACAGCGGCCTGGTGATCGGTGCCGCCAACGAGTCGGAGCTGGCCTCGGTGCTGGCGCACGAGATCGGCCACATCGAGCAGCGCCACATCGCCCGCATGCTGGCCAAGCAGCGCGACGGCACCTTCATCGCCATCGGCGCGCTGCTGCTGGCGCTGCTCGCCGCGCGCAGCGGCTCGTCGTCCAGCGGCGACGCGGCGCAGGCGGCGATCGCCGCCGGCCAGGCCGCCGCCGTGCAGCAGCAGCTGAACTTCTCCCGCGAGGCCGAGCGCGAGGCCGACCGGGTCGGCTTCCAGATCCTGACCGGCGCCGGCTTCGACCCGGCGGCCATGTCCAGCTTCTTCACCCGGCTGCAGCAGGGCACGCGCATCTACGAAAGCGCGGCGCCCGAGTACCTGCGCACCCACCCGCTGACCGTCGAGCGGCTGAGCGACATCCAGAACCGGGCCCGCGAGTCGCGCCTGCTGCCGCGGCCGGATTCGCTCGACTTCCACCTGGTGCGGGCGCGGCTGCGCGTGCTGCAGGACGACAGCCCGCAGGGCCTGCGCGACTCGGCGCTGCACTTCCGCAGCCAGATCGACAGCCGCTCCGCGCCCTCGCTGACCGCCGCCTACTACGGCCTGGCGCTGGCCTCGACCATGCTCGGCGAGCACGGTGCGGCGGTCGAAGCGGCTCGCAACGCGCGCCGCTCGAGCCAGGCGCCGTCGCCGATGCTCGACAAGGTCGTCTCGCAGACGCTGTACGCCGCCGCCCGCACCGATGCCGAACGGGCCGACGCCGTCCGGCTGGCACGCGAAGCCGCTGCCCGCTACCCGGTGTCGAGGCTGTCGGCGCTGCACTACGTCGACCTGCTGCAGAAGAATGGGCATGACGATACGGCGGTCGCCTTCCTGCGCGAGCAGCTGGCGCTTTCGCGCAGCGATCCGCGCCTGTTCGAACTGCTGGCGCGCAGCTACGAGCGGCTGGGTCGCCGCACGCTGCAGCACCAGGCGACCGCCGAGCTGTACGTGCTGCTCGGCGCGACGCCGGCGGCGATCGACCAGCTGCAGCTGGCCCGCAAGGCCAACGATGCCGACTTCTACACCTTGTCCGAGGTCGACGCGCGGCTGCGCCAGCTGAGCCAGCAGATGCGCGAGTACCGCGAGCAGCTGGCCCGCGAAGGGCGCGCACCGGCGGAGCCGGACAAGGGCCAGCGGCGCTGAGCCGCGGCCAGCCGTGGCGCCGGCCGGGCCGGCCGCGGAAATCGGCGAAAATCGCCCCTGCTCCGCCGCTGCACCATTTTCCCTGATGGACACCCAAGCTCATCACGCCGCCGACGTGCTGCACGGCGGTAAGCCGGCGCCGATCGAGACCGACGCGGTCATCGTCGGCGCCGGACCGGTCGGCCTGTTCCAGGTCTTCGAACTCGGCCTGCTCGAGATCAGGGCGCACGTCATCGACTCGCTGGCCACCGTCGGCGGCCAGTGCGTCGAGCTGTACCCGGACAAGCCGATCTACGACATCCCGGCGGTGCCCGTGTGCACCGGGCAGGAGCTGACCGACGCGCTGATGAAGCAGATCGCGCCGTTCGGGGCGACCTTTCACCTCAGCCAGGAGGTGACGGTGCTGAAGAAGTTCCACGACGGCCGCTTCTTCCTGCAGACCTCGCACGGCACCCGCTTCCTCACCAGGACCGTGTTCATCGCCGCCGGCGTCGGCAGCTTCCAGCCGCGGCTGCTGAAGGTCGAGGGGATCGACCGGTTCCACGGCTCGCAGCTGTTCTACCGGGTCAAGGACCCGGCGCGGTTCCACGGCAAGCACCTGGTCATCTGCGGCGGCGGCGACTCGGCGCTGGACTGGACGCTGAACCTGGTCGGCCAGGCCGAGAGCGTGATCCTGCTGCACCGGCGCGACGGCTTCCGTGCCGCGCCGGCGTCGGTGGCGAAGATGCGCGAGCTGGTCGACCGCCACCAGATGCAGTTCATGATCGGCACGGTCGGCGGCTTCGAGGAGCGCGACGGCCGCATGACCGGCATCCGCGTCGCCTCGCCCGACGGCGTCACGCGGCGGGTGCCGCTGGACGCGTTGCTGGTGTTCTTCGGCCTGTCGCCCAGGCTCGGGCCGATCGCGCACTGGGGGCTGGCGCTCGAGCGCAAGCAGATCGTGGTCGACACCGCGAAGTTCGAGACCGACGTGCCCGGCATCTTCGCGGTCGGCGACATCAACACCTACCCGGGCAAGAAGAAGCTGATCCTGTCGGGCTTCCACGAGGCGGCGCTGGCCGCCTTCGGCGCGGCGAACTACGTCTTCCCGGACAGGAAGATCCACCTGCAGTACACCACCACCAGCCCGAAGCTGCACAAGGTGCTCGGCGTCGAGACGCCGACGTTCGACTGATCCGGCTAGTCCTCAGCCGGCTGGCGCTGGAAGCCGAACCGCGCCGCAGCCTCGCCGGCGTGCATGCGGCGCACCGGCACGAGCCCGCCGGCGAGGCCGAGGTGCCCGGCATCGAGCCAGGCGTCGCCGTCGCCGCCGAGCCAATGCCGCAGCTGGCCCTCGCGCAGCGGCGTTGCCTCGCCGTCGACCAGCGCCGGCAGCAGAAGCGGCAGGTCGCGGTCGTCGAGGCTTCCCGGCCCGAGTTCGGTCTGCAGCAGCAGGCTGCCGCCGTCGAGCAGCGCCGCCGCCTGAAGCCGGCGCGGGCGCCGGCCGGTGTGGGTCAGCACCCGGCGATCGCCGTGCAGCCGGTACGACCACGGCGCGAGCTCGAGCTCGACGTACACCCGCTGCGGGCCGTTCTGGAAGAACCAGCGGCCGCGGTCGTCGCAGGCGTAGTTGCGGCCGATGAACTCGCGCATCGCCGCATGGGCGATCGGCTCGCCGCGCAGCCGCCACTCGCCGCGCGCGGTGAGCGACAGCCAGCCGTAGACCGCCGGCACGCGCGGCCACCTTGCGATCGCGGCCAGCACGCTTTCATCCATGGCGGCGAGCTTAGCGGCAGCCGCCGCCAGCGGATAAGCTCGCCCCTTGCCCACAACCGTCGACGTTAGAGGGAGACAGACGATGAGCGAAACGACACGCAAGGTCGCCGTGGTGACCGGCGCCGGCACCGGCATCGGCCGCGCCTGCGCGCTGGCGCTGGCCCGCGCCGGCTACGCGGTGACGCTGGCCGGCCGCAGGCAGGAGGCGCTGCAGGCGACCGCCGCCGCCGCCGACGGCGAGACGCTGGTCGCGCCGTGCGACGTCGCCGACGCGGCGGCGGTCGAGCGGATGTTCGAGGCGACGGTGCAGCGCTTCGGCCGCGTCGACGTGCTGTTCAACAACGCCGGCAGCGGCGCGCCGGCGGTGCCGATCGACGAACTGAGCGTCGAGCAGTGGCGCGCGGTGGTCGATGCCAACCTGCACGGCTCGTTCCTCTGTGCGCGGCAGGCAGTGCGGATCATGAAGCGGCAGACGCCGCAGGGCGGCCGCATCATCAACAACGGCTCGATCTCGGCGCACGCGCCGCGGCCGAACTCGACGCCCTACACGGCGACCAAGCACGCGATCACCGGCCTGACCAAGTGCCTGTCGCTCGACGGCCGGCCGTTCAACATCGCCTGCGGCCAGATCGACATCGGCAATGCCGCCACCGAGATGACCGAGCGGATGAGAAACGGCGTG
Organism: Burkholderiales bacterium; assembly: GCA_020355165.1. Taxonomy (GTDB): domain Bacteria; phylum Pseudomonadota; class Gammaproteobacteria; order Burkholderiales; family Burkholderiaceae_F; genus JADJWR01. The sequence goes on from CP070661.1 coordinate 2,192,952, forward strand.
CCGCAGGCCGACGGCCGCATCGCCGTGGAGCCGCGCATGGACGTCGAGCACGTGGCGCAGGCGGTGGTCTTCATGGCCGGGCTGCCGCTCGAATCGAACGTGCAGTTCATGACCATCATGGCCACCAACATGCCGTTCGTCGGGCGGGGCTAGCGCCGGCTACAGGCCCTGCTCGAAGAAGCGGAACAGGCGCTCCGGCAGGAAGCCGAGGTCGGCGGCAAAGCCGCCGCGGGCGAAGCCGATGTGGCCGCCGTGCGCCGGCTGCTCCAGGTGCACGAAGCGCGAGACCTCCGCCGCGCGCGGCAGGCTCGCCGCCGGCACGAACGGATCGTTGCGCGCGTTGAGCACCAGGTGCGGCACCTCGACCGCCGGCAGCCACGGCTTGCCCGAGGCGCGCGACCAGTAGTCATCGGTGTCGCGAAAGCCGTGCACCGGCGCCGTGTAGGCGTCGTCGAACTCGTACAGGTTGCGGCTGGCGCGGATCGCCTCGGCCGAGGCCGTGCCGGGAAAGCGCGCGGTCTTCGCCAGCGCCTTGCCGCGCAGCGTGGCGAGAAACATCTTCGTGTAGATCATGTTGACGCCGCGGGACAGCGCCGCCCCGCCGGCGGCGAGATCGAGCGGCGAGCCGACCGAGGCCGCCGCGGCGACGAAGCTCGCCTCGCTGCCGCGCTCGCCGAGCCACTTGGCGAGCATGTTGCCGCCGAGCGAGATGCCGGCCGCGTGCAGCGACGCCTGCGGATAGCGCGCCTTAACCCGGCGCAGGATCCAGTCGCCCTCGTCCGAATCGCCCGAGTGGTAGGCGCGCGGCAGGCGGTTCGGCTCGCCGGAGCAGCCGCGGAAGTGCGGCACCAGGCCGCGCCAGCCGCGGTCGGCGGCAGCGCGCATGACCGACCGCGCGTAGTGCGACTGCGAGCAGCCCTCCAGTCCGTGGAACAGCACCAGCACCGGCGCGTCGGCACCGGCCGGCTCGGGCAGCGCGAAGTCGACGTCGATGAAGTCGCCATCCGGCGTCTCCCATCGCTCGCGGCGGTACTCGACCGACGGCAGCGGCAGCAGCCGCGCCGGCACGATCGTCTGCAGATGCGCCCCCGGCAGCCACAGCGGTGCGCGGTAAGTGGACTCGATCAGAGGCATCAACGAAGCGCGGCTGCCGGCAGCGACGGCGGCGCGCCAATTTGCCTTTCCGCCGCGGGCGCGCGTGCGATCGCGCCAGCGATCGCGTACACGCGCCGCGCCCTCAATGCAGCGGCCCGCTCGGCGACTCGACCTCGGTGGCCTGGCCTTCCGGCGCCGCCGAGGCGTGGTGCAGCACCATCTTCCAGCCCGCCGGCGTCTTGACGTAGGCGTTGGTGGCGATCACGTGCACGACCTTCTGCGACCGTCCCTGCTGCACCAGGATCTCCTCGACCACGTTATGCAGCGCGATGGTCGGCGTCTCCAGCGTCTTCTTCGATGCGGGGCGGATGCGCAGCGGGCCGTTGGCGAGGATCGCCCGCCACGAGCCGGTCACCGCGGCGTGGCCCTGCAGGCGGGGACCGTTCGGATGGACGCAGCAGATGTCGGCGTCGTCGAGCCACAGGTCGACCGCGGCATCGGCGTCGGCCGTCTCGAGTGCCTCGTAGAAAGCCCGCTCGCACTCGTCGCTGGAAGCGAACAGCAGCGGCTTGGCAATTCTCGACACGGCCGCTCCCGCCTCAGTGCCCGCTCACCTTCTCGCCCGCCTTCAGCCGGTAGCGCGTGCCGCAGTAAGGGCACATCGCCTCGCCCCGGGTGGCCACGTCGAGGAAGACGCGCGGGTGGTGGTTCCAAACCGGCATCTGCGGGTTCGGGCAGAAGGCCGGGAGGTCCTTCGCCGCCAGCTCGACCACCGGTGACTCGGTCGCCATCGTCATCGTCATACCGCGGTCAGCCACCGCCGGTACTTCTCGGCACGGCCGTTGACCGCGTCGAAGAACAGGCTCTGGATCTTCTCGGTGAGCGGGCCGCGGCTGCCGGCGCCGATCGTGCGGCCGTCGACCTCGCGGATCGGCGTCACCTCGGCGGCAGTGCCGGTGAAGAAGGCCTCGTCGGCGAGGTAGACGTCGTCGCGCGTCATCGGCTTGGCGGTGACGGTGTGGCCGAGGTCGCGCGCCAGCTCGATGATCGACGCCCGCGTGATGCCGGTCAGCCCGGAGACCATCTGCGGCTCGAAGATCTGGCCGTCGCGGACCACGAACAGGTTCTCGCCGGCGCCTTCGGCGACGAAACCCTGCGTGTCGAGCAGCAGCGCCTCGTCGTAGCCGTCGTTGGTCGCCTCCAGGTTGGCCAGGATCGAGTTGACGTAGTGGCCCGCGGTCTTCGAGCGCACCATCGACACGTTGATGTGGTGCCGCGCATAAGACGAGGTCTTGACGCGGATGCCCTTCTGCAGCCCCTCTTCGCCGAGATAGGCGCCCCAGGGCCAGGCGGCGATCGCCACGTGCACCTTGGCGCCCTTGGGGCTGACGCCCATCTTCTCCGAGCCGTAGAAAGCCAGCGGCCGGATGTAGCAGGACTCCAGCTTGTTGGCCCGCACGACCTCGCGCTGCGCCTCGTTCAGCTGCTCGCGCGAGAAGGGAAGCTCCATCAGGAAGATCTTCGCCGAGTTGAAGAGGCGATCGGTGTGCTCCTGCAGGCGGAAGATCGCCGGGCCGCTGGCGGTCTTGTAGGCGCGCACGCCCTCGAACACGGCCAGCCCGTAGTGCAGCGAGTGCGTCAGCACGTGCGTGTTCGCATCGCGCCACGGCACCAGTTTTCCGTCGTACCAGATGAACCCGTCGCGGTCGGCCATCGACATTTCTTCTCTCCCGGCTCGGAAGCATCGATTCTAGCCGCGCGGCCTGCGCACAAGCGCGGACGTAGAATCCGCGCCCGTGCCCTCCGATGCATCCCGCGCCCGCCGGCAGATCCTGCTGCTGGTCACCTGCCAGGCGCTGCTTTACGTCAACAACGTCACCCTGATCACCGTCAACGGCCTGGTCGGCATGGCGCTGGCGCCGACGCCGCTGCTGGCGACGCTGCCGGTGACCACCTACATCGCCGGCGCGGCGCTGACCACGCTGCCGGCGTCGCTGGCCATGGGCCGCTGGGGCCGGCGCGCCGGCTTCATGTTCGGCACCACGATGGGCTTCGCCGGCACCTCGATCGCCGCCGTCGGCGTCTTCAGGTCCAGCTTCGTGCTGCTGTGCGCCGGCACCTTCGTGGTCGGGCTTTACAACGCGTTCGCGCAGTACATGCGCTTTGCCGCCGCCGACGTCGCCGATGCCTACGCGCCCGAACTGAAGGAGCGCGCCATCTCCTGGGTGCTGGCCGGCGGCCTCGCCGGCGGCATCGTCGGCCCGCAGGTCAGCAAGCTCACCCGCGACGCGCTGCCGACCACCTTCGCCGGCACCTACCTTGCGCTGTCGGCCATTGCGCTCGCCGCCTGCGCGGTCGCCAGCCGGCTGCGCATTCCCGGACCGCACGCGATGAGCAGCGGCGGCACGGCACGGCCGCTGAAGGCCGTCGCCGCCCAGCCTGCCTTCATCGTCGCCGTGCTGGCCGGCGCGGTCAGCTACGGCGCGATGAACCTGCTGATGACCGCCACCCCGCTGGCGATGAAGGTCTGCGGCTTCGGCTACCCGCAGGCCGCCGACGTGATCATGTGGCACGTCATCGCGATGTTCGCGCCCGGCTTCTTCACCGGCGCGCTGCTGCGCCGCTACGGCCGGGAAAGAGTGATGCTGGCCGGTTGCGCGCTGATGTTCGGCACCGTGGCCGTCGCCCACGCGGGCCTCACCTACTGGCACTTCTGGATCGCCCTGTTCGCGCTCGGCATCGGCTGGAACTTCATGTTCACCGGCGCCACCGCGCTGCTGACCTCGACCTACCGGCCGGCGGAGAAGGCGCGCGTGCAGGGAATCAACGACCTCGCGGTTTTCCTGACCATGATCACTTCGTCGGCCGCCTCCGGCGCGCTGCTGTCGGCCACCGGCTGGACCGATCTGAACCTGTACTCGCTGCCGGCGATCGCGCTGGCGACGGCGGCGCTGATATGGCTGCACTGGCTGCACACGCGCCGCCCGGCTGCCGCTTGAACGGCGCCGGATGATCGGCCGCCGGTTGTTCGGCGTCGATCCGCAGATCGCGCGGGTGCGGCGTGCCGCCTTGCTGCAGGGGCTGCGGGTGGTCGCGCCGGCGCTGATCGCGCTGGCGGCGTGGGGCCTGGTCACCGGCGTCGCGATGGTCAAGAGCGGGCTGACCCAGTGGCAGGCGCTCGGCATGTCGGCCCTGATGTTCGCCGGCAGCGCGCAGCTGGCCGCGCTGCCGCTGATCGCCGACGGCGCGCCGGTGTGGGTGGTGCTGCTCACCACCGCCGTGGTCAACCTGCGCTTCGTGATCTTCACCGCCGGGCTGTACCCGTACTTCCGCCACCTGCCGATCGGCCGGCGCATGCTGCTCGGCTACTTCACCGGCGACGTCAGCTTCGCCCTCAGCGTGTCGCGCTGGACGGCACAGCCGCTGCCGCAGCAGGGCAGCCGCGACAGGACCTGGTTCTATCTCGGCATCTGCAGCGGCACCTGGACCGTCTGGCAGGCGTCGTCGGTTGCCGGCATCTTCCTCGGCAGCGGCATTCCCGGCACCTGGGGCCTGGACTTCGTCGCCATCCTGGCGCTGGTCGCGCTGGTGCTGCCGATGATCGCCGGCGCGCCGACGATCGCCGGCGCGCTGGTGGCCGGCGTGGTCGCGGTGCTCGCCGCCGGCGCGCCGCTGAAGCTCGGCCTGGTGATCGCGGTGCTGGCCGGCGTCGGCGCGGCGATGGCGGTCGACGTGCTGCAGGACCGGCTCGGACCCGCCCGATGAGCGCGGTCGAGCTCTGGATCACCATCGTCGGGATGACGATCGTCACCGTCGCCGCGCGCACGTTGATGCCGGCCTTCGGCGACCGTCTCCCGCTGCCGCCACGGGTGCAGCATGCGCTGCGCTTCGCGCCGGCCTGCGCGCTGACCGCGCTGATCGCGCCCGAACTGCTGACCGAGCAGGGCGCCTGGGCCATATCGCTCGCCAACGCAAAGCTGCTCGCCGGCGTGATCGCCATTGCGCTGATGCTGGCCACGCGCAGCATGATGGCGACCATGGGCATCGGCATGGCCGCCTACCTCGCGCTGCGGCACTTCGGCTAGCCACCGGCGCCCACCGCAACCGCGGGACCCGGCGTGCCCTGAAGCCGGCCCCGCGCTCATTGACAGCCGACGTCGCCCAGCCAATATCCGGCGCATGCAACTGCACCCCGGGCGTGCCCTGGCACGCGCATCACGCGCCATCGTGACCGGCCTGGTCGCGCTGGTGATCCTGTTCGAGGAATGGGGCTGGGAGCCGCTGCAGCGCCTGGCGGCCCGATTCTTCCGGCTGCCGCTGCTGCGCTGGATCGAGGCCGCCATCGCCGCCCTGCCGCCGCGCGCCGCGCTGGCGGTTTTTCTGCTGCCGACGCTGCTGCTGCTGCCCGTGAAAGTGGCGGCGCTGTGGCTGGTCGGCAGCGGACACGCCCTGCTGGGCGCGCTGTCGATCGTCGGCGCCAAGGTCATCGGCACGGCGCTGGTGGCGCGCCTGTTTGCACTGACTCGGCCCGCACTGCTGCGGCTGGCCTGGTTCGCCCGCTGGTACGGCCGCTGGACTGCCTGGAAGGAGGCGCTGCTCGCCCGCGTGCGGGCATCGGCAATCTGGCGCACGGCGCGCGCGATCAAGCGCTCGGCGCAGCGGCGCTGGGCCCGCTGGCGCGCCGCCCTGTTCGGCAGCTAGCGAAGGCGCGGCAGGCGCCGAGCAGCCGAGCCGCATCGCCGCCCCGGCCCGCCGCCTGGTCGAGTCCCGCCAAGGCTTGGCCTGCCGCTTTCCACCGCGGCGCTGCCGAGGGTCGCAGACGCTCATCGAAGGATGATCTGGCTGTCCCCGCGCGACGCGACCGCTTTGCAGCAAAGGCGGCCCGTCGGTCTGCCTGCCGACGAGGGCCGCCGTCGTTCGGCATCGGCCTGAACGAGTCATTCCCCGGTTGGCGGCGAACCGGTCGCACGCAAATGCCCAGCCCCGCACTTCGCCGCACGCAAGGCGAGACAGCGGCGCGCCGACCGCCCGTTGACTGCGCCGGACGCCGGCGCCTGGTCGGCAGCCGGCCGTGGCGATACCGCGGTCGGTGCAACGCGGATAATGCGCCGCCCCCTGCCCGGCGCCTTGACTCGGCCGGTCAGACGGGCGATGGCGCAACCTCACCGCTGGAAGCCCGCCCATGGAAATGCTGAAAACATCCAACGACGTCTTATTCGTCCTGCTCGGCGCGATCATGATCCTGGCCATGCATGCCGGCTTCGCGTTCCTCGAGCTCGGCACGGTCCGCAAGAAGAACCAGGTCAACGCGCTGGTCAAGATCCTGGCGGACTTTTCCGTATCAACGCTGGCTTACTTCTTCGTCGGCTACACCATCGCCTACGGCGTGCAGTTCTTCGTCAGCACCGAGTCGCTCGCCGCCAAAAGCGGCTACGAGCTGGTGAAGTTCTTCTTCCTGCTTACTTTCGCCGCGGCAATTCCGGCGATCGTCTCCGGCGGCATCGCGGAGCGCGCCCGCTTCGGCTCACAGCTGATCGCGACCGCACTGCTGGTCGGCTTTGTCTACCCGTTCTTCGAGGGCATTGCCTGGAACCAGGCGCTCGGCGTCCAGGGCTGGCTGAAGTCGACTTTCGGTGCCGAGTTCCACGACTTCGCCGGGTCGGTCGTCGTGCACGCGGTGGGCGGTTGGGTCGGTTTGACCGCCGTCCTTCTGCTCGGCGCCCGGCGCGGGCGTTACTCACGCGAGGGCGCCATTGCCGCTCATCCCCCGTCATCGATCCCGTTTCTGGCGCTCGGCGCGTGGATCCTCACGGTCGGGTGGTTCGGATTCAATGTCATGAGCGCGCAGACAATCGACAAGATCTCCGGCCTGGTGGCGATCAACTCGCTGATGGCAATGGCCGGTGGCACGCTGGCCGCACTGGCCGCGGGGCGGAATGACCCCGGCTTCGTTCACAACGGCCCTCTCGCAGGACTGGTCGCCGTTTGCGCCGGGTCCGATGTGATGCATCCGATCGGCGCCTTGTTCACCGGCGTCGTCGCCGGAGCGCTATTCGTCCATCTGTTCACTCTGACGCAGAACCGCTGGAAGATCGACGACGTGCTCGGCGTCTGGCCGCTGCACGGTCTGTGCGGCGCCTGGGGCGGCGTTGCCGCCGGCCTGTTCGGCAGCAAGGCCATGGGGGGGCTTGGCGGCGTGCATCTCGGCTCGCAGCTCGTCGGCACCGCATTGGGCGTGTCGGTGGCGCTGGTTGGCGGCTTCGTCATCTATGGGTTACTGAAGAAGACGCTCGGGATTCGCCTGTCGCCGGAAGAGGAGTTCAACGGCGCCGATCTGTCGGTCCACAAGATCGGTGCGACGCCGGAACGAGAGGTGCCTTGGTAGCAATGCCATCGCTGCGGCTCGACCGGCACCTCGGCCCCTGCCGGGTGCTTGACCCATTTCGCCGTCGACCGCGTTGCGCCGACTCGAAGGCGGACAGGGGTCGGTTTGGCTTCTTCGGCCGTCGCCGTTCGAATGCCCGCAGTCACTCCGAAGCGGCCGCCTGCACTAGCTTGCGCGAGCGGCGGCTGCGGGTCGGGCCCGGCCGTTGGTCCGGCAGCGTTGATCGACTGCGAGCGGTCCAAGCCGGCACTTCCACCGTCGTCATCGAGGCGGCAGCCGGCGCGGCGAGAACCGGCCCGGCGGGCGGACCGGCCGATTCGATGCCGCGCGGTCACGGGGCGTCGGTGCCGAACACGGCGCGCCAGAGGGTTCGCACCGCGGCGGCCTCGGCGGCCACCGTGTCGGCCGGCACCCGCGCGTAGGGGGCGTTGTTCAGCCGCAGCTCGTGCTGCAGCTTGCGGAAGCGGCGGTAGCCGTCGGCCACTTCGCCGGCCAGCCGCGCATCGATCAGGCCCAGTTCACCGGCAATGTGCAGCAGCGCGATGTTGCCGAGGTTGCCGAGCAGCCGCGGCTGTGCGTGCGAGTAGGCGAGCACCAGGTACTGGACGATGAACTCGACGTCGACCATGCCGCCGCCGTCGTGCTTCAGGTCGAACAACTCGCTCTTGTTCGGATGGCCGTCGTGCATGCGGCGGCGCATGTCGAGCACGTCGGCGGCCAGCTGCGCGAGCTCGCGCGGCGTCGCCAGCACCTCGTTGCGCAGGCGCTCGAAGCGCTCGCCGATCGCTGCATCGCCGGCGACGTAGCGCGCCCGCGTCAGCGCCTGATGCTCCCAGGTCCAGGCGCCGCTGCCGCCCTCGCGGCGCTGGTAGCCCTCGAAGGCGCCGATCGGCACCGCCGGCAGCCCGGCCTCGCCGTCCGGCCGCAGGCGCAGGTCGACGTCGAACAGCACGCCGCTCGAGGTGATCGTCGTCAGCCACAGCACGATGCGGCGTGCCAGGCCGATGTAGTTCGGCGCCGCATCGGGTGAGTCGTCGTCGTAGACGAACACCAGGTCGAGGTCGGAGGCGTAGCCGAGCTCCTTGCCGCCGAGCTTGCCGTAGCCGAGGACGGCAAACCGCGGCGTCTCGACGTGCCGGCGCGGCGCCGCCTGCCACGCCTGCTCGAGCACCACGCCCAGCGTCGTGTCGGCCAGCGCCGAGAGGTGATCGGCCAGCCGCTCGACCGACAGCCGGCCGTCCAGGTCGGCGACCAGCAGGCGGAACACCTGTGCGTGGTGCTCGTCGCGCACCATGTTCATCCGCGCCTCGACATCGTCGCCGAGCTCGGCCAGGTGCGCACGCAGTTCGGCGCCGTAGCCGCTGAAGTCGACCGGGCTGGCGTTGGTCAGGTCGGTCAGCCGCTCGTCGAGCAGCTCGTCGAGCAGGATCGGCCGCTGCACGAGGTAGTCGGTGGCCCAGCGGCTGGCCGCCAGCAGCCGCAGCACGCGCTCGAAGGCGTGCCGGTACTGCGCCAGCAGGGCGATGTAGGTGCTGCGGCCGGCGATCGCCTCGAGCAGCTGCGCCAGCCGCGCCAGCACCTCGTCGCCGCTCACCGCGCGCGGCAGTTCGGTCAGCCGCGCCACCGCCTGCATCAGCAGCCGCTCGATCGCAGCCCGCGTGACGCTGCTCGCGGCGAGCACCCGCCGCGACTCCAGCAGGCCGCGCACGCGCGCCGCGCAGGCCGGCGCGTCGTCCACACCCGCGGCCTGCAGCCGCTGCAGCAGCGCCGTCTCGTCGCCCGACACCGGCCCCTGCTGGTCGTCCTGCGACGGGGTCATGAACACGCCATCGAATGCGGTGGCGACCTCCTCGGTCACTTCGTCGAAGCGGCGGCGCAGCTCCGCCGCCGAGCCCAGCCCGAGCATCGCCGCGACGTCGGCCAGCGCCGGCTCGGCGGCCGGCAGCTGGTGCGTCTGTGCGTCGTCGACGTACTGAAGCGCGTGCTCGAGCCGGCGCAGGAACACGTAGTGCGCCGACAACCGCTCGGCGGTTGCAGCCGGCACGACGCCGATGGTCGCCATCGTGGCCAGCGTCGGCAGCGTGGCGCGGTCGCGCAGGCGCGAATCGCGGCCGCCGCGGATCACCTGCTGCGTCTGCGCGATGAATTCGATCTCGCGGATGCCGCCGCGGCCGAGCTTGACGTTGTCGTCGTGCTGGTCCACCCCGCCGGCACGGCGGGCCGACTTCGACCGCGTCTGCGCGCGGATCTGCGCGTGCAGGTCGCGCAGCGAGGCGATGGCGCCGAAGTCGAGGTACTTGCGGAAGACGAAGGGACGCACCAGCGATTCGAGGGCAGCGCGCTGCTGCTCGAAGGCCGCCGCGTCGGCCAGCACCGGAGGCGAGATCACCCGCCCCTTGAGCCAGGCGAAGCGCTCCCAGTCGCGCCCCTCGCGCAGCAGGTACTCCTCCAGCATCGCGCTGGACACCGCCAGCGGCCCGGCGTCGCCGTGCGGCCGCAGCCGCATGTCGACGCGGAAGACGAATCCGTCGGCGGTGACCTCCGACAGCGCGCCGATCAGCCGCTTGCCGAGCCGCTCGAAGAATTCGTGGTTCGACAGCGGCCGCGGCGCCTCCGTGTACTCGCCGTGCGCGCCGGTCTCGCCGTCCTCGTCGTAGACGAACACCAGGTCGAGGTCGGAGGAGACGTTCAGTTCGCCGCCGCCGGCCTTGCCCATCGCCACCACCAGCAGGTCCTGCGGCGTGCCGTCGGCCGACAGCGGCACGCCGTGCCGCTGCGCCAGCAGCCGCGCGTGCAGTCGCAGCGCCTCGCCGACCGCCAGTTCGGCCAGCGCGGTCACCGCGCCGACCACCTCGGGCAGTTGGGCGACGCCGGCGATGTCGCGCGCCGCCAGTGCCAGCAGCATCCGCCGGCGCAGCAGGCGCAGGCGCCGGGCCAGCAACTGCTCCTCGTCGCCGCCGGCCGCCGCCAGCGCCTCGTACTCGGCATCGAGTCGCTGCCGCGGCCACGGCCGGGCGGCGAGCTCGCACAGGCGTTCGAGCCGCTGCGCCTCGTCGGCGCCGCTGCCGAGTTCCGCCGCCAGCGCCCGAGCGACAAAGCGGGACAGCTGCATCGCGCGCGCGCAGCCGGGGCGCAGGGGCTCGTCGATCATCTTCTGCACTGGTGGGGCGCGCGGCGACGCCCTTTGCCTGGACACCTTCGCCCGCCGAAGCTGAGACGAATTCTACGTAGCCGTGCACGGCGACGCCGCAATGCGCCGGCGGCACTGATGTAAGCTGGACCGGCGTCAGCCACATCCGTCGCCATGAGCAACGCATCCGCCTCGCCCTCGCCGCGGCCGCTGCGCGTCGCCGCCGTGCAGATGGTGTCGAAGCCCGACATCGCGGCCAACCTGCGCGATGCCGCTGCACTGATCGGCGACGCCGTGGCCAGGGGCGCGCGCCTGGTCGCCTTGCCGGAGTACTTCTGCCTGATGGGCAAGGAGACCGACAAGGTCGCTGCGCGCGAGGCCGACGGCAAGGGGCCGATCCAGGACTTCCTCGCCGAGTCGGCGGCGCGGCACCGGATATGGCTGGTCGGTGGCACCGTTCCCCTGGTCGCGCCGCAGCCGGACCACGTGATGAACTCGGTGCTCGTCTACGGTCCCGACGGCGCACGCGTGGCGCGCTACGACAAGATCCACCTGTTCGCCTTCGCCACCGGCGACGAGTCGTACGACGAGGCGAAGACGATCACGCCGGGGCGAAGCGCGCGCTCCTTCGATGTCGCTGCCGCCGACGGGCCGAAGCTGAAGGTCGGCCTGTCGGTCTGCTACGACCTGCGCTTCCCCGAGCTGTACCGCTCGCTCGGCCAGCCAGACCTGATCCTGGTGCCGGCGGCATTCACCGCCACCACCGGCCGTGCGCACTGGCTCACGCTGCTGCGAGCGCGGGCGATCGAGAACCTCTGCTACGTGCTGGCACCGGCTCAGGGAGGCCGGCACGAGAACGGCCGCGCCACCTTCGGCCACAGCGTGCTGTTCGACCCGTGGGGCGAGACGATCGCCCAGATCGACCACGGACCCGGGGTGATCGTCGGCGACGTCGACCCCGGCCGCATCGCGCAGGTGCGTGCCAGCCTGCCGGCGTTGTCGCACCGCGTGTTCGCCTGACAAGCGTGGCAAGAATCGCCGGCACGAAACGACTGCCGGACGCCTGGATCCGCCATGACTCACCCGCTGCTGCACCAACTGCCCGAACCGATCCGCAGCCTCGGCACGCTGACCCTAGACCTGCGCTGGACGTGGTGCCACGGCGCCGACTCGTTGTGGACGATGCTCGACGCCGAGCTTTGGGAACGCACGCGCAACCCGTGGCTGGTGCTGCAGAACACACCGAAGAGCCGTCTGGATTCGCTGGCCGCCGACCCGCACTTCCTCGCCGAGCTCGCCCGCGTGCAGCGCGAGTGCGACGAGTACGTGAGCCGCCGCAGGCAGTGGGAGGACATCGGCCCGCCCGGATTCCGAGGACCGATCGCCTACTTCAGCATGGAGTTCGGCGTTGCCGAAGGGCTGCCGATCTATTCCGGCGGGCTCGGCGTGCTTTCCGGCGACCACCTTAAGACGGCGAGCGACCTCGGCGTGCCGATCGTCGGCATCGGCCTGCTGTACCAGGAAGGCTACTTCCGGCAGATGCTCGACAGGCATGGGCGCCAGATCGAGCTGTATCCGGCCAACCTGCCGCACACGCTGCCGATCAGCGCCGTGCGCGGCGCCGACGGCCAGCGCCTGATCGTGCCGGTCGACCTGCCCGGGCGGACGCTGCGCCTGCTGGTATGGCAGGCGCAGGTCGGCCGCGTGCCGCTGTACCTGCTCGACTCCAACGACCCGCTGAACAGCCCGGCCGACCGCGGCATCACCGGACAGCTGTACGGCGGCGGCAAGGAGAACCGGCTGACACAGGAGATCGCGCTCGGCATCGGCGGCTGGCGGCTGCTGCAGGCACTCGATCTGGAGCCGGCGGTATGCCACCTGAACGAGGGCCATGCGGCGCTGGTCACGCTCGAGCGCGCACGCACCTTCATGAAGCGGCATCAGGTCGGCTTCTGGCCGGCCCTGTGGGCCACGCGCGCCGGCAACGTGTTCACGACCCACACGCCGGTGGCGGCGGCGTTCGACACCTTCCCGGTCGAGCTGCTGGCGCAGTACGGCAGGGATTACGCAGCCGAGCTGCGCCTGCCGCCGGAGCACCTGCTGGCGCTCGGCCGCCTGCGCGGCGACCCCGACGAGCCGTTCAACATGGCCTACCTGGCCGCACGCACCTGCGGCCGCATCAATGCCGTCAGCAGGCTGCACGGCGAAGTGAGCCGGCGCATCTTCCAGGACCTGTATCCACGCTGGCCGCGGGCAGAGGTGCCGATCGGCCACGTGACCAACGGCGTGCACATGCCGTCGTGGGACTCGGCGCATGCCGACCGGCTGTGGACCGCCGCCTGCGGCAAGACGCGCTGGCTCGGCCGCACCAATGCGCTGGGCCAAGGCATCGCCGCCGTGCCCGACGAACAGCTGTGGGACATGCGCGCCGCATCGCGACTGGACCTGGTCGACTACGCGCGCCGCCGGCTCGCCACGCAGCTGGCGCAGCGCGGCGCCAGCGCCAAGCTGCTGGCGCGCAGCGCCGAGGCGCTCGACCCGAACGTGCTGACGCTCGGCTTCGCCCGCCGCTTCACCGAGTACAAGCGGCCGAGCATTCTGCTGCGCGACGCCGAGCGGCTGGCGCGGCTGCTCGGCGATCCGTCGCGGCCGGTGCAGATCATCGTCGCCGGCAAGGCGCATGCGCACGACGAGGTCGGCAAGGGATACATCGCACAGTGGTCGGCATTCGCCAATCGCGACGACGTGCGCACTCGGGCGGTCTTCCTCGAAGACTATGACATGACGCTGGCGGCGCACCTGGTGCAGGGGGTCGACGTCTGGATCAACACGCCGCGCCGTGCCTGGGAAGCGTGCGGCACCAGCGGCATGAAGGTGCTGGTCAATGGCGGCTTGAACCTCTCGGAACTGGACGGCTGGTGGGCCGAGGCCTACACGCCCGAGGTCGGCTGGGGGGTGAACGGCAGCGGCGAGATCGGCGGGCCGGCCGACGACGAGCGCGAGGCCGAGATGCTCTATCGCCTGCTCGAAGAGCAAGTCGTGCCCGAGTTCTACCGCCGCGATGCAAGCGGCCTGCCGCGGCAGTGGATCGCGCGGCTGCGCGCCAGCATGACGCAGCTCACGCCGCAGTTCTCGACCAACCGGATGCTGCTCGAGTACGTGCGCGATTACTACCTGCCCGCCGCCGCCGACTACGCGCAGCGCTGCGCCGACGGCGCCGCAGTGGCGCAGTCGCTGTGGCAGTGGGAGCGGCAGATCCGCCGCCGCTGGCACGAGGTGCATGCCGGCGCGCTGGAAGTGACGCGCGACGGCGAGGGCTGGGCGTTCTCGCTGCCGGTGTACCTCGGTGACCTGCCGGCCGACTCGGTGGCCGCGCAGCTGTACGCAGAGCCGGCCCCCGGCGAGATGCAGGCAGCCTTTCCGATGCAGCCGGTCGGACCGGTGCCCGGAGCGATCAACGGCGTGCTGTTCCGCGCGCACATCGCCACCGGGCGGCCGGCAGCCGACTTCACTTTGCGGCTGGTGCCGAGCCACCCGCACGCCAAGGTGCCCCTGGAGACCAACCGCATCCGCTGGATCGAGCACTGACACGCCGCGTGCGGCGGCAGGCAACCCGTCGGACGGCAGGGTTGAGGCGCCGGCCTTCGCCCCGATCTCGATCAAGCGCGCTGCCGACGGCCATGCCCGAGTAAACTGCGCGGCCCGCCACTCGGTGCGCCGCGCCGCGCGCCGATCCCTGCCCCGAGCCTGATGAAACCTGCCGACGCCCCCATCGACCACCTCGCCATCGCCCGCCGGACGCTGCTCGAGCCCTACGGGCTGGACGAGCGCACCCTGCAGCGGGCGCTCGGCGTGATCTTCGAGCACGACGCCGACTTCGCCGACCTGTACTTCCAGTACCTGCGCAGCGAATCGTTTTCGCTCGAGGAAGGCATCGTCAAGAGCGGCAGCTTCGACATCGAGCAGGGCGTCGGCGTGCGTGCGGTCAGCGGCGACAAGACCGCCTTCGCCTATTCCGACGACCTGTCCGAGGACGCATTGCTGGAAGCGGCGCAGACGGCACGTGCGATCACCAGCGCCGGCGGCGGCACGGCGCGGGTGGCCGGCCTGAAGCCGCGCGCGGCGGTGCCGCTGTACGCGGCAACCGACCCGGTCGCGGCGCTGGCCGCGGTGGAGAAGATCAAGCTGCTCGAGCGCATCGAGAAGCTGGCGCGCTCGCGCGATCCTCGCGTGAAGCAGGTGATGGCGAACCTCGCCGGCGACTACGAGGTCGTGCTGGTGGCGCGCCAGGACCGCGGCGGCGAAGGGCTGATCGCCGCCGACGTGCGGCCGCTGTCCAGGCTGTCGCTGACGGTGATCGTCGAGGACGGTGCGCGCCGCGAGCAGGGCTTCTCCGGCGGCGGCGGCCGGGTCGACCTCGCCTACTTCGACGAGGCCGTGCTGCAGGAGTACGCGGCCACGGCGGTGGACATGGCGCTGGCCAACCTCGTCGCAAGGCCGGCGCCGGCCGGCGTGATGAGCGTCGTGCTCGGGCCCGGCTTTCCCGGCATCCTGCTGCACGAGGCCGTCGGCCATGGCCTGGAAGGCGACTTCAACCGCAAGGGATCGAGCGCGTTCGCCGGCCGCATCGGCCAGCGCGTCGCCTCGAAGGGCGTGACGGTGATCGACGACGGCACCCTGCCCGACCGGCGCGGCTCGCTTTCGATCGACGACGAGGGCACGCCGACCGGACGCACGGTGCTGATCGAGGACGGCGTCCTGCTCGGCTACATGCAGGACACGCTGAACGCCCGCCTGATGGGCGTGGCGCCGACCGGCAACGGCCGCCGCGAGTCGTTCGCCCACCTGCCGATGCCGCGGATGACCAACACCTGCATGCTCGGCGGCGACGTGGATCCGCAGGAGATCGTCCGCTCGGTCAAGAAGGGCATCTACGCGAGCAACTTCGGCGGCGGCCAGGTCGACATCACCAACGGCAAGTTCGTCTTCAGCATGGCCGAGGCCTACCTGATCGAGAACGGCCGCATCACCGCGCCGGTGAAGGGCGCGACGCTGATCGGCAACGGCCCCGATGCGCTGACGCGCGTGACGATGATCGGCAACGACATGCAGCTGGACTCGGGCATCGGCACCTGCGGCAAGGACGGCCAGAGCGTGCCGGTCGGAGTCGGCCAGCCGACACTGCGCATCGAAGGCCTGACCATCGGCGGCACCGGCTGAGGCCGGCCGGCAGCGGCAGGGGTGGCGGCTGCCGCCGCTGCTTGCGCTGAGTCAACCGCCGGCGGTCCGCGCCGGCATAATCGGCCGATGCGCGAGCCGCGCGAAAGACGCGGCCGGCCCCAACGTGGCGACACTTCCGGTCCGCTTCCTTCCGCCGATCGTCTGGCTGGTACGCCTGCTGGTGGGGGCCTATCCGCGCTGGATCGGCTGCGCGCCGAGCGCCGTGCAGCGGATCTACTTCGCCAATCACTCCAGCCACATGGACACCGTGGTGCTGTGGGCCGCACTGCCCGGTGAGCTTCGCGCCAACACGCGTCCGGTGGCGGCGAAGGACTACTGGGACCGCGGCGGCATCCGCGGCCAGATCGCGCGCGACGAGCTGAACGTGGTGATGATCGACCGCGCCCGCGACGACCCCAACGCCGACCCGCTGGAGCCGCTGCGCGAGGCGCTCGAGCACGGCTTCTCGCTGATCATCTTCCCCGAGGGAACGCGCACGCCGCAGCCGCTGCCGGGACCGTTCAGGAGCGGCCTGTATCACCTGGCGATGGCGTTCCCCAACGTCGAGCTGATCCCCGTGTACATCGAGAACCTGCACCGGAGCATGCCGAAGGGCGCCCTGCTGCCGGTGCCGACGATATGCACGGTGCGCTTCGGCGCACCGCTGGCGCGCATCGAGGGCGAGTCGAGGGAGAGCTTCGTCGAGCGCGCCCGCAATGCGGTGATCGCGCTGGCCGGCTGAGCAGGTGGCACGGCGATGGAACTGACCCTGCAGCAGACCTTTCTCGCCATCTTCGGCGGCCTGGCCTTGGCGGCGGCCGCAGCCAGTTTCGTGGTGCACCGGCTGATGATGCGCACCAGCGACCCGATCAAGCTGACCTGGATCGGCCAGCTGAACTCGCGGGTGCAGGCATCGTGGCTGATCCTGCTGCTGTTCGCGATCGGTTTCGCCCTCGGCGAGGTGGCACTGTCGGTGATCTTCGCGCTCGCCTCGTTCTTCGCCCTGCGCGAGTTCGTCGCGCTGACGCCGATCAAGCCGGCCGACCACGTGGCGCTGGTGATCGCCTTCTACGTCGTCATTCCGGTGCAGTACGTGCTGGTGGCAAGCGGCTGGTACCAGCTGTATGCGGTCTTCATCCCCGTGTACCTGTTCCTCATCCTGCCGGCGGTGATGGCCTGGCGGCTCGACACCGAGTTGTACCTGCAGCGCGTCGCCAAGGTGCAGTGGGGGCTGATGCTCAGCGTGTACTGCGTCTCGCACGCACCGGCGATCGCGACGCTGGAGCCGCCGGGCTACGAGGGCCGCGGCCCGCTGCTGCTGCTGTACTTCCTGCTGCTGGTGCAGATGTCGGAGAACTTCGCCGTGCTCGCCAGCGCCAGCTTCGGCCGCACGCCGCTGCTTTCGAACCCGAACAAGAGCCGCGAGGGCGTGCTGATCGGCGGCGCGGCCGCCTGCGTTCTGGGCACGCTGCTGTGGTGGATGACCCCTTTCACATGGTGGCAAGCGGCGATGATGTCGCTGGCCACCGTCGTTGCCGCCTTCATGGGGGGGCTGGTGCTCGCTTCGGTCAAGCGCAGCCTCGGCGAACGTCAATGGGATCAAGGCGTTGCGCTTTCGCGGGGCGTGCTCGAACGGCTCGAGGGGGTCACCTTTTCGGCGCCGGTGTTTTTCCACGCCACGGTCTACTTCTTCGTCCCGTAGTCGGCCATGTGCGTCCGTTCGGCCACAAGTCGGGCGGACCGCCGAACGCACTATTGGCAAATGCCAGCCGCGGGCGTTCAATAGGGCCGTTGCTGACCGCGAGCAGGAGGGAGTAGCAGATGCGTCCCGCGCCGCGTTGCCGTGCAGTCCTTGCCGCGCTGCTGACCGCCATGGTCGGCGGCGTCGCCTGGGCCGCGGACGGCAGCCAGTCGACCGGCATGCCGCTCGCCTACGGACTCGTCGGCAGCCAGGCTGCCGAGCAATCCCTGCTGGCGGCGCGCTGGGGCACACCGACCACGTCGCTGCGCCTCGACGCCGCGGCCGGCTTCGGCGCGCACGAGGTCCGCATCCTCAGCTACGGCTCGCTGCTGCCGCTGACGCCGCAGCTGGGATCGCTCGGCGCCGCGGCAGGGGCCGACTGGAACATCGACCCGGTGCGCGCCACCTACCGCTACACCCTGCTCGACCGGCCGACCTGGGAGATGAAGCTCGGACTGTCGGCCAACCTCGGCGACTACGCCTCGCCGCTGCGGCCAGCGCTCGGCGCCGAGCGCACCGGCTTCGGCTCGCTGCCGCTCGTTCACCTGGCCGGCGTGGCGCAGTGGTCGCCGCGCTGGCGCCTGGGCTTCGCGGTCGACGGCCTGGCGACGCTGCGCGGCCGCGCGGTCGACCTCGGCGTGCAGGTCGACTACCTGTGGTCGGAATCGATGTCCCTCTTCGGCGGCTACCAGCTCACCGACGCGGCCGGCGAGGCCGAGAGCTACTACGGCAGCAGCCTCACCAACCGCGCCAACATCGGCCTGCGCTACCGCTTCTGAGTCGGCTTGTCGCACTGCAGTGATTGGGGTACAGTCAACGCCAGCTAGGGTTCCGTACGACATGACGCACCGCTTTTCCTTCTTCTTTTTCGGCTTTTTCCGGCCACTGGCGGAGAAAGTCGATCGGCGCGCGTAAACAGACGGACCCCATCGACCCCAACCGCCAGGCCTTACAACCTGGCGGTTTTTTTTCGCCGGGACCGGGCAGGCAGCACAGGAGCCCATCGTGGACGGAGCAAGACCGATGCGTTACATGACCGACGACCTTCGCATCCGCGAGATCAAGGAGCTTTCGCCGCCGGCGCACCTGATCCGCGAGTTCCCCTGCACGGAGGACGTCGGCCAGGTGGTGTTCTCGGCGCGCTCGGCGCTGCACGCGATCCTGCACGGCATGGACGACCGGCTGATCGTGGTGATCGGGCCGTGCTCGATCCACGACCCGAAGGCGGCGCTCGAGTACGCGCGCAAGCTCAGGCACGAGCGCGACCGCCTTCGCGACGACCTCGAGATCGTCATGCGCCTTTACTTCGAGAAGCCGCGCACCACGGTCGGCTGGAAGGGGCTGATCAACGATCCGGACCTCGACGGCAGCTTCCGCATCAACCACGGCCTGCGGGTGGCGCGCGAGCTGCTGATGGAGATCAACGCGATGGGACTTCCCGCCGGCTGCGAGTACCTCGACATGATCACGCCGCAGTACATCGCCGACCTGGTCAGCTGGGGCGCCATCGGCGCGCGCACCACCGAGAGCCAGGTGCACCGGGAGCTGGCCTCCGGCCTGTCGTGCCCGGTCGGCTTCAAGAACGGCACCGACGGCAACGTGCGGGTGGCCGCCGAGGCGATCCGCGCCGCGCAGCAGCCGCACCATTTCCTGTCGGTCACCAAGGGCGGCCACTCGGCGATCGTCTCGACCAAGGGCAACGAGGACTGCCACATCATCCTGCGCGGCGGCAGCCGCTCGCCCAACTTCGACGGCGCCAGCGTCGACGCCGCCTGCCAGGAGCTGGCCCGCAATGGCCTGGCGCAGCGTCTGATGATCGACGCCTCGCACGCCAACTCCGGCAAGAAGCACGAGAACCAGCTGGCGGTGGCCGAGTCGATCGCCGCGCAGCTCGAGGCAGGCGAGTCGCGCATCGTCGGCGCGATGGTCGAGAGCCACCTGGTCGGCGGCCGCCAGGACCTGGTGCCGGGCAAGCCGCTCGTCTACGGGCAGTCGATCACCGACGCCTGCCTCGGCTGGGACGACAGCGTCGCCCTGCTCGAGCGGCTGGCGGCCGGCGTGCGCGGACGCCGGCTGCGCGTGGCCAACCTCTCCGGCAAGTGAGCTCGTGGCCCCAGAGCCATGAGTGACAGGCCGTACGCCTGGCGTCGCTGACCGACGCGGGCGCACGGTCTGCCCCCGGGTCGCGGCACCCGGCGGTCGGATCGCGCAGATTCATGTCCGAAAACGGCGAGCGGCTCTTTGCCGATTCGTCCATAGTGCGGCCATGGATCTCGAGCCCGAAGCCTGCTTCCGCGCCACCCGCGCCCGCGATCGGCGCTTCGACGGCCGCTTCTTCGTCGGCATCACCAGCACCCGCATCTACTGCCGGCCGGTGTGCGGCGCGCGGCCGGCGCGGCGCGAGAACCAACGCTACTTCGCCAGCGCCGCGGCCGCCGAAGGCGCCGGCTTCCGGCCGTGCCTGCTCTGCCGGCCGGAGCTCGCGCCGGGGCTGGCGCTGGTCGATGCCTCGCGGCAGCTGGCGCGCGCCGCGGCCAGCCTGATCGACGACGGCCTGGCCAGCGAGGGCGGCCTCGACGCCGTTGCGCGCCGGCTCGGCGTCACCGACCGCCACCTGCGCCGAGTCTTCGAGACCGAGTACGGCGTCACTCCGGTGGCCTATGCGCAGACGGCCCGCCTGCTGCTCGCCAAGCGGCTGCTGACCGACACCCGGATGCCGGTCACCGAGGTGGCGCTGGCCGCCGGCTTCGGCAGCGTGCGCCGCTTCAACACCCTGTTCGCCGCGCGCTACCGGCTGCAGCCGACGGCGCTGCGGCGCTCGGCGGCACGGCCGTCGACGGTGGACTTTCACCGCTTCGTGCTCGCCACCCGCTCGCCGTTCGACTACGACCGGCTGCTTGCCTTCTTCGCCGCGCGACTGCTTGCCGGCGTCGAGCAGATCGAACGGCGGCGGCTGCAGCGCTCGCTGTCGGTCGTCGGCGCCGACGGCGGCCGGCTGTCCGGCTGGATCGAGATCCGCCCTGCCGCGCGCAGCCAGGGCATCGAGGCTCGCATCGACGCGCGGCTGGCGCCGGCGCTGCCGCGCGTGCTTGCCGCCTGCAAGCACGCCTTCGACCTCGACTGCCAGCCCGAGGCGGTCGCCGCCCACCTCGGCGCGCTGGCGCAGGCGCGGCCGGGGCTGCGGCTGCCCGGTGCCTTTGACGGTTTCGAGACGGCGGTGCGGACGATCATCGGCCAGCAGATCAGCGTGAAGGCCGCTCGCACGCTGGCGCGGCGGCTGGTCGAACGGTTCGGCACGACGATCAGCACGCCCTTTGCCGGCGTGAAGTCGACCTTTCCCGGCGCGGCGACGCTCGCCGAATGCGCGCCGGCCGAGATCGCCTCGCTCGGCATCACCGGCGCGCGGGCGCGCGCCATCGTCGCGCTGGCGCGAGCTGTCGACCAAGGAAGCATCGTGCTGGCGCCGAACGTCGACGTCGAGGCGACGATCGACGGGCTGCGAGCGCTGCCTGGCGTCGGCGAGTGGACGGCGCAGGCGATCGCCATGCGCTCGCTGCACTGGCCCGACGCCTTTCCCGCCGGCGATGCCGGCGTGCTGGCCGCACTCAAGCAGCGGCGGGCCGCGCAGGCGGCGCGGCTAGCCGAGCCATGGCGGCCGTGGCGCGCCTACGCGGTGATGCACTTGTGGAGTTCGCGGGAGAAGACATGACGACGCTGTACACCGAGATGACCAGCCCGCTTGGCACGCTGCAGCTGACGGCAGACGACGGCGCGCTCACCGGCGTGCACTTCCCCGGGCAGAAGCACGACCGACCGCCGCGGCCCGACTGGCAGCGCGCCGACGACGAGCCGCTGCTGGCGCAGGCGCGCGCGCAACTGGCCGATTACTTCGCCGGCCGGCGCACGGAGTTCGACCTGCCGCTGGCGCCAAGCGGAACGCCGTTCCAGCAGGCCGTCTGGCAGGCACTGCTGGCGGTGCCGTTCGGCGAGACCTCCACCTACGGCGCGATCGCCGCCGCCGTCGGCCGGCCGAAGGCGGTGCGCGCGGTCGGCGCCGCCATCGGCGCCAACCCGATCGGCATCGTCGTACCGTGCCATCGCGTCGTCGGCGCCGACGGCCAGCTCACCGGCTACGCCGGCGGGCTGCAGCGCAAGGCAAGGCTGCTCGCCCTCGAGCGCCGCCGATGAGGCGGCGCGAGGCGGTCGACCTCGTCCTGCTCGCCGCGATCTGGGGATCGAGCTTCCTGTTCATCCGCATCGCCGCCCCGGCGTTCGGCCCGGTGGCGCTGGTCGAGGTGCGCCTGGTCAGCGGCGCGCTGGTGCTGCTGCCGCTGGTCGCCGCCGCCATCGGTCTCGGCGCGCTGCGCCGGCACGCGCGGCGTTTCGCGCTGATCGGCGCCATCAACTTCGCCGTGCCGTTCGTGCTAACGAGCTACGCGATGCTGACGCTGACTGCTGCGTTCACCTCGATGCTCAACGGCACCGTGCCGATGTGGACGGCGCTGATCGCCGCGCTGTGGTTCGGCGAGCGGGTCCGGCCGGTGCAGTGGCTGGGACTGGCCGTCGGGGCGCTGGGCGTGCTGGTACTGGTCGGCGACAAGATCCACTTCGATCGCAGCGGCGCCGGCTGGACCGAAACCGTCGCAGTCGGCGCGGCGCTGCTCGGCATGATGTGCTACGGGCTTTCGGCCAACGTCGCCAAGCGCACGCTTGCCGGCGTGCCGCCGCTGGCCACCGCCGCCGGCAGCCAGATCGCGGCGGCGGCGCTGCTGGCGCCGGCGGCGCTGCTGACCTGGCCCGCGCAGGTGCCTGCCGCCGGTGCATGGACGGCGGCGATCGTGCTCGGCGTGCTGTGCACCGGCCTGGCGCACGTGCTGTACTTCCGGCTGATCGAACGGATCGGCGCGATGCGCGCCGCCAACGTGACCTACCTGATCCCGCTGTTCGCCACCCTGTGGGGCTCGGCCTTCCTCGCCGAGCCCGTCACCGTGCGCCTGCTCGCGGGCGGGGCGATCGTGCTCGCCGGCACCGCACTGGCGCTCGGCGTGTTCGGCCGGGCAGGCAGGCCCGGCTGACGCGGGCGACCCGGGCTACTGGTTCTTGCGCTGCTGCCACTGCACGTCGGCGCCGCCCGCGGCGCGATTGAGCACGCGGGCAAGCACGAACAGCAGGTCGGACAGGCGGTTGACGTACTGGCGCGGCGCCGCGTTCAGCGGCTCGACCCTGCCGAGCGCGACGATCGCGCGCTCGGCGCGCCGGCACACTGCGCGGCCGACGTGCGCCAGCGCCGCCGCGCGGCTGCCGCCGGGCAGGATGAACTCGGCCAGCCGCGGCAGGTCCGCGTTGTAGTGGGCCAGCCGCGCATCGAGCCTTGCCACCTGCGCGTCCTTGAGCATCGTGTAGCCGGGAATGCACAGCTCGCCGCCGAGGTCGAACAGGTCGTGCTGGATGTCGGTCAGATCCGCGCGCACCTCGTCGGGCAGCTGCTCCGTCAGCAGCACGCCGATGGCCGAGTTCAGCTCGTCGACATCGCCCATCGCCGCCACGCGCAGGCTGTCCTTGCTCGTTCGGCTGCCGTCGCCGAGACCGGTGGTGCCGTCGTCGCCGGTGCGGGTGGCGATCTGCGAGAGGCGGTGGCCCATGGTTCGCGCTCCAGGTTGGTTGCGGTCACGGGCGGCCGTGACGGGCGGGCCGAATGTTAGCCGTGCTGATCGCGCCGCGCGGCCGGCATCAGCGTGCAACCGGCCGCCGGCGGCCCGGCAGGGCGACTCCTGGCGTTCGACTTACTTCGCGCCGCCGCTGGCACGCGCCACGTAACGGGCGATCGCAGCGATCTGCTCGTCGGTCAACGACTCTTCGAATGGCGGCATGACGCCGACGCCCTGCTTCACCGCTCGCGCGACGCGGTCGGCGTCCGGCTTCAGCTCGTCGAGGCTGGGGCCGATCCTGCCGGTCGTGCCGGCGGCGGCCAGCACGTGACACAGGCCGCACGGCGGCTTGGCGACTTCGGTGAACAGCTTGCGGCCCGCCTCGTCGTCACCGGCCGCCGCCTGCGCGCCGCCGGCGAGCAGCGCGAGGAGCAGGCCGGCGCCGCAGCCGAGGGCCCGCGCGAAGCGGCGAAGTTCGAGGCCGCAGCGCGTCGCGGCGACAGGCGTCGGCATCAAACGACGGTGATCTGGACCGCGTGATCGCGCCAGCTGGTGTTGTTGTAGCCCGATGCGTTCTCGACGCGGTTTTCCGGCTGCACTTTGCCGTTGGCGTCGGTGGCCCGGCTGGCCAGCGTGTAGGTGCCCGGCTTCAGTCGCACCGGCAGCGCGAACTGCCGCCAGGCGTAGCGGCCCAGGTCGGGGCCGACGAAATACGCCGGGCGCCAGGTCTTGCCGCCGTCGATCGAGACGTCGACGCCCTTGGCGGCCGACGTGCCACCGAACGCCACGCCCTGGATCCACACCGAGCCGGCGGGCACGGAGCCGCCATCCGGCGCCGGCAGGTTGATCCACGACTTGACCGACATCTCCCAGACCGACGGCAGACTCGGGTTGGCCTTGCCGCCCAGCGGCACCATCCGGTAGCGCCCCGCCTGGATGCGCGCGTCGGTCTGCTCCTTGGTGAAGGCGATGCGCTTGACGTACTTGACGTTGTTCACGCCGGTGTAGCCCGGCACGATCAGCCGCAGCGGTCCGCCGTGGCCCAGCGAGATCGGATTGCCGTTCAGCTCCCACGCGAGCATCGCGTCCTCGAGCACCTTCAGCGGCACCGAGCGCTCGACGATGACCGACTTCGGATCGATCCCGGCAGGAATCGTCTCCCCGCCGGTACCGGTGAGGTAGACCATCCCACCGCTGACGCCACCGAGCGCGGCGACGACCCGCTTCAGCGGCACGCCACCCCAGGTCACGCAGCCGGCCGCACCGACGCTCCACTGGGTGCCGCTCGGCTTGTGCTTGAAGTAGGCGCGCCCGTTGCCCGAACACTGCAGCACCATGGTCAGCTCGCTCTTGCCCATGGCCTTGAGCTCGCCCAGCTTCATCGTGCGCGGCTTGCCCACGCCTTCGAACGCCACCTCCCACGCGTCGCGGTCGGCGACGATCGAGTCGTCCGGCGGCGTCAGGTTGTTGCGGACGTACAGGTCGTGCTCGGCGGTGATCAGGCTCTTCGCCAGCGCGGCGCGCTTGGTCTCGAGCGTGTTCGGCGAGTGGACGATCATGCTCTCCGCGTTCTTCCACGACACGTACTGCGGCAGCGGCTTGGCCTGCCCCCATGCCGGATGGACGAAGGCGCCCAGGCTGGACGCGGCGAAGACGCCGACCCCGCCGGCAAGCACGCGGCGGCGCTCGTGGTTGATCGATGCTGCTGGCACGTCTCCTCCTGTGATCGCGGTGCCCGCGCCGCAGGACGCGGGCACAAGATAAGTGGTGATCGGGTTGCCCCGGTCAAAGTGCGAGAAATCGATGGAAATCTACCTACTCGCGCTGCTTCACGCTGTTCGGGATAGTGCTGGCCGTGTAGTTACGTATGTCGGATCCGCAATAGCGCAGCACACCGTGTGAACCCGCAGGAGGCGTCGGAGCGCGAAGCGGCAGCGGGCAGGGCTGCCGGCGCGCGTGTTGCCGCAAGGGCCATCGCATCGGCGGACGCGCAGCACTTTTCTGTGCAGAGACAGCGCTCGGCACTGAAGGCTCGCAGTCCGCACCTGCCGCGACGCCGCTCGATGCCGCGGCATCGGCATGACCCGTCCCTGCCTGGAAGCGGGCCAGGCCGGGAACAGGGCGCAGCAGCGAACTACACTGCGCGGCGCTCGCTGACCCCAGCCTGCCCGTCCGGAAGAACCCCCGCCATCGACGCGCTCTCATGCGGCGACATGAACCCATCAGCGGCCGGCTGACCGAGGACATCGAGGGGCGGCCGCTGGCCTGGTACGCACTGGGCGTGCTGGCACTGCTGGCGCTGCTCGGCTGGGGTCTCGCCCGTTTGGCGCCGCCGGCGCCACCAAAACGCGTGCTGATGACCACCGGTCCGCAAGACGGTGCCTATCACGGTTACGCCAGCCGTTACCGCGAAGTGCTGGCACGACACGACGTCGAGCTGGTGCTGCTGCCCTCTTCGGGCGCGGCGCAGAACCTCGAACGTCTGAGGAGCGGCGAAGGCGGCGCCGAAGTCGGCCTGGTGCAGGGCGGCCTGGTCGGCGACGAAGACGCCCGCCGGCTCATCACTCTCGGCAGCTTCTTCTACGAGCCGATCTGGCTCTTCTATCGAGGCCCAGTGATCGAACGCTTCGCCGATCTGCGCGGCAAACGGCTGGCGATCGGCGTCCCCGGCAGTGGAACGCACGCCCTGGGCAAGTCGGTGGCGCTCGACAACGGCCTCGGCGAGCCGCCGACGGAGCTCGTCGAGCTGGGCGGCCTGGCGGCCGCCGACGCGCTGACCGCGGGCACGATCGACGCGGTGATCTACGTCGCCGCGATCGACGCCCCACCGGTGCAGAAGCTGCTGCGCGCGCCCGGCATTCGCCTGATGGACGCACGCCGCGCCGACGCCTACATCCGGCGGCTGCCTTTCCTGCACAAGCTCGACCTGCCGGAGGGTGTGGTCGACCTGAAGGCCGGCATTCCGCCGCAGCGGCTGACCTTGATCGCGCTGACGGCGAACCTGCTCGCCCGTGAAGAGGTCCATCCGGTTGCGATCGAGCTGCTGCTGCAGGCCGCCCGGGAGGTCCACGGCGGGCCTACGCTGCTGAATGCGGCTCGCGCGTTCCCGGCGCCGATCGACGTCGAGCTGCCGCTGGCGACCGATGCCGAGCGCTTCTACAAGGAACGCCCTTCGCTGCTTCGGCGCGTGCTGCCGTTCTGGGTAGCCGTGTGGGCCGAGCGCATGCTCTTCATCACGCTGCCGCTGGTGGTCCTGGCGGTGCCGGCATTCGCCTACCTGCCAAAGCTCTACGACTGGCGCATCCGCAACAAGCTGGACCGGTGGTACGTCGAACTGAACCGGATCGAGCGCGCGGCACTCACCGACGGCATCGACGTGCAGGCGCAGCTGGCGAGGATGAACGACATCGACGCGCGGCTGAACCGCGTCAAGGTACCGAAGCCCTACCTGTCGCACCTGTACACGCTGCGCATGCACGCTGAGTACATGCGACGGCTGCTTCTCGCCCGCCTCGGCGGGCCGACCGCGAACTGAAGCCCGCCGGGACAGGCGTCGACAATTGCCGGCGGCGCGGATGCCGTGGCAGGCAGGGGGCCGGCGGCTTGCCGGGTTCCTCGCAAGCCATCCGATGGACGAAGCACGACGCGGTGGCCGACGGCGGCGCGATCGCGCCGCGCGATCAGGCGCCGGTGCGGCCCGCTGCCGTCTGCTGCCGGTACATGTGCGCGACGAGCTGCACCAGGGTGGCCGAGGCCAGCCACGAACGGAGGTCGTCACCACGGCTGGTCAGCGCGATCGGCACGCGCGCGCCGAGCACGATGCCCGCCGACAGCGCATCGGCGAGGTACATCAGCTGCTTGGCGATCATGTTCCCCGACTCCAGATCGGGAACCAGCAGCACGTCGGCCTGGCCCGCCACCGGCGAGCGGATGCCGGTGTTCTCGGCCGCGGTGAGCGACACCGCGTGGTCGAACGTCAGCGGCCCGTCGAGGATGCCGCCGGCGATCTGGCCGCGCTCGGCCATCTTGCACAGCGTCGCCGCCTCGATGGTGGTCGGCATCTTCGGGTTGATCGTCTCCACCGCGGCCAGTACCGCCACCTTCGGCGCCGGGATGCCGAGCCAGCGCGCCAGTTCGATGACGTTCTGGCAGATGTCGCGCTTCTCCGACAGCCCCGGCAGGATGTTGATCATCGAGTCGGTGATGAACAGCGGCTTCGGGTAGGTCGGCACGTCCATCACGTGCACGTGGCTGATGCGCCGCTCGGTGCGCAGGCCCTTGGCCGACGAGACAATCGGGACGATCAGCTCCTCGATCGGCAGGCTGCCCTTCATCATTCCCTCGACCCGGCCTTCGCGCGCCAGGCGGATCGCCTCGGCGACCGCCTCGCGCGGTCTTGCTGCCGGGACGATCTCGAAGCCGTTGAGATCGACGCCGCGGGCCTCGGCGACCTCGCGGATCACGCTCTCGTTGCCGACCAGGATCGGCACGATCGCACCCTCGGCTGCCGCGGCGGCGGCGCCGACCAGCGAATCGGCGTCGGTCGGATCGACGATCGCCGTCGGCACCGGCTCCAGGTTGCGCGCCCGCACCCGCCCGAGGATCTCGCGGAAGCGCGCCTCCTTGTCGTCGAAGCGCACCTGCGGCATTTCGATCCTCGGCCGGCGCACCTTCTCCTTCGGCGCGATGACCTCGGCGGTGCCGGAGACGACCACCTCGCCGTCCTGGTTCAGGCACTCGGTGTCGAGCACCACCTTGCCTTTGCCGGCGTCCTTCTCCTTCGCCGTGACCCTGATGGTGATCGTGTCGCCGACCTTCACCGGCCGCTTGAAGCGCAGGTTCTGGCCGAGATAGATCGTGCCCGGGCCGGGGAACTCGGTGCCGAGCACGGTCGAGATCAGCGCGCCGCTCCACATGCCGTGGCCGATCACCTCGCGGAAGCGGCTGCTCTTGGCGTACTCGGGATCGACGTGGGCCGGGTTGATGTCGCCCGACATCACGGCGAACAGCGTGATGTCCTGCTCGGTCAGCGTGCGGTCGAGGGTAGCGGTGTCGCCGATGCTGATCTCGTCGAAGGTGCGGTTCTCGATCTGGTCCACTTGGGTTCCCCTGCACCGGCCGGCGGGTCCGCCTTGCTGCAGTGCAAAAACGCATTGTAAGGACAAACCCGGCGGGCGATTCCCCGGAGTAGACGCCGCGGGCGATTAAGCTAGCCGCGCGCCCTCGAGGCGACGCGTCACGTCCGACGGAGAGGCCCATGAACGCACCGACCCCCCTGCGCCAGGTTGCCCGGCCCCTGCCCGAGGCCTTCCTCGCCGCGCTGCAGAGCCGCTTCGGCGAGCAGTCGTCGACGGCGGCGGCGGTGCGCGAGCACCACGGCCGCGACGAGTCGGCCTATCCGCCGATGCCGCCCGATGCGGTGGTGTTCGCCCGCTCGACCGAGGACGTGGCGGCACTGGTCGAGCTGGCCGCCCTGCACCGGGTGCCGGTGATCCCCTTCGGCGTCGGCTCCTCCCTCGAAGGCCACCTGCTGGCGATCGAGGGGGGCGTCAGCATCGACCTGTCGCAGATGAACCGCGTGCTGGCGATCAATTCCGAGGACCTGACCGTGACCGTTCAGGCCGGCGTCACGCGCATGCAGCTGAACAACGAGATCAAGCACACCGGGCTGTTCTTCCCGATCGACCCGGGGGCCGATGCCACCATCGGCGGAATGGCGGCAACACGCGCCTCCGGCACCAACGCGGTGCGCTACGGCACGATGCGCGAGAACGTCCTCGGCCTGACCGTGGTGACCGCCGAGGGCAAGGTGATCCGCACGTCGAGGCGGGCGAAGAAGTCGAGCGCCGGCTACGACCTGACCCGCGTGTTCGTCGGCGCCGAGGGCACGCTCGGCGTCATCACCGAGGCGACGCTTCGCCTTTACCCGCAGCCGGAGGCGATCGCCGCGGCGATCTGCTCGTTCCCCAGCGTCGAGGCGGCGGTGGCCAGCACCATCGCCACCATCCAGATGGGGGTGCCGATCGCCCGCTGCGAGCTGCTCGATGCGCTGACGGTGAAAGCGGTCAACCTGCGCGACAAGCTCGGCCTGCCCGAAGCGCCGCTGCTGCTGTTCGAGTTCCACGGCACGCGCGCCGGTGTCGAGGAGCAGACCACGGCGGTGCAGGAGATCGCCCGCGAGCACGGCGGACACGACTTTCAGTGGGCCACCACGCCGGAGGAGCGCACCCGGCTGTGGACGGCGCGGCACAACGCCTACTTCGCCTGCCTGCAGCTGAAGCCCGGCTCGCGCAGCTGCACGACCGACGTGTGCGTGCCGATCTCGCGCCTGGCCGAGTGCATCGGCGAGACACTGCACGACATCGAGTCGAGCAGCCTGCCGGCGCCGATCCTGGGCCACGTCGGCGACGGCAACTTCCACTGCGCCATCCTCGTCGATCCGGCCGACCCGGACGAGATCGAGGAAGCCGAGCGGCTCAACCGTCGCATCGTCGAGCGGGCGCTGCGGATGGACGGCACCTGCACCGGCGAGCACGGCGTCGGCATGCACAAGATGGACTTCCTGCTCGAGGAGCACGGCGCCGACGGCGTCGAGCTGATGGCGCGCATCAAGCGCGCCTTCGACCCGCTGAACATCCTGAATCCGGGCAAGGTCCTGCGGCTGTAGGAGGCCGGCGCGGCACGGCGGCACGGCCATTCGGGAGGCACGCCCTCGGCTTCGCGCGCCTGCGCAGCCAACCGCAATCGGACGACCTGAGACGCCAATGCCGATCACCGACCTGAACCACTACTTCGTGCGCTCGAGGGACCTCGAGCGGTCCCGACGCTTCTACTGCGATGCGCTCGGCTTCCAGGTGATGCCGAGGCCGGGCTTCCCGTTCCCCGGTTACTGGCTCGGCGTCAATGGCAAGGTCCAGGTCCACATGGGCCTGGACGGGATTGCGGGCGAAGCTGCCTACTACCTCGGCACGTCGAGCGCCTCGGCCAGGGACAACGCCGGCGTGGTCGACCACATCGCGTTCCAGTGCACCGATGCCGAGGGCATGATGCGGCGCCTGGTCGCGCACGGTTTGCCCACCCGGACGAGATACATTGCCGAGGTCAAGTTGCTGCAGATCTTCGTCGCCGATCCCGACGGCCTGATGATCGAACTGAACTTCCCCGGCCTCGAGCACGTTCCTCAATGGGCAGGCGCAGCGAACGCCTGACCGTGCACCGAAGCGGGCAGGCCGGGCTGGTCTCAGCGGCCGGTCGGTGGTTCTGGCGACCGCGGCTCGTCTACTGACGGCCCCGAGCGCGCAACGACGGTTGCGGCGGCGAACAAGGAACCAGTCCGTCGCCGCCGTCTGCAGCGTGACGCGGCGGCAAGCCCCGGGCCGCTGACCCGGGGCCGCCGATTCAGCTCAATCATCGTCTCCGCCGACCCACGACTTCCTGTCGTGACAGGAGTTCGAACAGGTCATCGACGTGCTGTTCCAGCCGATCGAGCTGGTCAGATCGACGGCGCCGTTGTTGTGCGTGGCCGCGCTGACGCTGGACGAGCTGTAGCCGACGCCGTGGCAATTCGCGCACGACAGCCTCTGGTGCTCACCATGCTCTCCGCTTGCCGGCGGGATCGCGTGGCAGCTTCCGCAGGCAGCGGTGGTGGGCGGGATCAGCGCGAGCGCATCGGCGATCGCGCTCACCTGCGTTGAGGTGAGCGTCGACAGCGAGCCCATGCCGCCGGTGTTGCCGCCGATCGCCGCCTGGATGCGCGAGGCCGTGGCGCCGCCCTTGGTCGAGCTGGCGAGCGCGCCGTGGCAACTGGCGCAGTACATGCCATACAGCGTCGGCCCGTCGGTGACCACCGGCGGTGCGACCGACGCCAGCGCATCGGCG
>CP070661.1:2224148-2235451 GCA_020355165.1 Burkholderiales bacterium
TCCCGCTGATGGCGTGGAGCTTCTGGGTCATCTCGCGCCGCGTGCACGACGGCTGGCGCGAGTCGCTCGACCGCTTCTCGGACCTGAACGACCACGTGCAGGAAACGGTCGCCGGCGTGCGCACGCTGCGCGCGCTGGGGCTGGAGTCGCGGGCCGGAGCCGAGTTCGCGCAGCGGGCCAAGGCCGCCGCCGACAGCAGCTTCACGGCGCTGAAGTGGGAAGCCGCCTACGAGCCGGCGGTCGGCCTGACGCTGACCAGTGCCACCGTGCTGACGATGGCCTTCGGCGGCTGGTTCGTCTGGCAGCAGCAGATGACGGTCGGCCAGCTGACCGCCTTCACGATGTACCTCGGCCAGCTGATCTGGCCGATGTTCGCCATGGGCTGGGTGCTTTCGCTGATCGAGCGCGGCCGCGCCGCATGGGCGCGCCTGCAGCCGGTGCTGCGCGAGCCGCCGAGCATCGACGACCGCGGCGGCATCGAGCCGGTCGCCGCCGGGCCACTGATCTTCGACGCGGTGAGCTTTGCCTATCCCGGGCAGACGGTGCGTGCGCTCGACGGCGTGTCACTGGCGCTGGCGCCGGGACAGACGCTGGGCGTGGTCGGTCCCACCGGTGCCGGCAAGTCGACGCTGGTCAACCTGCTGCTGCGCCACTACGTACCGCTGGAGGGCGAGATCCGCTGGGGCGAGGAGCGGATCGACGGCTACCGGCTGGCCGCGCTGCGCTCGGCGATCGCCTGGGTGCCGCAGGAGCCGTTCCTGTTCTCTGCCTCGATCGCGCAGAACATCGCGCTGGCGCGCCCCGAGGCGACGCGCGCCGAGGTCGAGCGGGCGGCACGGCTGGCGGACCTGCACCAAGACGTCCGCCGCTTCGCCGACGGCTACGACACGGTGGTCGGCGAACGCGGAGTGACACTGTCGGGCGGGCAGCGGCAGCGGGTGGCGATCGCCCGCGCCCTGCTGACCGACACGCCGCTGCTGGTGCTCGATGATGCGCTGTCGGCGGTCGACACCGGCACCGAGACGCGCATCCTCGAGCACCTGCGCGGGGCGCGCGCCGGGCGCACGGCGATCATCGTCAGCCACCGGCTGTCGGCGGTGGCCGACGCCGACCAGATCGTCGTGCTGAAGGCCGGCTGCATCGTCGAGCGCGGCACGCACGACGAGCTGCTGGCCAGCGGCGGCTGGTACGCGGCGCAGTGGCGCTACCAGCAGCTGGAGGCGAGCCTCGATGCCGCATGAGCGCCGCACGGCCGCCCGCAGGCGCTTGCTTGCCCGTCGGCGGACGGCCCGCAGGGCGAAGGGGGCTCGATGAATTCCGTCGCCGCCCCGGCGCAGACCAAGCGCGCGGCACCGAGCCGCGGCGAGCGCCTGGCCGGCCTGGATCTGCTGGCGCGGGCCGCGGTGCCCGAGAAGCGCGAGCTCGGCCGTGCGAGCGCCTGGCTCGCGGCGGCCGGCCTGCTCGACGCGCTCGGGCCGGTGCTCGGGGCGCACTTCATCGACAACCACCTGCTGCCGCGCCAGTTCGAGCCGCTGGCGATCGGCCTGCTGCTGGCCGGAATGCTGGCGGCCGGCTGGCTGGCCAGCGGCCTGCGCTACCTGCAACTGGTGCGGCTGGCGGCGCTGGCGATGCGCTCGGTGCGGCGGCTGCGCGAGTGGGTCTACGGCCACGTGCTTCGCCTGCCGATGGCCTTCTTCGACCGCGCCATCACCGGCCAGCTGGTCAGCCGGATCACCAACGACACCGAGCAGATCCGCCAGCTGTACCAGCAGGTGCTGTTCGAGGTGCTGCAGGGGCTGACGGTGCTGGCCGGAGCGATCGTCGCCATGGCCTGGCTCGACTGGCGGCTGATGCTGATCGTGCTGCTGCTGATGCCGGCCACGGTCGCCATCGTCTGGGCCTACCAGCGGTGGTCGGCGCCGGCGGTGGCGCGCTCGCGCGAGCTGCGCAGCGACATCAACGCGCAGATGGCCGAGAGCATCGCCGGCATGAGCGTGCTGCAGGTCACCGGCGCCGCGCCGCGCTTCGCGCGCCGCTTCGCCGAGACCAACGACGGCTACTACCGCTCGCGGCTGGGCGAGATGCGCGCCAACGCCTGGCTGCTGCGCCCGGCGCTCGACCTGCTGAACGTGCTGCTGATCGTCGCCGTGATCGCCGCCTTCGGCTCGCAGTCGCTCGACGGCCTGCAGGTCGGCCTGCTGTACGCCTTCATCACCTACATCGCGCGGGTGGTCGAGCCGCTGATCCAGATCACGCTGCAGTTCTCGCTGCTGCAACAGGCAATGATCGCCGCCGCGCGGGTGAACGCGCTGCTGGCCGAGGGCGGCACGCTGGCGGTGGGCGCCAGCCGGCACATCGACGCCGGCGGCGTGCGGCTGTCGAACGTGACGTTCGGCTACGACCCCGACGAGCCGGTGCTGCACGACCTGAGCCTCGACGTCCCGGCGGGCAGCTTCCACGGCATCGTCGGCCACACCGGCGCCGGCAAGAGCTCACTGCTGGCCCTGCTGCTGCGCTTCTACACGCCGCAGACCGGCCGCATCGAGATCGACGGCGTGCCGCTGGCGGCGATCGGCGACGAGCAGTTCCGCGCCGACGTCGGCCTGGTGCCGCAGGAGCCGTTCCTGCTGGCGGCGAGCGCGCGCGAGAACATCGACATGGGCCGCGGCCTGAGCCAGGCGCGGATCGAGGCGGCCGCGCGCGCCGCCCGGGCGCACGGCTTCATCAGCGCGCTGGAAGCGGGCTACGACACGCCGCTCGGCGAGGGCGGGGCGCGGCTGTCGTCGGGGCAGAAGCAGCTGGTCGCCGTGGCGCGCGCACTGGCCGGGCAGCCGCGGATCCTGTTCCTCGACGAGGCGACCTCGCGCATCGACAGCGAAACCGAG
This sequence comes from Burkholderiales bacterium, assembly GCA_020355165.1. Taxonomy (GTDB): domain Bacteria; phylum Pseudomonadota; class Gammaproteobacteria; order Burkholderiales; family Burkholderiaceae_F; genus JADJWR01. Next base: position 2,227,034 of record CP070661.1, read on the forward strand.
CGCCTGGTCCAGCAGGCGCTGGCCGAGCTGCACGGCAAAGTGACGGTGATCGCCATCGCGCACCGCCTGTCGACCATCCGCGCCGCCGACCGCATCGTCGTGCTCAACCACGGCCGCATCGCCGAGCAGGGCACGCACGAGGAGCTGATGGCGATCGGCGGCGGGATCTACCAGCGGCTTTACCTGCTGCAGCAGATCGGTGAGTAGGACGCGGCTAGCGGCGCCTGTCGTACTGCATCTGGCGGGCGGTCGCGTCGGCCAGCTCGCCGCCGGCCAGGCGTTCGACCAGGTACAGGCTCATGTCGATGCCGGCCGAGATGCCGGCCGACGTGACCACGGTCCCGGCGTCGACCCACGCCGGCTCGCGCAGCACCTGCGTGCGCGGCAGCATGGCGGCAAGCTCGTCGGCATCCTCCCAGTGCGTGGTGGCCCGTTTGCCGTCGAGCAGGCCGGCCTTGCCGAGCAGGAAGGCGCCGGTGCAGACGCTGGCGGTGAGCTCGCAGTCGCGCGCGCAGCCGGCGATCCACTCGATGACCTCGGTCCTTGCCAGCTCGGCCGTCGGCACGCCGCCGGCAACGATCAGCACGTCGAGCGGCGGGTGCTCGGCGATCGAAAACGGCGCGCGCACCTCGAAGCCGTGGCGCGCGCGCAGCAGTCCCGCCTGCCGCGCGATCAGCGCGACGTCGAACGGCTGCGGCGCGGCCGGCCAGCGCCGGCGGGCCACGCGGCTGGCGGTCGTGAAGACCTCGTACGGCCCGGCGAAGTCGAGCACCTCGGCTTCCGGGTAGATGTAGATGCCGACCTGGCGGGTGCGGGCGGTGGACATGCCGGCGATGCTATCGGCAAACCCGCCGCCAGGCTGCGCCGGCCACCGGCCGGCCCGGCCGACGCAAGGCGGCCCGCTGCGGCAGCTCGGCGACGGAAGCGTCGAAGCCAGGCGCGGCCATGCTGACCGGCACGCTGTTTGCGCTCGCCGCCGGGTGCCTGTGGGGGCTGGTGTTCGTCGTGCCGCTGCTGCTGCCGGAGTATCCGCCGGCGCTGCTGTCGACGGCGCGCTACCTGGCCTTCGGCCTGATTGCCCTGCCGCTGGCGTTGCTCGACCGCGCCCGGTTGCGCGAACTGTCGCGCGCCGACTGGCTCGAGGCCCTGAAGCTGGCGCTGGTCGGCAACCTGCTTTACTACGTCTTCCTCGCGGCGGCGATCCAGCGCTCCGGCGGGCCGCTGCCGACGGTGATCATCGGCACCCTGCCGGTGGTGATCGCCATCAGCGCGAACCTGCGCGATGCGCGACGCGATGGCCGCCTGCCGTGGCGGCGGCTGGCGCCGTCGCTGGGCTTGATCGCCGCCGGCATCGCGCTGGTCAACCAGGCCGAGCTGCGGCATCTCGGCGTCTCGCAACCGGTCGACCTCGGCCGTCATGCGCTCGGCGCCGCGCTGGCGGTGGCGGGCGTCGCCTGCTGGACCTGGTATCCGCTGCGCAACGCCGACTGGTTGCGCGCCCACCCGGAGCGCAGCCCGCGCGCCTGGGCCACCGCGCAGGGGGTGGCGACGCTGCCGCTGGCGGCCGCCGGCCTCGCCGTCCTGTGGGTCGGCTCCGGGCTGGCCGGCGAGCGCTTTGCGATGCCGTTCGGCCCGCAGCCGCAGCGCTTCATTGCCTGGATGCTGGCGCTCGGCCTGCTCGCGTCGTGGGTCGGCGGGCTGTGCTGGAACGAGGCCAGCCAGCGGCTGCCGACCGCGCTGGCCGGGCAGCTGATCGTCTTCGAGACCCTGGCGGCGCTGGCGTACGCATTCGCGCTGCGCGGCTCGGCGCCGCCGCTGCCGACGATGGCCGGCGTCGCCCTGCTCGTTGCCGGCGTGCTGTGGGCGCTGCGGATCAAGCCGGAGCAGCCTCCCGAGGCAGCAGCAGGCGGGCCGCGCTGACGGCCGCCGCCGCGCCGGCCCCTTGAAGGGGCAGAATCCACCCCAAGTTTCCGCGGGCGGGCCAGGCAGCCCGCGTCGACACACCGGTTGCGAGGATTCACAGGATGGGCGCACACAAAGAGACCCTGGGCTTCCAGGCCGAGGTGAAGCAGCTGCTTCACCTGATGATCCATTCGCTGTACTCGAACAAGGAGATCTTCCTGCGCGAGCTGATCAGCAACGCCTCCGACGCCTGCGACAAGCTGCGCTTCGAGGCGATCGGCCAGCCGGAGCTGATGGAAGGCGGCGGCGAGCTGGCGATCCGGGTCGCCTTCGACAAGGCGGCACGGACGATCACCGTGTCGGACAACGGCATCGGCATGAGCCGCGACGAGGCGGTGCAGCACCTTGGCACGATCGCCAGGAGCGGCACGCGCGAGTTCTTCGCCCAGCTCACCGGCGACCAGCAGAAGGACGCGCAGCTGATCGGCCAGTTCGGCGTCGGCTTCTACTCGAGCTTCATCGTCGCCGACCGGGTGACGGTGATCTCGCGGCGCGCCGGCACCGGCGAGGCGATCAAGTGGGAAAGCAGCGGTGCCGGCGAGTTCACGATCGAGCCGGCCGAGCGGGCCGAGCGCGGCACCGACGTCATCCTGCACCTGAAGGAGGGCGAGGACGAGCTGCTGTCGCACTGGCAGCTGAAGTCGATCCTGACCAAGTACTCCGACCACATCGCCACGCCGATCCGGATGAACAAGGAGGAGTGGGACAAGGACAAGGGCGAGCACGTCACCAGGGACGAGGAAGAGACGGTCAACCAGGCCAACGCGCTGTGGGCGCGCGCCAAGAGCGACATCAGCGACGATCAGTACAAGGAGTTCTACCGGCACGTCAGCCACGACTTCGGCGAACCGCTGGCGTGGACGCACAACCGGGTCGAGGGCAAGACCGAGTACATCCAGCTGCTGTACCTGCCGGGCAAGGCGCCATTCGACATCTGGGACAGGCAGAGCCGGCACGGCATCAAGCTGTACGTCAGGCGCGTCTTCATCATGGACGACGCCGAGCAGCTGATGCCGACCTACCTGCGCTTCGTGCGCGGCGTGATCGACTCCTCGGACCTGCCGCTGAACGTCTCGCGCGAGATCCTGCAGGAATCGCGTGACGTGCGGGCGATCCGCGAGGGCTCGACCAAGCGGATCCTCGGCCTGCTCGAGGACCTGGCCGAGAACCGCAAGGACGACTACGCCAGGTTCTGGGCCGAGTTCGGCCAGGTGCTGAAGGAAGGCATCGGCGAGGACCACGCCAACAAGGAGCGTATCGCCAGGCTGCTGCGCTTCTCGAGCACGGGCAGCGACGCGCAGGCGGTGTCGCTGGCCGACTACGTCGGCCGCATGAAGGACAAGCAGAAGGCCATTTACTACGTCACCGCCGACACGCTGGAGGCGGCCGGCAACAGCCCGCACCTGGAGGTCTTCCGCAAGAAGGACGTCGAGGTGCTGCTGCTCGCCGACCGCATCGACGAGTGGATGCTCGGCTTCCTGCACGAGTTCGACGGCAGGCCGCTGGAGTCGATCGCCAAGGGCGATCTGGACCTCGGCGAGCTGGCCGACGCGGCGGAGAAGGAGGAGCAGGCGAGGGTGGCCGACGAGTACAAGGAACTGGTCGGCAGGGTCAGGACGGCGCTCGGCGAGCGGGTCAAGGACGTGCGCGTGACGCTGCGGCTCACCGACTCGCCGGCCTGCGTGGTCGCCGAGCGCGACGCGATGAGCGGCCACCTGGCGCGGCTGCTGAAGGCGGCCGGGCAGAAGGCACCGGAGAGCAAGCCGATCCTCGAGCTGAATCCGCACCATCCGCTGGTGCAGCGGCTGAAGACCGAGGAAGCGAGCCTCGCCGAGTGGTCGGCGCTGCTGCTCGAGCAGGCGGTGCTCGCCGAAGGCGGCCAGCTCGACGACCCGGCGGCGTTCGTCCGCCGCGTCAATACGCTGCTGCTCGACGCGGCGAAGTGACGGCGTCGTCCAAGAGCAAGCGCCGCAGGCGCGTGGCGATTGGAGACGACGCCGTCATCCCGGTTGCGCGAAGCGCCGACCGGGATCCAGGTGCGGAGCGTCGCAACTTGGGCCCCGGCCTGCGCCGGGGCGACGGCGAGCCAAGTGGCGCTGTCATCCCGGTTGCGCGAAGCGCAGACCGGGATCCACGTGCGGAGCGTCGTAACTTGGGCCCCGGCCTGCGCCGGGGCGACGGGACAGGGAAGGGCAAGGGGTCGAAGGAAAGCGTGCTGCGCGGCTTTGCGCCGATCATCGACCAGCGCACGGAAACGCTGATCCTCGGCAGCTTTCCGAGCCAAGCATCGCTGGCAGCCGGCCAGTACTACGCGCATCCGCGCAACCAGTTCTGGCGGCTTCTCGGCGCCTTGCTCGGCGAGCCGCTGGCCGAGCTCGACTACGGCGAGCGGGCGGCCCGAGTGCTGGCGCACCGGGTCGGCATCTGGGACGTCCTCGATGCCTGCCGCCGGTCCGGCAGCCTCGACGCCAGCATCCGCGACGCCCGCCCGAACGACTTCGCGGCCCTGCGGGCGCTGGCGCCAAGGCTGAAGCGGGTGCTGTTCAACGGCGGCACGGCCGGCCGCTTCGAGCGCCAGTTCGCCGCCGCCGGCTTCGACACCGCGGTGCTGCCGTCGAGCAGCCCGGCGCACGCCGGCCGCAGCTTCGCGCAGAAGCTGGCGCTGTGGCGCGGCGGCCTGGGGCTACGGCCGTGAAGGCGGGCCGCGCCGCGCGGCGACCGGTTGCGCGGCGCCTGTCGCCGCAGGTCACGCTGTCGGAGGAGCAGGGGGTCCGCTACCTGCACTTCGGCACCGAGTGGGTGCAGGGGGCAATGCGGATCGGCCGGCCGTGGAAGATCGAGCTGGAGTACCAGCAGCAGATGATGGCGCCGCTGCTGTTCCTGCCGGCGCCGTCGCTGATCCTGCAGCTCGGCCTCGGCGCGGCCGCGCTGGCCCGCTTCTGCTGGAAGCACCTGCCGCAGGCGGAGGTCGCGGTGGTCGAGATCAGCGAGGAGGTGGTGACCACGGCGCGCCGCTGGTTCGCGCTGCCGCCGGACGATGCGCGGCTGTCGGTGCGGGTCGGCGACGCGCGCGACGTGGTGGCGCAGCCGCGGCTGCGCCGCAGCTTCGACTGGCTGCAGGTCGACCTGTACGACCGCGCCGCCCGCGGGCCGGTGCTCGACGACGAGCCGTTCTACGCCGCCTGCCGGCGCCTGCTGCGCGCGCCGGGGATCGCCGCCTTCAACCTGTTCGGCCGCGGCTTCGAGCCGAGCTTCGCGCGCATCGCCGCCGCCTTCGGCGACCGGGCGCTGGTGCTGCCGGAGGCCGACGCCGGCAACCGGATCGTGCTTGCCTTCAGCGGCCCGGCGCTGGCCGTGCCCTGGGCGGCCCTTTACGACCACGCCGGCCAGGTCGAGCGGCAGTTCGGGCTGCCGGCGCGCAAGTGGGTCTCCGGGCTGCGCCAGCAGGCGGCCGGCGCAGCGTGCTTTCGGATCTGACTTCGGGGCATCGTCGCCCGCCGCCGGCGGGCCCACGGCGGCCGGTCGGCGGCCGGTGCGTAGAATCGGCCCACGTTAATCCATCCGTCCGCTCGTGCGTGAGCGCGACGCACGGCAATATCCTTCGTCTTGTAGCGATGACGAATAGCGGCGCAGCGCCAGCCTACGGATGACCAGCCCGGACACCCTCTCGCCTGGCCGGTCGAGCGGCCGATCAGCCGAGATCCTGCGCGGCGGGCTGGCGCTGGTGGGCGACCAGGTTGCCGCGGCGCTGACGTCGATGTTCGCTGCGGCGCTGGAGAATCTGGCCGGCAGGACGGACGCCGATCCAGGTACCGCGGGGGCGCGGCGCCTGATCGAGGAAAAGCGCATCCAGCTCGACCGCGACTTCCATGGCCGGCTGAAGCAGGAGCAGAGCGAAGCGGTGGCCCGCCTGCTGAAGCAGGATGGCGGCGCGGCGAGCAAGACCAAGATCACCGCCGACTCGCTGTCGCTGGTCGAGGACGACGAGGCGGCGACCTCCGATTACATCGGCAAGGTGGCACGGCGGATGCAGGGCGCGCTCGAGCTGCAGCTGCGCGAGATCAACGTCGTCACCGCGCACCTGGCACGGCGCGAGCGGGTCCAGATCAGCGACGACCCGTTTGCGCCCGACGTCTGCATGAGGGCGCTGCTGGAAGTCGCCCGTGAGCTCGGCCTGGAGACGAGCAGCTGGCTGCCGCTGGCCAGTGCCTTTGAGCGGCCGATGACCGAGGAGCTGCGGCGCGCCTACCAGAAGCTGCATGATCATTTCCGCAAGCACAAGGTCGACGTTGCCGAGGTGCGGCGCGAGCTCGCCGCGCGGCAGGCCCTCGGCCGGCCGACTCTGAACCCGGCGACGAAGGCGCCGGCGCCGGCGGCGGCGGGCGGCGACTTCAACTCGGGGTTCGCGGTCACCCGTAGTCCCGGCTCGCAGCGCCTGCCCTGGATGGAGGAGGTCGAGCGCTTCGCGCAGGGCCAGCCCACGCTCAGTGGCGTGCCGACGACTGCCGGCGGGGCGCGGACCCTGGGCGGCGGACCGGTGACGGTGCTGACGTTCGGCGACGTACGCACCTCGCTCGACCAGATGATGGCGCGGATGGGCGCCGAGCTGCGCGGCCTTCCCGTGCCGGCGCAGGCTGCGTCGCAGGGCGCGCCGCCGCCAGACCTGCTCGAGGCGATCAGCGAGATGCAGCACGTCGGCGTCCGCGCGGGGATGGAAGCCGCCGCCGCGGCGCTCGCGCCGACCGTCGGAGCGGCCGGCGCCGACCAGGGCGCCTGGCGCGACGTGCTGCTGGCGAAGTCGAACCGCACGGTCGACAAGCTGACGATCGAGATCGTCGGCATGCTGTTCGACCACGTGCTGCAGGACGAGCAGGTACCGGCCGAGATCAAGGCCGTGCTGTCGCGCCTGCAGTTCCCGGTGCTGAAGGTGGCGCTCGTCGACGCCGACTTCTTCGCCTCGGGCACGCACCCGGCGCGGCGGCTGATCGACCGGCTGGCCTCGACCGCGGTCGGCTGGGAGCCCTACGGCGACGAGAACCAGCGCTACAAGAAGGAGCTCGAGCGGGTCGTGCTGCAGGTGCAGGAGCGCTTCGACAAGGACCTCGGGCTGTTCGAGCAGCTGCTCAAGGAGTTCGACGCCTTCATCGCCGAGATGCCGACGCGCGAGACCGATCCGGTGGCGCGGGCCAAGCGGGCGCTGGAGGAGGCCGAGAAGCGCGAGGTGCTGGTCATCAACACGACGATCCAGGTGCGGCGCGCCTTCGAGCACGTCGAGCTGGAGCAGTACCTGCGCGAGTTCCTGGTCGGTCCGTGGGTGCAGGCGCTGGTCAGTGCAACCCTGCGCGACGAGCAGACGCCGGGCTTCTCGAAGGCGTTCCGCCAGTCGATCCACGACATGGTCTGGAGCGTGCAGCCGAAGATCTCCGCCGACGAGCGCAAGCGGCTGGTGGCGCTGATCCCCGGCATGACGCGGGTGCTGCGCGATGGCATGGCGATGATCCAGATGACCGAGCGCGAGCAGCAGGACTTCCTGAAGAACCTGATGGCGTCGCACGCGGTGGCGGTGCGGCCGGTCGACCAGGCGACCTACATCAAGCGCAAGGTGGCGACCGGCGAGCTGCGCCAGAGGCTCGACGAGATGAAGATCACCGGGGTGCTGCCCGCCGGCGCCACCGCCGAGGGCGTCAAGATCAGCACCGGCGCCCTGCAGCAGGCGGCCGAGCACCACGCGGCGCAGCTGGTGGTGGCGGAGCCGATCGCCGCCGACGAACCGCTGAGCAGCGACGAAGACGCCGCCTTCGACGGCCAGATCGCCGAGTGGGAGCGCGGCAGCTGGTTCAACCTGTACGACGGCAAGGAAGTGGTCAAGGTCAAGCTGCGCTGGATCAGCCCGCTGCGGACGCTGTTCATGTTCAGCAACGAGGCCGACAAGAGCACGCGCGTGCTGTCGCCGCAGACGATCAAGTCCTACCTGAAGCAGGGCTGGCTGAAGCCGCTGGAGTCGGTGCCGCTGACCAAGCGCGTCGCCAAGCGGGTGATCGGCGAATTCGAGCGCTCTGCCAAGCGCGCCGAGGAACTGGCCGTGCGGATCGGCGCCAAGGCGGAAGAAAAGCCGGCGTAGTCGCCGTGTGCATTCCCGCGCAAGCGGCAGTCCAGCGGCTCTGAGCAGAAAGACACTGGATCCCGGTCTGCGCTGCGCGCAACCGGGATGACGGCCGCTTTATGCATCACCGTCGGCCCGGCACGGGCCGGGGCCAAATCCATGCGCCAATAGGATGCCGCCCGGCGGTGCGCGAACCGGGATGGCGGCGCTTTATGCATCACCGTCGCCGCAGTACGGGCCGGGGTCCAATCCATGCGCCAATAGGATGCCGCCCGGCGGTGCGCGAACCGGGATGGCGGCGCTTTATGCATCACCGTCGCCCCAGCGCGGGCCGGGGCGAATCCATGCGCCAA
>CP070661.1:2235551-2254355 GCA_020355165.1 Burkholderiales bacterium
GGCCGATCCCAAGTTCACCCACACCGGCGTTTCCGCCCGCAGATCGTGAAGCAGTTCCGCAATTTCGAGCGCTTCCGCATAGCGCTCGACGGCAGTCGCAATGTTGCCGGTGTCGGCCAGCAGGATGCCGTGGAAGGTCAGCGCCTTGCGCAACAGCGCCTGATCCCGCAGCCCGCGCGCACACTCGACCGCGAGCCCCGCATGCTCAAGACCGGCAAAGGGCTGGCCGGACACGTACGCAAACTGCGCTGACAGCAATAATCCCTCGACGCGCGACTCGGAAAGCACGTCAAGCGGCAGGCCGTGCAGTGTCCTGTTCGCCAGGGCGAACAGCTGATGCGTCTCAGCGCTGGGAGCCGTCATGGCGGCGCGCAGATTCGCAAGCAACTCGTCGAGAAGCCCGAGCGCTTCTTGCCGCTGCATCACGCTTACACGCGATCCGGCTTCGTCGAGCTTTTCAATCAACGCTCGCATGTATGCGGTCACATCCCGTTAATGGGGCATCGATCAACGGTCCGCGATCGATAACCATCCCGCCCATCGATAGCAGCTACGCAATCGATTCATTCCGAGTAACGCATTTTTAGGATTCAATCATGGACGCCATCGTTTGCCAAGCCGCGGAAGTCAACCCCGCCGAGATCACCGCCGACGCGCCGGTCCAGAAGGATTCCCTCAGCACGCTGACGAGCACCGAAATGTCGTTCGTCGGCGGCGGCCAGCTTGCAGTCTGCTTTGCCTAGCTAGCTTCGGTCCCCCTCGGCCAGCGAACTGCGGCCGCGTGGGAGTGCTTGATCCAGTCGGGCCAGGAGCGTTGGACCTGGCCCGTTGTCTCTCTGGCAGCTGATCAAGGGCGGCTGCGTCCCCCTGCATAGCCTCGCCAGACGAGCCGACTGCCCGGCGGATGATCCGCCGGGCAGGGTCCGAGTCGGCGATTGAGCGGGCAGTGCGCACCGCGCGCCGGCCCGTGGCGCTTCCACACCCCGGGGCGCATGACTTTTCGTCGCCCACACACAACACCAGAAAGCGGTAGTTGAGGTTCTCGCGTCGCCGTGCCCCGGGCGGTGCCGTACGCAAGCCGGATCAGTACGGATCAAGGTCCGCCGGCATCCCGGCTTCGCGCAGGCGAGCCAGCACCTGCTCGATGTGCTCCGGCCCGCGGGTCTGGATGACCATTTCCAGCTGAGCGTTCTGCGCCGGCAGCGTGGTGAAGGCGCGCTGGTGCTCGACTTCCTCGATATTGGCGCCGGCCTGCGCGACCACCGTTGCCGCGCGCGCCAGTTCGCCGGGCACGTCTCGCGTCGCGATGCGGATGCGCGCCAGCCGGCCGGCCCGAACCATGCCGCGCTCGATGATGTCGGCGAGCACCATCGGGTCGATGTTGCCGCCGCACAGGATCAGCCCCACCTTCCTGCCGGCAAAGCGGTCGCGGTGACGGATCAGCGCCGCCAGGCCGGTGGCGCCCGCCCCTTCGACTACCGTCTTCTCGATCTCCAGCAGCAGCACGATCGCGTGCTCGATGTCGCCCTCCGACACCAGCACGATGTCGTCGACGTGCTTCTTCACGATCTCGCGCGTGAGCAGCCCGGGCGACTTCACCGCGATGCCCTCGGCCAGCGTCGCGTTGGCCGACGGCATCTCGACCCCCTTGAACAGCCCGTACATCGCCGGGAACTGCTCGGTCTGCACGCCGATCAACTCGATCGACGGCTTGAGCGCGCGCGCCGCCAGCGCCACCCCACTGATCAGCCCGCCGCCGCCGATGGCCACGCACAGGCACTCCAGCTGCGGCTGCGCGGCGAGCATCTCCAGGCCGATGGTGCCCTGCCCGGCGATCACGCGCGGGTCGTCGTACGGGTGCACCGGCGTCAGGCCACGCGATTCCTGCAACCGCTGCGCCTCGACCTGCGCCTCGTCGAAGTTTTCGCCGGCCAGCACGATCTCGGCACCGAAGCCGCGCGTTCGCTCGACCTTGACCATCGGCGTGTAGCGCGGCATCACGATCACCGCCGGCACGCCCAGCCGTTGCGCGTGATAGGCGACGCCCTGCGCGTGGTTGCCGGCCGACACCGCGATCACGCCGCACCTGCGCTGCTCGTCGGTGAGCTGGGCCAGGCAGTTCAGCGCCCCGCGCTCCTTGAAGCTGGCGGTGAACTGCAGGTTCTCGAACTTCAGGTAGACCTCGGCGCCGGTGATCTGCGACAGCGTGCGCGACAGCACGCACGGCGTTTCCTCGACCTGCCCGCGCAGCCGCTCGGCGGCGGCGCGAATGTCGGCGATCGTGACGGCGTCCTGTCCGGCCATGGGCCCTCCTCGCCGCGAAGCTTATTCGATCGGGACGACCACCACGTGCGCCCATCGTTGGCAAAGAGTTTTCAATGACGACACAATCGCCGGCGGCATCCTGCCTACCATCCTCCTCGCCCTGTCCGACCGCAATGGGCAAGCCGCGCGCCGCCGGATCGGCGCCTGGCGCCGATGAGGACTCCAGGAAGGCCCGATGACCGCTCCGAACCATGCCCGACCGCCGCGCAAGCTCTTCTGCGTGCTCAGTCCGCGCTCGCTGCCCTACGCCAGGCACGCCTTTGAAAGCCTTCTCACGCGCTGCCTGGAGCCGGTCGACCTGACCCTGATCACCGACGAGGAAGCCGACAAGGCCGCCATCGCCGAGACTCTGGAAGGAATCGGACCGAGCGGTCCGCATCGGTGGCGCGTCCACTGCAAGCGCGACGCTGACGAGCGAGCCGCCGACTTCTACTCCGGCTTCCCCGGCATCGCCGCCTTCCGCGACGGCCACCCATGCTGGCGCAAGATCACCGATCCGCCGCTGTTCGCGGGTGACGGCGAGGAGATGATCGTCCTCGATCCCGACCTCTACTTCCCCAACTTCTTCACGTTCGAGCCGACGCCCGAAACCGGGCTGGCGCTGATGTGGCAGCGGCCGAGCTGCCTGCTGCCGCACGAGGTGGTCATGGCCGCCTACGAGGCGTCGGTGCCGCTGGCCCACCACGTCGACATCGGCGTCGCCCAGTTGCACAACCGGCTGGACCTTGCCTGGCTCGAGCGCCTGATCCGGACCCTCGGCGGCCAACGCCTGCCGCGCAAGATGCACGTCGAAGCGATCGTCTGGGCCGCTCTCGCCATGCGCATGGGCGGCGGCTACCTCGATGCGCGCCGCTGGGCGTGCTGGCGCAACGCGCAGTGGAAACGCGTGGCCGTGAAGGCCGGCGTTTCCGGTCCGACCATTCTCGCCGCCGAGGACTTCGGATCGATGAAGTGCTTCCATGGCGGAGGTGTCGCCAAGTGGTGGATCCCGGATCGGATCGCCGCCGGAGGCTTCGCGCCGCCGGAGGTGATCGGCGAACGAACCGCGCTGCAGCCGTTCGTGCCGCTGCCCCGGCAGGCCTACGAGAGCACGCAGCGCCGCAAGGTCCTGGCACGTCGCCTCGGCTACTACCGCCTCTTCGCGGCGCAGGCCTGATCGAGTTGCCTGCCGTGCCAGCGTCTCCCTCTTATCCCGCCACCTGGGTCTTCCTCTGTCGCCGGGTGCAGCGGATCGGCCTGGCGATGCTGTGCGGCCTCGCCGTCTTGTTCGCGAAGCCGGCAGTGGCGGCGGTCGTTGCCGACTGGGGAGCCATCTCGACGCCGATCAGCAGCCCGGTGACGTTCGCCTTCGCCCAGTATGACGTCCGCGGCAACTTCACCCACGAGTACGTCTTCACGCTCGAAGGTTCGGCCGACGCGACCTACAGCGTTTCGTTGCAGTTCGACGCCTGCCGCAACGGCTGCGGCAATCCCATCCTGCACTACGGCATCGGCGGTTCGCTGTCCGAGTCTGGCTCAGGCTCCTACGTGCTGGCGCCCGGCACCTACTCCTTCACGGTCGCCGCCACCGGCATGGGCGCCGGCAATTCCGTCGATTACTGGGGCGAGGTGGTGATCGCCGGCGGCGCCGGAGGCATCGTCGCACCTGTTCCCGAACCCGAGGTCCTCATTCTCGCCGTGCCAGGGGCGGCGCTGGTGCTGGCCGTCGTTCGCCGGCGCCGGGCGCGCGAGCGAGCCGGCGATGCCGCCCGTGCCGGTGTGCGCACTGACCGCGCAGCACGCGCCGTGCCTGCAGCTGTCGCGCTTGCCGCACCGCTGCTGCTGTCGGCCTGCTCCGGCGCGCCGCCGGAGAAGCCGACGCAGGTGGTGGCGCGCGTCGGCAGCACCGAGATCTCGGCGCTGCAGCTCGACCTGGCGATGCGCCTGCAGCGCGGGCCGGGAGTTGCCGATCGTCAGCAGGTCCTCGACAAGCTGATCGACCGCGAACTCGCCGTGCAGCAGGCGCTGGCGCGCAAGCTGGACCGCCAGCCCGAGGTGCTGTTGCGGCTGGAGGAACTGCGGCGCGAGATCCTCTCCGGCGCCTACGCGGAGCAGGTGGCCGCCGCGCGGCCAAGGCCCAGCGAACAGGCGGTGCGCGCCTTCTACGCCGACAACCCGGAGCTGTTCGCCCAGCGCAAGATCTACCGCCTGCGCGAACTGGTGATCCCCGTGAACGCCCCTCAGCTCGCGCAGGTCAGGGAGCGCCTGACAGGCCGCCAGCCGCTGGCCGAGATCGTCTCCTGGCTGGGCCGCGAGAACGCCACCTTCACCGAGCAGGACGTGCTGCGCGCCGCCGAGCAGGTCCCGCTCGAGGCAGTGCGCAAGCTGCACGCGCTCGGCGAGGGCCAGACCGCCATCTTCGAGGCGCCGCAGGCTCTCTACGTGTACCAGCTGATCGGCTTCCAGTCGGCACCGCTGGATCCATCCGCCGCCGCGCCGCTGATCGCCAGTCACCTGGCGCGGCAGGACGGCGAGCGCGCGATGCGCGCCGAGCTGAAAGCGCTGCGCGCCTCGGCCGACATCGAGATCATCGCTGCTCCGCCGTCGAGGGCGGCGGCTCCGGCCAGGGCCGGCGGCTGACCGCAGCACGATCAATTGCCGTGAGCGCCACGCTGCAGGCCGCGCCGATCCGGGCATCCGGCAGGGCCGGCCTGCGCGACGCGGCGCGCGACCTGTTCGCCCGGTGGCGGGCGCTTCCTCTGTTCGCCGGCCTTCTGGCCATGTACGTGCCGACGTACCTCGCACAGGCCGCCGGCCATTGGCAAACGGAACAGTTGCGACACGCCCCGCTGGTGGCGCTCGGTGCTGCCTGGCTCTTCTGGCGCCGCCGCTCCTCGTTCGTGCACTCCCCCGCGGCTGTGGCGGACATCCCCGGCCTGCCGCTTCTCCTGTTCGGCATCGCCGCCTATGTCGTCGGTCGCTCGCAGGAGATCCCCCTGCTCGAAGTCGGCTCCCAGATTCCCGTGCTCGCCGCCGTTGTGCTGCTGACCCGAGGCACCGGCGCGCTGCGGGCGGCGGCCTTCCCGCTGCTGTTCCTCGCCTTCATGGTTCCGCTGCCCGGGATCCTGATCGATCCGGTCACCGCCACGCTCAAGGAGTCAGTGTCGGCAGCAGTCGAGGAGACCCTGTTCCTGGCCGGACTGCCCATCGCACGCAGCGGCGTCGTGCTGACGCTCGGCCACTATCAGCTACTGATGGCCGATGCCTGCTCGGGCCTGCACTCGATGATCACCCTGACGGCGCTCGGCCTGCTGTTCCTGCATCTGATGGGGCGCACCAGCCTGCTGCACAACGGCCTGCTGATCGCGGCAATCGTCCCGGTTGCCTTCGTGGCCAACGTGGCGCGCGTGCTCGCGCTCGCACTGACCACCTACTACCTCGGCGAACGCGCCGCGCAGGGCATCGCGCACGACCTGGCCGGCGTGCTGCTTTTCGTCGTTGCCCTGGCAGCGATGTTTGCGATCGACGCGCTGCTGTGCCGGGCCCTCTGCCGCCGGACAGCGACAGGAAGTCGCAGGTGCGAGTGACTCGACGCTGGGCGATCGGCGCCGCGCTCCTCGCCGCGGCGGCGGCCGGCGCGGCGCTCCGACCGACGCGCCTGCTCGCCGAGGATCGGCCCCGGCTCGACCTCGAGGCCGTCGTCCCGGCGAGGTTCGGTGGCTGGCGGGCCACTGACGACCTCCTCCCGGTGCAGGCCAGCCTCGATCTGCCCGCCGGCGTCGATCGCATCTACAGCCAGGTCCTGGCGCGCAGCTACGTCGACGAGGACGGCCGCCGGATCATGCTGTCGATCGCCTACGGCGGCGACCAGCGCAACGATCGCATGCAGGCGCACCGCCCCGAGTTCTGCTATGCGGCCCAGGGCTTCGAGGTCCGTCCGGTCCGCGACGAGCGCCTGCCGGTCACCGCCGGCAGCATTCCAGTCCGCCGCCTTCTCGCGCAACGCGCCGCGCGGCGCGAGCCGATCACCTACTGGATCACCATCGGCGATCGCGCCGCCCGGCCCGGCCTGGAGCGGAAACTGGCGCAACTGCGGTTCGGCCTGACCGGCACGATCCCCGACGGCATGCTGGTGCGTGTGTCGTCGCTCGATTCGGACACGACGTCGGGCTATGCCCTGCACGACCGTTTCGTCGGCGACCTGCTCGTCTCGCTGCCCCCGCTCGTACGCACGAGGCTGCTCGGCTCGCTCTGACTGCCGAAGATCGCGGCACGACGGCAGGGCCGCAAGACGGCGCAAGTAGTCTGCCTGTCTGCCGCACGGACTGGCTCACTTCAGCCAATAGCGAACGTAGCTGAGCTGACCCAGAATCGCATGGAACCGGACTGCGCTCTTTGGCGCAGTTGATAACGACTTCCTTGGCGCGAAGATATGAATGACTATCTGCTACTGATGCACTCCGACACCGTCGACCATCATGTTGCAGTCGACGAGGGGCGCTGGACGGCGTACTTCGAGACCCTACGCGATAGCGGGCAGTTTGACGGTGGCAGTTCGATAGGGACTGGTCAGTGCTTCCGCAAGGGGCGCCCGGCAGCTCCGCCGAGCGACTCTCTATCCGGCTTTATCCGCGTTCGTGCCGACGACCTCGAGGCGGCAAGGCGTTTCCTTGTTGGCAATCCAGTCTATGACGCTGGCGGTACTGTTGAGATCCGTGAGCTGCCGCGAGACTGAGCAGGCGCCAAGCGCTTCGCGAGGCGAGTGACGGCTTGCGGGCGCTGAGCCCGTTTCGCCATTCGGCCAGGAGCCGTCGGCTGCCAACGGCTGCTAACTGGCGGTTGGGCGTCGGATGGGCACATCTGCCGTTGCGGGTTTCCAGCATCGGCGCGTGGTGCTGCGCGAATCGCGGCGTCGGCGAGCGAGTGCTCGAGCGATGAACCGTCGGTACGCCCGGCGGTTGCGCGATGGCGTAAAGTCGCGCGGCGTTCGCCGGCGCGGCGACGGCCCAAAGCCCAAGGAGACGGAGAATGAAGATCTACTACCACCCCATGTCGACGACGAGCCGCACGGTGATGCTGTGCGCTCACGAATGTGGCGTCCAGGCCGACTGGCAGGTCGTCGACCTGATGACCGGCGAGCACCTGAAGCCCCCGTACTCGGACCTGAACCCGAACCGCCTCGTGCCGATGCTCGAGGACGGCGATTTTCGCCTGACCGAGAGCGCGGCGATCGTTGGCTACATCGCCGAGAAGGCGAGAAGCCCGGCGTGCCCGACGGACCTGCACGGCCGGGCGCGGGTCAACGAGATGCTGCACTGGATCAACAGCAACCTTTACAAGGACATCGGCTACGGCCTTGTCTACCCGCAGCTGTTTCCGCACCACAAGCGGCCGAGCGAGGAACTGCAGCAAGGCACGCTGGCGTGGCACAAGGCGAAGACCCAGGCCTGGCTGAAGCTGCTCGATGAGAAGCTGCGTGGCCCGCAGAGGCCCTATCTGTGCGGTGCCTCGATCACCATCGCCGACTACTTCGGGATGCCCGTCATCAGCCTCGGCGAACTGATTGGCTGCAACTACGCCCCGTACCCGAACGTGGCGCGCTGGATGGATCGCATGAAGGAACTGAAGAGCTGGCGCAAGGTCAACGAGGTGTTCGACGGCTATGCGGCATCGCTGAAAGGTCAGTCGTTCGCGACGTTCTGAGCCGAGGTGACGATCGGCGCACGCTGGAGGCGAGGATGATCAAGGGATTGCATCACAACGCTTATCGCTGCCGCGACTCCGAGGAGACCCGGCGCTTCTACGAAGAATTCCTGGGGCTGCCGCTGTCGGGCACGCTTTGGATCAAGCAGACCAAGACCGGACGCGGAACCGACACACTGCATACGTTCTACGCCCTGGACGACGGCTCGTACCTCGCCTTCTTCGAGGCGCCGGACATGCCCTTCGAGTTCAGGCCGCAGCACGACTTCGACCTTCACATCGCACTGGAGGTGGAGCCGTCGGTGCTCGAACCGATGCTGGCCAAGGGCAGAGCGGCCGGCGTCGAGTCGCGCGGCGTCGTCGACCATGGCTTCATTCATTCGATCTATTTCCGCGACCCCAACGGATACGTGATCGAACTGGCCGCGCGCACGCCGGCGCACGAGCGCGAGATGGATCCGAAGACGAACGACGCCCGCGCCATACTCGATGAGTGGTCGGCGCGCAGGCGCGCCGCGGCGTGAGTTTCACCGCGCGGTTCGGCGCTACTTGACCGGTCGCCGGACGGCCGCCGCCGGGCGTGGCTGCTTCCGGAGGCGGACCAGGTCGCTTACCGCGGCCCTGACACGCTCGAGACACGCATCCTTTTCAGGCGAGAATCAGTCGAGATCGCCCGTCTCCCAGCGGTCGCGGTGACAGCAGCAAGCACGTGCCGTTTAGGCCGCTGGATCTTGTCACCCGGCTGGCTGCGCTGCTGCCGTACGCGCGTCTGCAGGTCGCTCGGCTGTCCGCAAGAAGTGCCGCGCGAGCGGCAGCTTTTCAGCAAGCAACTTTCGAGAGTGAATGTCAGGACCGGGTCGGCTGCTCGCACTAAGCCCGTTTGGGAGCGGGCGTTCGGCCCTAGCTAGACCCACGGCCGACTTCGACGACCGCTTCGCGGCGACCAACATAGACCCGCGTTCGGCCAGTTGCAGACTTTGGCGGGTGCACCTCGAGCGGCTGCTCGAGTCAGGCTGCGGTCATTCAACTCAGCAGAGCAATGACGGCTGCCGCCGACACCGGTCATTGATCGACCCATGAGTCGGATGTCGGCTGTACCTGCGCACCGGCCGATCAATGGCAGTCGTGTTGAAGACGAGCGGGCTCGGCTATTTCGACGACCGGCCAATGGCCGCTCTCACAAGCTGCGAACTGGAACTCACGACCCGATCCTGCCGCTCGCGCGACTCGCGGTGGAAATCGGGGTGCGGCCAGAGCAGCTATTCGTCTGCGGCCAAGCGTTACATGCAATGCGGCCCGCGCTGTACGACCTATCCAGTTGGATCCGATTCTTCACGCGAGAAACCTATCTTGCGCTCCGCCGCGCGCATTGGAGGAGGTCACATCGCCGCCTCAGCCGCAAGACCCGAAAGCAAGGCTTCCTGCCCCTGCTTTGCCTTCTCCGGTGGATTGAGTCCGTGCCGGCCGAAGATGGTGCCAAGGACATAGCCGCCAGAGTTATATGTCACAAAGACTTGGCCGGCTGAGTCCTGCCAGACGAGCGCTTTCAACGGAAGGTCGATGGCCAGTGTCGGCTTCTTCAGAAAATTCGGCGTGCCGGCTTTGGGGTTGCCAAATATGACGACCGTTGAGAACGGCATCGAAAGTCCCGCCTCCGTGGCGGCGGCAGCATGATCTATGTGGGTGAATACTTTCATCCCCTTGGCCTTGATGGCTGCGTCCAGTTTGGTGACCGTATCGGCAGCGGAATTCTTGCTCTTGATCGTCATGAGACCGGAGGTCGATTGCGTCTGAGCCAGGGCAGTGCCTGCGCCCGAAATCCCGAGGGTAAGGATGGCGGCTGCTAGAAGTACGGTCTTCTTCAAGAGGTTCTCCTTTTGCAGTGACCAAGATTCACTTGTGTGGGTACGTGCGCTCACGACGCCGACCTTAGTAAGGCCGAGGGTCGAATGCAACGTAGCCCCTTCCGTACGCAGGGCGATCGGCTTGGCACGCATGCAGGTTGCATCGGCCCTTCCACGCCTCACGTACTCCCGCATGGAGGATGCGTACGTTTGTGCACCGACCTAGCCTGCCAGTCGTACTTCCTGTTACGTACGAGCGCTGACGCTGAATTCGGACCTTCACGACAACTTCAGCGAACGACGGCGCGTCGGAGTCAATCGGTCACTCGCTTCGAAAATCAATGCTGGCTAGTTTGGGTCGATGGCCCGCTCCCGCGACGACCGCTCTGCGGTTGCTGGCCGCAGTGTGGTGATCTTCCGGCGCCGGCGATCGGCTCTGACCGGCCACAAGCTGTTTTGCGGTGCGCCCGCCCAGGCCGACCTTCGGGCGACGAACTGCTGGAATCTGATCAACTGGATCACAGATCCGCGCGACAGCCAGAGAAAAATGCTGCGATGCAGGTAGAAATGCCCGCGTAGAAGGAGCAGTTTCCTGACCTTGCCGAGGCCAACCGCCCTCAGTGATTCGCGAGACGGACTCCCGCGCCGACACGCCCGGTGCGCGCGGGATTTAGGGCGTGGCCATCAGCCAGGAGGCACGATCATGTCCATACCCCCCGGACCAGCCACGTCTCCCGCGCCGACCGCCGACTCGCAGGTGGCCAAGATCTTCGAGTGGCGGCGCGGCTTCAATGCGATGCACCTGATCGACATCGGCATTCAGCTGGGTCTGTTCCGGGCGCTCGCCGCTACCCCGAACATCGATTGGCAGTCGCTCGCGTCGCAGCTCGGACTTCACGCGCCTTACGTCAAGGTGTGGTGCATGACGGCCTACAGCTTCGGTCTGCTCGAGGCCGAGACGGAGACGAGTTTTCGTCTGGCGCCGTTCGTCAACGAGATCCTGGCCAATCCGTCTCATCCCCGGTACCTGGGGGGATACGTTCAGCTGGGCACGCGCTTCGCCACCGACGACCATCGCCATGCTCTGGAGGGCTTCCGGACCGGGGCAACCTCTCCGTTCCAGGGGCGCAGCGAGGAGTTTGCCCAGGTCGTTGCGCAGGCAATCGCCGGGGTGAATGTGATGATGGCGCGCAAGATTCTTCCCGGCCTGCCACCCGTCGCGGAGAAGCTGAATGCAGGCGGCTCCCTGCTGGAAGTCGGGTGCGGCACGGGCAACCTCCAGATCCAGATCGCGAAGGCATTTCCCGCGGCCCGGTGCGCCGGCATCGACATCGACCCGACCGGGATCCAATGCGCGCGGGATGCCGTCCGGCAGGCCGGCCTGTCGGACCGGATAACCCTCATCGAGGGGGACATCGCCGACGCGGTTCAGAGTCAGTCGTTCGACGTGGTCGTGATGGTCGAGGTCCTGCACGAGATCGGCCCCGATATCCGGCCCCGTGTGGTGGCCGGATGCGCCAATGCGCTGCGACGGGGCGGGTGGCTGGTCATCGTCGACGAGACCTATCCGTCGACGCTCGCGCAGGCCCGCGAGCCAGAGTTCCTGTTCCCGGTCCAGACGGGCTTTGAGGAACTGATGTGGGGAAACGTCGTCCCCACCCGCGACGAGCAGGAGCAGTTGCTGCGGTCGGCGGGGTTTACCGGGCCGATCGACCGCTCACTCCTCGGCGCCGGCTTCACGCTGCTCACCACTCAGCGCTAGCAGATACTGGGCACCAGCTGAGCGACAAGCGCGGGCGGGCCGTCATGCGGCCGGACGCACGCAGTACAGGCCGAGCGAGCCGTACCCCTTCGCGAGCGGGATGCGCCCGACGTAGCGCATCGCGAGACCGTCGGCGCCGGTTGCCGCCGCGACCGCGGCGAAGGCGCTGCTGGCATAGACCTGGCCCGGCGGCGTGATCGGTTCGATGCGTGCCGCACGGCTGGCGTGCGGACCGGTGTACAGGTGGCCGCCGGTGATTGGATCGCGTCCGCAATGAACCGGCCCGCAGTGCGCGGCGATGCGCAGATCGAAAGCCGGCGGCAACCCCCACGCCTCACGGTCGAAATCTTTCGTCAGCGCACTCAGCTCCAGGGCGTACATCCCGGCATCGCGCACGTCGCGGAAGACCATGTACAGGCCGTCTCCCGACGTCTCGACGTGCTCGAAGCGGTGCTCGGTGCGGCGGTTCAAGGCCGCGATCGCCTCGAGGAACCCGCCGACGAAGCCAGGGATCTGGTCCTCGCTCAGCTGGCTGTAGCCGACCGCGTCCGCGAAAAGCAGCGCCCGCATCTCGTGGCTGACGATGGTGGCGTGCCCGCCGGGCTCCTGCACCGCGACCGGAACGGTGCCGTGGTCGTCATGGAACCAGTGCGGATGGACCTCGTCGACCTTCAGGCCGCGCCGCTGCCACAGCGATACCAGCGAAGCCGCGCCGCCCGTCAGTCCCGGGAATCGCGGATCCCACACCGCAAGCCCGCGCAGGTCGGTGTCGAGCATCTGGGCGCGCAATTCCCCCATCCCGGTCAGGATCAAGTTCGCGTACTCGAACGTCGCCGCGCTGCCGCTGGCCCGATGGTCGCTGGCGACCGTCACGCTGTCGGCGTCGGCGAGTGCACGCTCGAATCGTTCGCCCCAATTGCCGCGCGCGAAATCGACGCTGTCGCGGCGAAACTCGTCCGCGGGAAACGGCAGCACGATGTGGGCTTCGCAGCCGAGTTCGTGCGCCGCTTCCAGGCACAGGATGTCGGTACCGCAGGCGGCGGACCCGTAGACCGCGAGCGGCCGGAGCGCGGCAAGCCGCTCCGCGACGGCCGCCCGGACGGATGTCTCGATTGCCGCGGGGAACCTCGGCGTGCGGCGGTCGGCCCGGTCGATCATGTTGCCGGTGAAGACCACGATCGGCGGTATGCGCAGGGCCTCCGCGCTGACCGGCGCAGCACCGGGCAGGTGGGCGGCAAGCAGCCGCATCTGCTTCCTCGTCGTGCTCAGGTCCCCGTAGTTGGATCCGGCAAGTTCCGCCGCACGCGCGTAGTGCGCCGCAGCAGAGGCAGGCTCGCCGAGGATCATTGCTGCTTCGCCTAGCGTGGCCTCCCTCCAGTAGCGCGACGATCCATCGCTGCCGGCCGGGTCCGCCCGTTCGCAGATCGCGCGGACCTCGCGAGCGATACGGCGGGCCTGCGCCAGTTTCCCCCGCAGTACGGCCATCGCGGCCGCATTGATACCGGCGTAATACGCGTCGGCGTCGGATCCGGCGCGGCGGGCGTCCTCGAATGCCCTTGCATAGAGGCGGAGCGCCGCCTGCAGGTGGTGTGCGCGGCGCTCGTCGTCCTTCGCCGCCACGGCCAGGTCCTTGTGGGTGCGGGCAAGCATGCCGAGCGTTTCGGCATCTCCGTGACCCTCGCGGGCGAGCTCTGTCAGCAGCCGGTTGGCCCGTTCCACGTCGCCGCTGCGGGCGAGCGCGAGGCACTGTAGCTGCCGCAGCCGTACGTGGCCGGGCCAGCGCGAGAGGCTCGATTCAGCGGCGTTGTAGGCCAGCACCGGTTCACCCCGGTGCAGGTGGCCCTCGGCGGTGGCCGCCGCCGCCGCCGGCGTGTCGGCGGCTTCTCGCGGTGCAGGATCGGTCACCGCCACCGTCGCTCCTTCGGCGCCAGGACGTCGCGGCGGTGCACGATCGGATGGCGGCGCGGCATGGGGGCTGGGGGAAGGATGGCTGATCCGGGGATCATGACACGCTATTCAAATTGCGCTGGATCGCCTACGCTGCGCCGTCACGCGGCGGGGGCCGACGCTTCGTGCGAGGGTCCTTCCCGGCCGAACCCCCAGCAACGAGCCACCGAGAAGGAGTGCTCCGTGCAGACCCGCCGCACTGCCGATTCCCTTTCCTTCGTGGCATTGCGCTCATGAGCAGCGTGCATCGCCTGGAAGCGCCGGCGCCGAGCCTCGACGAGGACGCCTGGGACGATCTGCTCAATTTCATCGAGGAGCGGCGGGTCATCCCGATCGTCGGCCCCGAACTGCTCACGGTCGAAACGGACAGCGGTCCCCGGCTGCTCTACGACTGGCTCGCCGAGAAGCTCGCCGCCAAGCTCGGCGTCGACACCGAACAGCTGCCGGCTCCCTGCACGCTGAACGACGTGGTGTGCTGGTTCCTGGCCGCACGCGGTCGACGCGAGGACACCTACACGCGCCTGCGCAGCGTCCTGCGCGACGCGACGTTCCCGCCGCCGAAGGCGCTGCGCCAGCTGGCCGAGATCACCGACTTCGACCTGTTCGTCACCACGACCTTCGACTCGCTGCTGGAGAACGCCATCAATGCCGAGCGCTTCGGCGGAGCCCAGTCGACCGAGGTGATCAGCTACACGCCGAATCGCGTCGCCGACCTGTCCAGCGAACGCGAGCACCTGCAGCGACCGGTCGTCTATCACCTCCTTGGTCGCTGCTCGGCTTCGCCGACCTACGTGGTCTCGGACGAGGACGTGCTCGAGTTCGTATGCGCGCTGCAGAGCGAGCACCTGACGCCGGAGAAGCTCTTCTACGAGCTGGAGCACAGCCACCTGCTGATCATCGGCAGCAACTTTTCCAACTGGCTGGCGCGGCTGTTCCTGCGCATGGCCAAGCGACGCCGGCTGTCCGATCCTCGCGAGGTGGGCGAGGTGCTGGCCGACGATCACACCGGCGGCGACGAGCGCCTGATGACGTTTCTGCAGCAGGTCAGCGTGCGCACGCGCGTGTACAGCGGCGCCGTGGACTTCGTCGACGAGCTGCACCGGCGATGGAGCGCGCGCCGCAGGCCGGCGCAGGTGATCCCGATGAGCGCCGCGCCGCAGCGGTTCCTGCCGCCCGAGCGCGAGATGCCGGACCGGGCGGTGTTCATCAGCTACGCACGCGAGGACCTCGCCGCGGTGCAGAAGCTGAAGGCGTCGCTCGATGCGGCCGGCATCGCGACCTGGTTCGACATGGACCGGCTCGAAGGCGGTGACGACTACGACCGCAAGATCCAGAAGAACATCGCCCGCTGCTCGTACTTCATCCCGGTCATTTCCGCGGCGACCGAGCGCAGGCTCGAGGCGTACTTCCGGCGCGAGTGGAGCTACGCGCTGGACCGCACGCGCAACATGGCCGACGAGGCGATCTTCATCCTGCCGGTTTGCATCGACGCGACCGAGCCGCGTGCCGCGCGTGTTCCGGACAAGTTCAAGGCGCTGCACATCACGCATTTGCCGGCCGGCGAGCCGCCGCCCGAGTTCGTGCAGCGTCTCGGCGGCCTGCTGTCGGGGCACGATCGCGGCGCCGGGGGCGGGCCGTGAGCGCCGAGCCCGCCTGCGACGAGCAGGACGCGCCGCGGCAGGGCGCAGAGGCCTCGGCGGAAGCGCAATCGGCGGTCGACGAGCAGCATCCCTGGCTCGGCCTGGCGTCCTTCACCGAGGAGACGCGAGGCTACTTCTACGGCCGCGAGGAGGAAGTCGCCGAGCTGGCGCGCCGCGTGCAGCGCAAGCTGCTGACGGTCCTGTTCGGCCAGTCGGGGCTGGGCAAGACTTCGATCCTTCGTGCCGGCATCGTGCCGCGGCTGCGCCCCGAGGGCTACTGTCCCGTCTACGTGCGCATCGACTATGCGCCGGAATCGCCGCCGCCGTCGGAGCAGATCAAGCAGGCGATCTTCCGCGCTACCGAAGCGACCGGCCAATGGACCAAGCCGGGCGTGGCCAGCGAGGGCGAGACGCTGTGGGAGTTCCTGCACCACCGTGACGACGTGCTGCTCGACGCGGGCGGCAGGCCGGTGATGCCCCTGCTCATCTTCGACCAGTTCGAGGAGATCTTCACGCTGGGCCAGGCCGACGATGCCGGGCGGCAGCGGGCCGCGCAGTTCATCGAGGACCTGGCCGACCTGGTCGAGAACCGGCTGCCGAAGGAGCTCGAAGCGAAGCTCGAGCACGACGAGACGATCACCGAGCGCTTTGACTTCGGCCGCGCCGACTATCGTCTCCTGATCGCGCTGCGCGAGGACTACCTCGCGCACCTGGAAAGCGTGAAGGGCGTGATGCCGTCGATCACGCAGAACCGCATGCGGCTGGCGCGCATGAACGGCCAGCAGGCGCTGGCCGCGGTGCTCAAGCCCGGCGGTGCGCTCGTCTCGCAGGAAGTGGCCGAGTCGATCGTGCGCTTCATCGCCGGCGGCTCGGAGCTGCGTAACGCCGAGGTCGAGCCGTCGCTGCTGTCGCTGATCTGCCGCGAGCTGAACAACACGCGCATCGCGCAGGGCCGCGCCGAGATCTCGGCCGACCTGCTGGCCGGTTCGCACGACACGATCCTGGCCGAGTTCTACGAGCGCGCGCTCGCCGACCAGCCGCCGGCGGTGCGCAAGGTGATCGAGGATCAGCTGCTGACCGAGTCGGGGTTCCGCGAGAGCCTTGCCGAGGAGCGCCTGCTCAAGGCCTTTGCCGAGGCCGGCGCCGCGCCGGACGCGCTGGCCACCCTGGTGAACCGGCGCCTGCTGCGGATCGAGGAGCGGCTCGACGTGCGTCGCGTCGAGCTGACGCACGACGTGCTGTGCGGCGTGGTCAAGGCGAGCCGCCAGCTGCGGCTCGAGCGCGAGGCGCTCGAGGCCGCGGAACGCCGGCTCGCCGAGCAGCGCGCCCGCGAGGCGGCCACCCGCAGGGCGCTGGTCCGCGCCCGCCAGATCGCCGCCGGCTGCGCGGCGCTCGCGGTGCTGGCCGTCGGGGCCGGCATCTTCGGCTACGTCGGCATGAAGCGCGCGCAGGACGCGGAAGCGCGGGCGCAGCAGATCCAGCAGCTCGCCGAAACCGCGCGCGGCGAAAGCGAGCGGCTGATCGTCTACCTGCTCGACGACTTCTATCGCGAGCTGGAACCGGTCGGCCGGCTGGAGATCGTTGGCGATCTCGCCAAGCGCTCGCTCGACTACTACCAGGGCCTGCCGGTCGAACTGCGCACCGCCGACACGCAGCGCAACCAGGCGCTGGCGCAGGCGCGCTACGGCGCCGTGCTGCGCAATCAGGGACGCATCGTCGAGGCGCGCCAGATGCTCGACATGTCGATCCCCACGCTGGACGAGCTGCGGTCGAAGGGCGACAGCAGCGAGGCGACGGCGATCGGCCTGGCGCTGGGGTTGATGGCACAGGCGCGGCTCGACTCCGGTGGAGGTCGTGACGGCGCCGAGACATTGCAACGGGCGGCGCGCGCGGTCGACGTGCTGCGGGCCGGTGCCGAGGCACCCGGGGCGAGCGTGGCGCTGCGGCGCGCCTACGCCGCTGCCTTGACGCAGCTCGGCTTCGCCGAGCAGCGCGGCGGCCGCAACGAGGCGGCGCTGGTGACGCTGCAGGCTTCGCTGGATGCCTATCGAAGCATCGACGGCCTGAAGGCGGACAACGACGCGGCCGCCAATTTCGGCATCACGTCGGGCTGGCTGATGGATGCGCTCGATGCGGCGGCGCGCCCGGCTGACGCCCTGCGCGTCGGCGAGGAGGGCCGGCAGGTGGCCTCGCAGGTGCTCGAGCGGCAGCCGACGCACATGCTTGCTCTCCGGGCGCGGGCCCTGTTGTCATCCAATGTGGCGCGCGTCTCTGACAACGAGTTGCAGCAGAAGCGCCGCCTCGAGGCGTCCGGCGACGCGGCCCGCGACTGGCTGCTGCTGTCGCGCATCGACCCGACCAACGTGATCAACCTGCACAACCTCGGGGTCGCGCGGAACCATGCGGGCAACGCCCTGTTCGACCTGGGCCGACCGCGCGAGGCGCTGGCCGCCTTTCTCGAGAACCGCGATGCGCTGGAGAAGGTGGCGCCTCGCTCGACGATGGTGGCGGGCAACCTCGCGGTCAGGTTGTACCTCGCTGCTGCGACCGCCGCCGAACTCGGCCAGACCACGCTGGCCGACAACTACGACAGCGAGTCGCTGAAGCACGCCGTCGCTTGGAGGAAGTCCTTCCCGGCGGGTTCTTACGAGGCCGAGTTCTTCTCGGCCGCCTTCCCGGTCTTCGGAGTGGAGTATGCGCTGTCCGTCGGCCGGCTTGCGCGCGCCCGCGAGGTGGCCAGAGGAGTCCGCGAAGAGCTCCTGCTCGTGAAGCCCGGGGACGATCCCGGCCGCCGGCAGCAGCATGCGGATTTTCTCCGTCGCCTGCACCTGGCGCTGGCGGGCGTCGAACTGCGGTCCGAGGACTTCGTGGCCGCGGAGAAGCAGTTGCAGTTGGTGGCCGAGGCGCGCCGCAGCTTGCCTGCCGTGACCATGAGGGAGCGACGAGACGAAGCCGGGGAACTGTCGATGTGGGCGCTGGCACTGGCGCGCAGCGGCCGCCTCGACGAGGCACGGCCCAAGGCCGCCCGGGCGCTCGCCGTCGAACGCGAAGTGCACGCGCTGAAGACCGACGATGAAGCGCACAAGTGGAACCTGGCGCTTGCCCTGGTGGCATCAGCCTACGTTGATCCAGCCCGGTCGAAGACACTGCTCGCCGAGGCGCAGGCCGCCGCCGATTCGATGCCGGCCGAGGCGCGCGCGCTGCGGACGGGTCGCTGGATCGAGAGCCTGATCGCCGAGGCGCGCCGGTCGCTGCGCTGAGCGCGGGTTACCGCCACAGCGCGCGAAACAGTCGCTCGCCTAGCGCTGCGGAACGAGGCTCTGCCGCCGGCGAGCGAAGTCACCTGCGCGGCCCTGTGCGTGCCAGGGCAACGGGCGGGCCCTCTGGGTCGCGGCCATCGATTGCGGGCCGGTTACGGATCGGGCGGCCGCGAGCGCCAAGACCCCCTCTCGGTCGAGCTGCCGGAATGCTCGATGTGTCCGGCCCATGCCCGCGTGCCGGTGATCGCCTCTTGCGTCGTTGTCTCTCCGGTGCCGTCGGCGCCAGTCGGCGTGACCAGCCCACTTTCATAGATCGCCAGGTCGGTGCCTTCGACAGCACGGAG
>CP070661.1:2254455-2257003 GCA_020355165.1 Burkholderiales bacterium
GCCTTGACGTCGGCACCGATCGGCACCTTGCGCATGTGCACGTTGAGGATCTGCTCGCGGCCGCGGATGTCCGGCAGCGGCACCACCACCTGGCGGTCGAAGCGGCCCGGCCGCAGCAGCGCCGGGTCGAGCACGTCCGGCCGGTTGGTGGCGGCGATGACGATCACGCCCATGCCGGTCTCGAAGCCGTCCATCTCGACCAGCATCTGGTTCAGCGTCTGCTCGCGCTCGTCGTTGCCGCCGCCGAGCCCGGCGCCGCGCTGGCGGCCGACCGCGTCGATCTCGTCGATGAAGATGATGCAGGGCGCTTGCTTCTTGGCCGTCTCGAACATGTCGCGCACGCGGGCCGCGCCGACGCCGACGAACATCTCGACGAAGTCGGAGCCGGAAATCGAGAAGAACGGCACCTTGGCCTCGCCGGCGATCGCCTTGGCCAGCAGCGTCTTGCCGGTGCCGGGCGAGCCGACCATCAGCACGCCGCGCGGGATGCGGCCGCCGAGCTTCTGGAACTTGGACGGGTCGCGCAGGAACTCGACCAGCTCGTGCACCTCTTCCTTGGCCTCGTCGCAGCCGGCGACGTCGGCGAAGGTGATCGAGTTGTTCGACTCGTCGAGCATGCGGGCCCGGCTCTTGCCGAAGCTGAACGCCCCGCCGCGGCCGCCGCCCTGCATCTGGCGCATGAAGAAGATCCACACGCCGATCAGCAGCAGCATCGGGAACCAGGAGACGAAGATCGAGGTCAGCAGCGACTGCTCCTCGCGCGGCTTGACGTCGACCTTGACGCCGTTGTTGATCAGGTCGCCCATCAGGCCGCGGTCGAGCACGGTGGCGATCGTGCGCAGCCGCTCGCCTTCGGCCGTGGTGGCGACGATCTCCGGCGTGACGCCCGACTCGCGGATCTCGACCATCTTGATCCGGCCCGACTTCACCTCGGCGAGGAATTCCGAGTACGGCAGCGTGCGCTCGCCGGGCCGCTGGCGGCCCTCGAACTGCTTGAATACGGTGAACAGGACCAGCGCGATCACCATCCAGATGGCGGCTTTCGCGAACATGCTGTTGTTCAAGATCGACTCCTGGGCGGCCGGGCGAGCGGCCTGATGCCACGAATTGTAGGTCGAAGGCCGGAGCCCGCCTACCGGACGAAATCACTATATGGGGCCGCCCGGCGGCCGCTTTCAAGCCGTTGATCCCCCGGGGGAACCCTTGAAGCGGCGCGCCAGCAGATAGGTTTCGGTCGACTCGGCACGCGAGGCGGCGGGCTTGCGCGTGGCGACCGACGCGAAGTGCTTCTTCAGCTCGGCGACGAACTGGCTGAAGCCGCTTCCCTGGAACGCTTTGACCAGCAGGCTGCCGCCGGGTTTCAGGTGCAGCAGCGCGAACTCCAGCGCCAGCTCGAGCAGGTGCAGGCCGCGCGCCGCGTCGGCGACGGCGATTCCGGACAGGTTCGGCGACAGGTCGGAAAGGATCAGGTCGGCCTTGCCGCCGCCCAGTGCGGCAGCAAGCCGGTCGGCCGCCTCCTGCTCGCGGAAATCGCCCTGGATGAAGACCACGTCGGCGATCGGGTCCATCGGCAGGATGTCGAGCGCGACGATGCGGCCGTGCAGACGGCCGCCGGCGCCGCCCAGCCGCTGCCGCACGACCTGGCTCCAGCTGCCGGGTGCCGCGCCGAGGTCGATCACCGTCATGCCGGGCTTCAGCAAGTGGTCCCGGTCGTCGATCTCGATCAGCTTGAAGGCCGACCGTGCCCGGTAGCCCTGCGCCGTGGCCGCCTTGACGAACGGATCGGTGACGTGGCGCTGGATCCACGTCCGGTTGGAGCGGTGCTTCCTGCTGGCGGCTGGCATCGGCGGGCGGTCGGGGAAGGCAGCGTTAGGTTAACCTGACGCCATGAGCGAACTGATGCTGAGCCGCGACGAGCGCCTGCGGCTGCGCGCCCGCGCGCATCATCTGAACCCGGTGGTGCTGCTCGGCGCCGCCGGCCTGACCGAGCCGGTGTTCAAGGAAGCCGACCGGGCGCTCGCCGCGCACGAACTGATCAAGGTGCGCATCCCCGGCGACGACCGCGACCAGCGCGAGGCGGTGGGCGCGCAGCTTGCCGACCGCCTCGGCGCCGCCCGCGTGCAGACGATCGGCAAGCTGCTGGTGCTGTACCGGCCACGCCCCGAGGGCGAGGAAGCGCCAGGGCCGGGGCCGGCGCGGCGGCCGCCGCCGGCAGGCAGGCCCGCCGCCGGGTCGCGACCGCTGCCGTCGAAAGGACGGTCAGCGGGGCCCGCTCCGCGAGCGGTGCCGCGCCGGGGCAGCGGTCGAGGACGCTAGGTCACGCGACCGGCGGGCACGCCGGCGCGGTTGCACTCGGCTTCCCGGTGTGCGGCGGTGTCGCCGGCGAGCGTCCGCTCGAGCTCGCCGTTGCCCGGCAGCTCGATCCTGATCACCTCGGCGCCGGGCGGCGCCAGCTGGCAGCCGCTGAACGGCCCGGCCAGCACGCTGGCGAGGCCGAGGACCCGGACTGCGGCCGGCAGCGCGGCCATGGTCGGCGGCGGTCGGCCGC
>CP070661.1:2257103-2296844 GCA_020355165.1 Burkholderiales bacterium
CTTACCGGAGGCTTGACCTCCCTGAAGGGTCGTCCGAGACCAGGACGTTGATAGGCTGGGTGTGGAAGCGCTGTGAGGCGTTAAGCTAACCAGTACTAATTGCCCGTGCGGCTTGATCCTATAACCGTGCTGCCTCGTTCTCGGGGCCTGAGAGCACGGCGATCGCAACCCCGTGCGCCGAATCGGCGCGCGGCTGCTTCTTCCGAGTTGGATCTTTCGTGCGTCGCCCGACGGCGGCGCACGGAAAGGTCGTCCCCTTTAGCCTGACGACCATAGCGAGGCGGTCCCACCCCTTCCCATCCCGAACAGGACCGTGAAACGCCTCAGCGCCGATGATAGTGGGATGTATTTCCCGTGAAAGTAGGACATCGTCAGGCTTGCCCCAAATGGAAAAGCCCCGGCCGAAGCGGCCGGGGCTTTTCGCTTTCTGTCTGCCTGCCGCGGGACCGGCGGTGAAACCCGCCTAGTCAGGCCCGCGCCCTCGCGCCGGCCGGATCATAGGGAGCCCGCAGCGACACCGCCGCCGGCAGCCGCTCGCCGGCCAGGTCGACTTCCCACCTTCCCGTTTCGAGCCACGCCTTGTCTGCCGGGCCGTCCGGGCGGCTGGCGAGGCCGAGCGCGACGGGCCGCCCGAGCGTATGGCCGAACGCCGCCGAGGTGACAAACCCCGCCGGTGCGCCGTCGCGCAGGATCAGTTCGTTGCCCCACAGGTTGGTGTGCGGCGCGTCGACCACCAGCGAGACGATCCGTCGTGTGATCGCGCCGCCCCCGGCCGCCCTGATCGCCTCGAGCGCGCTGCGGCCGCGGAAGTCGCCCTTGTCCCAGCTGACGGCGAAGGCCAGGCCCGCCTCGAACGGGTTGACATCGGGCGTCAGTTCGCGGCCCCAGGCGCGATAGCCCTTCTCCAGGCGCAGCGAATCGACGGCGTAATAGCCGGCGTTGCGCAGGCCGAGATCGGCGCCGGCGGCGACGATCTGCTCGTACACGGCGCTGGCGAACTCCACCGGCACGTAAAGTTCCCAGCCCAGTTCGCCGACATAGGTGAGGCGAGTCGCGCGCACCGTGGCGTAGCCGACATCGATCAGCTGCGAGGTGGCGAACGGGAACGCCGCGCCGTCGAAATTGGCGGCCGAGACGCGGCGCAGCACCTCGCGCGAGGCCGGACCCATCACCGCCAGCATGGCGTACATCGAAGTCACGTCGGTCACCGTGCACACCGGCCGGCTCGGCATCGCCGCCAGCGCGCGCTCGATCACGTCGCGGTCGCGCACGGCCTGGGCACTGCCGGTGACGATCAGGTACTCGTCCCAGTCGATGCAGGTGATCGTGAAGTCGGACTCGTAGCCACCGCGCTCGTTCAGCATGCCGGTGTAGACGGTGCGTCCGGCGATGGTCGGCACGTCGTTGGCGACCAGGGCCTGCAGCACGCCGTGCGCATCGGCGCCCTTGATCAGCAGCTTGGCGAACGAGCTCATGTCGAATACCGCGACCTGCTCGCGGCAGGCGGTGTGCTCGGCAGCCACCCAGGGGTGCCAGTTCTGGTGACCCCAGCCATACTCGATGAACGCCTGCTCGGGCGTCGGCGCGAAGAAATTGGCACGTTCCCAGCCCATCTTCGAGCCGAAGCAGGCGCCGGCCTGGCGCAGCCGTTCGTACAGCGGTGAGCAGCGGAACGGTCGCGCCGACTCGAGCTCGCGGTTCGGCCAGGGCATCTTGTAGTGCAGCCCGAGCACTTCCTTGATCCGGTCCGGCAGCCAGCTTTCGTTGGCGTTGAAGCGGGCAAAGCGGCGGATGTCGACCGGCCACAGGTCGAGCGCCGGTTCGCCCTGCACGATCCACTCGGCGAGCGCGCGGCCGGCGCCGCCAGCCGAGGCGATGCCCATCGAGTTGAAGCCGCAGCCGACGTACAGGTTGGTCAGCCCCGGCGCCGGGCCGAGGATGAAGTTGTTGTCGGCGGTGAACGATTCCGGGCCGTTGTAGAAAGCCTTGATCTTCGCCTCGGCCAGCGCCGGCACCCGCTGCACCGCGTTGTCCATCAGTATCTCGAAGGCGTCCCAGTTGTCGGGCAGCAACTGGAACTCGAAGTTCTCCGGGATGCCGCCGCGGTGCGCGGCTGACTGCAGCCACGGCGTGGCGTCCGGCTCGAAGCCTCCCATCAGCAGGCCGCCGACCTCCTCCTTGAAGTAGACGTAGCCATCCGGATCGCGCATCACCGGCAGGTCGCGGTGCACGCCGGTGATCAGGTCGGTGACGATGTAGTAGTGCTCGCACGAGAACAGCGGCACGGCGACGCCGAGCGCGCGCCCCAGCGCGCGCGACCACTGGCCGCCGCACAGCACGACCACTTCGGCGGCAATCGATCCGCCGCCGCCTCGCCTGTCGCGCCACTGCAGCGCGGCGACGCGGCGGCCGGCAGCGCTGACCTGATGGATCGCCGCCTCGACGCGAACGCCTTCGAAGACCGCCACGCCGGCGTTGCGCGCGCCCTTGGCGAGCGCCATCGTCAGGTCGGCCGGGTTGGCCTTGCCGTCGCCCGGCAGCCAGACCGCGCCCTGCAGGTCGGCGGTCTCCATGATCGGGTAGAGCCTGCCGGCCTCGGCGGGCGACAGCAGCTCGCAATCGACGCCGTAGGCGCGCGCCACGGCGGCGGTGCGCTTCAGCTGTACCAGGCGCTCCGGCGTACGCGCCACCGCCAGCGAGCCGCACTGCTTCCAGCCGGTTCCCAGCCCGGTCTCCGACTCGAGCCGCGCATACAGGTCGGTCGAGTAGCGGATCAGCCGGGTCATGCTCTCGTGGCTGCGCAGCTGGCCGACCAGTCCGGCGGCGTGCCAGGTGGTGCCGCAGGTCAGCCTGCCCTGCTCGAGCAGAACCACGCCTGTCTGCCCCATTTTGGCCAGGTGGTAGGCGACCGAGCAGCCCATGATGCCGCCGCCGATGATGACCGTGCGCGCCTGCGTCGGCACGGCTGCCGCTGTCTCGTTGTTCATCTTTCCGCCCGTTTCCCCGGTGTCCGCCGCGTCCGGCATTGTGCCGCCACCACCGGCCGAGCGCTCGCACGGGCGGACGCTGTGCCTGGTCCGGGCAGTGCGGGATCGGTCACGGGGGCGGTTTGGCGAGATCGGCGCATCGCCTTAAAGTGCGCCTTGCCAAGAAGGGAGACACGCAATGGCTGAGTACAACACCGAGGATCTGAGGACCGTGGCCCTAGTCGGCCACGGCGCGGCAGGCAAGACGACCCTGGCCGAGCAGCTGCTGGCCACTTCCGGGATGATCGGCGCAGCGGGCACGGTCGAGCGCGGCAGCACCGTTTCCGACTACGACCCGCTGGAGAAGACCACGCTGCACTCGCTGCGTGCATCGGTCCTGCACTGCGACCACAAGGGAACGCGCATCCATCTGATCGACACCCCGGGATACCCGGATTTTCTCGGCCAGGCGATGGGCGCGCTCGATGCGGCGGAGACCGTTGCGGTGGTGGTCAGCGCCACCAACGGTGTGGAGCTGGTCACCCGCCGCATGATGGCCTGGGCGAGCGCGCGCAACCTGTGCCGGATGATCATCGTCAACAAGATCGACCACGAGCACATCGACCTGCCGCTGCTGCTCGAGCAGCTGCAGGAGGCGTTCGGCTCGGAAGTGCTGCCGATCAACCTGCCGGCGGACAACGGCAACCGGGTGATCGACTGCTTCGACCACGACGAGGGCAAGGCCGACTTCCTGTCGGTGGCCGACGTGCACCGGCAGGTGATGGAGCAGGTGGTCGAGGTCGACGATGAGGCGATGGAGAAGTACCTCGAGGAGGGGGCGGTCGATCCGACCACGCTGCACGCACCGCTGGAGAAGGCGCTGCGCGAGGGCCACCTGATTCCCGTGTGCTTCGTGTCGGCGCGCACCGGTGCCGGCGTCGAGGAACTGCTCGACGTGATGGCACGCCACCTGCCCAATCCGACCGAGGGCAACCCGCCGCTGTTCTTCAAGGGCGACGGCGAGGCGGCCGCATCGTTCCGCTCCGAGCCGGATCCGGGCAAGCATGTGCTGGCGCACGTCTTCAAGGTGGTCAACGACCCCTACGTCGGCAAGATCGGCATCTTCCGCGTCCACCAGGGGACGATCACCAAGGACACCCAGCTTTACGTCGGCGAGAGCAAGAAGGCGTTCAAGACCGGCCACCTGTTCAACCTGCAGGGCAAGGACACCGTCGAGGTGCCGAGGCTGGTGCCTGGCGACATCGGCGCGGTGGCCAAGGTCGACGAGATCGGTTTCGACTGCGTGCTGCACGATTCGCACGACGAGGACTTCATCCGCATGAAGCCGCTCGAGTTCCCGAAGCCGATGTTCGGCCTGGCGATCGCCCCGCGCCGGCGCGGCGACGAGGGGCGGATCTCCGAGATCCTCGCCAAGATGGCGGCGGAGGATCCGACGCTGTCGGTAGAACACGACGCGGTCACCAACGAGACGGTGCTGCGCGGCCTGACCGAACTGCACCTGCGCAGCGTGCTGGAGCGAATGAGCTCGCAGTTCAAGCTGGAGATCGACACCCGCCCGCCGCGCGTGCCGTACCGCGAGACGATCGCCGCCCTGGCCGAAGGCCACGCACGGCACAAGAAGCAGACCGGCGGTGCCGGCCAGTTCGGCGAGGTGTTCCTGCGCGTGGAGCCACTGCCGCGCGGCGCCGGCTTCGAGTTCGTCGACCAGGTCAAGGGCGGAGTGATTCCGTTCAACCTCATTCCGGCGGTCGAGAAGGGGGTGCGCGAGGTGCTCGCCACCGGTTACGTGGCCGGCTACCCGATCCACGATCTGCGTGTCACGGTGTACGACGGCAAGCACCACCCGGTCGACAGCAAGGAGATCGCCTTCGTCGCGGCCGGCCGCAAGGCAATGCTGGATGCGCTGCCGAAGGCGCGGCCGATCGTGCTCGAGCCGATCGTCAACGTCGAGATCATCACGCCCGACTCGGCGATGGGCGACATCACCGGCGATCTGTCGGGCCGCCGCGGCCAGGTGACCGGCACCGGCAATCTCGCCGCCGGCATGATGGTCGTTCAGGGCGTCGTGCCGCTGGCCGAGCTGGAGGGCTATGCCGGGCGCCTGAAGGCGATCACCCAGGGCAGCGGCAGCTTCTCGATGGAACTGGCCGACTACCAGCCGGTGCCGCCGGGCGTGCAGCAGCAGCTGGCCGCCAACTACAAGCGCAAGGAAGAGGAAGACTGACGCGACGCGGTCGGTGGCCGTCGCGCCGCCTCAGTCAGGCGAAGGATTCGTCGCCGCGCAGATAGCGCCATTGCCCGGCGGGCAGGGCGCCGAGGGCCACGCTGCCGATGCGCACGCGCTTCAGGCCGACGACCTTCAGGCCGACCGCCTCGCACATGCGGCGGATCTGCCGTTTGCGGCCCTCGCGCAAGACGAAGCGCAACTGATCCTCGTTCTGCCATGAGACCTTGGCTGGCCTGAGCTGCACGCCGTCGAGGGCCAGGCCGTGGCGCAGCAATTGCAGCCGCTCGGCAGGAAAGACCTCGTTCAGCGGGCCGGCCGAGCGCGCCTCGGGCCAGCTGACCCGCACCAGGTATTCCTTCTCGACCGACGACTCGCTGCCGATCAGCTGCCGCGCAACGCGGCCGTCCTGCGTCAGCACGAGCAGACCCGTCGAGTCGATGTCGAGCCGGCCGGCGACCGCCAGCCCGCGCAGGTGCGCGCGCGAAAACTCGATCCGCGCGCGGTCGCCGCGCCAGCGGTTCTCCGGCGTGACCAGCACGACCGCCGGCCGGTAGCCGTCCTCGGCCTGGCCGCTGACGTAGCCGACCGGCTTGTGCAGCAGGACGGTCACCCGGCCCGCCTGGGCGCGTTGGGCGCGCCGGTCGATCTCGATCTTCTGCTCGGGACGGACGCGGGCGCCGAGGGTGTCGACGACCTGGCCGTCGACGCGCACCCAGCCGGCGGCGATCCACTCGTCGGCCTCGCGGCGCGAAGCGAGGCCGAGCTCGCTGATCCGCTTGGACAGGCGCGGCAGCCCCTCATTACCGGCGGGGGTATCGGCCGGCCGCGGCTGCCGGCCGGCCGGCGGCTTGCCGGCAGCGGGCCGGGCGGGTCGGTTTGGCTTCATCGCAGGTCAGTGGCCGGGGGCTCGACAGCCAAGTGTCGCATTGAAGCCGGGGTTTCCGACCGCATCTTCGTCGCTGCCGGATCCGAGGGCGCAGCGATGATCATTTCCTGTCCGCATTGCCAGGCGAAGAACCGCGTCAAGGCCGAGCGCTTCAACGACGAGCCCACCTGCGGCGGCTGCGGCAAGGCGCTGCTGACGGGCAGGCCGGTGGCGCTGACTGAGGCAAGCTTCGACGACGTGCTGGCGGCTAGCCGGCGGCCGCTGGTGGTCGATTTCTGGGCGGCGTGGTGCGGCCCATGCCGGGGCTTCGCGCCGGTCTTCGAGCAGGCGGCCGCGCGTCACCCGGAGTGGCTGTTCGCCAAGATCGACACCGACGCCAACCCGCAACTGAGCCAGCGGCTGTCGATCCGCAGCATTCCGACGCTGGCGGTGTTCCGCGACCGCCGGGTCGTCGACCGCGTGAGCGGCGCGCTGCCGGCGATGCAGTTCGAGCAGTGGCTGGGCGCGGCGCTGCGCTGAAGGGGATTCGACTCCCGCCGCGGGTCAGGGCGCGCGCAGGTGCCAGCCCTTGGGCCGGGTGAAGGTCTCGATGCCGTAGGTCGACAGCGTCAGCCCGATTCCGGAGTGCTTCACGCCGCTCCACGGCAGCCGCGGGCTGACGCGGTCGCAACAGTTCCAGTAGACGCTGCCGGCGTCGACCTGCGCCAGGATCCGCTCGGCGCGCACGCGATCCTTGCTGTAGACGCCGGCGGTCAGGCCGTACTCGGTATCGTTCATCAGCCGCACCGCCTCATCGTCGCCCGCGACCTTCTGGATGCCGATGACCGGGCCGAAGCTCTCTTCGCGCATCAGCGCCATGGTGTGGTTCACCTGGCTGAACACGGTCGGCTCGAACCATTGGCCGGGCGGGTCGAGGCGGCGGCCGCCGGTCAGCAACCGGGCGCCCTTGGCCCTGGCGTCGGCGACCTGCGCCTCGAGCACGTCGAGTTGCGCCGCGCGGGTCAGCGGGCCGATGTAGCTGGACTCGTCGGTCGGGTCGCCGATCCGGAAGCCCTTCACCTCCCTGACGAAGGCGTCGACGAAGGCGTCGTGCACCTTCTCGTGCACGTAGATGCGCTCGACCGAGCAGCAGCTCTGACCGGTGTTGTACATCACCCCGTCGGCCAGCGATGCCGCCGCCGCCGCCACCTCGACGTCGTCGCAGACGTAGGTCGGGTCCTTGCCGCCCAGTTCGAGTTGCAGCCGGATCATGCGCGGCCCTACCGCCTGCGCGATCCTGGCACCGGTGGCATACGATCCGGTGAAGAACACGCCGTCGACCGGCTGCATCAGCAGCGCCGCCCCCGCCTCGCCGGCGCCGACGATGACCTGGAAGACGTCCTGCGGGACGCCAGCCGAGTGCAGCAGGTTGCCGATCTCCAGTCCGGTGAGCATCGCGTACTCGCTCGGCTTGTACAGCACGCTGTTGCCGGCCAGCAGCGCCGGCACGAAGACGTTGGCGCCGACGAAGTACGGATAGTTCCAGGCCGAGATGTTGACGACCACGCCGAGCGGCTCGTGGGTGATGCGTTCGTGCATGCCGTCGGCGTCGAACACCGTGCGTGGCGCCAGCGTATCGGCGGCGGCGTCGAGGAAGAAGTCGATCCGGCCCAGCAGACCATTCAGTTCGTTGCGTGACTGCCGGATCGGCTTGCCGACTTCCGAGGTCAGGATCGCCGCCAGCCTGTCCAGGTGGCTGACGATGCCCTCGCGAAAGCGGCGGATGCAGGCCAGACGCTGCTCGAGCGGCCGCGCCGCCCAGGAGGCCTGGGCCGCGCGAGCGGCGCTGCACTTCACCGCCACCGACTGCGGCGTGTCGGTGGCGAGCTCGGCGATGGTGCCGCCGGTGGCGGGGTTGGTGACTTTGAGCATGGATCGCAGGGGTCAGTGAGGTTGAGCCGCTGGTTCATCGGGCCGCGCGGCAGACGGCCAGGAAGTCGGCGAGCAGCGGTGCCCCGTCGAGCAGGTGGGCATTGTCACCGACGTGGAACTCCGGGTGCCACTGCACGCCCGCCAGGTACGGGCCGTCGCTGCGGCGGCACGCCTCGATCAGGCCGTCGGGTGCACGAGCCTCGACCACGAGGCCCGGTGCCAGGTCCTTGATGCCCTGATGGTGCACGCTGTTGACCGTGGGCGGATCGAGCCCCGCATACAGCTGCGCCAGCCGCGTGCCGGGCTCGAAAGCGATCTGGTGGTGGTTGCGGTCGTACAGCTGTGCGCTGCGGTGAAACAGCGGCCCCGGCCTCTGCAGCGCCAGGTCCTGGTACAGCGTTCCGCCGAGGGCGACGTTGATCACCTGCAGGCCGCGGCAGACGCCGAGCACCGGCTTGCCGCGGGCGCCGAAGGCGCGCAGCAGCGCGATCTCGTAGGCGTCGCGGATGCGGTCGCCGCTCCACTCCGTTCGCAGCGGC
Organism: Burkholderiales bacterium; assembly: GCA_020355165.1. Taxonomy (GTDB): domain Bacteria; phylum Pseudomonadota; class Gammaproteobacteria; order Burkholderiales; family Burkholderiaceae_F; genus JADJWR01. The sequence goes on from CP070661.1 coordinate 2,265,654, forward strand.
TCCTCGCCGTAGCTGCCCGGCCACATGTCCGAGCCGCCCTCGAGCACCAGGCCGTCGAGCAGCTCGGCGTAGTGATCGAGCGTGACGTCGCCGCGGCGGGTGTCGCCGTCGGGCGACGGAATCACCAGGGCCAGCGCGCCCTGCGACTGCACCCAGTGCGCGATCGACTGCTCGACGTACTGCAGCGTCTTGCCGGCGAAGATCGGCCGCTCCGCGTCGGCGTGGAAGAAGCAGGCGGAGACGCCGATCTTCAGGCGTTGCGACATGTCACAGCGCCTGCTCGAAGAAGCGAACGAAGTCCTCGCGCCGGCAGGGCCGCGGATTGGTCTGGTGGCAGATGTCCTTTTCGGCGACCTCGACCAGCCGGCCGATCTGCTCGTGCTTCACGCCGACTGCCGACAGCTTCGGCGCGATGCCGATCTCCTGCTTGAGCCTCGCCAGCCACGGCACGAACGCCTCGCCGCCACCGGCGCCGACCGCGTGCGCAAGCTCGGCGAACTTCGCCGGCACCGCCTCCTGGTTGAAACGCATCACCGGCTCGATCATCAGCGCGTTGGCCAGACCGTGGTGCAGGTCGCACACCGCGCCCAGCGCGTGGGCGCAGGAGTGAACGGCGCCGAGGTCCTTCTGGAAGGCGATCGCCCCCATCATCGAGGCCATCATCATGTCGGAGCGGGCCTGCAGGTCCGCCGGCTCGCGCACCGCCGCCGCCAGCGCCCGCGCCGCGATGCGCGCGCCCTCGAGCGCAATGCCGTCGCACAGCGGGTGATAGGCGGGCGACAGGTAGCTCTCGACGTTGTGCGTCAGCGCGTCCATGCCGGTGGCCGCGGTCACCGCCGCCGGCAGCGCCAGCGTCAGTTCCGGGTCGGCGAACACCACCCTGGCCAGCAGCCGCGGCGAGAAGACGATCCGCTTCAGGTGCGTGTCGTCCTCGGAAACCACGCTGGAGCGGCCGACCTCCGAACCGGTGCCGCTGGTCGTGGGCAGGGCAACCAAGTAGGGCAGCTGGCTGGTGATCGGCCGCACCTGCGGGTGGTCCCACGCGTACTCGAGCACGTGGCCGTCGTGCACCGCCATCAGCGCCACCACCTTGGCCACGTCGAGCGCGGCACCGCCGCCGAAGCCGATCACGCAGTCGGCGCGGTGCGTGCGGTAGGCGGCCGCGCCGTCCATCGCCTGCGAGGCGGTCGGGTTGCCGTAGACGCCCGAGTAGACCCCGACCTCAAGGCCGGTGCGCAGGTGCGTCATGAACTCGGCCAGCACCGGCAGCGCGGCCAACGCGCGGTCGGTGACGATCAGCGGGCGCCGCAGTCCCTGATCGCGCAGGTGCGCGCCGGCGAGCTTGCGGGCGCCGGGCCCGAAATGAATGGCGGTGGGAAAGGAGAAGTGGGCGATTGACATGGTCGTGCTCGGGAGCGTGGCTCGCGGTCGGTCGTCAGCGGTCGGGGCGGTCGTCCGTTGCTGCCGGCGGCGCGCCTGAGCGGCCGGCAGCCGGCAGTGGCCGCGGCGCACCGGCTGCGGATGCGAAGCGTAAGGCAGCGGCGCCCGGGCCGTCGCGCTGCGGGCCTAGTCGACGCGCACGAAACGCAGTTCGAGGATGTCGTTCGGCCATGGCACCGCGTGGATGTTCGGCCGCATCACCCAGTTGATCTTGCGCCGGTAAAGCGGCAGCAACGGCAGGTCATCGTTCATCAGCCGCAGCGCCTCGCCGACCAGCTGCCGGCGGCGCGCGAGATCCGGCTCGACGCGGATCGAGTCGATCAGCGCATCGAGGCGGGGGTTCGAGTAGCGGCCGCCGTTGAACTGGCCGGCGCCGGCGCCGTCGAAGCTGCGCACCGTCGAGTTGAGCATCGCCCACGCGTCGGTGGTCGGGATCCAGCCGAACTCGAAGAAACTCGAGGTGGCCTGGGTCAGCTTGGGAAAGAACAGGCTGCTCGGCGCCGGCTGGAACGTCGCCCGGATGCCGACCTGGGCCAGCATCGCCGCGACCGCCTGGCAGACCGCGGCGCGGAAGGTGACGTTGACGCAGTCGAGCTGCACCGAGAAGCCGCTCGGATAGCCGGCCTCCTTGAGCAGGGCCCGTGCCGTCGCCGGGTCGTGCGGCAGCCGGCGATCGAGTTCGGGCAGGTAGCCGGCGACCAGCGGCGAGACGAATGAGCCGGTCGGCGCGGCCTGGCCGCGCAGCACCTTGGCGACGATCGAGTCGACGTCGAGCGCGTGATAGACCGCCCGGCGCACGCGCAGGTCCTTGAAGGGGTTGCGGCCGCGGACGTCGCTTGTTTCGAGTTCGCTGCGCGCCTGGTCGAAGCCGAGGTACTGCGTGCCGATGTCGGTGGTCGAGGCAAACTTCAGCCGCTCGTCCTGCGCGAGCCGGGCGATGTCCTGGAACGGCGGATCGATCACGAAATCGGCCTCGCCGGTGGCGAGCGCCGCCATCCGCGTGGCATCGGACTGGATCACGGTGTAGACCGCCTCGGTCACGTTGCCCCCGCCGAAGGGCGTGCCCCGGCCCCACCAGTGCGGATTCGCCACGAGCACCAGCCGCGTGTCCGGCTCGAAGCGCTTCAGCATGAACGGGCCGGTGCCGTTGGCGTTGCGCACGGCGTAGGTCTCCTGCTTGCCGTTGAAGTCCTGCGGCAGCAACACGCCGTGCTTCTCCGCCCACGGCCTGCTGATGATGCCGATGAAGATCATCTTCTCCGGCAGCACCGCGTCCGGCGCCGCGAGCAGCACGTCGACCGTGAGTGGATCGACCTTGCGCGCGCCCGTGACGCCGCGCAGCTGAAAGGCGCGCTGCGAGGTCTTGGCCAGCGCGCGCTCGATCGAGAACACCACGTCGTCGGCGGTCAGCGGCGCGCCGTCGTGGAAGCGGACGTTCGGCCGCAGGCTGAACCGCCAGGTGCGCGCATCGACCATCCGCCACGACAGCGCCAGCGACGGTTCCAGCCTGAACTCGCGGTCGCGGTTGACCAGCGATTCGTAGATCTGCGTCACGACGCGCGACTGGTAAAGCAGGGCCAGCGCGTGCGGGTCCAGCGACTGCGGGTCGAAGGCGCTGGCGAAGCGCAGCGTCTTCGCCGGTGCCGGCATCGCGACGAGCAGGACGGCGGCCAGGCCGACGCCCAGCAGCGCGAGGCGGCGCACGGACCGGACCGCGATCGTCACGCCGGGAAGCCCGCTTCGCGCGCCTTGACGAGCGCCACCACCGTCTCGTTGACCGGCGTGGCCACGCCGAGCCTGGCGCCCTCGCGCGGGATGGCGCCGTTGATGACGTCGATTTCCGAGCGGCGTCGCGCCAGGTGGTCGAGCAGCATCGATGGCCGCGCATTGCCGATCCGGCCGCCGAGGTGGCGGACGTGCTCGAGCGGATCGCCGACCTCGAGCCGGATGCCGGCGGCCCTGGCCACCGCCACCGCCTCCTCGGCGCAGCCACGTGCCACCTGCCAGGCGTGGGGGTCGTGCATGGCTTCGCCGATCGTCATCCCGGTCAGGCAGCAGGTGGCGGAGAAGGTCACGTTCATGATCAGCTTTTCCCACACCATGCGTCGCAGATCGTCGAACAGCGCCACCTTGAACCCGGCCGACTCCCAGATGGCGGCCGATGCCCGCAGTGCCGCCGGCGGCAGGCCGGCATGGCTGCCAAAGCGCACCATCTCCATGCCGTTGTGATGCACGTGGCCGGGGGCACGCAGCGATGCGCCGAAGCCGCCGACCACGCCGACCGCCAGCCGTCCGGCGCCGACGATCGAAGCCACGCGCTCGGCCGATCCGAGGCCGTTCTGGATCGTCTGCACCACCGTGTCCGGGCCGAGCAGCGGCAGCGCCGAGCGCGCCGCCGCCTCGACGTCGAATGCCTTGGTGGCGATGATCACCAGGTCGCACACGCCGACGCCGTCGGCCGTCGTGCCGGCGTGCAGGCGCACCGTGCGATCGCCGCTGGCGCCCTCGACCCGCAGGCCGTGGCTGGCCATCGCCTCGGCGTGGTCGGGCCACAGCGTGACTGCGTGGATCTCGTGTCCGGCGCTGGCCATCAGCGCGGCGTACACGGAGCCCATCGCACCGCAGCCGATGATCGCGACCTTCGCCATGCCGACCGCCTCAGACGATCTCGAAGTAGCGCTTCAGTTCCCAGTCGGTGACGCCGTCCTGCCACTGCCGCCATTCCCAGTCGCGGGTGGCGGCGAAGTGCTCGACGAAGTCGTCGCCGAACCAGTCGCGGGCGACCTTCGAGCGCCTGAAGATGTCGGTGGTGGCGGCCAGCGAGCGCGGCGCGCGCGGGATCTTTTCGGCCCCGACATTGGTGCCGGTGATCGGCGGCGCGGTGAGCTTCAGGTTCTTCTCGATGCCGTGCAGGCCGGCGGCGACCAGCGCCGCGGTGGCGAGGTAGGGGTTGATGTCGGCGCCCGGGCAGCGCGTCTCCAGCCGCGTGCTCTTCGGCCCGCCGGGAATGACGCGGAAGCTCGCGGTGCGGTTGTCGACCCCCCAGGTCGGCTTCACCGGCGCCCAGAAGCCGTCGACCAGCCGCTTGTAGCTGTTGATCGTCGGCCAGAACATCGGCGCGAATTCCATCGCCACCGCGATCTGCCCGGCGAGGTAGCTCTCGAACAGCTTCGACATGCCGTGCCGGCCGCGGTTCTTGCCGTCATGGTCGAAGAACAGGTTCTTCCTGCCGTCGGACAGCGACTGGTGAAGGTGGCCGCTGCAGCCCGGGTAGCTCTGGCTCCACTTGGCCATGAAGCTGGGGATGATGCCGAAGCGGGCGCCGATCTCCTTCGCGCCGGCCTTGAACAGCAGCGCGCGATCGGCCGCCTCAAGCGCCGCGGAGAACTGGATCGCTGCCTCGTACACCCCTGGGCCCGTCTCCGTGTGCAGGCCCTCGATCGGCACGCCGAAGGCGAGCAGCTGGTCGAGCAGCGCGTTGAAATAGTCGCGGTTCTCGTTGGCGCGCAGCAGCGAGTAGCCGAACATGCCGGGCGTGAGCGGCGTCGGATCGACGCCCTTCTTGGCCGCCCAGCTGGCCGGCGTCTCGCGGAAGTTGAACCACTCGAACTCCAGCCCGCACATCGGCTGCACGCCGAGCTTCTCGGCGCGCCTGAGCACGCGCCTGAGGGTCTGCCGGGGACAGGCCGGGTGGGGCGAGCCATCGGCGGTGACGAACTCGCCGAGAAAGAAGGGGATGTTGCCGTCCCACGGGACGGTGCGCATCGTGGCCGGGTCGAGCCGCACCATGGCGTCCGGGAAGCCGTGCTGCCAGCCGGTCAGCCGGGTGTTGTCGTAGCAGGCGTCCATCATGTCCCAGCCGAAGACGACGTCGCAGAAGCCGAAGCCGCCGTCGAGCGCCGACAGGAACTTGTCCCGGTGCAGGTACTTGCCGCGCAGCACGCCATCGATGTCGCTGACGGCCACCTTGACCTTGGCCAGCATCGACTTCTCGACCGCCAACGCCGCCCGGGCGCGGGCGTCCTGCGAGGGCGTGCGACTTCGCGTGGCCATGGCGTCTCCTCCCGTTCCCCTGTGCATGCCGAGCGCGGCAGTTTGCAGCAGCGCCGGGTCGCTGTCCAAGTCCCGCTCGGCCCACGGGTGACAGGCAGGCGAGGGCGGGCGCGTTGCGTCGGTCCTTGGAAAATCGCCGCCCGCCCCCATGTCCGCTCCGGCGCGGTTTCTTTCCACTTACAATTCAGTCAGTTACCGGATCCCACGAGGTCGCCATGCCGATCTACTCGTACAGGTGCTCGTCATGCGGGCACGAGAAGGATGTCCTGCAGAAGGTCTCCGACGCGCCGCTGACCGATTGCACGGCCTGCGGAGCGCCGTCGTTGTCCAAGCAGCTGACCGCTGCCGGCTTCCAGCTGAAGGGCAGCGGCTGGTACGCGACTGACTTCAAGAACGGCTCGGCCAAGGCCGGCGGCAAGCCTGCCGAGGCGAAGCCCGAAGCCAGCGATGCCAAGCCGGCTGCCGAGCCGGCGGCCGCCGCCGCGCCGGCCGCGGCCGCGGCTGCGCCGGCCTGCGGCAGCGGCGGCTGCGCGTCCTGTACCTAGTCAGCCGCGCCGGGCGACCTTGCCATCGGCCGACGAGCGGATGCGCGCCACTGAGCGAGAACGGCGCGCCGGCGGTGCTTCGCCTGGCGGCCTCGGCGACTGCCTCGACCCATGCTGAAGAAGTACTTCATCACCGGACTGCTGATCTGGCTGCCGCTGGCGGTGACGCTGTGGATCATCGACTTCGTGGTGACCACGATGGATCGCACGCTGCTGCTGCTGCCGGCCTCGTGGCGGCCCGAGGTCGTCTTCGGCATGCACCTGCCCGGGTTCGGCCTGATCGCCTCGGTGCTGCTGATCCTGGCCACCGGCCTGCTGGCGCGGAACTTCCTCGGCCAGCGGCTGGTGCGCTGGTGGGAGAAGCTGGTCGCGCGGATCCCGATCGTCAACTCGATCTACTCGAGCGTGAAGCAGGTCTCCGACACCATGCTGTCGCAGAAGGGCAATGCCTTCCGCAAGGTGGTGCTGGTCGAGTTTCCGCAGCGTGGCCAGTGGACGATGGCCTTCGTGGTCGGCTCGCCGGGACAACGGCTGGTTCCCCACCTGGGCGCGGAGCGAGTCACCGTCTACGTGCCGACCGCCCCCAACCCGACCTCCGGCTACGTGATCGTGGTCGATCCGGCCGAACTGCGCGATGTCGACGTCAGCGTCGACGAGGCGTTCAAGTTCCACGTTTCGCTCGGCGTGGTCACGCCCTCGGGAGCGGACCGCCGCCCGCACAGGCCGGCCGCGCTGACCAGCGAGACACCGGGCGAGGTCCCCGACCGATAGAATCCGCTCTTCGTCACCGACGGCCCGCCGATGATCCTCGCTGCCCCCGTTGCCCGGACCCGCTGTGCGATTGCCGCTGGCCGCCGGGGGCCGTATACGCCGGTGCCAGAGCACGACCGAAACCGCCCGCGGCCGGGCGGGTAGCGTCGCCCGGTCGCCCGTCGATTCGCGGCGATCGACTGCCGAGCTGATCGGATCTTCCGGACCGGAACAAGAACCCGCGCGGCCGCCTCGGCGCGTCGCGCAAATCGACTGGAGTCTTCATGCGTACCGAGTACTGCGGCCTGGTGGACGGCAGGTTCATCGGCCAGAGCGTGACGCTGTTCGGCTGGGTGCACCGCCGGCGCGACCACGGCGGCGTCATCTTCATCGACCTGCGCGACCGCGAGGGGCTGGTGCAGGTGGTCTGCGACCCCGACCGGCCGGCGGTGTTCGCCAGCGCGGAGAAGGTCCGCAACGAGTTCTGCGTCAAGGTGGTCGGACAGGTGCGCAGCCGGCCTGCCGGCACCGCCAACGCCAGCCTGGTGTCCGGCCAGGTCGAGGTGCTGTGCACCGAGCTGGCGATACTCAATCCGTCGGTGGCGGTGCCGTTCCAGCTCGACGACGAGGACCTGTCGGAGGCGACGCGCCTGACCCACCGGGTGCTCGACCTGCGCCGCGCGCCGATGCAGAACAACCTGCGGCTGCGCTACCGGGTGACGATGGCGGTGCGGCGGTTCTTCGATGCGCACGGCTTCATCGACGTCGAGACGCCGATGCTCACCAGGAGCACACCGGAGGGAGCGCGCGACTACCTGGTGCCGTCGCGGGTGCACGCCGGGCAGTTCTACGCGCTGCCGCAGTCGCCGCAGCTGTTCAAGCAGCTGCTGATGATCGCCGGCTACGACCGCTACTACCAGATCGTCAAGTGCTTCCGCGACGAGGACCTGCGCGCCGACCGCCAGCCGGAGTTCACGCAGATCGACGTCGAGACCAGTTTCCTGACCGAGCAGGAGATCCGCTCGGTCATGGAGGAGATGATCCGCACGGTGTTCAGGGAAGTGCTCGAGGTCGAGCTGCCGGACCCGTTCCCGGTGATGCCGTACGGCGAGGCGACGGCGCGCTACGGCTCCGACAAGCCGGACCTGCGGGTGCGGCTCGAATTGACCGAACTCACCGACGCCGTGCGCGACGTCGGCTTCAAGGTCTTCAGCTCGGCGGCGTCGCTCGCCGACGGCCGCGTTGCCGCGCTGCGCGTGCCGCGCGGCGGCGAGATGCCGCGCTCGGAGATCGACGCGATGACCGAGTTCGTCAAGATCTACGGCGCCAAGGGGCTCGCCTACATCAAGGTCAACGACCGGGCGAAGGGGCGCGACGGCCTGCAGAGCCCGATCGTCAAGAACCTGCACGACGCGGCGCTGGACGAGATCCTGAAGCGCACCGGCGCGGAAGACGGCGACGTCATCTTCTTCGGCGCCGACCGCGCCAAGGTCGTCGCCGACAGCATGGGCGCGCTGCGGCTGAAGATCGGCCACAGCGAGTTCGGCCGCGCGCACGGCCTGTTCGAGCCCGGCTGGCAGCCCCTGTGGGTGGTCGACTTCCCGATGTTCGAGTACGACGAGCAGGAGAACCGCTACGTCGCCGCCCACCATCCTTTTACCAGCCCGAAGGACGAGCACATCGAGTACCTCGAGACCGACCCGTCGAAGTGCCTGGCCAAGGCCTATGACATGGCGCTGAACGGCTGGGAGATCGGCGGCGGCTCGGTGCGGATCTACCGCGAGGACGTGCAGAGCAAGGTCTTCCGGGCGCTGAAGATCGGCCCCGAGGAGGCGCGCGCCAAGTTCGGCTTCCTGCTCGACGCGCTGCAGTACGGGGCGCCGCCGCATGGCGGCATCGCCTTCGGCCTGGACCGCATCGTGACGATGATGGCCGGCGCCGAGTCGATCCGCGACGTGATCGCGTTTCCGAAGACGCAGCGTGCACAGTGCCTGTTGACGCAGGCGCCGTCGAGCGTCGACGAGAGGCAGCTGCGCGAGCTGCACATCCGCGTGCGCGGCACGCAGCCGGCGGCGGAACCGAAGGCGGCGTGATCCGCGCGGCCGCGCTGCTGGCCGCGGCCTGCGGGGCGGCGCAGGCCGAAACCTGGCTGTACCGGGTCGCCCTCGACCCGGCCGAGCCGCTCGCCGCCAGGGTGGTGGTCGAGCTGCCGGCGGCGCGGCGGGCGCAGGACTTCAGCGTGCAGGTGCGCGGCATGGCGGCCGGCGTGACGCCGCAGGTGGCCGACATTCGCTGCGACGGCGTGCCGCTGGCGCCCGACTCGGCCAGCGCCTGGCGCGTGCAGGGCTGGAGCTGCGTCCGCCTGGCCTGGACGGTGGTGATGACCGCGGCGCCCGCGGCAGGCATCGACCTGCGCGCCCGCGAGAGCTTCTTCGACGACAGGGCCCGCTTCTGGCTGTTCAGCGAGGCGTCTTCGCTGCTGCGGCCGGTCGGCGATGCCGGCCACGATGGCCAGATCGAATTCGTCGGCCGCGGGCCGGTGCACGGATCGGTGCCGGTGGGCGGCAGCCAGCGCCGCGTCGTTCCAGCTGCCGAGCAGGCGCCGGCGTTCTACGTGATCGGCCGCCTGCCCGGCTCGTCGGTGCGTGAAGGCGGTTTCGACACGCTGCACCTGGACGCGGTCGGCCGCGAGTGGCGCGGACTGATCGCCGCGCACGGCCACGCCCTGCGGTACCTGACGCGCACCGCCGGCGCCGGGCGGCTGGCGCCGCTGCGCAGCACGGTGGTCTGGCTCGCCGGATCGACGGCCGAGGAGATGCCGGTCGGCATCGCCGGCTATCGCACGCTGCTGCTGTCGACGGCAGGAGCCGACCGGCCGATGCGGCACGGCGAGGCAGCGCTGGGCTGGATGCTGTGCGAGCAGCTGCTGCAGTCGATGCCCGATCGCGTGCCGCTGTGGGCGCGCGAGAGCCTCGCGCAGTACTACGCGCTCAAGGCCCTGCGCCGCACCGAGCTGTCGCCAGCGGGCATCGAGGCGGCCGAGCGGCGCTTGGTCGACGCGTCGCAGCCGCCGCGCAGCCGGCTGCGCGAGGCGCAGCGGCGTGCGCAGGCCGGGGACGGAGCGGCCCGCGCCGAGCTGCGCGCGAGCGGCGCGGCGTTCTGGGAGCGCATCGAGCGGGCGATCGTGCGCCGCAGCGGCTTCCGCACGCTCGATTCGGTGCTGCCGCGCCTGCTGGCGGACGACTGGCCGGACGACCGGCTGCCGGCCGGCGGGCTCGAACTGCTGCACCGCTACGCCGGCGAGGACGCGGTCGACGAACTGCTGGCGCTGTATGTCGGCGACTGAAGCAGCGCCGATGAGCCGCTTCAAGCTGCCGGAGTCGGTGCTGGTCGTCATTCACACGGCGGCGCTCGACGTGCTGCTGCTCGAGCGCGCCGACTTCCCCGGCTTCTGGCAGTCGGTCACCGGCAGCCGGGCCGCGGCCGACGAGCCGCTCGGCGTCACCTGCGCCCGCGAGGTGCGCGAGGAAACCGGCCTGGCGCGGCCGGCCGCCGACTTCGACGACTGGCGGTACCTCAACCGCTACTCGATCTATCCGCAGTGGCGCCGTCGCTATGCACCGGGCGTGACGCACAATGTCGAGCACCTGTTCGGCCTGCGTGTCGAGGCGCGGTTTGCGCCGCGGCTGGCGCCGCGCGAACATCGGCGCTGGCAGTGGCTGAACTGGCGTGACGCCGCAGATGTGTGCTTCTCGTGGACCAACGCGCAGGCGATTCGCCTGCTGGCTTTTCGCGCTGCTCGCCTCGGCGGCGACGGCCGCCCAGCCTGAGGTCGACGTCCGCAGAGACGGCGCTGCGTTCGTCGTCCACGCCGAGGTCGAGCTCGAGGCGAACCAGCGCACCGCCTGGCTGACGGTGACCGACTACGAGCGCCTGCCGCAGTTCGTGCCCGGGATCCGCCGCGCACAGGTCCTGGCGCGGATGGCCGGCGGCGGCAGCGAGCGGCTGCTGGTCGAGCAGGCCGGTGAGTTCCGCTTCCTGTGGTTCACGCAGCCGGTGCGGGTGTGGCTGGACGTCACGCACGAGGCGCCGGAGCGCGTGCTGGCCCGCTCGGTGCTGCCCTCGGGCATCAGTGCCGAGCGCAGCACGCTGCGCGAGTTCGAGGGCAGCTATGTGCTCGCCGCAATGGGCGCGCGGCGTACGCGTCTGGTCTACCGCGCCCGCTTCGAGCCGGCGCAGGCGATGTGGCCGGTGCTTGGCACGATGGCGGTCCGTCACACGGTGGCCGAGCAGTTTCGCGCCATGGCGGCTGAAATACAGCGCCGCGCCGCCGGCGACACCGCCCCGCAGGCCGCACGATGAGGACCGTCGCCGTCCTGATGGCCGGCCTGCTCGCCGGCGGCTGCGCGGTCGATCCCTACGCGCGGGCGCCGATCAGCGTTCACCTGCAGCGAAGCGACGACGTCGGCAACTGCGCGCGGCTGCTGCGGCGGGTCGACGAGCAGGTCGACGCCGCCGGCCGGCGCGATGCCGGCGCGCCGCGGGTGCCCGGCTTTCCCTACCTGCGGGTCGATCGCTTCACCGCCAGCCTGGGCACCGCGGCGGCCGAGCTGCGCGGCGCCGGCTTCGCCGCCTGGAGCGAGCTGATGGCGCAGCTCGACCGGCAGGCGCGAGCGGCGGAGCTTGCCAACGTCGGGCAGGCGGAACTGGCCGCGACTGTCGATGCCTGCCGCTACGCGCTGGCGGTCGCCGACGGGCGCGAGTTCGTGCAGCTGCGCGCCGCGGCGCAGGTGCCCGACGACTACAGCACGACGCTGCGCGTCCTTGGCCTGTATCCGCTGACCCGCCTTGCCTTCGCCGCCGGCATCCGCGACTGGCAGCAGCGCACGCGCGAGCTGTTCGCCATGCCGGCGGAGCGGCTGCATCACGAGGGCGTGCTGCGGCGCTATGCGCCGGCGGTGCGGCCGCCTGAACTGGTGCCGCCGCCGCGCTCGGCGGCGCTGGCATTGCCGGCGCCGGCGCGCTCGCAGCTCGCCGAATGGGCGCTTCGCCACGCGCCGACGCTGCAGGTCGACACGGTCGCCGAGGACGACCGCATCGGCACCCTGCACTGGGCCGGCGGCGAGGCGCCGACGATCGCCGTCGACACGGGCGAGCCGGCCGCCTACGTGCGCGCGGCCTACACCCACTTCGCCGGCCGTGTGCGGCTGCAGCTCGTCTACACGTTCTGGTTCCCGGCACGGCCGGCCGAGCATGCGCTCGACATCCTCGCCGGCCGGCTGGACGGGCTGATCTGGCGGGTGACGCTCGACGAGGACGGCGCGCCGCTGGCGTACGACTCGATCCACGCCTGCGGCTGCTATCACCTGTTCTTCCCTGGCCAGCGCCTGGCCGTGCGCCCGGCGCCCGATACCCTCGACGAGGGGCTGCTGGCCCCGCAGGTCGCGCCACGGGTTGCGCCGGCCGGGCGGATCGTCCTGCGGGTCGCCTCGCGCACGCACTACCTGCAGCGGGTGTCGACCGAGCCGATAGCTGCGCCTGCCGACGGCCGCTACCTGCTGCTCGACGAGCGCGGCCTGCTCACCCTGCGCTGGCCTGCCGGCGGCACGCGCAGCGCGTACGATGCGGCCGGTTTCGTGCCCGGCACCGAGCGCGCCGAGCGCTGGCTGTTCTGGCCGATGGGCATTGCGAGCGCCGGGCAGATGCGGCAGTGGGGGCGGCATGCGACCGCCTTCGTCGGCCGGCGCCACTTCGACGAGGCCGGCCTGCTGGACCGTTATTTCGAGCTGCCTGCGCCCGACGCGGCCGCTGACTGAAGATGAAGCTGCGAGTCGCGACCTACAACATCCACAAGGGCGTCACCGGGATCCGCCGCGTGCCGCGCATCCACGACGTCAAGCTGGCGCTGAACAGCATCGACGCCGACATCGTCTTCCTGCAGGAGGTGCAGGACCGCAACGAGATGCTGCGGCACCACTCCAACTATCCGGCGGTGCGGCAGCTCGACTTCCTCGCCACCGGCGGCTACGAGCATCTCGCCTACGGCATGAACGCGGTCTATCCGCATGGTCATCACGGCAACGCGATCCTGTCGCGCCACGCCATCGGCCATTACAGGAACCACGACATCTCCGACCACGCGCTGGAGAAGCGGGGCATGCTGCACGCGGTGTCCCGGGTGCAGCCGCTGCGCGCACGCCGGGTGCGCGACGTGCACCTGATCTGCGTGCACTTCGGGCTGATCAAGCGCAGCCGGCTGCGCCAGGCGGCGCTGCTGGCCGAATTCGTCGAGCAGGAGATCCCGGCCGAGGCGCCGCTGATCATCGCCGGCGACTTCAACGACTGGCAGCGGCGGGTCGACGCGCTGCTGCGCGAGCGGCTCGTCATCGACGAGGTCAGCGTCGCCGACGCGCCGCCGAACGGCAGCCGGTCGGTGCTCGATCGCGTGCTGCCGTGGCGTGGCGGGCGGGAAACCGCGCAGCCGGTGTCGCGCACCTTCCCGAGCTTCGCGCCGTGGCTGACGCTCGACCGTATCTACGTGCGCGGCTTCGCGGTGCGCCGCGTCGAAGTGCCCAAGGGCCTGACCTGGGCGCGCCGTTCAGACCACGCGCCGCTCATTGCCGACCTCGAACTGAAGTGAAGGGCTCCCGCGCTCGCATCGTGCGCCGACGCCGGATCGGGTCAGCGGGCGGGCGGCGATGAGCGAGCTGCCGTCAGCGACCGCGGCCGGCCGCAGCCTGCGGCTGGCGGCGCCGACGGTGATCTACGGCGGCAACCGCATCCGCCTGCTGATCAACGGCGAGCAGTACTTCCCGGAGCTGCTGGCAGCGATCGAGCAGGCGCAGCGCCTGATCGAGATCGAGACCTACATCTTCGCCGACGACAACATCGGTCACCGCGTCGCCGATGCGCTTGCCGCTGCCGGCAGCCGCGGCGTCGAGGTGCGGCTGCTGGTCGACGGCTTCGGCGGCGGCGAGCACGCGCGCCGCCTGGTCCGCGAGCTCGGCGTGCACGGTGTGCAGATGCGCATCTACCGGCCCGAGCGCTGGTGGCGGCTCGAGCGCACGCTGCTGCGCCGGCTGCACCGCAAGTTCGCCATCTTCGACGAGCGGCTCGCCTACGTCGGCGGGATCAACATCATCGACGACCACAACGTGCCGGGGCACGTGCGCGGCCGCCTCGGCCCGCGGTTTGACTTTGCAGTGGCCTGCGAGGGGCCGATCGTCGGCGCGATGACCGTCGCGGTGCGGCAGCTGTGGCGGCGGCTCGCCTTCGTCGGGCTGCGCCGCCGCGCCGCGCCGCTGCCGCCGATCTCGCCGCCGCGGCCGCCGGCGGTCGCCGGCGGCGTGCCGGCATCGCTGCTGCTGCGCGACAACCTGCGCAACCGGCGGGCGATCGAGCGCGCCTACCTTCAGGCCCTGGAGTCGGCGCGCGAGCGGGTAGTGATCGCCAATGCCTACTTCCTGCCCGGGCGCCGCTTCCGTGCCGCGTTGCTGGCGACCGCCGGGCGCGGCGTGCGCGTTCAGCTGCTGCTGCAGGGCCAGCCAGAGTACGCGCTGCAGTTTCACGCGCAGCGCGCGCTGTACGGGCAGCTGCTGGCCGGCGGAATCGAGATCCACGAGTACGTCGCCAGCTACCTGCATGCCAAGGTGGCGGTGGCCGACGGGCGCTGGGCGACGGTCGGTTCGTCGAACATCGACCCCTATTCGCTGCTGCTGGCGCGCGAGGCCAACGTGGTGGTGCACGATGCCGGCTTCGCCCGCCAGCTCGGCGCCGTGCTGGACGAGGCCATCGAGCAGAGCTCGCAGCGGCTGGCGCTGGCCGACTACGCCAGCCGCGGCTGGCTCGCCCGGGCCCGCGACTGGCTGGCCTACTTCGTCGTGCGCGCGGCGACCGTCGTGCTGGCGCGCGGCCGCGATTACTAACCAGCGGCGCGGCGCAGGGGGCGGCCGGGACCGGGCATCGGCGGCGGCATCCGCTTGCCGGCGCGCCGGTTGCGTTCGAAGCGCTGCCGGGCCGCGGCAGCCTGCGCTGCGGGGCCGACCCCTTGCTGCATAGGGGAAATCCCGTAAGTCAGTCATGCGGCCGTGCGAACCGGGAATAGACTCCGCCCGCCGCGCGTTAGCGGTGTTTTCCACCCCGAAAAGGAGACAAGCCGATGAAGCAGTTTCTGACCGCAGTTGCCGCGCTGGCCTTCGCCGGCAGTGCATGGGCCTTTCACTGCCCGGCCGACATGAAGAAGATCGACGAGGCGCTGGCCAAGAACCCGAAGCTGACGCCCGAGCAGATGGCCGAAGTGAAGAAGCAGCGCGCCGACGGCGAAGCGCTGCACAAGGCCGGCAAGCACCAGGAGTCGGTCGACACGCTGGCCAAGGCGATGAAGACGCTGGGCGTCCAGTAGTTACTGTCCCCCCGGACACGGACGCCGCCCGCGGGCGGCGTCTTTTTTTCCTGCCGCGCGACCGGCCTCAGACGGTCTCGGCGACCTTGCCCGCCTTCTCGACCCGCACGCGGAAGCGGCCGTCGAGCATCTTCAGCTTCTCCATGATGCCGGTGTATTCGAGCTCGCTCATCGGCAGCATGGCAGCGCCGAAGAAGCCCTGGCGCCGCATCTCGATCGCCTTTGCCGCCACCTGGTCGCGTACCCGGTTCCAGAACGGATGGGCGAAGGCGTCGACCGGTTCGGTCAGGCGGCCCTCGTGCATCGCGAACGCGGCGCAGCTGACCACCGGCGGGCCGTCGAAATAGCTGATGCCCGAGTCCTGCGCCACCGGCATCAGCGGCATGTTGTGCGAGCCGCGCATGCCGCCGGCCACATAGGCGCCGAGCGCGTACGGCGCCAGCACCTCGCCGGTCGCCGGGAAGCTCGACTGCACGCGCACCAGCAGCACCGGGTCGTCCTTGCCGGTGTACTTGCCGGCGATGTTGTGCAGCCGCGAGGTCGACGCGACGGCGGCGATCTCGCCGGCGGCGCGCGAGCGGATCGACTCGACCACGTACCGCTCCGTGTCGCGCAGCAGCGCAGCGATCTCGTACAGGCCTTCCGGCGCGTCGAGCTCGATCAGCCGGTCACCCTGGGTGTGGTTGACGTCCATGACCGCGAAGCGGAACCCCTTGGCCATCGCCGGGGCCAGCATCAGCCCCGGCGTGTTCATCGGGTCGGCGAAGGCCAGGTACAGCGGCAGGTTGAACGCGCCCGGATCGGTCTTGTCGGCGGCGAAGAACAGGAACGGCTCGTTCGGCCGCTCGTCGAATTCCATCTCGGCCACCGCCGGGCCCATGCCGCGCACGTTGCCGGAAAAGGCGTCCTTCAGCAGGTCCTGGCCGGCGCCGTACAGGCCCTGCTGCTTGGCCACGGCAGTGCCGGCGAGGAACGCATCCCAGGCGAGCCGGTGGACCTCGGCGTCGCCGGTGCCTCGCCGGTGGGTCATCAGGATGGCGACGTCGTCGCCGGTGTAGCTGATGCGGTGGTCGATCAGCAGCTTCGCGCCCTTGCCGGCCACGTGCGCGCGCACCGCGTCGAGCAGCCTCTCCGACGGACAGATGTGCCCGCCGATCGAGCCGATGTCTGCTTTGATCACGCTGATGGTGATTGCCATTGCTGCCTCCGTTGCCGCTGCAACCCCTGCTCGCTGGTTCAACGTACGCCGCCAGGCTGCCTCGGTTGTGACTCAGGTCAGTGTCCCCCTCGGCGATCGCTAACATCGGCGATCGTCCGCTCGCTGCCGCCGGTTCCCACCTTGCGTCGACTGCCTCCCGGTCCGAATGTCGGCACCCAGCTGCGGGCGCGGCGCCTGCGGCAGGCGCGCGAGCAGGCCCGGACGACCGATCCGACGGGGGCCGATGGCGCAGCAGGCGACCAGGCGCGCAGGCGGCCGACCGCTGCCAGCCAGCTTGCGCTGCCGAGCGCCGAGAGCTGGTTCGCCGCGCAGGGCATCCAGCCGTTCGCCTTCCAGCGCGAAGTCTGGGCACACGTCGAGGCCGGCCGTTGCGGTTTGCTGCATGCGACCACCGGTGCCGGCAAGACCTACGCGGTGTACTTCGGCCTGCTGCAGCGGGCGCTCGCCGGCGAGGTCGCCGGCGGTGGCCTGCGGCTGCTGTGGATCACGCCGATGCGCGCGCTGGCGGCCGACACCGCCCGCGCGCTCGAGGCGCCGCTGGCGGATCTCGGTCTGCCGTGGCGGGTCGGCGCGCGCACCGGCGACACGGCGGCGGCCGAGCGGGCGCGCCAGGGCCGGCAGCTGCCGGAGGTGCTGGTCACTACGCCGGAGAGCCTGTCGCTGCTGCTGGCCCGCGCCGACAGCCGTCAGCTGCTGGCGCAACTGACGCTGACGGTAGTCGACGAGTGGCACGAACTGCTGGGCAGCAAGCGCGGCGTGCAGGTGCAGCTGGCGCTCGCCCGGCTGCGCCGCCTGGCGCCGGAACTGGCCGTGTGGGGCTTGAGCGCAACGCTCGGCAACCTCGACGAGGCGATGCAGGCGCTGCTCAATCGCGCCGACGGCGTGCTGGTGCAGGGGCGGACCGACAAGAAGCTGGTGATAGACACGCTGCTGCCCGACGATCCCGGCCGCTTTCCCTGGGGCGGCCACCTCGGCATCCGCATGCTCGAGCCGGTGCTGCGCGAGATCGGCGAGGCGGCAACGACGCTGGTGTTCACCAACACCCGCTCGCAGGCCGAGATCTGGTACCAGGCAATCCTGCAGGCGCGGCCGCAGTGGGCAGGCCTGATCGCCCTGCACCACGGTTCACTCGATCGCGAGGTGCGCGACTGGGTCGAAGCGGGCCTGAAGCGCGGCCGCCTGAAGGCGGTGGTCGCCACCAGCAGCCTCGACCTCGGCGTCGACTTCCTGCCGGTGGAGCGCGTGCTGCAGATCGGCAGCGCCAAGGGCGTGGCCCGCCTGCTGCAGCGCGCCGGCCGCAGCGGCCACGCGCCCGGGCGGGTGTCGCGGGCGACCCTGGTGCCGACCAATGCGCTCGAGCTGATCGAGGGCTGCGCTGCCCGCCAGGCGGCCGCCGGCGGTCGCGTCGAGGCGCGAACTGCGCCGGTCAAGCCGCTCGACGTCCTGGTGCAGCACGTGGTGACCGTGGCGCTCGGCACCGGCTTCGTGCCCGACGAACTGCTGGCCGAGGTCCGCGACACCGCCAGCTTCGCCGGACTGACCGAGCCGGAGTGGCAGTGGGTGCTCGACTTCGCCGGTCGCGGCGGCGAGTCGCTGCAGGCCTATCCGGAGTACCGGCGTATCGCGCCCGCGGCCGACGGCGTCTACCGCGTGCCCGATGCACAGGTGGCGAGGCGGCACCGGATGTCGGTCGGCACGATCGTCGCCGATGCCTCGATGCTGGTGCGCTACGGCAACGGCGGCAGGCTCGGTCACATCGAGGAGAGCTTCATCGCCCGGCTGCGCAGGGGCGACGTCTTTACCTTCGCCGGCCGGCGCCTCGAACTGGTCCGCGTGCACGAGATGACCGCCTTCGTGCGGCCGGCCAGCGGCCGGCGCGGCACGGTGCCGCGCTGGGCCGGCACCAAGATGCCGCTGTCGAGCGAGCTGGCCGAGGCGGTGCTGGCGCAGCTGGAGCAGGCGGCCGCCGGCCGCTTCGACACCCCGGAGCTGAAGCTGACGCGGCCGCTGCTCGAGCTGCAGGCGCGCTGGTCGGCACTGCCGGCCCGCGACGGCCTGCTGGTCGAGTCGCTTCGACAGGGCGACGGGCGCAGCCTGTTCGTCTACCCGTTTGCCGGGCGCCACGCCAATCTCGGCCTGGCCTCGCTGCTCGCCTATCGCGTCGGCCAGCGGCAGCCGGCGACCTTCTCGATCGCCGTGAACGACTACGGCTTCGAGCTGCTGGCGCCGGAGGACATCGACTGGCGCCGCCTGTGGGCGGACGCCGCCGGCGAGGACGGCCTGCTGCGCGAGGCCGGCCTGCTCGACGACGTGCTGGCGAGCCTGAACGCCGGCGAACTGGCGCAGCGGCGGTTCCGCGAGATCGCGCGGGTCTCCGGCCTCGTCTTCCAGGGCTACCCCGGCCAGCCGAAGTCGACCCGCCAGCTGCAGGCCTCGAGCCAGCTCTTCTACGAGGTCTTTCGCCGCCATGACGCCGGCAACCTGCTGCTGACCCAGGCCGAGCGCGAGGTGCTCGAGCAGGAACTGGACCTGGGCCGGCTGCGCTCGGCGCTGGCGCGGATGCGGGCGATGCGGATCACCTATCGCCACCTGCAGCAGCCGACGCCGTTCGCCTTCCCGCTGCTGGTCGAGCGGCTGCGCGAGCAGGTCAGCACCGAGGCGCTTGCCGACCGGATCGCACGCATGGTGGCCGAGCTCGAGCGTCACGCCTCGGCGGCGCCGAGCGTCGACGACCGCGATCCGGGCCGCCACAACTGGCACAAGATATCGACCGGGTAGCCGTTGTGAAAACTACATCTTGTAGGGCCAGGATCGCGGCAGCGGAACGTCGCCACCGTCGCGGCGGCGGTTTTCCCTCTGAAAGTCGTTGTGTCGGCGTTGAGAAAGCGCACTTTCCCCTCTGAAAACGCTTGCGCTCAGAGGGAAATCGCTTTAGCTTCCGCGTCACGCAACGAGAGCGCTCTTGAGGCAGGACCAGTCGAGAACGCTGTCGCTGTGGTTCGCTAACCCCTACAGGAGATCTTGATGGCAACCAAGAAGGCGAAGAAGGCGGTGAAGAAAGCGGCGGCCAAGAAGACCGTGAAGAAGGCGGTCGCCAAGAAGGCGGTGAAGAAGGCAGCCGCCAAGAAGACCGTGAAGAAGGCGGCGAAGAAGGCCGCCGTCAAGAAGGTCGCCAAGAAGAAGGCAGCGCGCAAGCCGAATCCGGCGTTCATGGCGCCGAAGACCCCGTCGGGCCCGCTCGCCGCGATCATCGGCTCCACCGCGCGGCCGCGCACCCAGGTGACGAGCGACATCTGGGCGTACATCAAGAAGAACAAGCTGCAGGACGCCGTCAACAGGCGCATGATCAACGCCGACGAGAAGCTGAAGGAACTGTTCGGCAAGGCCAAGGCCGACATGTTCGAGCTGACCAAGATGGTCAACAAGTACCTCAAGTAGTCGGCGCCTGCGCCAGAGAAAAAGGCCCGCGCTGCGGGCCTTTTTTTCGTTGCCCGGCCGCTTCAGGCCGGCCGCAGGGCATCGGCGATCAGCGGCACCACCGACAGCGCATTGCTCTCGTGCGGCACCGTGTCGGTGCTCCAGAACTCGCCGATGCCGGCCGCCTTCAGCGTTGCCCCGGCATCGGCCGCCAGCACCGCGTGGGTGACCACCGCGTCGACACGGGCGGCGCCGGCAGCGAGCAGGGCGCGGGCGGCAGCGGCCAGCGTGTGGCCGCTGCTGGCCACGTCGTCGACCAGCACGATCTCGCGCCCCTTGACCGGCTCGGCCGGCAGTTCGACGTCGACGTCGCTGTCGCCGTGCCGGGTCTTGCGGCACACGGTCCACGGCAGGCCGTTGAAGGTGGCCGCCACGTGCACCCACTGGGCCGACTCCGCGTCCGGGCCGACCAGCATCGGCTGGCGGCCGCGCATGGCGACGAAGTGTCCGATCAGCGGCGCCGCCGACAGCGCCACTGCGCGCGCCAGCGGCACCGCCTCGGTGAGCGTGGCCACGCGGTGCAGGTGCGGGTCGACCGTGACCACGGCATCGAACAGGTCGGCCAGCAGGCGGCCGATCACTTTCTGGCTGACCACCTCGCCCGGCACGAAGGCGCTGTCCTGCCGCATGTAGGCGAGGTAGGGCGCGATCAAGGTGACATCGTGTGCACCCAGCTGCCGCGCCGCCCGGGCGGCGAGGATCAGTTCGACCAGCTTCTCGTTGGGGGCGTGCAGCGAGCGCAGGATGCGGACCTCGGCGCCGAGCTTCGGCGGCAGGGTCAGCTTCAGCTCGCCGTCGGGAAAGCGGTGGCGGGCGATGCGCTGCACCGGCAGCCCGGAAGCGAGCCCCAGCGCGCGGGCAAATCCGACCTCGTCGTCAAAGCACAGGATCATCAGAACTCCGGCGCGAATTCGCTCGCTGCTTCGGCCTCCGGCTCCTGGCCGACCCGAAAGCCGCTGGCCCGGGTGGCGACCTCGCGGGCGAACTGCAGTTCGGCCATGGTGTCGGCGTAGATCCGGTACAGCGGCTCGCCGCAGGCTACCGGATCGCCGATCTTGCGCAACAGGTCGACGCCGGCGCCCGCCGCGTTCGGCGCACCCGCCAGCCGCGCGATGCGCGACAGTCGCTCGCAGTCGATCGCCGTGACCACGCCGGCTTCACCGGCGGTCACCTCGTGCGTCATCGCCGCCAGCGGCGGGTTGCGCCAGTCGAATTCGCGGGCGCCCTGGGCGGCGATGATCGCCGCCATCGTCAGCCGCGCGCGGCCGGAGTCGAGGATGTCGCGCGCCAGCGCGAAGCCGTCGCCGCCGCGCAGGTCGGGATCGAACTCGAGCACGCGGCCGGCCAGGCGCAGCGCCTTGTTGCGCAGGTCGGCCGGCGCGTCGGCTTCGCCGTGCAGCACCTGCATCACGTCGCGCGCCTCCAGCCGCGGGCCGATGCCGCGGCCGACCGGCTGCCGGCCGTCGGTGATCACCACGTCGAGGGTCATGCCGACGTGGCGGGCGACGTACTCGAACAGCTTCTTCAGCCGCTGCGCCTGCACCATCGAGCGCACCTTGGCGGTCGGCCCGAGCGGGATGTCGAGCACCAGGTGGGTGGAGCCGGCGGCGATCTTCTTGCTCAGGATCGAGGCGACCAGCTGGCCCGGCGCGTCGATCGACAGCGGCCGCTCGACCGAGATCAGCACGTCGTCGGCCGGCGACAGGGCGGCCCGGCCGCCCCAGGCGAGGCAGCCGTGGTGCTCGCGGACGATCTCGCGCAGCCGCTCGAACGGCAGCTCGACCTCGGCCAGGACATCCATGGTGTCGGCGGTGCCGGCCGGCGAGGTGATGGCGCGGCTGGAGGTCTTCGGGATCAGCATCCCGTGCGCGGCGACGATCGGCACGATCAGCATCGAGGTGCGGTTTCCGGGGATGCCGCCGATGCAGTGCTTGTCGACCACCGGATGCTGCTGCGGCCAGGCAAGGCGCTGGCCGACGTCGACCATCGCCTGCGTCAGGTACAGCACCTCGTCGCGGTCCAGCGCGAACTGGTCGGTGGCGACCACGAACGCGGCCAGCTCGATCTTCGAGTAGCGGTGCGCGGCGATGTCGCGCACGATCGCCGCGAACTCCTCGGCCGCCAGGCGCTCGCCGCCGATCTTGCGCTTCAGCGCCCACATCGACGGCGGCGGCTCGGCGTGGCGCACCGTCAGCGGCGCGCCGTCGGCCACCGCCAGCTGGGTCCAGGTCTCCTCGGACAGCCCCAGCTCGCACTCGCCGAGCAGCCGCTGGTCGTCGACCACGTTAAGCACGGCGAGAATCGTGCGGCCGCCGGCCGTCACCTCGACTTTGGCAAGGGCCTGGAAGCCCTCGGCGCGCACCACCGGGCAGTCGCGGCGCAGGTACACGACGTTCTCGCGGTAGGTGTCGATGCCGATCCGGCGGGCCTGCAGATTCGGCGCCGGTCCGGCGGCGGATGCGTTCGGGGCTGACACGACGGGGTGGCGGCGATCGTCGGCGAGGGGCATGCCGGCAGGCATGCGGGCGCGCCTACTTTACAAGGGCTGCGGTCGGCCGGCGGCCGCCGTCAGGCCTCATATTCGGTCTCCGGCTCGGCAATCGTCGCCGACCACTTCAGCTCGCGGGCCAGCCGGGCGCTCAGGGTGTGCGCCGCCAGCGGCTCGCCGTGGTTGATCAGGACCTTGCGCGGCTTGCGCGGCGCCGCGCGCAGCCACTGCATCAGCGAGTCCTGGCCGGCGTGCGCCGACAGGCCGCCGAGGGTGTGCACGCTGGCGTTGACCGCGACCTGGTCGCCGAACAGCGGCACGCTGCGCGCGCCGTCGACGATGCGCCGGCCCAGCGTGCCCGCCGCCTGGAAGCCGGTGAACAGGACCGCGCATTCACGGCGCGGCAGGTTGTGGCGCAGGTGATGGCGGACGCGGCCGGCATCGCACATGCCGCTGGCGGCGATGACCACGGCGCCGCTGCGGATCGAATTCAGGAACATCGAGTCCTCGACGCTCTCGGTGTAGCGCAGGGTGAACGGCAGCTTGCGCGCGCGCTCGGCGCGGTGAAACTCGGCCGCCTCCTCGTCGACCGCGTCGAGGTGGGCGAAGGTCGCTTCCGCGGCCTGCTGCGCCAGCGGCGAATCGACGAACACCAGCGGCACGCGGATGCGGCCGGCCTTGGCCAGTCGGTACAGCAGCACGATGAATTCCTGCGTCCGGCCGAGCGCGAACGCCGGCACGATCACGTTGCCGCGCCGCTCGACCAGCACCTCGTGCAGCACCTCGACCAGCTCGGTCTCGGTGTCCTGCAGCGAGCGGTGATTGCGGTCGCCGTAGGTCGACTCGACGACCAGGACGTCGGCTGCCGGCGGCGGGTCGCGGTCGCGCACCAGCAGCGCCGAGTCCTCGCCGAGGTCGCCCGAGGCGACCAGCGTGCGGCGCCGGCCGCCGTCGGCGAGGCGGACCTCGGCCGACGCGGCGCCGACGATGTGGCCGGCGTTGTGCAGGCGCACCGCCACCTGCGGGTGCGGCCGGAACTCGACCCCGTAGGGCACGGCGTGCAGCCGCGTGGCCAGGCGCCGCACGTCGTCGGCGGTGTAAAGCGGCGTCTCGGTGGCCGAGGCGCGGCCGCGTCTGCCGCGCGCGGCGCTGCGCGACTGGACGAAGGCGCTGTCGGCCAGCATCACCGGCACCAGGTCGGCGGTCGGCTTGGTGCAGTAGATCGACGGCAGGCCGCTGCCGTGGCGCGGCCAGGCAAAGCGCGGCAGCAGGCCGCAGTGGTCGATGTGCGCGTGCGTGAGCAGCACGAAGTCGATCGGGCCGATCTCGCGCGCATAGGCACGCCGGTTCTTCGCTGCCGCGTCGCGGCCGCCCTGGAACATGCCGCAGTCGACCAGGAAGCGCACGCCGTCGGACTCGACCAGCAGGCACGAGCCGGTCACTTCGCCGGCTGCACCGAGGAACCTCAGCTTCATCGGAAAGTCGCGGTTAAGAAGCGGGCGGCTGCTGCGCGCCCGCCGTCACCTCCAGTGCGATCCGAGACGAAACGTATCATCCGGGCACCGGGATGCCCTTGAGGTCGGACATGTCTGCTGCACTGCTCAGACGCCATTCGCGGTGGTCGTTGCTGCTGGCCCTGCTGCTCACCGCGTGCGCCGCGACCACGGTCGACGGCACCTGGACGCGGCCCGAGGCGGCCGGACAGCGCATCGAAGGACCGCTGCTGGTCGTCGGCGTGGCACGCGACGAGACGGTGCGCCGGATCTACGAGGACGACATGGTCGCCAAGCTGGCGGCGCGCGGCATCAGGGCGGTCCGCAGCTACGAGCAGGTGCCGGGTTCGCTCGACGGCCAGGGGTCGGAGCGGTTGCTGCAGGCGGCGCGCTCGGCCTCGGCGCGCTACCTGCTGTCGACCGCGGTGATCGGCGTCGGTGTCGAGCAGACCGTGACCACCGAGCCGTGGGCCTATCCGGGCTTCGCTGGCTACCGCGGCTGGTACGGCGCCTACTGGGGCATGTCGTGGCCGGCATACACGCAGGTCCGCACCTACCCCGTCTACATCGCGCAGACGGCGCTGGTGCGCGCCGACACCGATCGCGTCGAGTGGGTCGCCCGCACCCGCACCACCGACCCGGGCAACGTCGAGCGCGAGACGCGCGCGTTCGTCGACGTGATCCTGGACGCGCTGGCAGACGACGGACTGCTGGCCGCGGCGAAGTGAACCGCCGGCACAGCGCCTGAGTCCCGCGGCGCGCGGTCCGCATGCCGGCGATCGTGCTGGCCACGCTGAACGCGCGCTACGCGCACGCCTCGCTCGGCCTGCGCTCGCTGCGCGCCAATCTCGGTGAGCTGCGTGACCAAGCCGAGGTCGTCGAGTTCGTCATCGGCGCCCGCGCCGAGGAGGTGGTCGAGCGGCTGCTGGCGCGCCGGCCGCGACTGGTCGGCTTCGGCGTCTACATCTGGAACGTCGAGCAGACGACGCGCATCGTCGCGCTGCTGAAGACCGTGGCGCCGCAGGTGGCCGTCGTGCTCGGCGGACCGGAGGTCAGTCACGAGCTCGAGGCGCAGCCGATCTGCGCGCTGGCCGACTACGTGGTCACCGGCTGGGGTGAACTCACCTTTGCCGAGCTGGCCGGGCGGATCCTGCGCGGGGCGCCGCCGTCGACCAGGGTGCACGCCGGCGCGCAGCCGCCGCTGGCGCAGCTGGCCCTGCCGAGCGACGAGTTCACCGAGGAGGACGCGCGCCGCCGCAACGTCTATGTCGAAGCCTCGCGCGGCTGTCCGTTCAAGTGCGAGTTCTGCCTGAGCGCGCTCGACCGGACCGCGTGGCCGTTTCCGCTGGCGCCGCTGCTGCGCCATCTGGCGCGGCTGCACGAGCGCGGCGCGCGGCAGTTCCGCTTCGTCGACCGGACCTTCAACCTCAAGGTCGAGACCGCGCTGGCGATCCTGCGCTTCTTTCTCGAGCGCATCGAGGCCAGTCCGGCCGACCCGCCGTTCGCCCACTTCGAGCTGATCCCCGACCACCTGCCGGAAAGGCTGAAGGACGCCATCGCTTCCTTCCCGCCCGGCACGCTGCAACTCGAGATCGGCATCCAGACCTTCAACGAGGAGGTGCAGCGGCTGATCTCGCGCCGGCAGGACAACGCCGCCGCCGAGACCAACCTGCGCTGGCTGCGCGAGCACTCGAATGCGCACCTGCACGTCGACCTGATCGCCGGCCTGCCGGGCGAGGACGTGGCGAGCTTCGCGCGCGGCTTCGACCGCCTGGTCGGCCTGCGGCCGCACGAGATCCAGGTCGGCATCCTCAAGCGGTTGCGCGGCGCGCCGATCGCGCGCCACACCGAGGCGTTCGGCCTGCGCTTCAACCCGCAGCCGCCCTACAACATCCTGGCGACCGACCGGATCGACTTCGCCACCATGCAGCGGCTCGCCCGCTTCGCCCGCTGCTGGGACCTGGTCGCCAACTCCGGTCGCTTCGCCCGCGCGCTGCCGCTGCTGCTGGGCGAGTCGCCGTTCGCCCGCTTCCTCGACTTCGCCGACGCGCTGCACGAGGCGACCGGGCGCACGCACGCCATCGCCAACGAGCGGCTGTACGAGCGGCTGCACGCCCACCTGCTGGCGCGCGGCGTCGCGCGATCGGAGGCGACCGAAGCGCTGGCCGCCGACTATCTGGCCAGCGGCGCGCGCGGCCGGCTTGGTTTCGTCGACATCGAGCCGAGACTGCGCGCCGGCCGCGCGGCGCCGGCGCTCGCCACGGCGCTGCCGCGCCAGCAGCGTCACCTGCGCCGGTGACGGTCGGGCGCGCACACGCCGGCGTCCGTCGCACGGATATTGGCGCGGTCAGCGGCAGCAGCTAGCCTTGCGCGCATGCTGTGGCGGACCCTCGACACCACTGCCATCGACATCGACACCGGCGTCGAGCCGGCGCTCGCCCGCGCCGTGGCCGACGCGCTGGCGGCGCACGCGGTGCCGCTGGTGAGGCGTCGCGACGGACGCGTCGAGCCGCTGGCTAGCGGCGTGTTCTATCGCGCTGGCCAGCGGTTGTGGCTGGTGACCTGCCGGCACGTTTTCGACGACGGCGCGGTGCTCGGCGATACCGGCATCGCCTTGCCGGCCCTGGGTCGCGTGCGCTGGCTGTACGAGACCCGGGCGAGGCTGATCGTGCACCCGGAGCTGGACCTGGCGGCGATCCTGGTCGGCGCCGGCGAACTCGAGCGCGACATCGGCCGTGCCTGGCGGGTGCTGCCGCTGGCGGACTTCGACGAGGCACCGCTGCACGCGCTGGTGCTGGCCGCCTACCCGTACGCGCAGATGAGCCGCGTCGATGCCGTGCTGCACGCCCGCCCGGTGGTCGTCTTCGCGCGCTGCCTGCAGTCGGGCAGCGAGGTGCGGGCGAGCTACGCGCGCACCGCCACGCGCGCCGACGGCGTGCCGATCGATGCGCCGGCGCTTGACGGCGCCTCCGGCGCGACGCTGTGGGCGCTGCGCACGGTCACCGCCGACGGCCGCTACGTGCTGCAGCCGGCGGCGGTGCAGTTCGCGTTCAAGCACGACGCCTACATGCGCGGCGCCCCCTTCAGCGCGCTGCGCCAGCTGATGCAGTCGGCACATTGAGGCAGCGATGGGAAGGTGGATGGTCCTGGTGGCAGCAATCGTCCTCATGGCTGCCTGCGCGCACGTCGATTCCGGCACCGCGGCCGATGAGGTGATGCGGGCCGACCGCGACTTCGCGGCGCGCGCCGCCGCGGTCGGCCTGCAGCAGGCGTTCGTCGAGTACGCCGCGCCCGACGCGGTGATCTTCCGCGCCGGGGTCGGTCCCATCCGCGGTCGGGCGGCGATCGGCGACTCGTTTGCCGGCACCGGCGCGGCGACACTCGCCTGGGCGCCGGAGGAGGCCGAAGTCGCGGCAAGCGGCGAGCTCGCCTACACCTGGGGCTGGTACACGTACAGCGCCGACGGCAAGTCGAGCACCGGCAACTACGTGTCGATCTGGCGGCGGGTCGACGGCCGCTGGCAGTACGTGATCGACCTCGGCGTTGCGGCGCCGCGGCCGCGCTAGGCGCCGGCGCAGCGGCGCGTCAGCAGCCGCGATCGCGCGCCAGCGGCGCGCTCTTGCATCGCCTCGCCGCAGGAGGCTGCCGACTCAGGCGTGGGCCCAGCGCGAGTACTTGGGCAGCGTCGCCTGCAGGAAGGTCATCTGGTCGGCGAGGATGCGCCGGTTGCTGAGGATGAAGCCCTCGTTGCGACACACCGCGTACGGCACGTACAGCAGCGGCATGCGCGCCTCTTCCGGCTGGCGGTTGCCCTTGCGCGTGTTGCACGAGCGGCAGGCGGTGACGACGTTGGTCCACTCGTGCCGTCCGCCGCGCGACACCGGCTGGATGTGCTCGACCGTCAGTTCCGACTCGGCGCCCTGCTGGCCGCAGTAGCCGCAGATGTTGCGGTCGCGCGCGAACAGACGCTGCTTGGTCAGCCCGACGTGGGCGTGGCCGGTCGGAATGCGATGCCGGCCGCGGATCATCACGATCGAACTGGCGATGAACTCGGAGCGGCGGCCGGTGCGCTCCTGGGTGCCGCCGGTCCACGAGAACAGGCTTTCACCGAGATCGGTCAGCACCTTGCCGGAGGCGTAGTAGCGGGCGGCGCGCATCATTCCGGCCCAGCGCACCGGTTGTCCGTGCGCGTCGATGACCAGGATCCGTGGCCCCGATTCGCCTGCGTACATGCCGCAATAGTGCCACGCGGCGATCCCGTTTGCATGGCAGCCGCCGCCGGCGCGGCGGCCACGGTCAGCAGGCGCGCTGCCAGCGGGCCGCGGAGAAGTCGCTGAGCGTGCCGTCGTCGGCCAGCACGCGCAGCCGCGGCGGCGACTCGTCGCGGCTGATCAGCAGCCGGCCGCGCGCCGCGCCGTCGGCGGCGCGCACCGTGTCACCCTCGCGCAGGCCGCTGTCCGCAAGTTCGCGCCGCAGGGCCAGAACGTCCCGCTCGTGGGCGATGCGGTCGAGCTTTTCCTGCAGCGACAGGGCCGGTCGGGTTGGCGGGTCTGAACTCATCGGGTGGACGGACAGGCTGCGCAAGTCTGGCGCCGCCGCTTGCCCGGCTGTATCGGGACTTGTCCCGAAAGGGAAAAGCACCAGCCTGCGGCCGGCGACGCCGTCGCGCAGGCGGTGCAGCGATGTCTAGCGGCGAAAGCCGTCGCCGCCGAGGAAGCGCGGGTCAGGCCCGTTCTCGACCTTGCGCACGATGCCCTGCGGGTCGAAGTAGATGGCCATCTCCGAGTTCCACAGGTCGTTCTCCAGGTACGGGAACATCCAGCCGACGAGCCCGACCATCGGGAACGGCATGACGATCCGAGGCGGGCCGAACTCGCGCCGGATGTCGGCCTGCGTGTCGACGCCGATGCGAACGCGCGCGAAGTTCTCGGCCGTCCTCACCTGGCGGACCTGGGCCACCCGTCCGGCCGCATCGAAGTCGACTGCCCACACTAACTGCTGCAGGCCGCCCAGCGGGTAGAGCCAGCGCTCGCCGGCGGCCAGCGGGTAGCGCTCGGCAGGCGCGCCCTGGCGCGCCTGTACCGCCGCGCGGTCGGCGCCCACCAGCGACTGGCCGGGCGTGGCGCAGCCGGCGAGGGCAGCGGCCACTGCGAATGGTGCCAGCAGCCAGCGAAGTCTAAAGTCCGACATTCCGGTCCTCGAGGGTCGCGCGGATGAAATGGCTCAAGTGGTTGCTGATCGGCGTCGCCGCCGCGCTGCTGCTGTTCGCCGCCGTCGGCCTGGCCCTGCCGTCGCAGTTCCGCGTCGAGCGCAGCGTAGCGATTGCCGCACCGGCCGGGAAGGTCTACCCGTTGATCGCCGCGCCCGCCGAGTGGAAGCGCTGGTCGGCGTGGAATCTGCGCGACCCGAAGATGCGCATCGAATACGGCGGCCCGGCCAGCGGCGCCGGTGCCAGCTGGTCGTGGCGCAGCGAGACCGAGGGCAACGGAACCATGGAGTTCACCGAGGCGGTGCCCGACACGCGGCTGGCCTACCGGCTGTCGTTCCCCGACTTCGGCATGCAATCGACCGGCGAGCTGCGCATCGAGCCGCACGGCGGCGGCGTGCGCGTCAGCTGGAGCAACGAAGGCGAGATGGGCGCCAACCCGGTCAACCGCTGGTTCGGTCTGTTCATGGACCGGCTGGTCGGGCCGGATTTCGAAGCGGGTCTGAGCAACCTGAAGCGATTGGCGGAAGCGTCCTGAGCCCGGGTCCCGGCCGGCAATGAACCCCGCCGCCGCGGCGCTGCTGGCGACCACCGCCATCCAGACCGCCGCCGCCGCCGCCGTGCTGACGCTGCCGGCGGTGGCCCCGCTGGTGGCCGCCGACCTGCGCCTGCCGACGTCGCTGGTCGGCACCTATCTTTCGCTGGCCTACCTAGGCGCCGCCGCCTCGGCGCTGGTCGGCGGCGCCGCGGTGCTGCGCATCGGCGCCCTGCGGCTGTCGCAGGTGAGCCTGCTGGCCTGCGCGCTCGGCCTGCTGCTCGGCCTGGTGCCGGCGGTGGCGGTGGTGGCGCTGTCGGCGGTGGTGCTCGGCCTCGGCTACGGACCGATCACGCCGGCGTCGAGCCACCTGCTGGCGCGAACCGCGTCGCCGGCGCGCATGGGCCTGACCTTCTCGATCAAGCAGACCGGCGTGCCGGCCGGCGCGGCGCTGGCCGGCCTCGCGGTGCCGCCGCTGGCGGTGGCTGCAGGCTGGCGGATCGCCGTGGCGGCGGTCGCCGTGCTGGCGCTGGTGATCACCGTTGCCGCGCAGCCGGTTCGCCGCCGACTCGACGGCGACCGCCAGCGCGAAGCGCGCTTCTCGCTCGCCCACTTCGCCGCAGCGCTGCGCCTGGTCGCCGCCACTCCGGCACTGCGCACGATGGCTGCGGTGTCGTTCGTCTACGCCGGGCTGCAGATGTGCGTCTCCGGTTTCATCGTCGCCTACCTCGCCGAGGAGGTGGGCCTGGGTCTGGTCACGGCCGGCGTCGGCCTGACGGTGGCCAACGTGGCCGGCGTCGCGGCGCGCATCGGCTGGGGTGCGTTCGCCGACCGCGTGCTGTCGCCGCGCGCAACGCTGGCCATGCTCGGCGCCCTGATGGCGGCCGGCAGCGCCGTGACCGCGACCTTCTCGGCCGCCTGGCCGCTGCTGGCGATGCTCGTCGTGATCGCCGCGCTCGGCGCCACGGCGATCGGCTGGAATGGCGTGTACCTGGCCGAGGCGGCACGGGTCGCACCGGCCGGGCAGGCGGCGCTCGCCACCGGCGGCTGCCTGTTCTTCACCTACGTCGGCGTCGTCTGCTGCCCGTTCCTGTTCGGGCTGCTGCAGCGCGCGAGCGGCAGCTACGCGCTTTGCTTCGCCGCCGCGGCGGCCGCGTATGCGGGCGTTGCCGCCGCGCTCGCGCTGCGGCGTCCGGCGGCCAGCAGCGGCTGAGCCGGCGCGCGCGGTCAGGGCGCCTTGCGGATCGAGGTGACGACCAGGTCGTCGCCCTTCTGCTCGACCGTGAACTTGACCTTGTCGCCCTCCTTCAGCTGGTCGGCCATCTTCGGGTCCTTCAGCTTGAACGACATCGTCATCGGGCCCATGTTGACGCTCTTCAGCTCGCCGTGCTTCAGCACCACGGCTCCGCGCGCCCGGTCGATGCGGCGAATCTCGCCGTCGGCCAGCTCGCCGGCCGCGGTGGCGGCGGGCTTGGCGGCGCCCTGGCCGGCCTGCTGGGCCAGTGCCGGCACGGCAGCGAGGGCGAGCATGCTGACGAAAACGATCTGCTTCATGAGACGGACTCCTGGGGGTTGAGGAAAAAA
>CP070661.1:2296944-2301981 GCA_020355165.1 Burkholderiales bacterium
GCGGCGTCTCTCGTTCTTGATGGACCGGCCGCGGACTGCAAACTGCGGTCCCGGGATCAGATGTCGGGATTGCGCCGCGACACATTGCTCGCTAGGGTGCATCGTCAAGGAATGTCTTTTGCACACAAGGAGATTGGCCATGCGCAGAGCGACGACCGCTGGATTCCTGGCCGCCGTGGCGCTGTGCACCAGCCTGCAGATTCCAGTACACGCCGCCGACGCGGTGCCCGATACGGCCGAAACCGCCCGCCTGCATGCCCTGTTCGATGCACAGTGGGAACGGCTGATGCGGACGTTTCCGGAATGGGCGACCTTTGTCGGCGACCACCGCTACGGCGACCGGCTGCGCGACGCCTCGCGCGAGGCCATCGCGGCCGAGTTCGATGCGCTTCGGAACGAACTGGCGCAGGCCCGGGCCATCCGGCGCGACGCACTTTCCGCCAGGGATCGGACCTCGGTCGACGTCCTCGTCCACGGGATGGAGGACTTCTTGCGCATGGAACCCTACGTCGGCTTCCGCAGCATGAGCCTGGGTGCACTGGACGGCTTCCAGAGCGGATTCGCCGGTCTTCTGCGGGTGAGCCCGACCGCGAAGCGCGGCCAGGTCGAGCAGATCCTGGCACGCATGGCGGCCTATCCGCGGCGGGTCGACCAGGAGCTGGTCCTCCTGCGCGAGGGCCTGGCCCTGCGCTGGGTGCCGCCGCGCACCGTCCTGGAGCGCGTGCTGACGCAGATCGATGGCCAACTGCCGGCGGACATCGACCATAGCCCGTTCTTCGAACCCTTCAGCCGGCTGGGCAAGGACATCCCGGCGGTCGAGCAGGAGGCACTGCGCGCCCGGGCCCGTCAGGCCATCCGCGATGCGGTGGTCCCGGCCGTGCGCAAGCTGCGCGCCTTCGTCGCCGATGAGTACCTGCCTGCGGCGCCGGCGGAGGGGGGGCTCTCGAACTATCCGGACGGCGCCGCCGTCTACGCCGCGCGCATGAAGTCGCACACGACCACCGACCTGAGCGCAGCGGAGGTCCATGCCATCGGACTGCGCGAACTGGCGCGCCTGCGCGGCGAGATGGACGCGGTGAGGAAGGAAGTGAAGTTCGACGGCGACTTCGCGGCCTTCGTGGAGCACCTGAATACCGACCCGAAGTTCTTCCACGCCAGCCCCGAGGCCCTAGTGGCCGGCTACCGAGAGATCGCCAAGCGCATCGATCCGGAGCTGCCCAAGCTGTTTGCCGAACTGCCGCGCGCGCCCTACGGCGTGCGGGCGATGCCGCCGCACATGAGCAGCGACAGGGCCGAATACTACGAGCGGCCCGCCTTGGACGGCAGCCGGCCGGGGTGGTTCAACGCCAATGCCCAGGCTTACAAGAAGCGCCCGACCTGGGCCATGGAGACACTGACCGCACACGAGACGGTGCCCGGCCACCACCTGCAGCTTGCGCGCGCCATCGAACTCGGCGCACTGCCGATGGTCCTGCGCAGCATTAGTTACACCGTCTACAGCGAGGGCTGGGCGCTGTATGCCGAGGCCCTGGGTTTCGACCTCGGCCTCTACAAAGACCCGTACAGCCGCTTCGGCCACCTGCAGTCGCAGGCCTTCCGGGCCGCCCGGCTCGTCGTGGACACCGGCTTGCACAGTCTGGCCTGGAGCCGCCAGCGGGCGATCGACTTCATGGTCGAACAGGCGGGCCAGCAGCCCGCTTACGTCAGCTCGGAGGTCGATCGCTACGCGTCCGACCCGGGGCAGGCGCTCGCCTACATGATCGGGCAACTGAAGATCATCGAACTACGCGACCGCGCGAAGGCGGCCCTGGGCGAGCGATTCGACATCCGGCAGTTCCACATGGTCGTGCTCGATCAGGGCTCGGTGCCGATGCCGGTGCTGGAGCGTGCCGTAAGCGCGTGGATAGCCGCCCAGGGCAAGGGCAAGTCCTAGCGGAACGGCGCCCGCTGACGCCATGAGCACGCGTCCGGCGCGTAACACGGCTGGCTTCATGGCGTGGGGTGGCTTGCGACGTCTGACAGGGATGGGCCGGCTCCACGTGTTGACGGGGCGGGGCAGCGCTCGTTCGTTCGGACGCCGCGACCCGCTGATGTCGGCAAACTCGAGGCCGTCAGTAGTACATCCCGTTTCCACCGTCGGCTCGTCGGTTGCGCACGCTTGGTGAATGACCGCAGTCGGTTGCGCTCATTGACGAACGGCTGCTTCCGGAAAGCGCAACTTCAAGAGCCGCTTTTCGGCAATGAACTCGAAAAGGGCTCCGACCTATCTCGACCCCAAGCCGCCGGTGATGATTTTCTGATCCAGTGACCGGTCCACGCGAGTCACCGGTCGCTCGCTGAGTTCAGCGCGAGTATCGGTTTGCGCAACGAGGCAAGACGAAGACCGCTTCGGCAACTGCCGTCAGTGAAGCACTCGAAAGTGGCCTCGCATCGGCCTCAGCGCCGCCGATGTCGCTTGCGGTACTGCCGCGGTGATTCTCCGGTCCAGAGCCGGAAGGCCCGAGTGAAGCTGGTCGGGTTGGCGAAGCCGAGCGACGCGGCAATCTCGGCAATCGGCTGATCCGACTGGATCAGGTCTTCGCAGGCGCGACGCTTCTTCAGCGCGATGAGTTCCGCGGAAAACGTCGTACCGCTGGCCTTGAGCTTGCGCTGCAGCGACTGGCGGTTCAATCCCGTGAGGCGCGCGACGTTGTCGAGCGTCAGGTCGGTTTCGTGCAGATGCGGCAGCAGCGCCTGGTGGAATGCATCACGGAATTCCGTGGGCGGCTCTTTCGGCTTCCTGTTTCTGCGAGGGCCTGGAACCAGGGCGCGCCGATCAAGGGGTTGCAGCAGCCATTCCGTTGGAAACCGAATCGCGATCCCCGACCGATCGCCGCCGACGATGTGGGCGCCCAGGTATCCCTGCGGAAGCGCGCGGGGGTCGCAGACCTTCACGCGGACGTCCGCTGCGTTCCAGTTTGCGCCGGCACCGCGTCTGAGCAGGCTGAGCACAAAGCCCACGGTGAATCCGTCATTCTGTGCGGGCGTGATCTCCTGCTCGGTGGTGCGTATTTCCCTGAAGATCGCATAGCGTGGTCCGACCTCGAGCGAGTGGCGGGCCGAGCTGGCCTCGTCCTTGACGGCGCGGATGAAGCGGATCAGGAACTCCCCTAGGGTCGCGGCCCGTGACACTGCGTCGTAGAGCGGCGCCCACCGCGCCAAGTCCAGCGCCTCGCCGACGTGCGCACCCAGGTGCGGGTCGTTGGCAGCCTGCGCCGCAGACTCCAGGAAGCGATGCACGACGATGACCGGGACGAAGGCGTTCTCGTCGAGCACGGTCTCGCGCGCCAATCCGTTGGCGGTCAGCACGCCCTCGGTGTTCACCCGCAGGCGGTCCAGCGCCTCCACGAACGGCAGGATCAAGTTCAGCCGAACCAGAGGAAGCGCTGACCTCCCGCCGAATGAATCGTCGTGTCGATTCGAGTCGTCCATCGGCATCAAAGATACCCAAGAGTACGTAGCTCCGGGTTCCGACTTTGCATTTTCGGTCAATTAACTGTGCCACCTGATGCCAACTGCAAGGTTTCGAGGACAGCTTTTCGATACGGTTGCGCCCACATGCAGGAGCGGTCTGTGTCGGACGCCGGCGACGACCCGGTCACCAGCAAATACAAGGGCCGGGCGGCATCGACAGCCCGCGGACACGGTGGGACCTGCGTCGACCAGGCAAGCGCCCGCAGCAGAGCGCCACATTCAAACGGAGGTGATGGCCAATGAGCACGAGAACGAGTTGCGCAGCCGAGGGGCGGCATTGGTTCTGGCACGTCTGGGGACTGTTGCTGGCAGCAGTGTCGCTGGCGACGCAACCGGCAGCGGCCGAGGACCTGCCGGATCAGGTCATTCTGTTCAAGAACGTCAGCATCTTCGACGGGAAGAGCGACCGACTGATCGAGGGTCGGGACGTACTGGTCGTCCGCAACAAGATCCACAAGATCGCCAAGGACATCCCGACCGGTGGCACCTACGAAGTCGAGGTGAGCAGCGGCGGACAAAGGAAAGTACAAGCTGTTTCGGCGTTTGCCCCCAGTGTGTACGAGATCACCATCATGGAGTCTGGGGCAAAGACCACAAAGAAGTCGGTCGACGTCCAAGTCATCGATGGGGCCGGCCGCACGCTGATGCCAGGCTTGATCGAGCTCCATGCGCACCTGATGCTGATGGGGCCGAGCCTGCCGGCAATGGAAGGCATGACGACGTGGGAGGATTTCGCCATCCATGGCGTGCAGATGGCCGAGATGTACCTGATGCAGGGATTCACCACCGTCCGTGATGCCGGCGGCGCGAACGGGGGCCTCCGGAGGGCCATCGACTCCGGCCAGATCGTCGGGCCGCGCTACTACCCGTCGGGTGCTTTCCTCGGCACTCGCGGTGGACACGCGGACTTCGCGAATTTCACGTCGCCCGTCGGACAGTCGACCAACTTCAGCCGCCTGAACATGGCGCAGGAGGTCGACAGCGTCGCCGACGTCCAGAAGTTCGGTCGCAACAACTTCCGCATGGGGGCCACCCAGCTCAAGTTCATGCAGTCCGGCGGTGTCGTTTCGGCTTTCGACCCGTGGCAGCTGCTCGCCGGGTCCAAGGCCGAGATCGAGGCGGCGGTCCAAGTGGCCAACGAGTACGGCAGCTACGTGATGGCGCATTCCTATCGCAAGGAAGCCGTCATGAATGCCCTGAACGCCGGTGTAAAGAGCATAGAGCATGGCTTCTCCTTCGACTGCGAGATCGCCGAGCTGATGAAAAAGAAGGGCGCCTATATCACCA
Organism: Burkholderiales bacterium; assembly: GCA_020355165.1. Taxonomy (GTDB): domain Bacteria; phylum Pseudomonadota; class Gammaproteobacteria; order Burkholderiales; family Burkholderiaceae_F; genus JADJWR01. The sequence continues at coordinate 2,301,745 of CP070661.1, forward strand.
CGAACCTGACGGCCTTCGATCCCGGGCTGCTGACCATTCCGTCCATCGCCAATGTCCCGTCGAGCCTTGCCAAGGCGAAATCGGCGTCGGCGACGTTCGCGGGTTACATCGACAACATGAAGAAATGTCCGGTCAAGCGGGGGTTCCAGACAGACTGCGTCGGCTCCGTCGCGGCCTGCAACATCCAGATCGCCTACGAGAAGCATCTCAACAACAAATTTTTCGGGCCCCACACGT
>CP070661.1:2302081-2370682 GCA_020355165.1 Burkholderiales bacterium
TACCCCGGCATCGGCGGCAAGCTGTACCGGCAGGGGCTGATCAAGATGAACGAGTTCGTCACGCTGTGCGGGCGCGACCGCGTGCCGGTGATCTGGTTCCAGGACACCAGCGGCATCGACGTCGGCGACATTGCCGAGAAGGCGGAGCTGCTCGGCCTCGGCCAGTCGCTGATCTACTCGATCCAGTCGACCGACGTGCCGATGATGCTGGTCGTGCTGCGCAAGGGCACCGCCGCGGCGCACTACGTGATGGGCGGGCCGACCGCGAACCGCCACAACGCGTTCACGCTCGGCACCGCGGCCACCGAGATCTACGTGATGCACGGCGAGACCGCGGCCGTCGCGACCTATGCGCGCCGCGCAGTCAAGGACAAGGACGCCGGCAAGCCGCTCGAGCCGATCGCCGAGAAGATGAACGAGATGGCGAAGCAGTACTACGACAACTCGCGCCCCGAGTACTGCGCGCGCCACGGCTTCGTCGACGAGATCGTGAGTCTGAAGGCGCTGCGCGGCTACCTGAAGGCCTTCGCCGGCGCGGTGTACCAGAACCCGGCGTCGATCTGCCCGCGGCACCAGATGCTGCTGCCGCGGGTCATCAAGGGTTAGGCGTCGTCGGCTCGACGCTCGGCAGCGACATGGCCGGAGCAGGCGCCATCGCCGAGCACTGGGGACGGGGCGACGTCTACGGCCTGATCATCTCGGCGCTGGCGAAGGCGGGCAAGCCGCTCGAAGGACTGACGGTCGAGGACCTGGCGCCGGTCGATCACTACCACGCCCGAGGCTTTCCGGCGACGGTCGAACTCGCCGACCGGCTGCCGATCAGGCCGGGCGACCACATCCTCGACATCGGCTGCGGCGTCGGCGGCCCGGCCCGCTACATCGCGCAGCGGTTCAGCTGCAGGGTCAGCGGGCTCGACATCACCGAGCCGTACGTGCAGGCCGCCAACAAGCTGACGGCCCTGCTGCGCATGGAAGGCCAGGTGCAGGTGCTGCTCGGCGACGGGCAGAAGCTGCCTTACGGCGACGCGTGCTTCGACGGCGCGTATGCGCTGCACGTCACCATGAACGTCGCCGATCGCCCCCGGTTCTTTGCCGAGGCCTGGCGGGTGCTCAGACCGGGCGCCTTCTTCGCGCTGACCGAGCACGGACTCGGGCCCGAAGGAAATCCGCACCATCCGGTGCCCTGGTCGGAGGACGGCTCGGGCGCGTACCTGGTCACGCCGCAGCAGACGCAGGCGCTGCTGCAAGGCGCTGGCTTCACCGGCATCGAGGTCGAGGAGGCGGGCGCCAAGTACCTGGCCGGCTACAAGCGGGCGGTCCAGCTGGCCGAGCGCGGCCAGTTGCCGCCACTGGGCGTGCACCTGCTGATGGGCGAGAACGCGGTGCTGAAGATGAGCAACGCCGCGCGCAACATCGAGGAAGGCCGGACGCGGCCGATCGAGGTGATCTGTCGCAAGCCGGGCTGATCGCGGAGCGGCATCCGCGATTGCTTCGAGCGTTCCGGGCTACGAGGAGCGGCCGACTTGCGGAGACAACCGTCGGCCAGTGCCGGCCATCCCGAAACGCTGTGCGAACGGCGAAGGAACGGACATCGTCGAGAACTGCCATCGATCGACCAGCACACGGAGCAGAACATGAGGAAGGTCCTCTGCGCAGCCGCGCTGGGCGTTGTTGCGCTGGTCGCCTACCTGGCGTTTTGGCCGGTGCCGATTGACGCCGTCGCGTGGGAGGCGCCTGCCGCGCCAGGCTACACGGGGCCGCACGCCGCCAACGACAGACTGGCTCGCCTGAACCTGATCCCGCTCGGCAAGGAGGCCGGGCCGGAGCACATCGTGCTGGCACGCGACGGCAAGCTCTACGCGGCCGTCGCCAGCGGACGGATCCTCCGGATGAACCCGGACGGATCGGAGCAGGAGGTGTTCGTCGAGACCGGCGGGCGAGTGCTCGGATTCGACTTCGATGCGGCGGGCAACCTCATTGCCGCCGACGCCATGAAGGGACTGCTTGCCATCAGCCCGGAGCGCAAGGTCACCTTGCTGACGGATCAGGCAGGCGGCCAGCCGATCCGGTATGCCGACGCCGTGGCGGTCGCGGCTTCAGGCAAGGTCTACTTCACGGACGCGTCGGGACGCTTTGCGCCGGCGCAGTGGGGCGGCACCTTCGAGGCCGGTGTCCTCGATATCCTGGAACAGGCGGCGACCGGCCGCGTTCTCGAGTACGACCCCGCCAACAGGACCACCCGCGTCGTGGCCAGAGGCTTCAGCTTCGCCAACGGGATCGCGCTCAGCGGCGATGAGCGCACCCTGTTCGTCGCCGAGACCGGCCGGTTCCGCGTCTGGAGAATCGACGCGGCGGCCGACGATCTCGATGTGAACCAGGCATCGACCAAAGCCGCAGTGCTATTCGACAACCTGCCCGGCTATCCCGATAACCTGATGCGGGGGCTCGACGGACGGATCTGGCTCGGGTTCACCGGGCCGCGCAGTCCGAAGGTCGACACGATGGCCGACAAGCCGTTCCTGCGCGAAGTGACACTGCGCCTGCCTCGGGCGCTCTGGCCGTTGCCGAAGAAGTACGGGCACGTCTTTGCGTTCACGGAGGACGGCAATGTCGTTGCCGATCTGCAGGATCCGTCGGGCAGCTATCCTGAGACGACCGGCGTCACGGAGACACCGGGCCGCCTGTACGTCCAGAATCTGCACCTTCATTCGATCGGTTGGCTGGCGCGCTGACGGCCAGTCCACGCCATCCGCGCGTTCGCAAGGCGCCGCTGCCTGCGCGGTGCAGGTCCGCTCCGAACGTGCGTTCTCGATCGCGCGCCGCGAGCAGCGCGCTCGTCGGTTTCGAGGAGCGACGGCTGTCACGGCGGCGCCCGCCCGCACAGCAGCAGCCCGCCGCCGCGGCGACCGGGGGCACCGGCAACGGTTCTAGATCAGCCCCATCCCCTTCAGCACCGACAGCATCACCGCCGCGGCAACCACCGAGCCGATCTGCCCGCCGGTGTTGGCGCCGGCGGCGTGCATCAGCAGGTGGTTCTTCTTGTTGTAGCGCAGCCCCTGCGTCTGCACGACGCGCGCGGCCATCGGGTAGGCGGAGATGCCGGCCGCGCCGATCAGCGGGTTGACCTTGCCGCCGGTGAGCAGGCACACCAGCTTGCCGAACAGCACGCCGGCCACGGTGTCGAGGCTGATCGCGAGGAAGCCGAGGCCGAAGATCGCGAGCGTGGTCGGCGTCAGGAACGCGTGCCCTTCCATCGTGCCGCCGATCGCCAGGCCGAGGAACAGCGTGACGATGTTGGCGATCTCGTTCTCGGAGGCCTTGGTCAGGCGGGCGACCACGCCGGATTCGCGCATGAAGTTGCCGAGCATGATGGTGCCGAGCAGCGGCAGCCCCTTGGGCGCGATCAGCCCGCCGACCAGCGTGACGACGAGCGGAAACAGCAGCTTGGTCTGCGGCGAGACGCTGCGCTTGACCGCCGCCATCTTGATCACCCGCTCCTTCTCGGTGGTCAGCGCCTTCATGATCGGCGGCTGGATGATCGGCACCAGCGCCATGTACGAGTACGCGGCGACCGAGATCGGCCCGAGCAGGTGCGGCGCGTACTGCGAGGCGACGTAGATCGCGGTGGGCCCGTCGCAGGCGCCGATCACGGCGATCGCCACCGCGTCCAGTTGAGAAAAACCAAGCGCCAGCGCCAGCAGCAGCGTCAGGAAGATGCCGACCTGTCCGGCGGCGCCGAACAGCAGGATGCGCGGGTTCTCCAGCAGCGGCCCGAAATCCGTCATCGCGCCGATGCCGACGAAGATCAGCAGCGGGAAGAGCTCGTTGGCGATGCCGGCCTCGTAAAGCGTGCGGATGAACCCCTCGTTGTCCATCAGCTCGCTCAGCGGGATGTTGACCAGGATGCAGCCGAAGCCGATCGGCACCAGCAGCAAGGGCTCGACCCCCTTCTTCGTGCCCAGCCACAGCAGCGTGCCGCCGACCGCCAGCATGACCAGGTTGGGCAGCCCGTCGGCAAGCAGCAACTCGATGCCGGCGCCCAGTCCGGAAAGGCCCGCCAGGATGCTTTCGAGCATGGCGCCCTCCTAGGCCTTCTTCTCGGCTTCGTCCTGCGCCTTCAGCGGGAAGACCTTCTTCAGCAGGTCGACCACCAGGCTGAGGATCCAGAGGGTGAGAAACGTGCCGCCCACGCCGACGACGGTCATCGTCAGTCCGAAGCTCAGGTTGTCCATCACCGCTCCCCCGCAGACAAGTGCGGCGAACTTGCCACGGAACCCGGGTGCCGACAAGCCTCGAACGCAAGGAATCGGCGAGTCGGGCTGGACCTTCGGCGAGGTGGTGCGGCCGGCGCAACGCCGGCCCGCGGCGCGGCGCCGGCGGCGGGCGCGAACGGCTCCTGGCGCGGCCGGCGTCGGCCGGGAACGCCCTACGAGAACGCCTGGATCCCGGTCATCGCGCGGCCGAGGATCAGCGCATGGATGTCGTGCGTGCCTTCGTAGGTGTTGACGACTTCGAGGTTGACCAGGTGGCGGGCGACGCCGAACTCGTCCGATATGCCGTTGCCGCCGAGCATGTCGCGGGCGCTGCGCGCGATCTCCAGCGCCTTGCCGCACGAATTGCGCTTCATGATGCTGGTGATCTCGACCGCCGCCGAGCCTTCGTCCTTCATCCGGCCCAGCCGCAGGCAGCCCTGCAGCGCCAGCGTGATCTCGGTGAGCATGTCGGCGAGCTTCTTCTGGATCAGCTGGTTGGCCGCCAGCGGCCGGCCGAACTGCCGGCGATCCAGCACGTACTGGCGGGCGCGGTGCATGCAATCCTCCGCCGCGCCCAGCGCCCCCCAGGCGATGCCGTAGCGCGCGCTGTTCAGGCAGGTGAAGGGGCCCTTCAGGCCGCGCACCTCGGGAAAGGCGTTCTCCTCGGGGCAGAACACGCCGTTCATCACGATCTCGCCGGTGACCGACGCGCGCAGGCCGACCTTGCCCTTGATGACCGGGGCGCTCAGTCCCTGCCAGCCCTTTTCCAGCACGAAGCCGCGGATCGCGCCTTCCTCGTCCTTGGCCCAGACCACGAATACGTCGGCGATCGGCGAATTGGTGATCCACATCTTGGCGCCGTCGAGCTGGTATCCGCCGGGAACCTTCCTCGCCCGCGAGACCATGCCGCTGGGATCGGAGCCGTGGTTCGGCTCGGTCACGCCGAAGCAGCCGATCAGTTCGCCGCGCGCCAGCCCGGGCAGGTACTTCTGCCTGGCGGCCTCGGAGGCGAACTCGTTGATCGGTACCATCACCAGCGAGGTCTGCACGCTCATCATCGAGCGGTACCCGGAGTCGACGCGCTCGACCTCGCGCGCGATCAGCCCGTAGCTGACGTAGTTCAGCCCGGCGCCGCCGTAGCGCTCGGGGATCGTCGGGCCGAGCAGGCCGAGCTCGCCCATCTCGCGGAAGATCGCCGGATCGGTGCTTTCCTGGCGGAACGCCTCGAGCACGCGCGGAGCGAGCCGGCCCTGGCAGTAGTTCGCCGCGGCATCGCGCACGGCGCGCTCGTCGTCGGTCAGCTGCTGCTCGAGCAGCAGCGGATCGTCCCACTTGAAGCGGGCCGGCGCGCGCCGCGGGAACTGCTCTGCGTTCATGATCCTGGCCCGGAAAGCGACCCGGCGAGTTTACGCGGCGAGGCCGCGCGGGCATGGGCCGACGACCGTTCCCGCCCCGATTGCCGTGCCTGGTTGCCGGCGGCATCGCTGCGGCGGCCGACGGCTCCCCTGCGCCGCATCGGCGCAAGCCTCGCTGCCCGCCGCCGCTGCGGCGCGGCCGCCGCGCCGCGCAGGCACCGAACGCAGCAGCGTTATCCCCTCTCGTTCCGGCGGTTGATTACCGCATCGCGATGCTGCACGATGAGCAGGCGAGGATGAGTCGCGGCCGGGCCTTCGGCGCCGGGACCGCGGGCAACCCGCTGCGGTTTTTGCGGTCGAAGCTCGGTCACGGTCGCGATGTGGGGGACGGATGAAGAAGCGGGCGTTGTACAGCCAGTCGGCCGGCGGCCGGCCGACGCCTGAGGCAACGCGCGGCGGCGATGAGCCGCGCGCGGGCCTGGCGGCTGCTGCGGCGGCCGCGGGTCCGCCGCCGCCGCGCGCGGGCCGGTTGCGCCGCTTCGCCTCGCGTTACGACCGTCTCCTGCTGGTGCTGGCCGGCGCGGCTCTGACGGGGCTGGCGCTGGTCGCCTACCAGCGCGCTGCTGCGCCGGCGCGCGTGCTCAGGCAGGCGGACATCGACAAGGCGGTGCTGCACACGCTGAGCACCAAGGTGCTGCCATCGCCGGCGGCCCGTGCCGCGGAGAAGGTGCGGCCCGCGGTGGTGCGCGTGCGCGGCGTCATGCCGGGCGAGCGCGGCGACCCGGACCTCGACGAAGGCGTCGGCAGCGGCGTGGTGATCGTCGACACCGGCGTGATCCTGACCAACCTGCACGTCGTCTCCGAGTCGGAGAAGGTGGTGGTCGAGTTCTTCGACGGCCACGAGTCGGAGGCGGCGGTCATCGGCACCAAGCCGGAGCACGACCTGGCGGTGCTGCAGGCGAAGTCGCTGCCCGACGACCTGTTGCCGGCGACGCTTCGTTCCACTTCCGACCTGCAGCCCGGCGACCAGGTGGTCGCGGTCGGCTTCCCGTTCGGCATCGGCCCGTCGGTGTCGGCCGGCGTGGTCTCCGGGCTGGCGCGCGAGTTCCGCTCGCCGGAAGGCAAGCGAATGCTGACCAACCTGATCCAGTTCGATGCGGCCGCCAATCCCGGCAATTCCGGCGGGCCGCTGGTCACCATGGACGGCGAGGTGGTCGGCATCGTCACGGCGATCCTCAACCCGGGGCGCGAGCGCACCTTCATCGGCATCGGCTTCGCGGTGCCGATCGAGAACGCCGCCGCCGGTGCCGGCATCCACCCGTTCTGAAGGACGCGACATGAACCTGCTCAAGCCCGGCGGCGACGCCGTCGCCTCGACCATGGAGAGGATCCTGTTCGAGGTAAAGAAGGTGGTGGTCGGCCAGGACCACTTTCTCGAGCGGGTGCTGGTGGCGACTCTCGCGCAGGGCCACCTGCTGGTCGAGGGCGTGCCGGGCCTGGCCAAGACGCTGACCGTGAAGACGCTGGCCGCCACCATTTCCGGCAGCTTCAAGCGCATCCAGTTCACGCCGGACCTGGTGCCGGCGGATCTGGTCGGCACCCGCATCTACAACCAGAAGACCGGCGACTTCGCCACCTCGCTCGGGCCGGTGTTCACCCACCTGCTGCTGGCCGACGAGATCAACCGTGCGCCGGCCAAGGTGCAGAGCGCGCTGCTCGAGGTGATGCAGGAGCGGCAGGTGACGATCGCCGGCCACACCCATCCGGTGCCGGAGCCGTTCCTGGTGATGGCCACGCAGAACCCGATCGAGACCGAGGGCACTTATCCGCTGCCGGAAGCGCAGGTCGACCGCTTCATGATGAAGGTCCTGGTCGGCTATCCGACCGACGAGGAGGAATTCGTCATCGTCGAACGGGTGACCGGCCCGCCGGCCACGGTCGCCGCGGTGGCCACCACCGAGCAGCTGGCCGAGCTGCAGCGGCAGTGCCGAAGCGGCTACGTCGATCCGTCGCTGATGAGCTATGCGGTGCGGCTGGTGTCGGCCACGCGCGATCCCGAGCGGCACGGCATCAAGGACCTGGCGCGCTACCTCACCTTCGGTGCCAGCCCGCGCGCCACCATCCACCTGATCGAGGCGGCGCGCGCGCTGGCCTTCCTGCGCGGCCGCGACTACGTGCTGCCGGAGGACGTCACCGACCTGGCGGCCGACGTGCTGCGGCACCGGCTGGTGCTGTCCTACGAGGCGCTCGCCGAGGGCCGGAGCGCCGACGACATCATCGGCACGGTGATGAGCCACGTCGCCGCGCCCGACAAGCCGCTGCAGGCCCATGTCCGTGTCGCCAACGGCTGAAGCGGCGCCGCGCGTCGCGGCCGGGCCGGAAGCGATCCTGCGCCGGCTCGAGTGGACCGTGCTGAAGCGGCTCGACGGCGCGCTGCACGGCGACTACCGGACATTGTTCCGCGGCGCCGGGCTCGATCTGGCCGACCTGCGCGAGTACCAGTACAACGACGACGTGCGGCACATCGACTGGAACGTCACCGCGCGGCTGCAGGTGCCGCACGTGCGCGAGTTCCACGAGGACCGCGAGCTGGCGGCGTGGTTCCTGGTCGACACCTCGGCGTCGGTCGACTTCGGCTCGCGGGGCACGAGCAAGCGGCAGCTCGCGGCCGAGTTCGTCGCGGTTCTGGCGCGCGTGCTCACCCGGCGCGGCAACCGGGTCGGCCTGCTGCGCTACGGCACCCGCGTCGACACCGTGATCCCGCCGCGTGGCGGCCGCCGCCACGTGCTGCACCTGCTGGCGAGCCTGCTGCAGGTACCGGCGGCCGCTGCGCAGAAGGAGACCGATCTGGGCGAGATGCTGCAGCACGCGTCGCGCGCGCTCCGGCGCCGATCGCTGGTGCTGCTGCTGTCGGACTTCATCAGCGTGCCGGGCTGGGGGCCGCATCTGGCGCGGCTGGCGCAGCGGCACGAGGTGATCGCCATCCGCCTGTACGACCCGCTGGAGATGAAGCTGCCCGACATCGGCGGCGTGCTGATGCAGGACGCCGAGACCGGCGAGCAGGTCTGGGTCGACACCCACGATGCCGGTTTCCGCCGCCGCTTCGCCGCCGCCGCGCAGCGCCGCGAGCAGGCGCTGCGCGCAACGCTGGCCGATGCCGGCGTCGACACGCTGGAGCTGTCGACCGGCGACGACCTGGTCTCGGCGATCCTGCGCTTCGCCGACCTGCGCAAGCGGCGCAGCCAGCTGGCCGCCGGCGGTGGCCTGCCCGTCCATCTGCACGGCGCCCGCGCGGCCCGCGCGACCAGCGATGAGCTTGCTCTGGCCTGAACTGCTGTGGCTGCTGCTGCTGCTGCCGCTGCTGGTGGCGGCGTACTTCTGGCTGCTCGCCCGGCGCAAGAAGTTTGCCCTTCGCTTCGCCAGCCTCGGCCTGGTCAAGGAGGCGATCGGCGGCGGCGCGCGCTGGCGCCGCCACCTGCCGCCGTCGCTGTTCCTGCTGGCGCTGGCGGTGCTGATCGTCGCCATGGCGCGGCCGACGGCCACGGTCACGCTGCCGACCCAGCAGGAGACGATCATCCTCGCGATGGACGTCTCCGGCAGCATGCGCGCCAAGGACGTCGAGCCGAACCGCCTCGAGGCGGCGCAGAACGCGGCGCGCGGCTTCGTCGGCCAGCTGCCGCCCAGCACCCGCATCGGCGTGGTCTCCTTCGCCGGCACCGCCTCGCTGGTGCAGCCGCCGACGCTGTCCCGCGAGGACGTGCTGGCCGCCATCGACCGCTTCCACCTGCAGCGCGGCACCGCCACCGGCAGCGCCATCCTGGTCTCGCTCGACTCGCTGTTTCCCGACGCCGGCATCGACGTCAGCGGCGTCATCTATGGCGACGAGAGCAGGCACAAGGGACGTTCGCTCGACGAGGCCGGCAAGGCCGAGCGCAAGGAGTTCACGCCGGTGCCGCCGGGTTCGTACGCATCGGCGGCGATCATCCTGCTCACCGACGGCCAGCGCACCACCGGTCCAGATCCGTTGAAGGCGGCGCGCATGGCCGCCGACCGCGGCGTGCGCGTCTACACGGTCGGCGTCGGCACCCTCGAGGGCGAGGTGATCGGCTTCGAGGGCTGGTCGTTCCGCGCCCGCCTCGACGAGGAGACGCTGAAGAAGGTGGCCGGCATGACGCTCGGCGAGTACTTCCACGCCGGCAGCGCGCTCGATCTGAAGAAGGTCTACGAGACGCTGAACTCGCGGCTGGTGTTCGAGAAGAAGCAGACCGAGGTCACCGCGCTGGCCGCCGCCGCCGCCGCCGTGCTGTCGCTGCTGGCGGCCGGCCTGTCGCTGCTTTGGTTCAACCGCATCGCCTGACCTCGGTCGGTGACTCGGTCGCCGGCGCCTGCCGATACGCTTTAAGCTGATCCGCGGCGCCGGTCGACCGGCATCGACCGGCGGCCGGCAACCACGCCTCGCCGCCGGCGGCTCGCCGCCAAGGGATCACCGATGAAGCTGTACATCTCCGCCACCAGTCCCTTCGCGCGCAAGGTGCGCGTGCTGCTGATCGAGAAGCAGGTGCCGCACGAAGTCGAGGTGGTCGACCTGTGGAGCCCGAACGAACTGCAGCAGATCAACCCGATCGGCAAGGTGCCGGCGCTGGTGCTCGACGACGGCCGGGCGATGGCCGGCTCGGCCTTCATCGCCGACTGGGTCGACGGCCGCTATCCGCGGCCGCGCTTCATTCCCGCCGATGACGACGGCAGGCTGGAGGCGCGGCGCTGGGAGTCCTTCGCCGACGGCGTGATGGACGCCGTCGCGGCGAGCGTCTACGAGATGCGGTTCCACGACGAGGCGAGCCGCAGCCGCTCCTGGCTCGACCGCCAGCGCGGCAAGGTCGACGCCGGGCTGGCGGCGCTCGAGCGGCAGCTCGGCACTCGCCGCTGGCTGTGCGGCGAGGCGATGTCGGTCGCCGACATCGCCATTGCCTGCCACCTCGGCTTCGTCAGGGCACGGGCGCCGCAGTTCTTCGACGCCGCGCGCCTGCCCGGGCTGGCGCGGCTGTCGGCCGGGCTCGACGAACGCGACTCCTTCAGGGCCACTGCGCCGCCGCCGCTCTGAGCAGAGGAAAGCCGGCCGCCGCGCTCGGTCGGCCGGCGCGAGCCGCGGCCAGAGGGCCAGTTGCAGGAACCGGTTGAAGGCGTGCGCTCGTACCGGGCGAATGGCTCACCGTCGACGAAGTCGCGCCGGCGATACAGCGACAGCGCATGCTCGAAGGCCGGACCGCTGCCCGCTTCGAGGCTCGGCCGCTGCATCGCGCGGGCCGGCGCCCGAGCGATGAGGTGCTCGAGCAGCGCCGCGGCCACGCCGCGGCGCAGGAAGGCGGGATGGGTGCGCATCGACTTCAGCCCGCCGCTGCCGCCGCTGACTGGATGCGTGCTCTGATGACCGATGCCGAGTGCGTCGACTTCCTGCGCTGGGCGCTGCCGCGGCTCGATCGCCGCTGGGACGGCTACCGCAGGGTGCGGCGCCTGGTCGCCAAGCGGCTGGCCCGCCGGCTGCGCCTGCTCGGGCTGCCGGACCTCGTCGCCTACCGGGCAAGGCTGGAATCGGATCGCGCCGAATGGGCCGAGCTCGACGCGCTGCTCGGCATTCCGATCTCCCGCTTCTATCGCGACCGGGACGTGTTCGAGTCGATCGGCGGCGAGGTGCTGCCGGCGCTTGCGCGTGCCGCGCAGGCCACCGGACGCACGACGCTGGCCTGCCTGAGCGCCGGTTGCGCGTCGGGAGAAGAGCCGTACTCGCTGGCGATGATCTGGCGCCGGCGTGTGCAGCCGGCCTTTCCGGCGCTGGCGCTGCACATCGTCGCCGTCGACAGCGACCCGCTGCTGCTCGAGCGCGCCCGCACCGGCTGCTTCGGCGCCGGCAGCCTGAAGGAACTGCCGGCCGATCTGCGCGCCGCGGCGTTCGAGCTGCGCGGCGGCCGCTGCTGCGTGCGACCCGAATACCGGGACAACATCGAGTTCCTGCACCAGGACCTGCGCCGGCAGGTTCCTGACGGACCCTTCGACCTGGTCCTGCTGCGCAACGTCGTCGCCACCTACTACGCGGCCCCTGTGCAGCGTGAGATCATGGCTCGCATCGCCAGCCGGATGCTTGCGGGCGCGGCCCTGGTCCTCGGCGCTCACGAATCCTTGCCGCAGGGTGCCGAGGGATTCGCCGCCTGGCCGGGCGTGCGGTGCATATGGCGCAGAGCGACCAGCGGGGAGAATCGGTGACGAACGCCGCACGGACGGCCTTGCCGCCGCCGGACGTCGACGGCGGCCTGCCGCTGGCGGCGGCTGTGCTGCGCCGGCGCTCGCGGCGCGAATTTGCCCGGCGCGAGCTGACGACCGCCGAACTCGGGCAACTGCTGTGGGCCGCCGACGGCCTGACCGATCGGCGCGACGGCAGGCGCGCCGCGCCGTCGGCCGGGGCGCTGTACCCGCTGTCGCTGTATGCCGCCACGGCGCACGGGCTGTCGCGCTACGACAACCAGACGCACGCACTGGAGCAGCTGTCGGCGCGTGACCTGCGCGTCGAGCTGGCCGAGGCGGCGCTCGGCCAGCGCGGGATCGCCGAGGCTGCTTGCGTCCTCGTCTTCTCGGCGATTGCCGCGCGCACGACGCGCAAGTACGGCGAGCGCGGCGTGCGCTACGTGCACATGGAAGTCGGCCATGCGGCGCAGAACGTGCTGCTTGCCGCGACCGCGCTCGGCCTGGCCGCCTATCCGGTCGGTGCCTTCGACGACGCGCGCGTCGCCGAGCTGCTCGGGCTCGGCCACGGCGAGGCGGCGCTCTACCTGGTGCCGGTCGGCGCCCCGCCGGAGCAGCCGCACGGCCGGCGGTAGCCGGCGTTGCCGAGCGCCCGTCGAATCGCGAGCGGACGCTGCAGCGCGACGCCGGTTGCGGCGGCGCAGCCACTGAACCCTGGCGGCGTGCGTGCACCCGCCCCGCATGAGCCGCGCGCCGGCGTCAGACAGGTGCGCGCCGCGGTCGCCCGGCGCGGTGCGCCGCGCCGGCATCGAGCCTGCGCAGGCCGAGGCGCTCGGCCGCGGCCAGCGCGTCGCCGTACTCGCCGCGGGTGAGCGGCCGGTCGATCTCGGGGTATTCGTCGGCCCGATAGCACGGGCGGTACTGGTCCATCAGGTTGACGTAGGTGTCGGCCGAGATCCCGCCGGCGAGGAACGCCAGCACCTGCTCGGTGCCGGCGATGCCGCCCGGCAGCACCAGGTGACGCACCAGCAGTCCGCGCCGCGCGATGCCGTCCTCGTCGAGCGCCAGGTCGCCGACCTGGCGGTGCATCTCGCGCACGGCGGCCTGGTTCGCCTGCACGTAGCCGCGCACCTTCGAGTAGCGCCGGGCAAGCTCGGCATCGCCGTACTTCATGTCCGGCATGTAGATGTCGACGATGCCGTCGAGCAGCGCCAGCGCCTCGAGGCTGTCGTAGCCGCTGGTGTTGTAGACGATCGGCAGCCGCAGGCCACGGCGAGCGGCATCGTGCACGGCGGCGACGATCTGCGCGACGACGTGGCTGGGCGTGACCAGGTTGATGTTGTGGCAGCCCTGCTGCTGCAGCTCGAGCATCGCATCGGCGATGCCGGCCGGCGCGGTCTGCCGGCCGCTGCCGCGCTGCGAGATGTCCCAGTTCTGGCAGTACACGCAGCGCAGGTTGCACCAGGAGAAGAAAATGGTGCCGGAGCCGCGCCAGCCCCGCAGGCAGTCCTCTTCGCCGTGGTGGGCGCCGTAGCTGGCAACCAGCGCCTGCTCGCCGGTGCGACACACGGCGCCGTCGGTGGTGAGCCTTCGATTGACGCGGCAGTAGCGCGCGCACAGGTCGCAGTCTTCGAGGTGCCGCCAGGCCTGCCCGACCCGTCGCTCGAGCTCGCCGCTGGCGAGCAGCCGCAGATAGGCCGGCTCGAAATCCCCCGCGCGCAACACCGGACCCATGATCGCTCACCTCGGCACCGCCCGCGCGGCGCACGCCGGGCAGCCCCGCCGGCCGTCCCGCCTCAGGTGACCACTCGGCGCGCCTGGAACTGCGGCTGGTCCCAGCTGCGCGCGGCCAGCGTGTCGCGCAGGATCTCGACCGCGTCCCAGACGTCGACGAAGCGGACGTACAGCGGCGCGAAGCCGAAGCGCAGGATGCCCGGTGCGCCGGCATCACCGGCGCGGTAGTCGCCGACCACGCCACGGGCGACCAGCGCCTGCATGACCGGCCACGCGTCGTCGTGCGCGTAGCAGACCTGGCTGCCGCGTTGCGACGGATCGCGCGGCGAGAGCAGCTGCAGCCCCAGGCCGGCGCAGCGCTGCTCGACCAGGTCGATGAACAGCTGCATCAGCTGCAGGCTCTTCGCGCGCAGCGGCTCGACGCCGGCGGCCAGCACCGAGTCGACGCCGCACTCGAGCGCGGCCAGCGCGATGATCGACGGGGTGCCGGCGGCGAAGCGGTCGATCCCGGCGGCGGGCTCGTATTCGGTCGAGAAGTCGAACGGCGCGCGGTGGCCGAACCAGCCGGCCACCGGCTGCGCGAAGCGGTCGGCGTGCATCGCCTGCAGGTGCCGTCGCGCGGCGAAGACGAATGCCGGCGCGCCCGGCCCGCCGTTCAGGTACTTGTAGCCGCAGCCGACCGCGAAGTCGGCGCGGGCCCGTGCCAGGTCGAGCGGCACCGCGCCCGCCGAGTGCGAGAGGTCCCACACCGTGAGCGCGCCCGACAGGTGGGCTCGGTGCGTCAGGTCCTCGATGTCGTGCATGCGGCCGGTGCGGTAGTTGACGTGCGTGAGCAGCAGGACCGCCGTGCCCTCGTCGATGTGATAGGCGATCTCGTCGCCGGGCACCGTCAGCAGGTTGTAGCGGCCGCCGAACATCTCGGTGATCCCCTGCGCGATGTAATGGTCGGTCGGGAAGTTGCCGAGCTCGGACAGGATCACGTCGCACTCGGGCGCGGCGGCGTGCTGCAGCCGCAGCGCCGCCGCCAGCGCCTTGAACAGGTTGACCGACGTCGAGTCGGCGCAGATCACCTCGTCGTCGGCGGCGCCGATCAGCCGCGCGACCTTGGCGCCGACGCGGCGCGGCGCATCGATCCAGCCGGCGTCGTTCCACGAGCCGATCAGCCCGCGGCCCCACTCGTTCTCGACCAGCTGGCGCAGGCGCGGCATGGTCGCCTTCGGCAGGGCGCCGAGCGAGTTGCCGTCGAGATAGACGACGCCGTCGGGCAGGGCGAAGGCGCCGCGCTGCTCGGCCAGCGGATCGCGCAGATCAAGTCCGAGGCAGTCGGCGCGGCTGCGGGCCATGGCGCTCAGAGCTCCCGCAGCACTGCGCGCACCGGGCTGGCATCGACGCCGTGCCAGTTCAGCGGCAGCGCGATCAGCTCGTAGTCGCCCGCCGGAACGTCGTCGAGAACCAGCCCTTCGAGCACCGCCATGCCGTGCGCCCGCAGGCGCTGGTGACTGTCGAGGGTCCGGCTCTGCTCGGGATCGAGCGAAGGCGTGTCGATGCCGACCAGCCGCACGCCGTGCTCGTGCAGCAGGTCGATCGAAGCCGGTGCGACCGCCGTGAACGCGGAGTCCCAGTCGCCCGGCGCCTGCGCATAAGTGCGGATCAGCACGCGAGGCGGCGCGGCCTGCAGGTGCGGCGCCAGCTGCTGCGGCTGCACCAGCGGCCCGGCACCGACGGCGTGGACGACGCGGCACGGCCCGAGGTAGGCCTCGACCGGCACCTCGCCGATCGAGGCGCCGCGCTCGTCGTAGTGCAACGGCGCGTCGGCGTGGCTGCCGGTGTGCGGCGACATCGTCAGTTCGGCAACGTTGACCGCGCAGCCCGGAGCGATCTGCCACGTCCAGCGCAACGTGAACGCGGTATCGCCCGGGAACACGGGAAAGCCCGGCGCTACGGCCGGCGAGAGATCCCACAGCCGCTTCATCGAGCGGCCATTGTGACGCGCCGCTATGCTCCGCCGCAATCACGCGTGCCGGCCGGACCGTTCCCGTGCCATCGCCGGCCCCGCCCCGGCATGCCGCTGCACCTGTCAAACGTCTCGTCGGCACTGAGCGCCTCGATGGTCGGCTTCGCCGGTACGCTGGCGCTGCCCGCCTCCGCGGTCAGCGCTGCCGGCGCGCGCTTCGCTGGCATCGGTGCCGCTTTCCGGCGACCGGCCGCAAGGCTGCTCGCGCACGCGCTCGAGCACGGACTGCAGGCGCTGCGCAGGCGCAAGGTCGGCGGATGAGGCTGGACGCCGCCACCGCTGCGCTGCTGACCTTGCCGCCGCTTTTCTGGGCCGGCAACGCGGTAGCAGCGCGGATGATCGTCGGCGACGTGCCGCCGGTGGCGCTGTCGCTGGCACGCTGGGTGGTTGCGTTTGCGCTGCTGCTGCCGTTTGCCGGCCCGGCGGCGGTACGCCACCGCGCCGCCTTGATGCGCCACTGGCGCATCCTGCTGGCGATCGGCCCGCTCGGTGTCGGCGCCTACAACACGCTGCAGTACATCGCGCTGCAGACGTCGACTCCGATGTCGACCAGCCTGATCGCCTCGAGCTCGCCGGTGTTCATCCTGGCGCTCGGCGTGGTCGTCTTCGGCGAGAGGACGCGCCGGGCGCAGTGGATCGGCGCCGCACTGTCGATCGCCGGGGTGATGCTGGTGATGGCGCGCGGCGACCTGGCCAACCTGGCGCAGCTGGCCTTCGTTCCGGGCGACCTGATCATGCTGGTGGCCAACCTCACCTGGACGCTGTACACGTGGCTGCTGCGCAGGCACCGGCCCGACCTGCCGTTCGCGCCGCTGCTGCTGGTGCAGATGGCGATCGGCATCGTCGCCATCGCGCCATTCGCCGCGCTGGAGGCGGTGCTGTCGCCGGCACGCATCGCCTGGAGCGGCAGCGTGGTGGCGACGATGCTCTACATGGCGGTGTTCCCGTCGCTCATCGCCTACTGGTGCTGGGATGTCGGCATCCGCCGCGTCGGCGCGGTGATTCCGGTGTACTTCGCCAACCTGACGCCGGTGTTCGCCGCCGTCCTGTCGATGTGGCTTCTCGCCGATGCGCCACGGCTGTACCACCTGATCGCGCTGGTGCTGATCATCGGCGGCATACAGCTGGCCGGCCGGCCGGGACGCTGAGCTGCGGCGGTCAGCCGCCCGCCGTGCGCCGGCCGTGCGCCGTGGCGTCCGCAAGCTCGGCGAAGCGGCTCTCGAAGAACAGCAGCGGCCTGCCGCGGACCACCTCGAACGACTCGACCCGACCGATCAGGATCAGGTGGTCGCCTTCCTCGTAGCGGCTGCGGATGCCGACCTCGAACCAGCCGATGCAGCCTTCCAGCCGCGGCAGGCCGGTGTCGGTCGGGCTCCAGCCGATGCCGTCGAAGCGTTTGGCCCCGCGCGTGGCGAAGTGCTTGGCGATCTCCACCTGGTCGGCGGCCAGCACGTTGACCAGGTGCTGGCTGGCCAGGCGGAAGGTGTCGAAGCTCGCCGCGCTCAGTCCGAGGCACCACAGCACCAGCGGCGGGTCGAGCGACACCGAGGCGAACGAGTTGACGGTGATGCCGTCAGGCGAGCCGTCGGTGGCGCGGGTGGTGACCACCGTCACACCGGTGGCGAACCGCCCGAGCGCCTTGCGCAGCTCGGCCGTCGAGTCGGAACGGGCCTGCATGGCGCCGGATTGTAGGGGCGCGGCGCCGGTAGCATTACGCCGATGGAAATGACCCATAGCTTCGGTTTCGAGGCGCTGGTCGAGCGCCGCATCGAGGCGGCGATGGCGCGTGGCGAATTCGACCACCTGCCCGGCGCCGGCCGGCCGCTGGCGCTCGACGACGATCCGCTGGTGCCGGCGGAGCTGCGCGTCGCCTACCGGCTGCTGAAGAACGCCGGCTGCGTGCCGCCGGAACTGGAGCAGATCGCGCGGATCAACCGGCTGCTCGGCACGATCTCGCGCGCCGATCTGGCCGACGGCGAGCGAAGCGCCGGCGCGCGGCGGCTGCGGGCGCTGCTGATCGAGCTGGAGCTGGCCGGCCGCACGGCCACTGCGCAGGCGGCATGGCAGCAGTACGGCGAGGCGCTGGCAGCGCACTGCGAGCGCTCGCCCGATCAAGTGACCTGTCGGATTTAGGCTTGACGTCGGCGGCTGGCTGCCCCATGTTCGGTCCAGCTCTTTCCCGGGAGAAGCGAAGATGAGACTGATGCGAATCGTGCTGGCGGCCGTGCTGGCCAGCGTGCTGGCCGGCTGCGGCTACAACGAGATCCAGAGCAAGGACGAGGCGATCAAGGGCGCCTGGGCCGAGGTGATCAGCCAGTACCAGCGGCGCGCCGATCTCATTCCGAACATCGTCGAGACCGTCAAGGGCGAGGCCGATTTCGAGCGCGGCACGCTGACCCAGGTGATCGAGGCGCGGGCCAAGGCCACCTCGATCCAGGCCACGCCGGAGCTGCTCAACGACCCGGCGGCGCTGGCCCGCTTCCAGCAGGCGCAGGGCGAGCTGTCGTCGGCGCTCTCGAGGCTGATGGCGGTGGTCGAGAACTATCCCAATCTCAGGGCGAACCAGGGCTTCCAGGACCTGCGCACGCAGCTCGAGGGCACCGAGAACCGCATCACCGTGGCGCGCAACCGCTTCATCAAGGCCACGCAGGACTACAACGTGCTGATCCGGCAGTTCCCGGTCAACCTGACGGCGATGGTCTTCGGCTACAAGCAGAAGGCGCAGTTCACGGTCGAGAACGAGGCCGCCATCCAGAAAGCGCCGACCGTCGACTTCGGCACGCAGAAGAAGTAGCGGCGGCCAACCGCGTCCGCGCATCATGACCGGCGTACTCGCCGCGGGGCGGCGTGCAGCGGCTTCACTGCTGCTGGCGCTCGCCGCGCTGCCGCCGGGCATGGCGGCGGCTGCCGACGCGCGGCTGCCCGACGGCACGCTGGCGGTGCCGGCGCTGGCGCGTGTCACCGATACCACCGGCACCCTGAGCGCCGATCAGAAGCAGTTGCTGGAGGCGAAGCTCGCCGCTTTCGAGAAGGGGCGCGGCACGCAGATCGCGCTGGTAATGGTCTCCAGCACGCAGCCGGAGCCGATCTCCGACTTCGCGCAACGCATCGGCGACGCCTGGAAGATCGGCCGTCAGGAGATCGGCGACGGCCTGCTGATCGTGGTGGCCAAGGACGATCGGCGCGTCTGGATCGCGGTGGCCAAGGCGCTCGAGGGCGCGATCCCGGACCTGGCGGCGTCGCGGGTCATCCGCGAGCAGATCACGCCGCGCTTCCGCCAGGGCGATTTCGCCGGCGGCCTCGGCGCCGGCCTCGATTCGATCTTCCGGCTGATCGAGGGCGAGGGCCTGCCCGCGCCCGAAGCCGGTGGCCGCGGCGCCGCGGCGGCGAAGCCAGACCTGTTCGGCTTGCTGGCGCCGTTCGTCATCATCGGCGTGCTGGTCACGGCACTGCTGCGCAGGCTGCTGGGCGTGAAGGGTGCACTGCTCGGCGGCGCCGGCACGGGCACGGTGGCCGGCCTGGTCTTCGCTTCGCTGTCGCTGGGCCTGCTCGCCGGCGTCGCCACGTTCTTCTTCGCCCTGTTTGCCGGTCCGGGCGGCGGCGGGCGCGTTCTCGGCGGCCGGCGCGGCGGCGTGTTCGTCCCGGGCGGGTGGAGCGGCCGCAGCGGCGGTGGCTGGTCCGGTGGTGGCGGCGGCGGTGGCTGGTCGTCCGGCGGCGGCGGCAACTTCGGCGGCGGCGGCGCCGGCGGGAGCTGGTGATGCAGCTGGCGCGCTGGATCAGGCACCGGCTGCGCGCACCGCGCGCGGTCGACCGGGCGTTGCCTCGGGCCGCACTCGACAGGATCGAGAAGACGATTGCCGCCGGCGAGCTGCGCCACCGCGGCGAGATCCGGCTGGCGGTCGAGTCCTCGCTGCCGTGGAGCTACCTGAAGCGCGACGCGCCGGTGCGCGAGCGCGCCGACATGATGTTCGCCAAGCTGCGCGTGTGGGACACCGACGAGCGCAACGGCGTGCTGATCTACGTCGAGCTGGCCGACCACGGCATCGAGATCGTCGCCGACCGCGGGGTGGCGCGGGCGGTCCCGCCGGATGCCTGGCCGCCGATCGTGGCGGCAATGGCGGAGCGATTCCGCGCCGCGGACTTCGAGGGCGGCGTCGTCGCCGGAATCGAGCAGATCGGCCGGCTGCTGGCGCAGCACTTTCCGGCGCGCGAAGGCGAGCGCAACGCCGACGAGTTGCCCAACCGGCCGGTGATCCTCGGCCGTTAACCTGTAACCCGACTGACCGCAGGCGAGGACACCGATGTCGCTGAAGAGCCCGCTCCTGAACGAACCCGCACCGGGGCACGAGTTCGCCACTCTCGGCGGCGGCTGCTTCTGGTGCCTGGAGGCCGTGTTCGAGGAACTGCAGGGAGTGGTCGATGTCGAGTCCGGCTACGCCGGCGGCCACGTCCCCAACCCGACCTACCGGCAGGTCTGCGAGGGCGCCACCGGTCACGCCGAAGTGGTGCGCATCGAGTTCGACCCGAAGGTGATCAGCTACCGGGAGATCCTCGAGGTGTTCTTCGCCATCCACGACCCGACCACGCTGAACCGCCAGGGCGGCGACGTCGGCGAGCAGTACCGCTCGGTGATCTTTCACCACTCGGAGGCGCAGAAGCAGGCGGCCAACGAGGTGATCCGCGAGGCGCAGGAAGGCCACGACGACGAGATCGTCACCCAGCTGCTTGCCGCCGGCGAGTACTGGCGTGCCGAGACCTACCACCAGGAGTACTTCCGCCACAACCCGGCGCAGGGCTACTGCATGATGGTGGTCGCGCCGAAGGTGGAGAAGTTCCGCCGCACCTTCGCCGCCAGGCGCAGGCCGCGGCCGGGGTAGCCGCTGCCGTCGCCTCGCCGGCGTGGCCGACATTGCACTGCAGCGACACGCCGATCCGACATTGGGTTAGGGTAGGGGCCTTCCTGCCGGCAGCCCGGTTGCGGGCGCCGGCGGCCAGCGCCGACCCGGCGGCAAGACCGGGCAGGCACCGGCCAGCGGGAGTCGTGCAGTTTCCGTCGATAAAAGGAGGAGTCATGAAGTCGTTCATGCGGTGGACCGCAGCGGCCGCGCTGACCATGTTCGCGGCAGCGGGCGCGGTCGCGCAGGAGATCAAGATCTCGCACCAGTTCAAGGCGAACGCCGACGGCCGCGACTTGGCGACGCGCTTGTTCGTCAAGGAGGTCAACGCGCGCGATCCGGGCCTGAAGTTCCGCATCTACCCGGCCCAGTCGCTCGGCATCAAGCCCGTGGCCCAGCTCGACGCGCTGCAGAACGGCACGCTCGAGATGGCGGTGTTCCCGATGTCGTACGCTGTCGGCAAGGCGCAGGAGTTCTCGATCATCATCATGCCGGGCACGGTGCCGACGCTCGAGCACGCGATGAAGCTGCGCGGCACGCCGTTCCAGAAGAAGCTGCAGGACCTGGCGCACGCCAACGGCATTCACATCGTCACCTGGTGGTGGACGCCTGGCGCCTTCGCCACCAAGGACCGCGAGATCACCGGGCCGAAGAGCGTCGACGGCCTGAAGCTGCGCGCCGCCGATCCCACCTTCGAGGCGATGCTGAAGGCGGCCGGCGCCTCGGTGGTCAACATGCCGTCGACGGAGATCTACCCGGCGCTGCAGTCCGGCGTGCTCAGCGGCACGCTGACCTCGGCCGAGACCTTCGTCAGCATGCGGCTGTACGAGCAGACCAAGATAGCGACGCTGCCCGGCAAGTACGCCCTGTGGATGCTGCTGCAGCCGCTGGTGATGTCGAAGCAGCACTGGGACAAGCTGACGCCGGCGCAGCAGAAGATCTTCGAGGAAGCGGCGGCGAAGTCCGACGAGTACTTCCTCGGCCTGCAGCGCGACGCGGTCAAGGACATGGCGGAGGCCTACAAGAAGGCCGGCGCCAAGGTGCGCGACATGACCCAGGCCGAGTACGACCAGTGGATCGCGCTGGCCAAGGACACCGCGTGGAAGGAGTTCGCCGGCAAGTCGGCCACCGCCAAGGACCTGCTCGACGCGCTGCTGGCGGTCAAGTGACCGTCGCCGCCTGATCCGCAGCGGGCCGCAGCGCGGCCCGCTTCTGCGCAGAAACCTCCATGCTGCCCGCCTTCGTGCGCGCCGTGTTCAGGCTGAGCGCGGCCTGCGCCGCGGTCGCCGCGGTGATGCTGCTCGTCGCGGCGCTGGTGATCACCTGGAGCATCGTCTACCGGGCGATGGGCGGCTCGACCTACTGGGAGCTCGAGTTCTCCGTCTACATGATGGTGGGGGCGCTGTTCCTCGCCTCGCCGTACTGCCTCGCCACGCAGGGCCACGTCGGCGTCGACCTGCTGTCGCACTACCTGCCGCGCCGGCTGGCCCGGCCGCTGGCGATCGTGGTCGGCCTGGTCGGCCTGGCGGTGTGCGTCTACCTCGCCTGGGCCGGCGCCGAGCTGACGATGCACGCCTTCGCGCGGGGCGAGCGCACCGAAAGTGCCTGGGCGCCGCTGAAGTGGCCGCTGTTCCTCACCATGCCGGTCGGCATCGGCCTGACGGCGCTGCAGTACGTCGCCGACCTGCTGCGCGAGACGGTCATCGACCCGGGCGCCAGATGACCGAACTGCAGATCGGCGGCGTCATCCTCGCCGTCACGCTCCTGGTGCTGTTTTCCGGGCTGCCGATCGCCTGGGGCCTGACGCTGGTGGCGGTCGGCTTCCTGCTGCTGTTCGAGGGGCCGGCCAGCCTGGCCAACGTGCCGATCCTGATGATGGACGAGCTGTCCTCGTTCGCGCTGCTGACCATCCCGCTGTTCATCCTGCTCGGTGCCGCGATCGGCGCCTCGGCTGCCGGCAAGGACATCTACGAGTCGCTGCACCGCTGGCTCGACCGCGTGCCGGGCGGGCTGGTCATCGCCAACATCCTCGCCTGCGGCGTGTTCTCGGCGATCTGCGGCTCCAGCCCGGCCACCGCGGCGGCGATCGGCAAGGCCGGCGTGCCGGAGATGATCAAGCGCGGCGTCTCGCCGGCGATGGCCACCGGCTCGATCTGCGCCGGCGGCACGCTCGGCATCCTGATCCCGCCGTCGATCACGATGATCCTCTACGGCCTGGTCACCGAGACGTCGATCGGCCGGCTGTTCCTTGCCGGCGTGGTGCCCGGCCTGCTGCTGGTGGCGATGTTCTCGGCGTACGCGTGGCTGACGACGCTGCGGGCGCAGCGCGCGGCGCCGGCGGTCGAGGTGCCGCGCTACAGCTTTGCGCAGAAGATGGAGGGGCTCGGCCGCGTCTCGCCCTTCATCGGCATCATCGTCGCGATCGGCTACGCGATGTACGGCGGCCTGGCCACGCCTTCCGAGGTGGCGGCGCTGTCGGCGGTGCTGGCGCTGGTGCTGGTCGTCGTCATCTACCGCCAGTGGCGCCTGCCGGACCAGTGGCGGATCTTCCGCGAGACGGTGCGCGAGTCGTCGATGATCCTGATGATCATCGGTGCGGCCGCAGTCTTCTCCTACATGCTGTCGCTGCTGTACGTGACCCAGTCGGCGGCCCAGTGGCTGGTCGACCTGGACATGAATCGCTGGGTGCTGCTGGCCTCGATCAACGTCTTTCTGCTGGTGGCCGGCTGCTTCCTGCCGCCGGTGGCCATCATCCTGATGGTGATGCCGATCCTCACGCCGGTGCTCGAGGCGGCCGAGTTCGACCTGATCTGGTTCGCCGTGATCCTGACGATCAACATGGAGGTCGGCCTGATCACGCCTCCGGTGGGGCTGAACCTGTACGTCCTGAAGGGCGTCGCGCCCGAGGTGCCGCTGCCGACGGTGCTGAAGGGATCGGCCCCGTTCGTGCTGCTGATGCTGCTGGCGATCGTGCTGCTAGGGATCTTCCCGCAGATCGCGCTGTGGCTGCCCGGCCAGATGATGGGGTGAGTCGCGGCGACGCGATCGTCTCCGGCTGACTGCGCCGATCCTTCGAGGACTGGCACTCGCCGCAGGTGGCTCGCGCCTCGGCCAGTCGTGCGCCCGGCCGGACGCGAGGGTTTCGAAACGGCGCCTGCGGCGATCAGCGACGGCCGGGCCGGTCGGCCTGAAGCGGCCGCTCGGCAGCTGCAGCGGCGAGCGGCTGACCCTGGAGAACGCCGAGAGAATTGCGGCGAAGCCGGCCAGTGCGCCGAAATGACGCTTGACCCCCGCGCAAGCGGAGCGCCAACGGCATGTCGCTATCGCCCCGCTTCGCTCAAGCGTTGGGCAGCGCAGGTCACCCACCACTGTGATCCCCGAAGAATCGAGTTATGGGAGACGCTCCATGTCTGATGTTCTCGAAGGTGGGTGCCTATGCGGCAGTGTCAGGTTCCGAGCGACTGCGCCGCCTCTTCGCACGATCGCCTGCCACTGCACGTTCTGCCAGCGATTGACCGGCTCATCTTTCTATACGGAGTCGCTGTTCTCAATCGATGCGGTGCAATTCAACCATGGTGAGCTTCGTCAGTACCGGCACAAGTCCGACGGAAGTGGAGAGGACGTCTTTGTGCACTTCTGCCCAACCTGTGCCACTACGGTCAGCCTTACGTTCGGTCGGTGGCCGGAACTTCGAGCAGTCTCTCGTGGCTGCTTCGACGAGCCCAACGACGTCGAAGTGACGGCGAACATCTGGACGCGCTCTGCGCAGGCGGGTATTGCACTGCCGTGTGGCATCGATTGCTTCGCTGAAGCTCGAACGACGCTCGACGGTCGAGCAGCGAAGCCCGAGCGATTCGACGTTCCGGTCATGGCGCGCGGAAACGGCGATGCCTGACCCTTCGCTCGAGTGCAGCGCCAGCGTTGAACGTTCGCTTTCCGCTGTGCTTGGAGCGACCGGTCCCGGCGCGCTCGAAAGTTGGCAACGGACCGCACCCGTCCGTCGCCGTGCTGGCGCGAGCGACCGCTGAATGGCCCAGAGGCGAACGCCCAGGGCGGCGGCGGACGCGGCGGCGCGTCGCCGTGGCCTGCCGCCCTCCGCCCGGCACTGAAGTGCGGAGTCGGCGCGGCGGGCTTGGGCCGTAGCCTGCGGTGCGCAGCCGTCTGCGTCGATCGGCCGAAGGTGCGCGAGCCGGCGACAGCGTCGCCCGCCCGGTTCAGCGCTGCCGCCGATGCTGCGCCTTCACTGCCCGACGATCGCCCGCGCCAGCTCGATGCAGGTCAGCGGCGCGCTGCCCTCGGCCTTGTTGTTGGCGATGACGTATGCAGGCTGGCCGCTGCGGATCGCCACATGCGCCAGGTGGGCGAGCGTGCCGCGCGTGGTCAGGTCGGCATCGAGCAGGCGGTCGAACGGCGCGTAGCGGTTCTTCGCTTCTTCGTAACGCAGGCCGGCGTGCAGGCTCCAGCGCACGACCAGCGGGCCCTTGAGCTGCCATTCGTCGCCTTCGCTGTCCGGTGCGTCGAGCGCACGCAGCGCCGCGGCCTGGCGCGCCGCCGCCGGCATCGATGCATGGATGCCGAGGCACAGGCGCACCGCGGCATCGTGCAGCATGCGCACCAGGCGCGGCGTCAGCAGCTCGGCGTTGCGCAGCTCGACCGCATAGACGGGCACCCGCCCGTCGACGTCGCGCGGCAGCTGGCGCAGGAACACGCCGAGGTTGTCGATCAGCTCGTGGCCGCCGTCGGCGGTCATGCGGCGCGGCAGCGGCGACAGCTGAAACACCAGCGGCCCGGCGTGGCTGCCCAGCCCGCGCAGCGCCGGCTCGACGAACTGCTCGCGCGCCAGCACCGGATCGAGGAAGGACGGATTGTCCGCCGCCGGCGCGCCGCGCTCGCCGCGCAGCAGCGCATCGGTGATCAGCGCCGGCGCCTTGACCAGGAAACGGAAGTGCTCGGGCACCTGGCGCGCGTAGCCGGCGTACTGCGGCTCGGTCAGCGGCTGGTAGAAGCTGCGGTCGATGCCGACCGCGCGCAGCAGCGGGTGCTGGCCGTAGGCGGCGAGCCCCAGCCGCGCCAGCTGCGCCTCGGTGTGCACGCCGTCGTAGACGATGCGCTGCCAGCCCGGGAAGCTCCACGACGAGGTGCCGAGGTAGATCGACGGCGGCAGCCGGCGGCCGAGGCGCTGCAGCTCGTCGTCGACCGCGGCCGGCTGCACGTTGCTGCCGCCGCGGACCGGCTCGGGCGGCAGCTCGAAAAGGGACCCGGCGGTGTCGTCGCTGCTCATGCGCGGGCGGTCGCCATGAGCGCTCGGCCGCTCAGCCGTTGCCTTCGCGGAAGCGCTCGATGATCGCTTCCGTGTTCAGGCCGAGCTGGGTCGGCGAGCGCGTCAGCCCGGTGTGGTACTCGGTGAGCTGGTAAGTGAACTTCACCCGCGTGCCGGCGCCGGGCACGCTCTCCAGCGTCAGCGTGCCGCCGATCTTGTTGGCGCGGCTGCGCATGTTCATCAGGCCGCGGCCGCCGACCCGCTCGCCGGCGATGCCCTTGCCGTTGTCGGTGACGCGGATCTGCAGCAGCGGCGCCTCTTCGCCGGTCTGCGTCACCTGCAGCGCCACCGACACGGCGCGCGCGCCGCTGTGCTTCAGCGCGTTGGTCAGCGATTCCTGCACGATGCGCAGGATCGGCAGCACCGCGTCCGGGTTGATGTTCAGCTCCTCCGGCATGTCGCGCGCGTCCCAGATCAGCTCGATGCCGGCGGCGCGGAAGCGCGGCTCCATCCGGTAGCGCAGGTTGCCGAGCGAGGCGAGCAGGTCGGAGCTGCCCTGCGCCAGCGCGTCGATCGCCAGCCGCATGTCGTCGATCGACTCGCGCAGCACCTGTGCCACCTGCGCCTGCGTCAGCGCGCCGCGCTCGACCAGCATCAGCGAGCTGACCAGCTGCGTGCCCAGGCCGTCGTGCATGTCCTGCATGATCCGTTGCCGCTCGGCGGCGGTGGCCTGAATGCGCTCGCCTTCGCGCAGCCGCTCGTAGTTGCGCTTGAGCATCTGCTCGCGCTCGCGCACGCGCGACTCGAGGTCGTTGCGCGCGCCCTCGGCCTCGCGCAGCACGCGCACGAAGCGGTCGACGACCGGCGTGGCCAGCGCCGCCAGCAGCAGCGGGCCGGCCCAGTGCAGCGCCAGGACGGTCGCCTCGGGCAGCCAGCCCTGCGCGACGCCGTAGTCGTAGACGGCCGCCGCGATCGCCACGGTGATCGCGGTGATGACGACGATCTGCAGCGACTCGTGCTTGCGCACCCGCGACAGCAGCGCATAGAGCAGGCCGATCGCCACCACGCCGATCAGGCCGGGCAGCCACAGCCGGTCCAGGTGGGACGTCGCCTGGCCGCCGGTGACCAGCAGCAGTGCCGGACCGATCGCCGCGTACAGCACCGGCAGCCAGGCGGCGCGCGCCCCGGTGCGGCCGGCCAGCCGCAGCAGCACCAGCGTCATCACGACGGCAAAGCCGCCGCTGGCGACGTAGAAGAGCAGGTCGAGCCACATCGCCGCGGCGACGGGCACCGTCTCGATCAGGAAGTAGGCGCTGCGCAGCACCCAGAACGCCGAGGCCAGCGCCACCAGGGCGATCGTCGGATCGTGCCGGCGCAGCCACAGGAGCGTGAACAGCAGCGTGAAGCAGGCGGCCAGGGTGCCGCCGATCCACGGCAGGATGGTGCTGGCGAAGTAGCGCAGCTCGTAGTCGCGGCTCAGCTCGGCCAGCGGCCCGATCTCGACGCCGGCCAGGCCGTGCACGCCGCCGCGGTAGGCGGTCTGCAGCAAGATGGAGTTCTCTCCGGCAACGAGCAGGGCCGGATCGATGGCCAGCAGGTGCGGCCGCCGCCAGCGCACATGGGTGCGGGCGTCGTCGGCGCGGATCTCGCCGACCATGCGGCCGTTGACGCTGACCCGCCCGCCGGTGGAGGCGTACGACAGCAGCACCGCCCACGCCACGGACGGTGGTGCCTCCAGCGTCGCGCGCAGGCGCAGCGCCAGTCCGCGCGGAGTCTCCTCTCCCGGCCGCGCGCTCCAGCGCAGCGGCAGGTCGTAGGCCTGCCACTGGGCGTCGTCGGCCGGCGCGGCGCCGATCTCGGTCAAGGTCCACTCGACCGAGCGCAGCGTCGTCGCCGACGCGGGAAATGAAATGATCAGGGCGGCGGCCGCCGCCAGGGCGAGGAGGAGGGCGCGCAGGGTCGCCAACGGTGCCAGCTCAACCGCGCAGCAGGCCCATCTGCGTGGCCTCGTAGACCGCCTCGCCACGCGAGTGCACGGCCAGCTTGCGGTAGATCTTCTTGATGTGCGCGGTGACCGTGTGCGGCGAGATGCCGAGGATCTCGCCGATCTCGTTGAAGCTCATGCCCTTGGCCAGCAGCTGCAGGATCTCCGTCTCGCGCGCCGACAGCGGGTTGTTGTCCGGCATCGTGCCGCCCGGCCGGCCCGCGCCGCCGGTGCCGCCCATCCGGTTGCGGATGGCGCGCAGCACGCTGCGGGCCACGACCGGGCTCACCGGCGAGCCGCCGGCGCGCAGCAGGCGGATGCAGGAGACCACGTCGGCGGCGGTCGAGTCCTTGAGGATGTAGCCGGTGGCGCCGGCCTCGATCGCCGACACCACGTGCTGCTCGTCGCCGAAGACCGTCACCACCATGATGTCGACGTCGGGCCGCTTGGCGCTGACCTGGCGGATCAGGTCGGTGCCGTTGCCGTCCGGCAGGCCGAGGTCGATCAGCATGACGTCGAACTTCGTGCGGTCGATCAGCTCCTGCGCCTCGCGCTTGTTGGCGGCGACGCCAACCAGCTCGAGCGTCGGCTCGCCCTCGACGATCTCCTTGAAGCGCATCCGGAATTCCGGCTCGTCTTCGACGATCAGTACGGTGGTCTTTTCGCTACTCATGGGACGCTCGCTCGCAGGGAATCACCGGCCGCGGATGCCGCGCGAATTCAGGGACTTGCCGCGCGGCATCGCAGCTTTGCGTCATTCTAACCACGCCACCCATTTGCGTCATTGCGCGGCCCGGCCTACCGGGAACGCAGTAAACGAGGTCACGCATCAGGGGGACAGCCGCGCCCGGGTCCAGCCCTCGGCCGAGCGCGTGTACAGCAGGCGGTCGTGCAGCCGCGAGGGCCGCCCCTGCCAGAACTCGAACGACTCCGGCGCGACGCGGTAGCCGCCCCAGTAAGGCGGCCGCTTCGGGTTCAGGCCATGGCGCAGGCCCATCTCGGCGGCCTGCGCCATCAGCCAGGCCTTGCCCGGAATCGGCTGGCTCTGCGGCGAGGCCAGGGCGCCGATGCGGCTGGCCAGCGGCCGGCTGGCGAAGTAGGCGTCGGACTCGGCGTCGCTGACCCGCTGCACGGCGCCTTCGACACGGACCTGGCGCTCCAGTTCGGGCCAGAAGAACAGCAGCGCGGCGCGCGGGTTGCCGGCCAGCTCGCGGCCCTTGCGGCTGTCGTAGTTGGTGTAGAAGACGAAGCCGGCGTGGTCGAAGCCCTTGAGCAGCACCACGCGAGCCGACGGCCGTCCCTCGGCGTCGGCGGTGGCCAGCGTCATCGCGTTCGGCTCGGGCAGCTTCGAGGCGAGCGCCTCGTCCCACCAGCGCGCGAACTGGCGCATCGGGTCGGCGTCGGCGTGCGCCTCGTCGAGCGCCTCGCGCTTGTAGTCGGTGCGTAGCTGCGAGATGTCCATGGCGGCGCCTGCAGTCTACGGTCAGCCTGCCTGCAGGCGGCGCTGCGCCCTGTGCACCAGCCGCTCCAGGTGCGGATCGCGCAGGCCGGCCTCGTGCAGCGCGGCCACCGTGCGCTGCACGTAGTCGAGGCTGGTGCCCCTGATGCCGCAGGCCCTGCCGAGGATCTCGACGACTTCGTCCTCCGACAGCCGGCCGCCGTAGTTGAACGCGTCGCGGCGCACGACGAAGGCCAGCGCCTGCGCGTGCGCGCCGTTGCGCAGCCACGCGCGCATCCAGGTCGGCCGGTACGAGCCGAGGAACATCTCGCGCTCCCACAGCTGCCCGAACACCGGTGCTACCTGCGCCGCGCCGATGCGGTAGGCCATGCCGAGGCAGGAGCCGCCGCGGTCGAGCCCGGCGACGATGCCGGGGCACTCGTGGGTGCCGCGATACAGCACCGAGCGCAGGCACAGCCGCCGGTGATAGCCGTGGATGCGCGCCGGCTCGCGCGCCTCGAATTCGAACTCCGGCTTCCAGATCAGCGAGCCGTAGCCGAACACCCACAGCGGCGAGCGCCGGTCCCAGTGGGCCAGCGATTCGGCCAGCGAGGCCTGCAGCTGCGCCTCGGTCCAGCGGGCGGGGCTCGGCTGGCTCATGACTGGATGCGGCTCAGCCGGCGGGCGCCGATGCCGGCGGCGACCAGCACCGCGGCCATGATGAGGAAGACCACGCGCGCGCCGAGCACGCTGCCGGCGGCTCCGAAGACCAGCGGCAGCAGCACGTGGCTGCTGTTCATGATCACGTGGCGCAGGCCGAGCGCTTCGCCGACGCGGCCGGGCGGCGACTGCCCGTGCAGCAGCGACATCACGTTCGGGTAGGCGGCGCCCAGCCCCAGCCCGAGCAGGAAGGCGCAGCCGGCCAGCGGCAGGAACGAGCCGAACCAAGGCATCAGCGCGAACGCCAGCGCGGCGGTGAACAGGGTGAATGTCAGCATCTGCCATTCGCGCAGCCGGCGCGACAGCGTCGGCATCGCCAGCCGGACCGTGAAGGTGGCCACGGCGAAGGCGCCGAGCACGAGGCCGATCTGCGAGGCCGACAGGCCGACCGCGGTGCCGTGCACCGGCATCATGAAGCTCTGCAGGTCCCACGACATCGAGATCAGCGCCGTGGCGACCAGCACGTTGCGCACGTCGCGCAACGACAGCAGATCGAAGGTCGGCCGCGGCTCGGCCACCGCCAGCGGCGCGTTGCGCGAAGGCAGCTGCGCGCGGTGCCGGTACAGCAGCGCGCCATTGGCGAGCGCCACCGCGATCAGCGCGGCGAATGCCGCACGGTGGCCGGCGAGGTCGATCAGCAGGCCGCTGGTCGACGGCCCGATCAGGCCGGCGACCGAGGCGCCGACGGCCAGCCACGAGAAATCGGCGGCGCGCCGGCCGGGGTCGGCGCGGCTGCCCACCAGGTGGATCGTCGTCTGCTGCACCAGCATCGAGCCGGTGCCGATCAGGCAGGCGGCCACCAGCAGCGGCGCGATGTCGGCCACCTCGTAGGGAAACAGCGCCGGCAGCAGCGCGCCGCCGCCGAGCAGCGCCGCGCCGGCGGCGAGCGGCCTGCGTGGGCCGACTGCATCGAGCCAGCGGCCGGCGCGCACCGCGATGAGCATCGGCACCAGCGCGAACAGCGCCATCAGCACGCCGACGGTGAAGGTCGAGGCGCCGTTGGCCAGCGCATACAGCGAGCCGATCATCCGCGCCGACGTGAACACCGTGTGCGTCAGCACGCCGAGGGTGACGATGGTGAGCAGCGTCATGTTTCGCGCGACCGTGCCCGGTTCAGTCCCGCCGCAGAAGTTGCGAAGGAACCGTAGCGAGCGCCCCGAGGTTGCGCCGAGGGGCGCAGGCGTACAGATGCGTACGTTGAGCACCGCAGGCGCAAGATCGGGGCGCGCAGTAGGTTCATTCGCAACTTCGCGGCCGCCAGGCCACCAGCGCCACGCCGGCGCAGGTCACCGCCACGCCGAGCAGGGTGAGCGGCGTCGGCACGACCGAAAACAGCGGCCACTCCAGCGCCACGGCGATGATCGGCGTCAGGTACAGCAGGCTGGTGACGCGGGTGGCTTCGCCGCGGCGCATCAGCGTGTGCAGCGCGTTGACGGCGAGGATCGACGAGAACACCACGAGGAAGCCGATCGCGCCGGCCAGCGCCCAGGTCGGCCGTACCTCGAAGCCCTCGACGGCCACCGCCAGCGGCAGCAGCGTCGCGATGGTGGCGGCGAACTGCACCAGCGCCGCGGCGCGCAGGTCGACGGTCGGGCAGAAGGCGCGCTGGTACAGCGTGCCGGCGGTGATCGCCGCCAGCGCGAACAGCACGCCGGCCAGCGCGCCGGCGCCGACCGCACGCACGTCGACCTTGTGCCAGACCACCAGCGCCACGCCGGCCAGGCCGACCAGCACGCCCAGCCACTGCCAGTTGCGCAGCCGCTCGTCGAGCAGCGCGGCGGCGATGATCGCCGTGGCCAGCGGCTGCACCGACAGCACCAGCGCGGCGACGCCGGCCGACATGCCGAGGTACTGCGCGTAGTGGCTGCCGCCGAGGTTGGCGGCGTGCATCAGCAGGCCGGCGACGATGACGTGACCCCACTGGGGCGGCGTCGACGGCCAGCGCAGCGGCTCGCGGCGGTTCCACCACAGCGCCAGCGGCGCGAGCAGCAGCAGGCCGGTGGTGAAGCGCAGGACCAGGAAGGTGAACGGCGGCGCGTACTGCAGGCCGGCCTTGGTCGCCAGGTAGCCGGAGCCCCAGACGGTGACGAAGAACCAGGCCAGCAGCGGCGAAGCGAGCCGGCGCGCGTCGGCGGGCGGATGCGGTGGGGCTGCGTCGGAGGACATCGGCGAAGGCGCGATTGTCGCATCGGCCATCGCGGCGCGGCCGGCGCGCCCGCCAGGGCGGCACCGATTTGCGAGGCGCGACTTGACTGCCGGCAAATATTTCGATATATATCTAACCGTCAAATGATCGCGCGAGGCGGAACGGCCTCGGCGACATCGTCATCCACCGCTGGAGGGACCATGTCCACATCGACCGACGTCAGCAGAATCGTGCGCGAGAAGTATGCCGAGGCGGCGCAACGCGTCGCCCAGAGCGGCGCCGCCAGCTGCTGCGGCCCCGTCGAGGCCGCCTGCTGCGGCAAGGACCCGATCACCTCCGACCTGTACGACCCGGCGCAGGCCGGCGCGGTCCCCGAGAAGGCGCTGCAGGCCTCGCTCGGCTGCGGCAACCCCACCGCGCTGGCGGAACTGAGGCCCGGCGAGACGGTGCTCGACCTCGGCTCGGGCGGCGGCATCGACGTGCTGCTGTCGGCGCGGCGGGTCGGTCCGACCGGCCAGGCCTTCGGGCTCGACATGACCGACGAGATGCTGGCCCTGGCCGAGGAGAACAAGCGCAAGAGCGGACTTGCCAACGTCCACTTCCTCAAGGGCGAGATCGAGAACATCCCGCTGCCGGACAACTCGGTCGACGTGATCATCTCCAACTGCGTGATCAACCTGTCGGGCGACAAGGACCGGGTGCTGCGCGAGGCGTTCCGCGTCCTGCGGCCCGGCGGCCGCTTCGCGGTGTCGGACGTCGTCGTGCGCGGCGAGGTGCCGCCGGCGATCAGGCGCAGCGTCGAGCTGTGGGTCGGCTGCGTGGCGGGCGCGCTGTCCGACACCGAGTACCTGGCGAAGCTCGCCGCGGCGGGATTCGGCGACGCGGCGATCGAGGTCACGCGGGTCTACGACGTCGACGATGCCCGCGGCTTCCTGGCCGGGCAGGGGATCGACGTCGATGCGCTGGCGCCGCAGGTGGACGGCAAGTTCGTCAGCGCCTTCATCCGCGCCAGCAAGCCCGTCGCGGGCGACTTGCCGCGTTCCGAGCAGAGCACGGCGGCAGCAAGCTGCCGAACGGCTTCATGCTGCGCACGGTGAAGGACGGTATCCGGGCGACCGCCGAGTTCGCTGCCGAAGCAGACGCCCGACGACTCATTGCACTGAAGCCATGAAGACGGAAAGCGCCGTCGCCGCCCTCGCCGCATTGGCGCAGGACACCCGTCTCGCCGTCTACCGCCTGCTGGTGCAGCAGGGGCCGAGCGGCATGGCCGCCGGCGAGATCGCCGCCGCCGTGCAGACATCGCCGGCGACGCTCAGCTTCCACCTGAAGGAACTGTCGCACGCGGGACTGGTGTCGTCGCGGCAGGACGGACGCTTCGTGTTCTACGCGGCGAACTTCGACGCCATGAACGCGCTGATCGCCTACCTGACCGAGAACTGCTGCGCCGCCGACTGCGGCTCGTCCTGTGCGCCCGCCGTTGCATGCAAACCCGTCGGCGCGCAGCGAGGCGCGCGTGCCGCCGGCAAGGCCAGACGAACCAGGACCTAGATCGCCAGCCATCCGCGCCAGGCCGGGGATGGCCGGCGCAGACGACCGCCGCCGCTCCCGTTGCCGAGCAAGCGCCCGCCGATGAACCGCTGCTTCAATGTCCTGTTCCTGTGCACCGGCAACTCGGCCCGCTCGATCATGGGCGAGGCGATGCTCAACGCCATGGGCGCGCCGCGCTTGCGGGCCTTCTCGGCCGGCTCGCAGCCGACCGGCCAGGTCAATCCGTTCGCCATCGAACTGCTGCGGAGCAACCGCCTGCCGACCGAGGGGCTGCGCAGCAAGGGCTGGGACGAGTTCGCCCGGCCGGGCGCGCCCGAGCTCGACTTCGTCTTCACCGTCTGTGACTCGGCCGCCGGCGAGGCCTGCCCGATCTGGCCGGGCCAGCCGATCACCGCCCACTGGGGCGTCGAGGATCCGGCCGCCGTCGCGGGCGACGACGAGGCCAGGCGCCGGGCCTTCTGCCACGCCTTCAACCGGCTGCAGCATCGGATCCGGCTGTTGCTCAGCCTGCCGCTGGCGACGCTCGACCGCGCTGCCCTGACCCGGCGGCTGAAGGCAATCGGCGACGCGTGAGAGGGGCGGCCGACATGGCGACGCAGACCCGCAGGCTCGGTTTCCTCGACCGCTACCTGACCCTGTGGATCTTCCTCGGCATGGCCGCCGGGGTCCTGACCGGCCACTTGGTCCCGGGCGCGGCCGGCTTCTGGAGCCAGTTCAGCAGCGGCACGACCAACATCCCGATCGCGGTCGGTCTGATCCTGATGATGTACCCGCCGCTGGCCAAGGTCCGCTACGAGGAACTCGGCGACGTCTTTCGCAACGGCCGCGTGCTGGCGCTGTCGCTGCTGCAGAACTGGGTGATCGGGCCGGTCCTGATGTTCGTGCTGGCGGTCGCCTTCCTGCACGACCAGCCGCACTACATGGCCGGGCTGATCCTGATCGGCCTGGCGCGCTGCATCGCCATGGTCATCGTCTGGAACGAGCTGGCCAGGGGCGACACCGAGTATTGCGCCGGGCTGGTCGCCTTCAACTCGATCTTCCAGGTGCTGTTCTTCTCCGTCTACGCGTGGCTGTTCATCACCGTGCTGCCGGGCTGGCTCGGCCTGCAGTCGTTCCAGGTCGACATCACCATCGCCGAGATCGCCGAGAGCGTGTTCATCTACCTCGGCATCCCGTTCCTCGCCGGGGCGCTCACGCGGCTGGTGCTCGTTCGCGCCAAGGGCAAGGTCTGGTACCACGAGCGCTTCGTGCCGAAGATCAGCCCGATCACGCTGGTGGCGCTGCTGTTCACCATCTTCGTCATGTTCTCGCTGAAGGGCGACTACATCGTGCGCATCCCCCTCGACGTGGTGCGCATCGCCATCCCGCTGGTCATCTATTTCGTCGTCATGTTCCTGGTGTCGTTCTGGCTCGGCCGGCGGATCGGCGCCGACTACCCGAAGACGGCGACGCTGTCTTTCACCGCCGCCAGCAACAACTTCGAGCTGGCCATCGCGGTGGCCATCGCCGTGTTCGGCATCGACTCCGGCGAGGCGTTCGCCGCCGTGATCGGCCCGCTGGTCGAGGTGCCCGTGCTGATCCTGCTGGTCAACGCGGCGCTGTACTTGCAGCGCCGGTACTTCCCGCCGCCGCAGGCGGTCGTCGCCGGGCACGGCGCCGGCTGAGGTCGGCCGGACGCCGCGCGCGCCGCCGAGTCGGGCGCCCGGGCCGCGCCCGGATTCGGCTCAGGCCTGCCTGATCAGCAGCAGCGGCGTCGAGCAGTGGGCGGCGACGCGCTGCGCGACCGAGCCGAGCACGGCGGCCTTCACCGCGCCATAGCCGTGCGAGCCCATCACCAGCAGGTCGAGCCTGTTCTTCTGCGCGTAGGCGGCGATCTCGTCGCCGGCCGGGCCGGTCAGGCAGACCGCGTCGGCGCCGATGCCGGCGTCGTCGAACAGGCGGCGCACCGGCGCGACCGCCTTGTCGAAGGCCTGCTGCTGCATCGCCCTGGTCTCCTCGACCGAGTAGGCCGGCAGCGCAATGCCGGCCATGTCGGGCATGGTCGCGCCGCCGTACTCGGGCACCGCGTGCACGACGGTGAACTTCGGCTTCGCCCCGAACAGCGGCAGATGCCTGAGCACGTACTTCACGGCGGCGATGCCGTAGTCGCTGCCGTCGATCGCGATGCCGACGTCGAGCGAGTCGCCGGGTGCCGGGCCGTGGCCGCGCAGCAGCAGCAGCGGCTTCTTGGTGCGGCCGAGCACGCCCAGCGTCACCGAGCCGAGCAGCAGGCTGGCCAGCGCGCCGTGCCCGTGCGAACCCATCGCGATCAGGTCGACGTCGCTCTGCTCGGCGCGTCGGGCGATTTCCTCCGCCGGATGGCCGACCGCGTAGTCCGAGCCCGCGGCGAGACCGGCGCGCTTGAGCGCCGACGACGCGCCCTTCAGCGCCTTCTTCGACTCGTCCTCGTAGTAGGTGTCGACGGCCGCCCTGCCGATCAGGCGCGCGGCCCGCACCGGCACTTCCAGCTGGACGTTGAGCAGCTGCACGTCGGGGCTGACGCCGATCAGTGTCGCGCGCGAGGCGATGAACTCGATCGCCGCCCGGCTGTACTTGCTGCCGTCGACCGGCACCAGGATCTTCATGACCGTGCTCCCAGCGTTTTTTCTCGTCATCGACCGCCCGCGGCAGTCTACGTCAGGGCGGCGATGCCGGCTGCCTTGCATAATCGACCAAGGAAGGCACGCCATGCCAGCCCTGCTGCGCTACACCCTGCTGTCGATTCGCGATCTGCTGCTGGCCGCGGGCCCGTTCGTGCTGATCGTCGTGGCGCTGCTGTGGCTCGCCTACGTGCTGCTCGAGCCGACGCCGCCGAAGCGCGTGGTCCTCGCCACGGGCCCGGAGCAGAGCGCCTATGCCGCGTTCGGGCGCGTATACGCGCAGGAGCTGGCCCGTCACGGCATCGAAGTGCAGCTGCGCACCACCGAAGGCTCGGCGGAGAACCTGCGCCTGCTGCGCGATGCGCGCGAGCAGGTCGACCTCGCCTTCGTCCAGGGCGGGGCCGGCGAGGCGCTGTTCGCGGTCGACGAGGACCGCAGTGGGGTGCCTCTGGTGTCGATCGGCAGCCTGTTCTACGAGCCGGTGTGGATCTTCTACCGGAGCAAACTGCGCGCCGGCGCGGCCGGCCCGACGATGCTGGCGAAGGTGGGCGAGCTGGCCGGGCTGCGCGTTGACCTTGGCCCGGCCGGCGCCGGCACCCGGAACCTGATGCTGAAGCTGCTGCACGCCAACCGGGTCGATCTGTCCTCGATGGAGGTGTCGGAGCTGGCGCCGACGGCGGCGGTGATCAGCCTGCTCGAAGGCCGGCTCGATGCGATCGTGCTGGTGTCGGCCCCGGAGTCTCCGCTGGTGCAGATGCTGCTCATCACGCCGGGGATCTCGCTGTTCGAGTTCGCCCAGGCCGAGGCCTATGCGCGCCGCTTCGGCTTCGTCAGCAGCCTCGAGCTGCCGCGCGGCGTGGTCGACCTCGCGCGCGACCTGCCGCCGCGCGACGTGGCTCTGGTGGCGGCGACCTCGACGCTGGCGGCACGCGGCAAGACCCACCCGGCGATCCTCCAGCTGCTGGTGCAGGCGGCACGCGACGTGCACGGCAGGGCGGGCTGGTTCGCGCGCGCCGGCCAGTTCCCGCGTGCCGAGTCGCCGGAACTGCCGCTGGCCGAGGAGGCCGAGCGCTTCTACCGGGACGGCCCGCCGCTGCTGCAGCGGTACCTGCCGTTCTGGCTGGCCAACCTGGTCGACCGCATGTGGATCGTGCTGCTGTCGATCATTGCCGTGCTGATCCCTGCCTCGCGCGTGGTGCCGCCGCTGTACGCGTTCCGCGTCCGCTCGCGGATCTTCCGCTGGTACGGCCGCCTGCGTAGCATCGAGGCGGGGGCCGACGACGCGGCGGCTGACCGGCAGCGGCTGCTGCGCGAACTGGACGACCTCGAGGCGAGGGTCGGCCGCATCGCCGTGCCGCTGTCGCGCACCGACGAGCTGTACGCGCTGCGCAGCCACATCGAACTGGTGCGCAAGAAGCTGCACGTTGATGGGGACGGGGAAGGCTGATGAACACCGACTCGGTGCTGCTGGTGATGGACGTGCAGAACGACTTCCTGCCCGGCGGTGCGCTGGCGGTGCCGCGCGGCGACGAGGTGGTGCCGATCGTCAACCGCCTCGCTGCTCGGTTCGACAACGTGATCCTGACCCAGGACTGGCATCCGCCGAACCACATCTCGTTCGCTTCGCGGCATCCGGGCAGCAAGCCCTACGACACCATCGATCTGCCGTACGGCCCGCAGATCCTGTGGCCCGACCACTGCGTGCAGGGCAGCCGTGGCGCCGAGTTCCACGCCGCGCTGGCGATCGAGCAGGCGCAGGCGGTGATCCGCAAGGGCTATCACGCGCACACCGACAGCTACTCGGCGCTGCTGGAGGCCGACCGCCGCACCCCCACCGGCCTGGCCGGCATGCTGCGCGAGCGCGGCATCCGTCGCGTGTACTGCTGCGGGCTGGCCACCGACTTCTGCGTCGCCTGGAGCGCGCTCGACGCGCAGGCGGCCGGGTTCGAGACGTACGTCATCGAGGACGCCTGCCGCGCGATCGACACCGGCGGCTCGCTGGACGCGGCCCGCCGCGACCTGGCCGCCGCCGGCGTGCGGGTGACCGGCTCGGACCGCATCTGACAGTCGCGCTACCCTACCGGCGGCGCCGTATTCCCCATCACCGAGTCGTCCCGTGCTGAACAAGATCCTTTCCCGTCAGCCGCTGCACGAGCATGCCGAGCCGGCACAGCGCGTGCTCGGCGTTGCCGAACTGCCGCCGGAGTCGGCCGAACTCGCGCAGCTGCTGCATGCCGACCCGGCACCGGAGGTGCGGGCCGCCGCGGCGCGCCGCTGTGGCGACGGCGCGGCTCTGGCCGCCGCCTGGCTGGCCGACGGCGAACCGCAGGTGCGATCGGCGGTCGTCGAGTCGCTCGGCCGCTGGCTCGATGGCATCGACGGCGAGAAGCTGCGCGCCGCGGTCGAGGGGATCGGCGACCAGGACCTGCTGGTCGAGGTCGCGCTGAACGCAGCGCACGCGCCGGTGCGGATGGCGGCGGCCGAGCGCGTCAGCGAGGAAGCGGCGCTGCGCCGGCTCGTCGACGGCGCCAAGGACAGGGACCGCGGCGTGGCGCGGCTGGCGAAGAGCCGCGTCGAGGCCATCGAGCGCCGGCTGACTCAGGCCGAGCAGGCCGACGCGCTGCTGGCGCAGGCCGAGGCGCTGGTCGAGCAGCCGGGCGCGGTGGTGATGGCGGCGGTCGAGCTCGAACGGCGCTGGAAGGCGCTGGGCCTGCAGGACGACGCCGGGCGGCAGGCCCGCTGGGAGGCGGCGGGCGCCGCGCTGCAGGCACGCTTCGAGCGCGAGCGCGAGCAGCAGCGGACGCAGGCGGAGTTCTCGCAGCGGCTGGCCGACTGGCTGGCTGGCCACTCGGCCACGCCGCACGCCGACGCGCTGCCGCAGCTGCGCGCCGAGCTGGAAGCGCTGCGCGGGCAGGCGCAGGCGCTGAACGACGCCGGCGCCCTGGCCAAGCTGGCGCAGGCCGAGCAGTCGATGGCGACCTGGGAGCAGGCGGCGCCGGCGCTGGCCGCTGCCGAGGCGCTGGTCGAGGAGGCGGAACGGCTGGCCGCCGACACCGGGATCGACAACGCGCAGCTGCCGCTGCGCTGGCAGCAGATCGATCTGGCGGCGCGCACGCCCGACCTGACGCGCCGCTTCGAGGCGGCGATCATGGTGATCGAGAGCCGCCGGCTGGCGCAGATGCGCGCCACCCAGCAGCAGGAGAGCGCGGCGCGGCAGCAGCTGCACGCGCTGCTGCACGAGGCGGAAGAGGCGCTGGCCGCCGGCCAGGTGCAGGCGGCGCGCGACGCCGCCGACCAGACGCGGGCGCTGAAGGCCGCCGCCGGCACGCTGCCGAAGCCGACGATCCAGCGGCTCAGCCGCGTCGTGCAGCAGCTTGGCGAGCTGGAGCGCTGGATGAGCTTCGGCCAGCACAACGCGCGCGTGCAGCTGGCCGAGCGGGCCGAGGCGCTGGCGGCCGAGACGCACCCGCCGGCGCAGCTGGCCAAGGAAGTGCAGAAGCTGCGCGCCGAGTGGAAGGCGCTCGACGAGCAGCACGCCGGCGTGCCGAAATCGCTTTGGCAGCGCTTCGACGGCGCCTGCGAGAAGGCCTACGCGCCGGCGGCCAGGCACTTCGCCGAACTGCACGCGAGCCGCAAGCAGGCGCGCAAGAGCCGCGAGGAGTTCATCGCCGCCGCGGCGGCCAAGGCCGCCGATCTGCTGGCAGCGGAGCCTCGTGACCCGCGCGCGATCGAGCGCTGGCTGCGCGAGGCCGACCAGGCCTGGCACCACGGCGAGCTGGGCAGCGTCGAGCCCGACGCGTGGAAGAAGCTCGACGCGAGGATGAAGCAGGCGGTGGCGCCGTTGCGCGAGGTGATCGGGCAGGCGCGCGGCGAGGCCAAGGCCGGCCGCCAGGCACTGATCGCCGAGGCCGAGGCGCTGCTGACGAAGGCCCAGGAGCGCGACGCGCCGGCCCAGGCGCGGGAGCTGCAGGCACGCTGGACCGAGCACGCCAAGGCGCATCCGCTCGCCGGCCGCGACGAGCGCGCGCTGTGGGAGCGCTTCCGCGCCGCCTGCAGCGCCGTCTTCGAGGCGCGCGACAGCCAGCGCAAGGAGGTCGACAGCCGCAAGCGCGAGCAGCGGCGCGCCTTCGAGGAACTGTGCACGCAGGCGGAGCAGCTTGCGCACGCGACCGACGCGGACGAGCAGGAGATCCGCCGCCAGCTGCGCGAGATCCAGCAGCGGTGGCGCGACGCCGCCGCCGCCAGCTTCGTGCCGCAGGCGCTCGACTCGCGTTTCCGTGCCGCGCGCAGCGCCGTCGACGGCGTGCTGGGCGCACGCAGCCGCGGCAGGGAAGCCGCGGTGTGGCAGGCGCTGCTGGACAAGGCGCGGCTGTGCGAGGA
This sequence comes from Burkholderiales bacterium, assembly GCA_020355165.1. Taxonomy (GTDB): domain Bacteria; phylum Pseudomonadota; class Gammaproteobacteria; order Burkholderiales; family Burkholderiaceae_F; genus JADJWR01. Next base: position 2,342,682 of record CP070661.1, read on the forward strand.
GGCGGACGCGGCACTGCTGGCCGATCCGCCGGCGCAGGTCGACGCGCAGTCGCTGCGCAGCCGCTGGGAGGCGCTGCCGGCGCTGCCGGCGGCGTGGGAGCAGAGGATCGCGGCGCGACGCGACCAGGCGCTCAAGGCATTCGACGACGAGGACGCGCGCTACGACCAGCTCGATCGCATCGACGATGGCGTGGCGGTGCGCCGCGATGCGCTGCTCGAGCTCGAACTGGCGCTCGGCCTGCCGAGCCCGGCCGATCTGACCAAGGAGCGGCTGGCGGTGCAGGTCAAGCAGCTGCGCAGCCGCTTCAAGGACACGACGGCTGGCGGCAGCGCCGGCGAGATCCTGCTCGAGTGGTGCGCCACGCCCGGCGTGGCCGATGCGCGCGACCGCGGTCGCTGCGAGAAGATCATCGACTCGCTGCAGCGCCGGCGCTGAGCGCGCGGGCGGTCGGCGGCGTGCAAGATCCCTTCGACCTGCAGCGTTTCGTCGACGCGCAGCAGGGCGTCTATCCGCAGGCGCGCGACGAACTGGCGGCCGGCTGCAAGCGCAGCCACTGGATGTGGTTCGTCTTCCCGCAGCTCAGGGGCCTCGGCCGCAGCGCCACCGCGCAGCATTACGGCATCGGTTCGAAGGCCGAGGCACAGGCGTACTGGGCCCACCCGCTGCTCGGTCCGCGCCTGCGCGAGTGCACCGAGCTCGCGCTGGCCGTCGACGGCCGCAGCGCGAACGAGATATTCGGCCCGCCGGACGACCTGAAATTCCGCTCTTGCATGACGTTGTTTGCGGCGGCCACCGGCGAGCAGCTGTTCCGCCGGGCGCTCGACAAGTACTTCGGCGGCAGCGACGACGCGCAGACGCTGCGCCTGCTCTGACCGCCGCGGCGCCGGTCTCAGCCGGCCGGCCGCCTGGCGACGACGGTGGCGAAGCGCTTGATCGATGCGTCCGGCGCCGGAAAGTCGTCGACCCGGTCGAGCAGCAGCGTCCAGCCGGCAAACGTCTGGCGCAGCTCGGCCGGTTCAAACAGGCAGTGCCGGCCCGGGTCGAACATCTGCATGTACGTGGTGCCTTCGATCAGCACGTTCACGGCGGCGATGCCGCCGGGACTGACCGCGCGGCGGATCTCGCCCAGCACCTGCCGCGCATCATCGCAGGCGAAGAACATCAGCAGGCCGATCGACACCACGCTGTCCCAGCAGCGCCCGGCGCGCCAGTGCTGCAGGTCGGCCTGACCGACGCGCACCGGCAGCGCCAGCGCCTGCGCCCGCCGCGCCAGGTCGGCGACCGCCTGCGCGCAGCCGTCCAGGGCATCGACCTCGTGGCCGGCGCGTGCCGCCGCGAGCGACAGGTTGCCCAGCCCGCAGCCGAGATCGAGCACGCGGCCGCTCAGGTGCGGCAGGATCCACGTCTCGAACGGATTGAGCGCGTAGTCGGCGGCGGCGATCTGCCGCTCGAACTGACGCGCGAAGAAGTCGATCGTCTGCGTGCTCATCGCTGCATGCACCGGATCGCGACCGGCGACCAGTGTGCCACGGACACCGGCGGGCGCCGGGCCCTGTCGCCTGCGCGCTGCCGGTCTGGCCGGATGCAGCCGACCCGCCGCTGCCTATCGCCCAACTGCCCGGCAGCCGGCCGTGGCGCCGCGGCCCGGTGCCGCCGGCCGCGCCGGCCGGTCGCCGTCGGTGCGCGGCCGTCGGCGATGCCTGCACTCCAGACCCGTGCTTCGGCACTCCGTCGCGCGGGCCGGGCGCCGGCTGGCGCGATTGCGCATACTGGCGCGAGGCTTCGATGGAGGATCCGCCCATGCCGGACCGACTTCTCATCAGTGCGCGCCGGGCGCTGCTGCTGGCCGGCGCGCTGGCGCCGTTCGCACCCGCGCTCGCGGCGGAGCGAAGGACGGTGATCGCGCTCTTCGGCAGCTCGGCTGACCGCATCGAGGGTTCCGGCAGGGTCGTCGACGAGCCGCGCAGCGTCACCGGCTTCACACGGCTGATCGTGCAGGGACCGCTCGACGTGGTCGTCAGGGCGGCCGATGAGGACCGTGTCGTCGTGCACGCCGACGACAACATCGCGCCGCTGATCGAGACCAGCCTGCTCGGCAGCACGCTGGTGGTCGGCGTGCGCTCCGGCGTGGCCTTCCGCACGCGCACCAACCCGAAGGTGAGGCTGCAGGCGCGCCAGCTCGCCGGCGTGGTGCTGCGCGGCTCCGGCGACGTGCGCGTCGACCGGGTCGACGGCGACCTGCTGGAGACCACCCTGCAGGGCTCGGGCGACATCGTCGTCGACTCGGCGCACGTCAAGGCAGTGGCGGTGTCGATCGCCGGCAACGGCGACGTGCGGATCAAGGGCAGCGCGACGACGCTCGGCGTCGTGCTCGACGGCTCCGGCGACGTGCACTGCGCCGACCTGGCAGCGCAGCAGGTGGCGGTGCGCATCCGCGGCAGCGGCGACGTACGCGTGCACGCCACCGAGGAACTGAAGGTCGACGTCGACGGCTCCGGCGACGTGCGCTATCGCGGCTCGCCGAAGATCACCAAGTCGATTCGCGGCTCGGGGTCGGTGACCGCGCTGCGCTGAACGAGACGGCCCGCGGCCGCGTACAGCTTCGGGCCGCGTTGCGGCACGTCCGGCGCCTGGTCTGGTCGACGGATGAAGGTGATTCGGGCATCCTTGCGGCTGTGCTCGGCCGGGCCCCAGACGAAGCGGGCTCGGGCCAGATCTGCCCGTCTCCCCGTCTGCGACTGAGCAGAAACGGCCTGCCCGGCCATCAAACCCGGCCCTTGCTCGGCGGGCCCGCCGCCAGTCGCGCCGGCCGCTGATGCCCAGTGGCGCTGGCCCGCCTTCAGGAGTTTGGCGATATGACTGCAACGACTTCGTCCCGCCTGTCCTTTCTATGCCGCGCCGTCCTGGCCGCAGCCGCCGTCGCCGTGTCGGCACACGATGCTGCCGCGCAGGGCAGTGCCAGCGCCGAATCGCTGGCCAAGCAGCTGGCCAACCCGATCGCCAGTCTGATCAGCGTGCCTTTCCAGAACAACTGGGACCGCGACATCGGCCCGCTCGAGCAAGGCAGTCGCTACACGCTGAACATCCAGCCGGTGATCCCGCTGTCGATCAGCCAGGACTGGAACCTGATCAACCGGGTGATCCTGCCTGTGGTCGACCAGTCCGACGTCGTTCCCGGCGCGGGCAGCCAGTTCGGCCTCGGCGACACGGTGGCGAGCTTCTTCTTCTCGCCCAAGAAGCCGACCGCCGGCGGCTGGATCTGGGGGGCGGGGCCGGTGGTGCTGTTGCCCACCGGGACCAACGATCTGCTCACCAGCGAGAAGTGGGGGCTCGGCCCGACCGGCGTCGCATTGCGGCAGGACGGTCCGTGGACTTACGGCGCGCTGGCCAACCACATCTGGTCGGTGGCCGGGTCGAGCGGCCGGCCCGACGTGAGCAGCACGTTCGTCCAGCCGTTCCTCACCTACACCACCAAGGACGCCTGGAGCTTCGTGCTGCAGGCAGAGGCGAGCTACGACTGGGAGCGCGACGACCTTTCGGTTCCGGTCGGCTTCTTCGTCGGCAAGTTGTTCAGGATCGGCGGCCAGAGCGTGCAGGTCATCGGCGGTCCGCGTTACTACGTCAGCCACTTCGACAACGGCCCGAAGGGCTGGGGCGCGCGGCTGGCGATCACGCTGCTCTTCCCCAGGTAGACGACAACGACGCAGGCCGGGGTCGAGTCGATCGGCTGGCGTGCATCTCCGAAGTCAAGCCGGTCAATGCTGGCCGCGCCGCTCGCCGTGGTCGAGCCGGCGAGCTGCTGGCGCGGCGGCGCCACGCTGAAGTTGCGTCGCCTTGACGATCGAATCAGGGAGTCAACGCAAAGATGAGCCCGGGGCTCGCTGGCGGACCGCCCAACACCTTCTGCCTCGTCCTCGGCGGCTGTGGCGGGCGCGCTTCGGCGGCACAGGATAGGCTCGCGCTTTGAAACATTCTTCAGCGGCCGGGACAGACGCGTGAAACTCACTAATCGAACCGTTGCGCTGGCCGCGGCCGGCCTGGCGCTTGCCATGCCCGTCGCGGCGCAGCAGGCCGCCGACCGGATCTGGTCCGGCGGCCCGATCATCACCATGAACGACAAGGCGATGCGCGTCGAGGCGGTGGCTGAGAAAGGCGGCAGGATCGTCGCCGTCGGCGCCAAGGCCAGCGTGATGAGGCTAAAGGGGCCGGACACGCAGCTGATCGACCTGAAGGGCCGCACGATGCTGCCGGGCTTCGTCGATGCGCACGGCCACGTCATGGGCGGCGGCTTGCAGGCGCTGTCGGCCAACCTGCTGGCACCGCCTGACGGCAACGTCCGCGACATCGCCTCGCTGCAGCGGGCGCTGCGCGACTGGATGGCCGCCAACGAAGCGGTAGTCCGCAAGATCAACCTGGTCGTCGGATTCGGCTACGACAACGCGACGCTGGCGGAGCAGCGCCATCCGACGCGCGACGACCTGGATCAGGTCTCGACCGAAGTCCCGATGGTGCTGGTTCACCAGTCAGGTCATCTGGTCGCGGCCAATTCGAAGGCGCTGGAGGTCACGGGCGTCAACGCCGACAGTCCCGATCCCGCCGGTGGCGTGATCCGCCGCCGAAACGGCAGCAGGGAGCCCGACGGCGTGCTGGAGGAGACTGCAGCCTTTCCCGTTCTGATCAAGCTGCTCGGCCAGGTCGGTGCCGAAGGCGGCAGGACGTTCCTGCGCGCCGGAACCGAACTGTGGGCGCGCTTCGGCTACACGACCGCACAGGACGGCAGGTCGACCCCGGGCAGCGTCGCCATCATGCGGCAGGTCGCCGATGCCGGCGAGCTGAAGATCGACGTCGTGTCGTACCCCGATGTCCTCATCGACCGCGATTTCATCAAGCACAGCGTCAGTCCAACCTACTCGAAGCGCCTGCGCGTGGCCGGAGCCAAGCTCACCATCGACGGTTCGCCGCAGGGATTCACCGCCTGGCGGGACCGCCCGTACTACCGCCCCGTCGGCAACTATCCGCCCGGCTACAGCGGCTATGCCGCTGCGAGCCGCGAGCAGGTCATCGACGCCGTCGACTGGGCCTACGCCAACGATGTCCAGATCATCACGCACGCCAACGGAGAGGCGGCTTCGGACCTGCTGATCGCGTCGCTGCAGCTCGCCCAGTTGAAGTTCGGCCCGGGCAAGGACCGCCGGCCGGTGCTGATCCACGGCCAGTTCCTGCGCGAGGACCAGGTCGACTCGTACAAGCGGCTCGGCGTGCTGCCGTCGCTGTTCCCGATGCACACGTTCTACTGGGGCGACTGGCATACGAACCAGACCGTGGGACCGGAGCTCGCGCCGAACATCTCGCCGACGGGATGGGTGCGCAAGCGCGGCATGATGTTCACGACGCACCACGACGCGCCGGTGGCCTTTCCCGATTCGATGCGCGTTCTCGACGCGACCGTCACCCGCGTGGCACGCGGCTCGGGCAAGGTGATCGGCCCGGCCCAGCGCGTCGACGTGATCACCGCGTTGAAGGCGATGACGATCTGGCCGGCCTGGCAGCATTACGAGGAGAAGACCAAGGGCTCGATCGAGGTCGGCAAGCTGGCCGATTTCGTGATCCTGTCGCGCGACCCGACGCAGGGCGATCCGAACGCCATCGATCGGATCAAGGTCACCGAGACGATCAAGGAGGGAACCACGGTCTTCAGGCTCACGGCAGAGCAGCAGCGCAAGGCGGAACTGATGCTCAAGCCGGACCGCCGCGGCGATTACGCCTTTGCGAGATTCCTCGCTGCCGCCGCGGCGCAGCGCGAGGCGGCGGCCATGCCGTCATTCGCATCGCGTCGGTTGCTGCCGGAGACGATGGCGCCTCATGACCGGTCGTGCCTGAGCGACGTGCTGGTCGACCTGGTCGCCGCCGTCATCGGCCAGCGCGAAGCTGGCCTGAACTGACGCAGCGGCGCAGGATCCGCGGGTGACCGTTCCCGCCGCCAGCGATGGCTGCCGCGGCGGCGCCGCTACCCGCACTTCGGGTGGCTGCGGCCCTCTGCTTCTCCTGCGCTGGCAGCCTGCGTCGATGTCGAGGCCGCAGGCGCCCCTGTCGGGGCAACGCAGGCGCTGCGTGGCGGGAATGCCGATGCGGCAACCCTCATCGGCTCTGCGGCGTGGCACGGAAGCGGCGCGGTCCGCCGTTGTTGCATCGAGGAGCTGAGATGGCCAAGCAGGACAGCTTCACCAGCGAGGAGTGGAACCTCCTCCGCCTCGCTCCGACGCTCGTCGCTGGCGGCATGTCGGCGGCTGACCCGTCGGGCATCTTCGGATCGCTGAAGGAGGCCACCGCCGGCGCGGCGGGCATGGGCGAGGCGTTCAAGGCGCACGGTGGGCTGGAACTGTTCGCGGCGATCGTCGCCGACCGCAGCATCCCCGCGATGCCCGAGGCGAAGTCGCTGCTCGGCGAGGGCTCGCGCGAGCAGCAATTGCAGAACTTCCGGAAGGCCGTGCTGCAGCGGGTGGAGTCAGCAGTCGACCTCGTTGCGAGCAGGGCTTCGCCGCAGGAAGCGGATGCCTATCGGCGGATGCTCGTCGACGTTGCGCAGCGGGCCGCCGAGGCGTCGAGAGAGGGCGGCTTCCTCGGCTTCGGCGGCGTGCGTGTCAGCGACAAGGAACAGTCGTTCATCGCCGAGGTGAAAAAGGCGGCCGGAATCGGCTGAGCCGAGGTAATAATCCGACCGGCGGCGCGAAGGGTTGCGCGCCGTCATCGGCGCGGCAGCGGACGGTTCGAGAAGCTGCCGGCCACCTTTGCGGGAGTTGCCGCGCATCGAGGCGCGGCGGCTTTCGTCAGCGGGCGCGGGCTGGCGAAAGCGGTTTCCGGTCCGCGCGCGTTTGCTCGAGGAGACTAGATGGCCACCAAGAAAGCTGCGAAGAAGAAGTCTCGCCGCACCGTGATGTACAGCTCGGGCGGCAAGAAGCTCTATGCAGTGCGCGATGCGAGCGGCAAGTTCAAGGACATCCAGCAGTACTCGCGCGCGCACGCGATGGACATCGCGAGGGGCAGTTCCGCCGAAGCGAAGGCGGCGGCGAAGAAGGCGGCCAAGAAGGTGAGCGCCGCCAAGAAGACCGTGGCCAGGAAGGCGACGACCGCGAAGAAAGCGGTCGCGAACAAGGCGGTCGCGAAGAAGGCGACCAAGCGCGCCGGCGCCGCCCGCAAGGCCGTGACCCGGGCCGTCAGGAGCGTCAAGCGCGCGCTCAAGAGGGTGACCGGCTAGCCGTCAGCGGCCGGCATGAGGGGCGGGCGGTCCACCGCGGGGGCTGTGCCGGGGGGCACCGTCCGCCGCCGGCACTTCGGTGCGCGGCGGCAGCGCGGTGCGGCCGCCGCATGCCCGGACCGGGCCGGTGAAACCGGCAGTCGCGATCGGTTGCTCGCGCATGCGGCCGGCCGGATTGCACCGGCAGGATCCCCTGCGCTTGCCCTGATGAAAGCCGCGCCTGCGGGCCGCGGCGGGACCGACTGCATGGAGCCGACGGCGGGCCACATCAGGAAGGCCGCGCGATGAACGGCGGCGAACGCATCGCGGCGGTGCTGCGCGCGCACGGCGTGCCGGTGCTGTTCACGCTGTGCGGCGGCCACATCTCGCCGATCCTCGCCGCCGCCAAGGCGCGCCACATCCGCGTCGTCGACGTGCGCGACGAGGCCACCGCGGTGTTCGCCGCCGACGCGATGGCGCGGCTGACCGGCACGCCGGGCGTGGCTGCGGTCACCGCCGGGCCGGGCCTGACCAACGCCGTCACCGCGCTGAAGAACGCGCAGCTGGCGCAGAGCCCGCTGCTGCTGCTCGGCGGCGCGGCGCCGACCGCGCTGCAGGGGCGCGGCGCGCTGCAGGACATCGGCCAGAAGCCGCTGATCGCACCGCATGTGAAGCGCGTGTTCGAGGTCAAGCGGGTACGCGACCTCGACACCGCCGTCGAACGGGCGCTGCGCATCGCCGCCGATGGCGTGCCGGGCCCGGTGTTCGTCGAGTGCGCGGTCGACCTGCTGTACGACGGCGCGCTGATCCGCCAGTGGTATGCGGAGGCGGCGGGCAAGGGAACATCCTTTGCCGACCGCATGCTGCGCTGGTACCTGGACCAGCACGCGGCGCGGATGCTGGCGGGCTCGGAGCACATGTCGGCGCCGCAGGTCAGGCCGGCCGCGATCCCGCATGCGCCGCAACGCGCGGTGCCCGCCGCCGCGCATGCGCTGGCGAAGGCCCAGCGGCCGCTGATGGTCATCGGCAGCCAGGCAATGCTGGCGGTCGAGCGGGTGCCGCAGATCGCCGCGGCGGTCGCGGCGCTCGGCGTCCCCGTCTATCTCTCCGGAATGGCGCGCGGGCTGCTCGGCCGCGACCACCCGCTGCAGATGCGCCACGCGCGCCGCGACGCGCTGCGCGAGGCCGACTGCGTGCTGCTCGCCGGGGTGCCGTGCGACTTCCGGCTCGACTACGGCAGGCACGTGCGCCGGTCGGCCACGCTGATCGCCGCCAACCGCAGCCGCGCCGATGCGAAGCTCAATCGCCGGCCGAACATCGCCGCCATCGGCGACGCCGGACTGACGCTGATCGCCCTGGCGGAGCAGTTGGGCGAGCGGGCGCGGTGGCCGCAGTGGTTGGCGCAGCTGCGCGAGCGCGACCAGGCGCGCGAGCGGGAGATCGACGCCCAGGCCGCGGCGGCAGGCGAATACGTCAACCCGCTGGCCTTCTTCCGCGCGCTCGACGCGGCGGCCGGCGACGACGCGGTGATGGTCGCCGACGGCGGCGACTTCGTCGCCACCGCCTCCTACATCGTGCGGCCCCGCGGCCCGCTGTCGTGGCTCGACCCCGGTGCTTTCGGCACCCTCGGCGTCGGCGCCGGCTTCGCTCTGGGCGCGAAGCTCGTGCGGCCGCAATCCGAGGCGTGGCTGATCTGGGGCGACGGCGCCAGCGGCTACGGGCTGGCCGAGTTCGACACCCTGGTCCGCCACGGCGTGCCGGTGATCGCCGTGGTCGGCAACGACGCCGCCTGGTCGCAGATCGCCCGCGAGCAGGTCAAGCTGCTGCACGACGACGTCGGCACCGTGCTCGCCCGCACCGACTATCACCGCGTCGCCGAGGGTTTCGGCGCGGCCGGGCTGGTGGTCAAGCGGACCGGCGAGGTGCCGGCGGTGCTGGCGCAGGCGCGCCAGATCGCCGGCAGCGGCAGGCCGGTGCTGGTCAACGTCTGGCTCGACCGCACCGACTTCCGCGAGGGGTCGATCTCGATGTAGCTCAGCCGAGCAACGAGATCAGCCGTGGCGCCAGCCACGGCGCGATCAGCGCGGTGGCCAAGGCGGTCAGCCCCATCGCCAGGCCCGCGAAGGCACCGGCCTCGTCGCTGACGATGAAGGCGCGCGCCACGCCCTGGCCGTGACCGGCCAGGCCGATGGCGAAGCCGCGCACCGCGTGGCTGCCCACGCCGAGCGCCTCGAAGACGAAGCGTCCGAGCGTGGCGGCGACGATGCCGGTGAGCACGACGACGACCGCGGTCAGCGACGGGATGCCGCCGATCTTCTCGCTGATGCCCATCGCCACCGGCGTGGTGACCGACTTCGGCGCCAGCGAGGCGATCGTTGCCGGCGAGGCGCCGAGCAGCCAGGCGATGGCCAGGGCCGAGACCATCGCCACCACCACGCCGACCAGCAGGCCGACCGTCAGCGCGAACCAGGCACGGCGCAGTTTCGGCATCTGCTCGAACAATGGCACGGCCAGCGCGACGGTGGCCGGGCCGAGCAGGAAGTGCACGAACTGCGCGCCCTCGAAGTAGGTCGCGTACGGCGTGCCGGTGGCGGCCAGCACGCCGGTGAGCAGCAGGACCGAGATCGCCACCGGGTTGACCAGCGGATTGAAGCGGCTCTTCTCGTACAGGGCGAAGGCGCCGATGTAGGCGGCCAGTGTGAGCGTCAGCCACAGCAGCGGCGACGCCGACAGATAGACCCAGATGTCGGCGACCGGGTTCACCGTGAACCCCGGTCGTCGCGCAGCAGGGCGCGGATGGTCAGCGCGGTGGCGGCCAGCGCCAGCACGGTGCTCACCACGATCGCCACCACGATCGCCAGGCCCTCGGCGGCGAGCCGCGCGCCATGCACCATCACGCCGACGCCAGCGGGCACGAACAGCAGCGACAGGTGGGTGAGCAGCGTGCCCGAGGTGGGTTTCAGCCGTGCCAGCAGGTCACGGCGCAGCGCCACCGCGGCGAGCAGCAGCGTCATGCCGAGCACCGGGCCCGGCACCGGCAGGGCGAGCGCGAAGGTGGCGGCCTCGCCGATCAGCTGGAAGGCGAGCAGCAGCGCGAGCGCGTGCAGGATCGCCACGGCCTGCAGCTACCGCGCCGCGGCCGCGGACAGTCGCCCGTCGAGCCACTCGATCCAGTGCTGGACCGGCCGCTGCGTGCCGCTGGCCAGGTGCGCGATGCAGCCGATGTTGGCCGACAGGATCACCTCCGGCGCCGGCGCCTCGAGGTGGCCGAGCCGGCGGTCGCGCAGCTGGTAGGCGAGCTCCGGCTGCAGCACCGAGTAGGTGCCGGCCGAGCCGCAGCAGAAGTGCGACTCGCCCACCGGCGCCACTTCGGCGCCCAGCGCGGCCAGCAGCGACTCGACCTCGCCACGCACCTGCTGGCCGTGCTGCAGCGTGCACGGCGAGTGAAATACGACGCGGCCCTTCAGGGGCTCCGCGAGCCTGGCCTTGATCGCGTCGGCCATCGCCGGCAGCAGCTCGGCGACGTCCTTCGTCAGTTCGCTGACCCGCTGCGCCTTCGCCGCATACGCCGCGTCGTCGCGCAGCATGTGGCCGTACTCGCGCACCTGCGCACCGCAGCCGCTGGCGTTCATCACGATCGCCTCGCAGCCGGCCTCCAGGTGCGGCCACCAGGCGTCGATGTTGGCGCGCGCGTCGCGCAGCCCGCCGTCGTGGTCGTTCAGGTGGTAGCGGATCGCGCCGCAGCAGCCGGCCGCCGGCGGCACGACCAGCTCGATGCCGAGCGCGTCGAACACCCGCAGCGTGGCGGCATTGACGTTCGGCATCATCGCCGGCTGCACGCAGCCGCCGAGCAGCAGCATCTTGCGCGGGCGCGGCGTGCCGGGCGTGCGTCCCGCGTCCTGCGGCGCCGGCACCTTGGCCTTCAGTGACGCGGGCAGCAGCGGCCGCGCCATCTGGCCGAGCCTCATCGCCGGGCCGAACAGCGGGCTGGTCAGGCCGGCCTTCAGCGCCGTGCGCACCACCCGCGCGCCGAGCGGGCGCGCCACCTGCTCCTCGACCACCTTGCGGCCGATGTCGACCAGGCGGCCGTAAAGCACGCCGGACGGGCAGGTGGTCTCGCAGTTGCGGCAGGTCAGGCAGCGATCGAGGTGCAGCTGCGTCTTCTCGGTCGGCCGCACGCCCTCGAGCACCTGCTTGATCAGGTAGATGCGGCCGCGCGGCCCGTCGAGCTCGTCGCCGAGCAGCTGGTAGGTGGGGCAGGTGGCGGTGCAGAAGCCGCAATGCACGCACTTGCCGAGGATCCCGGCGGCTTCCTGTCCTTCGGGTGTGTGCCTGATGAACTCGGCGAGGTTGGTCTGCATGTTTCAGTTGCGCGCGCCCGCGCGCGCCGTCCTGTCCCCCTCCCTTTCAAGGGGAGGGGGAAGGCAAGGGGATGGGCTCACGACGTCACACCGGCGCTTCGACCCCATCCCCTCCCCAGCCCTCCCCTTGATGGGGAGGGAGGGTCCGTGCACTTTCCGTCCGGGTTTCACCATTCGTACATCCTTCCCGGATTGAAGATGCCCGCCGGATCGAATTCGGCCTTGAGCCGGCGGTGGATGGCGGCAATCGGCGGCGGCAGCGGCGCAAAGACATCGCGCCGCTCGCCGCCGCGGAAAAGCGTCGCGTGGCCGCCGCAGGACGCCGCGCGCGCGCGGATCTCGGCGGCCGGTGCATCGCTGCGCAGCCAGCGCTGGGTGCCGCCCCACTCGATCAGCTGCGCACCGGCGAGCTCCAGCGCCGGCGCGGTCGACGGCAGCGCCAGCCGCCACAGCGGCTGCTCGCCGGCGAAGAAGGCGTCGGTCTGCTCGCGCAGGCCCTGCCAGAAGCTGCCGCCGTCGACTGCCGTGCCGCCGATCGTCTTCTGCGCCTCGGCCACCGCGGCGCGCGCGCCCGACAGCCGCACCCGCAGCACGCCGTCGTGCCAGGCGGTGGCCGACACCGGCAGCGGCTGGCCGGCCCAGTCGTTCATCTGCTTCAGTGCCGCCGCCTGGTCGAGTTCGAGGCGCAGCGTCGCCTCGGCCACCGGCTTCGGCAGCACCTTCAGCGACACCTCGGTGATCACGCCGAGCACGCCGAGGCTGCCTGCCGCCAGCCGGGCGACGTCGTAGCCGGCGACGTTCTTCATCACCGTGCCGCCGAACGACAGCACCTCGCCCCCGCCGGCCAGCAGCTTCGCGCCGAGCAGGTAGTCGCGGACGCCGCCGGCGCTGGGCCGGCGCGGCCCGGCGAGTCCGGCGGCGATGCAGCCGCCCACCGTCGCGCCGGCGCCGAAGTGCGGCGGCTCGAACGGCAGCATCTGCCCGGCGGCGTCGAGCACTGCCTCGAGTTCCGCCAGCGGCGTGCCGCAGCGCGCGGTGACGACCAGCTCGGTCGGCTCATGGGCGACGATGCCCGCGTAGCCGCGCGGATCGAGCAACTCGCCGCGGCTGGCGTTGCCGTAGAAGTCCTTGCTGCCGCCGGCGCGGATGCGAAGCGGCGTGCCTGCCGCCGTCGCCGCGCGGACCTGCTCCTGCAGCTTTTCGAGCATCAGAAGCGCTCCAGCTGCGCGAACGGCAGGCGGCCGCCGCTGACCTTCATGCGGCCGTACTCGGCGCAGCGGTGCAGCGTCGGGATCGTCTTGGCCGGATTCAGGATTCCGGCCGGGTCGAAGGCGCGCTTGACCGCGTGGAACATCGCCCGCTCGGCGTCGGAAAACTGCGAGCACATCTGGCTGATCTTCTCCACGCCGACGCCGTGCTCGCCGGTGATGGTGCCGCCGAGCGCCACCGACAGCTCGAGGATCTCGACGCCGAAATCCTCGGCGCGCTTCACTTCCTCGACGTCGTTGTCGTTGAACAGGATCAGGGGGTGGAGGTTGCCATCGCCGGCGTGGAAGACGTTCGGGCAGCGCAGGCCGTACTTCCCCTCCATCTTCTGGATCGCGCGCAGCATCTCGCCGAGCCGCTTGCGCGGAATGGTGCCGTCCATGCAGTAATAGGCGGGCGAGACGCGGCCGGCCGCCGGAAAGGCGTTCTTGCGGCCCTTCCAGAACTTGAGCCGCTCGGCCTCCGAGCCCGACACCGCGATGCGCCTGGCGCCGGCGCCGTTCAGCACCTCGGTCAGGCGGGCGATCTCCTCCTCGACCTCGGCCGGCGTGCCGTCGGATTCGACCAGCAGGATCGCCACCGCGTCGAGGTCGTAGCCGGCCTTGACGAACGGCTCGACCATCCGGGTGGCCGGCTGGTCCATCATCTCCAGCCCGGCCGGGATGATGCCGGCGGCGATGATCGCCGCCACCGCCTCGCCGGCGGTGCCGACGTCGTCGAAGCTGGCCATGATGCAGCGGGCGAGCAGCGGTTTCGGCACCAGCTTCACCGTCACCTCGGTGACCACGGCGAGCATGCCCTCGGAGCCGATCACCAGCGCCAGCAGGTCCAGTCCGGGCACGTCGGGCGCGGTGGAGCCGAACTCGACCACCTCGCCGTCGCTGGTGACGCCGCGCACCGACAGGATGTTGTGGAAGGTCAGGCCGTACTTCAGGCAGTGCACGCCGCCGGAGTTCTCGGCCACGTTGCCGGCGATGGTGCAGGCGATCTGGCTCGACGGATCCGGCGCGTAGTACAGCCCGTGCGGCGCGGCTGCCTCGGTGATCGCCAGGTTGCGCACGCCGGGCTCGACCACCGCGGCGCGCGCGTACGGATCGAGGCGGACGATGCGGTTCAGTTTCGCCGTGGACAGCAGCACGCCGCCGGCGTGCGGCAGCGCGCCGCCCGACAGCCCGGTGCCGGCGCCGCGCGGCACGATCGGCACACCCATGTCGCGGCAGGTCTTCACCAGGGCGACGACCTGAGCCTCCGACTCCGGCAGCACGACCGCGAGCGGCAGTTGGCGGTACAGCGTCAGCCCGTCGCACTCGTAGGGCCGGGTGTCCTCTTCGCGGAACAGCACGCAGTGCTCGGGCAGCAGGGCGCGCAGCCGTGCCACGACCTCGCGCTGCCGCTGCGGATCGACCGGGCCCTCGCCCTCGAGCGGCAGCCGGCCGTAGGGATTGGCGTTTTCCGGGGGAGCGTTCATGGGGCCGAGCTTAAACGCAGGCCGGCGGCGCCGGGTACTTCCCCGCACGGTGGCTGCCGGCCCAGGCCGGCGACGGCCGCTGTCGAAGCGCTAGCATGTGTCCATGAAACTCGGACCGGTCGTTGCCGCGCTCGCCGCGCTCGCCGCCACGCCCGCGCTGGCGCAGGATGCCGCGCGCGGCGCGCGGCTGTATGCGGACACGGCGCAGGTCACCGGCAGGCCGGTCGCGGCCTGCGTCGCCTGCCACTCGGCGATCAGCACCCTGCGCGAGATGCTCACCAACCGCCGCGGCAAGTGCGACGACGCCGCGGCGCTGGCCCGCTGGCTCGACGCGGTAATCGCCGGCGCGCAGCCGGGCGCCGTCGGCGCCAAGGCGCAGTACCGCGGCGTGCTCAAGCCCAAGGACCTGCGCGACCTCGCCGCCTACATCGCCTGCACCAGGCAGGCGGCGGCCAGCGCGGCGATCGTCGGCGGATCGATGTCGCGTTAGAAGGCCGGCAAGGTGCCACGCGGGAGGTCGGCTGCCGACGGCTGCGGCCGGCCCCGCGGCGGCTGAATGCCGAGAACCGATCCCGAGCGACCGTTCGCCCCGACCTGGTTCGACAAGGGATTCGGACTGCTCCAGGTCAGGCGCAGCCGAAGCGGCAGCGCGTTCGGTCCCGCCGGCGAGCACCCGCGCACCGCCCGGTGCATCGACGAGGATGCGCTCGGGCAAGCATCCGATCGAGCCGGGCAGCGGTATCCGCGCTGGCTCAGTCCTTCTCCGGCTTCACCGACCCGCAGTTGCTGGACAGCCAGCGCGACTCGGTGCGCATCACCGTCTCGCTGGGCGGCTCGCCGGGTGAACGCGTGGTCATCCGCATGGTCGTCGACCAGCCCTTCGAACCCTTGAATACCACCTCTCCCACGCCGGTGGCCGACTGCTCCTTGCAGGTCAACTTGACCGGGATGCGGCCCCCCTTCTTCTCGCCGTATTCGGTGCGGCAATCCTCGTCCTCGTCGGCTTTGGACAGATCCCAGCCCTCGCTGGCCTGCTCCGGCGTGAGACAAATCCGCTGCGTTTGCACGACCGGCACCCCGGGCTTGGGGATCGCAGCCACGGCCTGCTTTCTTTGCTCGGGCGGGACGTTCTGCATCTGCTTGAGAAGCTTCTCGTACTTGCGCCTGGCCGGTTCGCTGTCGACGATCTCCGAAGAAACCTTGATCTCCCACAGGCCCGGCTCGACCGGCTGCGACGCCGCGGCGGCGTTCGACAGCGGCAGCGAGAAGAGGAGCGACGCGGCGCCCGACAATGCGGCACGGACGGTGTTCCTGTTCATGACGGATCTCTCTCCAGATTGGCAGCGGCGCCTGCGCCGGGGACCCGGGCTGCGCGATATTTGCGTCGCGCGCCGGCACGGCCGATGCAGTGGTGTCAGTGCGTGCCGAGGATAGGCGGTGTGGCCAGTCCGCCGCAAATCGGGTCGGCTTCGAGTGCCGATCTCAGCGTCCGACATGCAGCGGGCCGTGCGAGCGCCGCACCAGGACCCATCAGCGATGCTCGAGCCGCCCGAGACCGGGCGCCTGCCGGCTGAACTCGGGCTGCAATGCGGCGTGACCGTCGCCGCTGCACCAAATCGCCCGGCGGGAAGGGCCCTCGGTCGTGGCAAGGACGGTCTCGTCGTCGCTGACTGAAGTGCCCTAGACGCCCTCCGGAATCTTGAGGGGCATCATCTTCCGCCGGTTGAGTCGGCGCCCGTCGACTACGAACGTGCCGTCACCGACCGCGTGAATCGTGCGTCTTTCCCTGCGCGCGGAGTCGATGTAGGCGGCAAGACCCTCGAGCACGACGATGTTGTGCTTCCTGACGATGTCGATGACCCTGCACTCGACGTTGGCCAGACACTCCTTGATCAGGGGCGCCTTGACGAACCTGCCGCGAACGGCGGTGAGCCCGAACCTGGCGAACTTGTCCGTGTCCGCGCCCGAGCACGTTCCTATGCCGACCACCCGATCCAGCATGTCGACCGTGGGAATGGCAATGACGCACTCCCTGTTCCGTCGGAGTGCCGCGAAGGAGTAATTCCACTCGCCCGTGGTGATGGCGAACAGCGGGACGAAATCCACCACCATGGTCCACGAAATGGTCATGACGTTGTCCTTCCTGCCGTCGTGGGTGGCGACGAGGACAACCGGTCCCGGTTCGATCAGCGTAAAAGCCCTGCTCAGTTTCAGCTGTCGCATGAGTGCACCTTGTCACATCGCTCTCGCCGGCTCCGGTTCATGAGGCCGCGTCGGCTGGCCGAGTCCTGCTCTGCACTGCGCTGACCTTCGGCTGTCGCAGCTGACGGCCGCTGCGCGTCGCTATTTCCTCCAGACGGTCACCTTCCAGTTGTCGATGCCGTGCGTGATGGAGTCGCCGGGCGCGCCCGACGGCGCACGCCGATACCCGAAGCGCATCGGCTGGCCGGTTGCAGAGAAGTCGGGGCACGACTGACCGACGTTGCACTCCGGCCCATCGGCCAATGTGAAGTCCCGGCTGCCGAAGCTGGACCGCTTCACGCGGCGCCAAGTGGTCGAGGCGCAGCTGTCAACGCCTGACGTCTCGCCAAGCCGAAGACCGGCAGCGACGTACTTGCGTCCGGCCTGCTCGATCATCAGGCGGGAGGTCATCAACGGCATCGTTGTGCCCGACTGCATGAGCATGCAGTCTTCCTCGAAGTCGATGACATGAATCGGCCCCTCCGTGGCTGGGTCGTAAGCAGCCGACAGCCGGGTGTGGAAGACCCGGCCCCCTCCGGTTCCAGATGCCATTTGGACCGTCATTTGCCGGAAGGCGCCCGGGTTGCCGCCCGAGGTCATGCGTTCCTCGCTGTGCACGACCGAAGGAGCACCTTCTTTGCTCTCGGTCGAGGCGACCCAGTCCTCGAGCAGGAATTCGCCGTCCTCGAACACCAGGCCTTGCGTCGATGAGACCGCGAGGTGACCCAATGCGGTCGGCGAGTAGATGATGCCGCTGGCCTTGACCCTGACCCGGAACACGGCCGAATCGTCCCCGAGGGTGACGCCGCCTAGCGAGTAGGCCCGGCCGGTTGCGCCGGCGATGTCGACGAAGGTCGTGCCGCCGTCGAAGGAACGGGCCCACTGATAAGTGATGGTTCCGGAAACGTTGGTTACCTCGGCCGTGAACGTCACCGGCGTACCGACCAGTGCCGTGACGTACGGGGGTTCGACGAACGCGGTGAGCCGCGCTACCGGCGGGTCGCCGGCGCCAGGGCCGGTGTAAGGCGGAAAGCCTCCGATGCTGCCTCCGCCACTGCCGATGATGGCCACGACGCCAAGCACCGAGATGACTGTCAGCGCGAGACCGCGCAGCCAGCGCGAACCACGTCGAAGGTCAGGACGCATGATCTTTCTCCCGTACTTGCTGCATGCGACGCAACACGACGGCGGCCGCAAGGGCGCCAAGCACGGCGGCGACGATGTCGGCACGATCGAAAGTTCCATGCAGGAAGTAACTGGCGAGCGTGCTGCGCGGCGCCGATTGACCGCTGCCGGTCTGCAGTACGCCGACCAGGTACCCGCTAACCAGCGGGTGCTGACCCAGCTCGAACGTGATGTTCACCATGCACCACGCTGCGCAGGCGCCATACCGCCAAGCAGAGCGCGACGGCAGCGCCGCTGCCGTGAACAGACTGAACGCGAAAGGATGGACGGCGGCGGGCAGCCACTGGCCGAGCGCGCCGAACAGGTTGCTGCCGCCAAGCGCCGCGACCGCCGGAATCAGGGCGGCATGCGAGGCGTTGCGGTCGGTCAGGTAGACGATCAAGCCCAGCGCCAACGCAATGCCGCCCGTCATCACGAGCGAAGCGGTGTCGGTGGTCTCGGACGAGCCGGCCGCCGGCCGACCATGTAGGTCGATGTGGCCGGGGATCGAGGCGGCTCGATGGTCGAGCGCGCCTCTTTGCGCCGCTTGGCGAATTCCTCCGCAAGCCACAGTGGCCGTCGCGGGGAGCGTCGCCCCGCCACTCTGCTGGGCGAAATGCGGAACGAGTCGTTCGACGTTCATGAACGCCTCCCAAGCGGCGACGCTTGTCCCATTAGAGGCCAGGCCGAACCTCGTTCCTTGACCTATGGCACAGGGGCACGATGGACCCGTACCGTCGAGAGGGGGCGTACGTTCAGCAGGCCGTCGCGCCCGCTGCTGCCGTCAGCCGCATTGGCCAGGCAGCTGACCGGTGCCCGCGACGCAGCGCCGACGCGACGTCGAACGTGCGGCTGGCGTTGCTTTTCAGCGAGATGTAGTCGGTCGGGCGCCTCGGCTACCAGATCGAGCGCGTCGGCACTGACGCCGGTTGCTACGCGGTGCTGGCAGTCGACCGGCGGGGCAAGCAGTTCGACATGCGCTTCGAGGGAGCCAGCCTGATGATCGTCAGCCGCTACTTCGCGCGCCCCGAAGCAGGGCTCGTCGCACAGCGCTGAGCGCGCGGCATGGAGACGGCATTCATCAGGCCGCGCACGCAGGGCGCGTTCGTTGCGCGGCTTCCGTTCGCCGGGGCGGCCGCCAACCCGGAGCGGCTGACCGACGAGGCGACGATCGAGAAGTGGTTCGGGCGCAGCTGCAACGACGTGCTCGGCCGCGCTTGCGCGCCGGCCGATCAGCGCGCCCGCGCATGCGACCGCTTCTATCGCGGCGGACCCGACGGTGGCGGGGTAGGGCTTGGCCTGGCGCTGGTCAGGCGGGTGGCCGAGCTGCACGGCGGCCAGGCGCATTTCACCGCCGGCCTGGACGGCAAGGGGCTCGGGGTCGAGCTGGTAGTGCCGATCGAAGGAAAGCCGCACAGCGAGCGCTGTCGGTCGCGGCCGAAGCGGACCGGCGCCAGCCGCGTCGCGCTTGCGTTACTGTCGCGGCGGGTCGACGCTGCCGGCGCGATGTGACGAGGAGACCGATGGGCGTGAGGGCGCTGTTCCAACTCGACGGCCGGGTGGCGCTGGTCACCGGCGGCTCGCGCGGCCTCGGCCTGCAGATGGCCGAGGCGCTGGGCGAGATGGGCTGCCGGCTGGCGATCACCGCGCGCAAGACCGACGAACTGGACGCTGCGCGGGCGCACCTGCAGGGACTCGGCTGCGAGGTGCTGACGGTCGCCGCCGACCTGCAGCAGTCCGATCGCATACCGGCGCTCGTCGACGAGGTGCTGGCGCGCTACGGCGCCGTCGACATCCTGGTGAACAACGCGGGCGCCACCTGGGGCGCACCGGCCGAGGATTACCCGGACGCGGCCTGGCACAAGGTGATGAACCTGAACGTCAGTGCGCCGTTCTTCCTCGCCCGCGAAGTCGGTCGCCGCTCGATGATCCCGCGCCGGCAGGGGCGGATCATCAACATCGCCTCGGTGGCCGGCCTGCGCGGCACGGCGCCCGGCGTGCACACGATCGCCTACAACACGTCGAAGGCGGCGCTGATCAACTTCACCCGCACGCTGGCGGCCGAGTGGGGCCGCTACGGCATCAACGTCAACGCCATCTGCCCCGGCTTCTTCCCGACCCGGATGACCGAGGGCGTACTGAAGCAGGTCGGCGACACCGTGGTCGCCCGCGCGCCGCTGCACCGTCTCGGCGGCGACGAGGACCTGAAGGGCGCGGTGGTGTTCTTCGCCAGCGAGGCGTCACGCCACGTCACGGGGCAATATCTCGCCGTCGACGGCGGCTCGTCGGTCGTATGAGGAACGACGGCGCGCGCAAAGTTTCCGGCAAGGGCCCGCCGACGATCGGGCACTGACAGCTCACGGTTCTTACGAGGAACGCCGATGGACTTCGACTTCTCGCCCAAGGTCAGGCAACTGCAGCAGCGCGTCGCCGCGTTCATGGAGGCACACGTCTATCCGGCCGAAGCGCGCTTCGAGGCCGAGATGGATGCCTTCCGCGCCGCCGGCAACGCCTGGCAGCCGGCGCCGGTGATCGAGGAACTGAAGTCAAAGGCGAGGGCCGCCGGACTGTGGAACCTGTTCCTGCCCGAGTCGCAGCACGGCGCCGGGCTGACCAACCTCGAGTACGCGCCGCTGGCCGAGATCATGGGCCGCTCGCACATCGGCTCGGAACCGTTCAACTGCTCGGCGCCCGACACCGGCAACATGGAGACGCTGGTGCGCTACGCCACGCCGGAGCAGCAGCAGCGGTGGCTCACGCCGCTGCTCGACGGCACGATCCGCTCCGGCTTCGCCATGACCGAGCCCGACGTCGCCTCGTCGGATGCCACCAACATCCAGGCGCGCATCGAGCGCGACGGCGACCACTACGTGATCAACGCCCGCAAGTGGTGGACCTCGGGCGCCAACGACCCGCGCTGCCGGCTGCTGATCTTCATGGGCAAGACCGATCCGGACAACCCGGACCGGCACCGGCAGCAGTCGATGGTCCTGGTGCCGATGGACACGCCGGGCGTGAAGGTGCTGCGCCACCTGCCGGTGTTCGGCTACGACGACGCGCCGCACGGTCACGCCGAGATCGAGTTCACCGACGTGCGCGTGCCGGCGTCGAACATCCTGCTCGGCGAAGGGCGCGGCTTCGAGATCGCCCAGGGCCGCCTCGGCCCCGGCCGCATCCACCACTGCATGCGCACGATCGGCCGCGCCGAGCGCGCGCTGGAGATGATGTGCCGCCGCTCGCTGCAGCGCGTGGCCTTCGGCAGGAAGCTCGCCGACCAGGGAGTGACGCGCGAGCGCATCGCGCAGGCGCGAATTCTCATCGACCAGGCGCGCTTCCTGGTGCTGCACGCGGCGTGGAAGATGGACAAGGTCGGCAACAAGGCGGCGAAACAGGAGATCGCGATGATCAAGGTCGCCGCGCCGGCGATGGCCTGCCAGGTCATCGACTGGGCGATGCAGCTGCACGGTGGCGGCTCGGTCAGCGACGACTTCGGCCTGGCGCGCGCCTGGGCCGGCATCCGCACGCTGCGCTTCGCCGATGGGCCGGACGAGGTGCATCGCAATGCGATCGCCAGGATCGAGCTGGCGCGTCATGCGCCGGCGGGCTGACACCGGCGCGGTTGAACGCATGCCGTCGGCGCACTTTGCGCACTGGCCGCCCGGGCTGCCGCACCACCTGACGGTGCCGCAGACCCACCTGTTCCACAACGTCGAAGTGTCGGCGGCGCGTTATCCGGGCAAGCCGTTCATCATCTTCTACGACAACGAGCTGAGCTTCGCCGCCTTCCGGCGCGAAGCCGAGCTGATCGCCGGCTTCCTGCAGCGCGATTGCGGCGTGCGGGCCGGCGACCGCGTGCTGCTCTTCATGCAGAACAGCCCGCAGTGGGCGCTGGCCTTCTTCGGCATCCTGCGCGCCGACGCGGTCGTGGTGCCGGTGAACCCGATGAACCGCACCGAGGAGCTGCGCCACTGCATCGCCGACAGCGGCGCGCGGGTGGCCTTCGTCGCGCAGGACCTGCTGCCGCAGCTGCAACGGCTGCTCGGCGAACACGCGGCGGAAGGGCCAGGGCTGCGGCATGTGATCGTCGCCGCCTACAGCGACTACCTGCAACGCCCGACTGACCTGGCGGTGCCGGAGTTCGTCGCGGCGCCGCGCCAGCCACTCGACGGGTCGGGCCTTTGGGCGTGGGCCGACATGCTCGCGGCAGGACGCACGCCGGGACCGATGAGCGCCGGCGCCGATGACCTCGCCGTGCTGCCGTACACCTCGGGTACCACCGGCCGGCCGAAGGGCTGCATGCATACGCACCGCACGCTGATGACGACCTCGGTCGGCGGCGTGAACTGGTTCGGCCGCACGCAGGATGCCGTGTACCTGACGGCGCTGCCGATGTTCCACGTCACCGGCATGAGCGGCAGCCTGAACGGGCCGATGTACGTCGGCGCGACCATCGTCGTGCTGCCGCGCTGGCAGCGCGACGCTGCGGCGGCCTGCATCGAGCGCCACCGGGTGACCGTGTGGCAGACGATCTCGACCATGCTGATCGACTTCCTCGCCAACCCGGACCTCGGCCGCTACGACCTGTCGAGCCTCGCCGGCATCCGCGGCGGCGGCGCGGCGATGCCGGAGGCGATCTGCCGCAAGCTGAAGGCACTGACCGGGCTGGATTACGTCGAGGGCTACGGCATGACCGAGACGATGGCCGCCACTCACCTGAACCCGCCGCAGCGGCCGAAGGCGCAGTGCCTCGGCATGCCGCTGTTCGACGTCGACGCGCGCATCATCGATCCGGACACGCTGCGCGAACTGCCGAGCGGCGAAACGGGCGAGATCGTCATGCACGGGCCGCAGGTGATGCAGGGCTACTGGCGCGACGAGCAGGCGACGCGCGCGGCGTTCGTCGACATCGACGGCAAGCGCTTCCTGCGCAGCGGCGACCTCGGCTACGTCGACGCCGATGGCTACTTCTTCATGGCCGACCGGCTGAAGCGCATGATCAACGCCGCCGGCTACAAGGTCTGGCCGGCCGAGGTCGAGGCGCTGATGTACCACCACCCGGCGATCGAGGAGGTGTGCGTTATCGCCGCCCGCGACGCGCACCGCGGCGAGACTGTCAAGGCGGTGGTGGTTCTGAAGGCCGAGCACCGGGGCAAGGTCGGCGCGCAGCAGATCGTCGACTGGGCGCACGAGAAGATGGCTGCCTACAAGTGCCCGCGCCTGGTCGATTTCGTCGAGTCGCTGCCCAAGTCGGGCGCCGGCAAGGTGATGTGGCGTGAGCTGCAGCAGCGGCAGGACGCGCGCGACGCGGCCGGTGCGCCGTGACGGGAGCAGCGATGAACCAGGTGCCGATCGACCGGATTCCCTTCCTGCGCCTGCTCGGGCTTCAGCAGCAGTCGGCGGACGCGGGCCGCTCGCGCCTGCTGCTGCCGGAGCTGAAGGAAGAGTTCTGCAACCGGCTGCCGGCGGCGCACGGCGGCGTGCTGATGACGCTGCTCGACGTGGCGATGGCGCGCGCGGCGACATCGCTGCCGGGCGCGCCGACCGGCACGGTGGTGACGGTGCAGATGTCGGCCCACTTCCTAAAGCCGGGCCGCGGCCCGCTGACTGCCGAGGGCCGCGTGCTGAGCGCCGGGGGATCGCTGTGCACCTGCGAAGCGACGGTGATCGACGCCGACGGCGAGCCGGTCGCCAGCGCGATGGGCACCTTCAAGTACTGGCGCGGCGCCGGCGGCGGCATCGACTGACGCGGCCTGGCGAGGCCGAGCCGCGCTAGAGGCGGGACCACACATCCGCCCGCGGCATCTTCGCCCGGGGCGGAGGAGGGCGCCGTCGTTGCCGCTCGCCTCTACTTCTTCCGCTCGACGACCCACTCGCAGTGCGCGTCGCCGTGCAGCATGTTCCTGGTGAGCTTGAAGGTGAACTTCGGGTTCAGCGCCGCGGCGGCTCCCTCGCCCCACTTCTGATGCCCGACGCCGCAGGTGTCGAAATCGACCCCCTGCTCCTTCCACCGCTTGTGCCACGGGCACTGCGTGGTCCTGCCCACGCATCGGTCCGGGGTCGATTCGACGACCTCGAACCTGAACTCGGGCCCCATCGACGCCTGGGCAAGGAGATTCAAAGCCGCTTCGACGTCGCCGGCGGTCTCGGCCGGCAGTCCGACGCTGTCGGCAAATTCCTTCGCTCCCTTGCCCGCCTCGTACCAGAGTGCGCCGTTGAACTCCTCGAACTTCTTCTGCCCGACGGCCTGCTTCAGGGCATTCGAGATCGCGATATAGGCGCCGGTCATCCCCTTCGTGGCGATCTCCCAGCGGGTCTTCTCGGGAATCGCGTCGATCTTGTCGGCCATGGGAAAGGTCTCCTCAGGTGGATGTGTCGTCGGTTGGATGCGTCTTCTTCTGGTGCCCTTGCGTCGCACCGGTCAGGGCGTGCTTCGGGTCCGTGCCGCGCGCGAGCGAAGGAGCCGGTCGATCCGGCCGCGACTGCGCACGGTTCGGTGCGCGTTCCCGGAATAGCCGTCGGGAGCAGGGCAATCTACGCCGGGCCTCGGCGCGCAACAAGCAGCATCCTCACGTAGCAAGGCCGATTCACGGGATGACCTCGTTTCCGCCGACCTCGCTGCGCCCACGGCGGCCGCTGCGAAACTCGCGTCGGGCCCGATCGTCCCGAGCCGCATGGCGCGGCGCACCTCGCGGGCGCGGGATCGCGGCAGCGACAAAGCGCTTGACGATCGCCTGCCGCTGTGTCCTGATGCGCTTCGCACCATTGGCCGAGAACTGCAATGGGCACTGCGCGCGGCGCCGTGGGGCGCGGCGAGGCAACTACCCGAGAAAGGAGAACACTATGAAGCGCGACTTGCCTTTCCTGCGACTGGCCGCCGTATCGCTGGCTGCGTGCGGCCTCGGACTGACTTCGGCGCCGAGCCTTGCGCAGACGGCGCCGCCGCCGGGACTGCCCGCGACGCTCGCCTGGAGCGCCTACGACGTCGGCTCCGGCGGCTACAACCAGGCGGTGGCCATCGGCAACGCGCTGAAGCAGCGCTACGGCGTCAACCTGCGCGTGCTGCCGGGCAAGAGCGACGTCGCCCGCACCCTGCCGGTGCGCGAGGGACAGGTGCAGTTCTCCGCCAACGGCGTCGGCGGCAGCTACATGGCGCAGGAAGGCGTGTACGAGTTCGGCGCCAAGAGCTGGGGCCCGCAGCCGATCCGCGGGCTGATGCTGAACAACTCCGACCAGGTGCTGACGGTGCTGGCGGCCAAGGATTCCGGCATCAAGACCGCCGCCGACCTCAAGGGCAAGCGCGTCGCGTGGGTGATCGGCTCGCCGTCGCTGAACCAGAACATCACCGCCATCCTCGCCTTCGCCAACCTGACGTGGGACGACGTCAAGAAGGTCGAGTTCGGCGGTTTCGGCGCGGCGATGGACGGCGTCATCAACGGCCAGGCCGACGCCGCGTTCGCCTCGTCGATCTCCGGCAAGGCCTTTCAGCTGGAGAAGTCGCCGCGCGGCCTCGTCTATCCGGTCATCTCGCACAAGGACAAGGCCGGATGGGAGCGCATGAACAGGATCGCGCCGTTCTTCTTCCCGTTCTGGGGCGCGGAAGGCGCGGGGTTGAGCAAGGACAACAGGGTCGAGTCGGCCTCGTATCCGTACCCGATCCTGATGTCGTATGCGAGTCTGGATGCCAATACGGTCCATGCGATGACCAAGGCGATGGTCGACACGTTCAACGACTACAAGGATGCCGCGCCGGGCAACCTCGGCTGGGCGGTCGAGCGCCAGAACTTCGCCTGGGTGATCCCGTTCCACGACGGCGCCATCCGCTACTGGAAGGAGCGCGGGCTGTGGAAGCCCGAGCATCAGGCGCACAACGACAAGCTCGTCGCGCGGCAGAAGGTGCTCGCCGATGCGTGGAAGTCCGTGCAGGCCGGTTCCTACGCCGACGACAAGGCTTTCGAGCAGGCGTGGATGAAGGCGCGTGCCGATGCGCTGACCAAGGCGGGCTTCGATCCGGTCCTCACCAGCTGGTGAGGCGTGCGCTCGCGCGCCGCGGCCCGGCCGTGCGCGGGCCGGGCCGGCACCTGCCCGCGGCCGGCTGCCGCGCAGCCGGCCGCTGAAGGCGGGCGCAGCGGGCTGATCGCCGTGCGCTTTGTCTCGTCAAGGTCGCGCCCCGCCTGTGTCGGCCGCTGCTGAACGCGATCCCGAGGGCGAACGCCGGCATCGCAGCCTGCCGCTGGGCTGGCGCGCGGTGGTCGGCGCCTCGGGGCTCACCGCCGTCCTGCTGTCGCTGAACAAGATCCTGAACCTCGGCTTCCTCGCCGGGGTGACGCTGCTCGACAACGCCTACCTGTACCTGCTGTGCGGGCTGCTGGTCGGGCTGGTGTTCCTGTTCCTGCCGGCCACGGCGCGCGCCAGCCGCGTCACCGTGCCGTGGTACGACGCGCTGCTGTACGCGCTGTCGCTGGTGGTCTTCGCCTATTTCGCCTTCAACGCCAACCGCATCCTTCAGGAGGCGTGGGAATTCATGGCGCCCAAGCCGGCTGTCGCGATCGCCGCGGTCGGCTGGCTGCTGCTGCTGGAGGCGACGCGGCGCGCAGGTGGAACTGCGGTGTTCGTGGTGGTGGCGCTGATCTCCGTCTATCCGGTATTCGCCGGCGTGATGCCGGGGCCGATCGCCGGCCTGCCGCAGCCGCTCGACACCACCGCCGCCTACCACTTCACCAGCAGCGAGAGCGTGCTCGGCATTCCGACGCGGGCCTTCGGCGAGCTGGTGATCGGCTTCGTGATGTTCGGCGCGGTGCTGCAGCTCACTGGCGCCGCATCGTTCTTCAACGACATCGCCTTCGCGCTGTTCGGCCGCGTGCGCGGTGGGCCGGCCAAGGTTGCGATCTTCGCCAGTGGCCTGATGGGTTCGGTCTCGGGAAGCGTCGTCTCCAACGTGCTGACGACGGGCGTGGTCACGATCCCGGCGATGAAGCGCACCGGCTTCGCGCCGCCGTACGCCGGCGGGGTGGAGGCCTGCGCGTCCACCGGCGGCGTGCTGATGCCGCCGATCATGGGCGCGACGGCGTTCGTGATGGCCTCGTTCCTCGGCGTGCCGTACACGACGGTGGTGCTGGCGGCGATCGTGCCGTCGCTGCTTTACTACTTCGGCCTGTTCGTGCAGATCGACGGCTACGCCGCGCGGCGTGGACTGCGCGGCCTGCCGCGCGCTGAACTGCCGGCGATCCGCAGCACGCTTGCCGGCGGCTGGCAGTACCTGTTCGTCTTCGTGCTGCTGGTGTGGATGCTGATGGTGCTGCAGCAGGAGGCGCTGGCGCCTTTCTACGCCACCGGCCTGCTGCTGGTGATCAACCAGCTCTGGCCGCGGCACCGGCTGAACTGGCGCCGGCTGGGCACGCTGGTCGAAAACGTCAGCCGCTCCCTGGCCGAGCTGGCAGCGCTGCTGGCCGGCGTCGGCCTGATCATCGGCTCGCTGTCGGTTACCGGGCTGGCGGGCACGCTGGCCAACGACCTGGTCTACCTCGCCGGCAACAACGTCTACGTGCTGCTGGTGATGGGCGCGCTGACGAGCTTCATCTTCGGCATGGGCATGACGATCACTGCCTGCTACATCTTCCTCGCCATCGTGCTCGCGCCGACGCTCGTCACCGCCGGCTTCGACAAGGTCGCCGTGCACCTGTTCATGCTGTACTGGGGCATGGTCTCGTTCATCACGCCGCCGGTGGCGCTGGCCTCGTTCGTCGCCGCCGGGCTGGCCGGCGCGCCGCCGCTGAAGGTCGGGCTGCAGTCGATGCGGCTGGGTAGCACCATGTACTTCGTGCCGTTCTTCTTCGTGCTCAACCCGTCGCTGATCCTGCGCGGCGAGCCGGCGGAGGTCCTCGTCGTCGTCGCCACTGCCGTGGTCGGCATCTGGCTGATCGGCTCGGCGCTCGAGGGCTACGTGGCCGGCTTCGGCAGGGTGGGCGACGGCATCGTCGCCGGCGCTGCGCGCGCATTGCTGCTCGCCGCCGGACTGACGATGGCACTGCCGGGCGGCGGCGAGCTCGAGCTGTCGCATCTGCAACTGTCGATCGCCGGCCTGGGCCTGGCCGGCGCAGCGCTGGCCTTGGCGTCGATCGCGCGGCGATTCAAGGCGGCGCGGCCCTAGCAGCTCGCTTCGCGCCAGTCACCCTGGCTCGTCAACGGCACGCTCGATAGTGCGCCTGCCTGGACGTGAATTCGAAGCGTCGAAGCGACCGGATCGAGTGCTGCGCGCGCCGTCGAGAG
>CP070661.1:2370782-2373218 GCA_020355165.1 Burkholderiales bacterium
CCGGCGAAGCGACGTCCCGCGACGGCTGGCGGGAGTCGGCTCGATGACCCATGGCATCCCGCCCGACGCTAGTCCATAAGAAAGGAGAGTGTCCCCCGCCCGCTGCGCAACGCCGCATGCGTCGCCGCCTGCCGCAGGGGATTGCCGGCGCCTGCGATCGCGCGCCCACGCGGTCCCGGGGCTCGCGCTGCGAGTGCAAGTGAAACGCCGTGACCTTTGGCGGCATCGGCCGACGGCAGGCCGCCGGCGACTGCACGTTAGCGGCCTCCGATGCGTCGAGCATGTACAATCCGCGCCGCAGCGCGCCCGTAGCTCAGTTGGATAGAGTACTTGGCTACGAACCAAGGGGTCGTGGGTTCGAATCCTGCCGGGCGCGCCAGTCACTTCGAGGGCCCTGATGCGTCAGGGCCTTCGCTTTCTCGGGCCCACGGTGTGCGCAATGACGTTGCCAACTGCTACGGGCAACCCGCCAGCCTTCGCAGTTGCGACCGATTTCGCCGCAGCCGGAAGGCGTCGGCCGTCGATAGTCGGCGCATGACGCGTCAGGAGCGGGCTTCGCGTTTGCCGGTCCGAACCGCCCGCGAAGCCGCGCTGCTCAGGCAGGACGTGCCGCGGACGCCCGATGCGTCAGGAAAAAAAGAACCCCGCCGAAGCGGGGCGGTGGGCAAGCGTTGCCGATTACCGCTTGCGCCGATGCGTAGCTGCTATGCGGGCGACTTGCGGTTCTCGTCCTCGGGCGGCAGCTGCCGCCGGCCGTGCAGACTGAGAACCGCCGAGGGAGTTGTCTTCTTCTGAACGCCGCCCGTTCGCCCTTGCTTGAACAGAGACATTGCTTCGTCCCATGCGGCATTGTCCGCAATGGTGACCTCCATCCCCTCCGCCTTGCCCATTTCGGTCTCCGTGTCGGCGAGCGCTCCCTCATCGGCTTCACGCCCAGCCCCGTTGACATGGACAAAGCAGGACTCGTGCCAGCGGCTGCCTTTCCTCGTCGAATCAACGCGTTGGCTCCGGGGCAGTGAGCGGGTCGGCGGGCCTTGTAAAGAAAGCCGACATCTCGCGCTGGCCTTTTGCGGCATCAAGGCGCTGCGCCTGGCGCAGGGCGAGGTGAGTGACGACTGCGCAGCGGTTCGACGCAACTTGCGGCTCGGCAATGAGCGCATCGCCGCCTGCCCACCTGACGCTGCGGCGCGAGCAGGCGCGCGCCGTCACCGCCGGGGTCGTCGTCGAGCGCGCACGAAGCTCATCTGCCGACGCGGCTTCATCGTCTGACAGATTTGGATGGCGTGTCCGCAGAAACGACAAGGGGACGGGTATGACCCCGTCCCCTTCGCGCTGCAACGAAGCCGTCCTGCGTCAGCGGCGCCGCTTCCTCGCCTCGCTGGCTTCGGCCGCCGCCGCGGCGGCTGCGGCGTTGACCTCCTGGGTCTTGGCGGCGAACTTCTGGCGGAACTTCTCCACCCGGCCGGTCTCGGTCACGCGCGTCTGCGCGCCGGTGTAGAACGGGTGCGACTCGGAGGAGGTCTCCAGCTTGTACAGCGGGTACTCCTTGCCGTCCTTCCAGGTGATCTTGTCCTTGGTCTGCAGGGTGGAGCGGGTGACGAAGCTGTAGTCGCTCGAGATGTCCTGGAAGACGACCTCGCGGTATTCGGGGTGGATGCCGGATTTCATGTCTGCCTCACGCTGGGCCGCCGGTTCCGTCGCGCCGCGCTGTGCCGCGGGCCGAACTACGTGCCGGTCAAGGAAAGGGCGCGATTATCCGCGAATCGCCCGGGCAGGGCAAACCGCGGGCCGCCAGCCGGGCAGCGGGCGGTCAGCCGCCGCGCCGCATCATCTCGAAGAACTCGGCGTTGCTCTTGGTCTGCCGCATCTTGTCGAGCAGGAATTCCATCGCCTCGATCTCGTCCATGCCGTACAGCAGCTTCCTCAGGATCCACACTTTCTGCAGGATGCTTGGGTCGAGCAGCATCTCTTCCTTGCGCGTGCCGGAACGGTTCACGTTCAGTGCCGGATAGACGCGCTTCTCGGCCAGCCGGCGCTCCATGTGGATCTCCATGTTGCCGGTGCCCTTGAACTCCTCGTAGATGACGTCGTCCATCCGCGATCCGGTGTCGATCAGCGCGGTGGCGATGATGGTCAGCGAGCCGCCTTCCTCGATGTTGCGCGCGGCGCCGAAGAAGCGCTTCGGCCGCTGCAGCGCGTTGGCGTCGACGCCGCCGGTGAGCACCTTGCCCGAGGCCGGCACCACCGTGTTGTAGGCGCGCGCCAGGCGGGTGATCGAGTCGAGCAGGATCACCACGTCCTTCTTGCTCTCGGCCAGCCGCTTGGCCTTCTCGATCACCATCTCGGCCACCTGCACGTGGCGCACCGCCGGCTCGTCGAAGGTCGAGGCGACCACCTCGCCGCGCACCGAGCGCTGCATCTCGGTGACCTCCTCCG
>CP070661.1:2373318-2383878 GCA_020355165.1 Burkholderiales bacterium
CTCGCGGCCACGAGCTGCTGCCGGCCACGAGTCCCTGCTGTTGCTCTGGCGCTGAGCCACGTCGGCAGCAGAAGTCGTCCAACCTGGAAGTCTCGGCAGTCGAGCGCGCGCGCGCCGGCCGGTCATCGCTTCGCAGCTGACGGGCAGGCAGCAATCCGATTGGCGCGGCCCAAACTGGCTCCTCGCGTGAGGTCGAAGACCGGGCGCAAGCGGTCAGCCAGCGTACATGCCGATGGGGCCGTAGCCGACAAACAGCAGCCGCGCAGCGCGAAAAGCCACGTCATCGAAGCGGTCGCCCAACGGCGCTAACGTCGGGATGGAGGTACTCCGTGACGGCCGTCCTTTCCGTCCCGCGAGTTGACGCTGCCTTGACTGCACTACGTTGATCGAGTAGGTTGCAACGACGTCAATTCAGCGCTTCATTCCATCTGCACTTTTCCGAACTCGCATCCACCTCAAGCAGGAGCGGGTGCGACGTGTCCGAATGCGCGGCCAGTCCTGAAGCAGGATCGGTCGACAGTCGGCAACACCGCGCGGATCCGCGATCGCGGGTCGTAACTGGCAGCGTAGGCCAGTCCTGTCACAGGGCTTTCCCTGGCCTTCAGTTGCTGTTCGTAGCGTTCCGTGCGCCCAAACCCTGACCAGGAGGACGAGCATGGCTGCTTGGCGAATCGAAGGCCAGTACATGGAGACTTGCAACTGCAACTACCTGTGCCCGTGCGCACCGTCGAACCTTACGGCGCAGCCAACCGAAGGTGATTGCAAGGCGGCGATCGCCATGCGCATCGACAAGGGCGAAAAGGACGGCGTGAAGCTCGACGGCCTGTCGTTCATCGTGATCATGCACTCGCCCAAGGCGATGGCAGAGGGCAACATCACGGTCGGCTTGATTGTCGACGAGCGCGCCTCGGACAAGCAGGTCGAGGCGATCAGCGCCATCGCCACTGGCGCGGCGGGTGGCCCGATGGCGGCCCTGGGGCCACTGGTAGGCCGTGTGGCGGGCGTTGAGAAGCGGCCGATCAGTTTCGAGGCGGACGGCATGAAGTTCGCCGTCAAGGCCGGCGATCTCATCGACCAGGCCTGCGAGGGCGTTGCCGGTGCGGCTCGCCCCAACGAACCGCTGCATCTGGGCAACACCGCTCACCCGGTGAACGCCCGCCTGGCGCTTGCCAAGGCCACGCGCAGTATCTTCAATGCGTTCGGGATCCAGTGGAAAGATACGAGCGGCACGCGCAACGGCCACTTCGCGCCCTTTGCATGGACGGGGTAACGAAACCGTCGGCGCCAGGCCGCGGCTTGGAGGCGGTCTGGCGCCACGATCGCAGGATTGCGATCGGCAGTCTGGCCGGCATCGTCGTGCTCGCCTGGATCTATCTGTGGCGAAGCGCGGCGGGCATGGACCACGGTTCGATGACGATGGCCGCCATGCCGCGCGCCGCGGACGCCGGCGCGTTGGCCCTCACCTTTGTCATGTGGACGGTGATGATGGCCGGCATGATGCTGCCGAGTGCCGCCCCGACCGTGCTCCTGTACGGTGCCCTGGTGCGCAAGAACGGCGAGCGGGGTACGGTATTGCCGGGCGTGTGGATCTTCTCCGGCGCTTACCTGCTGATCTGGACCGGCTTCAGCGTGGCCGCCACCGCGCTGCAGGCCCTGCTCGAGCAGGTGTCGCTGCTGACGCCGGCAATGACCTCGGCAAGCACCACGCTCAGTGCGGTTGTGCTGCTCGCCGCGGGCGCGTATCAGCTGACGCCGCTGAAGCAGACCTGCCTGAGCAAGTGCAGGAACCCGCTGGAGTTCTTCGTTACCCGATGGCGCGCCGGGCGGGCAGGAGCTTTCCGGATGGGGCTCGAGCACGGCCTGTATTGCGTCGGTTGCTGCTGGGCACTGATGTTGCTGCTCTTCGTGGCGGGCGTCATGAACCTGCTGTGGGTCGCGCTCATCGCCGCCTTCGTCCTGGTCGAGAAGCTGTTTCCGGCCGCGCTTTTTGTGTCGCGCGCTTCAGGTGCGATGTTGATCCTGACCGGGCTTTATCTGCTGGCGCAGAGGTAGTGGTCCGTCTTCCCCTTCGAGGCGAAGGACATGGACGAGCGGATCGCGGCGTTGCGAATGCGCAGCCTGCGGTTCCTGCACGAGCGGCCCGCCGAGGGTGAGCTGGGGCGATACGCGGCGTTTGCCGATCGCGTCAGAAACGGCCACGAACCGCCAGCCAGCCGCCGGCAGCAGAACTGCCACGGGAATCGTCGTTCGGCGTGATCCCGTTGGCCAAATCAGATACTGCCGCTCACCACTCTGATCCGCATGCTCATTCCAGCCGCGGCGTGGGCGGGGGTGTCGCACCCGAACTTGTACGTTCCTTCCTTGTTCGGCGTGAAAGTCCACTCCATCATCGCGCCCGGCTGCATCGAAATTCCCGCCTTGAGGCTGGCGGCCGGATGTTCGACCCATGGCGACGATGTCGCCAGCTTCGCCGTCTTCGTCGTGGCCAGCAGCTCGGGGGCTGACACGACGTGCTTGGCCTGGCTCGGATTGCTGACGACGAACTGATAGGTCTCCCCGACTCGAAGCGTCACTTCGGGCGGAGTAAGGGTCAACTCGTTGCCGACGGTGCCCAAATTGACGAAGTGCCGTATCGGCATCACCTCAGCCCACGCGGCGGGCAATCCCACGGCGAGCAGCGGAGCCGCCATGGCTGCCATCACTTTCACCAGCGCATTCATCGTGGTTCTCCTACGAAATCGGCTGCAAGCCAGCCTCTCAGCCTGTGCCTTCATAGCTATTTCTCGGGGCAATTGCCATGGCGCAGATGGCTCCCCTGGGCTCTGCCAAACGGCAACCGGGGTATTGCGGAGGTTCCGGCTCGGGAACGGCGCCTCGGCAGGCGGTCGTGCCTATGCCAATCGGCTCATCCGCCGTGCGCGGACAAGCCGCCGCGAGCAGCTAGTCGATCAGGTTCAGCGTCCTTGCTGCAGCAACCGCCTGCAGTCGGGTGTGCGCTTTCAGCGATCGCAGGATCTTGCCGGTGTGGTTGCGGACAGTTCCTGTGCTGATCCTCAGCTCCCGGGAAATCCCGCGGGTCGTCACGCCGCGTCCCATGAGACGCAGGACCTGAAGCTCGCGCTCGGTGAGCAGAGGATTCTTGACATCGCTCCTGCCGCTGTTGACGCGAAGGGTCTCGTCGGTCACTCCGGATGGGGCAGGGTGGAGGACGTGCACGATCACCATTTCATAGGGAGAGTGACCAGGGACGATGAAGGAGTCGACGGTGGCGCGCACTGTCTTGCCATCAGCGTGGCGATAGAGCAGATCGCAACCATGAATGGCCTGCCGATGCAGCGCCATGCCGATCAGCGGGCAGTGCGGACCGCAGTAAACGTTCTCGTACGGGTCCTGGCCCTGCACAGCGTCCCAGCAGGTACGACCCAGGACCTGCGCGACCGCATAGCCAAGGAAATCCTCTGCGCCGCGATTCCACGCAACAATCCGCCCAGCGACGTCGACGGCAAACGCCGGGCTCGCCGTGCTCGCAACGATCTGTGCGTGCTCCATTGCGGCGTACACCACAGAAATGCCGAGGCAAATAGCGGCTACGTTTCGTCCACCCTACGCTGCGCTCGCAATCCAGGTCAAGTCATACGCGGTGCAACGGGCCTTCCGCGGCGTGCCGTTGCGCTCGGCGATTTCGCGGCCGATGGTCGCCGGCGTCTGCATCCAGAGCGGCAGTTCCTCTGCAAAGTTGCGAAAGCCGCGATCGGGCTCGAGCGCTCCTGAAGCGCGCGCTCCCGAGCCGACCTTCGGGCAGGGACCTGGCAAGAATCTGCCGGACCGGATCACAGATCCGCGCGACTGCCGCTCCAAAATGCTGCGATGCACATAGAAATACCCACGTAGAAGGCGCAGTCTTCCATCGTTGCGGGGCCTGCGGCGAATCACCGATTCGCGCGACGGACTTCCCGCCGAATCCCCGGGCGCGCCCGAGACGCCGCTGACGCGTCCCGCCCCTCCACCCTCCGGTCCGGCAAGTCGTCCGCGTCGCTGCCGCAACGCGTCATGGCTCGCCTGTCCAGCCGGCCATGCGGGTCGCACAAGACTGGACGCGGCACACGCACCAAAGGGGAGGAAGAAATGCGAGGTTCAGTTGCAACTGCTCCGGTCGGCTTCTTCGGGCGCTCAGGCGGCGGTCGTTGGCTGGGCGGACTGCTCGCGTCGTTCGTCGCCGCCAGCACCCTGATCTTCTCTGGCATCGGTCCGGCATCGGCGGAGACGCTGAAGTGGAAGCTTGGTTATCACCTCACGAAGGTCGAAACATCTGAAGTCGGCGACGCTGCCGGACACATGGTCGTGCTCGCACGGGGTAGCGGCGTCGCGTTCTTCGACGGCGGCGACGTTGCCGGGGCTACGCTGAGCATCACCGCCGACTATGTGAACGGCGCCGGCCCGCACGACGCGTACGTACTGCACACGTTCGACGACGGCTCGACGATTCTCGTTCGGTTCCAGGGCACGACGACGCCCGATCCGGCCACCAAGACCTCAGCGATCAAGGGCAAGTTCACTTTCGCCAAGGGCAGTGGCCGTTTTGCCGGGATTTCCGGAGGCGGCGACTACGATGGCAAGCGGCTGGCGGCGGCAGCGGCGGCGGGCGCCGAACTCTACGTTGACTTCTCAGGCAACTACTCGCGCTGAGAACAGAGCGTGGAGTCGACCGGCAACGGCAGTGGTCACTGCCGTTGCCGGTCACTCGCGCCAGTGTCCGGCGCTACGCGCGCAAGCCTGCCGAGGCGCCCAGCCGCAGTGGGCGCTCGGGCAATCGGGGTTCGTCGGCCATCCGGCGAGCGGTGCGTGCTGCGTTGTTGTCGTGATACGTTGGCCTGCTCGAGGCGCGCAGACATGGCGCGGCACGCTCTGCCGCCTGCAAGCGACACAGCCATCGGCGCGCCCCAGTGGCGCGAACGAGCTGGTTGTTCTGCCCCATCACGTCAATGGCCTTGGTGCGAGAACTGTCGATCGCGTCCATGGACTGGAAGGTCCGATCGAACATCTCGTCGATCTTCTCGATGCCCAGCATGGGGTCGGCGGCAAACTGCGAGGTCGGGTCCACGTGCTGGTTGCGCGGGGGGTCCGCTTATGAGACCGCCGCCGCGGGTCGCCGGTGCAGTGCAACGCCGCCGGGCAGGTGGAGCTCAAGCTCAAGACCCCGTGGGGCGGCGGCGCCACGCAGCGTGTGATGTCGAAGGTGCAGTTCAGGCAGCTGCCGCCGGCGCACGGTGCGAAGCCCGTGCCGGCGACAG
Source organism: Burkholderiales bacterium (assembly GCA_020355165.1). Classification (GTDB taxonomy): domain Bacteria; phylum Pseudomonadota; class Gammaproteobacteria; order Burkholderiales; family Burkholderiaceae_F; genus JADJWR01. The sequence goes on from CP070661.1 coordinate 2,378,610, forward strand.
CGAGCCGGCCGCGCGACGCCCGCGCGAGCGGTGACCAGTTCAGGGCAGTGAATGTCTTTGAAGGGCCGGGCCGAGTCGGTAGGAGGGTCTGCTCTGCGGTCGCTTACCGCTTTGTGGCGATCTACTTGGGCCCGGGTTCGGCGACCAGCCGGCGTTGGAAAAGGCAGCGAGAATCGTGGCAGAGTTGGCGCAGTGGCTGGCTGCGCACGGCCAGCCTGGCTCAGCGGCGAACAGCGCCTTTGCGCATCCAGGGAGGCCCTGCCAGTGAGCGGGCCAGACGGCCTTTCTGGCGCGATGCCTCGCCGAAACAGGGCGCGCGGTGCAGGCGGGATCAGCGGACGGCTGCGCCCGATGTCGCGTTGGCCATCGCATTCACATCGGAGGCGTCCATGAACCGTCGCTCCATCCCCGACATCCGCAAGTCCGCGGAGGACTCGTTTGCCGCCGGGCTTTTCTGCGCCGAGAGCGTCGTTTCCGCCATCGCGAGGGCACAGGGCGCTGACCCCGCGCCGCTGCAGAAAGCCGCCACCGCGTTTTGCAGCGGAGTCGCCAGAACGTCGAGCACCTGCGGCGCACTTACCGGCGCGATCATGGGCGTCAGTTTCGTATTTGGGCGCTCGGATCCCGGCGAATCCGTACAGCCGGCGTATTCGGCGGCACAGCGGCTCATTCGCGAGTTCGAGCGCGAGTTCGGGAGCACCAACTGCCAGGCCCTGCTTGGCGGTTGTGATCTCGACACACCCGAAGGTCAAGCCTGGTTCAAGGAGCAACGGCTCGGTCAGCGCTGTCATCGCTTCACTGGCGCGGCGGCCGAAATGGCAGCGCGCATCATCGCCGACCCCGATGGCTAACCTTCTATGGAACGCGCCTTGTGTCGGCCGGCTTCGGAGGCTTCCACAGGCAGGTGAACGCAGACGCAGTGCGACCGCTTCCGGCTGCGCTGTGAACGGCCGCTGCGGGCAAATCTGAGGATCAGCTCAGGGTCGGCTGCTCGCGCTCAGACCGTTTGGGAGAGGGCGTTCGGCCCTAGCTAGACCCACGGCCGATTTCGACGACCGCTTTGCGGTGACCTACCTGGACCCGCGTTCGGCCACTAGCCGACATTGCAGAGCACAGCGAGAATTGCGGCCATGCGGCCGTAGGGCCGTTTGCGGAACATGAATCTGGGTCAACGGCGCGGACGAGCCGTGTGGACAGGTGCACCGCATATCGTTAGGCGTCTCAGGCAGGCGTCAATGGAGGGATAGCCCATGCAGGTCCGTCTCGATTCCTCGCCGCTTGTGACGACTGAATGGTTGGCAACACACCTGACCGACCCCGAGCTGCGCGTTGTCGATGTCCGCTGGCGGTCCAGGTACGAGAACGGCCGCGGGATCAGCTTCGACGACTATGACGGCTATCTCGCCGGTCACATTCCTGGTGCTGTGTTCGCGGGAATGATCTCGGACTTGTCTGACCCCGAGCATCCCGTTCCCGACACGCTGGTCGCAGCCGAGCAGTTCGCTCGTGTCATGGAGCGTCTTGGCATCGGAAACAGCACGCTGGTGGTCGTCTACGACAACATGGGCTTTCCGCTGGGCTCGGCGCGTCTGTGGTGGGCCCTGTCCTACTACGGCCATGACCGAGTGCGAGTGCTCGACGGCGGGCTACGCGCGTGGCAGTCGGAAGGACGTCCGTTGTCCATCGAAGTCCCCGCCCCGGCACATGCCACGTTCACACCGCGCGTTCGCCCGGACTGGAAGGCTTCGAAGCAAGACGTCGTCGCCGCCGTGGGCCAACCCGGAACGGTTATCGTGGACTGCTTGACTCCCGAGCTGTACCGCGGTGGCGGGGAGCGCCACTTATGGGGCCGGCGACCTGGACACATTCCCGGTGCCGTGAACGTGCCCTACATGGCGAACATCGATCCCGCGTTGGCCACGGTGACCTCCGCAGAACGCGAGCGCATGCTCGCGAGCGGTCGGTCGTTCACGTTCGGCACTCCGGAGTCGTTAGCGCGCCTTTATCGAAGCGCCGGAGTGACACCCGACCTGGAGGTGATCACCTATTGTGGCCGCGGCTACGCAGGCGCCTGCGGGCTGCTGGCCTTGAAGATCCTCGGCTATGAGCGTGCCCGTCTCTACGATGGTTCTTGGGCCGAGTGGAGCGCCGATCCGAACCTGCCCGCCGAGGTGAGCCCCTTATGAGTTGGGGCGATTATGTTGTTGCTCAGATCGCATCGATCCGGTGACGCGGTCCCTTCGGGCGAGGGCTTTCGGACGCGACCGCGAATTCGCACAACGGCCAGTCGCGATCAAGGAGGGCAGCCTCCAGAATGATGCAAATTCGAATAAGTTGAGTGAGGCTGATTGTCACCGGAGCAAGTGCTGCGAACGTACTTCCATGCGAAAGACGAGAACCGTCCTTTCCTACTCGCCGACGTGTTCTCGCCGGACGCGCAACTGGAGATCCGCAACCGCTCCGACCAGATCAGCTTTCCGGCAACGACAATTGGCCTGGAAGGGATCGCCGACGCGCTTGTCCGCCGCTTCAATCAGGCGTACGAGAACATCTACTCCTTCTATATGGACCGACCCGGACCGAACGACGAGTCGTTTTCCTGCGACTGGCTGGTAGGAATGACGGACAAGGAGTCCAGGTCCGTTCGTGTCCGTTGTGGCCACTACGACTGGACCTTCCGGAGCGGTCCAGATTTGCTGGCGACTCGGCTGATCCTCACGATCGAAACGATGATCGTGCTTGGCGCATCGCGGACGGCGAGCGTAATGGGCTGGCTTAAGCAGCTTGCATATCCGTGGAGCTCGGCCGCCGAGGTGATTCGGACGTTACCCCTCGGCGAACTCGGCGTCGTGAGCGAGTATCTTGGCCACAGGGGCATGCGAACGAATCGGGCCTGAGGGCGGCCGATGTTCGGCGACGCCTACGACCGGCTTCGACCGGCCATCTGCTGACCAACTCGCGCTCGGGCTGGGTGGCAGGAACAGGCTATTTGCTGCCGCTTTGCTTTCATGCGCCAGCAGAGTCAGGCGAGTAGAAGCAGGCGCAGACACCGGCCGAGAACAGTCGTTCAAGACCGCCAGAGAGATGCGCTGCGGCGCAGCGCAAACTGCGAAACCGGATGCCGTTGAGCGGTCGACATGGTGGCCAAAACCCAACCCTGACGCGGGAGGAGCAATTGCCCCCTTCGGGCTCGGTCCGCTCCAGACGTGCTTCAGGCGCGTGCGCTATCCGCAGTCTGATCAGATTGCCGAGGCAAGATCGACCGCGTACAAGTGCCAGGCATCTGGCAAGCCCTTGAGGACGCGGGCACCTCGATCTTCGAAGCGCAACCCGGATCCAGCGACCAAGTCCCTGACCGTGCTGGTGACGAACACCTCGCCCGGCCCGGCGGCCGCCGAGACGCGGGCACCAATATGCACGGCGATGCCGGCCGCCTTGCCTCCGACCGTCTCGCATTCGCCAGTATGCAGCCCGACTCGGACCTGCACGCCAATGCTCGCAAGCACCTCGATCAGGCTCGCGGCACAGCGCACCGCGCGGGCCGGGCCGTCGAACGTGGCGAAGAAGCCGTCGCCTGCGGTATCTACCTCGCGTCCCTTGAAGCGCTGCAGTGCCTGCCTGACGATCTGGTGGTGCCGATTGAGCAGATCGCGCCAGGCACGGTCACCCAGTTCGATCGCGCGCTCGGTCGAACCAACGATGTCGCTGAAGAGCACGGTGGCCAGCACGCGCTCGGGTTCTTCGGGTTCGCCGATGGCTGCCGTGAAGGCCCCGATCTCGCGAACGATCTGCTCGGCATTCATCAGCCATGGCGCGTGGTCTTCGCCCTCGAGTTCGATGTAACGAGCGCGTGGCAGCAGGGCCGCCAGTTCCCGCCCGTAGCGCACGTCCACCTGCTGGTCGCCTCGCGCGTGCATGACCAGCGCCGGCGCCTGCACCGAAGTCAGGATCGGGCGCACATCGATCTCATGGTTCATCGTGTTCAATGCCACCACGGCGGCCGGACTGGCGCTCATTCGCAGGAAGCGCCCCCACCATTGGCGGACCGTCTCGTCTTGCGCCACGCTGGGCATGATCCGCTCGATCGCCAGTGGTGCGCCCCACTCGGCCTCGCAGACGCGGTTGAACTGCTCCGTCTGCTGCGCAGTGCGACCCCAAGGTGCGTCCGCGCGCCAAGCCCGAGAGGCGTAACTGCCGAGCATCACCAAACCGGCGGTCCGCGCCGGATAGGTGGCGGCGAACAGCGCGCACATCGGGCCGCCTTCGGAATACCCGCAGAGAACCGCGCGCTGCGAGCCGACTGCCGACAGCACTGCCCTCAGATCATCCATCCGGGTCTCCAGGTTGGGCATAAAGGCCACCCTGTCCGAAAGCCCGGTACCGCGCTTGTCAAAGATGATCAGTCTCGAAAACGCGGCCAGCGACCGCAGGAACCCGGCGGAGCGCGGTTCCTCCCAGAAGCACTCGACGTTGGTAACCCAGCCAGGCACGACGACGAGGTCTATCGGGCCCTCGCCGAGGACCTGATAGGCAATGTGTACATCACCGCTCTTCGCGTAGCGGGTGGTGGGGATCTGCTGCATGGCCGATCAAGCGTTCCTCAAGCGAACATCGTAGCAAGGCAGTCGCAATGGGTGACCGCGACTGGTCGCGCCCACGGCTTCGCACGAGGGTCCGCTGGTTGCGATTGATGGTGCGGAGCCAGCTGCCGGACGGGCACATCCGCTCTTGAACTGCGAGCGCAGCGGCTTGGCCATGCCGACACCGCCAGTTCGGTAGCCGGGCGCGAGGGACCGCAAACACTGCATGGCTGACGCTCGGGCCGACGCGGTGAAGGACCGCAGAGGGTCGTTCTGAGCCGCTCGGCGCGACGGCTGCCCGGTCGGTGACCGGTTTGTGGCGCGCTACTGAGGCCCGGGTTCGGCCGATTCCTGCCGCTTGGCCACCAAGAGAGAAGACGCCGATAACGACGACTCCCAAGAGAAATGCGGACATCGCTCGGGGGTCATCAACGTGGCGCGGCGCCCAGATCTTGATTGGCGAGGTTCCCGAATGCTTGGTCGAGCGCGGCTCTACCTGACACCCGTGATGGCGAAGTTCTGCGTGCTCTCCTGCCACTCGAGTCGCGTCGTCTTGCCGAGGCTGGGGAAGTCCGCGACGTCGACCGTCTTGCTTAGCCCACGGATGAACTCGCCCGCCGGCACCGTGACCGTGAAAGGCACCGGCTTGCCGATCTGAACTCCGTTGATGAACAGCGCGACCGTGTGAC
>CP070661.1:2383978-2462623 GCA_020355165.1 Burkholderiales bacterium
CCGGATAGCGCGTGCCGGCGGCAGACGCGAGACCGCCGGGATGCGCAGGAGCCTGCGCAGGTAATCAGCCGACGTCGATCCGCCGCGTCGTCGCCGGATCGAACCAGTGCACGGCGCCGGCGTCGAAGCCGAGCGTGATCGAGTCGCCGGCTGCCGGCGCCACGTCCTCCGCGGTGCGCAGCACCAGGGCCTGCTCGCCGAGCGAACAGTGCACCAGGTGATCGGCGCCGAGCGCCTCGGCCATCTCGACGGCGACCTGCATCTGCCCGCCGCCGGCGCGCAGCTGCTCCGGCCGCACGCCGAGCAGCAGCTCGCGATCCGCCAGGGCGCGTACCGGTGCCGGCAGGCGGATGGCGCCGCCGCCGCAACGCAGCTGCGCGCCGTCGGCGCTCAGCCGCCCGGCGATCAGGTTCATCGGCGGCGAGCCGATGAAGCCGGCGACGAAGGAGGTCTGCGGCCGGTCGTAGATCTCGCGCGGCGTGCCGATCTGCTCGGCCCGGCCGGCGTTCATCACCATGATCCGCTGTCCGAGCGTCATCGCCTCGACCTGGTCGTGCGTGACGTACATCGAGGTCACGGCGAGCTTGCGGTGCAGCTTCTGCAGCTCCAGCCTCATCTGCACGCGCAGCTTGGCGTCGAGGTTCGACAGCGGCTCGTCGAACAGGAACACCTTCGGGTGGCGGACGATCGCGCGGCCCATGGCAACGCGCTGGCGCTGGCCGCCGGAGAGCTGGCGCGGCCTGCGTCCGAGCAGCGGCTCGAGCTCGAGGATCCTGGCCGCCTCGCGCACGCGCGCATCGATCTCGGCGCGCGGCATGCCGCGGATCTTCAGGCCGTAGGCCATGTTGTCGTAGACGCGCATGTGCGGGTACAGCGCGTAGTTCTGGAACACCATCGCGATGTCGCGGTCCTTCGGCTCCAGCCTGTTGACGATGCGGCCGCCGATGGCGATCTCGCCGCCGGTGATCTCCTCCAGCCCGGCGACCATGCGCAGCAGCGTGCTCTTGCCGCAGCCGCTGGGACCGACGATCACCACGAACTCGCCCTTTTCGATGCTCATCGTGATGCCGTGCACGACGTCGTTGCCGCCGTAGCGCTTGCGCACGTCGCGCAGTTCGAGGGTTGCCATCGCGGTGTCCGTGCAGGGTATCTACTTCTCGGTGTCGACCAGGCCCTTGACGAACCACCGCTGCATCAGCACGACCACCAGCGCCGGCGGCAGCATGGCGAGAATCGCGGTGGCCATCACCAGGTTCCACTCGGTCGCGGCGTCGCCGCCGACCATCATGCGCTTGATGCCGATCACCGTCGTGTACATCGACTCGTCGGTGGTGATCAGCAGCGGCCAGAGGTACTGGTTCCAGCCGTAGATGAACTGGATCACGAACAGCGCCGCCATGGTGGTCTTCGACAGCGGCAGCAGCACATCGCGGAAGAAGCGCATCGGGCCAGCGCCGTCGACGCGGGCCGCCTCGGCGAGCTCGTCGGGCACCGTCATGAAGAACTGGCGGAACAGGAAGGTCGCCGTGGCCGAGGCGATCAGCGGCAGCGTGAGGCCGGTGTAGGTGTTGAGCAGGCCGAGGTCGGCGATCACCTTGAAGGTCGGGATGATGCGCACTTCCACCGGCAGCATCAGGGTGATGAAGATCATCCAGAAGAAGAACATGCGCAGCGGAAAGCGGAAGTAGACGATCGCGAATGCCGAGATGATCGAGATCGCGATCTTGCCTAGCGGGATCACCAGCGCCATCACGCTGCTGTTGATCAGCATCTGGGTCACCGCCGCCTTCGATCCCTTGGTCGACCCGGCGGTCAGGACCTGCGCGTAGTTCTCGACGAAGTGCCCGCCGGGGACGAGCGACATCGGCGTCTGCATGATCGCCTCGAGCGAGTGCGTCGAGGCGACGAACGTCACGTACAGGGGAAACGCGATCAGCAGGACGCCGGCGATCAGCGTGGCGTGCGAGAGGAAGGTCAGCCAGGGGCGGTTCTCGACCATCTAGTACTGCACCTTTCTCTCGATGTAGCGGAACTGCACCACGGTGAGCGTGATCACGATGAACATCAGGATCACCGACTGCGCCGAGGAGCCGCCGAGGTCCGCCGCCTTGACCCCGTCGTGGTACACCTTGTAGACGAGGATCTGGGTGGCCTGGGCCGGCCCGCCCTCGGTGGTGGCATCGATCACGCCGAAGGTGTCGAAGAACGCATACACGACGTTGACCACCAGCAGGAAGAAGGTCGTCGGCGAAAGCAGCGGAAAGACCACGGTCCAGAACCGCCGCGTCGGGCCGGCGCCGTCGATCGCCGCTGCCTCGATCAGCGAGCGCGGGATCGACTGCAGCCCGGCGAGGAAGAACAGGAAGTTGTAGCTGATCTGCTTCCACACCGAGGCGATGACCACCAGCGCCATCGCCTGGTCGCCGTGAACGACCCAGTTCCAGTCGATGCCGAGCCCCTTGAGCGCATAGGTCACGATGCCGATCGACGGCGCGAACAGGAAGGCCCAGAGCACGCCGGCCACGGCCGAGGCGACGGCATAGGGCCAGACGAGCAGCGTCTTGTAGGCGAGCGCTCCGCGCAGCACGCGGTCGGCCATCGAGGCGAGCAGCAGCGACAGCGCGATGCCGCTGAAGGCCACCAGAGCGCTGAATATCGCCGTGACCTTGAACGATGCCAGGTAGTTGTCGTCCCTGAACAGGGCGGCGAAGTTCTGCAGGCCGACGAACTGCGACTTCAGGCCGAACGCGTCCTGCAGCTGGAACGAGTACCACACCGCCTGCGCCGCCGGCCAGAAGAAGAAGATGACCGTGATCGCGATCTGCGGGGCCACCAGCACGTACGGCAGCCACGCTGAGCGGAAGACAACGCGCTTTTCCATCTTTCGACGGTGGCGAACGGCTCGCTCGACCGGGCGGCCGCGATGCTGCGGGCCGGCGGCGGGCGCCGCGGCGGGAACCCTGGTTCCCTGCTGGCCGCGACGCCCCTCGCAGGCGCTACTTGTTGGCCGCCTCGAACTGCCGCAGGATCTCGTTGCCGCGCTTGACCGCGTCGTCGAGCGCCGTCTTGGGGTCCTTCTTGCCGGCGAACACTGCCTCCATCTCCTCCTCGATCACCGTGCGCCCCTGCACGAAGTTGCCGAAGCGCAGGCCCTTGGAGTTTTCCGTCGGCGCGTGCAGGGTCAGCTGCTTGATCGGCATGTCCATGCCCGGGTTCTTGTCGTAGAAGCCCGACTTGCGCGTCATCTCGTAGGCCGCCAGCGTGATCGGCACGTAGCCGGTGCCGGTGTGCCACTCCATCTGTATCTCGGGCTGCGACAGGAAGGAGAGGAACTGCGCCACGCCCTTGTACTCAACCGGCTTCTTGCCGCCCATCACCCACAGCGACGCGCCGCCGATGATCGAGTTCTGCGGCGCGCCCTTCACGTCATCGTGGTAGGGCAGCATGTTCGCCGACCAGTCCACCTTCGCCGCCTTGACGATGCCGCCGATGGCGCTCGAGCTGCCGGTGAACATCGCGCATTCGCCGCCCGAGAACTTGGCGTCGCCCTGGCTGGTGCGGCCGGCATAGGTGAACATCCCCTTCTTGGCCATGTCGGCGAGCATCGACAGGTGCCTGACGTGCAGCGGCGAATTGACCGAGAACTGGGTGTCGAGGCCGCCCATGCCGTTCTGCTTGGTGCCGATCGGCACGTTGTGCCAGGCGCTGAAGTTCTCGATGTGCACCCACGACGGCCAGCTCGTCGTGTAGACGCACTCCTGCCCCGCCGCCTTCAGCTTCTCGCCCGCGGCAATGACTTCCTTCCACGTCTTCGGCGGCTTGTTCGGATCGAGCCCCGCCTTCTTGAACGCGTCCTTGTTGATGTAGAACAGCGACGTCGAGCTGTTGAACGGCAGCGACAGCATGTTGCCCTGCAGATCGGTGTAGTAGCCGGTCACCGTCGGCAGGTAGGCCTTCGGGTCGAAGGTGGTCCCGGAGTCCTTCATCACGGTGGCGACCGGAACGATCGCCCCCTTGGCCGCCATCATGGTCGCCGTGCCGACTTCGAACACCTGCAGGATGTGCGGCGCATTGCCGGCCCGGAAGGCGGCGATCGCCGCCGTCATCGACTCCGGATACGAGCCCTTGTAGGTCGGAACGACCTTGTAGTCCTTCTGGCCGGCGTTGAACTTTTCGGCCAGCGCATTGAGCTTCTCGCCGAGCGCGCCGCCCATCGAGTGCCACCACTGGATTTCCGTCTGCGCCTGGGCGGCTGGAACGACGGCGACGGACAGCGCGGCGGCGATCGCCGCGAAAAGACGTTTGCGTAGCATCGGGTCCTCCTCTGTTGATCCGGATTTGTTCTGCTTGGTCGCGACCGGGTTGCTACGATACTTTGGTCGGCTGCCGGGCGCAAAGCCGCCTCCGGCGGTCGGGCCGTGACGCCGATCGAACGATGCCGCCTGCCGAGCGCCTGCTGCTGTATGCCCGCCTGATCCGCTTCGACAAGCCGGTCGGCACCCTGCTGCTGCTGTGGCCGACGCTGACCGCCCTTTGGATCGCCGCCGAGGGCGTGCCGCAGGCGCTGCACCTGGCGATCTTCTGCCTTGGCACGCTTTTCATGCGCTCGGCCGGCTGCGCGGTGAACGACGTCTTCGACCGCGACTTCGACGGCCACGTCAAGCGCACCGCCGAGCGCGTGGTGGCCAGCGGCCGGGTGTCGCCGGCCGAGGCGTGGGCGGTCGGCCTGCTGCTGATCGGTGCCTCGGCGCTGCTGCTGATCCCGCTGAACGCGCCGACCTTCGGGCTGGCGGTGCTCGGCGCGCTGGTCGCGCTGAGCTATCCGCTGTTCAAGCGCTTCTTCCCGCTGCCGCAGGCCTGGCTGGCGATCGCCTTCTCGTTCGGCATCCCGATGGCCTTCGCCGCCGTGCGCGGCGAGGTCGGGGTGATCGGCTGGTGGCTGTTCGCGGCCAACCTGTTCTGGGTGGTGGCCTACGACACCGAGTACGCGATGGTCGACCGCGACGACGACCTGCGCATCGGCCTTCGCTCCTCGGCGATCCTGTTCGGCCGCGCCGACGTGGCGGCGGTGATCGGCTGTTACGCGGCCCATCTGCTGCTGCTCGCCGCGATCGGCGTGGTGATGCGCTTTGGCTGGCCGTTCTATCTCGGCTGGGCGGCGGCGGCGGCGATCGCCGCCTATCACTTCGTGCTGATCCGCCATCGCCGGCGCGACGAGTGCTTCCGCGCCTTCCGCCACAACCAGTGGCTGGGGCTGGCGGTGTTCGCCGGCGTGGCCGGCCACTACGCGCTCGGCTAGGGCGCTACTGGCGGCCGAACTCCTCGCCCATTTCGCGGGCCCGCCGGTGGGCGGCGTGCACCGCCTCGACGATCCGCGCTTCGACCGCGTTCGACTCCAGCCACGACAGCGCGGCTGCGGTCGTCCCGCCCTTGGAGGTGACACGCTGGCGCAGCGTCTGCAGCGGCTCGGAGGAGTCGGCCGCCAGCTGCGCCGCGCCGGCGAAGGTCTGCACCGCGAGCTGGCGCGCCTGGCCTTCGGTCAGTCCCAGCTCGGTGCCGGCGCGGGCGAGCGCCTCGATGAAGTAGAACACGTAGGCGGGCCCGCTGCCGGAGACCGCGGTGACCGCATCGAGCTGGTCCTCGTCGTCGAACCAGACCACGTCGCCCACCGCGCGCAGGACCGACTCGGCCAGCTCGCGGCCCGCGCCTTCGACCTGTGCCGTGGCCGCCATGCCGGTGACGCCGCGGCCGATCAGGGCCGGGGTGTTGGGCATGGTGCGCACGATCGCGCCCGTGCCGAGCCAGCGGGCGATGTCCACCGAGCGGATGCCGGCGGCCACCGAGACCACCAGCGGCCGGCCGATGTGCGGCCGCGCCGCCGCGCAGGCCTCGCGCATCGACTGCGGCTTCACCGCCAGCACCAGCGCGCCGGCTTCCTGCAGCCTCGCATCGGGCGCCGTCGCCGCGGCGATGCCGAACTGCCGCTGCAGCTGCGCGCAGCGCTCGCCGTCGATCTCCACCACGAAAAGGTCGGCGGCCGGGCGGCCCGCGCGCAGCAGCCCGGCGATCAGCGCCGCCGCCATGTTGCCGCCACCGACGAAGGCGATCTTCATCTGACCCGTTCTCCGAACAGCGCCGTGCCGACGCGGACCATGGTCGCTCCCTGCCCGATGGCCGCCTCCAGGTCGGCCGACATGCCCATCGACAGCGTATCCCAGTCGGCAAAGCCGGCGGCCCGCTGCTCGTCGAACAACGCCTTCATCGCCGCCAGGGGGGCGCGCTGCCGCTGCGGGTCGTCGGTCGGCTCCGGGACCGCCATCAGCCCGCGCAGGCGCAGCCGCGGCAGTGCGGCGACGGCACGGGCCAGCGCCGGCAGTTCGCCGGGCGCCACCCCGCTCTTGCTGGCCTCACCGCTGATGTTGACCTGCAGCAGCACGTTCAGCGGCGGCAGGTGCGCCGGCCGCTGCTCCGACAGGCGCTGGGCGATCTTCAGCCGCTCGACCGACTGCACCCAGTCGAAGTGCTCGGCGATCGGCCGGGTCTTGTTGCTCTGGATCGGGCCGACGAAGTGCCACACCAGCGGCAGGCCGGGCGCGGCGGCACGGACCGCCTCGATCTTGGCCAGGGCCTCCTGCAGGTAGTTCTCGCCGAAATGCCGCTGGCCGCAGCGCGCCAGCGCCAGCACGGCCTCGGCCGGGAAGGTCTTGCTGACGGCGACCAGGGTGACCGACTCGGTCGGCCGCCCCGCCCGACGGGCGGCGGCAGTAATCCGTTCAGACAACGATGTAAGGTTGGCTTGCAAGTGCTTGTCCGAACTGGACATAATCGATTCGCTCTCGGCCGACCGCGGGAAAGTCCTTCAATGCAACGGGCTGAGCGGGAAGCGGGCGCTCGCTGCAACCGCTTCGGGCCGAGTCATCGCATGCTGCCGGACGCCTAAATGGACATCTCCGAACTGCTCGCATTCTCCGTCAAGAACAAGGCGTCGGACCTGCACCTGTCCTCCGGCCTGCCGCCGATGATCCGCGTGCACGGCGACGTGCGGCGCATCAACCTGCCGCCGCTGGAGCACAAGGACGTGCACGCGATGATCTACGACATCATGAACGACCAGCAGCGCAAGCACTACGACGACACGTACGACGTCGACTTCTCGTTCGGGCTGCCGGGACTGGCGCGCTTCCGCGTCAACGCCTTCATGCAGGACCGGGGCGCCGCCGCCGTGCTGCGGACGATCCCCTCGCGCGTGCTGTCGCTGGAGGAACTGGCGACGCCGAAGAGCTTCGCCGACTTCTCGATGAAGCCGCGCGGCCTGGTGCTGGTGACCGGGCCGACCGGCTCGGGCAAGTCGACCACGCTGGCGGCGATGCTCGACCACGTCAACAGCAACGTGCAGGGGCACGTGCTGACGGTCGAGGACCCGATCGAGTTCGTGCACGAGCCGCGCAAGTGCGTCATCAACCAGCGCGAGGTCGGGCCGCACACGCTGTCGTTCGCCAACGCGCTGCGGGCGGCGCTGCGCGAGGACCCGGACGTGATCCTGGTCGGCGAACTGCGCGACCTGGAGACGATCCGCCTGGCGCTGACCGCCGCCGAGACGGGGCACCTGGTGCTCGGCACGCTGCACACCTCGTCGGCGGCCAAGACGATCGACCGCATGGTCGACGTGTTCCCGGCGGCGGAGAAGGAGATGGTGCGGGCGATGCTGTCCGAGTCGCTGGTGGCGGTGATCTCGCAGACGCTGATGAAACGCAAGGACGGCACCGGCCGCATCGCGGCGCACGAGATCATGGTCGGCACGCCGGCCATCCGCAACCTGATCCGCGAGAACAAGGTCGCGCAGATGTATTCGATGATCCAGACCGGCGCCCAGTTCGGCATGCAGACCCTGGACCAGTGCCTGCTCGACCTGGTCCGCCGCAACACGATCTCGCACGGCGAGGCGCGCGCCTACGCCAAGCAGCCGGAGGCGTTCGTCGGCTAACCGAGTTTGCGAAACGCGCCGTCGCTCCGCCCCCTCGAGCCGGGGGCGAGGCAAGGCGATTGACACCGCCGCGCCGATGCGCGGAAGCACGAGGGACCTATGGATCGCGACCAGGCAGTCCGCTTCATCCACGACCTGCTGAAGCTGCTGATCAGCAAGAAGGGCTCCGACCTGTTCCTGACCGCCGAGTTTCCGCCGGCGTTCAAGGTCGACGGCCGGGTCACGCCGGTGTCGAACCAGCCGCTGACGGCACAGCACACGGCCGAGCTGGTGCGGGCGATCATGAACGACCGCCAGGCGGCGGAGTTCGAGTCCACCCGCGAGTGCAACTTCGCGATCAGCCCCACCGGCATCGGCCGCTTCCGCGTCTCCGCCTTCGTGCAGCAGGGCAACGTCGGCATCGTCTTCCGCGTGATCGCCGACAAGATCCCCACCTCGGAGGAGCTGAACCTGCCGCCGATCGTCAACGACCTGGCGATGGCCAAGCGCGGCATCGTGATGATGGTCGGCGCCACCGGCTGCGGCAAGTCGACCACCCTGGCGGCGATGGTCGGTTACCGCAACGAGAACAGCCAGGGCCACATCATCACCATCGAGGACCCGGTCGAATACGTGCACCATCACCGCAACTGCATCGTCACCCACCGCGACATCGGGGTCGACTGCGAGAGCTGGCAGGTGGCGCTGAAGAACACGCTGCGGCAGGCGCCGGACGTGATCCTGATCGGCGAGGTGCGCGAGCGCGAGACGATGGAGCACGCGATCGCCTTCGCCGAGACCGGCCACCTGGTGATGTGCACGCTGCACGCCAACTCGACCAACCAGGCGCTCGACCGGGTGGTCAACTTCTTCCCCGAGGAGAAGCGCCAGCAGCTGCTGATGGACCTGTCGCTGAACCTGCGGGCGATGATTTCGCAGCGGCTGATCGCCTTCAAGGACCGCAAGGGCCGGATCCCGGCGGTCGAGGTCATGCTCAACTCGCCGCTGATCCAGGAGCTGATCTTCAAGGGCGAGGTGCCGGAGATCCGCGAGGTGATGAAGCGCAGCCGCGAGCAGGGCATGCAGACGTTCGACCAGGCGCTGTTCGACCTGCACGAGTCCGGTCTGATCTCCTACGAGGATGCGCTGCGCAACGCCGACTCGGTCAACGACCTGCGCCTGCAGATCAAGCTGAACTCGAAGCTGTACGGCGGCGTGGCCGAACTGCAGCGCGGCATCGAGCATCTCGGGCTGACCGAGTAGCGTCCGGCCGCAGCGGCGGCCCCGGCGCCGCCGGCCCGCCTTTGCGGGGCCGGTGCGTCGCGAGGCGGCGTCGGCCGCTGCAGGCGGGCTATGATCTTCGCCTCGGCCGCATCGCCCTCGCGCGCCGGCCGCCTCGATCGCCCCGAACATCGTCCGCCATGGCTTCCGTCTACGACTTCTCCGCCACGACCATCGACGGCAAGAAGCGCAAGCTCGCCGATTACAAGGGCAAGGTGCTGCTGATCGTCAACACGGCGAGCAAGTGCGGCTTCACGCCGCAGTACAAGGGGCTCGAGGCGCTGTACGAGGAATACGGCAAGCGCGGCTTCGCCGTGCTCGGCTTTCCGAGCAACCAGTTCGGCCAGCAGGAGCCGGGTCCGGAGTCGGAGATCGCCGAGTTCTGCGAAATGAACTTCGGCGTCACCTTCCCGCTGTTCGCCAAGGTCGACGTCAACGGCGAGACGGCGCACCCGCTGTACAAGTACCTGACCAAGGCCAGGCCGGGCCTGCTCGGCTCGCAGGTCATCAAGTGGAACTTCACCAAGTTCCTGGTCGACCGCCACGGCCACGTGGTCAAGCGCTACGCGCCGACCACCGAGCCGAAGGAAATCGCCGCCGACATCGAAGAGCTGCTCGGCTAGGCAGCCGGGCGACGGGCCGACGATCCACCTGCTCGAGCTCGACACCGGGGCTCGGGTGCCTGGCGTGACGGCGGCGCAGATCGCCGGGCACGCCGAGGCGGCGAAGAAGGGCTGTCCGGTGTCGAAGGCGCGGGCCGGGCCGGAGATCCGGCGCAACGCCGGGCTGCCCGCCTGGGCTTGCCCGGCCGGCGTGGCGCTCAGGCGGCCGGCCGCGCGCGCGGCCGGTAGCTGCCGGCGACCATCTCGAAGCGGAACAGGCGGCATTCGAGCGGGCCGTTGAACAGCACCGTCTTGCGCGTCTCGTGCAGCCGCATCTGCCGCGGCAGGTCGCGGTCGGACGACAGCAGCCAGGCCGTCCAGCCGCTGAACGACTCCTTCATCCGGTCGCCGAAGCCGCGCATCAGCGCCGGAACGGTGGCCGATCTGGGCGCGCTCTGCTCGCCGTACGGCGGGTTGGTCACGATCATGCCGCTGGCGGCAATCGGCTGCGCCTGTCGTGCATCGAGGCTGGCGAACGACAGCCGGCCATCGTCGAGCCAGGACTGCAGGCCGGCCAGCCGCGCGTTGCCGCGCGCCGTCTCGATCACGCGGGTGGAAATGTCGGCTCCGGCGATGCGCGCCGGCACGGTGTCGTCGACGGCCGCCGCGGCGCCGTCGTTCAGTTCGCGCCAGGCGGCTGCATCGAAGCCGGCGAGCCGCTCCAAGGCGAAGCGGCGGTTCAGCCCGGGGGCGCGGCGGGCGGCGATCAGCGCCGCCTCGATGGCGATCGTGCCGCTGCCGCAAAATGGGTCCAGCAGCGGCACCTCGGGCGTCCAGCCGGCCAGCATCAGCAGGCCGGCGGCGAGGTTCTCCTTCAGCGGCGCCTCGCCCTTGTCGGCGCGCCAGCCGCGCTTGAACAGAGGCTCGCCCGACAGATCGAGGTAAAGCACCAGCTCGCGCTCGTCGAGGTAGGCAAAGACGCGCACGTCGGGCCGCGCGCGGTCGATCGACGGCCGCGCGCCGGTCTTCGCCCGCAGGCGGTCGACGATCGCGTCCTTGATCGTGAGCGTCGCGAAGTCAAGGCTGCGCAGCGGCGAGCGCGAGGCGCTCACGTCGACGCGCAGGGTCTGCCGCGCGTCGAAGTGCCGCTCCCAGGCGACGGCCCGTGCCTGCGCGTAGAGGTCGCCCTCGTCGCGGTACCCGCCGCTGCCGAGCTGCCACAGCACGCGGCTGGCGATGCGGCTCGACAGGTTGGCGGCATAGGCCGTCTTCATCGTGCCGCTGAAACCGACGCCGCCGCCCTCGACCGTCGGCCGCTGTGCGCCGAGCGCCCGCAGCTCGTCGGCCAGCAGCGGCTCGAGGCCGCGCGGGCAGATGGCGAAGAACTGTTCGAGGGACGGGTTCAAGACCGGCGAGCGGCGACGGCGGAGCGGTCAACGATACGCGCTCCTAGAATGCGTCGCCGCCGGCCTTGCCCGTGCAACGGAGGAGCAGACGATGGAGCCCAGCGTTTTCACCCGCATCATCCGCGGCGAACTGCCGGCGGCGAAGGTGCACGAGGACGAGCACACCTTCGCCTTCATGGACGCCGGCCAGGTCAATCCGGGCCACGTGATCGTCGCCACCAGGCGGCAGGTCGAGACCATCCTCGACCTCGACGACGAACTGGCCGGGGCGCTGTTCCGCACCGCGGCGCGCGTCGCCCGCGCGGTCGACGCGGCGTTCCATCCGGACGGGATCACGGTGCTGCAGGCGAACCGTCCGGCCGGCTGGCAGACGGTGCCGCACGTTCACCTGCACGTGCTGCCGCGGCACCACGGCGACGGCGTCGGGCTCGTCTGGCCGCGCAAGGAACCGCCGCTCGAGCAGCTGCGTGCGCTGGCGGCGCGGATCCACGTGACCTGAGCGGCGCGGTCGGAACGGCCGCGCCGTCGCCGGCCGCATCGCGCCGGCACGTTCAGCCGCGCAGCTGCCCCGAGCCGAAGACGACGTACTTCTGCGACGTCAGCCCTTCCAGGCCGACCGGGCCGCGGGCATGCAGCTTGTCGGTGGAGATGCCGATCTCAGCGCCCAGGCCGTACTCGAAGCCGTCGGCGAAGCAGGTCGGCGCGTTGACCATCACCGAGCTGGAGTCGACCTCGCGCAGGAAGCGCTCGATCGCGAGGTGGTCGCGGCTGACGATCGAGTCGGTGTGATGCGAGCCGTAGTGCGAGATGTGCGCGATGGCAGTGTCGAGGGAGTCGACCACCCGCACGGCCAGGATCGGCCCGAGGTACTCGGTGAACCAGTCCTCCTCGGTGGCCGGCTTTGCCTGCGGCAGAGCCGCGCAGGTGGCGGGGCAGCCGCGCAGCTCGATGCCGCGGGCGATCAGCTCGGCGGCGACCTGCGGCAGGAACACCGAGGCGACGTCCGCATGCACCAGCAGCGTCTCCATCGCGCCGCAGACGAAAAGCCGGTAGGTCTTGGCGTTCACCGCGACGTCGACCGCCTGCGCCAGATCGGCGGCGGCGTCGACGTAGACGTGGCAGTTGCCGTCCAGGTGCTTGAGCATCGGCACCCGGCTCTCGGCTCCCAGCCGCTCGATCAGGCCGCGGCCGCCGCGCGGCACGATCAGGTCGACGTACTTCGGCATCGACACCAGCAGGCCGACCGCGGCGCGGTCGGTGCTCGCGACCAGCTGCACCGCTTCCGCCGGCAGGCCGGCCTGGCGCAGGCCGTGGCCCACCTGCTGCGCCAGCAGCCGGTTGCTGTCGAAGGCCTCCGAGCCGCCGCGCAGGATGGTGGCGTTGCCGCTCTTCAGGCACAGCGTGGCGGCGTCGACGGTCACGTTCGGCCGGCTCTCGTAGATGATGCCGATCACGCCGAGCGGCACGCGCATGCGGCCGATGCGCAGTCCGGATGGCTGCGGCCGCACCTCGCTCATCTCGCCCACCGGATCGGGCAGCGCCGCGACCTTCTCCACGCCGGCAGCCATCTTCTCGATCGCAGCGGCGCTCAGGCGCAACCGGTCGAGCAGCGGCCCGGCCAGCCCGGCGCCGGCGGCACGCTCGAGGTCGTGCCGGTTGGCCTCGAGCAGGCTGGCCGACGAGGCGCGTATCGCGGCGGCGATCTCGGCCAGCGCCGCGTTCTTCTGCGCGGTGGAGGCGCGGGCCATCGCCATCGCGGCGGCGCGCGCGCGCTGGCCGACCGTCTCCATGTAGGCAGGCAGGTCGGCGGACGAGGTCAGTTCGGCGGGTGCGTTCATTGGCTGCCGGCGGCGCAGGCCAGCGCGATGTCGCCCAATTCTAGCCACGGGTCGTTGTCGCGTTCGGGCGCGGCGAGCCCCTTGACCAGCCGGTCGACATCGGCGCAGCGCGCCAGCAGCGCGGCCAGCGTTGCCGCCGGCAGGCGCCGCAGCGCCTTCGGCATCAGCTTCTCGCGCGGACCCCAGATGCGCAGCTCGCGCGCCACCGTGCCGAACGGCCGCCCCGCGGCGACGGCCTCCTGCGCGCGAAGCAGCGTGCGCAGCTCCTCGGACACCACCCACAGCACCAGCGGCAGCGGCTCGCCCTCGACGCGCAGCCCGTCGAGCAGGCGCAGCGCACGGGGGCCGTCGCCGGCGAGCAGGGCGGGGACCAGCGCGTAGATGTCGTAGCGGGCGACGTTCAGCACCGCGTCGGCGACCTGCTCGAGGCTCAGCTCGCCCGGTGGATGCAGCAGCGCCAGCTTGCCGATCTCCTGGTGCGCCGCCAGCAGGTTGCCCTCGACCCGGTCGGCGATGAACTCGAGCGCCTCGCGCGCCGCCTGCTGGCGGTTGCGCGCCAGCCGGGCGCCGATCCACTCCGGCAGCGCCTGGCGCTCGATCCTCACGATGTCGACCCAGACGCCGGCGTGCTCGAGCGCCGCCGCCCAGCGGCTGCCCCGTGTTTCGCGGTCGAGCCGCGGCAGCGCGATCAGCGCCAGCAGGTCCGGCGGCGGCGACTCGGCGAAGGCGCGCAGCGCCTCGCCGCCGGCCTTTCCCGGCTTGCCGCCCGGCAGACGCAGCTCGACGATCCGCTTCTCGGCAAACAGCGACAGGCCGGTGGCCGCCTGGGTCAGCCGCGACCAGTCGAAGCGGGCATCGGCGTGCAGCAGCTCGCGCTCGGCAAAGCCCATCGCCCGTGCCGCCGCGCGGATCGCGTCAGCGGCCTCGATCGCCAGCAGCGGTTCGTCGCCGGCGACGACGTAGACCGGCGCCAGCGCGCCGGCCTTCTGCCGCGTCTTCAGGTGCCCGGCCAGGCCGTCGGCCTTCAGCAGCATCGGCGGCTCAGGGCTTCAGCGCCGACATGCGGCGCAGCATCTGCTGCGCGACGTCGAATCGCATGTCCTGGTACAGCTGCTCCGCCTCGTACTCGCGCGCCAGCAGCTGTTCCTCGAGCACCGCCAGGTCGCGGCTCGTCGTGACCGCCGTCTGGCCGAGGTACTCGCGCCCCTTGCCGTCGTGGACGCGGAAGACCACGCGCAGGCGAAGCCGGTACTCGCGGGCGCGCCCCTGCGCGTTGACCGACAGCACGTCACGCTCGCGCGTCTCGCTGACGATGTCGATCACCGCGCCTGCCCTGGCGCGGTCGTCGACCACGGCGGTCGCCGTGCCCGAGCGGATCGCGCCGGTCAGCTCCGGCGTGATCGCCGAGGCGGGCGGCGCGGCGATGAAGACGCTGTCGAACGGCAGCTGCTGGGTGCCGCGCAAGCGAAAGCCGCAGGCGACCAGCCCGCCCGACAGCGCCAGTGCAGCGACCAGCCGCCGGCGGCGCGATCGGCAGGCGGGCGCATCGTCGACGCGCAATCGGCGATCCATCGGCTCTTCAGCAGTCGGCCGCCGCATCGGTGCCTTGGTGAGCGGTGTCAGACGACCACATTGACCAGCTTGTTCGGCACGACGACCACGCGCTTGACCGGGCTGTCGGCGACGAACCGCCGCACCGCCGGGTCGGCCAGCGCCGCCGCCTCGATCGCCTGCCGGTCGGCCGCCGCCGGCACACGGATGGCGCCGCGCAGCTTGCCGTTGACCTGCACCACCAGCTCGATCTCGTCCTGCCGCAGCGCGGTCTCGTCGGCGGCCGGCCACGGCGCGTCGAGCAGGTCGCCGTACGCGGCGGCAAAGCCCAGTTCCTGCCACAGCACGTGGCTGATGTGCGGCGCGATCGGATACAGCACGCGCAGCAGGATGCCGAGCCCTTCGCGCGCGAGCGAATGCTCGGCCGCCGAGTCGCCGAGCCGGGCGTCCTCCAGCGCGTTGAGCATCTTCATCGCCGCCGAAACGACCGTGTTGTACTGCACCCGCTGGTAGTCAAAGTCGGCCTGCCTGAGGTTCAGATGGATCTCGCGCCGCGCCGCCTTCAGCGGCGCCGGCAGCGAGGCGGCGTCCACCGCAGCCGCCTTCGCCACCGCCTCGCCGCGCGCCTGGCAGAAGCTCCACAGCCGGCGCAGGAAGCGGTAGGTGCCTTCGGCGCCGGAATTCGACCAGGCGGCGCTCTGGTCGGGCGGCCCGGCGAACATGACGAAGGCGCGTGCGGTGTCGGCGCCGAAGCGGCCGATGATGTCGCGCGGCTCGACGACGTTGTTCTTGCTCTTGCTCATCTTCTCGGTGCCGCCGTAGGCCACCGGCAGGCCGTCCTCGCGCGCGGTGACCCGCAGCGGCCGGCCCTTGTCGTCGTACTCGATGTCGATCTCGTTCGGGTAGAACCAGCGCTTGCGGCCCTCGTCGTCCTCGCGGTAGTAGCAGTCGTGGGTGAGCATGCCCTGCGTGAACAGGCGGGTGAACGGCTCGTCGAACTTCACCAGCCCGAGGTCGCGCATCACCTTGGTCCAGAAGCGCGCGTACAGCAGGTGCAGCACCGCGTGCTCGATGCCGCCGATGTACTGGTCCATCGGCATCCAGTAGTCGTTGCGCTCGTCGACCATGCGGTCGTGCGCATCGGGCGAGCAGTAGCGCATGTAGTACCAGCTCGAGTCGACGAAGGTGTCCATCGTGTCGGTCTCGCGCCGCGCCGGCTTGCCGCACTTCGGGCACGAGCAGCGCAGGAACGGCTCGTGCTTCGCCAGCGGGTTGCCGCTGCCGTCGGGCACCAGGTCCTCCGGCAGCACCACCGGCAGGTCGGCCTCCGGCACCGGCACCGCGCCGCAGGCGGCGCAGTGGATGATCGGGATCGGCGTTCCCCAGTAGCGCTGCCGCGAGATGCCCCAGTCGCGCAGCCGGTACTGCACCTGCTTGTCGCCGAGGCCCCTGGCCTTCAGGTCCGCGGCGATGGCGTCGGTGGCGGCCTGGTAGCCGAGGCCGTCGTACCTGCCAGAGTGCACGCACACGCCGCGCTGCTTGTCGGCGTACCACTCCTGCCAGGCCTGGTCGGAGAAGGCCTCGCCGGCCACCGCGATCACCTGCCTGATCGGCAGGCCGTACTTGCGGGCGAACTCGAAGTCGCGCTCGTCGTGCGCCGGCACGCCCATCACCGCGCCTTCGCCGTAGCCCATCAGCACGTAGTTGCCGACCCAGACCTCGACACGCTCGCCGGTCAGCGGGTGCTCGACGTGAAAGCCGGTGGCGATGCCCTTCTTGTCCATCGTCGCGATGTCGGCCTCGGTTGCCGCCGCCCTGCGGCACTCGTCGACGAATGCCGCCAGCCGCGGCTCGTCGCGCGCCAGCCGCTCGGCGAGCGGGTGCTCGGCCGCCACCGCGACGAAGGTCACGCCGCAGATCGTGTCGGCCCGCGTGGTGAACACGCGCAGCAGCCGGCGCTCGCCGTCGAGCTGGTAGGGAAAGCCGAAGTTCACCCCGACGCTGCGGCCGATCCAGTTCTCCTGCATCGCCCGCACCTGCGGCGGCCAGCCGTCGAGCCGGTCGAGGCTGTCGAGCAGCTCGTCGGCGTAGCGGGTGATGCCGAGGTAGTAGCCGGGGATCTCGCGCCGTTCGACCACCGCGTTCGAGCGCCAGCCGCGGCCGTCGATGACCTGCTCGTTGGCGAGCACGGTCTGGTCGACCGGGTCCCAGTTGACCACCTGGGTGGCGCGGTAGGCGATGCCCTCCTCGAGCATCTTCAGGAACAGCCACTGGTTCCACCTGTAATAGCTGGCGTCGCAGGTGGCGATCTCGCGGCTCCAGTCGAAGGCCAGCCCGAGCGGCTGCATCTGCGCCTTCATGTCGGCGATGTTGGCGCGCGTCCAATCGGCCGGCGCCACGCCCTTGTCGATGGCGGCGTTCTCGGCCGGCAGGCCGAAGGCGTCCCAGCCCATCGGCGTCATCACGTTGTAGCCGCGCATGCGCAGGATGCGGTACAGCACGTCGTTCAGCGTGTAGTTGCGCACGTGGCCCATGTGCAGCTTGCCGCTGGGGTAGGGCAGCATCGAGCAGACGTAGAACTTCGGCCGCGGCCGGCCGGCAGCGTCCTGCGCGTGCTCGACGGCGCGATACGCGTCGCGTTCGCGCCAGTGCGCCTGGGCAGCGGCCTCGACCTGCTGCGGGTCGTATTTGTCTTGCATCGGGGCTGAAGCGGTGTGGTGCGGTACGGCGGGCAGTATATCGACGCGCCCGTCGCCGATTCGCCGCCGACAGCGCGATCGGCCGCGCCGCCGACGCGCTCGCCTAGAATCGGCGCTGTTGCAGCCTTCCCGTCCCGCTTCTTCCGTGTCCGACCGCCTGTTGGCGGGGCTGAACGACCAGCAGCTCGCCGCCGTGACGCTGCCCGCGCAGCCGGCGCTGATCCTCGCCGGTGCCGGGTCGGGCAAGACGCGCGTGCTGACCACGCGCATTGCCTGGCTGATCCAGACCCACCAGGCGAGCCCGCAGGGCATCCTCGCGGTCACCTTCACCAACAAGGCGGCCAAGGAGATGGTCGCCCGCATCAGCGCCATGCTGCCGATCAACACGCGCGGCATGTGGGTCGGCACCTTTCACGGCCTGTGCAACCGGCTGCTGCGGGCGCATCACCGCGACGCCGGGCTGCCGCAGACGTTCCAGATCCTCGACGCCGCCGACCAGCTGTCGGCGATCAAGCGCCTGCTCAAGGGCAGCGGGATCGACGACGAGAAGTACCCGCCGCGCAACGTGCAGCTGTTCATCAACGACGCCAAGGAGGCGGGCCTGCGGTCGGGCAGCGTCGAGGTCGATGACCCCTACGGCCGCAAGCTGGTCGAGCTCTACGCGATGTACGACGCGCAGTGCCAGCGCGAGGGCGTGGTCGACTTTTCCGAGCTGCTGCTGCGCTGCTACGAGCTGCTGGTCCGCAACGAGCCGGTCCGCCAGCACTACCAGGAGCGCTTCGGCCACATCCTGGTCGACGAGTTCCAGGACACCAACGCGCTGCAGTACCGCTGGCTGAAGCTGCTCGCCGGAAGCCGCAGCGCGATCTTCGCGGTCGGCGACGACGACCAGTCGATCTACGCCTTCCGCGGCGCCAATGTCGGCAACATGGCCGACTTCGAGCGCGAGTTCAGGGTGCAGAACGTGATCCGGCTCGAGCAGAACTACCGCTCGCACGGCAACATCCTCGACGCGGCCAACGCGCTGATCCGCCACAACGCGCGGCGGCTGGGCAAGAACCTGTGGACCGCCGAGGGCACCGGCGAGCCGGTGCGCGTGTTCGAGGCCGGCTCCGACGGGCTGGAGGCCGCCTGGCTGGTCGACGAAGTGAGGCATCTGGTCGCCGACGGCCTGGCCCGGCGCGAGATCGCCGTGCTGTACCGTTCGAACGCCCAGTCGCGGGTGATCGAGCACGCGCTGTTCAATGCCGGCATCGCCTACCGCGTCTACGGCGGGCTGCGCTTCTTCGAGCGCTCCGAGATCAAGCACGCGCTCGCCTATCTCAGGCTGATCGAGAACCCGGCCGACGACACGGCCTTCCTGCGCGTGGTCAATTTCCCGCCGCGCGGCATCGGCGCGCGCACGCTCGAGCAGCTGCAGGACGCCGCCAGGGCGCACGCGCAGAGCCTGTACGCGGCGGTCGGCGCGGTGGCCGGCAAGGCGGGCGCGAATCTGGCGGCGTTCGTCAGGCTGATCGACAGCCTGCGGTTCGACACGGCGAGCCTGCCGCTGGCGGAGATCGTCGAGGCGGTGATCGATCGCAGCGGCCTCGTGGCGCACTACCGGGCCGACAAGGACGGCCTGGACCGGGTCGAGAACCTGGAGGAGCTGGTCAACGCGGCCGCCGCGTTCGTCGCCGAGGAGGGCTACGCGCAGGACGCGGCGGCAGCGCAGGCCGATGCCGCGGCGGCGCTGCCTTCGCCGCTGGCGGCGTTCCTGTCGCACGCGTCGCTGGAGGCCGGCGAGAACCAGGCGGCCGAGGGGCAGGACGCGCTGCAGCTGATGACGGTGCACGCCGCCAAGGGGCTCGAGTTCCACTCGGTGTTCATCACCGGGCTGGAGGAGGGGCTGTTCCCGCACGAGAACAGCCTGCAGGAGCTCGACGGGCTGGAGGAGGAGCGGCGGCTGATGTACGTGGCGATCACGCGCGCCCGCCGGCGGCTGTACCTGAGCTTCGCGCAGAGCCGGATGCTGCACGGGCAGACCCGCTACGGCATCCGCTCGCGCTTCATCGGCGAGCTGCCGGAGGGCTGCCTGAAGTGGCTGACGCCGCGGCTGCGCGAGGCGACCGGCGTGCGCGTCGGCGAGTGGCGCGGCGAGCGCGTGCAGCCGGCTGCCGCGGCCTCGCTGCGCGCCGGCCAGGAGAAGAACGGCTACCGGATCGGCCAGACGGTCCGCCACGCCCGCTTCGGCGAGGGCGTGATCATCACGCTGGAGGGTTCCGGCAACGACGCCCGGGCCAGGATCAACTTCGGCGCCCAGGGCATCAAGGAACTGCTGCTGGCGATCGCCAAGCTGGAAGCGGCCTGAGACGCGGCGAAGAAGGCGGCGCGGGCGCCCCGGCCCGGCGCCGGCGCTGCGGTCCGTTCAACGCTGCCGGCGCGTCAGGGTGCCTCGCGGGCCGTGTCGACGAACACCGCGCGGTACATCGGGTAGAGGCTGGCCTGGACGATGGTCATCAGCACCAGCGCCAACGGCGCCATCACGATCGACAGCACGTCGCGCGAGCTGATCAGCGAGGTCAGCAGCATCACGGCCGCCACGCTGACGCCGAGCGTCAGCACGCCGGCGGCGACGCCGAACACCAGCATCGCGCCGAGGTTGCGCCAGCAGGCGACGACGCTGCCGAACATCGCCTTGGCCGGCGCGATGCCGTGCCAGCCGGTGAGCACCGGAGCGAACCACATCAGCGCCATCACCGGCAGGTACAGCAGCACCTGCAGCAGCAGCGCCGGCAGCGGCACCTCGTGCAGCGACTGCGGCGCCTCGCCGCCCGCAGGCTCGGGGCCGAGCAGCGCCGCCAGCGTGGCCACGACCAGCAGCAGGATCGCGTTGATGATGCCCAGCTGCAGCATCTGCGCGCGCGCCGGCGTCGGCCGGAACGGTTGCGAGAACGCCAGCGGCGTCGGCATCCGCCCTTCGGCGACGTCGCGGCAGGCGCCGAGCAGGCCGACCGAGGCAAACGGCGCCAGCACGCCGGAGATCGCGATGCCGATGACCGGCAGCAGCGCCGGCACGATCAGCATCATCAGGTACAGCACCACCATCGCCGGCAGGCCGATCGGCTGGCGGCCGAACAGCCGCATGCCCTCGCGCAGCCACGATAAGCCGGCGCCGGCCGGCAGGATGTTGATCTGCATGCGGCGATTCTATGGGGCCGCGTGCGGCGAGTGCCGCGGCCACGGCAGCATGGCGTCGGTCCTGCGCTGGCGCAGGGTGAGCTGGAAGCGGCTCGGGTCGTGCGGCGTCAGGGTGTGCGCGTCGCGCGGCAGGTGCAGGTCGTACAGGCGCGAGATCCAGAAGCGCAGCGCCGCCGCCCGCAGCACGGTGCGCCAGCACTCGTGCTCCAGCTCGGTCAGCGGCCGCACCCGGTGGTAGGCCTGCAGCAGGGCCTGCGCCCGGTCGGGATCGAACCGCGCCGTCGCCAGCTCGACGCACCAGTCGTTGACGGCGACGGCGAGGTCGTACAGCCACAGGCTGCAGCCGGCGAAGTAGAAGTCGATCACGCCGCCGATGCGCCCGCCGTCCCACAGCACGTTGTCGCGGAACAGATCGGCATGGATCGGCCCGCTCGGCAGCTGCTCGAACCGCGGGCTGCGGAAGAAGCTGTCCTGGAAGATCACTTCCTCGGCCAGCTCGTGGAAGACCTCGTCGGTGACCTCCGGCTCGAGGCGCACCAGCGCGTCCTTCCACCAGCCGATGCCGCGCAGGTTCGGCTGGAAGCGCGGGAAGTCGCTGGCCGCCAGGTGCATGCGCGCCAGCAGGTCGCCCATCGTCGCGCACTGCGCAGCGGTGGGCGCCTCGACCCAGCGGCCGGGCATCCGGTCGACGATCGCCACCGGCTTGCCGCGCGCCTCGGCCATCAGTCGGCCGACCCCCGTTTCGCGCGGCGACGGCACCGGCAGGCCGCGCCGCGCCAGGTGCTGCATCAGCTCCAGGTAGAACGGCAGCTGGGCGAAGGTCAGCCGCTCGAACACCGTCAGCACGAACTCGCCGGCGTCGGTGGTGAGGAAGAAATTGCTGTTCTCGATGCCAGCGGCGATGCCCCGCAGGGCGCGCAGGCGGCCGAGCGAGTACTGCTGCAGGAGCCGCTCGACTTCGGCGTCGGTCAGCGGGGTGAAGACGGCCATGTCAGCGATCGGCCTGCTGCCGCCCCGGGCGGGCATCGCCGATTGCGCGGGCACGAAACTGCCTCGCGGGTCCGCGCCCGACGATCATCGGCCGTGATCAGAACTCGATCTTCAGGAAGTTGGGCGTCGACAGCCCGGTGCCGGGTCCCTGCGTCGGCGGCGGCACCCGGCCGTCGCCGACGTCCATCGTGTAGCGCACCTGCCCGCCGACGCCGGTGACGCGAACCTCGCTGACCCGGTTGCCCCGCTTGACCTGCTCGATGCGCGTCCTCAGCAGGTCCGACAGGTCGGTTGGCGGCGGCTTGGCCGGCGCCTCCTGAGCCGGCGCGGCCGGCGCGGTCGCCGGTGCCGGCGCCGCGGCCGGTGCCGGCGGCGCCTCCTGCAGGGCGGGCGGCGCGGGCTGCGCCCACGCCAGCGGCGCCACCGCCAGCGCGGCGAACACGATCGATCGGCGGCCGGTCATAGGTGGACGAATTGTAAGCCGGCGACCGGCGATCAGAGGTACAGCAGCAGCTCGCGCTCGGTGGCGCTCTGCTCGAAGCCGCGCGCCTCGTAGAAGTCGAAGATCGCCTCGGCCACCGCGTCGTCGTCGTCGACCAGCTTCATCAGGTCGATGTCGCCGGCGGCGATCATGCCGCGCGCCACCAGCGTGTCCTTCATCCAGCCGAGCAGGCCGTCCCAGAAGTCGGTGCCGACCAGCACGATCGGGATGCGGCGTCCCTTGCGGGTCTGGATCAAGGTCAGCGCCTCGAACAGCTCGTCGAGCGTGCCGAAGCCGCCGGGCATGACGACATAGGCGGCCGCGTACTTGACGAAGGCGACCTTGCGGGCGAAGAAGTGGCGGAAGCGCAGGGCGATGTCCTGGTACTCGTTGCCGTGCTGCTCGAACGGCAGCTCGATGTTCAGGCCGACCGACGGCGAGCGGCCGTCGAAGGCGCCCCGGTTGGCCGCTTCCATCACGCCCGGGCCGCCGCCGCTGATCACCGCGAAACCGGCGTCGGAAAGCTTGCGGGCGATGCGCATCGCCTGCTGGTAAACGGCCGAATCGTCCCTCAGCCGCGCGCTGCCGAAGATCGACACCGCCGGCCGGATCTCGGACAGGCGCTCGGCGGACTCGACGAACTCCGAGATAATCCCCCACAGATGCCATGACTCGCGCGCCTTCTGGCTGGTCGCGCGCTCGGGCATCGATACCGCACGCAGCGGGGGAATGTTCTTCTGACGATCAAGCACTGCCGGGTACCTCCTTGAAGACGCTGCTGCTCGTCGACGGTTCGAGCTACTTATACCGCGCTTTCCACGCGCTGCCCGACCTCCGAACGGCCGAAGGCGAACCGACGGGGGCGCTGCGCGGCTTCATCGGCATGCTGCGCACGCTGCGCGCGCAGGTGCCGCACGATTACTGCGCCTGCGTGTTCGATGCCAAGGGCAAGACCTTCCGCGACGAGCTGTACCCGCAGTACAAGGCGAACCGGCCGCCGATGCCGGCCGACCTGGCGGCGCAGATCGCGCCGATCCACGAGGTGACCGAGGCGCTCGGCTGGCCGGTGCTGGAGATCGGGGGCATCGAGGCGGACGACGTGATCGGCGCCCTGGCGCGCGAGGCGCAGGCGCACGGCGTGCGCACCGTGGTCTCGACCGGCGACAAGGACCTGGCGCAACTGGTCAACGAGCAGGTGACGCTGGTCAACACGATGACCGGCGAGCAACTCGACGCCGACGGCGTGCTGGCCAAGTTCGGCGTGCGTCCCGACCAGATCGTCGACTTCCTGACGCTGGTCGGCGACAGCGTCGACAACGTGCCCGGCGTCGACAAGGTCGGGCCGAAGACGGCCGCCAAGTGGCTGGCCGAGTACGGCACGCTGGAGGCGATCGTCGAGAACGCCGGCAGGATCGGCGGCAAGGTCGGCGAGAACCTGCGCGCCGCGCTCGACTGGCTGCCCACCGCGCGCCGGCTGGTGACCGTGCGCACGGCCGACCTCGGCGCGCCGCTGCCGCACTTCGATGCGCTCGCCGTGCAGCCGCCCGACCCGACGCGTCTGCGCCAGCTGTTCGAGCGCTGGGAGTTCAGGACCTTCCTGAAGGATCTCGGCGACGGCCCGCCGAAGGAGGCTGCGGCGCAGCCCCCGGCTGCGGCAGCGGTGCCCGAGGCGCAGCCGCCGCGGCCGCCGTACGAGATGGTGGTCACGCCGGCGCAGCTGGAACAGTGGATCGCCCGCGTCAACGCCGCGCCGCTGGTGGCGCTCGACACCGAGACGACCTCGCTCGACCCGATGCAGGCGAGGCTGGTCGGCATCTCGCTGGCGGTGGCCGGCGAGCACGGCAACCTGGCCTGCTACGTGCCGCTCGGGCATCGCTATCCCGGCGCGCCGGAGCAGCTGCCGCTGGAGGCCACCCTGCAGCGGCTGCAGCCCTGGCTGCAGAGCGAGCAGCACAAGAAGGTCGGCCAGCACCTGAAGTACGACGCGCACGTGTTCGCCAACCATGGCCTCCGGCTGGCCGGCATCGCGCACGACACCATGCTCGAGAGCTACGTGCTCGAGGCGCATCGCAGCCACAACATGGACGACCTGGCGGAGCGCCACCTCGGCCGCGACACCATCAGGTACGAGCAGGTGTGCGGCAAGGGCGCGAACGCGATCGGCTTCGACGAGGTGGCGCTGGACCGCGCCACCGAGTACGCGGCCGAGGACGCCGAGGTCACGCTGGCCCTGCACCAGGCGATGTGGCCGCGGCTGGAGAAGCTGCCGCAGCTGCGCAACATCTACGAAGCGATCGAGATGCCGGTATCGAAGATCCTGTTCGAGATGGAGCGCATCGGCGTGCTCATCGATCGCGAGCGGCTGGCGTCGCAGAGCGTCGAGATCGGCCGGCGGCTGGCCGAGCTGGAAGCGCGGGCCCAGGAGCTGGCCGGCCAGCCGTTCAACCTCGGCAGCCCGAAGCAGATCGGCGAGATCCTGTTCGGCGTGCTGAAGCTGCCGGTGACCAAGAAGACCGCCAGCGGCGCGCCGTCGACCGACGAGGAGGTGCTGGAGAGGCTGGCCGAGGATTACCCGCTGCCCAAGCTGCTGCTCGAGCACCGCGGGCTGGCGAAGCTGAAGTCGACCTACTGCGACAAGCTCGCCGCCAGCGTCGACCCGGCGACCGGCCGCGTGCACACCAGCTACGGCCAGGCGATCGCGGTGACCGGCCGGCTCGCCTCGAGCGAGCCGAACCTGCAGAACATCCCGATCCGCACTGCCGAGGGACGGCGGATCCGCGAGGCGTTCATCGCGCCGCCCGGTGCGCGCATCGTCTCGGCCGACTACTCGCAGGTCGAGCTGCGCATCATGGCGCACATCAGCGGCGACGAAGGGCTGCTCACAGCCTTCGCCGCCGGCGAGGACATCCACCGCGCCACGGCCAGCGAGGTCTTCGGCGTGCCGCTCGGCGAGGTCAGCAGCGAGCAGCGCCGCTATGCCAAGGTGATCAACTTCGGACTGATCTACGGCATGAGCGCCTACGGCCTGGCGTCGAATCTCGGCATCGACAAGGACGTCGCGCGCAGCTTCATCGACCGCTATTTCACCCGCTACCCGGGCGTGGCCCGCTACATGGAGCGCACGCGCGAGCAGGCCAGGCGGCAGGGCTTCGTGGAGACGGTGTTCGGCCGCCGCCTGTGGCTGGCCGAGATCAATTCGCCGAACGGCCCGCGCCGCGCGGCGGCCGAGCGGGCGGCGATCAACGCGCCGATGCAGGGCACGGCGGCCGACCTGATCAAGCTGGCGATGATCGCCGTGCACGGCTGGCTGCTGCGCGAGCGGCTGGCGACGCGGCTGGTCATGCAGGTGCACGACGAGCTGGTGTTCGAGGTGCCGCAGGCCGAGCTCGAAGCGGTGCGGACGCAGGTGCCGGCACTGATGAGCGGCGTCACGCAGCTGAAGGTGCCGCTGCTGGCCGAGGTCGGCGTCGGCGATAACTGGGAGCAGGCGCACTAGGGCGCCGGCAAAGCACGGATGGAACAAGAACAACGAGCCGAATGCGACCTGCTGGTCGTTGGCGGCGGCATCAACGGGGCGGGTATCGCCCGCGACGCCGCCGGGCGAGGACTGAGGGTGGTCCTCGCCGAGAAGGACGACCTCGCTGCCTGGACCTCGTCGTCTTCGACCAAGCTGGTGCACGGCGGCTTGCGCTACCTCGAGCACTACGAGTTCGGCCTGGTGCGCAAGTCGCTCGCCGAGCGCGAGGTGCTGCTGCGTAACGCGCCGCACATCGTCTGGCCGCTGCGCTTCCTGATCCCGCACGATCCTTCGATGCGGCCGGTGTGGATGATCCGCGCCGGCCTGTTCCTCTACGACCACCTGGCGCGCCGCGAGATCCTGCCCGGCTCGCGCACCGTCGACCTGCGCCGGCATCCCGCGGGCGAGCCGCTGAAGGCGCACTGGCGGGCGGGGATCATGTATTCCGACGGCTGGGTCGACGATGCGCGCCTGGTCGTGCTCAATGCGCTCGATGCCCACGAACGCGGCGCGCGCGTGATCACGCGAACCACCTGCGTGCAGGCGCGGCGCGAAGGCGGCATCTGGCGGGCGCGGTTGCAGCCCGAAGGCGGCGCCGCGTTCGAAGTGCAGGCGCGCGTGCTGGTGAACGCCGCCGGGCCGTGGGCAGCGCAGTTCCTGCGCGACAACGTCGGCAGGGCCGAGGTGCGGCTGCTGCGGCTGGTCAAGGGCAGTCACATCGTGGTGCGCCGGCTGTTCGACCACCCGTACGCCTACATCTTCCAGAACCCGGACAAGCGCATCGTCTTTGCGATTCCGTTCGAGCAGGACTTCACGCTGATCGGCACCACCGATGTCGAGGTCCACGGCGACCCCGGCGCGGCGAAGATCGACGCCACCGAGATCGACTACCTGTGCGCGATGGCCAATCGCTACTTCAGCCGGCAGGTCGCGCCGTCTGATGTGGTCTGGTCGTATGCGGGCGTGCGGCCGCTGCTGGACGACGGTGCCGATGCCTCGGCGATCACCCGCGACTACAAGCTCGAGCTGGACAGCGCTGGCGCGCCGCTACTGTCGGTCTGGGGCGGCAAGATCACTACCTATCGCGCGCTGGCCGAGGAAGCTGTCGACATGCTGGCGCGGCCGCTGAACGTGACAGCGCGCGGCTGGACCGCCGCGGCACCGCTGCCCGGCGGCGATCTGGGAACGGAGATCGCCGCCAGCGGCAGTCCGATGCAGGACTTCGAACAGTTCTGCATGCGGCAGCAGCAGCGCTGGCCGCGGCTGCCGCCGGCGCTGCTGAATCGGTACGCGCGCGCCTACGGTACGCGCATGGCGCGGCTGATCGGCGACGCCAGCGAGCCGTCGGATCTCGGCACGGAAATCGCGCCGGGGCTGTTCGAGGCAGAGGTGAACTATCTGGTCGAGCACGAATGGGCGCGCACGGCCGAGGACGTTCTCTGGCGGCGCAGCAAGCTCGGCCTGCACCTGCCGGCGGACAGCGCAAGCCGGCTTGCCTGCTGGCTGTCGCGTCAGGCCACGACTCGACGCGAAGCGACGGGCGCCGGCGTACCTGCTTGACGTAGTGCCCTCGGCCGGCGCCGCGCGATAGGCTAGCCGCTGGCCGCGTCACCGAGGCCGGGAACAGGCGGCGGGCAGGAGCGATGTCCGCCATGACACGAGGGAGGAGCAAGTGCAGCGATCGATGCGATGGATGCTCGCGGCGGCCGCGTCTTCGGCACTGGCCGGCTGCGCCAGCGGGCCATTGGGCGGGGACGGAGCGATGACCTTCTTCGTCACCAGCGTCGGACCGGGCAAGGGCGGCGACCTCGGCGGACTCGAGGGGGCGGATCGTCATTGCCAGGCACTGGCCAGCGCCGTCGGCGCCGGCAACCGCACCTGGCGTGCCTACCTGAGCACGCAGGGGACCTCGTTGACCGATCCGAGCGCGGTCAATGCCCGCGACCGTATCGGCACCGGACCCTGGCACAACGCCAAGGGCGTGCTGATCGCCAGGAACGTCGAGCAACTGCACTCGGCGGACAGCAATCTGAACAAGGAGACGGCGCTCAGCGAGAAGGGCGAGATCGTCAACGGCCGCACCGAGAAGCCGAACAAGCACGACATGCTGACCGGGTCGCGTCCCGACGGAACCGCCTTTCCGGGCCCGCCGTTTCCCGACATGACCTGCGGCAACTGGACCAGCAGCAGCAAGGAGGGCTCGGCGATGACCGGACACCATGACCGGGCCGGGCCGGCGCCGCAGTACCCGTGGGCGGTCTCCTGGAACTCCGCCCATCCCACGCTCGGCTGCAGCCAGGAAGCGGTGCGACCCACCGGCGGCGACGGGCTGTTCTACTGCTTCGCCGCCAAGTAGCCGGCGGCGGACAGGCTCGATTCTGGCCAGTGCGCCGGCGGGCCACCGGCTCCGCCTGCTCGATCACAGGGTCAGCCGCAGTGCCTTGAGCAGCGCCCCGGGCACGCGGCTGGTCTCGACCGAGCGGCCGCCATAAGTGCCGGTGTTGAGGATCCAGTCGGTCTCGTCGTCGAGCGCCTCCAGTTCGCTGCCGAGCATCCGGTACAGGCTGTCGTCGAAGCGCATCACCGCCAGCGGCGCGACGATCTCGCCGCGCTCGACCCAGTAGGTGGCGAAGCGGGTCATGCCGGTGACGCGGGCGGCGCTGCGGTCCGACCAGTTCAGGTAGTGGAAGTTGCCGATGTACACGCCGGTGTCCAGCGCACCGAGCGCCTCGGCGCGCGGCAGCCGGCCGGGTGCGAGTTCCATCGCCTGCATCGACTCGGACTCGTCGGCGCCGTTCGACTCGATGCCGTATTCCTGCGCCGTGCGCGGACTGACCAGGCTGCCGGCGTGGCGACCGGCGCGGATCAGCTCCACCGAGGCCGGGCGGGTGAAGCCGGCCTCGTCGAACGCCGGCGCCAGCCCGGCGGCGGTGTGCTCTCGCAGCGAGACCAGCGGCGACAGCGACACCTCGCCGTCGACCAGCTGCTGGATCGTGCTCTGCTGGGTGCGCTGCTCCTTCGCCGACACGCCGCCCCAGTTGAGCATCCACAGCAGCTCGTCCATCGCCGCTGGCGAGACGTAGGCACGGTAGGTGCCGGGTTCGATCGTGCGCGGCGCGCGGGCGAGATAGGGCAGCTGCGCGCGGGTCGCCTCGATGCGGCGGGCGACTTCGGCCCGGTCCCACTGCTGGGTCGCGAAGCTCGCCTTCACCGCCTTGTCGCCGGTCTCAAAGACCGACCAGTCGAGCAGGAAGCTCGCCACCTCGTGCCAGTGGCGGGCGCCGAGCGAGCTCGCGAAGCCGCGGAAGATCGGCCCGCCGGCGAGGATGCCGACCAGGTCCAGCCCGGCGCCGGCCGCGACCAGCGAGTCGATCGCCTCCTCCGGCGAAGGCATGCGGCCGATGCGCGTGCTGTCCGAGGTGCCGGCTTCCGTGCAGTAGAGCAGGTAGGGGTCCTCCGGCAGCGCCGGCAGGTCGGCGCGCATCGCCTCGATGGCGGACTCGATCGCCGGCCGGTCCTCCTCGGCATTGCCGGTGATCGCCAGCGTCGCGCGGTCGTGGCGGCGCCCGTCGATCAGCTCGAGCGTCAGGTAGGCCTGCCGCACCGTCATCGGCTGGCGCACGCGAGCGCGGTTGAAGCGCACGAAGTCGGAGACCTCGCCCTCGAAATTGGCGAGCAGCACCTCCTTGCCGCGCAGCGCGCCGTTCGCATGGTCGGCGAGATCGAAGAACAGCTCCTTCATCGTCTATTTCTCCGCGCCGAAGACGTCGACGCCATCGAAGCGGCAGGCCGGACTGGCATGACCGACGCGGATCGCCTGGTTCGGCTCGCCCTTGCCGCAGTACGGCGTGCCCATCACCTCCATGGTCGAGGCATCGCCGACCATCGCGAGCGAGCGCCAGAAGGTCGCCGAGACGCCGCGGTAGTTGGGATTGCGCACCACCTCGGCCAGCCGGCCGCCGCGGATGCGCTGCCCCCACTCGCAGCCGAACTGGAACTTGTTGCGCGAGTCGTCGATCGACCACGAGGCATTGGTCTTCATCAGGATGCCGTCGTCGATCGAGGCGATCATCTCGTCGAGGGTCGAGTTCCCCGGTTCGACGTTCAGGTTGCTCATGCGGTCGATCGGCGGCCGGTTCCAGCTGCAGCTGCGCGCGGTGGCCACTGCGGGCAGGTCCCGGCGCTGGCCCGCGGCGCGCTGCTGCGAGGTCGTGCCGCCGAGCGGCCGCAGCAGCAGGCCGTCGCGGATCAGGTACTCGCGGCAGGCCCGGCTTCCCTCGTCGTCGAAGGCGAAGCTGGCGAACTCCTCGACCCGGGTCGGGTCGAAGGTGACGTTCAGCAGCGTCGAGCCGTACCGGTAGGTGCCGAACATGTCGAGGGTGACGAAGCTGGTGCCGGCGTAGTTGCGCTCGTCGCCGAGAATGCGGTCGAGCTCGAGCGGGTGGCCGACCGACTCGTGGATCTGCAGCATCATCTGGTCGGGCATCAGCAGCAGGTCGAACCTGCCGCTCGGGCAGTTCGGTGCGGCCAGCAGCTGCAGGGCCTCCTCGGCGGTGGTGCGGCCGCTGCCGACGAAGCCGGAGCGCTCGATCACTTCCAGCCCGCCCTGCTGGCAGTAGCCGTTGTAGCGGCCGCCCCACGAGCGCGTCTGCGTCAGCCCCGCGGTGTGCGCCACCACGTGCAGCGCCGGGATCGTGAAGTCGTACTCCTGCAGCGTCTCGCCGCCGTCGATGCCCGTCGTCATCTGTCGGCTGCGCACCGTCCACAGGCTCGCCTCCCAGTCGACGATGCGCTCGTCGATGCGGCAGGCCTGCGACTCGCGCATCAGCAGGTCGATCCGGTCGGCCGCGCTCAGTGCCAGCGGCTTGCTCGTGGCCGACGCGTAGCCGCCGCTCGCTCTCGGCAGCTGCGGAGTTCGGTCGAACACGCTGCGGCCGTTCGACAGCCGCGCCCACTGGGCAGCGCGCTCGACCGCCGCGCGCAGGCCGCCGTCGGACAGATCGCTGGTGGCGGCGTAGCCGATGCCGTCTCCCGCCACCACGGTGACCATCGCGCCGCGGTCGGTCGAGCGGTCGGCCGGCTCGACCACGTCCTGCCGCACGCGGGTAGTGTGCGAGTGTTCCTCGACCACCCGCAGCGAGGCGTGGTCGAGGTCGGCCGGCACCAGTCGGCGGAATCGCTGGGCAATCGTTTCGGGGTCGAGGGGCATGGTGATCGGTGCCGGTCAGGATGCGGCTGCAGCACGGCTGCCGCGGCCATCGGGTTAGTCCGCATAACGAAACGCCGCGCCCCCGTGTACGAATCCAGGGCGCGGCGACGATAAGGGAACGGATTCTAGCGGCGGCGGGTCTCTTTACTCGGCGGTGCCCATAGCCTGCCGCCGCGCAACGGCTAACGATCAAGGAGACAGTGCAGGATGAATGGTGTCGACCCACGGCTGCTCGACGACGTCCGCGACGAACTGGACAGCCTGAATCCGAGACTGTCGCTGAACCGGCGCGGTTTCGTGCAGACCTCGCTGGCCGCCGGCTTCGCCGCCAGCGTCCTCCCGGTGAAGGCGCAGGCGATGATCGTGACCGACGGGCAGGGACTGACCGCGGGCGAGGTGAAGATCCCGACCAGAGGCGGCGCGATGCCGGCCTACCGCGCCATGCCGGCCGGCAGCAAGGCACTGGACGTGGTGCTGGTGGTGCAGGAGATCTTCGGCGTGCACGAGCACATCAGGGACGTGTGCCGGCGGCTGGCCAAGGCCGGCTATCTGGCGGTTGCGCCCGAGCTCTATGCGCGCCAGGGCGAGCCGAGCAAGTACACCGACATCCCGAAGCTGGTCCGCGAGATCGTCGCCAAGGTGCCCGACGCGCAGGTCATGGCGGACCTCGATGCCGCTGCCGACTGGGCGATGAACAACGGGGGAGATGGCGGAGACCTGGCGATCACCGGCTTCTGCTGGGGTGGACGCATCGTCTGGATGTACGCGGCCCACAACCCGAAGCTGGCAACCGGCGTCGCCTGGTACGGCCCGGTGGCGCGCGCCTATCACCCGGGCGACAAGGCGGCGCTCGACGTCGCGGCGTCGATCAGGCAGCCGATGCTGGGCCTGTACGGCGCCGCCGACGGCGGCATTCCCAATGACACGGTCGAGAAGATGCGGGCGGCGCTGAAGGCGGCAGGCAACACGGCCTCCGAGATCATCCTCTATCCGGATACCCCGCACGCCTTCCACGCCGACTACCGTCCGAGCTACCGCAAGCAGGCGGCCGAGGACGGCTGGAAGCGCATGCTGGCCTGGTTCAGGGCGCACGGCGTCGGCTGACGGCCTCACCGGCCCGGTCCGTAACGGCCGCGCGGTGCGCGGCCGTTTTGCGTTTGGCCGGCTCGCCTCGGTGGCTCTGCTAGCCTGACGAGCGCCCGCACACCGGTCATGGAAACGCTCAGCTGGATCGTCATCGCCAACGTCCTGTCGACGGTGGTGTCGATCGCGCTCGCCGCCTGGCTGAGCTTCCGTTTTCTGAGCACGCTGGTCGACCGGCTGGTCTGCGTCTCGGCGGGGCTGTTGCTGACGGTTGCCTTCACGCGCCTGCTGCCGGAGGCGCTGGAAAGCGGCCTGCCGGCGCAGCGGCTGGGCTGGGTGCTGCTGGCCGGCATCCTCGGTTTCTTCCTGCTCGAGAAGCTGGCGCTGATCCACCACACGCACCATCACGAGGGCGACGAGCATCAGCATCACCACGGTCACGACGCGCACGAGGCGCGCCGCGGCGGCATCCCGATCCTGGTCGGCGATGCGTTCCACAACTTCGCCGACGGCGTGGTGATCGCGGCCGCCTTCATGGTCGACTGGCGTGCCGGCGTGCTGGCCACCGCGGCGGTCATGGCGCACGAGATCCCGCACGAGGTCGGCGACTTCATGATCCTGCTGAACGCCGGCATGAGCAGGCGGCGCGCCTTCGTCTTCAACCTGATTTCCGGCAGCTCGGCGGTTGCCGGCGGCGTGGTCGGCTACTTCGTGCTCGACACGATGGAACAACTGCTGCCGTACGCGCTGCTGCTGGCGGCGGCGAGCTTCATCTACATCGCGCTGTCCGACCTGCTGCCGGAAATGATGAGGCGCTCGCGGCTGGCGCAGTCACTGCCGCAGGTGGCGCTGGTGCTGGTCGGCGTGGCGATCGCGGCGGCCATCGGCGCCGCCCTGCACTCGCACTGAACCTAGGGCGCGGCGCCGGTGGCCACCGGCCGCGACGGGTCGGCGATCCATTCGCTCCACGAGCCGGCATACAGGCGCGCGCCCGGCAGCCCTGCGATGTGCATGGCGAGCAGATGGTGGCAGGCGGCGATGCCGGAACCGCATTGCGCCACCAGCTGCTCCGGCGCGCGGCCGGCAAGGAGCTGCTCGTACTCGGCGCGCAGCTGGCCGGCGGGCTTGAAGCGGCCATCGGCGAGATTGGCCGGCCAGAAGCGGTTGACGGCACCGGGAATGTGGCCGGCCACCGGGTCGATCGGCTCCTCCCGCCCCTGGTAGCGCTCGGGTGCGCGCGCATCGACCAGCAGGCAGCTGCGGCTCGCCAGCAGCTGCTGCAGTTCGTTCGCCGAAACGACGTCCTCGAGGCTGCTGCCGGCGGTGAAACGGCCGGGCGGGCGCGCCGGCGGCTCGATGCTGGACCGTCCGGTCTCCGCCTGCCAGGCCAGCCAGCCGCCGTCGAGCAGCGCGACCCGTTCGTGGCCGAGCCAGCGCGCCAGCCACCACAGCCGCCCCGCGAACTGGCCGCCGGAGGCGTCGTAGGCGACGATCTGGCTGTCGTTGCTGATGCCCCAGGCGGCAAACTTCGCCGCCAGCTGCGCGCGGTCGGGCAGCGGATGGCGGCCGCTGGTGCCGGTCTTGGGCCCCGCCAGGTCCTCGTCGATGCTGGCGAACTGGGCGCCGGGGATGTGCCCCTCGGCGTACTGTCGGCGGCCGAGGCCGACGTCGGTCAGGTCGTGCCGGCAGTCGAAGACGCACCAGTCGGCGTCGAACAGATGCGCCTGCAGTTCTTCCACGCTGACCAGCGATGTGCTCATCGGATGTCCACCGAAACAGGGTTGTCGATATGGGGGCGCGGCCGTCGCTGCGCGAGCCAGGTGGCCAGCGCGCCGCTGCCGATGATGATCGCCATGCCGACCCAGCCGGCCAGCGTGATCTGGTCGGCGAAGACGATCACGCCGAGCGTGGCCGAGAAGACGATCGCCGAGTATTGCAGGCTGGCGGTGAGCAGCGCATGGCCGAGCGAGTAGGCGCGGGTCATCGCCAGCTGCGCCAGCAGGGCGACGATCCCCACCGCGGCCAGCAGCAGCGCGCCGGCGGGTGTGTGCTCGGTGAAGCCGGTCAGCAGGCTGCCGGCGCAGCCGATTACCAGCACCGACAGCGAGAAGTAGAACACGATCCGCCATTCCGGCTCGCCCTGCCGGGCGAGGTCGCGCACGTACCAGTAGGCGGTCGCCGACAGCAACCCGGACAGCAGGCCGCCGGCGGCGCCGAGCCACTGCCCGGCACTGAAGCGCGGCTGCAGCACCAGCGCCACGCCGACGAACCCGAGCGCCACCGCCAGCATCAGCGGCAGGTTGAGCGGCCGTCGCGCGCGCAGGGCCGCACCGACGACGAATGTGGCAAGGAACAGCGAGGAGGTGTAGTTCAGCGCCGTGGCCGCGCCGAGCGGCAGCGTCGAGGCGGCGAAGAACCACAGGCTCAGCGCCGCCGTGCCGACGGCGCCGCGGCGGAAGTGCGTCCACGGGATCGGCGTGCCGATCGGCCGTCGCGTGAAGTAGGCGTACCCGGCCAGTGCGATCACCCC
Organism: Burkholderiales bacterium; assembly: GCA_020355165.1. GTDB lineage: Bacteria > Pseudomonadota > Gammaproteobacteria > Burkholderiales > Burkholderiaceae_F > JADJWR01. The sequence goes on from CP070661.1 coordinate 2,418,309, forward strand.
AGTCAGCCCCCGGTACAGCACGATCTCGGCGATGTGGTAGCGGGCAGCCGCCAGCTTGACACACGCGCCCAGCAGGGCGAACAGGGCCGAGGCGACCAGCATCCACAGCGATTGCATAGACGGTGCAGTGTATCGGGCCGCCTTCGGGCGTGGGCCCGGTCACTGCATCCTCGGCCATCGAATCGCGACGGCGCCGCGATGGTCGCCTGGCGGCGGTCGGTCGCGCCGCGTTCGCCTGCATCCGGTTTCGGCGCGGGATGCGCGCCCGGCAGCCCGGCGCCCGATCAGAACATCGGCATTGCCGAGGTGGTGCTGTACTCCGGCTCGGCACTGGTGAATCCGCCGTTGCCGCCAGCACCGCCTCCATTGGTACCCGACAGCGCGCCGCCGCCGCCGCCGGCATCGGTCTGGTGCACCGTCGTGTTCACGTTGGTGTACTTGCCAATGGCGGGGTTGGCGGCACTGTCGGTCGGGCAGCTGCGGTTGCCGCTGATCACGACGTAGTTCTGGTTGTCGAGCGCACCGGTCACGCCGCGGTAGTACAGCGGGTGTTCGCTGTTCGACACCTGGCCGTCGGCGACGTAGTCACCGGTGTAGCGGCACAGCTTGAAGGCGCCGTTGGCCTCGCCGAGGAACCAGCCGCCGACCGGTGCGATCCTGAACTTGCCCCACCAGCGGTTCGGCGTCGCCGGATTGTTGTCGTCGTACGGGGTCACGATGCAGGTGTAGGCGACGAAAGTGGACAGTTCGTCGTCATACCCGGGCGGCGCGGTCTCCTGCTGGGGGATGATGATCTGCTGAACCTGGGTCACGGTCGAAGGCAGCGTGCCGCCCGAAACGGAGCCGTCGGCGGCATCCTGCGCGTAGCTCAGCGAGTTGCCCGACGCCGAGAGCAGCCGGAACACGCCGTTGAAGCTGACGTTGGCCGGGCTGTTGACCGAAACGAACTGGCCGGCGCTGAAGCCATGGTTGCCGGACGTGGTGACGGTGACGACCTTGCCGGCGCGCGTGGCGCTGCTGATGTTGCGCGGTGCCGCGATGTTGCCGGCGCTGACCGTCTTCTGGCGCTGGGTGAAGCAGGCGCCGCCCGCGCCCACGTAGGTGTCGACCAGCGCGTCGAGTTCCTTGGCCGGGCCGACCGGATTGACGAAGTCGCTCAGGCTGAAGCTGCCGAGGACGAAGCGGATGTAGCCCGACAGCAGGTAGCGCTTGACCTCGTACTCGGTGCAGGACGTGCCGTCGTCGTAGACCGCGTCGAAGCTGACCGCCGTGCCTTCGCGCAGCGCCCCGGTGCACTCGCCCAGCACCACGCCGGTCGTGTTGTCGAAGACGAAGAACCGGCCGCCGGCGCCCGGTGGCGAGAAACCGCTCTTTTCTCCGCCCAGGCTGACTGCCGGGTACGGAATGTCGAGGCTGCGGTTCTTCGGCGAGCGCGGCTTGATCGGGCCGGGACCGACCGCCAGGGTGCCGATGCTGCCGGCGTCCGAGCGGGCGATGACCGACCGCAGCGACACGTTCTGGACCTGGTCCGTTCGGTCTGTCCAGCGGACCTCGACCCGTATCCACTTCTGCGGGTCGGTCCCGTTGCCGGCGACCGTCCACGTGCGCGTATACGAAGTGCTGGTGACGTAGTCGCCGTTGGCCCTGTCGATGGTGTCGCTGCCGCTGACCACGTCGTCGGTGTAGTCGAACCGGTTGCCGACGCCGTCCGCGGCAACCTGCTCGAACGCCCGCAGTTCCTCCATCTTCAGCTGCGCCAGCCGCACGGCCTCGGTCCGCTGCTTCGCCAGATCCGAGCTGTTCGAAAGCGAGACGTAGAAGGTGGCGACGGCCATCATGCCGAAGGCGGTCACCAGCAGCGACGTCAGCCCCTCGATCAGCGAGAAGCCGAGCTGCCGGCGCAGTGCTGGCGGTGTCGTTGCGTACATTGCAGGTCCTCGGCTCCGGTGGTGCGCCCGCTTAGAACGGGGTCTCCTTGTCGCGCCAGCTGCCCGGCACCCGCACGACGAGGCCGGTTCCCTGGCCGGCGAAGAAGATGTGCGGCGAATAGATGAGGTCGAGCGTGCCGGAACCCTTGTTGAAGTCGCCGCGCGTGACGAAGCTGCCGAACACCTTGGCCGTGCCGCTGCCGGCGTAGTCCCAGTTCTCGAGCGCCGTCGCCGTGGCCACGTAGAACATCCCGTAGGCGGTGATGTTTCCCCTCAGCTCGAGCGACGACGAGCCGGCCAGCGTGATCGGCCGGCTTGCCGTGCCGAGCGTTCCGGCCGAGGGAATCGTGCTGTTGCTGAAGGACACCGCGGTGTCGGCCCAGAACTGCGTGACTCCGCGGTCGTAGGCCGAGGCCACCGCGCCGCCGCAGTTGTTGCCGGCGACGCATGAGGTGCAGCGCTCGCGCGTGCCGCACGAGCCGCTGGTGATCAGCCAGGTCAGCGGGCTCGCCTGGTATTCGGCCGGCGTCTGGCCGAAGAAGCTCTGGAAGTAGAGCTCGCCGCTCGAATCCGCATTGGCCAGCGTGTTCAGCGACGGGTCGTTGTCGAGGATCGACGCGCGCGGCGGCGTCCCGGGCAGGGTGGTGACGTTGGTCCCCATGCCGAGCTCGACCGAAGTGCCCGAGTTGATGGTGACGCCGTTGCTCTCGGTGTCGAGGTTGATCACGTTCAGGTTGCCGCCGGTGACCGCCGAGGAGCCGGCGATGAGGCCGGCGCCGGGTCCGTGCGGGAACTTCGGCCGCACCTTGATCAGCGAGCGAACGACCGCCACCCCGTCCGGGGTCGCCGACGAGCCCGGATCACAGGGCGCGCCCTGGTTGGTGCATCCGTACGACATGACCTCGACCGTGGTCGGGTCGCCGCCCACCGGATTGAACTGGACCGTGAAGCGCGGATCGGCGGCATTGCCGAGCACCGGCGCGGTGCCGCTGACCGGGCAGCTGCAGGTGGTCGTGCCGTCGGCCGCGACGCTGCAGCCGGGCCGCGGCGGGTTGGTGGTGACGATCGTGAAGCTGACCGGCTCGGTGGCGCTCGGCGCCAGGTAGCGGTCGCGGAAGCTCTGCGTTCCGCTGCCGGTCGCACACGACGGCGAGGCGCCGATGAAGATCTCCTCGTTCAGACGGGCGACTGCCCACTCGAGCCCCGCTTCCGCCATCTCGAAGGCGCGTGTCGAGCGGTACTGGTTGGCCGAGGTCTTCTGCTCGAAGATCAGCCCGCGGTTGGCGTAGAAGGCCACCACCGACATGCCGAAGACCAGCACCAGCGAAATCACCAGGGTCGCGGCGCCTCGCTGGCAGCCTGCTGGTTTGATGTCCTTCGCTGTCATGGCTGGCTCACACCGTCGGGCAGTTGCCGTCGAGCCGGTCGTTGCGCACGCGCACCGATTGCCGGATCTCCCGGCGCACGGCCGGGTCGTGGACCGCCTCGCCGGCCACCACGATGTCGAACTGCCGGATGGTCATCCGCGGGCGCGTGCTCTCGTAGGGCCCGGAGGCCTGGAAGTCGGCGGCGCTGCAGGTCAGCCGTGTCAGGCAGGCGCAGTACGTGTACAGCTCGACCACGCGCGGCGTCGCCAGGGGGTTGATCGTCAGCGTCGTGACCCTCAGGACCTTCGGGTCGGTGAGGGGCTGCCACTGCTCGCTGTCGCCGGTGGCGTCGCGCGCGGTGAGGAACTCCAGCACGCCGTCGTTCAGCCTGTAGCCTGCCCACTCGGTCGTATCGACGGTGTCGTTGCTGTCGTGCGCGAACGAGTACTTGATCACGTCCGCCCCCAGCTCGATCTGCCGGTAGGGATTGGGCGCCGGGGCCGTCGAGCCCGTGGTCGAGAACATGCCGCTGATCGCGTTGTTCCAGTAGCCGGCGCGGCGAAGGTCGCGGACGATCAGGTCGGCCGCCGCCCGCAGATCCTGGTTCACGCGCGTCTCGAGCAGCAGGCGGCGGTTGCTGGCCAGGGTGTCGCTCATCAGCTTGATGGCGCCGGTCAGCACGATCAGGCCGACGGCGATGCCGACCAGCAGCTCGATGACCGACATGCCCCGCTGGCTGTCCATCCCGGTCGACCGTGCTCTCATCGGTGGCACTTCCTCACGAACAGTCCGTCGAGTAGCCGGTCACGTGTCCGGCGCCGTTCGGGCTGCACGTGTCGACGCGGCCCATCGCCGTCAGCACCGCGCGCAGCAGCCATGCGGTGCCGGTGGTGCTGCGCACGTCGACCGACGCCGGGCCGGTGCCGGCGCTGTTCGCGACGGTGCCGCGGACCGGGTCGAACTCGACGAAGAACGGCAACGTTGCGGTGTCGATCACCAGCGGCCGTCCGGCCTGCAGCTGCACCGTCTTGATCTCGGCGGCCGTCGGCGCGATGGTCTTGGTCGGCGCGGCCGTGCTGGCGTCGCATTCGGCGCTGCTCGCGCTGGCCAGGTGGATCACGTAGCAGCGCGGCCCGAAGGTGATGCGCACCGGGGCGTTGCGGCTCACCGCCTCCGAGCGGGCGTAGTGCAGGTCCGTCACCAGCTCTGCCATGACCCCGTCGACGCGCCGCTTCGACAGGAAATCGGCGAACGAAGGCGCGGCGAATGCGATCAGCACCGCGGCGATCGTCAGCACGATCATCAGCTCGATCGTCGTGAAGCCTGCGCGGCGGCTTCGGCGGGGACTCATCGGTTCCAGCACCGGTTGTTGGCCGCCATCGCGTTGGCGACTGCGATGGTTGCGCCCGAGGCCAGCGACACGTTGCCGCCGGACATCGTCAGCTGAAGGTATCGGCAGTTGGCGTCGCCGGCCTGCGCGCCGGTCGCCGTGGCCAGGATCTGGTAGCCGCTCGCCGACTGGCTCGGCACCGACAGCGTGTAGTGGCCATCGGCGTTGGTCGCTGCCACGCCGACGTCGGTCAGGGAACCGTAGGCCGCGGCGTTGGCGCGCCAGCGCTCCTGCGCCTGCTGGACCTGCGAGATCCGTGTGATCGCGTCGCCGCGACGGGCCTTGCGCACGCTGTCCAGGTAGGAGGGAAGGGCAAGCGCGGCGAGGATGGCGACGATCGCCACGACCACCGTGATCTCGATCAGGGTGAAGCCGGCGATGTTCGATGCGGCGGCAGGCCGACCGCTGATCGGCGTGCGCGGGCCGTTCGCGCCTGCGCCTGCGCCGGCCAGGTCCGCGCAGCCGGCCGGTATCGACGAATGAACCGAGACCGAAGGTGCCGCGAGCGACTGCAAGGGATGCATTGCCTTTTTCATCTTTGCCTTGAATCTCGACCTCACTGGGCTGATCGGGTGCCCGCCCGGGCGGGGGCAATTCGCCGCGCCAGCCCATCACCTTGACTTGGTATCCAGCAAGGGACGTGCCAGCGACCTGCAACGTCTCTTTCCTTCAATGAGTTATGAGCGCTCTGATCTCGCCGATACCGTAAATTGGGGTTGTGCTGTAAAAGTTTTCGACGCTTTCTTGGGATGCGTGTAATTGCCCCCTTCGCCAGGCGGCATTGCGGCGCCGACGAGCGTGTGCTGCGGGCTCGCGCCGCGCGTCACCGCCGGCGACCGGAATGGGACAGGCCTGGACAGCGCGACGCGCGCGGTCGGTTCGGCTGCGTGGGGTGACGGCGCGCTGCGACACCGTGCGATGGCATCGGAAAGCGGATTGCGAAGTCCCGTCGCGCTCTGCCGGTGGCGAGGCTGCCCGCTGCCGCAGCGGACGGCGGCTGTTGACGGGATCGTCGTGCGCCCGCTGGAGGCTCGACTCTGCCGCGGCGAGCGCATGGACCGTCGCGGCCGATCGACTGCGCGATGCACGACGTGTGGATGGCCAGCTGCACCGGTTGCACCCGGCCCAGCTGGCGATCAGTCGCCGGGCGCGGGGTCGGCCGGCCTGTGCGACGGTAAGATCCGCCTACTGTTCTTTGCTCGCCTATGGGATCCCGATCGACTCAGAAAGCAGTCGCCGAACTGACCTTCGAGCAGGCGCTCGACGAACTCGACGCGCTGGTGCGGCGAATGGAGGCCGGTGAACTCGCCCTCGATGACGCGCTGGCGGCCTACCGGCGCGGCGCCGAGCTGGCCAGGCACTGCCAGGGCAAGCTGGCGGTGGCCGAGCAGGAGATCCGCAAACTCGACGGCGACGTGCTGACGCCTCTCGACCCGAGCGAGCTGCGCGGCGCATGAGTGCTGTGGCGGGCGTGCCGCCGGTTGACGTCGTCGACGCCTCTTTTGACGCCTGGGTCCGCTCCCGGCTCGCCCTGTTCGAGCAGGCTGCCGCCGCTTCGCTGCCGCCGGGCGATCGTGTCCCGGAGCGGCTGCACCGCGCGATGCGATATGCGGCGCTCGGTGGCGGCAAGCGCGTGCGCCCCCTGCTGGCCTATGCGGCGGCCGAGCTCGCGCCGGGTGCGCGGCCGGGGGAGCCCGGCCCGGCGGTGCACTGCGTGGCGCTGGCGGTCGAATTCGTCCACGTCTACTCGCTGATCCACGACGATCTGCCGTGCATGGACGACGACGTGCTCAGGCGCGGCAAGCCGACCGTGCACGTCGCCTTCGACGAAGCCACGGCGATGCTCGCCGGCGACGCCCTGCAGGCCGAGGCGTTCCGGGTGCTGGCGGACGCACCGCTGGCGGCCGAGCTGCGTGCGCTGCTGGTGTCGATGCTGGCGCGCGCCGCCTCGACCTCCGGCATGTGCGGCGGCCAGGCCATCGATCTGGCCGCGGTCGGCTGCCAGCTGACGATCGACGAGCTGGAGCGGATGCACCGGATGAAGACCGGTGCGCTGCTCGCTGCCTCTGTGCGCATGGGCGCCGCGGCGGCCGGCGCCGACGCTGCGGCTGCCGCCGCGGCGGAGGCCTACGGCCGGGCGCTGGGGCTGGCGTTCCAGATCGTCGACGACGTGCTCGACGTCGAGGGCACTGCCGAGTCGCTCGGCAAGACCGCCGGCAAGGACGCGCGAGAGAACAAGCCGACCTACGTCTCGGTGCTGGGGCTGGCCGCGGCCAAGGCGCGGGCGGCGCAGCTGCATCGGGAGGCCATTGCCGCACTGGGCCCCTTGGATGGCCGCGCCCGACGTTTGCGAGAATTGGCGGACTACATCGTCGGCCGCACGAGCTGATCGGGCGGGCCGCAGGTTGCGCGAGGCCATGACCGAACTGCTGAAGACCATCGATTCACCGGCCGATCTGCGCGCGCTCGCGCCGCAGCAGCTGCCGGCGCTTGCCGAGGAACTGCGCGCCTTCCTGCTCGAGTCGGTGTCGCGCACCGGCGGACACCTGTCGTCGAACCTCGGCACGGTCGAGCTGGCGGTCGCGCTGCACTACGTGTTCGACACGCCGGGCGACCGCATCGTCTGGGACGTCGGCCACCAGACCTACGCCCACAAGATACTGACCGGACGCCGCGAGGCGATGGCGGCGCTGCGGCAGATCGGCGGCATCTCGGGCTTCCCTCGGCGCGACGAGTCGGAGTACGACGCCTTCGGCACGGCGCACTCGTCGACCTCGATCTCGGCCGCGCTCGGCATGGCCATCGCGGCGAAGCAGCGCGGCGAGCCGAGGCACGCCATCGCCGTGATCGGCGACTCGGCGATGAGCGGTGGCATGGCCTTCGAGGCGCTGAACCACGCCGGCGTGATCGAGGACATCCGCCTGCTGGTGGTGCTGAACGACAACGACATGTCGATCTCGCCGGCCGTCGGCGCGCTGAACCGCTACCTGGCGCGGCTGATGAGCGGCGGCTTCTACGCGGCGGCGAAGAACGTCGGCAAGCAGATGCTGCGGCCGCTGCCGCCGCTGTTCGAGCTGGCGCGCAAGTTCGAGTCGCACGCCAAGGGCATGGTGGTGCCGGCCACCCTGTTCGAGGAGTTCGGCTTCAACTACATCGGGCCGATCGACGGCCACGACCTCGCCGCGCTGGTGCCGACCCTGCAGAACCTGCGGCACCTCTCCGGCCCGCAGTTCCTGCACGTGGTCACGCGCAAGGGGCAGGGCTACAAGCTGGCCGAGGCCGACCCGGTCCTGTATCACGGGCCGGGCCGCTTCGACCCGTCGGTCGGCATCACCAAATCGGCGTCGGGCGGCGCACCGACCTACACGCAGGTCTTCGGCGACTGGCTGTGCGACATCGCGGCGGCGGACTCGCGGGTGGTCGGCATCACGCCGGCGATGCGCGAGGGCTCAGGCATGGTGCGCTTCGAGCGCGAGTTCCCCGGCCGCTACTTCGACGTCGGCATCGCCGAGCAGCACGCGGTGACGCTCGCCGCCGGCATGGCCTGCGAGGGGCTGCGGCCGGTAGTGGCGATCTACTCGACCTTCCTGCAGCGCGGCTACGACCAGCTGATCCACGACGTGGCGATCCAGAACCTGCCGGTCGTCTTCGCGCTCGACCGCGGCGGGCTGGTCGGCGCCGACGGCGCCACGCACCATGGCGTCTTCGACCTCTCGTATCTGCGCTGCGTGCCGAACATGGTGGTGATGGCGCCGGCCGACGAGAACGAGTGCCGGTCGATGCTGACCACCGCCGTGCGCCACGACGGCCCGGCGGCGGTGCGCTATCCGCGCGGTGCAGGCATCGGCTCGACCATCGAGCGCGACCTGCACTCGCTGCCGATCGGCAAGGGCGAGCTGCGGCGGGAAACCGGCTGCCCGCCGGGCGCGCGCATCGCCATCCTGGCGTTCGGCACGATGGTGCAGCCGGCGCTCGCCGCGGCCGGGCCGCTCGATGCGACGGTGGCCAACATGCGCTTCGTCAAGCCGCTCGACCGGGAGCTGATCGAACGGCTGGCCCGCTCGCACGACGCGCTGGTCACCGTCGAGGAGAACATGGTGATGGGCGGCGCCGGCTCGGCCTGCGCCGAGCTGCTCGCCGAGCTCGGCATCGAGATGCCGCTGCTGCTGCTCGGTCTGCCGGATCGCTTCGTCGACCACGGCGACACGCAGCAGCTGCTGGCGAGTGTCGGACTGGACGCGGCCGGCATCGAGCGGGCGATCCGCGGCCGCTTCGCCGGGCTGCTGGCGCCGGCGCGGCGGGTCAAGTCGGTGGCATGAGAGCGCCCAGCTGCCGGGCCACATCCTTCAGGCGCCGCGATAAGCAGGGCTGATGAGCGCAGAGAAGCGACAGGTCGTGATCCTTCAGCACGACGACGACGTCGGGCCGGGCTACTTCGAAGACTGGCTGCGCGAGCACCGCATCGACTACCGGCTGCTGCGCCTGGACCAGGGCGACGCGGTCCCCGCGGAACCCGGCGAGTTCACGGGCATCTGCTCGCTCGGCGGACCGATGAGCGTCAACGACGGCATGGCCTGGATCGCGCCGGAGATCGAACTGCTCAGAGGAGCGGTGGCCGGCGGGGTGCCGGTCATCGGCCACTGCCTCGGCGGACAGCTGCTGGCGCGGGCACTGGGCGCTCCGGTCACGCGCAATCCGGTCAAGGAGATCGGCTGGGGCAAGGTCGCCGTCACCGAGCCGGCGCTGGCGCGCGAGTGGCTGGGCCCGACACCGGCGGAGATCGAGATGTTCCAGTGGCACAGCGACACGTTCGCCCTGCCGGCGCGGGCGAGCGGTTTCCTCGCCAGCCGCTGGTGCGCCAACCAGGCGTTCGTGCTCGAGCACGCCGGGGTGGCGCACATCGGCGTGCAGTTCCACTGCGAGGCCACCGCCGCCATGGTCCGCGACTGGAGCGGCGACGACACGTCGTACGACGAGCTGCGGGCCGAGCGCGGCGCCACCGGCGGGCCGGCAGTGCAGGACGCCGAGGCGATGCGCGATGACCTCGAGGCGCGCTGTTCGGCCATGCACCGGCTGGCGGCGCGTCTTTATGCGCGCTGGTGGCGGGGGGCGGCGCCGCGGGCGGGCACCGACCACGCCACGCAGGCGGTCCGCTGAGCGGCGTCCGCGGTCGCCGGCGCCAATGTTGCCGACGCTGCAGGAGCAGTTCTCGCTGCGCCGGTTCAACAGCTTCGGCGTCGAGGCGCGGGCGCGCTACTTCTGCCGCGTGCGCGGCGCCGACGAGTTGGCCGCGCTGGCGGCCGAGCCGTCGCTTGCCGGACTGCCGCGACTGGTGCTCGGCGGCGGGAGCAACCTGCTGCTGACGGGCGACTTCGACGGCCTGGTGATCAAGGTCGAAGTCGGCGGCCTGCGCGAGCTCGGCGAGGCCGGCGAGGCCTGGCACGTCGAGGTCGGCGCCGGCGAGAACTGGCACGCCACCGTCGAGCGGCTGCTGGCGCTGGGCCGGCCGGGGCTGGAGAACCTGGCGCTGATTCCCGGCAACTGCGGCGCGGCGCCGATCCAGAACATCGGTGCGTACGGCATGGAGCTGGCGGAGCGCTTCGACTCGCTGCTCGCCTGGGACTTCGAGACCGGGCAGCCGGTGCGCATGTCGGCTGCCGACTGCGACTTCGGCTACCGCGACAGCGTCTTCAAGCATGCGCTGGCCGGCCGCCGCGTCATCCTGTCGATCACGCTGGCGTTGCCGCGGCAATGGAAGGCGGTCGCAGGCTATGCCGACGTCTCGCAGGAGCTGAAGGCGCGCGCGATCCAGCAGCCGGGCCCGCGCGACATCTTCGATGCCGTGGTGGCGATCCGCCGGCGCAAACTGCCGGACCCGGCGACGATCGGCAACGCCGGCAGCTTCTTCAAGAATCCCATCGTCAGCCGTGACGAGTACCGCGGCCTGATCGCGCACCATCCATCGCTGGTCGGCTACCCGCTGTCCGGTGGCCGCGTCAAGCTGGCGGCCGCCTGGCTGATCGACGCAGCCGGGCTGAAGGGGGCCACCCGCGGGCGCGCCGGCGTCTACGAGAAGCAGGCGCTGGTGCTGGTCAACCGCGGTGGCGCCAGCGGCGGCGAGATCCTGGCGCTGGCGCGCGAGGTGCAGGACAAGGTGGCCGAGAAGTTCGGCATCCGGCTGGAGCCGGAGCCGGTGATCGTCTAGTCGACGATCGCCCCGCATCGAGCTGCTGATCGGTGTGCGAGGCACCAGCCGCGGCCGAGCGGCGACCGAGCGAGAGGAGCGGTCAACCCCGGCGGCAAACGGTCCGTCGTCCGTTCGACTGTGCGCGCCTGCTCCGCAGCCGGAGCGGTCAGCCAGCGCTCCTGCCGTCAGGACCGCCGCCGGCCAAGAGCTGTCGTCGCCACTCGGCTGCTCGAGTGCCCCAATGCGGTCGGTCGTGTGCGGATGGACTGCCCTTGATACGCTCGACGAGCGAGCTCGCATCTGCATCAGGACCGTAGGGTATTGCTGCGGCGAACCTTGAGCCGCCTTTGAACCAAGACCACTCTCTCGCCGTGCTGTCGCCACGACCCAGCCGCGCAATTGCAATGAACGAGCTGCAAGCCTTCATCGTTGGTGTGCCGACCGTCATGCCGCGTGTCCGGACCTGAGGTTGGAAGAACGCGGCCGACCTCGTCTAGGCCTTGGGTCCAGCGCGGTGAGAGGGGCGGAAATGTGAGAACGTGGGGGCTTTCGGCCACCGGCGTCTTCCGCGTGCGCTTCCTATCCGGCACCGCCTGTCTGATACTTTGGCAATGCAGATCCAGGGAGGATCGTGTCTATGCGAAGTCGTGTCAATGAAGCAGTCCAGACGCACTACACCCGTTCGGACTTGGGAGACGTCATCCTGGCGGCACTGGAAAGCGCGGGCAAGGACGTGAACCGCCTCACGCCCGAAGATCTCGCACCCATCGACGAATTTCATATCCGGGGGCGGGCAGCGACACTCGAGCTTGCCCGGGCTGCGGGGCTTGATGCGACGAAGCGAGTACTCGATGTCGGTTGTGGCGTTGGCGGAACCTCGCGTTGTCTTGCCAAGGAATTCGGTTGCCGCGTCACCGGCATCGACCTCACGGACGAATACTGCCGCGCTGCTGCAATGCTATCCGCCAGGATCGGTCTCGCGCACCTAGCTGACTATCGGCAGGGCGACGCCACCGAGCTTCCATTCGATGATCAGGAATTCGACGTCGTCTGGACGGAGCACGTGGCAATGAACATCCCAGACAAGGCTCGGCTGTATAAAGAGATGCACCGGGTTCTGAAGCCGGGTGGCACGCTTGCCATCTACGACGTACTTGCCGGTCCGTCCGGCCCGGTCCTCTTTCCCGTGCCGTGGGCGCGCACGCCGGATACCAGCTTCCTCGTGCATCCCGACGAGCTGCGAAGGCTTCTCGTGGAAGCCGGATTCACGGTGACCGATTGGTCGGACACTACGGAAGCCGCGCGCGCGTGGTTTGTGTCGCTGGCCGAAAGAATCCGAAAAGAAGGGTTCCCTCCGCTTGGATTCCACGTGTTACTGGGGGCCGACTTTCAGGCGATGGCGCACAATCAAGGGCGGAATCTTCAGGAGGGGCGGATTGCTCTTGGACAAGTCGTCGCGAGGAAGTAGGCGTTGTTCAATGATGTCGTGCAGCCGGCACCAGCAAGCGAGGGCGGCTGACGCCGAGCGTTGAGCGGCCGCTTTCCGGTGGCTCAACTTGCTGCTAGCCACTTCCGCTGCAGGTCGACTTAGGCTGCTGCCCCGCCAACACCTGTGGACGGCAAAGCAGTCGGAAGCAGCACATCGACCGCGACAGCTCGAAGCGCCGCTTCGGGGTTGGCAAGCGCCGCTCTGCAAGCGAGGTCCGGCCCTGCCGCCGCAGTGGCCGGCCGGCACGGATCTGTTCCTCGCCTCGGCTCGCTGCGAAACCGGGGCTGGCTCGATATGCCGCCCGCGCTCAGGGGGCGACGGCCCGCCTACTGGTCCTTGTCATCGCCGCCGATGCGCAGCATCGAGGTGCCGGCGCCGGTCGACAGCAGCCCGGCCTTCGAGTAGACGACCAGCTTTTCGCGCGTGTCGGTGATGTCGAGGTTGCGCATCGTCAGCTGGCCGATGCGGTCGTGCGGCGTGAAGAATGCCTCGCCCTTTTCCATCGTCAGCCGCTCGGGCTTGTAGGTGAGGTTCGGCGAAGTGGTGTTCAGGATCGAGTAGTCGTTGCCGCGCCGCAGTTCGAGGGTCACCTCGCCGCTGATCGCGCGTGCCACCCAGCGCTGCGCGCTTTCGCGCAGCATGATCGCCTGCGGGTCGAACCAGCGGCCCTGGTACAGCAGCCGGCCGAGCTTGCGGCCGTTGTCGCGGTACTGCTCGATCGTGTCCTCGTTGTGGATGCCGGTGACGAGTCGCTCGTAGGCGATGAACAGCAGCGCCATGCCGGGCGCCTCGTAGATGCCGCGGCTCTTCGCCTCGATGATGCGGTTCTCGATCTGGTCGCACATGCCGAGGCCGTGCCGGCCGCCGATGCGGTTGGCCTCCAGCATCAGCTCGACCGGGTTGGCGTACTCGGTGCCATTGAGCGCCACCGGCAGGCCCTCGTCGAAGCGGACCGTCACTTCCTCGCGCTTCACCGCCACGTCGTCGCGCCAGAAGGCCACGCCCATGATCGGCTGCACGATGCGGATGCCCGAGTCGAGTTGCTCGAGGTCCTTGGCCTCGTGCGTGGCGCCGAGCAGGTTCGAGTCGGTCGAGTAGGCCTTCTCCGCGCTCATCCGGTAGGCGAAGCCGGCGGCGGTCATGAAGGCCGACATCTCGGCGCGGCCGCCGAGCTCGTCGATGAACGCCTGGTCGAGCCACGGCTTGTAGATGCGCAGCGCCGGGTTGGCGAGCAGGCCGTAGCGGTAGAAGCGCTCGATGTCGTTGCCCTTGAAGGTGCTGCCGTCGCCCCAGATGTGGACGTCGTCCTCCTTCATCGCCGCCACCAGCATGGTCCCCGTCACGGCGCGGCCGATCGGCGTCGTGTTGAAGTAGGTGGCGCCGGCGGTCGAGATGTGGAAGGCGCCGCATTGCAGGGCCGAGATGCCCTCGGCCACCAGCTGCGAGCGGCAGTCGACCAGGCGGGCGTTCTCGGCGCCGTACTCCATCGCACGGCGCGGGATCGACTCGTAGTCGGATTCGTCGGGCTGGCCGAGGTTGGCGGTGTAGGCGTACGGAATCGCGCCTTTCTGGCGCATCCACAGCAGCGCGGCGCTGGTGTCGAGTCCGCCCGAGAACGCGATGCCGACCTTTTCGCCGACGGGGAGGTGCTGGAGGATGGTGGCCATGGGTCTTGCCCGGGCGCCGAGGCCCGGAAGGAGCAAAGTCGGGAAGGTCACCGCCGCGGCTCAGCCCGGGCGGGATCGAGCGCTGCGCCGGCCCGACGAACCGGTGCAGGCGCGAAGTATAAGAGCGCGCCTGCGGGACCCATGCGGAGGCCCGGGGCGCACACGCGGCGCGCCAGGCGTTCGCCGGCCCCTAGTGGAGCGCCGCGCCGCCGCGCGCGATGAGCAGCCGCCCGCGGCTGCGTCCGGCAACTCCTTCATCGGCGGTCAGCGGCTGTTGCCCATCTCCCCGAGCGGCCGCAGGCGAGCGGCCTGGATCGGCGGCAGCCGTGAGGCGGGGTTCGACATGACCGGTCGCGCCTGGCCGGCCGCCGGTTGCGCGGGCTTCATGCGCTGCGCGCATCAGCCGGCACCGAGAGGGCGAAGTCACTCGGGAGAATGACAGACGGCTTCGACATTGTTGCCGTCCGGGTCGAAGGCGAAGGCGCCGTAATAGTTCGCGTGATAGTGCGGGCGCAGCCCGGGCGGGCCGTTGTCGCGGCCGCCGTGGTCCAGGGCGGCCTGGTAGAAGGCGTCGACCGCGGCGCGCGTGGCCGCCTGCCAGGCGAGGTGCGTCGGTCCGGAGGGATCGGCCGGTGCCTCGACGAACCAGGTGTCGAACCGGCCGTCGTGCTCGAGGCCGAGCATGCGCGCGCCGTCGTGCTCGCCTTCGTAGCCGACCCTGTAGCCGAGCGGTGCCAGCGCACTTTCGTAGAACGATCTCGTTGCGGCCAGGTCGCGCACGCGGAAGGTCATGTGGTCGAGCATGGCGGGTGCCTCCTACGTCACGTCGCGGCCGAGCAGCAGGTATTCCATCAGCGCCTTCTGCGCGTGCAATCGATTCTCGGCCTCGTCCCACACCACCGACTGCGGGCCCTCGATGACCTCGTTGGTGACTTCCTCGCCGCGGTGCGCCGGCAGGCAGTGCATGAACAGCGCATCGGCCTTCGCCGCGGCCATCACCCGGTCATCGACCCGCCAGTCGGCGAACGCCCGCCGGCGCTGCTCGTTCTCCGCCTCGAAGCCCATGCTGGTCCAGACGTCGGTGGTCACCAGATCGGCGCCGCGCGCGGCCTGCAGCGGCGACTCGAACACCGCCAGGTGCGGGCCGGCCGGGGCGAACTTCGCATCGAGGCCGTAGCCGGGCGGCGTCGAGACGTTGACGCGGAAGCCGAGCAGCTGCGCCGCCTGCAGCCAGGTGTAGGCCATGTTGTTGGCGTCGCCGATCCAGGCCACCGTGCGGCCGGCGATCGGGCCGCGATGCTCGATGAAGGTGAAGATGTCGGCGAGGATCTGGCACGGGTGGTACTCGTTGGTCAGCCCGTTGATCACCGGCACCCGCGAATGCGCGGCGAACTGCTCGAGCCTGGCCTGCTCGAAGGTGCGGATCATCACGAGGTCGACCATCCGCGAGATCACCCGCGCGGTGTCCTCGATCGGCTCGGCGCGGCCGAGCTGCGAGTCGCCGGTGGTGATGTGAATCACCGAGCCGCCCATCTGGTACATGCCGGCTTCGAAGCTCACGCGCGTGCGCGTGCTGGCCTTCTCGAACAGCATCGCCAGCGTGCGGTCGCGCAGCGGCTGGTAGAACTCGTAGCGCTTGAAGCGGTCCTTGATGAGCCGGGCGCGCGCAAACACGTGTTGCAGCTCGTCGCGCGAGAAGTCGTCGAAGCGCAGGAAGTGGCGGATCGGCCCGCTGCCCATGGTGGCCCTGTGCATCGGGTTCAGGCGGCGCGCTGCGCCGGCGTACCGACGAAGGCGCGCACCAGCGGCGCCAGCCGGGAGACGATCTCGTCGGCCTCGCGCGCGTCGATGACCAGCGGCGGCAGCAGGCGGATCACGCGGTCCTGCGTCACGTTGATCAGCAGCCGCTTCTCGAGAGCCTGCCCGACCAGGTCGCCGCAGGGCCGGTCCAGCTCGATGCCGATCATCAGCCCCTGGCCGCGGATCGCCACCACGCCAACCAGGCCCCGCAGCGCGGCGGCGAAACCGTCGCGGATCCGCTGGCCCATCTGCGCTGCATTGGCCAGCAGCTTCTCCTCCTCGATGATGCGCAGCGTTTCCAGTGCGGCCCGGCAGGCCAGCGGGCCGCCGCCGAAGGTGGTGCCGTGGCTGCCCGGGCCAAGGGTGCCGGTGGCGAGGCCGCCGGCGACGACGGCGCCGATCGGCACGCCGGATCCCAGGCCCTTGGCAAGGGTGATCACGTCGGGCCTGATGCCGGCCCACTCGTAGCCGAACCACTTGCCGGTGCGGCCGATGCCGCACTGGACCTCGTCGACCATCAGCAGCCAGCCGCGCGCATCGCACAGCCTGCGCAACGCGCGCAGATACTCGGCGTCGGCGACGCGGATGCCGCCTTCGCCCTGCAGCACCTCGAGCCACACCGCCTGCACCCGCGGATCGGCCGCCGCCGCCGCCTCGACCGCGGCGACGTCGTTGTACGGCACGCGGACGAACCCCGACGGCAGCGGATCGAACCCCTTGCGCGCCTTCTCGCTGCCGGTGGCGGCGAGCGTGGCCAGCGTGCGGCCGTGCCAGGCGTGCTCCATCACGATCGTCTGCGCCTGCGGGTTGCCGCGCTTGTGGCCGTACATGCGCACCAGCTTCAGCGCCCCTTCGTTGGCCTCGGAGCCGGAGTTGGCGAAGAACACCTCGTCCATCCCGGTCAGCGCGCAGATGCGGTCGGCCAGCGCCTCCTGCTCGGGGATGCGGTAGATGTTCGAGACGTGGATCAGGCGGCCGACCTGCTCGGCCAGCGCCGCGACCAGCTTCGGATGCGCGTGGCCGAGCCCGTTCACGGCGATGCCTGCCAGCGCGTCCAGGTACTCCCGGCCGTCCTCGTCCGTCAGCCACGCCCCCTTGCCGCGCGCGAAGGCGACCGGCAGGCGGGCGTAGGTGTTCATCAGGTGTGACATCGGAGCTCCCGTTGGCACCGAAAAGAAAAAACGCGGCTGCGAGCTGAGTCGTTCCGCGTTTGGCGAATTATAGGTGCGCCTGCGCCCGGGCGGGCGCCACGACAGCGGCCGACGGCCTCGGCCGCAGCGGCGGCGTCAGGCCGCCCGGCGCTCCGGCGCAGTCTCGTGCAGCGGCGCGATCTTCTTCTCTTCCGCTGCCGACAGCACGCGGATGCTCGGAAAATAGCCCTGGTAGACGACGCCGTGCAGTTCGACCTTGTTCTGCACGCGCAGGTAGCGGATCAGGTACTCGACGATGTTGTCGGTGATCAGCTGCCCGGGCACCAGCACCGGGATACCGGGCGGGTAGGGCACGACCTGGTCGGCGCAGATGCGGCCGATCAGCTGCCTGTTCGGCTGGTCGTTCTCGTCGAGCAGCGGCACCAGCTCGCCGCCGCAGTAGTAGGCGTCGCGCGGCAGGTGGAGCAGTTCGGTGAACGGCGGCAGGTCGGGCGTGCGGTACAGCCGCCGCGGCGCCCGCTGCGCGCGGGCGATGCGCATCAGCGCGTCATACAGGCGCGAGCACTTCGAGCGGGTGGTGCCGATCGTCAGCAGCAGGGTGATCGTGTTGAAGGTCGACTTCTCGACCGTGATGTTGAAGCGCGAGTACAGCTCCTGCTGCAGCTCGTCGACCGTCATGCCGCACGAGGAGATGTCGACGGTGATCTTGGTCGGGTCCAGCCGGATGCCGTCGCCCTTGACCTCGTCGGGCAGCAGGTCGTCGAGTTCGAGCACGCGGAAGGCGCCGGTCGAGTTGATCTGCTCGCGCAGCTCGGTCGCCAGCATCAGCGTGCGCTCGAGCAGCTTGTAGCCTTCCATCACCGCCTGTTTGCGCGACACGTCGAGGCTGGCGATCATGCTGTACATCGGGCTGGTCGACGTATGCATGTTGAAGTTCTCGCGGAACAGGTGTTCCTTGAAGCCGGCGTCGTTGACGTGGATGAACGCCGCCTGCGAGAACGCCGACAGCGTCTTGTGCGCCGACTGGGTGGCGTAGTCGGCGCCGGCCTCCATCGCGGTCGGCCGCAGGTCGGGGTGGAAGCGGGCGTGCGAGTACCACGCCTCGTCGATCAGCACCTTGATGTTCCTGGCGTGCGCCGCGTCGACGATCGGCTTCAGGTCGTACCTGAGCCCGTCGTAGGTGCAGGAGGTCAGCACCAGCAGCTGCGCGCCCGCATGGTCTTCGATCGCCTTCAGGATGGTCGCCTTCGGCACCGGCCCGAAGACCCCGAACTTCTTGTTGACGCTCGAGTCCAGGTACACCGGCCGCGCGCCCGACAGCACCACGCCGTGATGCACGCTCTTGTGGCAGTTGCGGTCGAGCAGCAGCTTCTCGCCCGGCGCGATCAGCGTCTGCAGGATCACCTTGTTGGCGGTCGAGGTGCCGTTGGTGGCGAAGAAGGTCTTGCGCGCGCCGAAGGCCTTGGCCGCCATCTGCTGTGACTCGGCGATCACGCCGGTCGGTTCCATCAGCGAGTCGAGCGCCTTGACCGAGACCGACAGGTCGGCATCGAACACGTGCTCGCCCATGAACTCGTGAAACTCGTTGACCCAGGGGCTGCCGCGCAGCGAGTCGCCGCTCGAGTGGCCCGGCGTGTGCCAGGCGTCCTTGGCCGCCAGCACGTAGCTGCGCAGGGCGTCGTAGAACGGCGTGCGCGCGCGCTCGGCGATCTGCGCGTTCAGGATCCGATACATGCCGCGCAGGTCGCGTTCCTCGCGGTAGAAGTAACCGTCGACCGCCTCGGCGAACAGCGCGTCGACGATCTGGTCCTCCTTCTCCTTCTCGATCAGGATGTACAGGTCCAGCTCGGGCCGCAGCGCGGTGATCTTCTGCACCAGCTTCAGCGCGCTCACCTGCAGGCTGCGCGGCGCCTCCCTGGCGCCACCGGTGCGGGCGGCCTGCCGCCGTCCGCCGTCCTGCACCGCGTACAGCTTGTCGTCGACGATGACGACCTGGATGTCGCCGTCGCGCTCGATCAGTTGCAGGCCTTCCTTGGCGGTCAGCGCACCGATGAAACTGATGCCGAACGGGTTGTCGAGCGCGCGTGCGGCGGCATTCAGACCCTTGAGGAACTCCTTGAGGATCAACGGCTCGTCGTTGATCAGCAGGATCTTGGAAGTCGGCTGGGTCATCGACGTCTGGGCGGCAGGGGAAGGGGGCGGCGCGGCGGCCGCGGACTCTCCTTTATCGGGCAAACGCCGGGCCGAGGCAAGCGGCGCCGCGTGGCGTGGGCCCAGAAACGACGAAGCGCGGCCCGCTGTTGCGGGACCGCGCCTGCAGTGGAACTGGCACCGAGCCCTCGGTCGGGCCAAGCGCCCGCGCCGGGCGGATCAGCCCATCGCCTTGATCGCCGCCGCCAGGCGGCTCTTGTTGCGCGCCGCGTTGTTCTTGTGCACGACCCTCTTGTCGGCCAGCGAGTCGATCACGCGGGTGGCCGTGCGAAAGACCGCCTGCGCCGCCTGTGCATCGCCGCCGGCGATCGCCTTGCGTACCGACTTGATCGCCGATCGCGCGCGCGAGCGCTGCGCCGACTTGAGCGAGTTGCGTGCGTTCGACTGGCGGGCCCGCTTGCGGGCCTGTTTGCTGTTTGCCATCGTCCTGACCTGTTGCGGTTTGCGTTGCCGCGAGCCCTGGCGCCGGCGGCGCGGGCCGCCGCTGCCCTCATTCATCGACGCTAGGGCCGGCGCGAAGCCATAAACTATAGCAAACCAACGCTTTCCGGCCAAATCCGGCGCTTGCCGGAACCCCGGCAGCCGCTTGCCGATCGGACCGTCGTGAACCTGCTGCGCGCTGCCGCCACCGTCTCCGGCCTGACGCTCGCCTCGCGCATCACCGGGCTGGCCCGCGACCTGATCATCTCGCGGGTCTTCGGTGCCAGTGCCGAGACGGACGCCTTCAACGTCGCCTTCCGCCTGCCCAACCTGCTGCGCCGGCTGTTTGCCGAGGGCGCCTTCCAGCAGGCCTTCGTGCCGATCCTGGCCGAGGTCCGTTCGCGCGAAGGCGACGACCGCACCCGCCAGCTGGTCGATCGCGTGGCCAGCGCGCTGTTCTGGGCCGTGCTGGGCGCCTCGGTGATCGGCGTGCTCGCGGCACCGGTGCTGGTGTGGCTGATCGCCTCCGGGCTGGCGCGCGACCCGGCCGCCTTCGACCTCGCCGCGCTGATGACGCGCTGGATGTTCCCTTACATCCTGTTCATGTCGCTGGTGGCGCTGTCGGCCGGCGTGCTCAACACCTTCCGCCGCTTCGCGGTGCCGGCGGCCACCCCGGTGCTGCTGAACCTGTCGTTCATCGCCTGTGCGCTGTGGCTGGCACCGCAGCTGTCGCGGCCGATCCTGGCGCTGGCCGTGGCCGTGGTGATCGGCGGCGTGCTGCAGCTGGCGATCCAGCTGCCGGCACTGGCGGCGATCGGAATGCTGCCGCGGCCGGGCGGTCTGCGCGCGGCGATGCGCGATGCGGCCGTGCGGCGGATCCTCAAGCTGATGCTGCCGGCGCTCTTCGCGGTGTCGGTGGCGCAGCTGTCGATCATCATCAACACCAACATCGCCTCGCACCTCGTCGTCGGCAGCGTGACCTGGCTGGCCTTCGCCGACCGGCTGATGGAGTTTCCGACGGCGCTGCTCGGCGTTGCGCTGGGCACGGTGCTGCTGCCCAGCCTGGCCAAGGCCAACGCGGAAGGGCGGCAGGAGGACTACAGCCGGCTGCTCGACTGGGGCCTGCGGCTGACGCTGCTCGTCGCCGCGCCGGCGGCCGTGGGGCTCGGCCTGCTCGCTGAAGGGGCGATCGCGGTGCTGTTCCAGGGCGGACGCTTCACCGCGCACGACGTGGCGCAGACCGCGCTGGCGCTGATCGGCTACGCGGTCGGCCTGCTCGGCCTGATCGCGGTGAAGATCCTCGCCCCCGGCTTCTACGCCCGGCAGGACATCCGCACGCCGGTGAAGATCGCCGTCGTCGCGCTGCTCGCCACCCAGGCGTCGAACCTGTTCCTGGTGCCGGTCCTCGCCCACGCCGGGCTGGCGGTTTCGGTCAGCGTCGGGGCGCTCGCCAACGCGGCGATGCTGTTCAGCGGATTGCGCCGGCGCGGCCTGTACGTGCCGTCGCCCGGCTGGGCCAAGTTCATCGGCAAGCTGGTCGTCGCGCTCGCCGCGCTGGCGGCGGTCCTCTGGCTGGCCAACCGGCAGGTCGACTGGACCGCGATGCAGGCGCAGTGGCCGTTGCGGGCTGCCCTGCTGGCCGCCTTGATCGGTGGCGGCGCCGCGGTCTACGGGGCCGTGCTGCTGCTGCTCGGCTTCCGGCCGCGCGACTTCGTGGCCGGCGCGCAATGACGGTCACCGAAACCCGGGCCGCCTCGCCCGACGGCGATCGCCCGTCGTCGCTGCTTGCGGCGGCGGCGCAGGTGCCGCTGTACGCCGAACCCGACTGCCGCCCGCAGCAGGTGCTCGAGCAGGTGCGAGGCTGGGCGGCGCGGCTGCGCGTGCGTCTGGCGCAGGACGCGTCGCCCTTCGCCCGCCTGCGGCTGCTCAACCACTTCTTCTTCGGCGAACTCGGCTTCACCGGTGCCGGCGACGACTACCAGTCGGTGTGCAACAGCTACCTGCACCGCGTGATCGAGCGCCGGCGCGGCATCCCGGTCACGCTGTCGATCCTTTACATGGAACTCGGCAAGGCGGCCGGGCTGAAACTGCAGGGCGTGTCGTTCCCCGGGCACTTCCTCGTCCGGCTGCGGCTCAACGACGGCACGGTCTTCATCGATGTGTTCGGCGGCGGCGCGACCCTGTCCACCGAAGACCTGCGCCAGCGGCTGCGGGCGACACTGCCGGGCGAGGCCGACCCGCCGCTGGCGCCTTATCTGCGCGCCGCGACGGACCAGGAGATCCTGGCCCGCCTGCTGCGCAACCTGAAGGCGATCCACTGGCAGGCGCGGCAGTGGCCGGCCGCGCTCGCGGTGGTCGACCGGCTGGTGGCGCTGCTGCCCGACGCCGCGCAGGAGAGGCTCGACCGCGCGCAGCTGTACGAGCGGCTCGAATGTCCGCGTGCGGCGGTTGCCGATCTTCTCGCCTATCTGTCGCTGAGCGCAGCCCCGGCCGATGCGGCCGAGGTCAACCAGCGGCTGGCGAGGCTGAGGCAGGCCGCGTCGCGGCTGCACTGAAGCGCGCGACGCCGCCCGCAGGCGGCGTTCGGCGCCGGCAGGCGGTGCCTCAGCCGTGCTGGCGGAGCATGGTCTCGGCGTCGCTGACCTCGAACTTGCCCGGCGCCTCGACGTTGAGCTTCTTCACCACGCCGTCGTCGACCAGCATCGAGAACCGCTGGCAGCGCACGCCCATGCCGCGGGCGGTCAGGTCGAGCTCGAGGCCGAGCTTTTTCGTGTACTCGGCCGAGCCGTCGGCCATCATCCGCACCTTGCCGACCGCCTGCTGGTCGCGACCCCACGCGCCCATCACGAAGGCGTCGTTGACCGACAGGCACCAGACCTCGTCGATGCCGGTGGCCTTCAGCGCGTCGTAGTGCCTCACGTAGCCCGGCACGTGCTTGGCCGAGCAGGTCGGCGTATACGCGCCCGGCAGGCCGAATATCACGATCTTCTTGCCCTTGACCAGGTCCGCCACCTGGAAGGTGTTCGGGCCGAGCGAGCAGCCCTCGGTCTCGACGTCGATGAATTCCTGCAGCTGGCCATCGGGCAGCCGGTCGCCGATCTTGATCGTCATGGTTCGTCTCCTCGTTTGCGGGAAGTCGGCGCGCAGTTTAGACGGCTGCGGCGGCTCAGTCGCCGAGCGCAACGCCTTCGCGGCGCGGATCGGCACCGCCTGCCCAGGCGCGGCGCCCGTCGGGCAGCCGGACGCGGACGATGCCCTGCAGGCCACTGGTCATGGGGATCTGCCTGACGTCGTGGCCGCGCGCCTGCAACTGCTCGACCAGCCCGCGGCCGGCGCGGCCCTGCTCGACCTCGGTCGGACCGTTGCGGCTGCCGAAGTTGGGCAGCGAGATCGCTTCCTGGATGTCGAGGTCCCAGTCGAGCAGCGCGACCAGCGTCTTCGTCACGAAGCCGATGATCTGCGAGCCGCCGGGAGAGCCGAGCGTGGCCACCAGGTCTGCGCTGGCACGGTCGAAGACCAGCGTCGGCGCCATCGACGAGCGCGGGCGCTTGCCCGGCTGCACGCGGTTGCCGATCGGCCGGCCGGCCTCGGTCGGCGCAAACGAGAAGTCGGTCAGCTGGTTGTTGAGCAGGAAGCCGCGCACCATCAGCCGGGCGCCGAACGGCTGCTCGATCGAGGTGGTCATCGACACCGCGTTGCCGAAGGCGTCGACCGCCGAGATGTGCGAGGTGGAGACACGCTGCGATTCGTCCGCCGCCCAGGCCACCGTGTAGCCGGCGGGCACGCCGGGTTGGGCGCGGCCCATGCTGCGCTCGCCGATCAGCCTGGCGCGATCGGCGAGATAGCGCCGATTGGTCAGCGCGATCCAGTCGACCGGGATGAAGTCCGGGTCGGCGATGTACAGGTTGCGGTCGGCGAAGGCCAGCCGGCCTGCCTCGCTGAACAGGTGCACCGCGTCGGCCTGCGGCTGCATCCTGCCGTCGATCTGGACCGGCGGCACGACCGCGATGTTGCGCACGGCGAAGATGCCGAGCATCTGCGCCACGGCGACGCCGCCGGAAGAAGGCGGCGGCATGCCGCAGATGCGCCAGCGCTTGTAGTCGGTGCACACCGGCACTCGTTCCTTCGCCTGGTAGGAGGCGAGGTCGGACGCCTGCAGCCTGCCGGCATTGGCGTGCGAGCGCGCCGCACCGACGATGTCGTCGGCGATCTCGCCTCGGTAGAAGGCGTCGGCGCCGCCCGAGGCGACTGCGCGCAGCGTCGCTGCCAGCTGCGGGTTGCGCAGCAGCGTGCCGACCGGCCGCGCGGTGCCGTCGGCGCCGTAGAAGTAGGCGCGTGCCGCCGGATCGCTGGCGAGATGCTTCTCCTCCTTGAGCAACGCGTGCAGCCGCGGCGAGACGGGGAAGCCGCCGTCGGCAAGCCGGATCGCCGGTTCGAACAGCTGCGCCCAGGCGAGCCTGCCGTGCTGCCTGTGCGCCATTTCCAGCATGCGCAGCACGCCCGGCGTCCCGACCGAGCGGCCGCCGACCACGGCATCGTCGAATGCCATCGGCTTGCCGCCGGCCATGAACAGGTTCTCGTCGACGGCCACTGGTGCGGTCTCGCGGCCGTCGAAGGCCTGCACGCGCCCGCCATCGAAGTGCAGCAGGAAGCCGCCGCCGCCGATGCCGGAGCTCTGCGGCTCGACCAGCGTCAGCACCATCTGCATGGCGATCGCGGCGTCGACGGCCGATCCCCCGGCGCGCAGGATGTCGAGTCCCGCCTCCGTGGCCAGCGGATGCGCCGCCGCCGCCATCTGGCGGGTCGCGGTCGCCGACTGCGGGCCGAGGCGGAAGCCCGACGCACTTTCGGGCGCGGCAGGGCGATCCGGCGCGGTGGCGCAGGCGGCCAGCAGCAGGGTTGCGCCGAGCACGGCCAGGCGCCGCGGCAGGGTGTCAACCATCGGGCAAGGCTCGCTGTTTGCGGCGCGCGGAAGGAAACTGGATCCCGGTCTGCGCTGCGCGCAACCGGGATGACGGCCGCAGTGTCGTCGACTGGATCCCCGCTTTCGCGGGGATGGCGCATCCGTCGCCGGTCACCGCAAGGCTTCGCCTCCTGCGCCCGGACGTCCCTCGACAGTGGATCCCGGTCTGCGCTGTGCGCAACCGGGATGACGGCGGCAGTGCCGTCGGCTGGATCCCCGCTTTCGCGGGAACGACAAATTGGTTTCCGATCGCCACGAGGCTTCGCCTCCTGCGCTCGGACGGAGGCGTCACTTCGGCTGCAGGCGGATGGCGCCGTCCAGCCGGATCGTCTCGCCGTTGAGCATGACGTTGCCGAGGATCGCCGCGACCAGGTCGGCGTATTCGGCCGGCTTGCCCAGGCGCGACGGGAACGGCACCTGCTTGCCGAGCGAGTCCTGTACCTCCGGCGGCATGCCGAGCAGCATCGGCGTCTCGAAGATGCCGGGGGCGATGGTCACGCAGCGGATGCCGCTGCGCGACAGGTCGCGCGCGATCGGCAGCGTCATGCCGACGATGCCCCCCTTCGAGGCCGAGTAGGCGGCCTGGCCGACCTGGCCGTCGAAGGCGGCCACCGAGGCGGTGTTGATCAGTACCCCGCGTTCGCCTTCGTCGGTGGCCGGCAGCTTGCTCATCGCGGTGGCCGCCAGGCGGATCATGTTGAAAGAGCCGACCAGGTTGATGCCGACCACCCGCTGGAAGGATGCCAGCGCGTGCGGGCCGTCCTTGCCGACCGTCTTCTCGCCGATGGCCACGCCGGCGCAGTTGACCAGCCCGCGCAGCGGGCCGATCGCCGTCGCCGCCGCCACCACCGCCTGGCCGTCCGCCTCCGAGGTGACGTCGCACTTCATGAAGCGGCAGCCGCCACCGAGTTCCCTGGCCAGCGCCTCGCCCTTGTCGGCCTGCACGTCGGCGATGACCACCTTGCCGCCCCGGCGCGCCAGCATCGTCGAGGTAGCACCACCCAGTCCCGAGGCACCGCCGGTGACGATGAAGACGTTGTCCTTGATTTCCATGGCGATCCTCTTCTCGTTAGAGTGGCGGGCATTCTAGAAGAGGGGGCCGGCAGGCCCGGGAGGAGACAGCGATGAGCACCCACGGCCGCGAACTGCTGGCCGCGCTTCGCACCTTCGAAAAGGGCAAGATCGTCAGCGCGCGCGAGGCCGTGCAGCTGGTGCAGGACGGCGACACGATCGCCACCGGAGGCTTCGTCGGCATCGGCTTCCCGGAGAACATCGCCGTCGCGCTCGAGCAGAGGTTCGTCGAATCCAGCGGCGCCGATCCGGACGGCGTCGGTCGGCCCGAGGGCCTGACGCTGGTCTACGCGGCCGGCCAGGGCGACGGCAAGGAGCGCGGGCTCAACCATCTCGGCCACGAGGGACTGATCCGGCGCGTCATCGGCGGTCACTGGGGCCTGGTGCCGCGCGTGCAGGCGCTGGCGGTCGCCAACCGCATCGAGGCCTACAACCTGCCGCAGGGCGTGATCACGCACCTGTTCCGCGACACGGCGGCCGGCAAGCCCGGTCACCTCACCAGGATCGGCCTCGGCACCTTCGTCGACCCGCGGCAGGGCGGGGGCAAACTGAACGCGCGCACCACCGAGGACCTGGTGCGGCTGATGCAGGTCGACGGCGAGGAGTACCTGTTCTACAAGTCGTTCCACATCGACGTCGGCATCGTCCGCGGCACGACCGCCGACGTCGACGGCAACATCACGATGGAAAAGGAGGCGCTGACGCTCGAGGCGCTGGCCATCGCGATGGCGGCGCACAACAGCGGCGGCATCGTCATCGTGCAGGTCGAACGGATCGCCGAGCGCGGCTCGCTGAACCCGCGCCAGGTGAAGATCCCCGGCGTGCTGGTCGACTGCGTGGTGGTCGCAGAGAAGCCCGAGTACCACCACCAGACCTTCGCCGAGCCCTACAGCCCGGCGTTCGCCGGCGAGATCCGCATTCCGGCGAGCCAGGTGCCGGCGATGCCGATGAGCGAGCGCAAGATCATCGCCCGCCGGGCGGCGCTCGAATTGCGCGCCAACAGCGTGGTCAACCTCGGCATCGGCATGCCGGAGGGCGTGTCGCTGGTGGCGGCCGAGGAGAAGGTGATCGACCTGCTGACCCTGACCGCCGAGCCCGGCGTGGTCGGCGGCATACCGGCGTCGGGACTGAACTTCGGCGCCGCGGTGAACACGCAGGCGATCATCGACCAGCCCTACCAGTTCGATTTCTACGACGGCGGCGGGCTGGATCTCGCCTTTCTCGGGCTGGCCCAGGCCGACCGCCAGGGCAATCTGAACGTCAGCAAGTTCGGGCCGCGGCTGGCCGGCGCCGGCGGCTTCATCAACATCTCGCAGTCGGCCAAGAGCGTGGTCTTCGTCGGCACCTTCACGGCCGGCGACCTGCGCGTGGCGGTGGCCGACGGCAGGCTGGTCCTGCACAACGACGTCGGCCCGCGCAAGTTCGTGCGCGAGGTCGAGCACCGCACGTTCTCCGGCCCGTACGCGATGGCGCGCGGCCAGAACGTGCTCTACGTGACCGAGCGCTGCGTGTTCCGGCTGACGCCCGACGGGCTGGAACTGACCGAAATCGCGCCCGGCATCGACGTCGAGCGCGACATCCTGGCCCGGATGGACTTCGAGCCGGTGATCCGCGGCACGCCGGCGCTGATGGAGGAGGCGATCTTCGGCGAGCCGCCGATGGGCCTGCGCGAGCGGATGCTGGAGATCCCGCTGTCGTCGCGCTTCGCCTACGACGACCAGCAGAACATCATGTTCATCAACTTCGAGCGGCTGCGGGTCCGCACGCAGGCGGACGTCGACGCCATCGAGGGCGAGGTCGACGCGCACCTGCAGTCGATCGGCCACCGCGTCTACGCGATCGTCAACTACGACCACTTCGAGCTGGCGCCGGAGGTCGAGGACGCCTATGCGGCGATGGTCAAGGGGCTGGTCGAGCGCTATTACGACGGGGTGTCGCGCTACACGACCTCCGGCTTCCTGCGCGCCAAGCTCGGTGGCGCGCTGCGCCGGCGCGGCATTGCGCCGCATGTGTACGAGTCGCCGCAGCAGGCGCTGGCGCACGTGCGCGACGCCTGAAGGGTCAGTTCAGCGAGCAGCGCAGGTAGATCCAGAGCGTGCCGGACAGGTTCAGCGAGGCCGACAGCTTGGTGTTCATCCGCACCATCGGCGCCAGGCATCGGTGCGCATCCAGGCCGACCGAGTCGAGCGCCGATTCGAGGGCCTGCGATCGCACGCCGAGGGCGTACCGCGGGCGCCTGTACTGTCCCGGCGGGTCATTGGACTCGAGCTCGACCAGCGTTGCGCCGACGCCGGTCGCGCTGCCGAAGACAAGGTGCCGCGGCTGCGGCGAGTGACTGCATCCGGCCCCGCGGCAGGTCGATTCGGCGGCGGCGCTGAAGGACTGTGCGCCCAGCGGCGCGGCGGCAGCCTGCCAGGCTGCCGCAGGAGCGGCTGCCCACTGCAGCGCCAGGAGCACTGCCGTGGCCGTCGCTTTGAGCACCGTGCCGTCACGTTGACACATGCCGCACCTGACTCGATCCGGCGCGCCTGGGCTTGCGGCGCCGTTCATGCGTGCCAACGTACGTCGCCACCGCCGACGGCGGCAATGCGGCGTTCGGCCTAAGCGAAAGCCGCGTTGCGTGTCGAGGTGTCGGGGTCGCTGCCGCCGCGGCGACGCATCGAGCGAGGTGGTTATGCCCGGCGCGCTAGTGTGCGCGCACACCGGCGGTCGCCGGACTAGGACGAAAGGAGGACGGTGAATGAATCGAACGCTGCCGCCGCCGATCGCGGCTTCGCTGCGCCGGTGGCACCAGATGGTCGAGGCCAGCGATCTCGGCGCACTGCCGGCGTTGCTGCACGCCGAGGCCGTGTTCCGCTCGCCGGCGGCGTTCAGGCCGTACGAGGGCGCGACGATGGTGACGCGGATCCTGCGCACCGTCGCCGGCGTGTTCAGCGACTTCGCCTACCAGCGCCAGTTCACCTCGGCCGACGGGATGGACGTCGCGCTGGAGTTCAGCGCGCGGGTCGGCGACCGGCAGCTGAAGGGCGTCGACCTGATCCGCTTCGACGCCGACGGTCGCATCGTCGAGATCGAGGTGATGATCCGCCCGGCCAGCGGCCTGCGGGCGCTGGCCGAGCAGATGGAGCGCCGGCTGGCGCTCGCCCCGCCGCGCAGCGACTGATGCCGCCGCCTGCCGCGGCGGACAGGGTCAGGCCGCATCGCCGTCGTGGTGGCGGGCCGTGACGTAGACCGTGCCGGTGAAGCTGGAGATCACCGTGCCGTCGGCGCGCGTCACGTCGATCCGATACACGGCCAGCTTGCGCGAGCGCGAGACCTCGACCGCGGTCGCGGTCAGTTCGTCGCCGAGAGCGGCCGCGCACTGGTAGGTGATGTGTGCGTCGATGCCGGCGGCAATGGCGCCGTGCGAGTTCGACGCCAGGCCGAAGGCGGCGTCGGCGAAGGCGAAGATCGCGCCGCCGTGGCAGCTGCCGCTGAAGTTCAGGTGCTGCTCGCCGACGGTCATCGCGACCCTGGCATGGCCGGCGCCGCCGTCGACGAACCTGACTCCGATCGCCTGCGCGAAGCGGTCCTTCGCCGCCAGTGCGGCCACCCGCTGCTGCGCCCTGGCCTTGCTTTCCATCGCGGTCAGTCGAAGCCGGCGAGCGTGACGAAGCGGTCGACCGGCTCGCGCGCCGGCACCAGCCTTCCTTCCGCCGCCCCGGCGTCGGCATAGCCCAGCGCCATGCCGCAGACGACCGCCTCGCTGTCCGGCAGCGCCAGCGCGCGGGCGATCACCTGCGGAAACTCGGTCCACGACGCCTGCGGGCAGGTGTCGAGGCCGCGCGCCCGCGCGGCGATCATGATGTTCTGCAGGAACATGCCGTAGTCGAGCAGGCTGCCGCGCTCCAGCCGCCGGTCGATGGTGAAGATCAGCCCGACCGGCGCGTCGAAGAACAGGAAGTTGCGCCGGTGCTGCGCGTGCATTGCCGCCTTGTCGCCGCGGCCGATGCCGAGCAGCGCGTACAGGTCCCAGCCGAGCCGTCGGCGGCGCGACAGGTACGGCTCGAACCACTGCTGCGGGTAGTAGCGGTGCCCGGGCGCCTGCTCGCCGGCGTCGTAGGCGGACGCTACGGCGCGGCACAGGCGCTCCTTCGCTGCGCCGGCCAGCACGTGCACGCGCCACGGCTGGGTGTTGGTGCTGCTGGGCGCGTGGCGTGCGACGTCGAGGATCCGCTCGACCGTCTCCTTCGCTACCGGGCGCGGCAGGAAGCGGCGCACCGATCGTCGCGACAGGATCGCCCGATCAACCGCCGCGACCTCGTCCGGCGGCGGCCGGCGCCGGCCCGCCAGGCGCGAGCCGATGCCGCCCGAGGTCGCGTGGGCGTCGATGCGGTCGGCGAGTTCGGCGACGCCGTCGCCGCGCGTGGCGACGGTCTTCATCACCGCCACCTCGGCGCGGCCGGCCGCGCGCAGGCGCAGCATCTCCTTCAGTTCGCGCGCCGTGGTCTCGGCCGCCGCCAGGTCGGCCTTGTTGACCACCAGCAGGTCGGCGATCTCGAGGATGCCGGCCTTGATCGCCTGCACCTCGTCGCCGAGCCCGGGCGGGCAGACGACCACCCGCGTGTCGGCGATCTCGATGATCTCGACCTCGGACTGGCCGGCGCCGACGGTCTCGACGATCACCGTGTCGAAGCCGGCGGCGTCGAGCACGTCGACGATCTGCCGCGTGGTGCGCGAAACGCCGCCGAGGTGCCCGCGCGAGGCGATCGAGCGGATGAACACCCGCTCGTCGGCGCCGTGCTCGCCCATGCGCACGCGGTCGCCGAGCACGGCGCCGCCGGTCAGCGGGCTCGACGGGTCGACGGCGACCACGCCGATGCGCCGGCCGCGGCGCAGCAGTTCGCCGAGCAGCGCGTTGACCAGGGTCGACTTGCCGGCGCCGGGCGCGCCGGTGATGCCGACGACGTGGGCGCGGCCCGCGCGCGCCGCCGCGCCGGCGGCGATCGCCTCGCTGCCGAGCGCGCCGTTCTCGATCGCGCTGATCGCGCGCGCGATGGCGCGGCGGTCGCCGGCCAGCAGCGGGTCGAGCAAGGGGTGGCCGGGGGCGTTCATCGCCTCGCCGGCGCCCGCAGATCCGACGGTCTGCCGCCTGGTCGCTGCGGCGAAGGCCGAGGCCCGGCTTTGCCGCCGCAAGATCGGGTCCCGGCCTGCGCCGGGACGACGGCGGTGCCGGTCGTTGCGCCGGGTGGTGCCACCGTGCTGCTCACACCATCGCCTGCACGTGGCCGAAGCCGAGTTCGCGCCGCAGCGTGGCGCAGATCTCGCCGTGCGTGCAGCCGGCCTCGGCGGCCTCGACGACCTTGCCGAAGATGTTGATCGCCGGATCGTTCGCCGAGCGCGCGAGCTCGTCGAGCGCTTTGCTCACGGCGGCGGCCGGGCGGGCGGCCTTGAACGCCTTGAACGCCTCGAGATGCGCGCGCATCGCCGCCGGGTCCGGTCGCTGCAGCGGTTGCCGCGCGCCGCGCTCCTCCTCGACGCGGTAGGCGTTGACGCCGACCACCGTCTGTTCGCCGGACTCGACCTTGTGCTGGAAGCGCAGCGCCGACTCGCCGATCATCTTCTGCACCAGGCCGGCCTCGACCGCCGCGTACATGCCGCCGGCATCCTCGACGATCTTCATCACCCGCAGGATCTCGGCCTCCATCTGGTCGGTCAGCCGCTCGACGTAGAAGCTGCCGCCGAGGGGGTCGATCACGTCGGTCAGATGCGCTTCCTCGCGCAGGATGTTCTGCGTCGCGATGGCGATGCGGGCGCCGTACTCGGTCGGGGTGGACAGCGCCTCGTCGAAGGCGTCGGTGTGCAACGACTGCAGGCCGCCGAAGATGCCGGCCATCGCCTGCACCGCCACCCGGGCGATGTTGTTCAGCGGCTGCTGCCGGGTGAGATCCACCCCCGAGGTCTGGCCGTGGAACTTGAAGCGCCACGAGCGCGGCTCCTTCGCGCCGAGCTGCTCCCTGGCCAGGCGGGCCCAGATGCGGCGGCCGGCGCGGAACTTGGCGACCTCCTCGAAGAACGAGATCGAGATGTCGAAGAAGAAGGTGAAGCGCGGCAGGAAGGCGTCCGGGTCCATGCCGCGGGCGATGCAGTCGCGCGCGTTCTGGATCGCGGCCGAAAGCGTGAAGGCCATCGACTCGGCCGGCGTCGCGCCGGCCTGCTGCGTGTGCTGACCGACCACCGACATCGGGTTCCACTTCGGCACGAAGCGGTTGCAGAAGTCGATGTGGTCGCCGAGGATCCGCCGCGCCCCGGGCAGGGCGATGCGGAAGAACATGTGGTTGGCCACGTAGTGGCTCAGGTAGTCGCTCTGGTTCGAGGTGCCGGTGATGCCGTGCCACGGCGTGCCGCGCCGCTTCGCCACCGCCAGCATGAAGGCCAGCAGCGTGAACGGCGACGGGTCGTTCATGGCGCACGAGGTCTTCGCCAGATCGACGTCGTGCAGCGCCCGGTCCATGTCGTCGGCGGTGTTGATCACGGTGCCGCAGGTGCCGAGCAGCTCGAAGTGCGATTCGTCCATGTCGACGCCGCGGTAGACCGAGTTGCACGGGATCAGCGACACGGCGTTGCCGCCCTGGGCCAGGATGGCCAGCAGCCGCGCGTTGTAGTCGGCCGGCGTTCCCAGGCCGATCAGCTGCCGCTGCGTCCAGGTGCGGCCGCGGTGCATGGTGGCGTAGATGCCGCGCGTGTACGGCGGCTGTCCGGGATAGCCGAGGTCGGCCTCGCGTGCCGCGGCGTCCCAGTCGCCGCGCGTGTACAGCGGCGCGATGCCGACGCCGGAGCGGTTCGCCACCGGCCGCTCGGTGCCGATCTGCTCGGCATATTCCCGCCGCCACTGTGCCTCGGCGTCGGTGGCGGCGAGCAGGCGCTCGTCGACGGGTTTGTTCATGGCTGCCTCCTCAGGCGGTCATCCGCCTGGCGCGGATGGCGGGCGTGATGCCGGCGATGAAGGCGGCGATCTCGGCCATCGTGGCTCCGGGGTGGAACACGCGCGCCACGCCGGCGTCGAGCAGCATCTGCTCGTCCTCGTCGGGCACGATGCCGCCGACGACCACCGCGGTGTCGGACAGCCCCGCCTCGCGCAGCGCGTCGATCAGCTTGGGCACGATCAGGTGGTCGGTGGCCAGCGACGAGATGCCGATGACGTCGACGTCCTCCTCGGTGGCCAGCTTCACCACCGTGGCGATCTCCTGCCATGGCGGCGTGTAGATGACCTCCATGCCGGCGTCGCGCAGGCCGGCGGCGACGATGCGACTGCCGCGGTCGTGGCCGTCGAAGCCGATCTTGGTGATCAGCACCTTGGGTCGGATGTCCATCACCGCTCCTTCGGGTTCAGGGGTTGCTGCAGCAGCGCCACGAAGCGCCGCGCGATCGTCTGCGGCGAGTCGCGGCCGGGCTGGTACCAGGTCTGCGACCAGTTCAGGCTGCCCAGCAGCATCAGCCGCAGCGTGCGCCGGTCGGTGCCGCGCGGCAGCGGCAGGTGCGCCACCAGCTCGGCGAACAGGGCCTCGTACTCGTCGCGCAGGGCGACCAGGCGCGGCTGCGCTGCCGGCGCGTCGCCGGGCCGCACGCGGATGACGACCTGCGCGTAGTCGTCGTCCTTCAGGATCGCCTGCAGGTGCGCGACGCAGGCCGCCTCCAGCCGCTGCCAGGGATCGGCCAGCCTGCCGATCGCGGCGCGCACGCGGGCGGAGATCCGGCGCACGCCCTCGGCGTAGACGGCGGCCAGCAGCTCGTCCTTGGTGGCGAAGTGGTAGTACAGCGAACCCGGCAGCATGTCGACGGCGCGGACGATGTCGCGCACCGACGTGCCCTGGAAGCCCTGGCCGCCGAACAGCCGCGCCGCGGCATCGAGGATCCGCGGCAGGCGGTTGTCGGCGCGGGGCGCGCGCAGGGCGGGCATGTCACCGTCGATTTACCAAACGAGTGTTTGTTTTTACCACGGTCGGCGCCGGCGGTCCAGCGGCGCTGCGGCCGGCCCGGGGTGGCGCGGCCGCGTGCGGCATGGTGGCGAAGCGGTTGGAAAGCCGACATCATTCGGTGCCGCCCGTGACGGCGGCGCCCGCCGGTGACCGACCGGCACGGCGGCCGACAACAACCAAGGAGACTCCGATGCAGCGCAATCGTTTCGTGCTCGCCGCCGCGCTCGTCGGCCTGGCCCTGTCGCTGACGACGCCGGCAGCGACGGCACAGGCGGCCGACACCCCGCCGACCGAAAGTGGCGCCCTGCTGAAGTGGCTGCAGGCAGGCAGCTACCGGCAGTGGCCCAAGGAGTCGGCGCCGCACCGCTCGATGGGGCCGCACCAGGGGCTGGTGCTGACCCATCTGAACCCGGTGCTGGACAAGTCGATGGGTGCCAAGGCGGCGGCGCACCCCAAGGGCTCGGCCGCAGTGAAGGAGTTCCAGGACAGCAACGGCAAGCTGACGGGGTGGGCGGTGTCGGTGAAGACGGCGGCCGCCAGCGATGGCGGCAAGGGCTGGTACTGGTACGAGATCCTCGGCGCCTCGGCCGGCGGCAACGTGGTGGCGCAGGCCAACGGGGTGCCGTTGTGTTCCGCCTGTCACATGCGCGGCAGGGACTTCGTGCTGACTCCGCACCCCCTGGACTGAAGCCAGGCAGGCGCCGGCTCAGCGCAGGGTGGCGATCACCGGCGCGTGGTCGCTCGGCTGCTCGCGGCGGCGCGGCTCCAGGTCGATCACGCAGGCGGCGCAGCGCGCCGCGGCGGCGTTCGACAGCAGGATGTGATCGATGCGCAGCCCCATTTTGCGGCGGAAGGCGAGGTTGCGGTAATCCCACCACGTGTAGCTGCGCGCTGGCTGCTCGAACAGGCGGAAGCCGTCCTGCAGACCCAGCGCGAGCAGGGCGCGGAAGGCGGCACGCTCGGGCTCGGAAAACAGCACCTGGCCTTCCCACAGTGCCGGGTCGTGCACGTCGCGCGGCTCCGGGGCGATGTTGAAGTCGCCGGCGAGCAGCAGCTGCTCGTGCCGCGACAGCTCGCCGCGCAGCCAGTCGGTCAGTGCCGCCAGCCAGTTCAGCTTGTACTCGAACTTGTCCGAACCGACCGCCTGGCCGTTGGGAAAGTAGCCGTTGACGACGCGCAGGCCGTCGAGCGTCACCGCGATCAGGCGCTTCTGCTCGTCGTCGAAGTTCGGCAGGTTGACCTGCACCTCGGTCGCCGCGGCGCCGCGGGCCTGGCGCAGCAGGATCGCCACGCCGTTGTAGGTCTTCTGGCCGGCGAAGACGCACTGGTAGCCGGCCTCCTGCAGGCGGGTGACCGGGAACTTGTCGTCGGTGAGCTTGGTTTCCTGCAGGCAGACGACGTCGACGGCGTGCTGCGCCAGCCAGTCGAGCAGGTGCGGCAGCCGCACCTTCAGCGAATTGACGTTCCAGGTCGCGACCGACAGCGTCACGGCGGCCGCCTAGCGCGCCACCTTCTCTGCCGGCGCGGCAGCCGCGGCAGTCGCGTCGCCCGCCCGTGGTTCGGTCTTGGCCGGCGCCAGCGGCTGCGGCGCCGCCCACTGGTAGCTGCGCGGCAGCATCGATCCCTTCGGGTAGCCGGCGGCGTCGAGCAGGGACTGCCAGATCTCCTGGCTGAAGCCGTTCTGCGATACGTTGCCGACGGTGACGTGCGGCAGCCGCAGGCCGCCGGTCATGCGACGGAACTCCTGCAGATCCTCGTTGGTGGTGACCGTGCGCTCGGCATAGGGCACGCCGCGCTCGCGCAGCAGCGCCGCGGCCGGCGCGCACGGCTGGCAGTCCGGCGCCGTGTACAGCACCACCGGGGCGCGCTCGATCGCCCGCCGCAGCTCGAACGGCAGGGCGCTGGCCGGCGCGGCCGGCGGCGGCCGCGTCGTGCCGAGCGAGCGCACATCCTTGGCGTCGGGCGGCGGCCTGTCGCCGTAATTGACCCGGCCGTCGGCGTCGACCCAGCGGTACTGGGCCGCAGCCGGTCCGGCCGCGGCAGCGGCGAGCAGAGCGATCAGGGCAAGCGTGTGCAGCTTGTTCATGGCGGATCCTGCGATGGTCAGGCGTTCATGCCGTGATGGCGCAGCAGCGCGTCGATCGACGGCTTGCGGCCGCGGAAAGCGACGAAAGAGTCCATCGCCGGCCGGCTGCCGCCGGTGGCCAGGACTTCGTCGAGGAAACGCCGGCCGAGGCCCGGATCGAGCGTGTCGCCGGTCTCCTCGAACGCGGCGTAGGCGTCGGCGGACAGCACCTCGGCCCACTTGTAGCTGTAGTAGCCGGAGGCGTAGCCGCCGGCGAACACGTGGGTGAAGGTCCACGGCATGCGCTGGTACGGCGGCTGCGTGACCACCGCCACCTCGCGCCGCACCTCCTCCATCAGCCGCAGCAGCGCCGCGGCGTCGGTTTTCGCCGGGTCGAGTGCCGTGTGCGCCAGCATGTCGAACAGCCCGAACTCGACCTGGCGCAGCATGAACAGGCCGCTCTGGAAGTTCCGCGCCGCGATCATCCGCTCGAACAGCGCGCGCGGAAGCCGCTCGCCGCTGTCGACATGCGCGGTCAGCAGCTGCAGGGCCTCCCACTGCCAGCAGAAGTTCTCGATGAACTGGCTCGGCAGCTCGACCGCATCCCACTCGACGCCGCGGATGCCGGACACCGAGGCCTCGTCGACCCGCGACAGCATGTGGTGCAGGCCATGGCCGAACTCGTGGAACAGCGTCAGCACCTCGTCGTGCGTGAACAGCGCCGGCCGGCCGCCCGACGGCGGCGAGAAGTTGCAGGTCAGGAACGACACCGGCGTCTGCAGCTCTCCCTTGGCGCGACGACGGGCGCGCGCATCGCCGTGCCAGGCACCGCCCTGCTTGTGCGCGCGCGCGTACAGGTCCAGGTAGAACTGGCCGATCGGCTCGCCGGCCGGCGACTCGATGCGATGGAAGCTGACGTCGGGGTGCCACACCGGCGCCCGGTCCTGCCGGATCGCCACCGAGAACAGCGTCTCGACGACCCTGAACAGGCCGGCGAGCACCCGCGGCTGCGGGAAGTAGGCCTTCAGCTCCTGCTCGGAATAGGCGTAGCGCGCCTGCCGCAGCTTTTCGCTGGCGTAGCTGATGTCCCACGCCTGCAGGTCGGGCAGCTTCAGCTCGCGGGCGGCGAACTCCTTCAGCTCGGCCATGTCCCGCTCGGCGAACGGCCGCGCACGGCGCGCCAGGTCGCGCAGGAAGTCGAGCACCTGCTGCGGCGACTCGGCCATCTTCGGCACCAGCGACAGCTCGGCGAAGTCGCGATGGCCGAGCAGCTCGGCCTGCTCGCGGCGCAGCCGCAGCAGCTCGATGATCGGCTGCGTGTTGTCCCACTGCGGCCGGCCGAATTCGGAGGCACGGGTCGAGTAGGCGTGGAACAGCTGCTCGCGCAGGGCGCGGTCGTCGGCGTACTGCAGGATGGGCAGGTAGCTCGGCGCGCGCAGCGTCAGCTTGTAGCCGGGCTTGCCTTCGGCCTGCGCCGCCTCGCGCAGCATCTGCAGCGTGTCGTCCGGCACGCCGGCGAGCCTGCCGGCGTCATCGACCAGCAGCTCGAAGGCGTTGGTCGCGTCGAGAACGTTCTCGGCGAAGCGCGTCGACAGCTGCGACTGCCGCTCGCGGATCGCGCGCAGCCGCTCCTTGCCTGGTTGCGGCAGTTCGGCCCCGCCGAGGCGGAAGTCGCGCAGTTCGATGTCGATCACGCGGCGGCGCGCCGGCGCCAGCCGCGCGAAATCGTCGCCCGCCGCGATCGCCTTGTACCTGCCGTACAGCGCCTCGTTCTGCGCCAGCTCGGTCCAGAACTGCGTCAGCCGGGGCAGGTTGGCGTTGTACTGCGCGCGCAGCGGCGGCGCATCGGCCACCGCGTTCAGGTGCGCCACCACGCCCCAGGCGCGGCCGAGGCGGTCGAGCGCGTCGTCGAGCGGCTCGACGACCGTTTCCCAGCTGGCCGGCGCGGCCGGATCGGTGACCCGGGCGACCGCTGCCCGGCACTGCCCGAGCAGCGTGTCGATCGCCGGCGTGATGTGCTCCGGCGTGATGATGTCGAAGCGCGCCAGGCCCGCCGGTTCGAGCAGCGGATTGGTCTTGACGTCGAAAGGCATGGTCGGGGTCGTCTGCCGGCCCGGCAAGGTTAGCAGCGCGGCCGCGGCGCGACTGCGTGGCAAAGCCTAGGCCGATCGCCGGGCGCGCGTCGTCGTCCCTTCGGCCTAGCCGCCGGTGCCCAGCGCGACCCGCATCAGGTCGGCCACCGTGCCGGCGTTCAGTTTGTCCATGATGTTGGCGCGGTGCGCCTCGACCGTCTTGATCGAGATGCCGAGGTCGTCGGCGATCTGCTTGTTCAGCCGGCCGGCGACGATCCGCTCGAGCACCTGCTGCTCGCGCGGCGTCAGGCGGGCGAGCAGCGAGGTGTTGAGCCGCTCGCGCTCGATCCGCGCCGCATCCTCGCGGGCCCGCTCGAGCATGCGCTCGACCAGGGCCTTGAGGGCCTGCTGCTCGAACGGCTTCTCGATGAAGTCGGTGGCGCCCTTCTTCATCGTCGACACCGCCATCGGCACGTCGCCGTGGCCGGTGATGAAGACCACCGGCAGGTGCGAGCCGCGCGCCAGCAGTTCCTCCTGCAGCTGCAGGCCGCTCATGCCGGGCATGCGCACGTCGAGGATCAGGCAGGCGATTGCCTTCGGGTCGTAGCGCTCGAGAAAGGCCTCGGCACTGTCGAAGGTGGCGACCGTGTAGGCCGGCTCGAGCAGGAAGTGCAGCGAGTCGCGGACGGCCTCGTCGTCGTCGACGACATAGACGAGGCCGAGCGGCTGGTCGCGGTCGGTTGAACTCATCGGTGCGGATGCTCCATCGGGGTGGCCGCGGCCTCGGCGGCCGGTTCGGAAAGGGCCAGCGGCAGGGTGAAGTGCATCACCGTCCCGCCGGCGGGCTCGGGGTTGCGCTCGACGGCGAGCTGCCCGTGGTGGAACTCGATGATCGAGCGGCAGATGTTCAGCCCCATGCCCATGCCGTCGGCCTTGGTGCTGAAGAAAGGCGCGAAGAGGCTGGGCAGGTGCTCGGGCGCGATGCCGGCGCCTCGGTCGATCACGGCGAACCTCGCCGTCGAGGCGCCGATGCGCCGCACCGTCACGTCGATGCGCGGCACGACGGCGTCTTCCATCGATTCGATCGCGTTCTTCAGCAGGTTCAGCAGCACCTGCTCGATCAGGATCGGGTCGGCATCGACCGGCGGAAGCTGCGGGTCGACGTCGGCGACGATCGTCAGGCGCCGCTTGGCTGCCTCGATCTCGGCGAAGGCGATCGCGTCCTCGACGATGCGGCTGGCCGGCGTGGCGCGGCGCCGCGGCTCGGAGCGCCTGACGAAATCGCGGATGCGGCGGATGATGCCGCCGGCACGCTGCGCCTGCGCCACCGTCTTGGCCAGCGCCGCCTGCAACTCCTCCGGCGCCATGGCGCCGCGCTGCAGGCGCGCCAGCGCCCCCTCGCTGTAGTTGGCGATCGCGGTCAACGGCTGGTTCAGCTCGTGCGCCAGCGACGAGGCCATCTCGCCCATCGTCATCAGCCGCGCCGTGAACTGGACCTTGTCCTGCTGCTGGCGGGTGATCTCCTCCGAGGCCTTGCGCAGCGTGATGTCGGTGGCGATCTGCAGCCGCGCCACGTCGCCGCCGTAGTCGCCGCCGTGCGCCGGCCAGCGGATCTCGCGCGTTCGCACGTCGAACCAGCGGTCGGTCGTCGCATCGTTCACTTCGCCGCTGTCGCGGCCGCGCAGCGCCTGCTGCAGGCGGTCGTGCCCGGCGGCGCCCGGCCCGAACGCCTCGGCGTAGGCGCGGTTGCCGAACAGCAGCGCCGGCAGCTCTGCCTTGCCGCGGTCGACGACGACCACCGATACCGCCGCCTCCAGCGATTCGAGCACCCGCACGAAGCGCTCGTGCGCTTCGGCCAGCTCGGTGCGGATCCGGCGCGGCTCGGTGACGTCGGTCAGCGACGTCATCCAGCCGATCTGGCGGTTGCCCTCGTCGACCAGCGGTGCCACGTAGACGTGCGCGTCGAGGCGCGCTCCGGCGGCGGTCTGCAGCGACATCTCGACGCCGCTGGCCGGCGCCACCCCCTCCAGTATCTGCCGCAGCGCCCGCTCGTTGGCAGCGCTGGCGTCGGGCGCCCAGAACGGAAAGGGCGCGCCGCGGCCGAGCAGTGCCTCGGTGGCGAAGCCGGTCGTCTGCGCCAGCGCGCGATTGACGTAGCGGATCACGCCCTGCGGGTCGAGCACGGCCAGGCCGGTGGCCTGCGAGTTCTCCATCGCCCGCCGCAGTGCCGTCTCGGCCAGCAGCGCGCGGTCGATACGGTGCAGGCGCGTGGTGTACAGCGCCAGCGCGCCGAGGGCGGCGGCAACCGCCAGTGCCAGCACGGCCGCCACCCAGGCGAGCGCGTCGGCGGGGAACACGGCCTGGCGGCGCAACGCGCTGGCGTGCAGCTTCAGCTCCCTGGGCAGCGCAGTCAGCGTCGTGGCGTAGTCGGGAGCGCCGGCCGGCGGCGCCGTCGCGCTGCTGGCAGCGAGCTGCCGGCCCTGCTGCTGCAGCGTGAATCGGTAGCGCTCGAGCATCTCCGGCGTGACCCCGGTGCGCAGCAGTTCGCGCAGCGACAGCAGCGCGACCAGCAGCGACTGGGCCCGGTCGCCGGCGGCCGCCGGGATCAGCAGCGCCACCGGCGCGGCGTCGTCGAGCCCGGGATCGAGCAGCGCAAAGCGGGTCTGCGCGGCAGCGGACGCCTCGGCGGCCAGCGCGCGGAATTCCGGCATCGACGCCGGATTCCAGCCCGGGCCGAAGACGAAGTTCAGCACCGG
The DNA here is from genome assembly GCA_020355165.1 of Burkholderiales bacterium. Classification (GTDB taxonomy): domain Bacteria; phylum Pseudomonadota; class Gammaproteobacteria; order Burkholderiales; family Burkholderiaceae_F; genus JADJWR01. The sequence continues at coordinate 2,458,804 of CP070661.1, forward strand.
CGGCGACAGCGCGTTGCCCGACTCGTCGAGCTGCGCCAGCGCCATGAGCTCGGGCTTGCTGTCGATCATCTCGCTGGCCAGTGTCTCGAAGCGACGGATGTCGACGGCGCCGGTGCTCATCTCGACCGCGATCACCGAAAGCGCGTCGCGGACCAGCACCAGCCGGGCGCTGAGCTGCTGGGCGGCCGAGTCGACGTCGCGCTGCAGCGCCTCGCGCTGCAGCTGCCGGTCCTCGACCACCATCGCGGCGATCAGCGCCGCCAGCAGCGCGGCGACCAGCGCGGTCACCACGAACGGCAGGTAAGGCCACGGGCCCAGCCGGCGCGACGGCGACTCGGCCAGGGCGGCGAAGGTCTCGGACAGCGAGCGGGGAGGGTTGCGGCTCAAGGATGCGAAGTGATGGGCCGGCGCATTGACGCGGCTTTCATCCCGGGATCGACCATATTAAGGTGACTATTCTGCGGGTACCGGGCGGTCGGGCCGATTCGCGGCCGGCGGCCGGGCCACCCCGGCGAGATCGGTCCGGCAGCCGAGGCTGCACCCAGGGGCGGAAGTTTCACATAACAAAATTAGATCGCGTTATTTGAAAAGCGGCCGGTCTGCGGTTAGATTGCGCGCTTTCGCGAGCACGCCCCCGCGGCGCCTTCGGCGCGGTCGGGCCACACAGAACATCGAAGGAGACAACCTATGTCCGCAGTCCCGATCCAGCTGCCGGCGGCCAACGACCCCGACGCCCAGGAAACGCAGGAATGGCTCGACGCGCTCGAGGTCGTGCTCGAGCGCGAGGGCCGGCATCGTGCGCACTTCCTGCTCGAGAAGCTGGTCGAGAAGGCGCGCCTGTCGGGCGCCTACATCCCGTTCTCGGCCAACACCGCCTACCTGAACACCATCCCGGCGCACCTCGAGGAGCCCTCGCCGGGCGACGCCACGCTCGAGGAGCGGATCCGCTCCTACATCCGCTGGAACGCGATGGCGATGGTGGTGAAGGCCAACCGCGGCGAGGGCGACCTCGGCGGCCACATCGCCAGCTACGCCTCGGTGAACACGCTGATGGAAGTGGGCTTCATGCACTTCTGGCGCGCGCCGACGCCGGAGTTCGGCGGCGACCTGGTCTACATCCAGGGCCACTCGGCGCCGGGCGTCTACGCCCGCGCCTACCTCGAGGGTCGGCTGACCGAGGAGCAGCTCGGCAACTTCCGCCGCGACGTCGACGGCAAGGGCGTCACCTCCTACCCGCATCCGAAGCTGATGCCGGAGTTCTGGCAGTTCCCGACGGTGTCGATGGGGCTGGGGCCGATCGCGGCGATCTACCAGGCGCGCTTCCTGAAGTACCTGCACAACCGCGGCATCGCCGACACCTCGGGACGCAAGGTGTGGTGCTTCTGCGGCGACGGCGAGATGGACGAGCCGGAGTCGCTCGGCGCCATCGGAATGGCGGCGCGCGAGCACCTCGACAACCTGATCTTCGTCGTCAACTGCAACCTGCAGCGGCTCGACGGCCCGGTGCGCGGCAACGGCAAGATCATCCAGGAGCTCGAGGGCAGCTTCCGCGGCGCCGGCTGGAACGTCATCAAGCTGATCTGGGGCTCGTACTGGGACCCGCTGCTGGCGCGCGACCGCGACGGCGCGCTGCGCCACGTGATGGAGACCACCGTCGACGGCGAGTACCAGAACTACAAGGCCAACGACGGCGCCTTCGTGCGCAAGCACTTCTTCGGCAAGGACCCGCGCCTGCTGGAGATGGTCTCGCGCATGTCCGACGACGACATCTGGCGGCTGAACCGCGGCGGCCACGATCCGCACAAGATCTATGCCGCCTATGCGGCGGCGACCAAGATCCAGAAGCAGCCGACCGTGATCCTGGCCAAGACCGTCAAGGGCTTCGGCATGGGCAAGATCGGCGAGGGCAAGAACCCGACGCACCAGCTGAAAAAGCTCGACGACGAGGCGGTGCGCGAGTTCCGCGACCGCTTCCGCATCCCGATCCCGGACGATCGCCTGCCGGAGATCCCCTTCTACAAGCCGGAGCCGAATTCCGACGAGATGAAGTACCTGCTCGAGCGGCGCCGTGCGCTCGGCGGCTTCCTGCCGCAGCGCCGGCGGCTGGCCGACGAGAAGCTGGCGGTGCCGCCGCTGGAGACCTTCAACGCCATCCTCGAGCCGACCGCCGAGGGGCGCGAGATCTCGACCACGCAGGCGTTCGTCCGCTTCCTCACCCAGCTGGTGCGCGACAAGGGCCTGGGCAGCCGGGTGGTGCCGATCATCCCCGACGAGGCGCGCACCTTCGGCATGGAGGGAATGTTCCGCCAGATGGGCATCTTCAGCCAGCAGGGGCAGCTGTACGAACCGGTCGACCGTGACCAGGTGATGTACTACCGCGAGGACAAGGCCGGGCAGATCCTCGAGGAGGGGATCAACGAGGCGGGCGCGATGGCCGACTGGATCGCCGCGGCGACGTCGTACTCGACCAACAACCGCATCATGGTGCCCTTCTACATCTTCTATTCGATGTTCGGTTTCCAGCGGGTCGGCGACCTGGCCTGGCTGGCCGGCGACATGCAGGCACGCGGCTTCCTGCTCGGCGGCACGGCCGGCCGCACGACCCTGAACGGCGAGGGCCTGCAGCACCAGGACGGCCACTCGCACCTGTTCTCCGGCACCATCCCCAACTGCGTCAGCTACGACCCGACCTTCGCCCACGAAGTCGCGGTCATTCTGCAGGACGGCCTGAAGCGGATGATCGAGAACCAGCAGAACGTCTGGTACTACGTCACGCTGATGAACGAGAACTACCCGCATCCCGGCCTGAAGAAAGGCCAGGAGGAGGGCATCCTCAAGGGCATCTACCGGCTGCGCGAAGGCCCGGCCGGCAGCGGCATGGGGGCAAGCATCCCGCGCGTGCAGCTGCTCGGCAGCGGCACCATCCTGCGCGAGGTGATCGCCGCCGCCGAGCTGCTGGAGAAGGACTGGGGAATCTCCGGCGACGTGTGGAGCGTGACCAGCTTCACCGAGCTGCGCCGCGACGGCATCGAGGCCGAGCGCTGGAACCTGCTGCACCCGACCGAGAGGCCGCGCAAGGCCTACGTCACGCAGCAGCTGGAGCGCACCGCCGGGCCGATCGTCGCCGCCACCGACTACATGCGCCTGTTCGCCGAGCAGATCCGCGCCTACGTGCCGAAGGGACGCGACTACCGGGTGCTCGGCACCGATGGCTTCGGCCGCTCGGACACGCGCGCCAAGCTGCGCGAGTTCTTCGAGGTCGACCGCCACTTCGTCGCGCTGGCGAGCCTGCGGGCGCTGGCCGACGAAGGCATGGTGCCGGCGGCGAAGCTGGCCGAGGCGATGCGCAAGTACGGCATCGACGCGAACAAGCCGAATCCGATGACGGCCTGAAGGCCCTCAACGACCAGAACAGCGCGGAGACGAGATGGCCCAGATCGAAGTCAAGGTACCCGACATCGGCGACTTCAAGGACGTCGAGGTGATCGAGGTCCTGGTCAAGCCGGGCGACCGGGTAGCGAAGGAGCAGTCGCTGATCACGGTGGAATCGGACAAGGCGTCGATGGAGATCCCGTCGTCGCACGCCGGCACGGTGAGCGCGATGGGGGTGAAGCTCGGCGACAAGGTCTCCGAGGGCAGCGTCGTGCTGCTGCTCGAGCCGGCTGGCGCGGCGACAGCGGCACCGGCACCGGCGACCGAGGCCGCCGCCGCTGCGGCGCCGAAGCCGGCCGCTGCGCCGGCAGCGGCTGCGGCACCCGCGGCGGCGCCGGGCGGCGGCCCGTTCGAGGTGAAGGTGCCCGACATCGGCGACTTCAAGGAC
>CP070661.1:2462723-2619577 GCA_020355165.1 Burkholderiales bacterium
GAGCCGGATCGCTTCGTCGTAGCGCCTCATGCGAATCAGGACCTCCTGGCTTCCTGTTGTGTCGACCAGCGGATTGCGCTCCTCGGCCTTCCCGGTGGCATCCAATGCGGAGTCGAGTCGACCGCGCGCCATTTCGTGACTCGCCAAGTGCGTGAGGGCACTGTAGTAATTTGGATCGATGGCCAGCGCCTGGCGCATATGCCGGTCCGATTCGTCCCAGTCCCAGGCGTAGTGAAAGGCGTATTCCGCCAGAGCCTGGTGGGCCTGCACCGTGCGCTCGTCGAGCGCCAGCGCGCGCTCGGCCGACGCGCGCGCCAGCGGATAGGCCTGGTCGCGTGGCTCCAGGCCCGCGTTCGCGATCCCGACATGGAATTCGGCAAGCTTGCCATGCGCGAGCGCGAAATCCGGATCCAGAGCGACTGCTTGCTGCAGCAGCCGCATCGCCTCCCGGGCACTTTTCTCGTCGCCTCTGTACGTCTCGCGACCACGCAGGAAGGCCTCGTATGCGGCCGGATTGCGGGTCGCGCCCGCAGCAAACTTCTCGCCGTCGCGGATCCTGAGCTGCAGCACGCGCGCGACCCGCACCGCGATCTCGTGCTGCACGGCGAAGATGTCCTTGAGGTCGCGGTTGAACGTTTCGGACCAGACCTGGACTCCGTCGGCGACCTTGACGAGTTGCGCGGTGATGCGCACCTGACTGCCGGCTTTGCGCACGCCGCCCTCGACGACGTAGCCAACACTGAGCTGGCGACCAATCTCGCGCGCCGACGTGTCCTTGCCCTTGAACTGGAACGACGCGGTCCGCGCCGATACCCGCAACCCCGGGATCTTGGCCAAAACGTTGAGCAGTTCCTCGCTGATCCCGTCGGCGAAGTACTCGTCGCCCTTCTCGGGGCTCAGGTTGGCGAACGGGAGTACCGCGACCGACGCGCTGCTGGAAGCGGCGTCCTTGGAGGGAGCGGCACTGCCTGCGACCAAAGCGCCGGTCGTACCGGCCGGATTCCACGGCTGCCAGGCCATCACCGCAACGGTGATCGCTATGACAACGGTCCCTGCAAGTGCAGCCACCATCCAGGTTGGCCGCCTCAAGTGGGCAGGCGGCGCGACCACTCTTTGCGCTGACGTTTCCGGAGTCGCTTTGTCGCTCGCGCGATGCCGCAGCGCAAACGCGCGCACTGGGTGCGCGATGTTCTTCACCACCTGCTCGCCGATGTCGTCGAACTGCGCATCGACACGCTGCGCGACCATCCCCTGCACCGCCTGCGACACGGTCACGCCGCCCGGCTCGGCGATGCTCTGCAGTCGTGCGGCGATGTTGACTCCGTCGCCATACACAGTGCCGTCGGCCTTCTCGATCACGTCACCGACGTGAATGCCGATGCGAAAGCGCAGGCGGCGCTCGTCCGGGACGGCCGCCGTCGCTTCGGCCAGTTGGCGCTGGATTGCCAGCGCCGCCTTTACAGCAGCGGTCGCCGTCTCGAACACAGCCAGCACGGAGTCGCCCGCCATGTCGATTACGTGTCCTTCGTGCGAGGCGACATGCTGGCCGAACACCGCGCGCGCACTGTCGAGGGCAGCCAGTGTTCCGATGTCATCCATTGACATCAGGCGCGAGTAGCCGGCTGCGTCAGCGGCAAGAATCGCCAGCAATCGGCTACGTGTGGGCGCAGCGTCGTTCATTGTTGGCTCCGTTGGTTCCACCATCACCGGCAGCTACTGTGGCACCTTCATATCCCGGCACGGCGCTTCGTGTTGAGCCGCTTGGACGGAAGGTTGGCGCAAAGCGTACTTGACCGACGCCGGGCGACGTAGCCGCGGCAACACCCGTGGCTGGCATCTTGCCCGGTTTCCTTTGAGGTAGATGGCCGCATCGGGCCGCGGGTGGCCGCAGGAAGCGACGCCGGCGCTTGGGGATTCACGCGTCTGCTTGCGACGAGCTCTAAAGGCGGCTACCAGTTGCGCTCGGCCGACGGTGCGTCGAGGCAAAACGGCGGCAAGCAGCTTGCAGCGGTCGAGCAGGCGGTGAACGCAACTGGCAGTTCATGGCCGAGGCCGGGCATCTGCAACCGTTGGCGAACGACGGCCTCTGCCGCGACGCGGACCGATCGCCACGATCGGCACGAGCGATCGGCCGGCGTCGTGTCCCGACCTGCAGCAGCGAGTGACGGTCGGACGCCCCCGCGCGGTATCTTGCGGACCCGTTCACCCGGGCCGACCCGCTCGGCGCTGCTCAGCACTCGACCACGTTCACCGCCAGCCCGCCGCGCGCCGTCTCCTTGTACTTGGTCTTCATGTCGGCGCCCGTCTCCCGCATCGTCTTGATCACCTGGTCGAGCGACACGTAGTGGGTGCCGTCGCCGGCCAGCGCCATGCGGGCGGCGTTGATTGCCTTGACGCTGGCGATCGCGTTGCGCTCGATGCACGGGATCTGCACCAGCCCGCCGACCGGGTCGCAGGTCAGGCCGAGGTGGTGTTCCATGCCAATCTCGGCGGCGTTCTCCACCTGCGCCGGCGTGCCGCCGAGCACGGCGGCAAGGCCCGCGGCGGCCATCGAGCAGGCGACGCCGACCTCGCCCTGGCAGCCGACCTCGGCGCCCGAGATCGACGCGTTCTCCTTGTACAGGATGCCGATCGCCGCCGCGGTGAGCAGGAAGCCGAGCACGCCCTGCTCGTTCGATCCATGGACGAAGCGGGTGTAGTAGTGCAGCACCGCCGGCACGATGCCGGCGGCGCCGTTGGTCGGCGCCGTCACCACGCGGCCGCCGGCGGCGTTCTCCTCGTTCACCGCCAGCGCATACAGGTTGACCCAGTCGAGCACGGCCAGCGGGTCGCGCAGCGCGGCCTCGGGGTTCGACGTCAGCCTCCGGTGCAACGCCGGCGCGCGGCGCTTTACCCGAAAGCCTCCGGGCAGTTCGCCTTCGCGGCGCAGGCCGCGGGCGACACAGTCCTGCATCGCCCGCCAGATCGCCAGCAGGCCGGCGTCGATCTCGGCATCCGAGCGCCAGTGCCGCTCGTTGGCGCGCATGACCTCGGCGATCGAGCACCCCTCCCGCTGCGTGATCTCGAGCAGTTGCTCGCCGGTGTGAAACGGGTAGCGCAGCACGGTGGTGTCCGGCGCGATCCGCCTCTGTGCCGCGCCGTCGGCCATCAGCTCGCTGGAGACGACGAAGCCTCCGCCCACGGAGTAATAGACGCGGGCGGCGATCGGCCGCCCGCCGCCGTCGTAGGCGACGAAGCGCATGCCGTTGGCGTGCGCCAGCGGCGCGCCGTCGAGCGTCAGCTTGCGGTAGAAGAGCAGGTCGCCACGGACGTCGAAGGCGATCCGGTGCGCGCCGAGCAGGCGCAGTTCGCCGTCGGCGCGGATCGCCGCCAGTCGCGCGTCGATGTCCTCGACGTCGACGCTGTCGGGCTCCTCGCCTTGCAGCCCCAGCAGCACCGCCTTGTCGGTGCCGTGCCCCTTTCCGGTGGCGCCGAGCGAGCCGTACAGCTCGGCCACCACGCGCGCCACCCGCTGCAGCTGGCCGTCGTGCTGCAGCCGTGCGGCGAACAGCCGTGCCGCGCGCATCGGCCCGACCGTGTGCGACGAGGACGGGCCGATGCCGATCTTGAACAGGTCGAAGACGCTGACCGCCATCGGCGCAGCATCTCATCCGCGGCGTCGCCGTGCACGCCGCTGCGCACCACCGGGGAACCTAGCCGCGTCGCATCGCGGCGGGCTGTGCGGCGACCGGCGCCGGCGCGACCCGGGCGGTCGCCTGCGGCGTGCCCTTGCCGGCGCCGTCGGCCGAGCGCAGTTCGATCGCGATGCCAACGCCAAGCGCCCAGAATGCGATCAGCCACCAGACCCGGTAAGACATGGTTTCGCCAGCCGGCGCAGGCGCCGGTCGCCATCGATTCGTGATGGCGCGAGTCTAGGCAGGCACGGCCGGCCGCGCTCCTAAATAGTTACTAAAACGCCTTGCGGGCGGACGGAGCGCGGCAATTGCGGTGCGAAGCGCGCCGGCCGCGCCTCAGCGAACGGCAGCGACCATCGCCTCGAGCACCCGCCGCTGCACGTCGGCGCGGGTGAGCGACTCCATGTGGCGGGCGCCGTCGACGCGGATGAACGCCGTGCCCGGCGGCGCAGCCGCCGCCAGCTGCTCGCCGTGCCTGAACGGGATCACTTCGTCGTCGGTGCCGTGCACGAGCAGCAGCGGCACGGGCACCGCCGGCAGCGCCGACACCGGGTCGTCCTTCGCCGGCGGCAGCGCCGGCGCGGCCACCGGCACCAGCGGCGCCAGCACCACCGACTGCATCGCCGCGTCGCGCGCGATGCCGCGGTAGCTGGCGAAAGCCGCCTCGATCACCGCCAGCCGCACGCCGGCGGCGTCGCGCGCCAGCAGGCGCAGCGCGGTGGCGCCGCCCAGGCTCTGGCCGAGCACGATCAGCCGCTCGCCGTCGACGCCCGGCCGGGTGCGCAGGTAGCGCAGCGCCGCCGCCGCATCGTCGACCACGCCATCGAGCGTCGGCCTGCCCTGCGAGCGGCCGAAGCCGCGGTAGTCGAGCATCAGCACGTTGAAGCCGGCGCCCGGCAGCCAGGCCACCAGCGGCAGGTGGCCGCTCACGTTGGCGGCGTTGCCGTGCAGGTGCAGCACGCTGCCGAGCGCCGTACCCCTGGCCGGCAGCCACCAGCCGTGCAGGCGCGAGCCGTCGGCGGCGGCGATGAAGACGTCCTCGTGCGCAAGGGCGTACTGCTCCGGCCGGCTGTACTGCACCGAGTCCGGGTAGAAGAACATCCGCTCGACACAGCCGGCGAGCAGCAGCGCCACAAGTGCGACGAGGGCAATCGCAACCACCAGCTTCAGCATCGTTCGCGGTGAGCCGTCATCAACAGGACGCCGGCGTGCGGCGGCGGCATCAAGCCGGCGGCAGCAGTCGGCCGCGGACGAGCAGCCACAGCGTGCGCAGCGCAAGGAAGCCGATGACCGCGCTGGCCACCGTCACCGCGGTCCAGGCGACCCAGGTCGGCCAGCCGCCCCGCCGCACCGCTTCGACCACCGCCGCGGCAAAGGCCGCACTCGGGAACGAGAACGACCAGAAGCCCACCGAGAACGGCACGTCGGTCCACCAGCGCCAGCGCGTGAGCACCGCGATGATCGGCCCGCAGGCCACGCCCAGGCAGATCATCAGCGCATCGGCCGGCAGCTGCGGCCACAGCGCCGCCGCCGCCAGCGTGCTGATCGAGGCCGGTGCCAGTTCGATGCCGATCGTCGGCCGGATCGGCGCAGGCAGGGGGCCGGCGAACAGCTGGTGCAGGATGCGCACCTCCAGCAACGCCCAGCCGCCGATGCCGATGCCGAACAGCAGGCCGGCCCAGCCGGGAAAGCCGACGGCGACGAGCGCCATGCCGCCGACCATGCCGCCGGGAACGATCGGCAGGTACAGCGCCGGCGTGACCAGGTCGGCCGGCATCCGGCCGGTGGACAGCAGCGCCACGACTTCCCAGGCGATGGCGAGCTGCATCGCCAGCGCGGCCAGCACCACGACCGTGGCAACGATCCGACCGTCGCCCTCGAACGGCGCCAGCAGCGTGACCGCGAGCAGCGTCGACACCGGCAGCAGCGCCAGCAGCGGACCCTGCACCGGGTGTGCCCACTCCCGGCGCACCACCTCGAAGTGCCGCACGGCCTTGCCGATCCACAGCACGGACAAGAGCACCAGCACCGCCGTGCCTGCCGCCAGCAGCGCCGAGAAGGCGATGCGGGCAGTCTCGCCAATCAGCGGCCGCATCCGCAGCCACGCACCGGCCAGGCCGAGCAGGCCGAGGGCGATGCCGAACAGGCCTGGCTGCAGGCGGGCGAGCCACGGACGCGCAGCCGGCGCCGCGGGAATCGACGGATCGATGGCCGTCATGCCGGTCGCACGACGATCGGCGTCGAAGCGCCGCTAGTGTGCCGGCGCCGCCTGCTCCGCGGCGTAAGCGCTCATCGGAATGCACGAGCACATCACGTGGCGATCGCCGTAGACGTTGTCCACCCGCGCCACCGGCGGCCAGTACTTCTGCCGCTTCAGCGACGCGACCGGGAAGGCCGCCAGCTCGCGCGAGTAGTCGTGCGCCCAGTTCTCCGCCGTCACCATCGCCGCCGTGTGCGGCGCGTTCTTCAGCGGGTTGTCGTCGCGGTCCATCCGCCCTTCCTCGACCGCGCGGATCTCCTCGCGGATCGCCACCATCGCGTCGATGAAGCGGTCCAGCTCGGCCTTGCTCTCCGACTCGGTCGGCTCGACCATCAGCGTGCCCGGCACCGGGAAGCTCAGCGTCGGCGCGTGGAAGCCGTAGTCCATCAGCCTCTTCGCGACGTCCTCGGCGGTGATGCCGCTCGTGTCCTTCAGCGGGCGCAGGTCGAGGATGCACTCGTGCGCCACCAGGCCGTTGCGGCCGCTGTACAGCACCGGGTAGTGCGGCGCCAGCCGCTTCGCCACGTAGTTGGCGGCGAGCAGCGCCACCTCGCTGGCGCGGGTCAGCCCCGCCGCGCCCATCATCGTCATGTACATCCACGAGATGCAGGCGATGCCGGCGCTGCCGAAAGGCGCCGCGGCGACCATGCCCACTTCGCCGTCGCCGCCGAGCCGCCCGGGCAGGTACGGCGCCAGGTGCGCGCGCACCGCCACCGGCCCGACGCCCGGCCCGCCGCCGCCGTGCGGGATGCAGAAGGTCTTGTGCAGGTTCAAATGCGAGACGTCGGAGCCGAACTTGCCGGGCTTGGCCAGGCCGACCAGCGCATTGAGGTTGGCGCCGTCGGTGTAGACCTGCCCGCCGTGCGCGTGGACGACCTCGCAGATCTCGCGGATCGCCTCCTCGAACACGCCGTGCGTCGACGGATAGGTGACCATCAGCGCGGCCAGCCGGTCCGAGTGCTGCGCGGCCTTGGCCTGCAGGTCGGCGAGGTCGACGTTGCCGCGCTCGTCGCACTTGACCACCACGACCTGCATTCCGCACATGTGCGCGCTGGCCGGGTTGGTGCCGTGCGCCGACTCCGGGATCAGGCAGACGTCGCGCTGCGTCTCGCCGCGCGCGCGGTGGTAGGCACGGATCGCCAGCAGGCCGGCGTACTCGCCCTGGCTGCCGGCGTTCGGCTGCAGGCTGACCGCGTCGTAGCCGGTGCATTCGGCCAGCCATCTTTCCAGCTCGCCGAGCATCTGCAGGTAGCCCTCGGCCTGCTCCGCCGGCGCGTACGGATGCACGTGCGCGAACTGCGGCCAGGTCACCGGGATCATCTCGGCGGTGGCGTTCAGCTTCATCGTGCACGAGCCGAGCGGGATCATCGTGCGGTCGAGCGCGAGGTCCTTGTCCGACAGCGCGCGCAGGTAGCGCAGCAGCTCGTGCTCGGAGTGGTGGGTGTTGAACACCGGGTGCGCCAGGTACTCCGAGGTCCGCGCCAGCGACGGCGGCAAGCAGTCGCCGACCACCGCGTCGAGCTCGTTGACGTTGGCCTGCACGCCGAGGATCCGCCACAGCAGTTCGACCTCGGCGCGCGTGCTGGTCTCGTCGAGCGAGATGCCGACTGCCTCGGCGCCGAGGTCGCGCAGGTTGGCGTGTTGCGCCCTCGCCGCCTCGTGCACCTTCGCTGCGTCGACGCCGCGCACGACGATCGTGTCGAAGAAGCGCTCGGAGACCGTGAGCCCCGCCTGCCGCAGGCCGGCGGCGAGGATCGCCGCCAGGCGGTGCACGCGCCGGGCGATCCGCTGCAGCCCCTGCGGCCCGTGGTAGACGGCGTACATCGCGGCCATCACCGCCAGCAGCACCTGGGCGGTGCAGATGTTGGAGGTCGCCTTCTCGCGGCGGATGTGCTGCTCGCGCGTCTGCAGCGTCAGGCGGTAGGCCGGCGCGCCCTGCGCGTCGACCGACACGCCGATCAGCCGCCCGGGCATCGAGCGCCTGAAGGCGTCGCCGCAGGCGAGGAACGCCGCGTGCGGGCCGCCGAAGCCGAACGGCACGCCGAAGCGCTGGCTGCTGCCCACCACGATGTCGGCGCCCCACTCGCCCGGCGGCGCCAGCAGCACCAGCGCCAGCAGGTCGGCGGCCACCGTGACCAGAGCACCGCGCGCGTGCGCCGCCTCGACGATCGCCCTGTAGTCGCGCACGTCGCCGGTGCTGGCCGGGTACTGCAGCAGCACGCCGAAGGCATCGGCCGCGGCCGCCGCCGCGTCGTCGCCGACCTGCACCTCGATGCCGAGCGGCTCGGCGCGCGTGCGCACCACGGCAATCGTCTGCGGGTGGCAGTCGGCGGAGACGAAGAAGAGGTTCGATCGGCTCTTGCAGGAGCGCTTGGCCAGCGTCATCGCCTCCGCCGCCGCCGTGCCCTCGTCGAGCAGCGACGCGTTGGCGATCTGCATCGCCGTCAGGTCGCAGACCATGGTCTGGAAGTTCAGCAGCGCCTCCATCCGGCCCTGCGAGATCTCGGCCTGGTAAGGCGTGTAGGCGGTGTACCAGGCCGGGTTCTCCAGCACGTTGCGCAGGACGACATTCGGCGTGCGCGTGCCGTAGTAGCCCATGCCGATGAAGCTCCGGAACACCTTGTTCTTCTCGGCGATTGCCTTGAGCCGCACCAGCGCCTCGTGCTCGCTCAGCGCGACCGGCAGCGCCAGCGGCGCGCCGAGCCTGATCGACGCCGGCACGATCGCGTCGACCATCGCCTCCAGCGAGTCGTGGCCGGTCGCGGCCAGCATCTCGCCGACCTCCCCGTCGCTCGGCCCTATGTGGCGGGCGACGAACTCGTCGTGCCCCTCGAGCGTGGCCAGCGGCACCTGCGGCAGTCTGTCGTTCATCCTGGCGATCCTTGCTTGTCGTGCGTCGCCCCGGCGAAGGCCGGGGCCCAATTTCTCAATCGAATGACTGGATCCCGGCCTGCGCCGGGACGACGTTGCGCCGGGCGCAGCGTCACTTCTGCGCGTCGACGTTGGCCTGGTAGGCGGCCGCATCGAGCAGCGCGTCGACGTCGGCGGCGTTGGCCGGCTTCAGCTTGAAGATCCACGCCTCGAAGGCGCTGGTGTTGATCAGTTCCGGCTTCTCGGTCAGCGCCGAATTCACCGCCGTTACCTCGCCGGCCACCGGCGCGTAGACGTCCGAGGCGGCCTTGACCGACTCGACCACCGCGCAGGCCTCGCCCTTGGCGAGCGAGCGGCCGACCTCCGGCAGTTCGACGAACACCATGTCGCCGAGCGCTTCCTGGGCGAACTCGCTGATGCCGACGGCGAGCGTGCCGTCGGCCTCGCGGCGGACCCATTCGTGCGACTCGGTGTACTTCAGATCAGCGGGCATCGACATCGGGACTCCTCCGGGAAAGACGTGATCGATCGAGCATGGTCCGTTGGCCGGCGCGAAGCCCGAGGCACGGGCAACGGATCACCAATGACTAAACCAGGGCCTTGCCGTTGCGCACGAACGGGAACTTCACGACCTGCGCCGCCACCGGCCTGCCGCGCAGGTCGACCTCGACGGAGTCGCCGGCCACCACACCGGCCGGCAGGCGGGCCAGCGCGATCGAGCAGCCCAGGGTCGGCGAGAAGGTGCCGCTGGTGATCTCGCCCTCGCCCTGCGCGGTCCTCGCCTTCTGGTGCGGGCGCAGGACGCCGCGCTCGGTCATCTTCAGGCCGAGCAGCTGGCGCAGGCTGCCGGCGGCCTGCTGGCTTTCCAGCGCGCCCCGGCCGATGAAGTCGCGCGGCTCCTTCAGGTCGACCGTCCAGGCCAGGCCGGACTCGAGCGGCGACACGGTCTCGTCCATGTCCTGCCCGTACAGGTTCATGCCGGCCTCGAGCCGCAGCGTGTCGCGCGCGCCGAGGCCGCACGGCGTCACCCCGGCGGCATGCAGCCGCTTCCACAGATCGGCCACCTCGTCGGCCGGCAGCACGACCTCGCAGCCGTCCTCTCCGGTGTAGCCGGTGCGGGCGATGAAGAACTCGTCGACCAGCGTGGCGGTGAACGGCTTGAGCTCCTCGACCGTCGCCCCTGCCTCCCAGTCCATGCCCTCGAGCACTTCGGTCAGCAGCGCCCGCGCCTTCGGCCCCTGCACGGCGACCATCGCCAGCTCGCGGCGCGGCAGCATCGACACCGGGTAGCGCTCGTCGTGCGCGACCCGGTGCATCCAGTCGAGGTCCTTCTCGGCGGTGGCGGCGTTGACCACCGCGCGATAGCGCTCGCCGCCCAGCCAGTAGACGATCAGGTCGTCGAGCACCCCGCCGTCGGGGCGCAGCATGCAGGAGTACAGCGCCTTGCCCGGCGCCAGTTTGGCGACGTCGTTGGCGATCAGGTGGCGCAGGAAGGCGCGGCTGGCCGCGCCCTCGATGTCGACCGTGCGCATGTGCGAGACGTCGAACATGCCGGCGTGGCGGCGCACCGCATGGTGCTCCTCGATCTGCGAGCCGTAGTGGACCGGCATCTCCCAGCCGCCGAAGTCGACCATCCGCGCGCCGGCGGCCACATGGGTGTCGTACAGGGGCGTTCTCTTGAGCATCTGTCGGGCACCAAAAGAAAAAGGGGCGCAGGCCGGCGTCTGCCAACCTGCACCCCTCTGTCCTTTTGCCTGAGAGTTCTGAGCCCCTTCGGCGCCGGATCCACGGATCCGGTCTCTCCAGAGTCGCCGCCGCCCGACGCGGTTCTGTGACCTGAGCGATTACGGGTGAGTTGCGCCTTCGGCGGCCGCAGCGAACTTCGCTGCGGCACTCTCCCGCGTCGGTGTAACGAAGCGAGTCGTCAGGATACACGAGGCACAGCATCCGATCGACCGTGACGCAGTGCGGAAGAAGCATGTCCGCGCATGCCCCGCGCCTCGACGTCCGCCGTGCCCGCTGCGGTTTGTTCCTAGCCGCGAAGTTGTGCACCGATCCTCGCGCATGGACCCGTGTCCTGTGTACCATCGCCTGCCGGTTCCGCGGCGCAGCCTGACGGGATAGCCAGCCATGGCGAGCAAGCGATCAAGCGGCCGACGTCCTGCGGCGCGTCGTCCGGCCAGCAGGGCCCACGTGAACCGCGGACTGCGGCAGGCCGACCTCGGCTTACGCCTGGGCGCGCAGCCGAGCGCCTCGGCCTTGCATCAGCTGCTGATCGACGAGGCGGCGGCGCTTTCCGGTGCCCAGCGCGTGCTGCTGGTGCTGGACCACCCCGACCGTTCGGTGCTGGCCGGCAAGCGCCTGCCGCCGGGCGAGAACGCGACCGCGCTCTTGAAGGCCGTCACACCCTGGCTGGATGAGGCCCGCCGGACGCGCGCCGCGCGCCTGCGCCACGGGCCCGCCGGAGCGCCGCTGCCGAAGCAGCGGTCCTGCCTGGTCGTGCCGCTGCTGGCGCGGCGCGAGCTCCTCGGCTTCATCTACGCCGACATCGAGGGCGTTCTCGGACGCTTCGACGACACCGACCGCGACCGCCTGGCGACGCTCGCATCGCGGGCCGCGGCGGCGCTGGCCGGCGCGCGCCGAATTGCGGAGCTCGAGGCGAAGCTGGCAGACCGGACGGCACAGCTCGAACAGCGCGACGACGAACTGGCGCTGATCAACAGCATCCAGCAGGGCATCGCCGAGGGGAAGAGCTTCCAGGGAATCGTCGATCTCGTCGGCGGCAGGCTGCGAGAGGTCTTCGAGACCGGCGATCTCGGAATCTGGTGGTGGGACGCACCGGCACGCACGGGTCACCCCTTGTACGCCTATGAGCACGGCGTGCGCCTGCACCTCCAGCCCTATACGGTGAAGCCCGGCGAGTGGGTGGAGCGCGTGATCGACGGCCGCGAACTGGTCGTCGCCAATTCACCGGCCGAGATGGATGAGCTCGGCATGAGAGCGATCGAAGGCACGGACCGAGCACTCAGCGTCGTCTGCGCCCCCGTCATCGTCGGCGACCGCGTTCTCGGCTCGATCAACCTGGAAAACCACGAGCGCGAGAACGCGTTTGGCGAGACCGAAGTGCGGCTGCTCACTACGATTGCCGCCAGCATGGGCAGCGCGCTGGAAAACGCCCGGCTGTTCAACGAGACGCACGAACTTCTGGAGCGGCAGACCGCTACGGCCGAGGTCCTCGGCGCCATCAGCAGTTCGGTGGTCGACACCGCGCCGGTGTTCGACAAGATCCTCGACAGCTGCCACCGCCTGTTCGCCGCCGACGAAAGGGCGGTCCTGCTCGTCGATGACGCCGGGCAGCTGCGCATCGGCCAGTACCAGGGACCGTCGCGGCACATCGTCGAGCAGACGCTGCCCGCGCCGGTGGAGAAGACGCCGTCGGGACGTTCCATTCGCGAACGCCGCGTCCTGCACTACCCGACCGTGCTCGCTGCTGAAGGCGTGCCGAAGGGCGCGCGGCAGGTCGCCGAGCAGACGGGGGACTTTTCGATCGCCTACGCCCCGATGCTGTGGGAGGGGCGCGGCATCGGCTCGCTGCTCGTCGTCCGCCAGCCGCCAAGGCCGTTTGCCGACCCGGAACTCGCGCTGCTGAAGACCTTCGCCGACCAGGCGACGATCGCGATCCAGAACGCCCGGCTGTTCCACGAGACCAACGAGGCGCTGCAGCAGCAGACGGCGATCGCCGGCGTGCTGAAGGTCATCAACCAGTCGACTTTCGACCTGCAGCGGGTGCTGAAGACCGTCGTCGAGAACGCCAGCCGGCTGTGCGACGCCAGCCACGGCTTCGTCTTCCGTCCCGAGGGCAGTGTGTTCCGCCTCGCGGTGGCGCATGGCGCGACGCCCGAGTTCGAGGCTCACATCGCCGGCATACCGGTACGGCCAGAGCGAGGCTTCCTGGTCGGCCGCGTCGTGCTCGAACGGCGGCCGGTGCAGATCCTCGATGCGCTGGCCGATCCCGATTACCAGCGGGCCGAGTCGCAGCGCCTCGGCGGCTACCGGACGATGCTCGGCGTGCCGATGCTGCGCGGCGACGACGTGGTGGGCGTGATCGTCGTCTGGCGCCAGGAAGTGCGCGCCTTCACCGACCGGCAGATCGAGCTGGTGACGACGTTCGCCGACCAGGCGGCGATTGCCATCGAGAACGCACGCCTGTTCAGCGAGACCCGCGAGGCGCTCGAGCAGCAGAGCGCCTCGGCCGAGGTGCTGAGCGTGATCAGCGGTTCGGTGGCCGACACGCAGCCCGTCTTCGACCGCATCCTGGCGAGCTGCGGCCGGCTGTTCGGCGGGCTGGACACGGGCATCAACCTGGTCGGCGAGGACGGTGCCGTCCATCTCGGCGCCTACGCCGGGCCGAACCGGGCAAGCTTCGAGGCCATCTTTCCGCTGCCGCTGAGCCGTGCCTCGGGATCCGGCAGCGCGATTCTCGAGCGCCGTGTCATGCACTACGCGGACGTCGAGGGCGACCCCGAAGTGCCGCAGTACGTCAAGCAGGGCTGCCGGGTCACCGGGATCCGCTCGCTGATCTTCGCGCCGATGATCTGGGAGGACCGCGGCATCGGCGCGATCTTCGTCGGCCGCGACGTCGTCCAGCCGTTCAGCGAGAAGGAGATCGCGCTGCTGCGCACCTTCGCCGACCAGGCGGTAATCGCGATCCAGAACGCGCGGCTGTTCAACGAGACCAGGCAGAGCCTCGAACGACAGACCGCGACGGCGGCGGTCCTGCGTGTTCTGGGCACCTCGATGACCGACGCCCAGCCCGTGTTCGACGCCATCGTCAGCAACTGCGGCAACCTGCTGCGCGGCACCCGCGTCGTGCTCTTCCTGGCCGAAGGGGACCAGTACCGTGCCCACGCCAGCAACGGCAAGCTGACCGGCAGGTCGCGGCCGATCGACCGGGAAAGCGCGGTCGGGGCCTGCATCGAGGACAGGCGCATGATCCACCTGCCGGACCTCGAGCAAGGCGCGGCGCAGTACCCGATGGTGCGCCAGATGGGGCTGGTCGATGGCTTCCGCTCCGGCCTTTACGCTCCGCTGCTGCGCGGCGGCGAGGCGATCGGAGCGCTGGTCGTGCTGCGCCCGGAGCTGGGAGCCTTCGACGAGAAGGACATCGGCCTGCTCGCGACGTTCACCGACCAGGCCGTGATTGCCATCGAGAACGTCCGCCTGTTCAACGAGACCAGGGAGGCGCTCGAGCAGCAGACCGCCACTGCGGAAGTGCTGCAGGTGATCAGCAGTTCGGTGGCTGACACCGCGCCGGTGTTCGACAAGATCCTCGACAGCTGCGAGCGGTTGTTTTCGACGGACCAGCTGGGAATCATCGTCGCCGGCAACGACGGGCTCGTTCAGGTGCGCGCATGGCGCGGTGCGGCGATGGAAACCCTGTCGCGCACGCCGCCGATGCCGCTGGAACAGACGTTCACCGGGCGCGTGATCCGCGAGCGCCGCGCCTACCACGTTGCCGATGCCGCCAAGGCAGTCGAGGCGAACGACGCTCCGGCATGGGTCCGCGGAATGGTCGATCTGATCGGCAACTACTCGGCCGTCTATTCGCCGATGCTGTGGGAAAACAGCGGCATCGGCTCGATCTGTGTCCTGCGTCAGCCGCCTCGACCGTTCGCCGACAAGGAACTGGCGCTGCTGCGAACGTTTTCGGACCAGGCGGTGATCGCGATCCAGAACTCGCGGTTGTTCAGCGAGACGCAGGAGGCCCTCCGTCGCCAGACGGCCACCGCCGACATCCTGCGCGTGATCAGCGGCTCGCCGACCGACGTGCGGCCGGTGTTCGATGCCATCGTCGGCACCGCGGTGCGGCTGCTGGCGTGCGACATGGCCCTAGTCCTGCGCAGCGACGGGATGACATTCGCGCCGGCGGCCGGGGCGACCCCGAGCGGCCCGATCGACCTGGGCTCTGCGAGCTCGGCCATCGACCCCGGTGCCAATTTCCCCTCGCGCGTCTTCGTCAGCAAGGAGATGCTGCACCTGCCGGACTGGTCGACGATCGCCCTGCCGGAGCATGAGCGCCGTGTCCGTTCGCAGCTGGGCGTGAATGCATCGCTGATGCTCCCGCTGCTGCGCGAAGGCGAGTGCATGGGGGTGCTGGGCCTGGTGCGCAAACGCGCCGGCGCGTTCGGCGAAGAAGAAATCGCGCTGGCGAAGTCCTTCGTCGACCAGGCGCTGATCGCGATCGAGAACGTCCGCCTGTTCAACGAGACCCAGGAGGCGCTCGAGCAGCAGACCGCCACGTCCGAAATCCTGCGCGTCATCAGCGGCTCGGTCACCGACACGCAGCCGGTGTTCGATGCCATCGTGCACAGTTGCCGGCGGCTGTTTGCCGGCAAGACGGTCGCGCTGGTCATGCCGAAGGGCGACATGATCGAGGCGGTGGCCTACGCCAGCGATACCGACGATCACGCGGAGAACATCCTGAAGCCGTGGCCGCTCGACCGCGGCAGCGGCGCCGGCACCTGCATCCTCGAGTCGCGCCTGGTCACGGTGGCCGACACCGCCGTGGCCGCGAAGGAGTTCGCCCGCATGCCGCAGCTGGCGATCGCGCTCGGCTACAGGTCGTGCCTGTTCGTGCCGCTGCTGCGCGAGCGACGGGCGATCGGCTGCCTGACGATCCTGCGCGCGACAACCGGGACGTTCGACGACAACGAAGTCGCTTTGGCGCAGACCTTCGCCGACCAGGCGGTGATCGCGATCGAGAACGCGCGCCTGTTCAACGAGACCCGCGAAGCGCTCGAGCAGCAGACAGCGACGGCCGAGGTGCTGCAGGTCATCAGCAGTTCGGTCGCCGACACCGCGCCGGTGTTCGAGAAGATCCTCGACAGCTGCCGGCACCTGTTTGCCAGTACGCAGGTCGGCGTCCTCCTGGCCAGCGCCGACGGCCAGGTGCATGTCGGCGCCTGGCGCGGTTCCGCCGCGCAGGCAATGGACGAGGCCTTTCCCCGGCCGCTCGAAGGCTCGATCACCGCGCAGGCGATCCGCGAGCGCCGCCCGGTGCACATTGCCGACGTCGCCGCGATGCCGAACCCGCCGCCGGCCGTGCGCCGCGTGGCCGACCTGAGCGGCAATTGCTCGGTGGCCTGGGCGCCGATGCTGTGGGAGGACAAGGGGGTGGGCGCCATCTGCCTGATGCGCCAGCCACCCAGACCCTTCAGCGAGAAGGAGCTGGCGCTGCTGAAGACCTTCGCCGACCAGGCGGTGATCGCCATCCAGAACGCACGGCTGTTCAACGAGACGCAGGAGGCGCTGGCGCGCCAGACGGCGACGTCGGACGTGCTGCAGGTGATCAGCGAATCGCCGACCGACGTGCAGCCCGTGTTCGACATCATTGCCGAGCGCGCGGCGTCGCTGACCGCTGCGCGTTACTGCCTGGTGTTCCGGCTCGACGGCGAGCAGCTGCAGCTAATGGCGCTGCACGGCGTCAACGAGGTCGGCTCGGCCGCGCTGCGCGCCGCCTGGCCCCAGCCCCTGCATGGCAGCACATCGATCGCTGCCAAAGCGATGCGCCAGCGCAGCGTCGTCAACGTGGCCGACCTGCTGGCCCTGTCCGACGCCGACTACGCGCCCGAGCTGAAGCGCGCCTGCGAGCTGGCGGGATTCCGCAGCGGGCTGTCGGTGCCGATGCTGCGCGAGCGGCAGGTGATCGGCGCAATCACCGTCAACCGCGCGGAGACCGGGCTTTATGCCGACAAGGAGGTCGCCCTGCTGCAGACCTTTGCCCGCCAGGCCGTGGTGGCCGTCGAGAACGTCCGCCTGTTCAATGAAACGAAGGAGGCGCTTGAGCAGCAGCAGGCCGCAGCCGAGATCCTCGGTGTGATCAGCAGTTCGGTCGCCGACACGCAGCCGGTGTTCGACAAGATCCTCGAAAGCGGCCGTCACCTGTTCCGCAGCGACGAGATGGACGTCCTGGTGGTCGACGAGGATGGACAGCTGCAGATTGCCGCCTACGTCGGCAATGCGCACGACGCGGTGGCCGCCACCTTCCCGGCGCCGGTGGAGCGCACGCCGGCCGGCCGCGCGATCCGGGCACGGAAGGTCGTCCACTGGCCCGACGCGGTCAACGGCGAGGACGTGCCGCGCGTGGTGCGCGAGGTGTCGAAGGCGGCCGGCTACCAGTCGATGGCCTTCGCGCCGATGCTGTGGGAAGACCGAGGCATCGGCGCGATCGGCGTCGCCCGTTCCAGGGGCCCGTTCTCAGTCAAGGAACTGGCGATGCTGCAGACCTTCGCCGACCAGGCGGTGATCGCGATCCAGAACGCGCGCCTGTTCCGCGAGACCAACGAGGCGCTGGCCAGCCAGACGGCGAGCGCCGAGATCCTGCGCGTGATGAGCGGCTCGCTCACCGACGTGCGGCCGGTGTTCGAGGCGATCGTCGCCAACGCCGTCAAGCTGCTGATGTGCGACTCGTCGTTCGTCATGCGCCGCGAGGGCAGCACGTTCTCGGCCGTCGCGGCGGCGACGCCCGAAGGCCCGCTCGAAGGACTGCCTTCCGGGCTGCCTATCGATCCGCGGCTGAACTTCCCGTCGCGCGTCATCCAGAGCCGGCAGATGCTTCACCTGCCGGACTGGTCGGCGATCGATCTGCCCGAGTTCGAACGGACGATCAGCGAGCAGTTCGGCGTGCAGGCGGCGCTGTACCTGCCGATGCTGCGCGGCGACGACTGCGTCGGGCTACTGAGCTTCGCCAACCGGCGGCCGGGCGCGTTCGGCGACAAGGAAGTCCGCATCGCCGAATCCTTCCGCGATCAGGCGCTGATCGCCATCGAGAATGTGCGCCTGTTCAACGAGACGAAGGAGGCGCTGGAGCACCAGACGGCCACCGGGGACGTGCTGCAGGTGATCAGCAACTCCATGGCCGACGCCAATCCGGTGTTCGACAAGATTCTCGATAGCTGCGCGCGCCTGTTTGGCACGGACGACCTCGCGGTGTTCTTGTGTGACAGCGACACGCTGGAGCCGCCCGTGGCCTACCGAGGCGCGTTCGCGAGTTGGGCGACGAAAAGCTACCCAAGGCCGTTGGCCGGCACCTTGAGCGGGATGGTTCTCGAACGTGGCCGCATGATGTACTGGCCCGACACGCTGGCCGCGCCAGAGGTCCCTGACTACATGAAGCAGATCGCGCGCGAGCATGGCAATTTTGCCGGCTGCACTGCGCCGCTGCTGTGGGACAACAAAGGTATCGGCACGTTGAACGTGATGCGACGCCCGCCGCGGCCGTTCTCCGAGAAGGAACTGGCGCTACTGGCAACCTTCTGTGACCAGGCGGTAATCGCCATCCAGAATGCCCGGCTGTTCAACGAGACCAGGCGTGCGCTCGAGAGGCAGACGGCCACCGCGGACATCCTCAAGGTCATCGCCGCCTCGCCCGCCGACGTGCAACCCGTGCTGGACGCGATCGTGAACAGAGCGCAACAGCTGATCGGTGGCTATTCGGCCACCCTGTGGCGCCGCGCCGGCGAGCAGGTCTTCCTGGCCGCCTACACGACCACCAACCCGGCCGGGATAGAAGCGCTGAAGGCGCGCTCGCCGATGCATCTGGATGACTGGGACTTCTTCCCCCGCGAGCTGAAGGCCGGCCACACGATCGTGATTGAGAACACCGAGACACATGCGGAACTGCCGGCGGTGTGGCGGGAGGTCGCCCGCAAGCGCGGGTTCCGCGCGATGCTCAACGTGCCGATGGTTCGCGACGGGCAGTTAGCGGGCGCCATCAGCGTGACGCGCGTGGAACCGGGGCCGTTTTCGCCCGAACAGGCGGACCTGCTGCGCACCTTTGCGGACCAGGCGGTGATCGCCATCGAGAACGTGCGGCTGTTCAACGAAACGCGCGAGGCACTCGAGCGGCAGACCGCCTCGGCCGAGATCCTCAGCGTCATCAGCAGCTCGGTTGCCGACGCGGCGCCGGTGTTCGACAAGATCCTCGACAGCTGCCAGCGCTTCTTCGCCACCGAGCAGCTGGCGATCTACCTTGTCGGCGACGACGGAATGCTGCACGCCGCGGCGCTGCGCGGCGACACCGTACGGCAGATGAGCGCGGCGCTGCCGCGGCGGCTGGAGTCGACGATCACCGCCCTGGCGATCCAAGGGCGGCGCGCAGTGCACATTGCCGACGCCGCTGCCGATGCCGAACTGCCGCAGGCCGCGCGGCAGACGGCCGAGCGGGTCGGCAACTATTCGGCGACCTACGCGCCGATGCTCTGGGAAGGCCGCGGCATCGGCTCCATCGGCGTGCTGCGGCAGCCGCCGGCGCCGTTCTCGGCGCAGGACGTCGAGCTGCTGAAGACCTTCGCCGACCAGGCGGTGATCGCCATCCAGAACGCCCGCCTGTTCAGGGAAACGCAACAGGCGCGCGCTGCCGCCGAGGCCGCCAACGAAGCCAAGAGCGCCTTCCTGGCGACGATGAGCCACGAGATCCGCACGCCGATGAACGCCGTGATCGGCATGAGCGGCCTGCTGCTCGACACCGAGCTGAACGCCGAGCAGCGCGACTATGCCGCCACCATCCGCGACTCGGGCGATGCGCTGCTGACCATCATCAACGACATCCTCGACTTCTCGAAGATCGAGGCTGGCCGGATGGACATCGAGGCGCATCCGTTCGACGTGCGCGAGTGCGTCGAGTCGGCGCTCGACCTGGTCGCCCCGCGCGCCGCCGAGAAGCACCTGGAGACCGCCTACTTCCTCGAGGGCGAGGTGCCGCGCGCGGTCAGCGGCGATGTCACCCGGCTGCGGCAGATCCTGCTCAACCTGCTCGCCAACGCGGTGAAGTTCACAGAGCGCGGCGAAGTGGTGCTTACCGTGACCGCGGGCCACGCCGCGGCCGGCGAGGTGGAACTGGCCTTCGCCGTGCGCGACACCGGCATCGGCCTGACTCCCGAGGGGATGAGCCGGCTGTTCCAGTCGTTCTCGCAGGCCGACTCCTCGACCACGCGCAAGTACGGCGGCACGGGTCTCGGACTGGCGATCAGCAGGCGGCTGGCGGAACTGATGGGCGGGCGCATGTGGGCCGAGAGCGCCGGGCCGGGCCAGGGCTCGACCTTCCGCTTCACGATCCGCGCACCCGTCGCCGAGCTGGCGCCGACACGGGACCGCGACTTCATCGGCACGCAGCCGGAACTGCAGGGCCGGCGCGTGCTGGTCGTCGACGACAACGCCACCAACCGGCGCGTACTCAGCCTGCAGACCGGCAAGTGGGGCATGAAGGCCCGCGAGACTGAGTCGCCGGCCGAGGCCCTGCGCTGGACCGAGGCGGGCGAACCCTTCGACCTGGCGATCCTCGACATGCACATGCCGGAGATGGATGGGCTGGAACTGGCGCGGCGCATCCACGCGCGCCGGCCGGCGCTGCCGCTGGTGCTCTTCAGCTCGCTGGGTCGGCGCGAGGCCGGCGACACCGAGGGCCTGTTCAGGGCCTACCTCGCCAAGCCGGTGCGGCAGTCGCAGCTGTTCGACACCCTGGTCAACCTGCTCGCCGACAGCACCGCCGCGGCCAGGGCGCCCAGCGCACGCACAGCCGCGACGCCGAAGATCGACAGCGAGCTGGCCGCCCGCCATCCGCTTCGCATCCTGCTGGCCGAGGACAATGTGGTGAACCAGAAGCTGGCGCTGCGCATACTGCAGCAGATGGGCTACCGCGCCGACCTGGCCTCCAACGGGCTCGAGGCGGTCGAGTCGGTCGGGCGCCAGGTCTACGACGTGGTGCTGATGGACGTGCAGATGCCGGAGATGGACGGGCTCGAGGCGTCGCGCCAGATCACGTCGAAGTGGCCGCCCGGCGAGCGGCCGCGCATCGTGGCGATGACGGCCAACGCGATGGCCGGCGACCGCGAGATGTGCCTGGCCGCCGGCATGGACGACTACATCACCAAGCCGATCCGCGTCGACGCCCTGGTCGAGGCACTGATGCAGGTGCCGGCGCGAAGGGGGAACTGAGATGATGCAGGACGCGATTGACCTCGCGGTGTTCCGCGAGCTGCAGGACACCGCCGGCACCGACTTCGTCGTCGAGCTCGTCGACACCTTCCTCGAGGAGGCACCGGCGATGCTGGCGGAACTGCGCGGCGCGCGGGCCGCCGGCGACGAAGAGCGCTTCCGCCGCGCGGCACACTCGCTGAAGTCGAACGGCCGCACCTTCGGCGCCACCACCCTCGGCGCGCTGGCGCGCGAGCTGGAGCTGAAGGGAATGGACGCCGACCCGGCGCGCGATGCCGCGGCGCTCGCGGCGCTCGACGTCGCCTACTCCGACGCCGCAGCGGCGCTGCGGGAGCTCACCCGTGGCTGAGGGCGGCGCCCGCCTGCTGGTGGTCGACGACAACAAGGTCAACCGCCTGCTGCTGATCCGCACCCTCGAGATGCAGGGCCACAGCGCCGTCGGCGCCGAGAACGGCCGGGTGGCGCTGGAGATGCTCGAGCACGAGCGCTTCGACCTGGTGCTGCTCGACATCAACATGCCGGAAATGGACGGCTTCCAGGTGCTCGAGCGACTGCTGGCCAGCTCGACGCTGCGCGACCTGCCGGTGATCGTCACCTCGGGCGTCGAGGGCATGGACAGCGTCGTGCGCTGCATCGAACTGGGCGCCGAGGACTACCTGCACAAGCCGGTCAACCCGGTGCTGCTCAGGGCGCGCGTGAACTCGAGCCTGGAGAAGAAGCGGCTGCGCGACGCGCAGAAGGAACTGGTGCGCCGCTTCGCCACCGCCGAGGTCGCCCAGGACCTGCAGGACTCGGGCTTCGCGCTCGGCGGCAAGCACGTGCGTGCCACGGTCATGTTCACCGACATCCGGGGCTTTACCACGATGGCGGCGGCGCAGCCACCGGACGAGACGATCGAGCTGCTGAACAGCTACTACACGCTGATGTTCGACGCCATCAGCGGCCAGCGCGGCGTCGTCAACCAGATGATCGGCGACGGGCTGATGGCTGTCTTCGGCGCCCCGCTGCCGCTGCCCGACGCCGGCCTGGCGGCGGTGCGCGCGGCGCTCGAGATGGTGGAAATGATCGAGCTGCTGAACGTCGAGCGGACGGCCGCGCAGAAGGCGCCGATACACATCGGCGTCGGCATCGCCTCCGGCGAGATGATCGCCGGCTACACCGGCACCCAGCACCGCGCCACTTACACCTGCGTGGGCAGCACCGTCAACCTGGCGGCGCGACTGGAGGCGCACACCAAGCAGGCGCAGCGAACCATCCTGATCGACCGTGCGACCCTGGAATCGCTGCCGCCCGACGTCCAGGTGGAGGTGATCGGCGCGGTGCCGTTGAAAGGCATCGCGCAGCCGGTCGAGTTGTTCTCGGTGGAGTGCGACCAGGAGCTGTAGCGGCGGCGCTTGCGGCTATCCTTTGCCGATCCGCGACCGCGGACGGGAAGCCCGCTCCGGGGGCGGCGGGCACCTTGGCGAGAGTACCGGCGACCGGAACTGCCGGATCAGCGGGCCGGGCAGCGGCGTCCGTCGGCAGCGAGGCCGAAGTCCGGATCGAGTCATGAAAATCGCCATCACCAGCGTCGGCAGCCTCGTCGGCCAGAACATCCTCGATGTGCTGGAGGGTCGCCGCGCCGGGATCGAGGTCGTCGGTGTCAACAGCATCGCCGCCGCGGCCGGCAATTTCCGCTGCGATCGCACCTATCTCGCGCCGCCGGCGGCGCGAGCAGGTGAGTATCTGGATCGGATTGCCACGATCCTGCGCGACGAACGCCCGGACGTCGCGCTGCCGGGGCGCGACGACGATGTTGTGACGTTGTCGCGGCTGAAGGAAGCCCAACCCGGCCTGGGTCCGTTGTTGCCCGTTGGGCCGCTCCGTCTGGCGCGTGTGCTCGACGACAAATGGGAAAGCCATCAATTCGCCCGCCTGCACGGCCTGCCGTTCGTCGACAGCGCTCTGGCGGACGACCCACTGGCAATCGAGCAACTGCTCGCTCGCCACGGCTTCCCGCTCATCGCCAAGCCGCGCGCGGGCCATGGCTCACGCGGCGTGAGAATCATCCTCGATGAGAGCCAGTGCACCGCGGCGCGGCGGCTGCCCGACTACCTGCTGCAGCCCTATCTCGAGCCGGAACCGGAGTTGGCTGAATGGGGCAGCCGTGATGGCGGCGGTGTGCCGTTGTTTCATTCGCCGATGACGCAGCAGATCGCCTGCCAGGCCGTCATAGACGCAGCACGCCGGGTGCGCGCGGTGTTCTGCACCCACGTCCTTTCGATGGCCGGCCGCCCGCAGCAGGTCGTGCGCCTGGACGACGACGACGTGAATTCGGTCGCCCAGCGCTACGCAGAGCAGTTCGCAGCGGACGGCTGGGTCGGCGCTCTGAACCTGCAGGGGCGGCGCGATCGAACGGGCGCCTTCCGTGTCTACGAGGCGAACGGCCGGTTCACCGGCGGAACGTCGGCCCGGACGCGCCTCGGATTTGATGAGGTTCGACTACTACTCGAGGGCTTTGCCTCCCTTCGATTGCCACCGCCCGCCTTCGCGTGTAGCGGCGAGGTGATCGTCGTCAAGTCGCCGAACGATGATCTGCTGTGGCCAAAGGCAATCAACAGCCTCGAAGCCGACGGTCACTGGCAGCGCGGCACCGCCGCCAGCCCCGCGCCGTAAGCGCACCGGCAGTTTTCCGGGCCACCTACTTGGCATGCGTCGCGCGCCATGCGGCACGCACGCCGCCCGTCTCGACCGTCCCCTCGATGGTCGCGCCGCGCACCCTGCCGCGGAACACCGCGTCGCGTCCGGCCAGGCTGAACGACAGGTCCTCGCCGACCAGCTGGACCTCGGCAAGCGGCACCACCGCCCCGTCGAGCCGTGCCTGGCCGGCCACGCTGGCCACCTGCTGCGAGAGCTCGAGCCGCATCGCCTGCCTGGACAGCGACGGCGGAACGCTGGCCGTCCATGCGCCGGCGACCCTTGCCGGGATGACGTAAACGAAGATGCTGGTGCGCGTGATGCCGCTGATCGCGACCTTTTCCTCCAGGTCCATCACCAGCGTCTTGTGCGGCCGCCAGCCGGCGAGGCTGTAGTCGTGCGACACCACGCGCGCGCCGGGCCGCAGTTCCGCCAGCAGCTTGCCCTGCAGTTGGTTGACGGTGTGCGGCAGCAGGTACATGGTCACGACCGTCGCCTGCGACAGGTCGGTCTCGAACAGGTCCTGCGTGACGAACTTCACCCGGCCGGCGATGCCCTCCTTCTTCGCCAGTTCGTTCGACAGCGCGACCAGGTCGCCCTGGATCTCGACGCCCAGGCCGCGCGCGCCGAACACGAGGGCTGCGGTTCGGACGATCCTGCCGTCGCCCGAGCCCAGGTCGATCACGAAGTCATCCGGCCCGACCTGGGCCTCGCGCAGCATCGCCGATACCGCGCTGTCCGGCGACGGCACGTAGGGCCCGGCGTCGATCGGCGCCTTGTCCTGCGCCAGCGCCGCGGACAGCAGCGCCGTGGCCAGCAGGGCGGCGAGAATCGGCAATGCTCTCATGGCGTTTCCTTGGCGAGCGCTCATTCGGCTGTCTTCGACCTGCGAACTCACGGTGCCCGCGGCGGCTCGGCGGCGCCGCTGCCGGCGCCTAGGCGGCGCGCACGCAATCGAGGAAGTACTCGGCGCCGCCGTTGCCCTTCTTCTTGACCAGGCCGTGGATGTCGGTCTCGAAGCCGGGGAAGCGGCGATTGAACTCGCGCGCGAACTTCAGGTAGTTGACGATGCGGGCGTTGACCCGCTCGCCCGGAATCAGCAGCGGGATGCCCGGCGGATACGGCGTCAGCAGTACCGCCGAGATGCGGCCGTCGAGCTCGTCGATCGGCACCCGCTCGACCTCCCAGTGCGTCATCCTGGCGTAGGCGGCCGCCGGCGTCATCGCCGGCACCATCTCCGACAGGTACATCTCGGTGGTCAGCCGCGCGACGTCGTTGTCGCGGTAGACGGCGTGGATCTCGTCGCACAGCTGGCGCAGGCTCTTGTCCTCGTAGGCCGGGTGCGCGCGCAGGAACTCCGGCATCACCCGCCACAGCGGCCGGTCGTGGTCGTAGTCGTCCTTGAACTGCTGCAGCTCGGTGACCATCGTGTTCCAGCGGCCCTTGGTGATGCCGATGGTGAACATGATGAAAAACGAGTACAGGCCGGTCTTCTCGACGATGATCCCGTGCTCGGCCAGGTACTTGGTGACGATCGCCGCCGGGATGCCGGGATCGGCGAACGAGCCGTTCAGGTTCAGTCCGGGCGTGATGATGGTGGCCTTGATCGGGTCGAGCATGTTGAAGCCCGGCGCCACCTTGCCGAAGCCATGCCAGCGGTCGCCGCTCTTCAGCAGCCAGTCCTCGCGCCGCCCGATCCCTTCCGCCGCCAGCTTCTCCGGCCCCCAGACCTTGAACCACCACGACTCGCCGAGCTCGGCCTCGACCTTGCGCATCGCGCGGCGGAAGTCGAGCGCCTCGGCGATCGACTCCTCGACCAGCGCCGTGCCGCCGGGCGGCTCCATCATCGCCGCCGCCACGTCGCAGCTGGCGATGATCGCGTACTGCGGCGAGGTCGACACGTGCATGTGGTACGCCTCGTTGAACTGGAAGCCGTCGAGCTTCTCGGCCTCCGAGTCCTGCACCAGGATCTGCGAGGCCTGCGACAGGCCGGCGAGCAGCTTGTGGGTCGACTGGGTCGAGAAGATCATCGACACCTTGTTGCGCGGCCGCCCCGCCCCGATCGCGTGCATGTCTCGGTAATAGTCGTGGAACGCGGCGTGCGGCAGCCAGGCCTCGTCGAAGTGCAGCGTGTCGATGACGCCGTCGAGCAGCCCCTTGATGGTCTCGACGTTGTAGACGATTCCGTCGTAGGTGCTCTGGGTGATGGTCAGCACGCGCGGCTTGCCCGGGTCGCCCTTGATCAGCGGGTGGGCGGCGATCTTGCGGCGGATCGATTCCGGCTCGAACTCGCCCTTCGGGATCGGCCCGATGATGCCGTAGTGGTTGCGGGTCGGCATCAGGAACACCGGGATCGCGCCGGTCATGACGATCGCGTGCAGCACGCTCTTGTGGCAGTTGCGGTCGACCACCACCACGTCGCCCGGCGCCACCATGTAGTGCCAGACGATCTTGTTGGCGGTCGAGGTGCCGTTGGTGACGAAGAACAGCTGGTCGCAGCCGAAGATGCGGGCGGCGTTGCGCTCGCTGGCTGCCACCGGGCCGGTGTGGTCGAGCAGCTGGCCGAGCTCCTCGACCGCGTTGCACACGTCGGCGCGCAGCAGGTTCTCGCCGAAGAACTGGTGGAACATGTGCCCGACCGGGCTCTTCAGGAAGGCCACGCCGCCGGAGTGCCCCGGGCAGTGCCAGGAGTACGAGCCGTCCTGCGCGTAGTGGGTCAGCGCGCGGAAGAACGGCGGCGTGAGCTGGTCGAGGTAGGCACGCGCCTCGCGCACGATGTAGCGGGCGACGAACTCCGGCGTGTCCTCGAACATGTGGATGAAGCCGTGCAGTTCGCGCAGCACGTCGTTCGGGATGTGCCGCGCGGTCTTGGTCTCGCCGTGCAGGAAGATCGGCAGGTCGACGTTGCGCCGGCGGATCTCGGCGACGAACTCGCGCAGGCTGCGCACCGCCGCGTTGTCCTCGGCGCGGCCGCCGTCGGCGAACTCCTCGTCGTCGATCGAGACGATGAAGGCGGAAGCGCGGCTCTGCTGCTGGGCGAAGCTCGACAGGTCGCCGTAGCTGGTGACGCCGATCACCTCGACGCCCTCGCCCTCGATCGCCTTGGCCAGCGCGCGGATGCCCAGCCCGCTGGCGTTCTCGGAGCGGAAGTCCTCGTCGATGATGACGATCGGGAAGCGGAATCGCATGGGCAGTCCTGCGCGGCGCGACGATCAACCGGCCGATTATCCGCCTGCCGGCGCCGGCCGCCGCCGCGCGATGGCCTGCGGCAGGGCCGTGCTCAGGCCTTCGGCAGCGTCACCCCGGTCTGCCCCTGGTACTTGCCGCCGCGGTCGCGGTAGCTGGTCTCGCAGACCTCGTCGCTCTCGATGAACAGCACCTGCGCGCAGCCCTCGCCGGCGTAGATCTTGGCCGGCAGCGGCGTGGTGTTGGAGAACTCCAGCGTCACGTGCCCTTCCCACTCCGGCTCGAGCGGCGTGACGTTGACGATGATGCCGCAGCGGGCGTAGGTGCTCTTGCCGAGGCAGATCGTCAGCACGTTGCGCGGGATGCGCAAGTACTCGACCGTGCGCGCCAGCGCGAACGAGTTCGGCGGGATGATGCACACGTCGCCGACGAAGTCGACGAACGAATTCGGGTCGAACGCCTTCGGGTCGACGATCGTGCTGTTGATGTTGGTGAAGATCTTGAATTCGCGCGCGCAGCGGATGTCGTAGCCGTAGCTCGACGTGCCGTAGCTGACGATCTTCCTGCCGTCGACGGTCCGCACCTGGCCGGGCTCGAACGGCTCGATCATGCCCTGCGGCGCCATCCGTCGGATCCACCGGTCGCTCTTGATGCTCATCTTCGCACTCGTCGCAATCGCAAGGCCGGCAGTCTAATGAATGGCCGCGCCCTTCCCCGGCCGGCGGCCCCGCCCCCGGCAACCCCGCGCATCGGTGATGCGGGCGGGCCGGCTGCCGGGGTTCAATAGGGCCCTCGGCCACCGGCCTTCCGACGGCGCGCTCAGCCTCGCCCGAACCACGCTGCCAAGATGCGCGATCCGCTTGCCCCCGTCCTGCGGCGTGCCGATGCTTGGCTAGACTCGACGCCCATGAGTTCCCACTGGATGCCGGCGCAGCCGGGTGACGCGCTGGCCGACATCGACACGCCGGCGCTCGTCCTCGACCTCGACTGCTTCGACGGCAACCTCGAGCGGATGATGTCGGCTGCCGGGGCGGCCGGCGTGCGCGTGCGGCCGCACGCGAAGTCGCACAAGTCGCTGCAGATCGCGCACCGCCAGATCGCCGCCGGCGCGATCGGCGTGTGCTGCCAGAAGATCGGCGAGGCCGAGATCTTCCTCGGCGGCGGCATCCGCGACGTGCTGATCACCAACGAGATCGTCGGCGTGCGCAAGCTGCGCCGGCTGGCGCAGCTGGCCAAGCTGTTCTCCGGCGCCCGCCTCGGCGTGTGCGTCGACGACACCAGCGTGGTGCGCCAGCTGTCGCTGGTGTGCGCCGAGGAGGACGCCGGGCTCGACGTCTACGTCGAACTGGACGTCGGGCAGAACCGCGCCGGCGTGGCCACGTCGGCGGAGGCGGTCGAGCTGGCGCGCGAGGTGATGCGCCACCCGCGGCTGACGCTGATGGGCCTGCAGGCCTATGCCGGCTCGGCACAGCACCGGCGCGGCGTGCCCGAGCGGCGCGCCGCCTCGAAGCGGGCGGCGGCGAAGGCCGCCGAGGCCCGCGCCCTGATGCGCGAGGCCGGCCTGCCGTGCGAGATCGTCACCGGCGGCGGCACCGGCACCTTCATGTACGACGCCGGCGGCGATGTCTACGACGAGATCCAGCCCGGCTCGTTCGTCTTCATGGACTTCGACTACGCGCGCAACGAACGCGACGCCGACGTGCCGCAGTTCGAGCACGCGCTGTTCGTGCTGGCCACCGTGATGAGCATGCGCGGCGACCGGATCACGCTCGACGCCGGCCTGAAGGCGTTCTCGACCGACTCCGGGCCGGCGCGGCCGACCTTCACCGGCTGGCAGGTGCAGTCGGTGAGCGACGAGCACTCGGTGCTCACGCGCCTCGACGACAGCGGCCCCGACGTGCGCATCGGCGCCAAGGCCCTGCTGGTGCCGGGCCACTGCGATCCGACGGTCAACCTGCACGACTGGATCGTCACCGTCCGCAGGGGCAGGGTCGAGGACGTCTGGCGGATCGACGCGCGCGGCGCCGTCTTCTGAGGTGGCTGCGGCGCCCGCCGCGCCGGTTCATCGCGCAGTCAAACGCGTGTCGCTTGCCTGCAGCGTGCTGCTGGCCACCCCTGTTGCGCTACGCTTGAGCCGTCGATCCGGATGGGGTGAGCGATGAAGCTCGAAGCGTTTGCCGCCAGCCAGCTGCCCAGGAAGGCGCTGGCGCTGGTGCTGGCCGGCGGCCGCGGCAGCCGCCTTCAGGAACTGACGGACATCCGTTCCAAGCCTGCCGTGTACTTCGGCGGCAAGTTCCGCATCATCGACTTCACGCTGTCGAACTGCCTGAACTCCGGCCTGCGCCGCATCGCCGTGCTGACCCAGTACAAGAGCCACAGCCTGCTGCGCCACCTGCAGCGCGGCTGGTCGTTCCTGAAGCCGGAACTGAACGAGTGGGTCGACCTGCTGCCGGCGCAGCAGCGCCTCGACGAGGCCACCTGGTACCAGGGCACGGCCGACGCGGTGTTCCAGAACCTCGACATCATCCGCAGCGAGCGGCCGGAGTACATCGTGGTGCTGGCCGGCGACCACATCTACAAGATGGACTACGGCGTGATGCTGAGCTTCCACGTCGAGCACGACGCCCGCTGCACGGTGGCCTGTTTCGACGTGCCGCTGGAAGAGGCGAGCGCCTTCGGCGTGATCGCGGTCGACGAGCAGTCGCGGGTGGTCGATTTCATCGAGAAGTCGCCGCAGCCGCCTTCGATGCCGGGCCGCCCCGACCGCGCGCTGGCCAGCATGGGCATCTACGTGTTCGATGCCGAGTACCTGTACGAACAGCTGGCGCGCGACGCGGCGGACCCGGACTCGGCGCACGACTTCGGCCGCAACCTGCTGCCGGCAGCGGTCTCCCAGGGGGTGGTCTACGCCCAGCCGTTCGACGACGCCTGCGTCCGCAGCGAGGAAGGCGAGGCGGCGTACTGGCGCGACGTCGGCACGATCGACGCCTACTGGGAGGCGAACATCGACCTGACGGCCACCAAGCCGGCGCTGAACCTCTATGACCGCAACTGGCCGATCTGGACCCACCAGGAGCAGCTGCCGTCGGCCAAGTTCGTGCACAACGAAGCGGACCGGCGCGGCGTGGCGATCGAGTCGATGGTCTCCGGCGGCTGCATCATCTCCGGAGCGCTGTTCCGCTCGCTGCTGTTTTCCAGCTGCCGCGTGCATTCGTGGTCGCAGGTGAACTGGTCGGTGCTGCTGCCGAGCGTCGAGGTGGGACGACGCGCCCGGCTGACCCGGGTGGTGGTCGACCGCGCCTGCAGGATTCCCGACGGCATGGTGATCGGCGAGGATCCTGAGGAGGACGCCCGGCGCTTCCGCCGCACGGCCGGCGGCATCACGCTGGTCACCCGCGGCATGCTGGCGAAGCTGGCCTGAGCCATGGCCGCACGCGAGCGCCTGCGCGTGCTGCAGGTCGCTGCCGAGATCTTTCCGTGGGTCAAGACCGGCGGGCTCGGCGACGTGATCGCTGCCCTGCCGCCCGCGCTCGCCCGCGCCGGCGCCGATGTGCGGCTGCTGCTGCCGGGCTATCCGCCGCTGCTCGATGCGCTGCAGGACTGGCGCGTCACGGCGCAGCTGGGCAGTGCCTTCGGCGCCGCCACGGTGGAGCTCCGGCGCGGCCGCCTGCCGGGGCTGGACCTGCCCGTGTACCTGATCGATGCGCCGTACCTGTACGACCGGCCGGGCAACCCCTACCTGACCCCCGAGCGCGCCGATTGGCCGGACAACCCGCGTCGCTTCGGCCTGCTGGGCTGGCTGGCGGCCCACCTGGGATGCGGCGATGTCGATCGCCTCTGGCACGCCGATGTCGTGCACGCGCACGACTGGCACGCCGGGCTGGCCTGCGCGCACCTGGCGCTGCACCCGGGCCCGCGGCCGGCCGGCGTCTTCACCGTGCACAACCTCGCCTTCGTCGGCGAGTTCGAGCCGCTGCAGCTCGCCGAGCTGCAGCTGCCGCGCTCGACCTTCGCTCCCGAAGGACTGGAGTTCCACGGCAAGGGCTCGTTCATGAAGGCCGGCCTGTACTACGCCGACCAGCTGACCACGGTCAGCCCGACCTACGCGCAAGAGATCCAGACCTCGGCCTTCGGCTGCGGCTTCGAGGGGCTGCTGATGCGGCGCGCGCCGGTGCTGGCCGGGATCCTGAACGGCGTCGACAACGCGGTGTGGAACCCCGCCAGCGATCCGCACCTCGAGGCGCGCTACGACAGCGGCAACCTGGCCGGCAAGTCGCAGGTCAAGGCGGCGCTGCAGCGCTCGCTCGGCCTGCGCGCCGATCCGCGGGCGCTGCTGGTCGGCATGGTCACGCGGCTCGCCTACCAGAAGGGCGTCGACCTGCTGGTGCAGTCGATGCGCCGGCTTGCCGGCGAGGGCGTGCAGCTGGCGCTGCTGGGCAGCGGCGACCCGCAGATCGAGCGTGATCTCGCCAGGCTGGCCGGCGAACTGCCCGACGCTGTCTCGGTCAGCTTCGGCTACGACGACGCGCTGTCGCACCGGATCATCGCCGGCGCCGACGTGGTCGCCGTGCCGTCGCGCTACGAACCCTGCGGCCTGACGCAGCTCTATGGGCTGCGCTACGGCACGCTGCCGGTAGTGCACTCGGTAGGCGGCCTGGCCGACACCGTGGTCGATGCTTCCGAGACAAACCTGCAGGCCGACCGCGCCACCGGCTTCGTCTTCGTCAACGCGACCGAGGCGGCGCTACACGCGGCGCTGCACCGCGCGCAGCGACTGTTCGCCGATGGGCCGCGCTGGCAGCAGGTCATGCGCCGTGCGATGGCGCAGGACTTCTCCTGGGACGAAGCGGCGGGGCGCTACGTCGAGCTGTACGGCCGGGTGACCGAGCGTCTGAGCCGCTGACCTGGCGGGTTCCGCTCAGGCGCGGCCGAACAGCCGCTTCAGGAAGGCCAGCAGCAGGCTGAAGAAGCCGATTCTCGCCGGCGCCACCGGCTGCGCCGGCGCTCCCGCCTCGGCGGCCGGTGCGGCGCGCGCCGCCAGCTGCGCGCCGAACGCCTCGAAGAACTTGTCGGCAGTGGCCCCGGCGGCGGCATCGATCAGCCGCGAGCCAACCTGCGCCAGCTTGCCGCCGATGTGGGCGTTGGCGACGTAGGTGAGCTTGGTCTGCCGTGACGATTGCTCGGTGAGGGTGACCCGCGCCTCGCCGCGCGCGAAACCGGTCTGGCCGCCGGAGGCATCGAACTTCATCGTGTAGGCGTTGGGCGCGTCGATGTCCGCCAGCGCCATCTTGCCCTTGAACCGCGCTTTGACCGGACCGACCGCAGCGGTCATGACGATCTCGAACTGGTTCTCGCCGGTCGCGATGATGCTCTCGCAGCCGGGCACGCAGAGCCTGAGCATCTCGGTGTCGTTCAGCGCCGCCCATGCGGTGGCGCGGTCCGCTGCCAGCAGCCGTTCGCCTCTCAGTTCCACTTGACCGTCTCCCTTCGCAGGTGCCCGGTGCCGGCCAGCGTCTCGGCGAGCCGCTCCAGGCTTTCGATGTTGTGCACGGGCAGGAAGCTTGACACGTGCGCCAGCAGCGCGCGAACGCCGCGCGCCTTCGGCTCGAAACCCTCGTAGCGCAGCAGCGGGTTGAGCCAGACCAGCCGCCGGCACGACTTGGCCAGCCGTTCGGCCTCGCGGCCGAGCTCGTCGATCGACGCGTGCTCGAGCCCGTCGGTCACCAGCAGCACGGTCGGGTTGCCCCACAGCACCCGTCGCGCCCAGTGCCGGTTGAACTCGTGCAGGCAGGCCGCAATGCGCGTGCCGCCCGACCAGTCGTCGACCGCACGCACCACCCCGGCGAGCGCCTCGTCGGGATCCCGATGGCGCAGCTGGCGGGTGATATGGGTCAGCCGCGTGCCGAACACGAACGCGTGGATTCGGTAGTTCGCCGCGTCCCGGCTGCCGGCCAGCGCATGCATGAACTGCAGGAACATGCGCGAGTAGCGGCTCATCGAGCCGGAAATGTCGACGATCACCACCAGCGGCTCGGTGCGTCGCCGACGTTGCCGCCGCGGCAGCTGCGCGATGTCGCCGCCGTACCTCGCGGCCTCCCGCAACGCTGCCCGCAGGTCGAGCCGGCTGCCGCGCTCGCTCGGTGCGTGACGGCGGGTGGCCAGCTGCACGAAGAACGGCGCGATCGTCGCCAGCATCCGCCGCGCCGCCGCCCATTCGGCGGTGCTCATGGTGTCGAAGTCGGCCTTGCGCAGCTGCTCGCGGTCGGTCCACGACAGCTGCGCGTCGATCTCGATCCGCTCCTGTTCCTGCGGCTGCGGCTGCCGCTCGACCCTCGGCGCCAGCGCCTCGCCGAGCCGGCGGTTCTCCGGCGGGGCCGGCGGCGCGCCACCCTTCTTCTGGCTCACCTGCGGCAGCAGCAGGCGCAGCATCTGGCCGAGCAGGTCGGGGTCCCTCCAGAAGACGTGAAACGCCTGTTCGAACAGCAGCCGGTGCTGCGCCCGGTCGACCAGGCAGGCGGCGAGCACGTTGCGGAAGTCGGCCCGCGACTCGATGCCGGCCACCTTGAGCGCCTGCAGCGCCAGCAGCACGCGGTCGGTGCCGAGCGGCACGCCGGCAGCGCGCAGCACGCGCGCGAAGTGCACGACGTTCTCCGCCAGCCGGCCCGGCAGCGCGTCGACGGAAGAGACCGGCAGCATCAGAGCGTTGCGGCAACCGCAGGTCGTCCACCAGGGACGGGACGATCGACCCACCAGCCGGCAGCCACCAGCAGCCATTGCGCCAGGCCGACCCAGGCCACTGCGGTGATCGACGGCGGCGGCGGGCCGAGCAGATCACCGGCAAAGATCAGCAGCAACACGGCGCAGAGCATCCACAGCGGCCAGCGCCGCTGCCCGACCGTGCTGCGCAGGTAAAGCGCCAGACCGCAGGCAAACAGGGCGAGCTCGACGAGGACCGAGCCCCACGGGACATTCCACAGGCCCAGGCCGATTCGGGCCTCGCCGGCTGGAGCCAGCGGCAGGTCCGGACGATGCACCAGCGCATCGAGCAACCAGTGACTTACTGCCAGCGTCGCCACTACGATCGCCCCGCGCCGTTGGTGCGCCACCGCGAACCAGGCGCCGCCGAGCAGCAGCGCCCAGACGACGACCATCAGCAGGCTGTGCGAGACCGGGTAGTGCTCGAACGCGAGCGGTGCCAGGCCGGGGATGCTCGCGTCGACCCGCGCGCGTTCGACGCCGGCGAGCAGCAGCGCCGGCCAAAGCAGGTCGATGAAGACCGAGGCCAGGAACAGCGTGCCGAGCGACGTCGCCGGCGCCGCGCGCTTGGCGGCCATGGCGACAGCGTAATGGCCGAGAAACATGCGCTCCGTTCCGCCGCCTTGTCAGGCCGCGACTTCGCGCCTGATCTTCTCGACCAGCCGCGCCGCCTCGCTGCCCTGCACCTTGGCGATGTCGTCCTGGTACTTCAGCAGCACGCCGAGCGTGTTGTTCACGGTATCGGCGTCGAGCGCCACGCTGTCCAGCGCCAGCAGGGCGCGGCTCCACTCGATCGTCTCCGACACGCCGGGCAGCTTGTACAGGTCGAGGCTGCGCAGGTGCTGCACGAAGGCGACGATCTGCCTCGACAGCGCCTCCCTGGCGTCCGGCACCTTGCGGCGGACGATCTCCAGCTCGCGCGCCGCCGAAGGGTAGTCGACCCAGTGGTAGATGCAGCGACGCTTCACCGCGTCGTGGATCTCGCGCGTTCGGTTGGAGGTGATGATCACCACCGGCGGCTCGGCGGCCCGGATCGTCTTCCACTCGGGGATGCTGATCTGGAAGTCCGACAGGACCTCGAGCAGGTAGGCCTCGAACGGCTCGTCGGTGCGGTCCAGCTCGTCGATCAGCAGCACCGGCGGCACCGCGCGCGGCAGCAGCGCGCGCAGCAGCGGCCGCTCGATCAGGAAGCGGCCGGTGAACAGCCCCTCGGCGAGCTGCTCGCGGGCGGTCTCCTTGGCCTCGGCCAGCCGGATCTCCAGCATCTGCCGCGCATAGTTCCACTCGTAGGCGGCGGCGTTGACGTCGAGCCCCTCGTAGCACTGCAGGCGGATCAGCTCGGCAGCGAGTCCGGCCGCCAGCACCTTGGCGATCTCGGTCTTGCCGGTGCCGGGCTCGCCCTCGAGGAACAGCGGCCGCTTCAGCTTAAGCGCGAGGAACACCGCCGTGGCGAGCTGGCGGTCGGCGACGTAGTTCTGCTCCGCCAGCAGCGCGGCGGCGGCGTCGATCGAAAGTGGAGTGTTCATGAAGCGACGGTAGCGGATCGCCACATTCCGCGCCATGCAGCGGTTCCGCGCGCCAGCGGCGGCCGCGACGGCGGCAAGGGGGTTGTGGAGGGCAAATCTACTCTGGCCGCGATTGTCCGCAATTCTCAGGGCAGCATCGCCACCATCCGCCGCTGCGCTTCCTCGACCGAGACGTCCTCGACGTGCGTGGCCAGCGTCCACTGGTAGCCGTAGGGATCGGCAAGCGTGCCCGAGCGGTCGCCGTAGAACTGGTCCTCGACCGGCCGCACGCGCGTCGCACCGGCATCGAGCGCGCGCTCGAAGGCGGTGTCGACGTCCGGCACGTAGACCATCAG
This sequence comes from Burkholderiales bacterium, assembly GCA_020355165.1. Classification (GTDB taxonomy): domain Bacteria; phylum Pseudomonadota; class Gammaproteobacteria; order Burkholderiales; family Burkholderiaceae_F; genus JADJWR01. The sequence continues at coordinate 2,498,002 of CP070661.1, forward strand.
CGACACCGGCGAGCCACCGAGCGACAGCGGGCTGCGGTTGCCCCACTCGGCGTTCTCGTCGGCCAGCATCAGGATCGAGTCGCCGATGCGGAGCTCCGCGTGAGCGATGCTGCCGTCCGGCAGGTCGAGCTTCAGCGCCAGCTCGGCGCCAAAGGCGCGTGCATAGAAGTCGATCGCCGCCCTGGCGTCGCGCAGCGTCAGGTACGGCGTCACCGAGTGATAGCCGGGAGGCTGGAAAGGAACGGCCATCGGGATCTCCTTCAAGCGCAAAGGCGCCGCGAGCGGCGCCTTTGCCATCGGCAGGACGCCGGCCGCGTCAGGCGGCGGCAGCGACGGCGCGCTTCGTCAGCACGCCGATCAGGTGCGCGCGGTACTCCGCGCTGCCGTGCAGGTCGCTGTTCAGCCCGTCGGCCGGGATCGCCACGCCATCGCAGGACTGCGGCGCGAACTTGGCGCTCAGCCGGTCCTCGAGCGCCTTGACGCGGAAGGCGCACGGCCCGGCGCCGGTCACCGCGACGCGCACGCCGCCGGCGGTCCTGGCGACGAACACGCCGACGATCGAGAAGCGCGACGCCGGCTGCCTGAACTTCACCCACGCCGCCTTCTCCGGTTTCGGAAAGCTGACCGAGGTGATCAGTTCGCCGGGGTTCAACGCGGTCTCGTACAGCCCCTTGAAGTAGTCGTCGGCGGCGATCTGCCGCGCGTTGGTGTGAATCGTCGCAGCCAGCCCGAGCACGCCGGCCGGGTAGCAGCCGGCCGGGTCGCTGTGGGCGATCGAGCCGCCGAGCGTGCCGCGGTTGCGCACCGCACGGTCGCCGATGCCGCCGGCAAGCACGGCCAGCGCCGGGATCAACGACCGCACGTCCCTCGACGCCGCGACCTCGGCGTGGGTGGTCATCGCACCGATGCTGATGCTGTTGCCCTGCACGGCGATGCCCCTCAGCCCGGCAACGCCGGCCAGATCGATGAAGCCTTCCGGCGCCAGCAGGCCGAGCTTGATCGACGGCAGCGTCGACTGGCCGCCGGCCAGCACCTTGTCGTCGGGGTGCTCGCCCATCAGCTTGACGGCCTCGGCGACCGAGGCGGGACGGTGATAGTGGGTGTGGTGCATGGATGTCCTCCGCCTCAGTGTTTCTTCTGCGCTGCCCGGATCGTCTTCCACACGCTGTGCGGGCTGACCGGCATGGCGACGTCGCGCACGCCGAGGTGGGCGAGCGCGTCGACCACCGCGTTGATCACCGCCGGCGTGGAGCCGATCGCGCCGGCCTCGCCGCAGCCCTTGACGCCCAGTGGGTTGTGCGTGCACGGCGTGCCCTTGACCGTCTCGACGACGAAGCTCGGCAGGTCGTCGGCGCGCGGCATCGCGTAGTCCATGTAGCTGCCGGTGACCAGCTGGCCGTCCTCGTTGTAGACGCAGCCCTCGAGCAGCGCCTGGCCGATGCCCTGTGCCAGGCCGCCGTGCACCTGCCCCTCGACGATCATCGGGTTGACCACGTTGCCGAAGTCGTCGGCGGCGGTGAAGCGGTCGATCCGCACCTGGCCGGTGTCGGGGTCGACCTCGACCTCGCAGATGTAGGTGCCGGCCGGGTAGGTGAAGTTGGTCGGGTCGTAGAACGCGTTCTCGTTCAGCCCGGGCTCCAGCTCGTCGTGCGGGTAGTTGTGCGGCACGTAGGCGGTCAGCGCCACCTCGGCGAACGTCTTCTTGCGGTCGGTGCCGGCGACGCGGAACTCGCCGTTGGCGAACTCGATGTCGGCGTCGGAGGCCTCCAGCAGGTGGGCGGCGATCTTCTTGCCCTTGGCGATCACCTTGTCCACCGCCATCACGATCGCCGTGCCGCCCACCGCCAGCGAACGGCTGCCGTAGGTCCCCATGCCGAACAGCGTCTTGTCGGTGTCGCCGTGCTGGATGTCGACGGCGTCGATGCCGATGCCGAGCTTGTCGGCGACCACCTGCGCGAAGGTGGTCTCGTGGCCCTGGCCGTGCGAGTGAGTGCCGGTGAAGATCGTCACCGTGCCGGTCGGGTGCACGCGCACCTCGCCCGCCTCGAACAGCCCGGCACGCGCACCGAGGGCGCCGGCGACGCTCGACGGGGCGATGCCGCAGGCCTCGATGTACGAGGCGTAGCCCAGCCCCCTGAGCAGGCCCTTCTTCGCGCTTTCGGCCTTGCGCGCCGCGAAGCCCTTGACGTCGGCCAGTTCCAGCGCGCGGTCGAGCGTCGCCTCGTAGTCGCCGGAATCGTAGGTGAGGCCGACCGGCGTCGAGTACGGGAAGGTCCTGATGAAGTTCTTCCGCCGCAGCTCGGTCGGGTCGATCTTCATTTCGCGCGCCGCAGTCTCGACCAGCCGCTCGAGCAGGTAGGTCGCCTCCGGCCGGCCGGCGCCGCGGTAGGCATCGACCGGCGCGGTGTTGGTGAACACCGCGGTGATCTCGGAGTAGATCGCCGGCGTCGTGTACTGGCCGGCGAGCAGCGTCGAGTGCAGGATGGTCGGGATGCAGGAGGCAAACGTCGACAGGTACGCGCCCATGTTGACGGTCGCGTACTCGCGCAGGGCGAGGAACCTGCCGTCCTTGTCCAGGGCGAGCTCGGCGACCGTGACGTGGTCCCGACCGTGCGCATCCGAGAGGAAGCTCTCGCTTCGCTCCGCCGTCCACTTGATCGGCCGGCCGACCTTCCTGCTGGCGAACACCAGCGCCGTCTCCTCGGCGTACAGGTAGATCTTCGAGCCGAAGCCGCCGCCGACGTCCGGCGCGATCACGCGCACCTTGTTCTCGGGCAGGCCGAGCACGAAGGCCGTCAGCAGCAACCGCTCCACGTGCGGGTTCTGGCTGGTCACGTACAGCGTGTACGACTCGTCGGCGCGCGAATACATCGCGTTGGCTGCGCGCGGCTCGATGGCGTTGGGGATCAGCCGGTTGTTGACCAGTTCCAGCTTCGTCACGTGCGCCGCCTTGGCGAAGGCGGCATCGGTGGCCGCCTTGTCACCGCAGCCCCAGACGAAGCAGACGTTGTCCGGCGCGATTTCGTGCACCGCCGCAGCCGCTTTGCTCGCCGTGGCGGTGTCGACCACCGGCGGCAGGACCTCGTAGTCGACCTCGATCAGCGCCGCGGCGCTCTTCGCCTGTGCCAGCGTCTCGGCGACCACCAGCGCGACGTGGTCGCCGACGTAGCGCACCTTGTCGGCCGCCAGCACCGCATGCTTCGGCTCCTTCATCGGCGAGCCGTCGAGGTTGTTGATCAGCCAGCCGCAGGGAAGGCCGCCGACGCTCTCGAAGTCCTTGCCGGTGAACACCGCCAGGACCCCCGGCGCCTTCGCCGCAGCCGCCGTGTTGACCGACAGGATCCCCGCGTGCGCATGCGGGCTGCGCAGGAAGTAGCCGTACGTCTGGTAGGGCAGCGCCACGTCATCGGTGTACTGGCCCACCCCGGTCAGGAACCGGTAGTCCTCTTTCCTTTCAACCGACTTGCCGATGAACCCTGCCTTAGGTTCGCCCATCTCTCGTCTCCATCCGTTTCGTTACGCGGACGCGCCAGCGTCCGCCTCTGCAAACGAGCGCCGGGCCGCCCCGAACTCGTCTGCCAAACCAAACCACTCGTCGTGCACGTGCGACTAGAAGGGTCGCGTACACGACGAGTGCGGGCTATATGCCCATCGCCTTGGCGCCCTGCGCGATCGCCTTGACGATGTTCTGGTAGCCGGTGCAGCGGCAGAAGTTGCCGTCGAGGGCCTCGCGGATCTCGCGGTCGCTGCCGTGCGGGTGGTGCGTCACCAGGTCGATCGCGCTCATCACCATGCCGGGGGTGCAGAAGCCGCACTGCAGTCCGTGGCAGGTCTTGAAGGCGGCCTGCATCGGGTGCATCGTGCCGTCGGCCGGCGTGATGCCCTCGATCGTCGTCACCTCGGCACCCTGCACCTGCGCCGCCAGCACGTTGCAGCTCTTCACGGCGCGGCCGTCGACCAGCACCGTGCAGGCGCCGCACTGGCCGGTGTCGCAGCCGATGTGGGTGCCGGTCAGCCGCAGGTGCTCACGGATGAAGGTCGACAGCAGCGTATCCGGGCCGACTTCCGCCGACACGTGCTTGCCGTTGACCTGAAAGGACAGCGCTACGCGCATCAATGTCTCCTTGGGATTTGCTTCGCCCCGGCCGAGGCGGTCCGCCCGGCTCGCGCGGGCCCGTTGGTTGGGCCCGTCGACTGTAATGCGCCGGTCTGGCCCAGCGCAAGGCGCACAACGACGCACCCGCGTTCTTGCGATGCGGCAATGACGGGCACTCGGCGGCGGTCACTACAATCGCCCCTGAATGGCAGCGAACCCATGGACAACGTCGACGCACAAGTCCTGAAGAAGGCGGAGGAGTGGCGCGCCGCCGGGCACCGGGCGGTGCTCGGCACCGTGGTGCGAACGTGGGGATCGGCACCGCGGCCGGTCGGCGCGCACGTGCTGGTGCGCGACGACGGGCTGGTGGTCGGCTCGGTCTCCGGCGGCTGCATCGAGGACGACCTGGTAGACAAGGTCCGCAGCGGCAAGGTCGCCGCCGAAAAGCCGCAGCGCGTCAAGTACGGGATCACCGCCGACGAGGCATTCCAGTTCGGCCTGCCCTGCGGCGGCACGATCGAGCTGATCCTCGAGCCGGTCGGCGACGGCTCGAAGGTCGGCGAACTGCTCGAGCGAGTCGGCGCCGGCCGGCACACGCTGCGCCGGCTCGACCTGAAGACCGGCGAGGTCCGGCTCTCTGACGGCAGCGGCACCGACGTGCTGGTGTGCGACGAAGAGCAGCTGATCACCGCCCACGGCCCGCGCCTGCGGCTGCTGATCATCGGCGCCGGGCAGCTGACCCACTACGTGGCGCAGATGGCGCTGGCGCTGGACTACCAGGTGACGATCTGCGATCCGCGCGAGGAGTACGCCGACGGCTGGCTGGTGCCGGGCACCACGCTGGTGCGCACGATGCCGGACGACACCGTCAGCGAGTTCAGGCCGGACCGCAACACGGCGATCATCGCGCTGACGCACGACCCCAAACTCGACGACCTGGCGCTGATCGAGGCGCTGCAGTCGGAAGCCTTCTACGTCGGTGCGATCGGCTCTCACCGCAACCAGGCCAAGCGCCGCGAGCGACTGCTCGAATTCGGCGTCACCGAGGCGCAGCTGGCGACCCTGCACGGCCCGGTCGGCCTGAAGAACGGCGCGCGCACGCCGCCCGAAATAGCCGTCTCCATCCTCGCCGAGATGACGGCCGTGAAGTACGGCTACCGCGTCCCGGCACCGGAGCGCATCGGACCCTCGACGTCGACTCAGGCGGGTTGCGTCAGCTGAGAGGCGGTGCCGTTAGCGGCTGCAGCTCCGCCACCCCGTGGCGCCGTTCGGGAAGGCACGGCGCTTCGCGATACGGAATGGGGCTCCTTAACGCGAATCGCTTGGGTGTAAGGTTGCCGTTGTTGCGTTGCCGCGCGAGCACCCGCCCCGGCAGGCAGCCTCCGGCAAGAATGACCTCCCTGACACCTGTCGAAATCCTGCAGGCGCCCGTGCCGCTGGCGCTTGCCGACGGCGCGCCGCTCGGTCCGTTCCAGCTGGCCGAGGCGCCGACCTGGGACCCGCAGGCCGGCCGCCTCTGGTGGGCCGATATCGAGGCACGGTCGCTGCACTCGCTCGACTTCGACGCCCGCGCCGACGGCTCGCTGTCGCCGGGAGGGCATCGACGCTACGGCTTCGATCGGAAAGTCTGCTCGATCGGCCTGACCCGCTCGGGCCGCCTGCTGCTGGCACTGGCCGACGGCGTGTACTTCTTCACGCCGGCGACCGAAGCGCTGGAGCTGCTGGCCAGGCCGGAGCCCGACCGCCCGGCGTACTGCCTGAACGACGGCAAGGTGGGCCCGGACGGCGCGTTCTGGGTCGGCTCGCTCGAGGACACGCCCGAGCGCCCGCCGGTCGGCAGCCTGTACCGGATCAGCGCCGACGGCCGCTGCCGCCGCATCAGCACCGGTTATCGCGTTTCCAACGGTCTCGCCTGGTCTGCCGATGGCCGCGCGATGTTCCACTCGGATTCGCGCGGACCGACGATCGACCGCTGGGACTTCGATCCCGCCTCGGGCACGGTGGGAAGCCGCACGGCGATCCGCACGCTCGACGACCAGCTCGGCCGCCCCGACGGCGGCGCCTGCGACCTCGCCGGCGGCTACTGGAGCGCCGGCGTCAGCGCCGGCTGCCTGAACCGCTTCGACGTCGATGGCAGCCTGGTGCAGCGGATCGACCTGCCCGAACCGAGGCCGACCATGCCCTGCTTCGCCGGGCCCGACATGCAGACGCTGTTCGTGACGACGGCTCGCCACGGTCTGGACCCGGCAGCGCTGGCGCGCCATCCGCAGGCGGGCCAGCTGCTGATGCTGCGGGTGTCGGTGGCCGGCGTGCCGGTGCAGCGTTTCGCCGATCGCTGAGCAGGCGGCTTAGGCGAGCGCCGTCTGCTTGACCAGCGGCCACTGCCGCCGCGAGATCGGCAGCCGGTCCGGCAGTTCCTTCAGCAGCACTTCCCAGTGCCCCTCGCCGCCTTCGCCGTCGCCATCGACCGAGCCGCGCACTCGCTCGAAGGCGCGGATCGACTTGCGTGCCACCAGGGTGTTGCGGTGGATGCGAACGAAGCGCGGGCCGAACTCCTCCTCGAGCGAGGTCAGCGACTCCTCGGTCAGGTGCTCGCGCTGCGGCGTGCGGATGGTGACGTACTTCAGCTCGGCGCGCAGGAAGACGATCTCCTCGACCGGCACCAGCGACATCCGACCGCGCTCGGAGATCGTCAGGTGCGTGCGCTGCGAGCCGAGCGCGCGCGCCACCTCCTCCAGCCGCGGCTCGTTCTGCGCCAGCCGCTTGGCGCGGGCCAGCGAGGCGGCCAGGCGGTCGGCACGGACCGGCTTGAGCAGGTAGTCCAGCGCGCGCACCTCGAAGGCCTCGAGCGCATGCTCGTCGTGCGCGGTGACGAATATCACCGCCGGTGGATGCTCGCGCGCCGCCAGGTGACGGGCGACCTCGATTCCGTTCATGCCGGGCATCGAGATGTCGAGCAGCACGATGTCGGGCGCGTCGCGGTCGACCGCTTCCAGCGCGGCCTGCCCGCTGCCCACCGCATCGACCACCTGCGACGGGAACTGCGACCCGACTTCGGCCAGCAGCTGCTGCATGCGTACGCGCGCCGGCGGTTCATCGTCAACGATCAGGATCTTGGTGCTCATGCGTTGGCTCGCCTCTCGACAGGAATGGTCATCGTCAGCTCGAACCGGTCGTGCCGCACGCGCGTCGTCAGCTCGGCTTCCAGATCGTAGATCAAAGCGAGCCGGCCGCGGATGTTGGCCAGCCCGATCTGGTTGCCCTCCCGCTGCAGCGGATCCTTGGCCACCGGATTGCTGACGAACATCTCCAGCCGGAAACCGAGCTGGCGCACCCGCACGACGATGCGGCACTCGCCTGCCTGCCGCTCGGCGCCATAGCGCACGGCGTTCTCGATCACCGGCTGCAGCAGCAGCTGCGGCACCCGCGCCCGCGGGTGCACCGCGCCGATGTCCCAGTCGACCTGCAGGCGCTCGCCGAGCCTGGTCTGCTCGATCTCGACGTACTTGCGGCACAGATCGAGCTCCTGCTCGAGCGGCACCAGCCGGCGCACGTCGCCCATCACGGCGCGGAACAGGTCGGCGACGGATTCCAGCATCCGCTCGGCACGGAGCGGGTCCGAGCGCACCACCGCGACCACCGCGTTCAGGCTGTTGAAGAAGAAGTGTGGCCGGATGCGCGACTGCAGCGCCTGGAAGCGCGCCTCGGTGACCGCCGGCGAGAAGGCGCGGGCGCGCAGTTCGTAGTAGTGCTGCACGACGATGCCCAGGGCCAGCGCAGCCAGCAGCGCCGACCAGCGCGGGCCGCCCGACAGGTCGGGGCCGATCGGCCCGATCACCAGCAGGATGACCGCGGTGCAGGCCACCGGCGTCAGCCAGGCCAGCAGCCGCTGCCCGGCCGGCGGCAGCTCCGGCGCGAAGCGGCGCAGCACGCACCAGGCGAGCAGCGACATCAGAAGCGCCGGCTCCAGCACCGCCGACAGTTCGATGAAGCGCAGCCACGCCGCCTGCCAGCTGGCATGACTGAGGAGCACCGGCAGGGCGACCACCGCGTTGGCACCCAGCGCCACCCGCAGCACGACCCCGAGGTTGCAGCCGTCCGGCACGACCAGCTGCGGCGGCGGCGCCGCCGTCTCGGCACGGCTGGCAGCCGCCGGATGGCCCAGGGCGTCCCTGACGGTCATCGAGCCCGCCGTCGGCCCGGCAAGCCGCCCGGGAGCCGGCTCGACAAGCTCTTACACTGCCGCTGGCGTGATGCAGTTCGCAAGTTGACCTCTCCCCGCCGACGGCCGGGCGGGCCGTGTGCCGCCGCTTCTCGATCATCAGCGCCACGAATTATGTCAGCACACTCCTCTTCTCTCGATCGGAAGAACGGCGGATGGTCCGGCCGTTTCGGCGAACCGGTGGCCGACTTCGTGCTCCGCTACACGGCGAGCGTCGGCTTCGACCGCCGCCTTGCGCTGGCCGACATCGAGGCCTCGCTGGCGCATGCCGCCATGCTCGCCCACGTCGGCATCCTGCCGGCGCAGGACCTGGCCGACATCGAGCGCGGCCTGGCGCTGATCGGCGGCGAGATCGAGCGCGGCGAGTTCGGCTGGCAGCTGGCGCTGGAGGACGTGCACCTGAACATCGAGCGCCGCCTGATCGAACTGGTGGGCGACGCCGGCAAGCGGCTGCACACCGGCCGCTCGCGCAACGACCAGGTGGCCACCGACGTGCGCCTGTGGCTGCGCGGCGAGATCGATGCCGTCGGCACCGCGCTGAGCGCGCTGCAGCACGCGCTGGTGGAGCAGGCGGCCGCGCACGCGGCCACCGTGATGCCGGGCTTCACCCACCTGCAGGTGGCGCAACCGGTGACCTTCGGCCACCACCTGCTCGCCTACGTCGAGATGTTCGAGCGCGACCGCGAGCGGATGCTCGACGCCCGCCGGCGGGTCAACCGGCTGCCCCTGGGCGCGGCGGCGCTGGCCGGCACCACCTTCCCGATCGACCGTGAGTTCGTCGCCGCGCGGCTGGGCTTCGAAGGCCTTGCCGAGAACTCGCTCGATGCGGTCAGCGATCGCGACTTCGCCATCGAGTTCGTCGCCGCGGCGGCGCTGGTGATGACGCACGTGTCGCGCCTGGCCGAGGAGCTGGTGCTGTGGATGAGCCCGCGCTTCGGCTTCGTGCGGCTGCCCGACCGCTTCACCACCGGCTCGTCGATCATGCCGCAGAAGAAGAATCCCGACGTGCCGGAGCTCGCCCGCGGCAAGAGCGGCCGCGTCAGCGGCCACCTGGTGGCGCTGCTGACGCTGATGAAGGGCCAGCCGCTCGCCTACAACAAGGACAACCAGGAGGACAAGGAGCCGCTGTTCGACACGGTCGACACCGTGCTCGACACGCTGCGCGCGCTGGCCGAGATGGTGCCAGGCATCGAGGTCGACGCCGAGGCGATGCGCCGCGCCGCCGAGGAGGGTTTCTCGACGGCGACCGATTTCGCCGACTACCTGGTCGGCAAAGGGCTGCCGTTCCGCGACGCGCACGAGGCGGTGGCGCGCGCGGTCAGGCTGGCGGTCGAGCGTGGCTGCATCCTCGCCGCGCTGCCGCTGGCCGAACTGCAGCGGCTGGCGCCGGCGGTGGGTGCCGATGTGTTCGATCACCTGACCGTTGCCGGCTCGGTCGCCGCGCGCGACCATGTCGGCGGCACCAGCCCCCGGCAGGTTCGCACCCAGGTCGAGCGCTGGCGGGAGCGGCTCGCCGCGCGGGCACCGATGCACCGCCCGCAGGCGATTGGCGAATAGAATCGCGCGGCTCGCCGGGACGCCGCCGCGGGTGGCGATGGCGGACGACCGGCCCGGGTCTGGTTCGGTGAGGAGGCGCACATGCAGGCACTGCTGCGACTGTCGAAGGCGATCGACTGGCTGAACGAACGGGTCGGCCGCGCGGTGCTGTGGCTGGTCCTGGTCGCGGTGCTGATCAGCGCCGGCAACGCCCTCGTGCGCAAGCTGTTCGACACCAGTTCGAACGCCTGGCTGGAGATCCAGTGGTACCTGTTCTCGGCGATCTTCCTGCTGTGCTCCGGCTACACGCTGCTGCGCAACGAGCACGTGCGCATCGACGTGTTCCACGGACACACCAGCCTGCGCACGCAGGCAAAGATCGACATCTTCGGGCTGCTCGTGTTCCTGCTGCCGGCGATGTGCCTGATCGGCTGGCTTTCGTGGCCGTTCTTTCTGCGGGCTTTCGAGTCCGGCGAGATGTCGCAGAACGCCGGCGGCCTGATCCGCTGGCCCGTCTACATCCTGATGCCGATCGGCTTCACGCTGCTGTGCCTGCAGGGCGTCTCCGAGCTCATCAAGCGGGTCGCCTTCCTCAAGGGACTGATCGCCTCTCCCGTCTACTCGAAGCACGGCAAGACGGCTGAAGAGGAGCTTGTCGACGAGATCCGGGCAATGGCCGAGGGAGAGTCGAAATGATGCAGTTCGTCGCCGCGAACATGGCGCCGATCATGTTCGCGGGGCTGGTCTTCTTCCTGCTGCTCGGCTTCCCGGTCGCCTTCAGTCTGGCCGCCTGTGGGCTGTTCTTCGGCGTCATCGGCATCGAGCTCGGGCTGCTGCACGAGACGCTGTTCCAGGCGCTGCCGCTGCGGCTGTTCGGCATCATGCAGAACGACACGCTGCTGGCCGTGCCATTTTTCACCTTCATGGGGCTGATCCTCGAGCGCAGCGGCATGGCCGAGGACCTGCTCGACACGGTCGGTCAGCTGTTCGGGCCGGTGCGCGGCGGGCTGGCCTTCGCGGTCGTGTTCGTCGGCGCGATGCTGGCGGCCACCACCGGCGTGGTGGCCGCTTCGGTCATCTCGATGGGCCTGATCTCGCTGCCGATCATGCTGCGCTACGGCTACGACCGCAAGGTCGCCACCGGCGTGATCGCCGCCTCGGGCACGCTGGCACAGATCATTCCGCCGTCGCTGGTGCTGATCATCATGGCCGACCAGCTCGGCCGCAGCGTCGGCGACATGTACCGCGGCGCCTTCATTCCGGGCTTCATCCTGACCGGGCTGTACGCCAGCTACATCGTCCTGGTCACGATGGTCAAGCCGCAGTGGGCGCCGGCGCTGCCGCCGGAGGCGCGCACGATCCGCGAGGACGACGGCTCGAGCGGGCTGAAGTCGCTCGGCGCGCTGGTCGTGCTGGCCGCCGCCGTGGCCTACGGCTTCGAATACTGGTACACGGGCCACTACCCCGAGGCGAGCACCGAGGAGATCGTCGTGCTCGGGCTGATGGCGGCGATCGGCGCCGCCTTCGTGCTGTCGCTGATCAACAAGGCCCTGCGGCTGAACCTGCTATCGCGCATCGCCGAGCGGACCACCTTCGTGCTGATCCCGCCGCTGGCGCTGATCTTCCTGGTGCTCGGCACGATCTTCATCGGCGTGGCGACCCCGACCGAAGGCGGCGCGATGGGCGCCACCGGCGCGCTGGTGATGGCGCTGGCCCGCAGGCGGCTGTCGTGGTCGCTGCTGAAGCAGGCGATGGACACCACGGCCAAGCTGTCGACCTTCGTCATCTTCATCCTGATCGGCTCGACGGTGTTCAACCTGTCGTTCCAGGGGGTCGACGGCGCCAAGTGGGTCGAGCACCTGCTGTCCGACCTGCCCGGCGGCCAGGTGGGCTTCCTGATCGTGGTGAACATCATGGTGTTCATCCTGGCGTTCTTCCTCGACTTCTTCGAGCTCGCCTTCATCATCGTGCCGCTGCTGGGGCCGGTGGCGGAGAAGCTCGGCATCGACCTGATCTGGTTCGGCGTGCTGCTGGCGGTCAACATGCAGACCTCGTTCATGCACCCGCCGTTCGGCTTCGCCTTGTTCTACCTGCGCAGCGTGGCGGCGCGCGAGGACTACGTCGACACGCTGACCGGCAGGACGATCGCCAAGGTGACCACCGGCCAGATCTACTGGGGCGCGGTGCCGTTCGTCGGCATCCAGCTGATCATGGTCGCCCTGGTCATCTTCTTCCCGCAGATGGTCATCGGCGACATCGAGAAGCGCAAGAAGATCGACATCGACAGCATCAAGATCGAGATCCCGACCGACACCCAGTACAAGTCCATCGATCCGATGAAGGGAATGGCGCGGCCGCAGGGTGCCGAGAAGCCGCCGGCGGACAAGGGCGGCGGCCAGGCGCCGGCCGAGGAGGACCCGATGAAGGCGATCCTGCGGTCGCTGGAGAGCGAGCCGAAGAAGTAGCACGGCGCGGCAAAGAAAAAGCCCCGCAGTGCGGGGCTTTTTCGTCTCTGCGCGACGGTCAGAGCCGCTGCGCCGCCATGAAGTTGTCGAACTCGCGCTCGCAGATGCGGAACCACAGCACCTGGTCGGCGCGGAACTTCGACCAGTCCTCGTAGACCTTCTTCCAGTTGGCGTTCTTCGAGGCGAGATCGGCGTAGACCTCGTTGGCCGCCTTGAACGCCGCCTCCATCACCGGCCGCGGCATGGCCTTGAGCACCGTCCCCTGGGCGACCAGGCGCTTCAGCGCCGCCGGGTTGCGGGCGTCGTAGCGCGCCTGCATCACGATGTGCGCGTGCGACGCCGCCGCCTCGATCGCCGCCTTGTAGTCGGCCGGCAGCGCGTCGTAGGCCTTCGTATTGACGTAGATCGACAGCTGCGGGCCGCCTTCCCACCAGCCCGGGTAGTAGTAGTTCTTGGCAACCTTGAAGAAGCCGAGCTTCTCGTCGTCGTAGGGACCGACCCACTCGGTCGCGTCGATCGTGCCCTTCTCGAGCGCCGGGTAGATCTCGCCGGCCGGGATATTCTGCGGCACGCCGCCGATGGCCGACAGCACCTTGCCGCCGAAGCCGCCGATGCGCATCTTCAGGCCCTTGATGTCGTCGAGGCTGTTGATCTCCTTGCGGTACCAGCCGCCCATCTGTGCGCCGGTATTGCCGCAGGGGAAGTTGACCATGTTGTAGTTCTTGTAGAACTCGCGCATCAGCTTCATGCCGTTGCCGTCGTACATCCAGGCGGTCTGCTGGCGCGAGTTCAGGCCGAACGGCACGGCGCAGTCGAAGGCGAAGGTCTCGTCCTTGCCGAAGAAGTAGTAAGGCGCCGTGTGCGCGCACTCGAGCGTGCCGTTCTGCACCGCGTCGACGACGCCGAACGCTGGCACCAGCTCGCCGCCCTGATGCACGCTGATCTGGAACTTGCCGCCGGTGTTGTCGGCGACCGCCTTGGCGAAGACCTCGCCCGCGCCGTAGATGGTGTCCAGGCTCTTGGGGAAGCTGGAGGCCAGGCGCCAGCGGATCGAGGCCTGGGCGCGGACCGCCGGTGCGGCCACGATCGCGGCCGTCGCCGCGGCGCCGACGCCGGCCTGACGAATGAAGGAACGACGTTGCATGGATGCTCCTTGGTGGCTGATTCTGCGAGTGTTGTCACGAAAGAGTTCGGCACTGACCGGCCACGCCGGCCCGCTCGACTCGGCGCGGATTGTAGTACCGCCGCCTCGGGGAGGGATAGCAGGCAGGGGAGTCGGGCCGCTCAGGCGCCGCCGACCGTCATCTGCTCGATCAGCAGCGAGCCGGTGGTGCGCCCGCCGCGCTCGAGGCGGTCGGCGCCGACGGCGACGATGCCGGCGAACATGTCGCGCAGGTTGCCGGCAATGGTGATCTCCTCGACCGGGTAGGCGATCTCGCCGTTGCGGACCCAGAAGCCGCTGGCGCCGCGCGAATAGTCGCCGGTGACGTAGTTGATGCCCTGCCCGATCAGCTCGGTCACCAGCAGTCCGGTGCCGAGCCTGCGCAGCATCGCCGCGAAGTCGTCGCCCGGCCGGGTCAGCGTCGAGCGAAGTTGGAGGTTGTAGGCGCCACCGGCGTTGCCGGTGCTCTTCATGCCGAGCTTGCGCGCCGAGTAGGTCGACAGGAAGTAGCCGCGCAGCACGCCGTCGGCCACCACGTCGCGCTCGCAGCCGCGCACGCCCTCGTCGTCGAAGGCGCCGGAGCTGATGCCGCGCGGCTGATAGGGGTCCTCGTGGATGCTCACGTGCGGCGCGAACAGCGGCTTGCCCAGCGAGTCGACCAGGAACGACGCCTTGCGGTAAAGCGAGCCGCCGCTGGCGGCGTGCACGAAGCTGCCCATCAGGCCGCAGGCCAATGGCGCCTCGAACAGCACCGGTACCTTGCGCGTCCTCAGCCGCCGCGCCGACAGCCGCGCCAGTGCCCGCCGCGCCGCGTAGTCGCCGAGCGCCTGCGGCGAGGCCAGCGAAGCGGCCACGCGCGAGGCGCTGTACCAGTCGTCGCGCTGCATGCCTTTCGCGTCCTGCGCGATCGGCGTCACCGACAGCGAGTGGCGCGAGTACGGAAAGCCGGCGCAGAAGCCGCGCGTGTTGGCGAGCACGAAATGCCCCGACGAGGTGTAGACATTGGCGCCCTCGGAGTTGACGATCTGCGGGCTGACGGCGAAGGCGGCGCGCTCGGCGGCCTGGGCGAGCTCGATCGCCTGCTCGACCTGCAGGTCCCACGGGTGGAACAGCGCGAGGTCGCGCGGCGCGCGCTCGAGGGTGTCCTCGTCGGGCAGGCCGGCGGCCGGATCCTCGGCGGTGAAGCGGGCGATGCTGTAGGCGGCTTCGACAGCCTGGCGAATGGCGGCAGTGGCGAAGTCGGAGGTCGAGGCGTTGCCGCGCCGGCTGCCGAGGTAGACGGTGATGCCGAGGCCCTTGTCGCGCGTGTGCTCGATGGTCTCGACCTTGGCCCGCCGCGTGCTCACCGACAGCCCGACCGATTCGCTGATATCGGCCACCGCATCGCTGGCACCAAGCGAGCGCGCCGCGTCGAGCGCCTGCTGCGCAATGGCGCGGAGTTGGTCGTCTGACAAGGCGAACAGGGAGCTCATCGAGGCATCCGGCAGGTGAGGGCGAAAGGGCGCGCGAACGGCTGGCTATGATAGCCAGCGATGGTTCACAAGGCCCCCACTGCCCCGATGCCGCCCGAAGAAGGCAGCGTCGAGCGGCCGAGCAAGTCGCAGCGCAAGCGGGAGATGACCGCGCTGCAGGACCTCGGCGAGTCGCTGCTGCGGTTGACGGCAGCCGAGCGGGCGCGCCTCGACCTGCCGGAGGCGCTGCACGAGGCGCTCGAAGAGACGGCGCGCATCGGCTCGCACGAGGCGCGCCGCCGGCACCTGCAGTACATCGGCAAGCTGATGCGGCAGGTCGATCCGCAGCCGTTGCGCGCGGCGATCGACGATGCCACCGGCGAGTCGAAGCAGGCGGTGGCGCTGATGCATCGTTGCGAGCGGCTGCGCGACGCGCTGCTCGCCGACGACGCGGCCCTCGGCAGCGTGCTCGCCGATTTCCCGGCCGCTGACGCGCAGCAGCTGCGGGCGACCATCCGCGCCGCCCGCCGCGAGCACGCGCAGGGCCGGCCGTCCAGGCACTCGCGCCAGCTGTATCGCTGGCTGCACGACCAGTACCGGCACAAGGGTCAGCACTCATGAGGGCACAGCGAGGACATCCCGACGAACTGATCGTCGGCCTGGTATCGGTTTCCGACCGCGCCTCGCGCGGCGCCTACGAGGACAAGGGCCTGCCCGGACTGCGCGACTGGCTGACGCGCGCGCTGGCCTCGCCGTGGCAGCACCACGAGCGGCTGGTGCCGGACGAGCGCGCGGTGATCGAGGCGACGCTGGTCGAGCTGGTCGACAGCGTCGGCTGCGACCTGGTGCTGACCACCGGCGGCACCGGGCCGGCGCGGCGCGATGTCACGCCGGAGGCGACGCAGGCCGTGGCCACGCGCCAGATGCCCGGCTTCGGCGAGCAGATGCGGCGGATCTCGCTTGCCTTCGTGCCGACGGCGATCCTGTCGCGGCAGGTGGCGGTGCTGCGCGAGACCGCGGACCACGCGGCGCTGATCATCAATCTCCCCGGTCAGCCGAAGGCCATCGCCGAGACGCTGGAAGGGCTGAAGGATGCCGAAGGCATGCCGGTCGAGCCCGGCATATTCGCCGCCGTGCCGTACTGCATCGACCTGATCGGCGGGCCGTACGTCGAGACGCACCCGGCGGTGGTGCAGTGCTTCCGGCCGAAGTCGGCCGTGCGTGCCCGCTGAGCGGCGCCGGGGAAGCAGGTGCTCGAACTGATCGAACTGCAGACGACGGCCGAGCCGGCGCGCGCCGTGATCTGGCTGCACGGCCTCGGCGCCGACGGCTACGACTTCGTGCCGCTGGTGAAGGAACTCGAGAACATGGGCGCGCCGGCGGCCCGCTACGTGTTCCCGCACGCGCCGATGCGGCCGGTGACGATCAACAACGGCTTCGTCATGCGCGCCTGGTACGACATCCGCACTGCCGATCTGGCCCACCGCGAGGACGAGCAGTCGATCCGCGCCTCGCAGCGGCTGGTCGAGGAACTGATCGCGCGCGAGACGCAGCGGGGGATCCCGCGCGCGCGGATCGTGCTGGCCGGCTTCTCGCAGGGCGCGGCGATCACGCTGCAGGCCGGCCTGCGCCAGGCCGAGCCATTGGCCGGCCTGATTGCGCTGTCGGGTTACCTGCCGCTGCAGGACAGGCTGGCCGCCGAACGGCACGCCGCCAGTGCCGGCGTGCCGATCCTGATGGCGCACGGCACCGACGACCCGGTGGTGCCGATTGCCCGCGCCATCCACTCACGCGACCTGCTCGCCTCGCTCGGCTACGCGGTCGGCTGGCACGAGTATCCGATGCCGCACTCGGTCTGCGCCGAGGAGATCGAAGCGATCGCCGCGTTCCTCGGCCAGCGGCTCGGCTGAGCCCGGACCTAGCACCCGTCAGGCGCGCCGGCGCGCATCGAGGCTCCAGCCGCCCGCGCCGAGCGCCGCCACCATCAGCAGCCCGCCGGTGGCGGCCATGTTCTTCATGAACATCAGGTACTCGATGCGCTGCCGGTCGGCCGCTGCGGCCCAGAAGTCGTGGAAGAGCAGCGACGCCAGCACGGTGAATACGGCGAGCGCCGCCGCCGCCCAGCGCGCCTTGAACCCGGCCATCAGGGCGAGGCCGGCAACGATCTCGAGGACGATCGTCGCTGCCGCCAGCAGCTGCGGCGCCGGCAGGCCGCGGGAGCCGATGTAGCCGGCGACGCCGTCGAAGCCGCCGATCTTCGAGAAGCCGGCGAGCACGAACATCAGCGCCAGCAGGAAGCGGCCGACTAGGGCCAGCGAGTTCGATGCATTGCCGTTCATGGTTTCGTTCCTTTCGTTGGTCGTGGCTGGGCGAGGTCGATCGGCTTGACGCTCAGTGCCTCGGCGGCAGGTCGAACAGCAGCAGCTCGGCGTCGTCCGCGGCGACGATTGCCAGCCGCGTCTCGTCGCTGATCTTCGCCGCGTCGCCGCCGGCGAGCCGCTGGCCGTTGACGGTCGCCGAGCCGCGCACCAGGTGCAGGTAGCCGAGGCGGCCGTCGGCCAGCTCGGCCGTGACCGTCTGGCCAGCGGCCAGCCGCGACGCGTACAGGCGGGCGTCCTGGTGGATCCGCACCGAGCCGCCGGCGCCGTCGGGCGAGGCGATCAGCAGCAGGCGGCCCTGCCTGTCGGCATCGCCGAAGCGCTTCTCCTCGTAACCCGGCGGGATGCCGGTGACGTTCGGCTCGATCCAGATCTGCAGGAAGTGCGTCTCCCGGTCCGGCGCGTGGTTGTACTCGGAGTGACGCACGCCGCTGCCGGCGCTCATCCGCTGCACGTCGCCGGGCCGGATCACCGAGCCGTTGCCCATGCTGTCCTTGTGCGCCAACTCGCCGGCGAGCACGTAGCTGATGATCTCCATGTCGCGGTGCCCGTGCGTGCCGAAGCCCGTGCCGGGCGCCACGCGATCCTCGTTGATCACCCGCAGCGGCCCGAAGCCCATGTGCGCGGGGTCGTAGTAGTCGGCGAACGAAAAGCTGTGGAAGGACTTCAGCCAGCCATGGTCGGCATAGCCCCGTTCCTGACTTCTGCGCAACGTGATCATCGGTTCCTCTTCCGGTGTTCGGCCAGTCAAGTCGACCAATCTGAAAGAACGAGCGTCGACGGGCTGGAACCCCATATGTTGAGGGCGGCTGCCCAACCTGACATCGCCTAGAATTCGAACGATTCATTTCATTCTATTGAATGTTATGTCGGCCTTCCCGCTTTCGCTCGACTCCCTGCGGCTGGTCGATGCGGTGGCCCGCCGCGGCGGCTTTGCCGCGGCGGCGCAGGAACTGGGCCGTGCGCCGTCGGCGATCACCTACGCGGCGCGCAGGCTCGAGGATGACCTCGACGTCCTGCTGTTCGACCGGCGCGGCTATCGGGCACGGCTGACGCCGGCCGGCGAGGAACTGCTGCGCGAAGGGCGCCATTTGCTGGCCGCCGCCGACGACCTGCGCCGTCGCGTGCAGCGGGTGGCGCAGGGCTGGGAGCGCGAGCTGCGCATCGCCGTCGACTCGGTGGTGCCGTTCGCCCGCCTGCTGCCCCTGCTCGAGCAGTTCTGCGCACAGGCGCCGACGCAGCTGCGGATCAGCCACGAGGTGCTCGGAGGCACCTGGGATGCGCTGGTCGGCGGCCGCGCCGACCTGGCGATCGGCGCGACTGCCGGCGGACCGCAGGCCACGCATGGCAGCGGCTTTCGGACACGCGAACTGGGCGAGCTGCGGTTCGTCTTCGCGGTGTCGCCCCGGCACCCGCTGGCGCGCTGCCCTGCGCCCCTGTCGGTGGCGCAGATGCGCGCGCACCGGCAGATCGTCGTCGGCGACACCTCGCAGCGGCTGGCGCCGCGCACTGCCGGGCTGCTGGGCACGACCGACAGCGTCACCGTGCCGAGCATGGCCGACAAGATCGCCGCGCAGGCCGCCGGCCTCGGCGTCGGCTACGTGCCGCTGCAGCTGATCGGCGAGCACCTGGCGCGCGGCGAACTCATCGTCAAGGACACCGAGAGCGAACGGGAGCACGGCGAGCGCGCGCCGCTGGTCGCCGCCTGGCGCGCCGACGCGCGCGGCAAGGCGATCGACTGGTGGCTGCGACGCCTCAGTGCGGCCGCAGTCCGGCAGGCGCTGGTGGGATGATCGGCTCGGCGTGCAGCGGCGAAGCGAAGGTGCAGCGGTTCTTGCCGGCCTGCTTGGAGGCGTACATCGCCGCATCGGCGCGGCGCAGCAGCGAGTCGAAGTCCTGACCGTCGGCCGGGAACAGCGCGATGCCGACGCTCGCACTCGTATGCGCGAGGCGATCGCCGGTCTCGAAGTCCTCGCTGGCGGCGGCGATCAGTTTCTCGGCAGCAGCGCGCGCCCCCTCCGGGTCGTCGATCTCCGGCAGCAGGATCACGAACTCGTCGCCGCCGGTGCGCGCGATCAGGTCGTACTCGCGCAGCGCCATCGACATGCGCATCGCCACCCGCCGCAGCATGGCGTCGCCGTAGGCGTGACCGAAGGCGTCGTTGACCTCCTTGAAACCGTCGAGGTCGAGCACCATCAGCGCGGCCAGCCGGTCGCGACGCATCGCCACCGAAAGCAGCCGGCGGGCGTTCTCGACCAGCAGCCGGCGGTTCGGCAGACTGGTCAGCTCGTCGTGGTTGGCCTGGTGCCAGGCCATTTCCTCGCGCTGCTTCAGCGGCGTAATGTCGGTCAGCACCAGGATCATCGCCTCGGCCTCGCCGTCGGCGCCGACCAGACGCGCGGTCAGCTGCGACCAGACGCCGCGACCGCCGGCGCCGCCTTCCGGCGCGCGCAGCATGACTTCGTGGTTGGCCGATTCGCCGCGCTGCGCCGCGGCCCGCGCCATCTCGAGGATGCGCTGCCAGTCGGCCGCATCGGCGAGGATGTCCGCCGCCGGCCGGCCGCCCAGCCAGGCGGGCTGCACGCCGAGCAGCTGCGCAAGCGCGCCGTTGGCCCGCTCGATGCGCTCCGACTGCACGAAGGCGATGCCCTCGCCGGCAGCGTCGAAGATCACCTGCTGGTTGCGCAGCGCCACCGCCAGTTCGCGTTCGCGCCGCTTCTGCGCCGTGATGTCGGTGCACACGCCGAGCACCGACTCGAGCTTGCCGTCGGCGCCCATGGTCGGGATCGCGCTGACCATCACGTGCAGCGTCTTGCCGTTGCGGGTCCGGTGTACCGCCTCGACATCGAACACCGCCTCGCCCTGGAGCACCGGTCGGAACAGGCGCATGAACATGCGCAGGGTGAACTCGGGGGCGTTGAAGGCGGTGACGTGCCGGCCAAGGACGTGCTTCGGCTTCTCGCCATAGATCATCTGGCAGGCCCGGCCCGACACGAGCGTGATCATGCCGTCGCGGTTGCAGGTCCAGATCAGCGACGGCGTCGCTTCGAACAGCGCCCGGTAACGCCGCTCGCTGGCGACCAGCTTCTCTTCCGCTTCGCGCCTCTTGGTGATGTCGACGATCGACATGACGAAGCGCGTCGCCCGGCCGCGGTCGTCACGGATCGATTCGCCGCGCGCCTGGACCCAGATGTACTCACCACCGGCCGTCCGCACGCGGAATTCCTGGCGGAACGGTGCGCCTTCCTCGATGTGGCGGCGCCGCGCCTCCAGCACACGTTCGCTGTCGCTCGGGTGCAGGGAGTCGGAAAAGCGGTACTCGCGGATGAACGACTCCCGGTCCTTGTAGCCGAGCAACTCCATGTAGCGCAGCGAGAAGAAGCGATCGCCGGTGGCCACATCGGTGTCGGCCACCCCGGCATCGATCGCGTCCAGGCCGAGACGCAGCTGGTCGCGGCTGTCCTTCAGGTCGGCGAGTGCCTTTGCCTGCGCCTCGGCCGAATGCTCGCCGTCGATCTGCAGCTGCAGCGCCTGCCGGACACCGCCGCGCAGGCGCACGCAGGCGAACGCGGCCAGGGCAAGCACGGCACCCCACACCAGCAGCACGAGATCGAGGTGCGGCAGCGACGACTTCGACAGCGCGAAGGCCTGTGCGGCTGCCAGCGGCACCAGGGCGGCGAGCCACAGAGCCGGCACGGCGCCGAACGGCAGCAGCAGGCCGATCGACACGCCCAGGGTGAGCGTGAACTGCAGCAGGAAGCCGCTCGGGTCGGCAACGCGCAACAGCACCAGCGCGGCCGCCCACGCCAGCCCTTCGGCAGCGGCGAAGGCGCCGTAGGCCAGGGTCGCCGCTGGCTGCACGGCCGTCTCGCCGGCCAGCAGCCGGCGGCAGTAAAGCGCCCGTGCGAGCAGCAACACGGCGAGCGCGCCAAACCAGTAGAAGGCGACAGCCGCCCCGGTCTCGCGCCAGTGCACGGCCGAAAACAGCGCCGCGAGCACGGCGCTGCCAACCCACGCGTAGTGGGCCGACTGCATCGACTGGCGTACGAGCTGCGCGCCGATGCGGGCCCGATCCTCGCTCAGCGGCTGGTTCATCGCGGCCTTGCGGTATCCATGAGGGGGTATTTTCCCTGCATGGGCACCGCCAGGCGAGATCCGTACGGATGAGACAGATGGCTGTCTACCGGGGCCGTTTCGCGCCCTCGCCCACCGGCGCGCTGCACGCCGGCTCGCTGGCGGCGGCGCTGGCGAGCTGGCTCGATGCCCGCGCTCACGACGGCACCTGGCTGGTCCGCATCGAGGATCTCGATCCGCCGCGCGAGGTCGCCGGCGCAACCCGGCAGATCCTCGACGCCCTGGCGGCCCTCGGCCTGTCGAGCGACGAACCGCCGGTGCTGCAGAGCGAGCGCGGCGACCTGTACCAGCGGGCGCTCGAGCAGCTGCAGGCAGCGGGGCTGGTCTACGGCTGTGCCTGCTCGCGCGCCGAGGTGGCGGCAGCGCAGCAGGCGCTCGGCCTGCCGCCGCACGTCTATCCCGGCACCTGCCGCGGCGGCACCGGCGGGCGGCCGGTGCGTGCGCTGCGCGTGCGCGTGCCGGACGAACTGGTCGGCTTCGACGACCGCGCCTGCGGCTCGTTTGCGCAGAACCTGGCCCGCGAGGTGGGCGACTTCGTCGTCCGCCGCGCCGACGGTCTGTGGGCCTACCAGCTGGCGGTGGTCGTCGACGACGCCGAGCAGCGGATCACCGACGTCGTTCGCGGCGCCGACCTGCTCGACAACACGCCGCGTCAGATCTGGTTGCAGCGGGCGCTCGGCCTGCCGACGCCGCGCTACATGCACGTTCCGGTGGTCCTCAGCGAGAAGGGCGAGAAGCTGTCGAAGCAGACCGGTGCCGTCGCGCTGGACACTCGGCGACCGCTGGCCGAGCTGCGGCGCGCCTGGCAGCACCTCGGCTTTGACGCCGTCGGCGCCGACAGCGTCGACGCCTTCCTGCGCCAGGCCGCCGCGCTCTGGCGCCGCCGATGGGCATCGGCATAATCGGCCCGGGAGACACGCCATGGCCGACGACACCGACGTTGCGACGCTGCGCCGCATCCTTAGCCGCTGCCGGAGCATCGCGGTGGTCGGCATCTCCGCCGAGTGGCACCGGCCGAGCTACTTCGTCGGCAAGTACCTGCTCGAGCACGGCTACACGATGATCCCGGTCAACCCGAAGTACGAGCAAGTGCTCGGCCGCCGCTGCTACCCGAGCGTGACCGCCGCCGCGGCGGGCGGCGAACAGATCGACCTCGTCGACTGCTTCCGCCGCGCCGAGGACGTCGGACCGATCGCCGACGAGGCGATCGCGATCGGCGCCCGCTGCCTGTGGATGCAGCTCGGCGTGGTCAACGAGGCCGCCGCCGCCAAGGCGCGCGCCGCCGGGCTCGACGTGGTGATGGACCGATGCGTCAAGATCGAGCACGGACGGCTGTTCGGCGGGCTGAACTGGGCTGGCGTGAACACGCGAGTGATCTCGAGCCGACGGCCGAGACAGCTGCCTTACTGAGTGGTCCCCGACCCGTCGGCGGCGAGCCGTCGACGACCGGGCCAACGAACGGATCGCGGGCAACCGACAGCGGATCACCCCAATGAGCGACCACCCCTACGGCATCGAGACGCTGTGCCTGCATGCCGGCCAGCTGCCCGACCCGGTGACCGGCAGCCGCGCCGCGCCGATCTACCAGACGACGAGCTACGTGTTCGACAGCGCCGACCACGCGGCAAGCCTGTTCAACCTGCAGACCTTCGGCAACGTCTACTCGCGGATCAGCAACCCGACGGTGGCGATGCTCGAGGAGCGCATCGCCGCGCTGGAAAACGGCCGCGCCTGCCTGTGCGTGGCCAGCGGCATGGCGGCGCAGTTGACCGCCATCGAGGCGATCCTCTCGCCGGGCGACCACATCGTCGCCTCCAGCCTGCTGTACGGCGGCACCTATTCGCAGTTCGACGTCACCCTGCGCAAGCACGGCATCGAGACGACCTTCGTCGACCCCGACCAGCCGGAGAACTTCCGCCGCGCGCTGCGCGAGAACACCCGGCTCGTCTACGGCGAGACGCTCGGCAACCCGAAGATCAACGTGCTCGACATCGAGCCGGTGGCGGCGATCGCGCATGCGCACGGCGTGCCGCTGATGATCGACAACACGATGGCCTCGCCGTACCTGTGCCGGCCGTTCGACTTCGGCGCCGACATCGTCGTGCACTCGGTGACCAAGTACCTCGGCGGCCACGGCACCACGCTCGGCGGCGCCGTCGTCGAGAGCGGCCGCTTCGACTGGGGCAACGGCAAGTTCGCCGACATGGTGCTGCCGTCGCGCGGCTACCACGGGGTGAAGTTCTGGGAGACTTTCGGCGACTTCGCCTACACGATGAAGGCGCGCATGGAGGTGCTGCGCATCAACGGTGCGGCGCTGTCGCCGCTGTCGGCCTTCCTGCTGCTGCAGGGTGTGGAGACGCTGCACCTGCGCATGGAGCGGCACTGCGCCAACGCGCGGCGCGTGGCGCAGTTCCTGCTCGCCCACCCGCAGGTGGCGTGGGTCAACTGGCCGGGCCTGCCCTCGAGCCCCTACTACGCGCTGGCGCAGAAGTACCTGCGGCCGGTCGACGGCGAGCCGGGCGCGGCCGGCGTGATGACCTTCGGCATCAAAGGGGGCGCCGCCGCCGGCGAGAAGTTCATCGACGGCGTGCAGTTCCTGTCGCACCTGGCCAACATCGGCGATGCCAAGTCGCTGGTGATCCATCCCGCCTCGACCACCCACCGGCAGCTGTCCGAGGAGGATCAACTGAAGGCCGGCGTCTCCCCCGACATGATCCGGCTGTCGGTCGGCATCGAGTCGATCGACGACATCCTGTGGGACCTCGACCAGGCGCTGCGCAGGGCGGCTGACTGACCGGGAAGCTAGGCCCGCCGCGCAGACCAGCGCGCCACGCAGGCGCGGGCCAGCGCGCGGTTGGAATCGACGCAGTGCGCCCGCAGCGGCGAACGGCTCGCGTCGAGCGCCACCGGCGTCTCGGTGCAGGCCAGCACGACGACGGCAGCGCCGCGACCGAGCAGCGCCTGCACCGCCGGCGCCAGCAGCTCGCCGGCCTGTGCAGCCCGACCCTCCTTGACCAGGCGGATCGACGGCAGGATCGCCTGCGCTAGTTCCTCTTCGCTCGGCAGCATCAGCCGGTAGCCGCCCGCCTGCAGCTGCCGGTCGTAGATGCCCGCGGCCAGCGTCGCCCGCGTGCCGATCAGGCCGACCGGCTGGCCCGGCGAGGCAACCTTCCGCACGGCCGCGCAGCTCGACTCGACGATGCTGATGAAGGGCACCGGGCAGTCGCCCGCCAGCGCGTCGTACCAGTGGTGCGCGGTGTTGCACGGCATCGCCAGCATCGTCGCGCCGGCGGCCAGCAGCCGGTCGCGGAGCGACCGCAGCGCCGGCAGCGGTGACGGGCCGTTGTCCAGGATCGCCGCCGGCCGGCCCGGCAGGCGCGGGTCGGAGACGATCAGCGTCGGGATGTGCTCCTCGTCGCATGAGGCCGGCGTCTCCTCGATCAGCTTGGCGAAGAAGTCCGCGGTCGCCGCCGGGCCCATGCCGCCGATCACGCCGAGCATCGTCGCTCCGTGGCCGCTTCTAGATGGCCGGGAACGCGTGCAGGTAGCCGTACAGACCCACCGCGCCACCGGTGTGAAGGAAGACGACGTTCTGGCCCTTGCGCAGTCGTCCCTTGCGGACCAGGTCGATCAGGCCGGCCATCGCCTTGCCCGAGTACACCGGGTCGAGCAGGATGCCTTCCGTTCGCGCCACCAGCGTCACCGCCTCGATCATCCCCGGCGTCGGCACGCCGTAGCCTTCGCCGACGTAGTCGCAGTTGGCCACCACCGCCTCGCGCTTCACCGCGCCGGCGACGCCGAGCAGTTCGGCGGTCTGCTCGGCGAGCTGCATGACCTTCTCCTCCTGCGCCGCCTTCGCGGCGCGCACACCGATGCCCAGCACCGGGATGCCGGCACGGGCGCCTTCGAGGCCGGCCACCAGCCCGGCCTGGGTGCCGGCGCTGCCGGTGGCGACGACAAGCGTATCGATCGCCAGCCCGGCGTTGTTGGCCTGCTCGGCCAGTTCGAGCGCGCAGGTGACGTAGCCCA
This sequence comes from Burkholderiales bacterium, assembly GCA_020355165.1. Taxonomy (GTDB): domain Bacteria; phylum Pseudomonadota; class Gammaproteobacteria; order Burkholderiales; family Burkholderiaceae_F; genus JADJWR01. The sequence goes on from CP070661.1 coordinate 2,523,475, forward strand.
GCGCACCGATCGCGTTGGAGCCGCCTCCCGGGATGACGTAGGGCCGGCGTCCGTCGTCGCGCAGCCGCCCGGCCAGCCGGGCCATCGCCGCGTCCATGTCGGTTCCGGCCGCGACTTCCGACAGCTGCGCGCCGAACAGCCGGTCGAGCAACACGTTGCCGGAGTTGCGATAGTCGTCGTGCCGATAGCCGGTGCGGTCCTCGAGCACGAGGTGGCACTGCAGGCCCAGCCTGGCGGCGATCGCCGCCGTCTGCCGCGCGTGGTTCGACTGCGTCGCGCCCTGGGTGATCACCGTGTCGGCGCCCATGGCCAGCGCGTCGGCCATCAGGTACTCGAGCTTGCGCGTCTTGTTGCCACCGGTGGCGAGCCCGGTGCAGTCGTCGCGCTTGATCCACAGGTTCGGTCCGCCGAGCACCTGGGTCAGCCGCTGCATCGGCTCCAGTGGTGTCGGCGCATGGGCGATGCGGATGCGGGCGAAGCGGGCGAGTTTCATCGCATTGTCTCCGGAGAAGCGCGCCCGCACCGGCCCGCCGCAGGCGCGGACGATGCCGTCGTTCAGTGCTGGCGGCCGCCGAGCAGCGCCGCCACCTTGCCGGCCTTCTTGCCGCTGCGCGTCGTCGCTTCGGCCTCGGGCTCCTTGCCTTCGGCCTCGGTGCCGGCCGCCGGTTCGTACGGCTTGGTGAAGAACTCGTCGACCGGTGCCTTCGCGCCGCGCGGCTGGGCAGGTGGAAGCGGGCGTTCGCGATCGTCGCGATGTCGGTCGCGTTCCCGCTCGCGCCCGCGCTGCGGCCGATCGCCGCGAAGCGGGCGGCGCACGTCGATCGGCTTGACCTCGATGCGGCCCTTGGTCAGCCGCTCGATCGCGGCCACCGCCCGGTCCTCGGCGCCGGTGGCGATGGTCATCGCCAGGCCCGATGCACCGGCGCGCCCGGTGCGGCCGATGCGGTGCACGTAGTCCTCGGGCGCATACGGAACGTCGTAGTTGATCACCGCCGGCAGCTCGACGATGTCCAGTCCGCGCGCCGCCACGTCGGTGGCCACCAGCACGTCGATCGTGCCCTGCTTGAACCCCTCCAGCGCCTTGGTGCGCTCGTCCTGCGACTTGTCGCCGTGGATGGCGTCGGCGTTGATTCCCTGCTTCTGCAGCTCGCGGGCCAGACGGCGGCAGCCGATCTTGGTGTTGACGAACACCAGCACCTGTCTGAGCCCGCGGCCGCGCAGCAGCTCGAGGAGCGCGCCGGTCTTCTCCGACTCGTGCACGCGATACAGCTCCTGCTGCACGTTGTCGGCGGCGGCGTTGCGCCGGGCCACTTCCACCAGCACCGGCTCGCGCAGGAAATTGGCGGCGAGCTTCCTTATCTCATCGGGGAACGTCGCCGAGAACATCAGGCTCTGCCGTTGCTTCGGCAGCTGGTTGAGGATGCGCGAGATATCCGGCAGGAAGCCCATGTCGAGCATGCGATCCGCCTCGTCGAGCACCACCGCCTCCACCTGCGAGAGCGAGGTGTTCTTCGAGCCGAGGTGGTCGAGCAGCCGCCCGGGCGTGGCGACCACGATCTCCACACCGGCGCGCAGGGCCTGCGTCTGCGGCTCCATGTCGACGCCGCCGTACACGGTGGCGCAGCGCAGCGGCGTGCCGGCGATGTACATCTTCACGTTCTCAGCCACCTGCTCGGCGAGCTCGCGCGTCGGCGCCAGGATCAGCGCGCGCACCGGGTGGCGCGCCGGCGACATGCTGGTGCTGGCCTGCGGCAGCAGGCGGTGAATGATCGGCAGCGCGAAGCCGGCCGTCTTGCCGGTGCCGGTCTGCGCCGCTCCCATCATGTCGCGTCCCTGCATGACCAGCGGGATCGCCTTGCTCTGGATCGGCGTCGGCGTGCTGTAGCCCATCCCCTTCACCGTCGCGACGATGCGCGGGTCCAGACCGAAGTGATCGAAGTCGTGGTAGTCGGACATCCGCTAGCGGCCGCCGCTCGCGGCGCGGCCGCGGCCCGAACAATGGCTGGTGGGCCCCCCGGGAGTCGAACCCGGCACCAACGGATTATGAGTCCGCTGCTCTAACCAGGCATGAGCTAGAGGCCCTGAGGCTGAATCCGGCACCGGGAACCTAGGCGGCTACTCGAGGAAGCTCTTGAGCTTGTCCGACCGGCTCGGGTGACGCAGCTTGCGCAGCGCCTTGGCCTCGATCTGGCGGATCCGCTCGCGAGTGACGTCGAACTGCTTGCCGACCTCCTCCAGCGTGTGGTCGGTCGACATCTCGATGCCGAAGCGCATGCGCAGCACCTTGGCCTCGCGCGGGGTGAGCGAGTCGAGCACGTCCTTGGTCACGCCCGACAGGCTCGAGTACTGCGCGGCGTCGGTCGGCGCCACGGTGGTGGTGTCCTCGATGAAATCGCCCAGATGCGAGTCGTCGTCGTCGCCGATCGGCGTCTCCATGGAGATCGGCTCCTTGGCGATCTTCATGATCTTGCGGATCTTGTCCTCGGGCATTTCCATCTTCAGGGCGAGGGTGGCCGGATCGGGCTCCTGACCGGTCTCCTGCAGCATCTGCCGGCTGATGCGGTTCATCTTGTTGATGGTCTCGATCATGTGCACCGGGATGCGGATCGTCCGCGCCTGGTCGGCGATCGAGCGGGTGATCGCCTGGCGGATCCACCACGTCGCATAGGTCGAGAACTTGTAGCCGCGGCGGTACTCGAACTTGTCGACCGCCTTCATCAGGCCGATGTTGCCCTCCTGGATCAGGTCGAGGAACTGCAGGCCGCGGTTGGTGTACTTCTTGGCGATCGAGATCACCAGCCGCAAATTGGCCTCGGTCATCTCGCGCTTGGCCTTGCGCGCCTTGGCCTCGCCGGTGGCCATCTGCTTGTAGACCTCGCGCAGGTCCTTCAGCGGCAGCACGATGCGCTTCTGCAGGTCCGACAGCTTGCCCTGCAGTTCGTGCACCGCCGGCAGGTTGCGGGCCAGCACCTCCGAGTAGGGGTGCCCGCCGTCGGCCTCGCGCGTGACCCAGCGGGTGTTGGTCTCGTTGCCCGGGAAGTGCTTGAGGAACAGCGGCCGCGGCATGCCGCACTTGTTGACCATGATCTCGTAGATCTGCTTCTCGATGCTGCGCACCTCCTCGACCTGCCGCCGCAGCGAGTCGCACAGCCGCTCGACCATCTTGGCGGTGAAGCGCAGCCCCATCAGCTCGTCGAGGATCTTCGTCTGCGCCTTGACGTAGCCGGCCGACTTGTAGCCTTCCTTCTCGAAGGCCACGCGCATCTTGTCGAACAGCTTGCGCACGAAGTCGAACTTCTCCAGCGCGCGCGCCTTCAGCTCCTCGAGCTGGCCCGCCGTCATGCCGCTGGCGCCCAGGTCGGTCGTCTCCTCGCCCTCGTCTTCCTCGTCGTCGCCGCCCGAGGCGCTGGCGGTGGGAAAGCCCTCGGTCTCGTCGACCAGGCCGTCGACCACCTCGTCGATCGGCGTGCTCGAGGCGGCGATCCGCTCGGCGTGCTCGAGGATCTCGGCGATCGTGGTCGGACAGGCCGAGATGGCCATCACCATGTGCTTCAGGCCATCCTCGATCCGCTTGGCGATCTCGATCTCGCCCTCGCGCGTCAGCAGCTCGACCGAGCCCATCTCGCGCATGTACATCCGCACCGGGTCGGTGGTGCGGCCGAACTCCGTGTCGACGTTCGACAGCGCCGCCTCGGCCTCTTCCTCCGCGTCCTCCGACGAGGTCGCCGCCGGCGCGTTCTCGGTCATCAGCAGGGTTTCCGCGTCGGGTGCCTGGTCGAAGACCTGGATGCCCATGTCGGAGAAGGTGCTGATGATCGCGTCGATCGCCTCGGCGTCGACCAGGTTGTCGGGCAGGTGGTCGTTGATCTCCGAGTACGTCAGGAAGCCCCGCTCCTTGCCGAGCTTGATCAGTGCCTTGAGCTTGTTGCGACGGGCTTCGAAGTCCTCCTGCGGACCGGGCGGCATGCGCTTGAGCGCTTCCTGCAGGGCCTTCTCCTTCGCCCGCCGGTCCTTGGCCCGCTGCCGCGGCGTCATCTTCTCCGCGACCTGGACCGCCTCGTCGACCATGTCGTCGCCCGCCTCGGGCACCGCATCGGCGGCGTCCGTCGGCATTGCCTGATTTTCGTTCTGCGCCTTCGGCTTGCGACCGGGCTTGCCCTTCGGCGGGGCGGCCGGTGCCTTCGCCGCGACCGGCGCGACGGCCACCGCCTTGACCGCCACCGCCCTGGCGGCCACGGCCTTGCGCGTCTCGACGACCTCGTCCTTTGCCTTTGCCTTGCCGGCCGCCGGCTTGGCGGCCGAGGCCTTCCTCGAAGCAACGGCCGGGGCTGCCGGAGCCCGGACCGGACGCTGCTTTGCCGGGCGCTTCGCCGAGGTCATCTTCTTTGCCATCCGCTCACCTGTTGTGCTGATATGCGCTGCCCCAGCCGCCGCCTGGGGGCGTGACCCGGTTCCGACAACCGCTGCCGCCCGGTCGATTCAGCCTGCCCTGCGCCTTGCGCCATATGCTGGTGATATGGGGGTCGCAGCCGCAAAGCTCAATCGCCGCGACCGGTTGGCCAGCTGCGCTGCCGAACCGCTGCCGGGAATGCCATGCCGAGGCCAGTCTTCGTTCACGGGCCTGCCCGGCTTCCGCGCCAATGGGATGCCTTCGGTGCCAGCAGCGCCGCTTCCTGTCGAACATGCAATTGTATCAGCCCGGCTGCGGCGGCGCGCCATTCATGCGGCGGCTGCACCGCCTCGCCCGTGCGCCGATGCGCCCGCCATCAGGCGCGCCCGGCGCTCCGACAGCTCCCGGAACCGCGCCAGCGCCGCCGCATCCAGAGGCTGCCGTCCGGCCAGGGCCTCGAGTTCGCCGTTCAGGCGCCGCAGCTCGAGCTTGGCAAAGGCGCCGGCCAGCTCCAGCCGGGCCGCGTCGGCATCGGTCTCGGCCAGCAGTTCGCGGGTGGCCGCCTCGCGGTACTGCGCGGCGAAATCGCTTTCGGCGAGCAGCTCCTGCAGCGAACCACAGGTCAGCCCCTCGGCACTCGAGGCGGCCCGCCACACTTCGATCACCTGCCTGTCGAGCGCCGATTCGCCCTCGGCAAACTCGGCGGCAATCGCTCCGTCGAACTCGTCGACCAGCTCCGGAAAGGCGAGCAGCCGCTGCAGGATGTGCTGCTTCAGGTCGGCCGTGTCGGCCGGCTGCCGCCGCGGTTGCGACGGTCTCGCCTCCGGCAGTCGCCGCCATGGCCTGAGGCCGAACAGATTCTCGACCTCCGCCGGGGCACTGCGCGCGACCCCGGCCAGTTCGTTCAGCAGCTGCATCCGCAGTGCGCCCGCCGGCATGGCCGACACCAGCGGTTTGGCTTCCGCCAGCATGGCGGCGCGGCCCTCGGCGGTGCCCAGGTCCTTGCCCTCGCTCAGCGAACGGATGAACCACCGCGACAGCGGCAGCGCCTGGCCGAGCTCCGCGGCGAAGGCGTCAGCGCCGTGCAGTCGGACCAGGCTGTCGGGGTCCTCGCCTTCCGGCAGGAGGACAAACTCGATGCGACGGGTGTCTCCCAGCACCGGCAGCGCCGCCTCGAGCGCCCGCCGTGCTGCCTTCCGGCCAGCGGCATCGCCGTCGAACGCGAAGATCACGTGTTCGGTCAGCCGCAGCAACTCGGCGACGTGATGCGACGTGACCGCGGTGCCCAGCGCGGCCACGCTTTCCTCGAAACCCGCCTGTGCCAGCTGGATCACGTCCAGGTAGCCCTCGCAGACGATCGCCCGCCGGCGGCGGCGGATTGCCTCCTGCGCCTCGAACAGGCCATAGAGCTCGCGCCCCTTGTGAAACAGCGGCGTCTCCGGCGAGTTCAGGTACTTGGGTTCCGCGCCGTCCAGTGCCCGCGCGCCGAAGCCGATGACCCAGCCGCGGCGGTTTCGGATCGGGAACATCACCCGGCCCCGGAAGCGGTCGTAGCGCTTGCCCTCGTTGGCGATGACCAGCCCCGCCTCGACCAGCTGCGGGTCGTCGTAGCTGTCGACGACCGCCGCCAGCCCGGTCCACTCGTCGGCCGAGAACCCCAGCGCAAAGCGCGCCGCCGTCGCCCCTTGGAGCCCTCGCCCTTTCAGGTACTGGATCGCCGCGTCGCTGCCCTTCAGGCAGTGGCGGTAGTGGTCCGAGGCGCGCTGCAGCAGCTCGGCCAGTCCCTTCAGCCGCCCGGTCGCCTGCGCCTGGTCGGCCGGCCCTTCGGGCACCTGCATCCCCACCTGCTGCGCGAGCTCGCGCACCGCTTCGACGAAGCCGAGTCCTCGATGTTCCATCAGGAAGCCGACCGCGGTGCCGTGCGCGCCGCAGCCGAAGCAGTGGAAGAACTGCTTGCTCGGGCTGACCGTGAAGGACGGAGACTTCTCGCCGTGGAACGGGCACAGCCCGAGGTAGTTCTGCCCCGCCTTCTTCAGCTGGACGTAGCGGCCCACCACGTCGACCAGATCGACGCGGGCCAGCAGATCCTGAATGAATCCCTGCGGGATCACCGCCCGTGCCCCTCGCCCTCAGCGCCCGACGCAGGCCATTGTGCCCTGCCGCGGGCAGACCCACGCGGCGACTCGGCTGCCCGCGCCGGCGATCAGCCGGCGAGGCGCTTCCTGACTTCCGCGGAAACGCGACCGATGTCGGCCCGCCCGGCCAGGCGTGCCTTTAGCAGTCCCATGACCTTGCCCATCGCCGCGGGGCCGGTCGCCCCCGCCTCGGCGATCGCCGCCTCGATTGCCGCGCCGACCTGAGCTTCGCTCATCTGCTGCGGCAGGTACTCGGCCAGGACTTTGACCTCCGCGCCCTCGCGGGCCACCAGGTCCGAGCGTCCGCCGGCTTCGAACTGGGCGATCGAGTCCCGGCGCTGCTTGATCAGCTTCTCGACGATCGCTACCACTGCCGCGTCGTCGGCCTCGGCTCGGCTGTCGACCTCGCGCTGCTTGATCGCCGCCAGCAGCATCCGGATCGCGGACAACCGCTCCGCCTGCCGCGCCCGCATCGCGGCCTTCATGTCTTCGGTGATCCGTTCCTTCAGGCTCATCGTGCCCTTGCCGTCGAGTACCTTGAAATGAAAAGCGCGCCCGGCGGGCGCGCTTCTCGTAAGACCATACCGGCCGGCGGGTCCCGGCCGCCCCGCTCCTAGTACAGCTTCTTCGGCAGCATCTGGCTGCGCAGGCGCTTGAAGTGACGCTTGATCGCCGCGGACTTCTTGCGCTTGCGCTCGGCCGTCGGCTTCTCGTAGAACTCGCGGGCGCGCAGTTCGGTCAGCAGACCGCTCTTCTCGATCGTTCGCTTGAAGCGGCGCAGGGCCACCTCGAACGGCTCGTTCTCCTTGACTCGAATCGTAGGCATGAAATCTGTGTCGGCGCTGAGCCAGACCCGTTCTGGCTCTCGAAAGCATGGAAATATAGCATGGCGGCGGCGCCCTGCCACAAGCTTGGCCCGTCCTGCGCCGGCCGACGGGGCCGGGAAGCGACCCGGCGCGGGCCTTGGCTAGACTGCCCTGCTCGCGCCATCGGCCAACCGCCCCCCGCGGCGCCCGCCCACGTCGCCCCGTGATCGTCCTCGGCATCGAAACCTCCTGCGATGAGACCGGCGTCGCCCTGCTCGACAGCGAGCGCGGCGTTCTGGCGCAGGCGCTGCACTCCCAGGTCGAAATGCACCGCGACTACGGTGGCGTGGTGCCCGAACTGGCCTCGCGCGACCACGTGCGGCGTCTGCTCCCGCTGGTTCAGCGGACCCTGAGCGAGGCCGGCGCGACGCTGGAACAGGTCGATGCGATCGCCGTCACCGCCGGTCCGGGCCTGGTCGGGGCGCTGCTGGTCGGCGCCAGCTTCGGCCACGCGCTCGGCTATGCGCTCGGCCGGCCGGTCGTCGATGTCCATCACATGGAAGGGCATCTGCTGTCGCCGCTGCTGGCAGAGCCGAAACCGCAGTTTCCGTTCGTCGCCCTGCTGGCCTCCGGCGGCCACACCCAACTGATGCGGGTCGACGGCTTCGGCAGGTACCGTCTGCTTGGCGAGACGAAGGACGACGCCGCCGGCGAAGCGTTCGACAAGACCGCGCAGCTGCTGGGGCTGGGTTACCCCGGTGGACCGGCGGTGTCCCGGATCGCCGAACTCGGCAATGCCGGGGCTTTCGCCTTCCCGCGACCGATGCAGCACAGCGGTGACCTCAACTTCAGTTTCAGCGGCCTGAAGACGGCGGTCCTCACCGCCGTGCGCAACGCCGGCGAACTGTCCGAACAGGTGCGCGCCGACATCGCGCGGGCCTTCGTCGAGGCGGTGGTCGAAGTGCTGGTGCGCAAGTCGCTCGCCTCGCTCGCCGAGACCGGCTTGCGGCGGCTGGTGGTCGCCGGCGGGGTCAGCGCCAACCAGCAGTTACGGCAGGCACTGAAGCGCGAGACGCAGCGGGTCGGCGCCGAACTGTTCTGCCCGCCCCCCGAGCTGTGCACCGACAACGGCGCCATGATCGCGATGGCCGGCCTGGCCCGGCTGCAGGCCGGCGCCGGCGGCGCACCGCTCGGCTTCGGCGTCCGCCCGCGCTGGTCGCTGGATGACGGCTCGTAGTAGGAGCGGTCAGCCCGGCGACTTCTCGCCGATGCGGCGCTCCCTGCCGGCAAGCAGGTTGGCGATGTTCTGCCGGTGCCGCAGGATCAGCAACGCACTCATCGCCGCCACGACCAGCGACAGGTCGGCAGCGCCGGTCAGCCACAGCAGGGCCAGTGGCGCGAGCAGCGCAGCGCACAGCGACGACAGCGACGAGTAGCGGAAGGCCGCGGCGACGGCCAGCCAGGTAGCGCAGGCCAGCAGCCCGCCGCCGAAGTTCAGCGCAAGCAAGGCGCCGAGGAAGGTCGCCACGCCCTTGCCGCCCTTGAAGCCGAAGAAGATCGGATACAGATGCCCGACAAAGGCGGCGAGCGCCGCCAGCGCCACCCCGAGCTCGCCGACGCCGAATTGCGGCCCCAAGGCACGCACCAGCCAGACCGCAACCGCGCCCTTGGCCGCGTCGCCGAGCAGCGTCAGCGCGGCCGCCGCCTTGCTTCCCGAGCGCAGGACGTTGGTGGCGCCCGGGTTGCCGGAGCCGTAGCTGCGCGGATCGGCGAGGCCGAACAGCCGGCTGACGACGACGGCGAAGGACACCGACCCGAGCAGGTAGGAGGCGGCGATCGCCACGATCCACGCAAGCAGCTGCACGCCGATCCCCTCAGGACTCCAGCGCGCAGTTCACCGCAACCGCGCCCAGTGCGCCGGCGAGGACCGCCGGGGACAGTTCCACCAGAAAGCCGCGCCGGCCGCCGTTGACGAAGATGCGACCGAGGTCCAGCACCGTGCGCTGAACGAAGATCGGCATCGGCTTGCGCAGGCCGAACGGCGAAGTGCCGCCGACCTGGTAGCCGGTGTGCCGCTGGGCCACCTCCGGCGTGCACGGCTCGATGCGCTTGCGGTCGGCCTGGCGGGCCAGGTTCTTGGTCGAGACCTTGCGGTCGCCGTGCATCAGCACGATCAGCGGCTTGCCGTGCTCATCCTGCATCACCAGGGTCTTGACGACCTGGTGTTCCGGCACGCCCAGCGACTGCGACGAAACGGCCGTGCCGCCGTGCTCGACATACTCGTAGGTGTGCTCGACGAAGGCAATGCCGTGCTGTCGAAGCCACGTCGTCGCCGGCGTCTCCGAGACGCGAGGGCTGCTGCTCATGGGCGCGCAGTCTAGCTAGCCGCGCGGATGATGGCGCTCGTGCAGCGCCTGCAGGCGCTCGCGCGCCACATGCGTGTAGATCTGGGTGGTCGAGATGTCGGCGTGGCCCAGCAGCATCTGCACCACGCGCAGGTCGGCGCCATGGTTCAGCAGGTGCGTGGCGAACGCATGGCGCAGGCCGTGCGGCGAAAGCGGCGCCCCGATTCCCGCTTGCAGCGCGTAACGGCGGATCAGCTTCCAGAACATCTGGCGGCTCATCGAGCGGCCCTGCCTGGTGACGAACAGCGCGTCGGCGCTGCGCCCCCCGAGCAGCGCCGGCCGCGCTTTTTGGGCGTAGCGCTCCAGCCAGACGCGAGCCTCTTCGCCGACCGGCACCACCCGCTCCTTCTGTCCCTTGCCGGTGACGCGCACCAGTCCGTCGTTCAGCGAAAGCTCGACCAGCCTCAGTGCCACGAGCTCGGTCACCCGCAGCCCGGTCGCGTACAGCAATTCGAGCATTGCCCGGTCGCGCAGTCCGAGGTCGGTCGCCGGATCCGGGGCAGCCAGCAAGGCTTCCACCTGCTCCTCGGTCAATGCCTTGGGAAAGCGCGGCGGCGCCTTGGCGCCGACCAGTCTCAGGGTCGGGTCGCGGTCGACCCGGCCTTCGCGCATTGCCCACCGATAGAAGCGGCGCAGCGTTGCCAGCCTCCGGTTGGCCGTGCTGGGGCGCGATGCGGCGTAGGTCTCGGCGAAGTACCGCTGCAGGTCGGCCTCGCCGGCGGCGAGCAGGTCGTCGCTGCCAAGCTGCGCCGCCAGGTGCTGCAGGTCGCGCCGGTAGGCCGCCAGCGAGTTCGCCGCCAGCCCGTCCTCCAGCCACAGCGCGTCGATGAAGCGGTCGATCAGCGGCGCCGCCGACACCGTCACCGCCCCCTTGCGCGGCCTGTTCATCGCCGTTCGTCCGCTGCCGTGCTGCCACCGTCGGCGCAACCGGCGATCGGCAAACGACAGGGCCCGGCCGACGCCGGGCCCTGCTCTGCCGAGCAGACCACGGTCAGCCGCCGAGCATGCCTCGCTTGAGGTCGGCGTCGACCGGCTTGTCGCCGATCCAGACCCGCAGCACCGCCTCGAAGAAGCCCTCGCCCGGAATCGCCGCTCCTCGGGGCTGCCCGTTGACGATGATCCGCGTGCCAGCCTCGGAAGTGAACTCGAAGTCGATCCGGTCGCCCTTCTTCGCCTCGCCGACCGATTTGAAGTTCGCGTTCAGCGTGTCGATCTGCGGCTTGAACCCGGCCATCTGCTCGGCACTCAGGTTGGCCTTCAGCCCGTCGTTCAGCGCGCCGACGAAAGTGTCGGCGTCGACGTCGCGCAGCATGCCGATCGCGACCCGGCGCGGTCCCTTCTGCGAAAGCAGGGTGGCCGCCGAGTTCGACTTCTGCGGCACGTACAGGCCTGCCGCGTAGACCTTGAACATGAACCGCGTGCGCACGCCGGCACCGTTCAGCTGCAGCGGCTGACCGCCGACCTGCGCCGTCGGATCGAACTTCACCCCTTCGACCTCGACCGCCTGTGCCAGGGCTGTCACTGCGGCGAGAAGCAACGCAGCCAGAATTCTTGTCATCGCTGTCTCCTTGTGAAACTCAGTGGGTGTTGCCGACCGTCTCGGCAGTGGCCGTGCGGCCAAGCCCTTTGGGAAGAGGAAAGACGATGCGCTCCTCGACGCCTTCGAGCACGCGAACGGCCGAGGCGCCGAGCGAGCGCAGGCGCTCGATCAGGGCCTGCACCAGCGACTCCGGCGCCGAGGCGCCGGCCGTCACACCGATCCGCCGGCAGCCCTGCAGCCAGGCCGGCTCCACGTCGCCGGCGCCGTCGACCAGGTACGCGGGCACGCCGAAACGCTCCGCCACCTCGCGCAGACGGTTCGAGTTCGAGCTGGTGCGGCTGCCGATAACGATCACCAGGTCGACCTGCGGCGCCATCGCCTTGACGGCGTCCTGGCGGTTCTGCGTCGCGTAGCAGATGTCCGCCTTCTTCGGCGCCGCGATTTCGGGAAATCGCAGCCTCAGGGCGGCGACGACCTGCGCCGCGTCGTCGATCGACAGCGTGGTCTGCGTGACGTAGGCAAGCTGCCCGGGATCACGAACCGCGAGCTTCTCGACGTCCTCAATCGACTCGACCAGGTAGATGCCGCCGTCGGCCTGGCCCATCGTGCCCTCGACCTCGGGGTGGCCGGCGTGGCCGATCATCACCACCTCGCGGCCCTGCGCCCGCATCCGCTCGACCTCGACGTGCACCTTGGTCACCAGCGGGCAGGTCGCGTCGAACACGCGCAGGCCGCGCGCCTGTGCCTCGTGGCGCACCGTCTTCGATACGCCATGGGCGGAGAACACCACCGTTGCACCGGCGGGCACCTGGTCCAGCTCGTCGACGAAGACCGCGCCCTTGGCGCGCAGGTCGGCCACCACGTGGGTGTTGTGCACGATCTCGTGGCGCACGTAGATCGGTGCGCCGTGCACCTGCAGGGCGCGCTCGACGATCTCGATCGCGCGGTCGACGCCGGCGCAGAAGCCGCGCGGCTGGGCGAGCAGCACTTCCATCACAGCACCCCGATCACGCGCACCGAAAAACGCACCGGCATGCCGGCCAGGGGATGATTGAAGTCGACCAACACGCGCTGCTCGTCACGCTGCTTGAGCACGCCGGCAAGGCGTCCGCCATCGGGCCGGTTGAACTCGACGACGTCGCCCGGCGCGTAGTCGCTGTCCAGGTCGGCGCTGGCGTCGAAGGCGTCCCGCGACAGCGCCTGCACCAGCTGGGGACTGCGTTCGCCGAAGGCATCGGCCGGCGCCAGTTCGAAGGTGGCCTCGTCGCCCTCGGCGAGCCCGAGCAGCCGGGCTTCGAGGCCAGCGGCAAGGTGTCCGCCGCCGAGCTGCAGCGTGGCCGGGCGGCCGCCATGCGTGCTCATGACCTCGCGCTCAGCGCCGTCGACAAGCGCGGCAAGACGATAATGCAGTGTCACGTGCGAATCGGACGCGATCCGGGCCATGGCAAGCAGCAGACGCAGTGGACGCATTGTAGCCAACGGCCCTCCGAGTGCCGTCCGCGACTGGCCTGAGAGCGAGCGGCCGCGCGAGCGGCTGCTGAAGCAAGGTCCGCAGGCGCTGTCGGAGGCAGAGCTGCTGGCCGTGTTCCTGCGCATCGGCCTGCCTGGACGCAGCGTCCTCGAACTGGCGCGCGGCGCCATCGCCCGCTTCGGCTCCTTGAACGGACTGCTGAATGCCACCGCCGACGAGATCCAGGCGATGCCGGGCTTCGGGCCGGCCAAGGCGGCGCAGCTGCTGGCGGTGATCGAGCTCTCGCGGCGGTCGCTGAAGGAGGACGTGCAGCGCCGGCAGCTGCTCGACTCGCCACCCAAGGTTCGAGAATACCTGCGGCTGCGCATCGGCCTGCTGCCGCACGAAGTGTTCACGGCGCTGTTCCTCGATGCCCAGAACCGGCTGATCGACGACGAGGAGCTGTTCCGCGGCAGCCTGACGCAGACCAGCGTTTACCCCCGCGAGGTGGTCAAGCGCGCGCTGGCCCGCAACGCCGCGGCGGTGATCTTCGCCCACAACCACCCGTCCGGCCTGGCCGAGCCCAGCCGCGCCGACGAACTGCTGACGCGCACGCTGCGCGATGCCCTGGCGCTGGTCGACGTGCGGGTGCTGGACCACATCATCGTCGCCGGCGCCGCGAGCACGTCGTTCGCCGAGCGCGGGCTGCTGTAGGTCTCGCCGCTGCCGTCGGCCGGCTGGATCGGGCCCGCACGGGGCGCTATACTTCGCCGCTTTCGCCCAGCCTCATGCCGTCGGTCCGCCGACGAGCGGGGCGCGCAGCAACGAATCCAGGTCGAGGAAACAGCCATGGCACGAGTGTGTCAAGTCACGGGCAAGAAGCCGCTGGTCGGCAACAACGTCTCGCACGCCAACAACAGGACCAAGCGTCGTTTCCTGCCGAACCTGCAGGACCGCCGCTTCTGGGTCGAGAGCGAGAAGCGCTGGGTGCGGCTGCGCCTGACCAACGCCGGACTGCGGACGATCGAGAAGCAGGGCATCGACGCCGTGCTGGCCGACCTGCGCGGCCGCGGCGAGATCTGAACTGACTCGGGAGAGCGACGATGGCAAAGGGCGTTCGCGAGAAGATCAAGCTCGAATCGACGGCCGGCACCGGCCACTTCTACACGACATCGAAGAACAAGCGCACGACGCCGGAGAAGCTTCAGCTGATGAAGTACGACCCGGTCGCGCGCAAGCACGTCGCCTACAAGGAGACTAAGCTCAAGTAGGCAGCTGGCGTCACCGACAAAAAACCGGCCGTGGCCGGTTTTTTTTGTTGCCTTGGTGCCGCCGCCCGGGGCTCAGACCGCGGTCGGCGCGTAACTGCGGATCCGCAGCGCCGCATCCTGCAGCACGCGGATCCCGCTCGCCTCGGCACGGGCGATCCAGTCCTGCAAATTGGCCACCATCTGCTCGCGCGAGACCGTGCCGCGCTCCCAGATCGCGGCCAGTTCGGCGCGCATGTCGACCAGCGTGCGCATCGCGCCGCTGCGCCCCAGCAGTTCGCGCAGTGTCTGCTGCTGCGCCGCCGGGATCGATTTCACATCGGACTTGCGCAGCCAGCCTCGCAGCGCCGCAAACCGCTGCTTGTCCGCTGCCGACAGGCTGAGGCGCCGCAGTTCCTCGTTGAGCGTGACCCGCAGCCCGCGCGCGTAGCGCGACAGCAGGTCGTAGCGGTTGGCGATGACCGCCTGCAGCGTCTGCATGTCGACCCCCGCACGCGGCGAGGACACCTTCGGCACCGGCGCCACGCGCAGCACCTTGGCCAGGCCGAGCACCGACAGGATCCGGATGTAAACCCAGCCGAGGTCGAACTCGAACCACTTGCTCGACAGCTTGGCGGAAGTCGGGTACGTGTGGTGGTTGTTGTGCAGTTCCTCGCCGCCGATCAGGATGCCCCACGGGCAGATGTTGGTGGCGGCATCGGGGCTGTCGTAGTTGCGGTAGCCCCAGAAATGGCCGACGCCATTGATCACGCCGGCTGCGAAGAACGGGATCCACAGCATCTGGACCGCCCACACGGCGATGCCGGCAGCGCCGAACAGGATCAGGTCGATGCCGAGCATCAGGCCGCAGCCATGCCAGGTCAGGCGCGAGTAGACCCTGCGCTCGAGCCAGTCGCTCGGCGTGCCGTGACCGTAGCGCGCCAGCGTCTCCTGGTTGTCCGCCTCCTCCATGTACAGCTCGGCGCCCTGCCAGAGCACCTTGCGCAGGCCGCGCGTCTGCGGGCTGTGCGGATCCTCAATCGTCTCGCACCTGGCGTGATGCTTGCGATGGATCGCCACCCACTCCTTGGTCTGCATGCCGGTGGTCAGCCACAGCCAGGCGCGGAAGAAGTGCGAGACAAGCGGATGCAGGTCGAGCGCGCGATGCGCCTGCGACCGGTGCAGGAAGACGGTCACCGCCGCGATGGTGATGTGCGTGAGAAGCAGCGTGGCCAGGACGAGCTGCCACCAGGACAGATTCAGCACACCGCCATCGAGGAACTCGAGGAAATACATGCAACCTCCGCAAGGATCGGCCTCGGAGGGCCGGTCGGCAAATCAGCAACCTGTGATTGTACGGGCGCACGCCCGCGGCAAGAAGGGCCGAATCTGCCCGCCGTGGCCGCGGCCGGATGCCGGCCGTCTACGGACGGCGCTGCAGCACCGCGGCAAAGAAACCGTCGGTGGCGTGCACGTGCGGCAGCATCACGAAGAACGGCGCCGTGCGCTCCAGCCCGGGGATTTCGACACCCTGCGCTGCCAGCACGTCGGCGGCCGGCAGCGGCACGAACTGCGGCTGATCGGCGACGAAGCGCTCGATCACGGACTGGTTCTCCTGCGCCAGCAGCGAGCAGGTCGCGTAGACCAGCCGGCCGCCCGGCTTGACCAGGCGGCTCGCCGCGAGCAGGACCCTGTGCTGCACGCCGTTGACGCGGGCCAGTTCCCTCTCGTCGAAGCGCCATTTCAGGTCGGGATTGCGCCGCAGGGTGCCGCTGCCCGAACAGGGCGCATCGACGAGCACGCGGTCGATCTTGCCGGTCAGCCGCTTGACGCGCAGGTCGTTCTCGCTGGCGATCGCCGCCGGGTGGACGTTGGACAGCCCGCTGCGCTTCAGCCGCGGTCCGAGCCCACTGAGCCGCCGGGCGTGGGTGTCGAAGGCGTAGATGCGCCCGGTCGAGCGCATCAGGCTGCCCAGCGCCAGCGTCTTGCCGCCGGCGCCGGCGCAGAAGTCGACCACCATCTCTGACCGCCGCGGCGCCACCAGCCGCGCGATCAGCTGGCTGCCCTCGTCCTGCACCTCGATCTTGCCGTCCTGATACAGCGGCCAGCGCGTCAGGCCGGGCTTGTCCAGCAGGCGGATTCCCTCCGGCGAGTACGGCATCGGTTCGGCGCGCAGCGGCGCATGCTGGCGCGTCGCCGAGCGCAGCTCGGCAAGCACTTCGTCGCGCCGCGCGCGCTGGGTGTTCACGCGCAGGTCGAGCGGCGCCGGTTCGGTCAGGGCGGCGAACAGCGCCTCCGCATCGGCGTACTGCTGGCTCACACGCTGGTACAGCCACGCCGGCGCCTCGGATTGCACGAGCCGCGGTGCCGACCCGATGCGCATCGACAGCGCATGCCGCACGGCACGCTCGTCGTTGCGCAGCGCCCGCGCGTCCAGCGATGTCATGCCGTGCTGCCGCGCCAGGGTGATCAGCGCCGCCAGCCGCGGCGCCCGCTGCGGGTGGGCCGGCTCCATCATCCAGCGCAGGCTCGCCAGGCGGCGCAGCGCAAAGAAGACCGCCTCGGCGATCAGGCCGCGGTCGCGGCTGCCGAGCTTTGGATGGGTCCGGAAGTAGCGCGACATCACCGCATCGGCCGGGCCGTCGAAGCGCAGCACCTGGGCCAGCAGCTGGGCCAGGTGATCGACGACCAGCGAGGTGATCCGCTGGCCGCTCATCCGAGCAGCGCCAGGTGGTCGGCAGCGAGGTCGCGGGTCACGACCCGGCCATTTTGCAGCGCTACCCTGCCCTCGCACAGCCAGCGCACGCAGCGCGGCAGCAACACGTGCTCGCGCTGCAGGACCCGCGCCGCCAGCGTCTCCTCGTTGTCCTCCGGCAGCACGCCGAGCGCTGCCTGGGCGATGATCGCGCCGCCGTCGACGTCGCCGGAGACGAAGTGGACCGTCGCGCCGTGCACGCGCACGCCGGCAGCAAGGGCGCGACGATGGGTGGCCAGTCCCGGGAAGGCGGGCAGCAGCGAAGGATGGACGTTGACGAGCCGGCCGCAGAAGCGGTTCACGAAGGCGCCGCCGAGCACGCGCATGAAGCCTGCCAGCACCACCAGATCCGCACGGTGCGCCTCGATTGCCTCGGCGAGCCGGGCATCGAACTGCTCGCGCGAGGCAAAGCTCTGGTGTTCGAGCACCGCAGCCGGCACGCCGTGCGCCGCGGCAACGGCGAGCCCCGCGGCGTCGGCCCGGTTGCTGATGACGGCCACGACGGCGGCCGGAATCTCCGTCGCCCACCGCTCCGACTCGGCCGTCCGCAGGATCGCTGCGAGATTGCTGCCGCGCCCGGAGATCAGGCAGACGATGCGTTTCATGCGGCGCGGATTCTACGCGCCGGCTCCATCGCCGAAGGGCGGCCAGGCGGTCGCTGCGAGGGTGGTTCGTATAATCCGCCGGCTCGGCTTCCCCCAATCCATGAAGATCTTTCGCGGCATCGCTCGCAGCGGCGATCGGGTGCCGGTGGCGCTGGCGATCGGCAACTTCGACGGCGTGCACCGCGGCCACCAGGCGCTGCTGGCGCAGCTGGTCGCGGCGGCGCGCCGGCACCGCCTGAGCCCGGCGGTGATGACCTTCGAGCCGCATCCCAGGGAGTTGTTCGCTCCCGGCAGCGCGCCGGCACGGGTCGCCAACATCCGCGACAAGATCGAGGCGCTGGCCGCCAGCGGCGTCGAGCGGGTGTTCATCCAGCACTTCAGCCGCCGCTTCGCGGCGCTCGGCCCGGAGGAGTTCATCGGCGAGGTGCTGGTTGCGGGCCTGGACGCGCGCTGCCTGCTGGTCGGCGACGACTTCCGATTCGGCGCGCGCCGCGCCGGTGACGTCGACCTGCTGCGCGGCCGCGCGGCGCAGTACGGCTACGTGGTCGAGCAACTGGCGACCGTGCAGGAGCACGGCGTGCGGGTGTCGAGTTCCGAGGTGCGCGAGGCGCTGGCCGCCGGCGACCTCGCCCACGCTGCGGCTTTGCTCGGCCGGCCCTATGCGATTTCCGGCCGCGTCCTGCACGGACGCAAACTGGGCCGCGAGATCGGCTTCCCGACGCTCAACCTGCGGCTGGCGCACCGGCGCCCCGCCGCCCATGGCATCTACGCGGTGAAGGTGCACTGCCTCGGCGAACAGCCGCGGCCGGGGGTGGCCAGCATCGGCCTGCGGCCGACGGTCGACGACACCGGCCGCTGGCTGCTCGAGGTGCACCTGTTCGACTTCGCGCAGCAGGTCTACGGTCGTCTGGTCCGCGTCGAGCTGGTGCACAAGCTGCGCGACGAGACCAAGTACGAGTCGCTGCACGCGCTGACCCACGCGATCCGCAACGACGCCGCCACCGCGCGGGCGCTGCTGGCGCCGGCCGATCCGCCCGCCTGACCGGGCGCCGCCCGTCGGCCGCGTGCTATCCGTAAAATCCGCGGCTCTGCACAGACCTTGAAGAGCCCGAGGGGGCCAAGGAGCTACTGATGGCTGACGCCGACAAGCCGGGCAAGGGCAAGCCGCCCACCGACCCGGCTACCAAGAAGTACCCGCTGAACCTGCCCGACACGCCCTTTCCGATGCGCGGCGACCTGCCCAGGCGCGAGCCGGGCTGGGTTGCCGACTGGGACCAGCGCCGCGTCTACGGCGCGATCCGCGCCGCGCGCAAGGGGGCACCGAAGTTCATCCTGCACGACGGCCCGCCCTACGCCAACAGCGAGATCCACCTCGGCACGGCGGTCAACAAGATCCTCAAGGACATCGTCGTCAAGACGCGGTCGATGGCCGGCTTCGACGCGGTGTACGTGCCGGGCTGGGACTGCCACGGCATGCCGATCGAGATCCACATCGAGAAGAAGTTCGGCAAGCACCTGCCACGCGCCGAGGTGCAGGCGAAAGCGCGTGCGCACGCGACCGAGCAGATCGCCCTGCAGATGAAGGGCTTCAAGCGGCTCGGCGTGCTCGGCGACTGGGGCAACCCGTACCGGACGATGACCTTCAAGGCCGAGGCCGACGAGATCCGCACCCTCGGACGCATGATGGAGCGCGGCTTCGTCTACCGAGGACTGAAGCCGGTGAACTGGTGCTTCGACTGCAACTCGGCGCTGGCCGAGGCGGAGGTCGAGTACATCGACAAGAAGACGCCGGCGATCGACGTCGCCTTTGCGCTTGCCGCCGAGGAGCAGCAGCGCGTGGCGGCGGCGTTCGGGGTGGCGGCGCTCGGCAAGCCGACCTGCACCGCGATCTGGACCACCACGCCGTGGACGATTCCGGCCAACCAGGCGCTGAACTTCCACCCCGACTTCACCTATGCGCTGGTCGACTGCGGCGACCGGCTGCTGATCCTGGCCGAGTCGCTGGTCGACTCGTGCCTGCAGCGCTACGGCCTGAAGGGTCGCATCAGCGCCACCTGCGCCGGCCACCGGTTGGAGAAGGTGCGCTTCCGCCATCCGCTGGCCACGCTGGACCGCGGCTACGAGCGCGACTCGCCGGTGTACCTCGGCACCTACGTGACGGCGGACGCCGGCACCGGCATCGTGCACTCGTCGCCCGCCTACGGCGTCGAGGACTTCGACTCCTGCAAGTCGTACGGCATGACCAACGACGAGATCCTCAACCCGGTGCAGGGCGACGGCGCCTACGCCGCCGACTTTCCGCTGTTCGGCGGCATGAGGATCTGGGATGCCAACCCGAAGGTGGTCGACGCGCTGCGGGTGGCCGGCAGCCTGCTGCACGCCGAGCAGCAGACGCACAGCTACATGCACTGCTGGCGGCACAAGTCGCCGCTCATCTACCGCGCCGCCTCGCAGTGGTTCGTCCGCATGGACGGCGCCACCGGCGAGACCGCCGGAGTGATGCAGACGGAAACGGTCGGCGAGACCCTGCGGCAGACCGCCCTGCACGCCATCGAGGCAACCGACTTCTATCCGGCCTGGGGCAAGGCGCGGCTGCACGGCATGATCGCCAACCGCCCCGACTGGTGCATCTCGCGCCAGCGCAACTGGGGCGTGCCGCTGCCTTTCTTCACCCACAAGGGCACCGGCGAGCTGCATCCGCGCACGCTGGAGCTGCTCGAACGGGCCGCGCAGAAGGTCGAGCAGGAGGGGGTGGAGGCCTGGAGCCGCGCCACGGCAGCCGACTTCCTGCCGCCGGAAGAGGCCGCCCAGTACGACAAGTCCAGCGACATCCTCGACGTCTGGTTCGACTCCGGCTCGACCCACCGGACCGTGATGCGCGGCTCGCACGCCGCCGACCTCGCCTACCCGGCCGACCTGTACCTGGAGGGCTCGGACCAGCACCGCGGCTGGTTCCACTCGTCGCTGCTGATCGGCGCGGCGATCGACGGACGCGCGCCGTACAGGGGGCTGCTGACGCACGGCTTCGTCGTCGACGCGCAGGGCCGCAAGATGAGCAAGTCGCTCGGCAACGGCATCGACCCGGTCGAACTGGCCGAGAAGATGGGGGCCGAGATCATGCGGCTGTGGGTGGCGGCGACCGACTACTCCGGCGAGATGTCGATCGGCGACGAGATCCTCAGGCGGGTGGTCGAGAGCTACCGGCGCATCCGCAACACGCTGCGCTTCCTGCTCGCCAACACCAGCGACTTCGACATTGCCCGCCACGCGGTGCCGGTCGACGAGATGCTGGAAATCGATCGCTACGCGCTGGCGTTGACGGCACAGATGCAGGCCGAGGCGCTGGACAGCTGCGCGCGCTACGAGTTTCACCCGGTCGTCGCGCGGCTGCAGACCTTCTGCTCCGAGGACCTCGGCGCCTTCTACCTCGACATCCTCAAGGACCGCCTGTACACGACCGCCGCCGACTCGCGCGCGCGCCGCTCGGCGCAGACGGCGCTGTGGCACGTGACGGCGAGCCTGCTGCGCAGCATGGCGCCGTTCCTCAGCTTCACCGCCGAGGAGGCCTTCGCGGTGTTCTCGCCCAATGCGGCCGGCACGATCTTCAGCGAGGTCTACCACGAGCTGCCCGGCGTGGCCGGCCACGAGGCGCTGCTTGCCAAGTGGAGCCGCATCCGCGCGGTGCGCGCCGACGCCCTGAAGGCGATCGAGGCGCAGCGCGAGGCCGGCAGGATCGGCTCGTCGCTGCAGGCCGAGCTCGACCTGTACCTCACCGGCGACCGGCACGCACTGCTTGCCACGCTGGGCGACGACCTGCGCTTCGTGATGATCACCAGCCGGGCGACGCTGCACCCGGTGGCCGGCGAGGCCGACGAGCGGATCGTCGTCACGCCGTCGCCAAACGCCAAGTGCGACCGCTGCTGGCACTGGCGCGCCGATGTCGGCCGGCACGGCGAGCACCCGACGCTGTGTGGCCGCTGCGTCGAGAACCTGTTCGGCGCCGGCGAGTCGAGGATCGCCGCCTGATGGCCTTCGCCCTGCGGAAGAACTGGGCGCAGAAGCTCGCGCCGTGGCTCGGCCTGGCGGCGCTGGTGGTCCTGCTCGACCAGGGCACCAAGATGGCGATCGAGCGCGTCTACGACTACGGCGACGTGCACCCGGTCACCGGCTTCTTCAACCTGGTGCTGACCTACAACAAGGGAGCGGCGTTCTCCTTCCTTGCCGGCGCCTCCGGCTGGCAGAAGCACTTCCTGACGGCGATCGGCGTCATTGCCTCGGTGTTCATCCTGTACCTGCTGGCCAGGCACGGGACGCAGAAGCTGTTCTCGCTGGCGCTGGCGCTGATCCTCGGCGGTGCCGTCGGCAACGTGATCGACCGCGTCGCCTACGGCCACGTGATCGACTTCCTCGACTTCCACTGGCGCGGCTGGCACTGGCCGGCGTTCAACGTCGCCGACTCGGCGATCGTCTGCGGCGCCGCACTGCTGATCCTCGACGAACTGCTGCGCGTGCGCCGGGCGAAATGACCGCCCGGCGGACGATCCGGCACTGCTCCGGCATCGTCGCCGCCGCCTACGACCGTTTCTTCGGCATCCTCGCCGAGCCGGACGAGGCCCGCGCGGCGCCGGCCTGCTCCCTGCGCGCACTCGAACCCGGCGGCGAGGTCCTGATCCCGGTCAGCGAAGCCAGCGCGGCGAGCGAGGCGGTGCCCGACTGGCGCGAGCGGCGCAACGTCCGCCTGCCCGACGAGGACGCGCAGCTCGTCGTGTTCGGACGCACCGCCCATCAGGACGACGGCAGGCTGCAGCGCTGGCGCCGGCGCCACGAGGTCGAGCGGGCGGGCCGGCAGAACGCGGTGTTCTTCCGCGAGCACGCGGTGCGCCGCTACGGCACCGGCGAGTTCAGCGGGCTGCTGCCGGCGGCCGGGTTCGAGAGCATCGAGGTCCGCCGTGGATATACTGGGCCGCAGCCGTCCGACCCGGCCGACGATCTCGTCTTCTCCGCGCGCCGCCGACCCCGCAGATGAACCTTCAAGGCAAACGTCTCGTCATCGGCATGACCGGCGGCATCGCCGCCTACAAGGTCTGCGAACTGGTCCGCCGCCTGCGCGACGAGGGCGCGGCGGTGCGCGTGGTGATGACCGGCTCGGCGCAGGAGTTCGTCACCCCGACCACCATGCAGGCGCTGAGCGGCGAGCCGGTCGCCACCGACCAGTGGGGGGTCCAAGGCGCACGCGCCGCCAGCGCGATGCCGCACATCGACCTGTCGCGCGACGTCGATGCGATCCTGATCGCCCCGTGCACCGCCAACTTCATCGCCAAGCTGGCGCATGGCCTGGCCGACGACCTGCTGTCGGCGCTGGCGCTCGCCCGCCGCCTCACGCCGCCCTGCCCGCTGCTGGTGGCACCGGCGATGAACGTCGAGATGTGGAACAACCCGGCCACGCAACGCAACGTGGCGACCATCCGCGGCGACGGCATCGAGGTGCTCGGGCCGGCCAGCGGCAGCCAGGCCTGCGGCGAATCCGGCGCCGGCCGCATGCTCGAGCCGCACGAACTGCTCGAGGACCTGATCGCATTCTTTCAGCCGAAAGCCCTGGCGGAGCGGCGCGTGCTGATCACCGCCGGCCCGACCTTCGAGCCGATCGACCCGGTGCGCGGCATCACCAACCTGTCGTCCGGCAAGATGGGCTTCGCGCTCGCCCGCGCGGCGCGCGAGGCCGGCGCCAAGGTGACGATGGTGGCGGGCCCAAGCAGCCTGCCGACGCCGCGCGGCGTTCGCCGCATCGACGTGCTGACCGCGCGCGAGATGTACGACGCCGTGATGGGCTACGTCAACCGCGCCGACGTCTTTGTCGGCGTGGCGGCGGTGGCCGACTGGCGGGTCGCCAACGCCAGCGCGCAAAAGCTCAAGAAGAACGCCGGCGCCGCGCCGCCGGCGCTGCAGTTCGAGGCCAACCCGGACATCCTGGCGGCGGTCGCGGCGATGCCGGGCGGGCCGCTTTGCGTGGGCTTCGCCGCAGAGAGCGAGAACGTGATCGCCCACGCGCAGGCCAAGCGCGCCGCCAAAGGCGTGGCAATGATCGTCGCCAACCAGGCGCAGGAGGTGCTGGCCAGCGAGGAGGCCGAGGTCCACCTGATCGACGCCGCCGGCGTGCGCACGTTGCCGCGCGCGTCGAAGCTCGAACAGGCGCGCGAGATCGTCGCCGCGATTGCCCGGCACCTGGGCTGAACGAGGTCATGCTCGATTCCCGCGAGCCTCCGCACGGCGACTTCGTCGCCTACGTCGAGAAGATCGAGCGCGAGCAGCTGGTCCGCGCGATGCAGCCGCACAGGTTGGCCCACCTGTCGCCGGCGGCGCAGGGGCTCGCCGACGGCGCGCAGGGGGATGGCTCGCGCATGCCGACGGCGGCCGAGGCGCAGCGCGTGCTGCAGACGCTGAAGCCGCAAGGCAGGGACGACACCTCGCCGCCGCGCGGCGCGATGATCGGCGCCATCGTCGGCGCCGCGCTGATCGCTTTCGGGCTGCTCGCTGAAGGAGGGTTGGTGCTGCTGATCGTCGGAGCGGTGCTGCTGTGGCACAGCCTGCGCCGGCTGCGTCGCGCCCGCACCAGTGCCGCCCAACCGGCGAAGCAGCATGTCGACCGGGCGTTCGGACAGAACGCAGCGGCCACGACGCGCAGACACGCCGCATGAAGCTCGACGTGCGGATCCTCGACGCGCGGCTGCGCGACGCCCTGCCGCACTACGCCACTGACGGCGCCGCCGGCCTCGATCTGCGCGCGTGCGTCGAGGGGCCGCAGCTGCTGCGACCGGGCGAGGTGCACCTGATCCCCTCCGGCATCGCCATCCACCTCGAGGACACCGGCTACGCGGCGTTGATCCTGCCGCGGTCGGGCCTCGGTCACAAACACGGCATCGTGCTCGGCAACCTGGTCGGCCTGATCGACTCCGACTACCAGGGCCAGGTCATGGTCTCCTGCTGGAACCGCGGCACCGAGCCATTCACCGTGCATCCGCTCGAGCGGATCGCGCAGATGGTGATCGTTCCCGTCGTCCGGGCGACCCTGAACATCGTCGAGGAGTTCGCCGCCAGCACGCGCGGTGGCGGCGGCTTCGGCAGCACCGGGCGCCAGTAGGCCGCCGGTCGGTTCGCCGGCCCTTCCTTTCGCCGGCTCCGCGCGCCGTTGATCGCGGTCACGGGCCGGTCGCCGACGCTCCCTATACTGCATTGCAACATCGGACCGATGCCCGCGCGCGGGCACGGCAAGCCTTGTTCCTCTCGGCAGAGGCAACGATGAGAGATGCAGCCAGCCAGATGACTTGGGCGGCAAAGACGTCGACCAAGGTGGCGATGCTCCTGAGCAGGCGCCTGCAGCACGCGAACGAGCAGTACCGGCAGCGACTGCAGGAGGCTGGTACGCGGATCGCCCAGGCGCAGCCGCGGCCGCAGCAAGCGATGACGGCAGTGACCGATACGCTCGCCTACGCGATCGATGCGACGCAGCGCTCGATCCTGGTGGCGGACACGCTGCGCGAACGCGGCAACAACTTCATCGCCCACGAACAGGCCGGCAAGCCGCCGCTGCTGCACTTCGACTACCAGGTCGTGCTCGACGCACGCGGCTTCGAGCGGCCGGTCAACTACGCCCTGGTGCGCATCATTCCGCCGGCTGGCGTCAAGGTCGATCCCGGGCGAAGGCCGTACGTGATCATCGATCCGCGCGCCGGCCACGGACCCGGCATCGGCGGCTTCAAGGACGATTCGCAGGTCGGCGTGGCGCTCGCCGACGGCCACCCGGTCTATTTCGTCATCTTCTATCCGGACCCGGAGCCGGGGCAGACGCTGCTCGACGTCACCGAGGCGCAGCGCAAGTTCGTCGCCAAGGTCCGCGAGCTGCATCCGGGCAGCCGCAAGCCGGCCATCGTCGGCAACTGCCAGGGCGGCTGGGCGGCGATGATGCTCGCCGCCGCCGATCCCGATGCGACCGGCCCGATCGTGATCAACGGCGCGCCGATGTCCTACTGGGGCGGTGCCTGGACGGCGGACGCCGGCGACAACCCGATGCGCTATGCGGGCGGCCTGCTGGGCGGCAGCTGGCTGTCCTCGCTGACCGCCGACCTCGCCAACGGCGTGTTCGACGGCGCCCACCTCGTGCAGAACTTCGAGAACCTGAACCCGGCCAACACCTTCTGGGACAAGTACTACCACCTGTACGCCAACGCCGACAGCGAGCCGCCGCGCTTCCTCGACTTCGAGCGCTGGTGGGGCGGCTTCTACCTGATGAACCGCGAGGAGATCGAGTGGATCGTCCGCAACCTCTTCGTCGGCAACACCCTCTGGCGCGAGGGCATCAGGAGCAGCACCGGCGAGCCGCTCGACCTGCGCCGGCTGCGCGTGCCGATCGTGCTGTTCGCCTCGATGGGCGACAACATCACGCCGCCGCAGCAGGCGTTCAACTGGGTGGGCGACGTCTACGGCTCGACCGAGGAGATCAAGGCGCGTGGCCAGACCATCGTCGGCCTGCTGCACCAGGACGTCGGCCACCTGGGCATATTCGTCTCGGGCAAGGTGGCGAAGAAGGAGCACAGGCAGATCGTCTCGGTGCTGGAGTCGATCGAGGCCCTGCCGCCGGGCCTGTGGGGCATGCAGATCGCCGAGGCAGTCGGTCGCGACGGCAAGCCCACCTACGACGTGCAGTTCATCGAGCACCGGCTCGAGGAGGTGGCAGCCAGGCTGAACCGCTTTGCGCGGCAGGACGAGAAGGCCTTCGAGGCGGTAGCGACGATCTCCGAGTTCAACCAGCGCGCCTACGAACTGTTCGCGCGGCCGCTGATGCAGGCCATCGGTAACGAGTACGTCGCGCAGGTCAGCCGCACCTTCCACCCGCTGCGCGTGCAGCGCTGGTCGTGGTCGGACTTCAACCCGTGGATGTCGTGGGTCGGACCGGCGGCACAGTGGGTCCGCGCAAGCCGGACGGCCGTCGGCAGCGAGGCGCCGGCACGCACAATGGAAGCGGCCGGCGCGGCGGCGATCGGCGCGTCGCTGGACTACTGCCGGCAGGTGCGCGATGCGCTGAGCGAGGCGACCTTCTTCCAGGTCTACGGCTCGTTCTTCGGTGCCTATCTGGCGGACGGCGAGCGGCCCAGGCGCGCCGTGCCCGCTGATGCGCGTGAGCTGCCGTACGTGCAGGAGGCGCTGGCCAACATCCGCAGCGGCGGCTTCGCCGCCGCGGTGGCGCGCGCCGCGGTGCTGCTCGCCCGGCGCGGCACCTTCCTGCCGCTGGCTCGTCTCAGCCGCAACCGCCAGCTGATCGAGGAGTACGCGGACGTGCTTCCGGCGATGACGCCGGACCACTGGCGCCGACTGCGCGGCGAGCAGGAGATCGTCGTCGACTACGCGCCGCAGGACGCCATCGCCACTCTGCCCGACCTGCTGTCGGAGCCCGGAGACCGCGCCCGCTTCGGCCAGCTGTTCGAGCGGCTGCTGGAGGACCCGCGCATCGTCGGCCAGGGCGTGACCGAAGAGCAGCAGACCATGCTGACCCGGATCGACGGCGTGCTTGGAGCCGGCACCGCGCACGGGGCGCGGCGCCGCCGCCGTGCCGCACGCGGGTCGACAGCCAGAGGAGCAAGCAAGTGAACGAGAAGAGGGTCCGCACGTTCGAGAACACCACCTACGACGAGCTGCAGCCGGGTGCCACCGCGACGGTCAGCCGCCACGTCAGCGCCCCCGAGGTCGAAGCGCTGGCGCTGGTCAGCGGCGATGTCGACTCCTTCCACCTCGACGCCGACGGCGACGGCATCCCCGATGCCGTGATCGCCAAGGCGGTGGGCGGCGAGGCGATCATCTCCGGCATGCTGACCCGGCGTCTGCCGGGACCGGGCACGACGGTGCTGGAACAGCAGCTGCGGTTCGACGGCGCGATCTCGCCGGGCGACGAACTGACCGGCACGGTCACGGTGCTGGAGAAGAAGCCCGAGCAGCGCGTGCTGTTCGACTGCTCGGTCAGACGCGGCGAACATGTCCTCGTCGAGGGGCGTGTGCTGGTGCGGGCGCCGACGCAGCGGATCCGCTACTCAGACGTGGCCACGCCCGAGATGATCCTGCGCCATACCGACGCCTTCGCCCTGCTGATGCGGCGCTGCGAAGGGCTGCCCCCGGTGCGCTGCGCGATCGTGCATCCGTGCGACCGCGACTCGCTGCTCGGCCCGCTGGAGGCGGCCATGCGAGGGCTGATCGTGCCGGTCCTCGTCGGGCCCGCAGCCAAGATCCGTGCCGTGGCGCAGGACGAAGGCGTCGACCTGTCCGGCTACGAGATCGTCAACACGGAGCACAGCCACGAGGCGGCGATGCGCGCGGTGGCGCTGGCGCGCGACGGCAAGGTCGAGGCGCTGATGAAGGGCAGCCTGCACACCGACGAGCTGATGGCCGCGGTGGTGCCCTCGGCCACCGGGCTGCGCACCGCACGGCGCATCAGCCACGTGTTCGTGCTCGACGTGCCCGCCTACCCGCGGCCGCTGATGGTGACCGACGCGGCGATCAACATCCAGCCGACGCTGAAGGACAAGGTCGACATCGTGCAGAACGCGATCGACCTGGCGCACGTGCTCGGTGTGGCACGGCCCAAGGTGGCCATTTTGGCCGCGGTGGAGACGGTCAACGCCGACATGCCGTCGACGCTCGACGCAGCCGCACTGTGCAAGATGGCCGACCGCGGCCAGATCACGGGCGGGGTGCTCGACGGGCCGCTCGCCTTCGACAACGCGATCAGCCCGGAGGCGGCAAAGACCAAGAAGATCGTCTCGCCGGTGGCTGGCCAGGCCGACATCCTGCTGGTGCCCGACCTCGAGTCCGGCAACATGGTCGCCAAGCAGCTGCAGTACCTGGCCGGCGCCGACAGCGCCGGCATCGTGCTCGGCACGCGCGTGCCGATCGTGCTGACGAGCCGCGCCGACAACGTTCGCACGCGGCTGGCCTCCGCCGCCGTGATGGCGCTGGTCGCACACGCCCGGCGCGTCTCGCCAGCCGCCAAACCGTAGACCGGCGGCCATCCGATGCCGACCGCGATTGTCGTCATCAACGCCGGCTCGTCGAGCATCAAGTTCTCGGTCTTCGTCGAGTGGGGCGCCGAGCTGCGCCTGCAGGTGCGTGGCCAGATCGAGAGGCTGTTCACGGCACCCCGCTTCGTCGCCAAGGGCGTCGACGGCGCCGTGGTTGGCGAACAGGCGTGGGGCGAGGGCCAGCGGCTCGGCCACGACGGTGCGCTCGACTTCCTGCTCGGCTTCCTGCGCGAGCGCAGCGGCGGCATGAACCTGGCCGGCGTCGGCCACCGCGTCGTGCACGGCGGGCTGGAATACGCGCAGCCGGTGCGCGTCGATCCGCGAGTGCTGGCGGCGCTGGAAAAGTACGTGCCGCTGGCGCCGCTGCACCAGCCGCACAACCTGGCGCCGATCCGGCGGCTGCTCGAGCGCGCGCCCGACGTGCCCCAGGTCGCCTGCTTCGACACCGCATTTCATCGCACCAATGCCGATCTGACGCAGATGTTCGGACTGCCTTACGCGATGTTCGAGCAGGGCGTTCGCCGCTACGGCTTCCACGGCCTGTCGTACGAATACATCGCGTCGGTGCTGCCGCGCCACTCGGCGCGTGCGGCAGCGGGCAGGACGATCGTCCTTCATCTCGGAAACGGCGCCAGCATGTGCGCGCTGCACGGCTGCCGCAGCGTGGCCAGCTCGATGGGCTTCACCGCGGTCGACGGCCTGATGATGGGCACGCGCACCGGCAACCTCGACCCCGGCGTGGTGCTGTACCTGATGGACCAACGGGGCATGGACGCGCGTGCCATCGAGAAGCTGCTGTACAACGAGTCGGGTCTGCTCGGCATCTCGGCGATCTCGAGCGATATGCGCACGCTGCTCGACAGCAGCGAGCCGCGCGCGAGGCTGGCCATCGACCTGTACTGCTACCGCATCCGGCGCGAGCTCGGCTCGCTCGCAGCCGCGCTCGGCGGCGTCGACGCGCTGGTGTTCACCGCCGGCATCGGCGAGAACTCGGCGCCGATCCGCGCTCGCGTGCTCGACGACGCCGCCTGGCTCGGCATCGAGCGAGATACGACGGCGAACGACGGCGGCGGCCCGCTGCTGACCACCGCGGCATCGCGCGTGCTCGGCCTGGCGCTGCCGACCAACGAAGAGCTGATGATCGCCACTCACACGCGCACGGTGATCCGCGCGCAGTGAACCGTGGCCAGCCCGCCGAGCCGGGCCTTCGCCGCGAGCGCCGCGGCTGGCGGCAGCGGCGCGGCCGGTCTCGCCGCTCGAACAGGGGACCTCGCGATGAGCCGCGCAGCCGCCTGACCGGCGCTGTGCGGCAACGAGGCGCTGGTCGTCGGCATCGCCGACGAGCCTCCGGCCGGCCGGGCAGACCATCTACGTCGACGGCGGCGTCAGTATCATGGCCTGAACTCGCCGATGTGCATCCGAGGAGAAGCGTTGATGGCTTCGCTGTGGCTCGTCAATCTGCCGGCCGATGTGACCGACGACGAGATCGACGGCTGGCTGCAGAAGTACGGCTTCCCGCCCTGCGACGAGATCCTGCGCGTGCCGGGCGACGGCTCGCGGCCCGGCGCGGTGGTCAGTTTCGCCGACCTCGACGAGCAGACGCTGCGGCGGCTGCAGCCTCGCGTCGACGGGGTGTTCGTGCGCGACCGGGCGATCAGCGCGCAGGTGGCCCCTCCGCCGCGGCGGGAACCCAGGTAGGCAGCCAGGTGGGTCTGTTCGACCGACTGTTCGGTCGGCAGCCGGCAGCCGGCGGCGACCCGCTGCTCGGCAAGGCGCTCGACCGGACGGTCGAAGTAGTGGAGCCGAAGCTGGCGCTGGCGCGCGACTGGCGCCGTCGGCTCGCACCGGGCGTGCAGGCGGCGATCGAGATCGCGAGATCGGGCGCGCAGTGCCTGCGCGAGGTGCACGACCTGTCGGTGGCCAACTGGAGCTCGGATCCGCTGCTGCGCGCGGCGTTTGCCAGCGCCGACAGCATCACCGACGTGCTCGCCCGCATGCGCGAATTGCAGCGCTTCATGCGCGCGCCGGGCGCCGGCAGCGAGGCGTATGCGGTGCTCGGCATGGCCTTCGAGAAGCGCAAGGTGCTGGGCGCCGCCCTGGTCGGTGACGAAGTCCGCCACGAGGTCGAGCGCACCCAGGTCAGCTTCGGTGACCACCGGATCCGCGTCGTCGCCGCCGATGCCGAAGCCATGCGGCGGGCGGCCGGCGTGCGGCTCTTCAACGAGCTTCTTCTCGGCGTAACGCGCGAGCTCGCGCGGGCCGACGAGCGGCGCAAGGAACTGAACGTCGAGCGGGCGCTGCTGCAGGCGCGACTGCGCATGCTCGAGCACCGCGAGGATGCGCTGCTCGCCGAGCTCGTCGGCCGGGACGACACCGGCGCCGGCTCGCCGGCCGAGCACGCCGAGATGCAGCGGCGGCTCGACGAACTGAACGCGGCGATGGCGCAGTTCGGCGGCGGCACCGAAGGCCTCGACCGCCAGCTGGAGATCGTGCGCGATGCCCTGCTCTCGGCGCGCGAACTGGTGCGCATCGAGGCCTGCCGGCTGCGGCTCGACGCGATGAACGCCCTGCTCGACGAAAGCCAGCCGGCAGGCCGGACAATCGAATTCGTGCAGGTGCAGGCGCCGGGAATCACCCGCGCTGTTGCTGCCGTGCGCCTGCAGCGGGCCGATCTGCCGGAGGGCGGTCTGTCCATCTCGGCAGTCGAACGGACCCTCTGACAGGCGGCGGCAGATGCGGCCGGCCCAGTCGCCCTGATGCTGCAACGGTTCGCCCGCGGCGTGCTGCGCCTGCTCGGCTGGCGCATCGAGTACGTCGAGGCGCCGGGGCCGCGCGGCATCGTCATCGTCTACCCGCACACCTCGAACTGGGATTTCGTGATCGGCCTGCTCGCCAAGTGGGCGATCGGCCTGCCGCTGCGCTTCGTCGGCAAGGAGTCGCTGTTTCGCGGCCTCACCGGCGCCACGCTGGGCCGCCTGATGCGCCTGTGGGGCGGCCGCCCGGTCGACCGCCATCGTGCCAGCGGTGCCGTCGAGCAGCTGGCGCAGCTGATGCGCAGCGAGCCGTGGTTCTGGCTGGCGCTGTCGCCGGAGGGCACCCGCAAGTTCCAGGATCATCTGCGCTCGGGCTTCTACCACCTCGCGCTGGCGATGCAGCTGCCGGTAGGCTTGGCGTTCATCGACTACTCGAGCAGGACCGTTGGCGTGGGCAGGTACGTGCAGCTGAGCGGCGACGTCGACGCGGACCTGCGCACGCTGCGCGAGTTCTACGCCGAGAAGCGAGGCCTGCATCCGCAGCAGGCTAGCGCGATCGCCTTTCGCGGCGCGGCCGGCAAGGAAACGAGCAGATGACCCTCAGAGTGCTCCTGTTGCCGCTGCTGTGCGCGGTGGCGCTGCCGGCGCCGGCGCAGGACTTCGAGCGCGAGGCGCGCTGGCGGGACGAGGTGGCACCGAACGTCGTCGTCGGCGATGTGGTCGACCTGCGCGCTGCAGATGGCCGCGCGTTTCTCGGCATCTACGCCGCGAGCCCGGGGGCCAGGACGGCACTGGTGATCGTCCACGGCATCGGCGTGCATCCGGACCATGGCGCCATCGGCATGCTGCGCATGGCACTTGCCGACCGCGGCTTCGCGACGCTGTCGATCCAGATGCCGGTGCTGGCGGCCAGCGCGCCACCGGAAGCCTACATTCAGCTCTTTCCGCTTGCCGCACAGCGCATCAGTGCCGCCGCGGCCTGGCTGAACGAGCGCGGATACAGCGACTCGGTGCTGGTCTCGCACAGCATGGGCAGCCGCATGGCCAACGCCTACTTCGACGGCACGGCGACACCCGCGTTCCGTCGCTGGGTCGTCCTTGGCCTGGGCAACGAGTACAGCCACCGGTTCGCCGCCAGCCGACCGGTGTCGGTGCTCGACGTCCAGGGCGATGCCGACCTGCCGGCCGTGCTGCAACACGCCGAGGCACGCAGGCGGGTCGCCGAATCGACCGCCGGCGGGCGGCAGCTGACGATCCGCGGCGCCGATCACTTCTACGCCGGCCGGCACGCCGAGCTGGTCGCCGCGATCGCCTCGTTCGCGGCGCGCTGAAAAAAAGGCGGCGCGTGGCGCCGCCGTTCGTGTCGCCGCGCGACGCGCTTCAGGTGAGCATGTCCGACCACACGGTCTGCGCCCAGCCCCAGGCGTATCCGCCCTCGTTCTTCCACTGGGCCCGGTCCTGACCGGACACGCCGCCGGCGCCGCTCACCGGAACGATCGTCTTCTTGCCCTCGTCCCAGTGATGAACGCTGGCGACGTGAATGGCGTTCGCGTCGTCGACGAAGCTGTAGCAGGTGTTGGTCATCATCGGCGGGATCGGCGGGCGGCCACTCAGTAGCTCGACGATCGCCGCGGCGGCCGCCTTGCCGTGCTGGTTGGCCATGTGCCCCGACTTCGGCATGCCCGGCGCCGACAGCGTCGAATCGCCAAGCACGTGCACGTTCGGCATCTTGACCGATTCCAGCGACGTCCAGTTGACCTCGCACCAGCGGTCGTTGGCGGTGATCAGCCCCGTGTCGCGCGCCAGGTTGCCGGCCCGCTGCTGCGGGATGAAATTGAGCACGTCGCCCCTGATGCGGTCGCCGAGGTTGGAGACGAAGGTCCTGCCCCTGACGTCCACCTCGACGATCGCCATGTTCGGCTGATACTCGACGATGCCCGCGTAGTCCTCCTTCCACACTCGGGTGAACAGCGGCCCTTTCGAGGTGACGTTCGGATTGGCGTCGAGCACCAGCAGCTTGCTCTTCGGCTTGCGCGTCTTCAGGTGGTAGGCGATCTGGCAGGTCCGCTCATAGGGACCCGGCGGGCAGCGGTACGGCGCCAGCGGAACGCTCAGCACGACGGTTCCCCCGTCAGGCATCGACTCGAGCTGCCGGCGCAGCAGCGTCGTCTGCGGCCCCGCCTTCCAGGCATGCGGAATGGTTTCCGCATCGGCCGCGTCCATGCCCTTGACGCGCTCGTACATGAACTCGATGCCGGGCGAGACGACCAGCCGGTCGTAGGTCAACGTCGTCCCGGAGGCTAGTCTGACCTGCCTCTTGGCGGCATCGATCGCCGTCACCGTGTCGTGCACGACGTTGATGCCGCGCTTGCGCAGGCCCTCATAGCTGCTCGTCAGCTGCTCGATCGTGCGGTTGCCGCCCAGCACGAGGTTCGACATCGGGCAGGAAACGAAACTGCGGCTCGGCTCGACCAGCGTCACTTCGATGGCGCCAGCCGACCACAGGTTCAGGTACTTGGCTGCGGTGGCGCCACCCCAGCCGCCACCGACCACCACCACCTTGCCCTTGGCGCCGCCCATCGTTGCGCAGGCGCCCAGCGTGCCGACGGCCATCCCGGCGGTCGCCAGCTTCAGTACGTCGCGGCGGGAGAACACATGCGTTGTCATGGCTGGTCTCCTGTCCTACTGGCCCATCGACTGGCGGGCGAACTGCTCGGCGATGGCGTCGATCTGCGCATCGCTGTAGCCCTTGGCGATCTGGTGCATCACCGTCGCCGCCCGCTTGCCGTCACGGAACTCGCGCATCCGCTGCGCGATCTGGTCCTTCTTCTGCCCGGCCAGGCTGGGCATGCCGCCGCGGGCGACGCCGCTGGTGCCGTGGCAGTTGGCGCAGTTGCCGGCGATATAGCGCGCGGCGTTGGCATCCCCGTGCCCCGCTGCCGACGCAGGGTTCAGGGCCACGGCGGCGAAGCCGACCGCGGCGCTGGCGATCAGGTGTTTGGATTTCACGCGACGTCTCCTTGATGTGTAGGTGGCCTTGGGAAGCAAAAAGCCCGCGGTCTGCGGCCGCGGGCCTAGTTTCCACCGATCCCCGGGGCGCTGTCCACACCCCGGCATGGTCGTCAACGGATGCGCGGTCGATCGCGCACTTGCGCTCTATTCGGACAGCACGGTCTCGTCCTGTGGCGGCGGCGGCGCCGCCCCGCTCGCCTCACCGGGGAACTCGAGCACGATCTCGCCCGCCTCGTCGACATCGACGCTGACCTTGCCGCCGCCGACCAGGCGGCCGAACAGCAGCTCGTCGGCCAGCGCCTTGCGGATCGTGTCCTGGATCAGGCGTGCCATCGGCCGCGCGCCCATCACCGGATCGAAGCCTCTTTTCGCCAGGTGCTTGCGCAGCGCCGACGAGAAGGTGATCTCGACCTTCTTCTCGTGCAACTGGTCCTCCAGCTGCATCAGGAACTTGTCGACCACGCGCAGGATGATCTCCTCGTCCAGCGCGCGGAAGCTGATGATGGCGTCGAGCCGGTTACGGAACTCCGGCGTGAACATGCGGCGGATGTCGGCCATCTCGTCGCCGGCCTCGCGCGCATTGGCGAAGCCGATCGAGCGCTTCTGCAGCGTCTCGGCGCCGGCGTTGGTGGTCATGACGAGGATCACGTTGCGGAAATCCGCCCTGCGGCCGTTGTTGTCGGTCAGCGTGCCGTGATCCATCACCTGCAGCAGGATGTTGAAGATGTCCGGGTGGGCCTTCTCGATCTCGTCCATCAGCAGCACCGCGTGCGGCTTCTTGCTGATCGCCTCGGTGAGCAGTCCGCCCTGGTCAAAGCCGACGTAGCCCGGCGGCGCGCCGATCAGGCGACTGACCGCGTGGCGCTCCATGTACTCCGACATGTCGAAGCGGATCAGCTCGATGCCGAGCGTGAACGCCAGCTGCTTGGCGACCTCGGTCTTGCCGACCCCGGTCGGGCCGGAGAATAGGAACGCACCGATCGGCTTGTCCGGCTTGCCGAGCCCCGAGCGCGCCATCTTGATCGCCGCCGACAGCGCCTCGATCGCCGGGTCCTGGCCGAACACCACGTTCTTCAGGTTGCGCTCGAGGTTCTTCAGCTGCGTGCGGTCGTCGGACGACACCGTCTGCGGCGGGATGCGCGCGATCTTGGCGATGATGTCCTCGACCTCGTTCTTGCCGATCGTCTTCTTGCGCTTGCTCACCGGCAGGATGCGCTGCGCGGCGCCTGCCTCGTCGATCACGTCGATCGCCTTGTCGGGCAGGTGGCGATCGTTGATGAAGCGAGCCGACAGCTCGGCGGCCGCCTGGATCGCGCTCGATGAATAGCGCACGCCGTGGTGCTCCTCGAAGCGCGATTTCAGGCCCTTGAGGATCTCGATCGTCTGCTGCACCGTCGGCTCGGTGATGTCGATCTTCTGGAAGCGGCGCGACAGCGCGTGATCCTTCTCGAAGATGCCGCGGTACTCGTTGTAGGTGGTGGCGCCGATGCACTTGAGCTGGCCGCTCGCCAGCGCCGGCTTCAGCAGGTTCGATGCGTCGAGCGTGCCGCCGGA
This sequence comes from Burkholderiales bacterium, assembly GCA_020355165.1. GTDB lineage: Bacteria > Pseudomonadota > Gammaproteobacteria > Burkholderiales > Burkholderiaceae_F > JADJWR01. Next base: position 2,559,190 of record CP070661.1, read on the forward strand.
GGCCGAGCCGGCGCCGATCAGGGTGTGGATCTCGTCGATGAACAGGATCGCGTGGGGATTGGCCTTCAGCTGCTTGAGCACCGCCTTCAGCCGCTGCTCGAAGTCGCCGCGGTACTTGGTGCCGGCCAGCAGCGCACCCATGTCGAGCGAATAGACGTTGGACTGCCCGAGGATCTCCGGCACGTCGCCCTTGACCACCCGCCAGGCGAGGCCCTCGGCGATCGCCGTCTTGCCGACGCCGGCCTCGCCCACCAGCAGCGGGTTGTTCTTGCGCCGCCGGCACAGCACCTGGATCACCCGCTCGACCTCCGGTTCGCGGCCGATCAGCGGGTCGATCTTGCCGTCCTTGGCCATCTGATTCAGGTTGACCGTGTACTGCTCCAGCGGCGAGGACTGCGCCTCGCGGCCCTCGGCCTGCTCTTCCTCCTTCTCGCCTTCCTTGGACTTGGCCTTTTCCTCGCCCTGCAGGCCCTTGGTGATGCCGTGCGAGATGAAGTTGACCACGTCCAGCCGCGTGACACCCTGCTGGTGCAGGTAGTACACCGCGTGCGAGTCCTTCTCGCCGAAGATGGCCACCAGCACGTTGGCGCCGGTGACCTCCTTCTTGCCGTTGCTGGTCGACTGCACGTGCATGATCGCGCGCTGGATCACCCGCTGGAATCCGAGCGTGGGCTGCGTGTCCGCTTCCGAGCTCGGCGGCAGCGTCGGCGTGTTGTCGGCGATGAAGTTCTGCAGGCTCTTGCGCAGATCCTCGATGTTGCAGGCGCAGGCCCGCAGCACCTCGGCAGCGGACGGGTTGTCGAGCAGCGCCAGCAGCAGGTGCTCCACCGTGATGAATTCGTGCCGCGCCTGCCTGGCCTCGACAAAGGCCATGTGCAGACTGACTTCCAGTTCCTGCGCGATCATGCTTCCTCCATCACGCACTGCAGCGGGTGCTGGTGCTGCCGTGAATAGCTGCAAACCTGCTCGACCTTCGACGCAGCCACGTCGCGCGGGTAGACGCCACAGACGCCGCGACCTTCATGGTGCACCTTGAGCATGATCTGGGTCGCCTGCTCCCTGCCCTTGCCGAAGAACTTCTGCAGCACGCCCACCACGAACTCCATCGGCGTGAAATCGTCATTGAGCAGAACGACCTGGAACATCGGCGGCGGCTTGACCCGGGAAGCCTGCTTCTCGGTGACCGCGCCTTCGTCGAACCGCTCGCTCATATCCGCATTCTAGATAGCGCCCCGTCTGAACCACCGCAATCATCGGCGCTTCAATCATAAGTGAACTGCGGCGCACGGCTACCGCGGCAATGGCCGAGTCTCGGCCTCCCGCATTCGGCTGCCGCCGCCATTGCTTGATAGCGCCACGCCGCGGCGACCGCAGCGGCCGCCCGCCGAACGGCTGCCGCCAGCCCCGGAACAGGCGGGCCGCCGCCGGGAGTGACCGCTGCCTTCCGGCGCCGACGGCCCTTGACGCGCAGCGGTCTTGTTGGAATATTCCGGCATTCGCCCGGGCACCGGGGACCGGCAGGACGGGGCGGAGGGCGGCGCCAGCGCAGCAGCTGGGGTGGCGCCGCGGGGAGAGGAGTCGAACCGGCACTGCCAGATCACCGGCGGTCAGGACGGGGCGCCTCAGAGTGACGCTGCACGGAAGGAAACAAAAATGGCTACAGGCACTGTCAAGTGGTTCAACGACGCCAAGGGGTACGGCTTCATCACGCCGGATGACGGAGGCGAGGATCTGTTCGCCCACTTTTCGGCGATCCAGATGAATGGCTTCAAGACGCTGAAGGAGGGCCAGAAGGTGGCCTTCGAGGTGGTCACCGGCCCGAAGGGCAAGCAGGCGTCGAACATCGTGCAGAGCGGCAGCTGACAGGCTGCGCCGAGCCCCACAAAAAACCCCGCAATCGCGGGGTTTTTTGTCGGCCTGCCGTCAAGCGCGGCGAGCGTCACATTTGGCCGATCATTGCGTCGCCGAACCCCGAGCAGGAAACCTGGGTGGCGCCGGCCATCAGCCGCGCGAAGTCATAGGTCACGGTCTTGGCCAGGATCGCCTTCTGCATCGAGCTGATGACCAGATCGGCCGCCTCGGTCCAGCCCATGTGCCGCAGCATCATCTCGGCCGACAGGATCTCCGAGCCGGGATTCACGTAGTCCTTGCCGGCGTACTTCGGCGCCGTGCCGTGGGTCGCCTCGAACATCGCCACCGAGTCCGACAGGTTGGCGCCAGGGGCGATGCCGATCCCACCGACCTGCGCCGCCAGCGCGTCGGAGATGTAGTCGCCGTTCAGGTTCATGGTGGCGATGACGTCGTACTCGGCCGGCCGCAGCAGGATCTGCTGCAGGAAAGCGTCGGCGATCACGTCCTTGACGACGATGTCGCCGTGCGCGGCCTTGATCTTCATCCACGGGCCGCCGTCGAGCAGTTCGGCGCCGAACTCCTTCTGCGCCAGGTCGTAGCCCCACTTGGCGAAAGCACCCTCGGTGAACTTCATGATGTTGCCCTTGTGCACGAAGGTCACGCTCCTGCGCCTGTTGTCGATCGCGTACTGGATCGCCTTGCGGACCAGCCGCTCGGTGCCCTCGCGGGAGATCGGCTTGATGCCGATGCCGGAGGTTGCCGGGAAGCGGATCTTCTTCACCCCCATCTCCTCCTGCAGGAACTTGATGACCTTCCTGGCCTTGTCGCTCTCGGCCTCGTACTCGATGCCGGCATAGATGTCCTCCGAGTTCTCGCGGAAGATCACCATGTCGGTCTTCTCCGGCTCGCGTACCGGGCTTGGCACGCCCTTGAAGTAACGCACCGGCCGCAGGCACACGTACAGGTCGAGCTCCTGCCTCAGGGCGACGTTGATCGACCGGATGCCGCCGCCGACCGGGGTCGTCAGCGGCCCCTTGATCGACACCACGTACTCGCGCAGCGCCGCCAGCGTCTCGTCGGGCAGCCAGACGTCGGGGCCGTAGACGCGGGTCGACTTCTCGCCGGCGAACAGTTCCATCCAGACGATCTTGCGCCGCCCGCCGTAGGCCTTCGCCACGGCTGCATCGACCACCTTGATCATCACCGGCGTGATGTCGATGCCGGTGCCGTCGCCTTCGATGTAGGGCACGATCGGCTGGTCGGGCACGTTCAGCGAGAAGTCCTTGTTGACGGTGATCTTCTGCCCTGCGCTGGGCACCTTGATGTGCTGGTACATGACGTCTCCGCGTTGTTGAATCGCCGCCCCTGCGCTGCCGGCGGCGCCGCTGCCGCTGCCGCTCGCCACTGGCGCAACGACGCGGCAGTTTACTCGCCCGTCACCTTCGAGCCTGCCTCGCGCAGTCGGCAAAGTGGTAAAAAGGCGCCCCGACCCGATCGCCTGCCATGTTGATCCGCATGCCGACGCGCCTGCTCTCGACCCTGCTGGTCCTGCTCGCGACGGCGGCCGTCGCGGCCGCGACCAACGTCGCGGCGCAGACAGCGACGCTGCCGACGGTGCAGCTGACGGCCGGCATCCACCTGATCACCGCCGAGGTCGCTGCTCGCGACCCCGACCGCGTCCGTGGCCTGATGTTCCGCCAGGGGCTGCCCGCCAACCACGGCATGCTGTTCGTGTTCGACCGCAAGGCCGTGCACTGCATGTGGATGCGCAACACGCTGATCCCGCTGTCGGTGGCCTTCGTCGAGGACGACGGAACGATCGTCAACATCGAAGAAATGCAGCCGAGGGACGAACGCAGCCGCCACTGCGCCAGGCAGCCGGTCCGCTACGCCCTGGAAATGGCGCAGGGATGGTTCGCCAGCCGGGGCATCGGCCCGGGCTCGAAGCTCGGCCGGCTGCCGCCCGGCCCGCGCTAGGAGCGGACGGAGCCGGCGTCGCCGCCGGCTCCGGGCATCGAGAAGACCGACGGCTCAGGCGAAGTTCTTCGCCGCGAAGTCCCAGTTGGCCAGCGAGTTCAGGAACGTCTCGACGAACTTCGGCCGGGCGTTGCGGTAGTCGACGTAGTAGGCGTGCTCCCAGACGTCGATCGTCAGCAGCGCCTTGTCGGCGGTGGTCAGCGGTGTCGCCGCGTTGCTGGTGTTGACGATGTCCACGGTCGCGTCGGGCTTCTTGACCAGCCAGGTCCAGCCGGAACCGAAGTTGCCGACCGCGCTCTTGGTGAACGCCTCCTTGAACGCCGCCAACGAACCCCACTTCCTGTTGATCGCCTCGGCCAGCGCCCCCGACGGCTCGCCACCTCCGCCCGGCTTCATGCAGTTCCAGAAGAAGGTGTGGTTCCAGACCTGCGCAGCGTTGTTGAACACGCCGCCGGAAGACTTCCTGACGATGTCCTCGAGCCCGGCGTTCTCGAATTCGGTGCCCTTGATCAGGTTGTTCAGGTTCGTCACGTAGGCCTGGTGATGCTTGCCGTAGTGGTACTCGAAGGTCTCCTTCGACATGTGCGGGGCCAGCGCATCCATCCCGTAGGGCAGCGACGGCAGCTTGTGTTCCATCAGCGATCCTCCTTTGGCTTCCGAGGTACGGATTCTAGCGAGACCCGCCCGCGCGGCCGCGCGCATCAAGGTGCGTCGCGCGAGGGCAGTCCCTGTTCGTCGTGCGCGTCGGCCCGCTCGACGCGCGCGGTGGCGCCGCCGCGCGCAAACCGCAGACGCAGCAGGTCGCCGGCAGCCAGCCGCGCCGCGTCGGTGACGACGTGCTCGCCGGCATCGGTGACCAGCGCGTAGCCGCGTGCCAGCACCGCATGCGGGTCGAGCGCCTGTAGGCGCGCGGCGACGGTCTGCAGCCGCCGCTGGCGATCGCCGAGAAGATGGCGTGCGGCAGCGGCAAGCAGGGTGTCGCGCCGCTGCAGCAGATGCGCCCGCGAGGCGAGGTCGGGCGCCGAACGATGCAGACGCAGGCGCAGGTCGTCACCGCGCCGCAGGGCGACGGCGACCCGTCCGGCCAGCGCGTGCCGCGCGCGCAGGCTCAGCGCCTCGACCCTCGCGGTCGACGCCTGCAGCGGCGCGCGCGGCGTGGCCAGCGATCGCTGGCTGTAGTCGAGCCGCTGCTGCGCCTGCTGCAGGCGTGCGCGAACGACGCGGCGCAGCCGCGCCAGCCGCTCGCCCACCGCGTCGAGCAGCGCCTGCCGATCCGGTGCGGCCATCTCGGCGGCGGCGGTCGGCGTCGGGGCGCGCAGGTCGGCGGCGAAGTCGGCGATCGTGACATCCGATTCGTGGCCGACGCCGACGATCACCGGCACCGCGCAGGCGCGGATGGCCCGCGCCACCACCTCCTCGTTGAACGCCCACAGGTCCTCGAGCGAGCCGCCGCCGCGCACCAGCAGCACGAGGTCGACCTCGCGCCGGACCGACACCGCCGCCAGCATGCCGGCGATGCGGCTGCCGGCGCCGTCGCCTTGAACCGGCACCGGATAGACGATCGGCGAAACCTGCGGCGAACGCCGCGCCAGCGTGGTCAGGACGTCGCGCAGAGCCGCCGCCTGCAACGAGGTCACCACGCCGATCGAGCGAGGAAACGCCGGCAGCGGACGCTTGCCGTCGAACAGGCCCTCTGCCTGCAGCCTGCTCTTCAGTTGCAGGAAGCGCTCGTAAAGCCGGCCGAGCCCCGAGCGCTGCACCGCCTCGACGGTGAGCTGGTAATCGCCGCGCGGCTCGTACAAGCTGACCTGCGCCAGGACCTCGACCTCATCGCCGTCGCTCGGCACGAAGTCGGCCAGCTGGTTGCGGCCGCGGAACATCGCGCAACGGACCTGCGCCCGCTCGTCCTTCAGCGTGAAGTACCAGTGGCCGCTGGCGGCTCGGGTGAAATTGGCGATCTCGCCGCGGACCCGCACCAGCCGGAAACTGCGCGCGAGCAGTCCAGCAACGGCGCGGTTCAGCGCGGCAACCGTGACGCATTCCCGCGCCAGTGCTAGATCTTCGTCGGTGGAGCCAGATTCCATGCGGGTTTGCGGGCCATATCTGTCCACATCGGCGCGCCACGCCTTGCATTGGCCGTTGCGCGCCGGCGCAGCGATCGGCACGAAGGGCCAAGTTGTTGATTTTTATATATCTTTCTAGGTGCCTACAAAAAAGGCAAGATGGCAAAGCCTAATGAGGACGCGGGTCTTACGCCGACCGCCAAGGGTTGTTCACAATCTTTTCCACAGACGATGTGTACAGGCCGGGCCCGGCGGGCAAGCCACTACACTGCCGCCTGTCCGAGACCCTCGCCTCCAGTTCCGACGTCACGTGTTCGCGATCGTACAAGCCATCGGCTGGCCGATCTGGCCGCTGATCATCGCCTCCATCGTCGCCCTGGCGCTGATCATCGAGCGCGGCGTCGCCCTGCGGCGCGACAGGATCCTGCCCGCGGCCCTGCTGAAGGACGTGCTGGCACTGCATTCCCGCCGGCAGATCACGCCGGAGGTGGTCGTCAGGCTGGAGGCGAACTCGCCGCTGGGACGAGTGCTCGCCGCGGGCCTGCGCAACGTGCGCGCGCCGCGGGCGATTGCCGGCGCGGCGGTGGCGAACGCCGGCGGCCACGTGGCGCACGACCTGTCGCGCTACCTGTCGCTGCTGGGCTCGATCGGCTCGATCGCCCCCTTGCTTGGCCTGCTCGGCACCGTGATCGGCATGATCGAGATCTTCGCCTCCCAGCAGGCCGGCTCGAACCCGCAGCAATTGGCGCACGGCATCTCGATCGCGCTTTACTGCACCGCCTTCGGCATCATCGTCGCCGTGCCGGCGGTGATGTTCTACCGCCACTACAAGTCGCGCATCGAGGAATACCTGGTGGCGATGGAGGACCAGGCGCAGCAGCTGCTCGAAGTGCTGTTCGCCGACCGCTACGACGCCGCACCGAAATGAGATTCCGTCGCCCGCTCGACGAGGAACCGGAGCTGAACCTGGTTCCCCTGATCGACGTGATGCTGATCGTGCTGATCTTCCTCGCGGTCACCACCACCTATTCGCGCTACAGCGAGCTGCGGCTGCAGTTGCCCGGTGCGCAGGCCAGCCCGGTCGACACACGGGTCAACGAGATCGTGGTCGGCGTCAGCGCCGATGGCCGCTTCGCTTTCGACCAGACCGTGCTGGCGGATACCGAGCCCGAGGCGGTGGCGCAGGTCCTGACGCGGGCGTCGCAGGGCCTAGCCGAGCCGATGGTGGTCATCCACGCCGATGCACAGGCGCCGCACCAGGCGGTCGTCAACGTGATGGAAGCGGCCCGCCGGGCCAATCTCTCGCGGATCAGCTTCATCACCGAGCGAACGACCCCGGCCGCCAGGTGAGGCATTGCCGGCGGCGATGAGCACGCGAGCACGCCTCGAGTCCGCGCTGACCCGGGCCTGGACCAGCCGCGGCCCATTGGCCTGTGCCCTGCTGCCCCTGTCGTGGCTGTACGCCGCCGGCCATGCCGTCCATGGCGCCCTGTACCGCAGCGGCCTGCTCAAGTCGTGGCGACTTGGCCTGCCGGTCGTCGTCGTCGGCAACCTGTACGCCGGCGGAACCGGCAAGACCCCGCTGGTGATCGAACTGGTGCGTGAACTGAAGGCACGCGGCTGGCGACCGGGCGTGATCTCGCGCGGCTATGGCCGCCGCGGCAGCGAGGTCCTGCCGGTCGAAGCCGGCGCCACCGCCGGCGAAGTCGGCGACGAGCCGCTGCTGATCGCGCAGGTCGCCGCCGTCCCGGTCGTGGTCGGCGCCGACCGGGTCGCCGCCGCGCGCGTGCTGCACTCGCTGCATCCGAAGTGCGACGTGATCGTCTGCGACGACGGCCTGCAGCATCCGCGCCTGGGGCGCGATGTCGAGATCGCGGTGCTGCACTTCCGCGGCGTCGGCAACGGCTGGCTGCTGCCCGCGGGGCCGCTGCGCGACCACCTGGATCGGCTCAAGCGCGTCGATGCGGTGGTGCTCAACGGCGAGGTGCCGCCCCTGCGCATCCACGGCCAGGTGTTCGCCATGGGCACCGAGCTGGGCGAGGTCTACTCGGTCGCCAACCCGACGCGGCGTGCGCCGCTGTCCGCGCTGGTCGAGGAGCAGCGAAGCAAGGGCACGCGCGTCGTGGCTGCGGCCGGCATCGCCGCGCCGGCGAGGTTCTTCGCCATGCTGCGCGCCGCCGGACTGACGATCGAGGAGATACCGCTGCCGGATCACCATGACTACGCCGACAATCCGTTTCACGGCCGCGAATACGAGGTGTCGCTGGTCACCGAGAAGGACGCCGTAAAATGCCGCGCCAGCGCCGCCTTGAAGACCGACGGCCGCCTGTGCGCGGTCACCCTGCGCACCCGCATCGAGCCGGCGCTGGTGGACCTGATCGAAGCCAAGATCGAACACAAGCCGCAAACCGACGAGCGCGCCGCCGATGGACCATCGCCTGCTTGAGATCCTGGTCTGCCCGGTCACCAAGGGCCGGCTGGAGTACGACCGCGAGCGCCAGGAACTGATCTCGCGCGCGGCCGGACTCGCCTACCCGATCCGCGACGGCATCGCCGTGCTGCTTGAGAGCGAGGCGCGCCGGCTCGACGAACCGCCCGCCGCCGCCGGCAACGGCTGATCCCCTCGCATGGGGGGCTTCGTCGTCCTCGTACCCGCGCGGCTCGCCTCGACCCGGCTGCCGCGCAAGCCCCTCGCCGATCTCGCCGGCGAACCGATGGTGGTCCGCGTGGCCCGTCGCGCAGCGGCCAGCGGCGCCTCGCGGGTGGTGGTGGCCACCGACAGCGACGAAGTGGTGGCTGCCTGCCGGCACTTCGACGTTGCCGCCGTGCTGACCCGCGCCGACCATCCGACCGGCACCGACCGGCTCGCCGAAGCGGCCGACGCGCTGCAGCTGGCGGACGAGACCATCGTCGTCAACGTGCAGGGCGACGAGCCCCTGCTGCCGCCGACGGTGGTCGCGCGCGTCGCCGAGCTGCTGCAGCAGCGGCAGGACTGCTCGCTGGCCACCGCGGCGCACCCGCTGGCCGACGCCGCGGAGTTCTTCGATCCGAACGTGGTCAAGGTGGTCACCGACGCCGGCGGCCGCGCACTGCTGTTCTCGCGCGCACCGATCCCGTGGGCTCGGGACGCCTTCGCGCGCGACCGCGACCGTCTGCCCGACGGGCTGCCGGCGTGGCGGCACGTCGGCCTGTACGCGTACCGCACCGGCTTCCTGCGCCGCTTCCCCGCCCTGCCGCGGGCGCCGATCGAGCAGCAGGAGAACCTCGAGCAGCTGCGCGCGCTGTGGCACGGCTTCGCCATCGCCGTGCTGCCGCTGGCGGAGAGACTGCCGCCCGGCGTCGACACGCCGGAGGACCTCGAGAAGGTGCGCGCGCTGCTGGCCGGCCGCTAGACTCGCCGCCGATCTCCCATTACAGGAGCGCTCGATGAAGCAGCCGATCATCGCGCTGGCGATTGCCGCCGCGCTGCTGGCCAGCCCGGTCGCCGGCAAGACGTTGCGCTGGGCCTCGCAGGGCGACCCGCAGACCGCCGACCCGTACTCGCAGAACGAAGGCCTGACCAACATGTTCTCGCAGTCGGTGCACGACATGCTGGTGATGCGCGACAACGCGCTGCGGCTGGTGCCGGGGCTGGCGGTGAGCTGGCAGCAGGTCAACGACACGACCTGGCGGTTCAACCTGCGCAAGGGAGTGAAGTTCCACGACGGCTCGCCGTTCACCGCCGACGACGTCGTCTTCTCCTACGAGCGTGCCCAGCATCCGAACTCGCAGCTGCGCCAGTACTCGCTGCCGGTCGGCAAGCCGCGCAGGATCGACGATTACACGGTCGAGTTCGTGCAGGACAGGCCGAACCCGATCACGCTCGAACACGCCACGGCCATCTACATCATGAGCAAGGCGTGGGCGACCAAGCACAGGGTCGAACGGCCGCTCGACTTCAAGGGCAAGGAAGAGACCTACGCCTCGCGCAACGCCAACGGCACCGGCGCGTGGATGCTCGTCTCGCGCGAGCCCGGGGTGAAGACGGTGCTGAGGCGCAACCCCGACTGGTGGGGCGCGAAGGAGGGGCGCGCGCCGGGCAATGTCGACGAGGTCGTCTACACCCAGGTCAGCGCCGACGCGACGCGAACCGCTGCGCTGCTGTCCGGGCAGATCGATTTCGTGCTCGACCCGCCGCCGCAGGACCTGGCGCGACTGGAAGCGAGCAAGGACGTCAAGGTCGTGCGCGGGCAGGAAAACCGGGTCGTCTTCTTCGGCTTCGACCAGCAGCGCGACGAACTGCTGTACTCGAACGTCAAGGGCCGGAACCCGTTCAAGGACCAGCGCGTGCGCCAGGCCGTCTACCAGGCCATCGACGTCGAGGCGATCCGCTCGCGCACGATGCGCGGCTCGGCGCTGCCCACCGGCGGCATGACGCCGTCGACGCTGCCCTCCTCGCCGGAAATCGAGCAGCGGCTGCCCTACGACCAGGCAAAGGCGCGGCAGCTGCTCGCCGCCGCCGGCTACCCGAACGGCTTCGAGGTCACGCTCGACTGCCCGAACAACCGCTACGTCAACGACGAGGAGATCTGCATCGCCGTGGCGGCGATGCTCACCCGCGTCGGCATCCAGACCAAGGTGACGACGCTGCCGCGCGCCACCTACTTCCCGAAGCTGGAGAAGCACGACACCAGCTTCTTCATGCTCGGCTGGGGCGGCGCAGTCACCGACGCGCAGACGACGCTGTCGCCGGTGCTGCGCTCGTTCGACGAGAAGACCGGCAACGGCAGCTTCAACTACGGGCGCTACGTCAACCCCAGGCTCGATGCGCTGATCGACGCCGCCGCCGTGGAAATGAACCCGGAGAAGCGCCGGCAGCTCGTCTGGGACGCGCTGAAGGAGCACAACGCGCAGTTCCACCACGTGCCGCTGCACCGGCAGATGATCCCGTGGGCCATGCGCAGCGGCGTCACGGTGGTGCACCGGGCGGACAACGTGCTGAACATGGAGTCGGTCAGGGTCGACTGAATGGCGTTCGCCACGTCACGCCCGGGCCGGCGCTGCGGTGTCGCAGCGCCCATCAGGTCGGCACGCCGAACACCGGGCCGGTGCCGACCGCTTGATCCACGCCGCCAGCCTTTCGCCAGACCGCTGCCGAACTGCGCACGGCAGGCGGCCGAAACAGGAGAACCCCGATGAGCCTCGCAAGGAGCACGCCACGCAACGCCTTCTATGCCCAGTCCGGCGGTGTGACCTCGGTGATCAACGCCAGCGCTGCCGGCGTGATCGAGACCGCCCGCCGGCACAGCAACCGGATCGGCAGGGTCTTCGCCGGACGCAACGGCATCCTCGGCGCGCTGCAGGAGGAACTGATCGACACCGGCCGTGAGTCGCCGGCAGCCATCGCCGCCCTGAAGCACACGCCGGGCGGCGCCTTCGGCTCCTGCCGCTACAAGCTCAAGAGCCTGGAGCAGGACCGCGCCCAGTACGAGCGGCTGATCGAGGTCTTCAAAGCGCACGACATCGGCTACTTCTTCTACAACGGCGGCGGCGACTCGGCCGACACCTGCCTGAAGGTCTCGCAGCTGTCGGCGACGCTGGGCTACCCGCTGCAGGCGATCCACGTGCCGAAGACGATCGACAACGACCTGCCGATCACCGACAACTGCCCCGGCTTCGGCTCGGTGGCCAAGTATGTCGCGGTATCGACCCGCGAGGCGAGCATGGACGTGGCCTCGATGGCGTCGACCTCGACCAAGGTGTTCGTCCTCGAGGTCATGGGACGCCACGCCGGCTGGATCGCCGCGGCGGCGGCGCTGGCCGACACCCGGGCGCACCCGCTGCCGCTGGTGATCCTGTTCCCCGAGATCCCCCTCGACCAGGGCAAGTTCCTCGCCGCAGTGAAGGCCAAGGTCGAGGCGCACGGCTACTGCACGGTGGTCGTCTCCGAGGGCCTGCAGGCGGCCGACGGCAGCTTCGTCGCCGACCAGGGCCTGCGCGACGCCTTCGGCCATGCGCAGCTCGGCGGCGTCGCACCGGTCGTCGCCAACCTGGTCAAGAGCGAACTGAAGCTGAAGATGCATTGGGCGGTGTCGGACTACCTGCAGCGCTCGGCGCGGCACATTGCCTCCAGGACCGACGTGCAGCAGGCCTATGCGGTCGGCAAGGCCGCGGTCGAACTGGCACTGAAGGGGGCCAACGCGGTGATGCCGGCGATCGTGCGCGCGTCGAACCGGCCGTACCGCTGGAAGATCGGCACAGCGCCGCTGGCCGAGGTGGCCAACAGGGAGCACAAGATGCCGCGCGAGTTCATCACCGACGACGGCTTCGGCGTGACCGCCAAGGGCCGCGCCTACCTGGCGCCGCTGATTCAGGGCGAGGACCACCCGCCGTACAAGGACGGCCTGCCGGCCTACGCGCTGCTGAAGAACGTCGCCGTCCGCAGGAAGCTGCCCGCCTGGTCGAAGGGCTGAGCCGCTCGGCCGACACCTCCGAAGCGGTTAAAATCCGCGGTCTTGCCGGCGGGCGCGCCGCCGGCCGGCCATTCGGCCACGCAGAAGAACCGAAGGTGAGGCGGAACGGGGGATGCGGATCATTTTGCTCGGGCCACCGGGGGCAGGCAAAGGCACGCAGGCAGCGTTCATCACGGAGCGGTTCGGCATCCCGCAGATCTCCACCGGCGACATGCTGCGCACCGCGGTGAAGGCGGGCACGCCGCTGGGAATCGCCGCCAAGAAGGTGATGGACGCCGGCCAGCTGGTCTCCGACAGCATCATCATCGGCCTGGTCAAGGAGCGGCTGAAGGAACCCGATTGCGCCGCCGGCTACCTGTTCGACGGCTTCCCGCGCACGATCCCGCAGGCCGAGGCGATGAAGGCCGCCGGCGTGAGAGTGGACGTGGTGCTCGAGATCGACGTGCCCGACGCCGACATCATCGATCGCATGAGCGGCCGTCGCGTGCACCTGACCAGCGGCCGCACCTACCACGTCAGGCACAACCCGCCGAAGGTCGCCGGCCGGGATGATCCGACCGGCGAGCCGCTGATCCAGCGCGATGACGACAAGGAAGAGGTGGTGCGCAGGCGCCTCGACGTCTATCACGCGCAGACCAGCCTGCTGATCGACTACTACTCGAAGTGGGCCGCCACGGGCGACACGGCGGCACCAGGTTATCGCCGGGTGTCCGGCGTCGGCACGGTGGAGGAAATCAAGCAGCGGGTCCTCGACGCGCTGCGCTGACCGCGTTTCACGTTTCACCCTTTTTGTTCCTCTGTTAGGAGATTGCAATGTCTGGATTGGCTCTTGCCCTGATCTGCGGGCTGGCGGCCGTTGCCTTCGGCGCGTGGTCGATTTCCTGGATCCTCGGGCAGCCCGCAGGCAACGCCCGGATGCAGGAAATCGCCGCCGCCGTGCAACAGGGCGCGAACGCTTACCTCAACCGTCAGTACCGGACGATCGCCGTCGTCGGCATCGTGCTGACCATCATCATCGCGGTGGTCCCGCAGCTCGGCCTGTGGACGGCGATCGGCTTCGTACTCGGTGCCGTGCTGTCGGGCGCCGCCGGCTACATCGGCATGAACGTGTCGGTGCGCTCGAACGTGCGGACCGCGCAGGCAGCGACCAAGGGCCTGAACTCGGCGCTGAACATCGCCTTCCGCGGCGGCGCCATCACCGGCCTGCTGGTGGTGGGCCTGGGCCTGATCGGCGTGGCCGGCTTCTACTGGGTCCTGAAGGCAACCCATGCCGCGGCCAGCACGCGTGAGCTGCTTCACCCGATGATCGGCTTCGCCTTCGGCGCCTCGCTGATCTCGATCTTCGCCCGTCTCGGCGGCGGCATATTCACCAAGGGCGCCGACGTCGGCGCCGACCTGGTCGGCAAGGTCGAGGCCGGCATCCCCGAGGACGACCCGCGCAACCCGGCGGTGATCGCCGACAACGTCGGCGACAACGTCGGCGACTGCGCCGGCATGGCGGCCGACCTGTTCGAGACCTTCGCCGTGACAGTAATTGCCACCATGCTGATCGGCGGCTTCTTCTTCAAGGGCGCCGGTGAGGCGGGGATCATCTATCCGCTGGTGATCTCCGGCGTGTCGATCATCGCCTCGATCGTCGGCTGCTTCTTCGTCAAGGCACGCGAAGGCGGCAAGATCATGAACGCGCTGTACCGCGGCCTGCTGGTCGCCGGCGTGATCTCGCTGGTGCTCTTCTACCCGGTGACCAGCTGGATCCTCGGCCCGGTGGCTGCCAGCGGCGGCGTCACCGTGATGAACCTCTACCTGTCGGCGGTAGTCGGCCTGGTACTGACCGCGGCGCTGGTCTACATCACCGAGTACTACACCGGCACGCAGTTCGCGCCCGTGAAGTATGTGGCGCAGGCCTCGACCACCGGCCACGCCACCAACATCATCGCCGGCATCGCCGTGTCGATGAAGGCCTGCGCCTGGCCGGTGCTGGCCATCTCCGCCGCCATCCTCGCCTCGCACTGGCTGGCCGGCCTGTACGGCATCGCCGTGGCGGCCACCGCCATGCTGTCGATGACCGGCATCATCGTCGCGCTGGACGCCTACGGCCCGATCACCGACAACGCCGGCGGCATCGCCGAGATGGCCGGCCTGCCCAAGGAGGTGCGCGCGATCACCGATCCGCTCGACGCGGTCGGCAACACCACCAAGGCGGTCACCAAGGGCTATGCGATCGGCTCGGCCGGGCTTGCCGCGCTGGTGCTGTTTGCCGACTACACCGGCGGCCTCGAGCAGGCCGGGCTGAAGGTGACCTTCGACCTGTCCAACCACATGGTTATCGTTGGTCTCTTCATCGGCGGCCTGATCCCGTTCCTGTTCGGCGCGATGGCGATGGAAGCGGTGGGCCGCGCCGCCGGCAGCGTGGTCGAGGAAGTGCGCCGCCAGTTCCGCGAGATCAAGGGGATCATGGAAGGCACGGCCAAGCCCGATTACAGCCGCGCGGTCGACATGCTGACCACCTCGGCAATCAAGGAAATGATGATCCCGTCGATCCTGCCGGTGATCGTGCCGATCCTGGTCGGCGTCATCCTTGGACCGGCGGCGCTCGGCGGCGTGCTGATGGGAACCATCGTCACCGGCCTGTTCGTCGCCATCTCGATGACCACCGGCGGCGGCGCCTGGGACAACGCCAAGAAGTACATCGAGGAAGGCCACCACGGCGGCAAGGGCTCCGACGCGCACAAGGCGGCGGTCACCGGCGACACCGTCGGCGACCCCTACAAGGACACCGCCGGACCGGCGGTGAACCCGCTGATCAAGATCATCAACATCGTCGCCCTGCTGATCGTGCCGATCATCGCCTCCATCCACGGCGGCAAGCCGGCAGTCGCGGCGGCAGCGCCCGCTGTGGCGCCGGTGGCGGCGGCCGTCCCGGTGCTGTTGGTGATCGGCGTGCCGAACCGCGTGCACTTCGAAAGCGGCTCCGACGAGATCTCGGCCTCCGGCAAGCGCGTCCTCGACGGCTATGCGCAGGCGCTGAAGGCCAATCCCGAGGCCAAGGTGGAGCTGTCGGGCTTCGCCGATCCGAGCGGTGATGCGGCCAAGAACCTCGAACTGGCCAAGCACCGCGCCATGACCGTGCGTGACGCCCTGGCCGCGGACGGCGTCGCCACCGAGCGGATCGCCCTGGTGAAGCCGACCGACGTGATGGTCGGCCAGGGCACCGACGCCGACGCCCGCCGCGTCGACATCGTGCTGCGCTGAGCCGCGACGCAGATGTTCGAAGAGGAGGACAGGGAGACCGGCTACGCCGTCTTCGTGGCGGTCACGCTGGCGATCGTCGTGTCGCTGTTCGTGATCGCCGTGGCCATCGGCAGCGTCGTCGGCGAGGCGGGCCCGAAGGCCGCCGCGCCGAAGGCGTCGGCACCGAGCGTGCTGCGCGTGTTGGCCAAGGTCTACTTCGAGGTCGGCAAGGCCGACCTGCCTGAAGATGCGCCGATGCTGTTGCGGCCGGCCATCCGCGCTGCCCGTGCGCTGCAGAGCTCGAGGCTGGTCGTCTCCGGCTACCACGATGCCGGCGGCGACGCGGCGGCAGACGCCGAGCTGGCGCGGCGCCGGGCCTTCGCCGTGCGCGAGATGCTGATCGCCGCCGGCATCGGCGAGGACAGGATCGAGCTGGCCAGGCCGGTGGTCACCGTGGGCGCGGCCGATGCACAACGGGCGCCGCGCGTCGAGGTGACGCTGCGCTGAGCGCCGTCGCGGGCTCCGTTCGGCCGCTGCAGCGACGCTGCGCCGCCCTTTCCTGGCGAACCCCTGATGCAACTGCGCGCAGCGACGTCGGCGGACATCGCCGCCATCCAGGCGATCTACGCGCACCATGTGCTGCACGGGCTGGCCAGCTTCGAGATCGAGCCGCCGTCGGCGGCCGAGATGCACCGCCGCTTCGAGTCGCTCACCGGCGACGGCTACCCGTACCTGGTCGCCACCGTCGACGGCAGCATCGTCGGCTACGCCTACGCCGGCGCCTACCGCAGCCGGCCCGCCTACCGCTACACAGTCGAGGACTCGGTGTATGTAGCCCCGGCCGCGACCGGCCGCGGCACAGGCCGGCAGCTGCTTTCGCGGCTCATCGACGAGTGCGAGCGCCGCGGCTACCGGCAGATGCTGGCCGTAATCGGCGACTCGGCCAATGCCGCCTCGATCGAGCTGCACCGCGGCTGCGGGTTCACCGTCAGCGGCACCCTGCGGTCGGTGGGCCTGAAATTCGGCCGCTGGATCGACTCGGTGATCATGCAGCGCAGCCTCGGCGAGTCAGATCGCACGGTGCCGCGCGCCTGACGGCTCCCCGCAGTTCCATCCGCAGGCACCGGACTGTCCGCGGCGGCCAGCGTGGCGCCGTGCAAGCAAGTCAGGTGCCGGCCAGCGGCAGCGCGCCGATCGCGACGAGCGCCCGGCGGACGTCCTCGACCCCCTCGGCCGGCAGCGGCGACTGCGGCGGCAGCGGCGCGCCGACCGCGTAGCCCTGCAGTTCGAGTCCGCCCTTGATGCAGGCGGCGAGGTTGTACTTGGCGAAGGCCTGGTTCAGCGCCCACAGCGGACCCTGCCGCTGCATCGCTGCCGCCCACTCGCCGCGCCGGCACAGCTCGTAGAGCTCGACGCTGGCGCGCGGCGCCACGCAGGCCGGCCCCGCCATCCAGCCGACGCCACCGATCAGCATCACGCAGGCCGGGACGTGCGACGAGGCGGCGAAGACCTGCATCCGGCCTTCGACACGATTGACGATCGACAGCAGGCGGCCGGTGTTGACCGACGCATCCTTGATGTAGCGGATGTTCGGCACGCGACTCAGCCGCTCGATCACCGGCAGGCTGAGGTCCGAACGCTGGAAGCTCGGGTTGGTGTACAGCACCACCGGCAGCGACACCGCCTCGCCGATCGCCCGGAAGTACGAGAACACGCCGTCGTCGGCGAGCGGGAAGTAGGCCTCGAGGATGGCGAGAACGCCGTCGGCCCCGAGCCGCTGCCACTCGCGCGCCTGATCGACGGCGTCGGCGGTCGTGGTCGAGGCCACGCCGGCAACGACCGGCACACGGCCGGCGGCCGCCTCGATGACCACCTCGACCACCCGTCGGCGCTGGTCGCGGCTCAGGTAGGCGAACTCGCCGGTCGATCCGAGCGGCGTCAACCCGTGCACGCCGGCGCCGATCAGGTCCTCGCACAGACGGCCGAGGACTTCGTCCTTGACCCTGCCGCCCTCGTCGATCGGCGAGACGAGGTACGGAAAGACCCCGTGAAACGGCGCATCCTTCATCGGATCCCAGCGAGCAGTGACGCGCGCAGCCGGCGCGCGGCAGCCATCGAGCCGGCAGCAGGACCGGCGCGAAGCGTGCGCCGGCGCCCCTCGGCTGCTGCCGTCAAGACTAAACGACTTGGCGCCGCAACGCCGGCGCTGCGGTGCCCCTACCTGTGCTCGTCGGCCGGCTGGGTCACCAGGGCCGTGGCTCCGCCGCGCGACGCCCTTTCGCCGCGCTTCAGCCAGCGCGCTTCGAACGCGTCGAGGTAGGAATAGATCACCGGCACCACCACCAGGGTCAGCAGCGTCGAGGTGATGACCCCGCCGATGATGGCGCGGCCCATCGGCGCCTGCATCTCGGCACCCTCACCGAGACCGAGTGCAAGAGGCAGCATGCCGAAGGTCATCGCCGCGGTGGTCATCAGGATCGGCCGCAGCCGCACCTGCCCGGCGGCGATCAGCGCCTCCAGCCGCGACAGGCCGCGCTTCTGGCCGTGGTTGGCGAAGTCCACCAGCAGGATGGCGTTCTTGGTCACCAGCCCCATCAGGAAGACGATGCCGATCATCGAGAAGATGTTCAGCGTCGTGCCGGTGGCCAGCAGCGCCAGCATGACGCCGACGATCGACAGCGGCAGCGAGGCCATGATCGCAATCGGCTGGATGAAGCTGCCGAACTGCGATGCCAGCACGATGTAGATGAAGATCACCGCCAGCGCCAGCGCGCTCATGATGGCGGCGCCGACCTCCTGCTGGTCGCGGATCTGCCCGCCGACGTCGAACCGCAACCCCGGCGGCAGCTCGTAGTTCTTGACCAGCTGCTGCACTTCCTCGCCGGCGTCGCCGGCCGGCCGGCCCTCGACGTTGGCAAACAGCGCCACCCGCCGCTGCAGGTCCTGCCGCCGGATGTTCTCGGGATTGAAGCTGCGCTCGATGGTGGCGATCGCGCGCAGCGGCACGACTTCCGCCGAACCGTCGGGCCGGGTTCGCGCGGTGGCGATGTTCAGGTTGGCGATGTCGTCGATCACCGTGCGGTTGTCGCGCGGCAGCTGCGTGATCACCTCGTAGTTCTGCCCGTCCGGCGCCAGCCAGTAGCCGGAGTTCTCGCCGCCGACCAGCGCCCGCAGCGTGCCGCCGAGCTGCGCGTGCGTGATGCCGTACTCGGCGGCAAGCTCGGGCTTCAGCCGCACGGCCAGCGCCGGCGTTCCGTCCTTGACCGTGATGTCGACGTCGGTGACGCCCCGGATCTGCGACACCTTCTGCTTGAAGTCGGCCATCACCCGGTTCATCGCCTCCTGGTCGTTGCCCAGCAGCGCGACGTAGATCGCGCCGCTGAAGCCGACCGTCAGCTGCACCCCCGGGATGCCGGCGACCCTCTTGCGGATCGCCTCCTCGATCTTCTTCTGCGTCCGCTTGCGCTCCGCCCGCGGCACCAGCTTCAGGTTGATGCGGCCGTTGTTCTTCGCGCCGTCGGTGCCGATGCTGGTGTCTATCGAGGCGATCTCCGGGAATTCCTTCAGCACTTCCTCGACCCGCCTGACGCGCTCGTCCGCGTACTCGAGGCTCGAGCCGACCGGCATCGTCAGCCTGACGCTGGTGAAGCTCTCGTCGGCCTCCGGCATCAGTTCGCCGCCGACGATGCCGGCGATCGGGATGCTCAGCAGGAAGCTCGCCGTGGCGATCGCCAGGGTGGTCTTGCGCCGAGCCAGCGCCAGGCGCAGCAGCCGGTCATAGATCTCGTGCCAGCGGTCGACCCAGCGCTCGAACACCGTCAGCACGCGGCCGACCAGCGGCGCGTCCTTGGCCCCCTGCGGCGGGTCGCGCCAGACTGCGGACAGCATCGGGTCGAGCGTGAAACTGACGAACAGCGAAACGAGCACCGCGACCACCACGGTGATGCCGAACGGGTAGAAGAACTTGCCGACGATGCCGCCCATGAAGGCGATCGGCACGAACACGGCGACGATCGAGAACGTGGTGGCCAGCACCGCCAGGCCGATCTCTTCGGTGCCCTCGCGCGCGGCGGTGTAGTGGTCCTTGCCCATGCGGATATGGCGGACGATGTTCTCGCGCACCACGATCGCGTCGTCGATCAGCAGGCCGATGCACAGCGACAGCGCCATCAGCGTCATGTAGTTCAGCGTGAAGCCGAAGGCGTAGACGGCGATGAAGCTGGCGATCACCGCGATCGGCAGCGTCAGCCCGGTGATCACCGTGCTGCGCCAGCTGCCGAGGAACAGGAACACGATCAGCACCGTGAGCGCCGCGCCCTCCATGATCGTGTGCTTGACGTTGTCGACCGAATGCTCGACGAAGTCGGCCATCGCCCACATGAACTTCAGCTCCACACCGGGCGGCAGCTGCTTGCGGATGTCGGCGGCCGCCAGCTTGAGCTGCTTGCCGACCTCGACGATGTTGGCATCCTGCGTCTTGAAGACCCAGACGCCGATCGCCGGCTGGCCGTCGACGCGGGTCAGCGAGCGGCGTTCGGCCTCGGCGTCGAGCACCTCGGCGACCTGCTCGAGCAGGATCGGCACGCCGGCGCGGCGGGCCACCACGATCTTGCCGAACTGCGCCGGCGACGACAGCCGGCCGTCGACACGGACGATCGCCTCCGACGTCTGATTGGAGATCGTGCCCACCGGAACGCTGACGTTGGCGTTGCGCAGCGCCGCCACCACCTGGTCGACCGTCAGTCCGTAGGCGGTCAGCCGGACCGGATCGACGCGCGCCTGGATCTGGCGCGTCACGGTGCCGCCGAGGTTGACCCGGCCGACGCCGTTGATGCGCTCGAAGCCCTTCTGCACTACCTGCTCGGCGAGCAGCGTCAGCTCGCGCGGCGAGCGCCCCTGCCCCAGCAGGGCGAACGAGGCGACCGGCTGGTCGTTCTCGGTCTCCGCACGCTGCACGACCGGATCCTTGGCGTCGCGCGGGAAGCTGGCGCGGATCTGCGCCAGCTTGTCGCGCACCTCCTGCATGGCGCGGGTGGTGTCGACGTCGAGGCGGAACTCGACCCAGGTCAGCGAGCGCCCCTCGTCCGAGCGCGACAGGATGCGCTTGACGCCGGCCACGGTATTGACCGCGTTTTCGATCGGCTTGGCGAGATCATTCTCGACCTGCTCCGGCGAGGCGCCCGGGTAGCTGACCCAGACCATCACGCCGGGCGGCGCCACGTCCGGCATCGGCTCGACGCCGAGGCGGGCGTAGGAAAACAGGCCCAGCACCGTCAGCGCGACCATCACCATGGTCGTGAACACCGGGTGGTTGATCGAGACGCGCGTCATCCACATGGGATTGCTCCGCCGCCGCTCAGCGCGTCATCGCCAGCGACGATCGCGCCGCCACCTTGGGCTCGGCGCTGACGATGTTGGCCAGCATGCCCTCGCGCAGGTTGTCGAACTTGGTCCCGATCACCTGCTCGGCTTCGGTCAGCCCCGAAGTGATCTCGATGCGCTGCAGGCGCTCGTCGCGCACCCCGGTGCCGACGTTGCGGCGGGCCAGCTTGCCGTCGGCGATGATCCAGACGTAGCGCTGTCCGCGGTCGTCCTGCACGGCGGTGACCGGCAGCGACGGTACGGCCGCCTCGCCGCCGATCTGCAGCCTGACCCGGGCGAACATGCCGCCGCGCAACCGTCCGTCGTCGTTCGGCAGCAGGATGTAGACGGCGATCATCCGCGAGCCCGCCTCGGTGGTCGGGTTGATGCGGTCGATCCGGCCCGGGTAGGGACGGCCCGCCAGCCCCTCGATCTCGACCTCGACCTCGGCGCCCTCGGCGATCCTGGCCACGTCGGCGACCGGTGCCTGCGCCTGTACCTCGAGCCGCGACAGGTCGACGATGTGCAGCAGCGGCGCGTCGAACGGCACCTTCTCGCCCGGCTGCACGAAGCGCTTCGCCACCTGGCCCGCGATCGGCGCGCGCACCACCGCGTCGGACAGCAGCAGCTGCGTCTGCGCAACCTGCGCCTCGGCGGCCTGCACCGCGGCCGCCTGCGCCCGAAAGGCATCGTCGGCGGTGTCGAAGGCGTTCTGCGAGATGAAGCTCTGCTTCACCAGCTGCGCGTTCGACGCCCGGGTGCGCTCGGTCTGCGCCAGCGTGGCCCGCGCCGATTCCAGCGTCGCCTGCCGCTCGGCCAGCTGGTTGCGCAGCTGTGCGGTGTCGAACTCGGCGATCACCTGCCCGGCTGCCACGCGGTCGCCCTCGCGCACCGGCAGCCGCCGCACTTCGGCCGACAGCTTCGACCGCACGGTGGCCTGGTTGAACGCCTGCACGGTGCCCGGCATCGCCAGCTCGACCGACAGCCGGTGCGGCGCCAGCCGCACGACGTCGCTGGCGGCGAAGGCCAGCGGCGGCTGCTCCTTCTTCTGCTCCGCCGAGGCGCCGATCTTCAGCACGCCCTTCTGCACGGCCAACCACGCCCCTGCGCTGACCAGCAGGGCCAAGCCGGCCACGATCATCCAGCGAGTCTTGCTCTTGCTCATCCTTTCCCCCGCGCTCGCCGTGCCCTGGCAGGGCGCAGGCGAGCCGATCCCGATTGGTGTCGCGAATTGTCGGAGCGCCGCGCCCAAGCCGCCATCGGCTTGCGACGGAATGCGGCTGCGCGCGACGAAACGCAAAGGCTGCGGACGAGGCAGTGCACGGCGGCGTCCCTGCCGCTAGATGTCGGCCTCGACCTCGTTGCCGTGTTCCTCGATCCAGGCCCGGCGCGCCGCCGCCTCGCCCCGCCCCATGAGCATCGTCATCGTCTCGACCGTCTCCGCCAGCTCGAGGTCACCGAGCGCCACCGGCAGCAACCGCCGCGTGTCCGGGCTGAGCGTCGTCTCCCACAGCTGCTCTGCGCTCATCTCGCCGAGGCCCTTGAAGCGGGCAATCGTCCAGCTGCCCTCGCGCACGCCCTCGTCGGCGAGCTTGGCCAGCGTGGTGTCCAGCTCGTGGTCGTCGAGGCAGTACAGCCGGCGTGCCGGCCGCTTGCCGGCGGCCGGCACGTCGACTCGAAACAGCGGCGGCCGGGCGACGAACACGTGGCCGAGCTCGATCAGCCTCGGGAAGTGGCGGAAGAAAAGCGTCAGCAGCAGGACCTGGATGTGCGCACCATCGACGTCAGCGTCGGCAAGCACGCAGATCTTGCCGTAGCGAAGGCTGGAAAGGTCCGGCTGGTCGCCCGGCCCGTGCGGGTCGACGCCGATGGCCACGGCGATGTCGTGCACCTCGGCGTTGGCGAACAGGCGGTCGCGCTCCACCTCCCAGGTGTTCAGCACCTTGCCGCGCAGCGGCAGAATGGCCTGGAACTCCTTGTCGCGGCCCATCTTGGCCGAGCCGCCGGCCGAGTCGCCCTCGACCAGGAACAGCTCGTTGCGCCCGATCTCGGTCGACTCGCAGTCGGTGAGCTTGCCCGGCAGCACCGCCACGGCCGAGCCCTTCTTCTTCTCGACCTTCTGCGCCGCGCGCGCCCGCGCCTGCGCCTGGCGGATCACCAGCTCGGCCAGCGCGCGGCCGTACTCGGGGTGCTGGTTGAGCCAGATCTCCAGCTGCGGCTTCACCTGACCGGCGACCAGGCGCAGCGCGTCGCGGCTGTTCAGCCGCTCCTTGA
Source organism: Burkholderiales bacterium (assembly GCA_020355165.1). Classification (GTDB taxonomy): domain Bacteria; phylum Pseudomonadota; class Gammaproteobacteria; order Burkholderiales; family Burkholderiaceae_F; genus JADJWR01. The sequence goes on from CP070661.1 coordinate 2,582,399, forward strand.
TCTGGCCCTGGAACTGGGGGTCGAGCACCTTGGCGGTGAGCACGAAGCTGGCGCGCGCGAAGACGTCCTCCGAAAGCAGCTTCACGCCCTTCGGCAGCAGGCTGTGCGCGTCGATGAAGGCGCGCACGGCGTTGAACATTCCCTCGCGCAGGCCCGCCTCGTGGGTGCCGCCGGCCGGCGTCGGGATCAGGTTCACGTAGGACTCGCGGGTCAGCGGGCCGTCCTCGGTCCAGGCCAGCACCCAGCGGGCGCCTTCGCCTTCGGCGAATGCCTCGTCGTCCGCGCTCACGTATCCCTCGGCCTCGAACAGCGGCGCCACCGGCTCGGCCCCCAGCGCTTCAAGCAGGTACTGCTGCAGGCCGCCGTCATAGCGCCAGCTCTGCGCACGGCCGGACTTCTCCACCTTCAGCGTCACGGTCGTGCCCGGCAGCAGGACGGCCTTGCTGCGCAGCAACCGCTCGAGTTCGTCGGATGGCACCGTCGCACTGTCGAAGTACTTGGCGTTCGGCCACACGGTCACCCGCGTGCCGGTCCTCGGCTCCCCGCTCTTCGCCGGGCGGGCGGCAAGCGCCTCGCGGACCTCGCCGTCGGCGAACCCCATCGTGTGCACCTTGCCGTCACGCCAGACCGTCACGTCGAGCCGTCGCGCGAGCGCGTTGGTCACCGAGACGCCGACGCCGTGCAGGCCGCCCGAGAACGAGTAGGCGCCACCGGCCCGTTTGTCGAACTTGCCGCCCGCGTGCAGCCGGGTGAAGACGATCTCGATCACCGCCGCCTGCTCCTCCGGATGCAGGCCGGTCGGGATGCCGCGGCCGTCGTCCTGCACGGTGACGGCGCCGTCGACGTGCACGATCACGTCGATGCGACGACCGAAGCCGGCGAGTATCTCGTCTGCCGCGTTGTCGATCACCTCCTGCACGACGTGCAACGGGCTGTCGGTCCGGGTGTACATCCCCGGCCGCTGCCGGACCGGCTCGAGGCCCTTGAGGACGCGGATCGACGCTTCACCGTAGTCAGCGGCGGCGCGCAATCGGCGGGGGGTAGGAGTTGTTGCCATCAGGTCGACACCGAAGTTTCAATGCCCGGCGGCGCCGGCTTTTCCACAGAAAGTGTGGACAACGACCGCCTCGCCGCCGGAAAAGCGCGCCGCGACGGGGCTCTCACTGGCTTGCTCAATCGGAGTGCAGCCGCCGGCCCGGCTCAGCGCAGGCCGCACAGCTGCGCCAGGGCCGCCCAGTCCAGCCGCATGTCGGGATGCAGGTAGCTGACGAAGCCTGCCGCCAGCACCGCCGCAGCCGCCGCCCAGAGGAGCACGCGGCGCAGTCCCAGCGAACGCCTGCGACCCGCCCTCATCTCTAGGCACGCACCGCGTCGTCTGCTCTGCGGGCGGCCATGGCCCGCTCGTCGATCGGCCAGGACAGCGCCGCCGCTGCGAGCGCCAGCGCAATGCCCAGCCACCACACCAGGTCGTAAGAGCCAAAGCGCTCGAAGGTCCAGCCGCCCAGCCAGACACCGATGAAGCTGCCGATCTGATGGCCGAGGAAGACCAGCCCGTACAGGGTCGCCGTGTAACGCAGCCCGTAGATCTGGCCGATCAGCCCGCTGGTGAGCGGCACCGTACCCAGCCACAGCAGTCCGATGCCGGCGGCGAACACGTAGAGCACCAGCGGCGTGAGCGGGAACAGCAGCAGCAAGGCGATGAATACGGCGCGCAGTGCATAGATCGAGCCGAGCAGGTTCTTCTTGCTGTACCGCCCGCCGAGCCAGCCGCAGCCATAGGAGCCGACCACGTTGAACAGGCCGATCAGGCCGATCGCCAGTGCGCCGTCGAAGGCGGACAGCCCGCCGTCGACCACGAAGGACGGCAGGTGCAGGGTGATGAACGAGACGTGGAAGCCGCAGACGAAGAAGCTCCAGAACAGGAAGTGGTAGGAGCGATGGCCGAGCGCCTGGCGGAAGGCCGCCGACAACGACTGGTGCAGCTGGTCCGCGCCAGCCGCGGCCCGGCCCTGCAGGAGCAAGGCCAGCGGCATGCCGAAGCTCGCCGCCACCGACAGCAGCAGCAGCGCCGTGTGCCAGTCGAACTGCGCGATCAGTTGCTGGGCAAACGGCACCATCAGGAACTGGCCGGCCGAGCCGCCGGCACTTGCCATGCCGAGTGCGAGGCTGCGCCTTTCCGGTGGCACGGCGCGCGCCACCACGCCGAGGATGACGCCGAAAGTGGTGCCGCCCTGGCCGAGCCCGACCAGCACGCCGGCGGACAGGTAAAGCGTCGCGGCACTGTCGGAGTAGCCCATCGACAGCAGGCCGATCGCGTACAGCAGGGCGCCGAGGGCGATCGTCCGCCCGGAGCCGTACTTGTCAGACAGCGCCCCGAACAGCGGCGCACCGAGCCCCCAGACCAGATTCTGGATGGCGAAGGCGAGCGAGAAGGTCTCGCGGCTGAACCCCTTGTCGAGGCCCATCGGCTGCATCAGCAGGCCGAATGTCGCCCGCACGCCCATGGCGATCAGCAGCACCACGATCGACGCCGTGATGACGACGGTGGCGCTGCGCTGTGCGGACGAGGACATCAATGGGATCGATCGACGAAGCGCGCGATTCTACGGCAGCGCCTGCAGGCGACGAGACGCGAACCGACGAGGCGCGAACTTATACTCCGGCGCACTCCCCGTAGTTCAATGGATAGAACGGGCGCCTCCTAAGCGCCAGATCTGGGTTCGATTCCCGGCGGGGGGACGCTTTCGCGAGAGCAAGACGCACCTGCGTGCGTCTTGCGCGAAAGCGCCCGAGCGCCTATGAGCGCGAGGGGCGCGGCCGCCAGGCCGCGAGTTGCCACGAAGTCACACACTCGCGCTGCATCCTTCTTGCGCGAAAGCGCCCGAGCGCCTGTGAGCGCGAGGGGCGCGGCCGCCAGGCTGCGGGCCGCCACCACAAGTCCGGCCCGAAATGCCCGCGCGCGCCACCGGCCCTCATGGGGACGAGCGAGCCGGCCAAGCCGGCAGCGGCGAAGCCTACGGCTGGATGAAGTGCTGCCGGTAATGCCGCATCTCGTCGATCGACTCGTAGATGTCGGCGAGCGCCTCGTGCCTGCTCTTCTTCTCGAACGAGCGGTAGACGTCCGGCTTCCAGCGCCGCGCCAGCTCCTTCAGCGTGCTGACGTCCAGATTGCGGTAGTGAAAGAACGCCTCGAGTTGCGGTAGCCACCGCGCCATGAAGCGGCGGTCCTGGCAGATCGAGTTGCCGCACATCGGCGACTTGCCCGCCGGCACCAGGGCCTGCAGGAAGTCGATCATCTGCTGCTGCACCTGCCCTTCGTCGAGCGAACTCGCCCTCACCCGCTCGGTCAGCCCGGAGCGGCCGTGGGTGGCCGTGTTCCACGAATCCATGCCCGCCAGCACCCGATCGCCCTGATGCACGACAAGCACCGGCCCCTCGGCGAGCACCTCGAGCTGGGCATCGGTGACGACCACCGCGATCTCCAGCACCCGGTCGGTGTCCGGATTCAGGCCGCTCATCTCCATGTCGACCCAGACGAGGTTGTTCTCGTCGAAGCGCGCGTGGCGGGCGGCTGTGCCTGGGGCCTGTGACATAATTTTTCCGCTTCCCTAGCGGCCGATTCTCGCACGCATGCCCGGCATGGCCGCCGCCGGGCCGATGCGCTCGCCGTGCCGCCACCTGCCCGATGGCCACAACGTTCACCGTCCTGTTCGTCTTGTTCCTGCTGCTGATGATCGGGCTCAAGCTCTGGCTCGCGACTCGGCAGATTCGGCACGTCGCACGTCACGCACTCGACGTGCCGGCGCAGTTCGCCAGCCGCATCAGTCTCGAAGCACACCGCAGGGCCGCCGCCTACACGATCGCCCGCCAGCGTCTGGCGCTGCTGGAAGCGGCAGTTGGCGTCGTCTTGCTCGTCTCGCTGACGCTGCTCGGCGGCGTGCAGGCGCTCGCCACCATAGTCGGCGAGTGGATGGGCAGCGGCCTGGCCGCGCAGGTGGCGATCGTCGCCGGCGTTGCCGTCATCCTCGGTGCAGCAGACCTACCCTTCGAGTGGTACCGCCAGTTCCACATCGAGGAGAAGTTCGGCTTCAATCGGATGACGCCGAGACTGTTCCTCGTCGACCTGCTCAAGTCGGTCCTCGTCGCCGCTGTGCTGGGTCTGCCGCTGCTGGCCCTGGTGCTGTGGCTGATGGGGGCGGCCGGCGCCTACTGGTGGCTTTACGCCTGGGCGGCGTGGGTCGGCTTCAACGCCGCGGTGCTGGTCCTGTACCCGACCGTCATCGCGCCGCTGTTCAACCGCTTCGAGCCGCTCGCCGACAGCGACCTGGCAGCGCGCATCGGTGCGCTGCTCGACCGCACCGGTTTCTCGAGCCGCGGCGTCTTCGTGATGGACGGCTCGCGACGCTCGGCACACGGCAACGCATACTTCACCGGGCTGGGTCGCGCCAAGCGGATCGTTTTTTTCGATACGTTGCTGCAACGGCTGCAGCCGCCGGAGATCGAGGCGGTGCTGGCGCACGAACTCGGCCACTTCAAGCGGCGCCACATCGCCAAACGGCTGGCGTTCTCGTTCATCGCCAGCCTGGCCTTCCTCGCCGCGCTCGGCTGGCTGGCCGGCGCCGGCTGGTTCTATCAGGGGCTGGGCGTCACGCCGGCGCTCGACGGGACGCACCACGCCGTAGCGCTGGTGCTGTTCATCCTGGTGGTGCCGGTGTTCACGTTCGTGCTGGCGCCGATCGCCAGCCGCATCTCGCGCCAGCACGAATTCGAGGCGGACGCCTTTGCGGTGGCGCACACCAGCGGCAGCGACCTGGCCAGCGCGCTGGTCAAGCTGTACGAGGACAACGCCGCCACGCTGACGCCCGACCCGGTGCATTCGGCCTTCTACGACTCGCACCCGCCGGCGGCGATCCGCATCGCGCGCCTGCAGTCGGGCCTCGCCTGAGGCACGGATGCGCACGGCCGCCGAACTGCTCGCCGCGCACTGCCAGCCGCTCGATGAGCAGGCCGCGATGACGACCGAGCAGGTCGAGGCGCAGCTCGCGGCGCTCCCGCAGTGGCGGCTGGTCGACGGCGCGATCAGCCGCCGCTACCGCTTCGGCGATTACTTCGAGACGATAGCCTTCGTCAATGCGCTGGCGTGGATGGTCCACCGCGAGGACCACCATCCGGAACTGCGGATCGGCTACCAGCAATGCGAGGTCAGCTTCAGCACGCACTCGGCGGGCGGCATCTCGGACAACGACTTCATCTGCGCTGCGAAGGCCGACGCGATCTTCACGCAGCGCTACGGCAGCGCGACTGAATGATCGAGACGGCCGGCGCGCGCAGCCGCTTCGAGGCGCGCGTGGTCGCCGCCTATGGCCGGCACTTCCTGGTCGAGGACGACGCCGGCCGGCTGCACCAGGCGCAGCGGCGAGGCAAGCGCGCCGACGTCGTGATCGGCGACCGGGTGCTCTGCCAGCGTGCGGCGGCCGGGCAGGCGACGATCGAGTCGATCCTGCCGCGCGGCAGCCTGCTGATGCGCGCCGATGTGGCGCGCAGCAAGGCGCTGGCAGCCAACGTCGGGCGTGTGGTCGTGGTCTACGCGCCGCGGCCGGCTTTCAACGAGCGCTTCGTCTGGCGGGCCCTGCTGGCGGCCGACGCCGCCGGCGTCGCGCCGCTGGTGGTGCTGAACAAGACCGACCTCGACGAAGACGGCGCAGGCAGCCGGGCGCTGGCACGGCTGGCGGCACTCGGCTACGCGACGCTGGCCGTCTCGGCGAAGGCCGCGCCGGCGCGCACTCGGGCCGACCTGCGCGCCACGCTCGGCTCGGCGTCCAATCTGATGGTCGGGCAATCGGGAATGGGCAAGTCGACGCTGATCAACCTGCTTGTGCCGCAGGCCAACGCACGCACGCAGGAGTACTCGACCCGGCTGAACCTCGGCCGGCAGACGACGACCGCCTCGCGGCTGTTCGCGCTCGATGGCGGCGGCGACATCATCGACACTCCGGGTTTCCAGGCCTTCGGACTCGCCCATCTCGACCTGCGGCAGCTTGCAGTGGCGATGCCCGAGTTCGTTCCTCACCTCGGGCGGTGCCGCTTCAACGACTGCCGGCACCTTGCCGAGCCCGGCTGTGCGATCCGGGCGGCAATGACCGCCGGCGCGATCGATCCCGGGCGCTACGCCTTCTACGCCGACCTCGCCGCCGAGATCGAATCGCTTCGCAGACGCGACCCGGCACTGCCATGAAGCTGCTGATGCGTTGCGAGCACGCGATCGCCGCCGCCCACTACGCCGGTGTGCTGCGTGCCGCCGGCATCGACTGCGAAGTGCGCAACACCGTGCTTGCCGGCGCGCTCGGCGAGATCCCCTTCCTCGAGTGCGCGCCACAGATCTGGATCCGCAATCCGCTCGACGAGACGCGGGCACGCGCGCTGATCGAGCAGCTGCGCACGCAGACGGCCGGCGAACCCTGGACCTGCAGGCAGTGCGGCGAGGTGCTCGAGCCCCAGTTCGGGCAGTGCTGGAACTGCGGCGCGGCGCGCTGAGCGAGCCGTCAAGCCAGCCAGCCAGCCAGCGAGACCAGTAGCAGCAGGGCCAGCCACAGCAGCAGAGCGCGCCAGACCAGACCGACGGCCGTGTTCAGCATGGCCGGCGCTGGCTCGGACAGGCCACCGCCCTCGAGCCCTGCCTCATCGAAGAAGCGCGCCGACTCGGCGCTGCTCAGCACGCGGCTGCCGAGCGCACCGCCGGCGGCGGCGAGGATCACCGTGCGCGAATCGGGCTGCGGCATCCCGTCGACGGCCGCCGGCGGACGGCTGACCTTGCGCCAGCAGTACACCGCACCCTCGAAGTCGCCAACGATGGCAAAGCCCAGCGCGGTCATTCGCGCCGGCAGCCAGTCGATCCAGGCGAAGGCCCGCCGCGCAAACTGGCCGAAGCGGTCCGCCGGCAGGGCGCCGTTGGCCGGCCGGTTCCAGCGTCGCGCCAGGTACTCGGCCAGGCGGAACAGGACCGGTCCGAGCGGCCCCGGCAGGAGAACGAACCAGAACAAGACACCGAAGACGTGCTTGTGTGCAAGTTGCAGGCCGTGTTCGCATGACTGCCTGACGATCTCGTCGGCATCGATCTCGACGGCTGACGGCGCAGAGTCGGCGCCGGCCTTCCACTGCGCCAGTTCGTTGCGCGCCGCCGGCAGGTCGCCGTTGGCGAGTGCGATCTGGATCTCCGTCAGGCGGTGGCTGAACTGGCGGAAGCCCATCGTGAAGTACAGCACGACGACGTTGACCAGCAGCGCCAGCCACCACGAGATGCTCAGTGCGAACGCATAGGCCGCACCGGCCAAGACCAGCACACCGCCGACCAGCAGCAACCAGGCGTACATGCCGTGCCGGCGGCGGCCGGCGTTCATGCCGTCGTGCGTCGCGTCGGCCACCGTCCCGGCCAGCGAATACACCGGATTGCGCAGCGGCAGCGGCCGCAGCTGCTCGAGCAGCAGTGTCAGAACGAGTGCGATCCAGCCCACGGCCTTCAGCCCGGCCCGGCCGGCGAACGGGAGGTGAAGCGCCTCATGCCCGCAGCAGGTGGTAGAAGTTGCGCAGCATCCCGGCCGTCGCGCCCCAGATGAAGTAGCGTCGTCCCGCTTCGTACGCCATCGCGTAGAAGGTTCGCGGCACGCCGTCGAAGTCGATCAGACGACGCTCGTGGTACGCCGGGTTCATCAGGAAGGCGAGCGGCGGCTCGAATACTTCGTCGACCTCGAAGGTGTCGAGCCGAAGCGCGAAGCCGGGCGCGACCAGGCCGACGACCGGCGTGACCAGGTAACCGGTCGAGGTCGCGTAGCGCGGCAGGGTGCCGAGCACCTCGACCGACTCGGCGCGCAGCCCGACCTCCTCCTCGGTCTCGCGCAGCGCGGCGGCAACCGGTGACTGGTCGTCCTGCTCGATGCCGCCGCCCGGGAAGCTGATCTGGCCGGCATGGTCGTGCAGGTGCGGCGTGCGGCGGGTCAGCAGCACGGTCGGGCCCGATGCATGCATCACCAACGGAATGAGCACCGCAGCCTCGCGCAGCGGCGTGCTCGCCTGCGCGAGGCGGGCATCGGCGGTGATCTCCGGTTGCCAGGAAGGCGGCAAGGTGAAACGCCGCCGCAGGGACTCGGCGGTCATCCGCTCGGCGGCCACCGGCTCGCCGCGCGCCTGCAGCGGCGCGAAGGCCGGATCGTGGCCGACGAGCTCGGGGTCGAAGCTCGGCCGCCGCGCTGGTCGCGGCAGCCCCACGGCACGTTCAGTCATGGCCGCAACGGTGGCGCAAGCGACCCGCGCCGGCGCGCTCAGGCGCCCTGGCTGCCGCCCTTGTGCGCCAGCTTCTCCTTGATGCGCGCCGACTTGCCGGAGCGCTCGCGCAGGTAGTACAGCTTGGCGCGGCGGACATCGCCCTTGCGCTTGACCTCGATCGAGGCGATGGTCGGCGAATACAGCTGGAAGGTCCGCTCCACGCCCTCGCCGCTGGAGATCTTGCGCACGATGAACGACGAGTTCAGGCCACGGTTGCGGCGAGCGATCACCACCCCCTCGTAGGCCTGCGTGCGCCGGCGCGTACCCTCGACGACGTTGACGTTGACCACCACCGTATCGCCGGGGGCGAAGTCGGGGATCGCCTTGCTTTCGGTCAGGCGGGCGATCTCTTCCTTTTCGAGCTGCTCAATGACGTTCATCGCGTTTCTCCAGAAACCATCGTGCGACAGCCTGTTCTAGGCGGCATGAGTCGCGGTTTTCGCCGCCGCAGAGGATGGATTAAAGACCGCCGGCGGGTCGGCCCCGCCGGCACCCTGCGCGATTGCGCGCAGAAACCTTTCGTCGCGCTCGTCCAGGCGGCCCGTTGCGCGCGCCGCGGCGATCAGGTCGGGCCGCTCGCGCGCCGTCCTGGCCAGTGCCTGCTCGCGCCGCCAGCGCTCGATCTGCGCATGATGGCCGGAAAGCAGCTGCGCCGGCACCGGATGGCCGCGCCAGAGTTCGGGCCGCGTGAAGTGCGGCGCGTCGAGCAGTCCGCTGGCGAACGACTCGTCGTCCGCCGACTCGATCTTCAGCGCGCCCGGAAGGTGGCGCACCACCGCGTCGATCACGGCCATCGCCGCGATTTCGCCGCCTGACAGCACGAAGTCGCCGACCGACACCTCCTCGTCGACGCAGGCGTCGAGGAACCTCTGGTCGATACCCTCGTAGCGGCCACAGACGAGCACCGTCGCCCCGCCAGCCTGCGCCCAGTCACGCACCCGCGCATCGGTCAGCGGCCGGCCGCCGGTCGACAGGGCCACCACCCTGCCGGCCCCGTGGCCGGCGGCGAGCTGCGCCGCGCGCGCCGCATCGACCGCGGCAGCGAGCGGCTCGGCCATCAGCACCATGCCGGGTCCGCCGCCGAAGGGGCGGTCGTCGACGGTGCGGTGCCGGTCGCCCGTGAAATCACGCGGATTCCACGTCGCGAGCTGCCACAGCCCGAGTTCGCGCGCGCGCCGGCTGATGCCGTGGTCGGTGACCGCGGCAAACATCTCCGGAAACAGCGTGACGACGTCGAACCGCATCTGCCCTGCCCGCAACCTACCAGTCCGCCTCCCAATCGACCCGCACCAGCCGCTGCGCCAGATCGACCTCGTCGAGATGCCGTTCGACCATCGGCACCAGCCGCACCTGCTCGCCCTGCCGTACTTCAAGCAACTGCTGCGCACCCGTGTCGAGCACATTGCCGACCGTGCCCAACTCGACCCCGCGGCGGTTGATCACGCGGGCACCGATGAGGTCGACCCAGTAGACCTCGCCCTCACCGGCCGGAGGGAAATCCGCCCTCGATACCCCGACCCGCACGCCGCGCAGCCGGTCGGCCTGCTCCGGCACCTCGTACCCCTGCAACTTCGCCACCAGGATCGCACCGTGGCGGCGCACGGCGGTCACCTCGACCCGGCAGAGCGGCTCGCCCAGCAGCCACCAGTGCCGGCATGCGCGCAGGACCGTCGCGTGCGACGAGTGCGGCTGCACCCGGACCCAGCCCTTCACGCCATAGGCGCCACGCAGCACGCCCAGCTCGACCAGGTCCGCCGGCACCGTCGGCGCCCGGACGGCCTCAGGCAGCCGGCTTGCCAAACTCCTTGACCAGGCGCTCGACGGTCGGCGACAGCTGGGCGCCGACGCCCTGCCAGTAGGTCAGCCGATCAGCGGCGACGCGAAAGCGCACCTCGCCCTCCGCCGCCACCGGGTTGTAGAAACCGACCCGCTCGATGAAGCGGCCATCGCGCGGATTGCGCGAGTCGGTGGCGACGATGTTGAAGAACGGACGCTTCTTGGCGCCCCCGCGGGCCAGTCGGATGACGACCATGTGCAATCTTCCTCTTGAAAATCCAGTGCTTGCGTTCTGGAAAAGCGGGAGATTCTAGCCGAGGCGGCCGCTACGGGCAAACGTGTCCGGTGCCCGGCTCGGGTGTGCGGCGGGCCTGGGGCCGCCCGCGGCCGGCCCGACTAAGATCGGCGCTCGTCGCGCCTCGATCCGCTCACCGAAGTGACCTTCCGCCGCAAGTCGCTCGCCGCCCTGCTTGCCTTTCTGCTCGGCGCCTTCGGCGCCCACCGCATCTATCTCGGCCGGCCGCGGTGGTGGCTGCCGCTGGCGGTGACTGCATCGACGTTGCCGCTGCTCATCGGCGTGCGCAACTGGTTCCAGACGCCGGCCTTCTTCGTCCTGATGGTGCCGGTGGTGGCCGGCTTCATCGAGGCCCTGGTGATCGCGCTGATGCCGGACGAGAAGTTCGACGCCCGCTTCAACGCCGCAACCAGCCGGCGCAACCGCAGTGGCTGGGACGCAGTGCTTGTGGCGATTGCCACGCTGATGGTCGGCGCCACGGTCCTGATGACGACGATCGTGCTGCTGTTCCAGACGATCTTCGAAGGCACCGTGCGCTGATCAGAACAGGTCGAGCTGCGGACCGACGCGCGGCGGCCGGAACAGGTCCTCGCGCAGATCGAAGCGGCCGCGGCCGAGCCCGAACCGGGCGCAGGCCTTGTCGAATCGCTGCCGTATCAGCTCGGCCCAGACGCCACTGCCCTTCATCCGGGTGCCGAACTCGGCCCGGTAGTCGCGCCCCTCGCGCATGTCGCGCACGCGGTTCATCACCCGCTCGGCACGTTGCGGATGGTGCGCCTGCAGCCACTGCCTGAACAGCGGCGCGACCTCCCACGGCAGCCGCAGCACCGTGTAGAAAGCGCCGGTCGCTCCGGCCGCCGCAGCCGCCTCGAGGATGCGTTCGATCTCCGGCTCGTTGACGAACGGAATCACCGGCGCCACGTTGACGCAAACGGGAACGCCGGCGCGAGCCAGCGTCTCGATCGTGCGCAGGCGCCGCGCTGCAGCCGCGGCGCGCGGCTCGAGCGTTCGCGTCAGGTCGCTGTCAAGCGTCGTGACGCTGATGAATGCCGCCGCGAGCTGCTGCCTTGCCAGCGGCGCCAGCAGGTCGAGGTCGCGCTCGATCAGGCTCGCCTTGGTGACGATCGCCACCGGGTGACGCGCTTCGGCCAGCACCTGCAGCACCGAGCGCGTGATGCGCAGCTCACGCTCGACCGGCTGGTAGGCGTCGGTGGCCGAGCCGAGGTTGACGATCGCCGCCGAATAGCCGGGCGCCGTCAGTTCGCGGCGCAGCACCTCGGCCGCGTTGACCTTGGCCACCAGCTTGGTCTCGAAGTCGAGCCCCGGCGACAGGTTCAAATAGCTGTGCGTCGGCCGTGCGTAGCAGTAGATGCAGCCGTGTTCGCAGCCGCGGTAGGGGTTGATCGAGCGGTCGAAGTAGATGTCCGGCGAGTCGTTGTAGGCGAGCAGGCTCTTGACCCGCTCATGCCGGACCTCGGTTGCCAGCGGCGCGTTCAGCTCTTCGCCGGCCGCCAGCCGCGCATCGAGCGTGTCGCCGTCGACGCTGCGCTCGTGAGTCTCGAAGCGGTGCGCCAGGTTGCTGACCGCGCCGCGACCCTTGCGGGCAGAAGGAAGCGGCGCAGCCGCCGCGGCGGCTGCGCCGTCATTGGATCCCTCGACTCGGCGCCGCTTCAGGCGAAGTCCCTGACCAGCGCCGCCTGGACGTTCGGCGCCACCTCGTCGACCCGCACCGGGTAGTTGGGGTGGTCGATGCCGACCGCCAGCGCGGCGCCCTTCTTCAGGCCGTCGATCATCGCCGGCGTGAACTCGAAGCGCAGGAAGTGCACCGACGAGGTCTTCTCCTCGTTGTCCCGCTCGAGGTCCTCGTCGGCGATCGCATGGACCTTGTCGTAGCCGTCGACCTGCACGTAAGTCCTGTCCTCGATGCCGATCAGCCGTGCCAGCTCGCGCTTGCGCACGGCCGGGTCGTCGTACTCGATCATCATGGTCGCCTTCAGGTTGGTGCCGTCCGGCACCAAGGGGTTGTAGGCGTCGAGCTCGTCCTGGATGCCCTCCTCCTCGAAGGTTTTCTCGATGCGCAGCATCTCCTGGATCTGGTAGCGGACCGTCAGCTCGTCCTCGAAGATCAGCGTCACGTGCCCGCCGAGCGCCAGCGTGCGGTTCTTCTTGTGCGCGATCACCCTGGTGCGAAAGTCCTTGCGGTTCTTCGCGTACGCCTCGAGCGACAGCAGGCTGTCACGGGATATTGCGGCCATGTTCAACTCCGGACTCCTTTCATGACTAGATGCCGTACGCGATGCGCACCAGCGTGATGGGGTGTGCGACCTCTGGCTTCTTGCCGCCCAGCGCCTCGGCGGCGTGGCGCTCGATGCCCTGCTCGATGTGGTGCCCGGCGAGCTGGCAGTCCGAACTGACGTAGTCGGGCTGGGCACCGGCCATGCTCTTGAACACCGGCTTGCCGATCTTCATCGCCATGGCATGGAATTCCTTGCGCGTGCCCCAGATGCCGGAGTGGCCCGAGCAGCGCTCGACCGTGTTGACCTTGGTCTGCGGCAGCAGTTTCAGCAGTTCCTCGGTCTTGCGGCCGATGTTCTGCACCCGGCCGTGGCAGGGCACGTGGTACGAGACCGTGCCGAGCGGCTTCTTGAAGTCGGTCTTCAGCAGGCCGTCCTTGTGGCGGGCGACCAGGTACTCGAACGGGTCCCACATCGCCCGCTTCACTGCCTGAACGTCGGCGTCGTCGGGGAACAGCAGCGGCAGCTCCTGCTTGTACATCAGCGTGCACGACGGGATCGAGGTGACGATCGCGTAGCCCTCGCGCGCCAGCCTGGCCAGCTGGGGAACGTTGATGTTCTTCAGCTGCTCGACCGAGTCGAGGTCACCGATTTCCAGCTTCGGCATGCCGCAGCAGGCCTCCTTCTCGAGCAGCATGTACGGGATCTCGTTGTGCTCGAGGATGGCGATCAGGTCGTGGCCGATGCCGGGCTCGTTGTAGTTGACGTAGCAGGTGGCGAAGACCGCCACCCGGCCCGGCGTGCGCTCGCCGTCGTGCACCGGCCGCTTCGGGTTGGAGCGCGCCTTCGAGCGGAACTTGCGCGGGGCGAACTCCGGCCGCCACGCGCCGCGCTCGATGCCGAGCACGTTCTCCATCGCCGCCCGCGCCGGTGCCGAGCGGTTCACCGCGTTGATCGTCTGGGTGACGATCGGGATGCCGGCGAACATGCCGACCGTGTCGGTCGACGTCATGAACCTGTCGGTTGCCTTGGCGCCGTGCTTGCGGAAGTGCACGGCCTTGGCGCGCAGCATCAGGTGCGGGAAGTCGAGGTTCCACGGATGCGGCGGCACGTACGGGCACTTGCTCATGTAGCACATGTCGCACAGGTAGCACTGGTCGACGACGTCCTTGTATCTCGCCTTCGGCACCCCGTCGACTTCGCCGGTCGGGCCCTCGTCGACGAGGTCGAACAGCGTCGGGAAGGCGCCGCACAGGCTGACGCAGCGGCGGCAGCCGTGGCAGATTTCGAAGACGCGCTCAAGTTCCTTGTCGAGCGCCGCCTGGTCCCAATACGCGTCGCTCTTCCACTCGATCGAATGACGGGTTGGCGCCTCCAGGCTGCCTTCTCTGACTGTCATGGGTTGTTCCTGGGCAACGGCTGCGATGGTTTGCCGCAGCACACCGGCACCGGCCGCTGTGCTGTGGCAAACGGGCCGCGCCTTGGGCGGCCCGCTCGCGCTCCGGCCGCTGCCGGCGGGCGGGCGCCGGCAGCGGGCGTCGGCTGCCTCAACTAGTCGGCGATCGAGTCGAGCGTCTTCTGGAACTTGTTGGCGTGCGAGCGCTCGGCCTTCGCCAGCGTCTCGAACCAGTCGGCGATCTCGTCGAAGCCCTCCTGGCGGGCGGTCTTCGCCATGCCGGGGTACATGTCGGTGTACTCGTGCGTTTCGCCGGCAATGGCGGCCTTCAGGTTGGCGCGCGTCGGCCCGATCGGCAGGCCGGTGGCCGGGTCGCCGACCTGCTCGAGGTACTCGAGGTGGCCGTGTGCGTGCCCGGTCTCGCCTTCCGCCGTCGAGCGGAAGACGGCGGCGACGTCGTTGTAGCCCTCGACGTCGGCCTTGGAGGCGAAGTACAGGTAGCGACGGTTGGCCTGCGATTCACCGGCGAACGCTTCCTTCAGATTGTTCTCGGTCTTCGAGCCTTTGAGCTGTGCCATTTGCGGTTTCTCCTGATTCGAATCGGACGGAACGGAACCCGGCGCGCCGCTCGAGACGACCGCGCCAAGCAGGCCAGACGATAGAAGCCGCCACTGACCAGGACAAATGAATTGTTCCAATTCAGCCGATAGCCAGCGGCTATGATGCGCTGTCTGCCGCGCTCGCAGCAACGGTACGCCGCGCGTCCCGGACGATGCTGATCGCGGTCAGCCTTTGACGGGGCCGCCGGCCAACGGCCGGTGACCGATGGCGGCCTAGAACTGCTCTGCCGACAGCCCGAGCACGCCGGCAGCGCCCTCGACGACGCTGTCCCGCAGCCCGGCCGCCGATGCCAGCACGTGGTCGGCGAAGAAGCGCGCCGTCGCGATTTTCGCGCTGTGGAATTCGCGATCGTCGCTGCCCTGCTCGAGGCAGCGCGCGCAGACCGCGGCGGCGCGCGCCAGCTGCCAGCCGCCATGGGCGATGCCGGCCAGCTTCAGGTAGGGAACCGAGCCGGCGAATACGCCGCGGATATCGTCCTTCATCCGCGAAACCACGTAATCGACGACCCCGGCGTATGCGTCGGCGGCCACGGCGAGGCGACGTCCGATGACCACCAGATCGGCATTGCCGCTGGCCGACAGTTCATCGGCCGTCTTCTTCATCTGCGCGATCAGGCCGCGGGCCACGGCACCGCCGTCGCGCGCCGTCTTGCGGCCTACCAGGTCATTGGCCTGGATCGCGGTCGTCCCCTCGTAGATGGTCAGGATGCGTGCGTCACGATAGAACTGCGCCGCGCCGGTTTCCTCGATGAAGCCCATGCCGCCGTGCACCTGGATGCCGTTGGAGGCGACATCGATCGAAACCTCCGTCGACCAGCCCTTGACGATCGGCACCAGGTACTCGTAGACGGCCTTCGCCTGCTTGCGCTGCTCGCCGTCGGGATGGTGGTGCGCGACGTCGGCCCAGCCGGCAGCCACGTAGGCGACCGCGCGGGCCGCCTCGGCATGCGCGCGCATGAACATCAGCATGCGGCGCACGTCGGGATGCTCGATGATCGGCACCGGCCCGGCCGAACCCTCGACCGCCCGGCTCTGAACGCGCTCGCGCGCGTAGGCCACCGCCTTCTGGTAGGCGCGATCGGCGATCGCCACGCCCTGCATGCCGACGCCGAAGCGGGCCGCGTTCATCATGATGAACATGTACTCCAGCCCGCGATTCTCCTCGCCGACCAGGTAGCCGATCGCCCCTGGGCCGACTTCGCCCTTGTCGTCGCCGAACAGCAGGACTGCGGTCGGGCTCGCCTTGATGCCGAGCTTGTGCTCGATCGAGGCGCAGTACACGTCATTGCGCTTGCCGAGCGAGCCGTCGGCGTTGACCAGCCGCTTGGGCACGACGAACAGCGAGATTCCCTTGACACCTTCCGGCGCGTCGGGCGTGCGCGCCAGTACTAGGTGGACGATGTTCTCGGCCAGGTCGTGGTCGCCGTAGGTGATGAAGATCTTCTGACCGGAGATGCGGTAGACGCCGTCGCCCTGCCGAACGGCACGGGTGCGCACCAGCGACAGGTCCGAACCCGCCTGCGCCTCGGTGAGGTTCATCGTTCCGGTCCAGGTGCCGTCGATCAGCCGCGGCACGTACGCCTCGCGCAGCTCGTCGCTGCCCGCCGTCAGCAGCGCCTCGATGGCGCCATCGGTCAGCAGCGGGCAAAGCGCGAACGACAGGTTGGCCGCCTGCAGCATCTCGTTGCACGCGGTGGCCACCAGCTTGGGCAGGCCCTGGCCGCCGTACTGCTGCGGGTGCTGCAGCCCCTGCCAGCCCGCCTCGACAAACTGGCGGAATGCCTCCTTGAAGCCCGGCGTCGTCGTCACCTGGCCGTCGCTCCACGACGACGGCTTGAGGTCGCCGGGCCAGTTCAGCGGCGCCACGACCTCGCTCATGAAGCGCGCGTTCTCCTCGAGCACGGCCGCGACCGTCTCGTCGGTCGCGTCCTCGCCACCCGGCAGCTTCTGGATCTCCGCCAGGCCTGCCAGTTCGCGCATCACGAACAGCATCTCTTTCACCGGCGCGGAGTAGCTCATTGCGGCTCCTTCGGATGTAAGTCGCGGCGCAGGCCCACCGTCGATGCCGCGACGCTGCGCCCCGAGCGCTGCTCAGACCTCAGCCGAGTTCCTTGACCAGCTGCGGCACCGCCTCGAACAGGTCGGCGACCAGGCCGTAGTCGGCCACCGAGAAGATCGGCGCCTCGGGATCCTTGTTGATCGCCACGATCACCTTGCTGTCCTTCATGCCGGCCAGGTGCTGGATCGCGCCGGAGATGCCGACCGCAACGTAGAGCTGCGGCGCCACCACCTTGCCGGTCTGCCCGACCTGCCAGTCGTTCGGCGCGAAGCCGGCGTCGACCGCGGCGCGCGAGGCACCGAGCGCGGCGCCGAGCCTGTCGGCCAGCGGCTCGAGCAGCTTGAAGTTCTCCGCCGAGCCCATGCCACGGCCGCCGGAGACGACGACCTTGGCGCCCTGCAGTTCCGGCCGGTCGCTCTTGGCGATCTCGCGACCGACGAACTTCGACAGCCCCGAGTCGGCCACCGGCGCCAGCGCCTCGATCGCGGCCGTGCCGCCGTCGCCCGCCGGCTCGAAGTTGGTCGGCCGCGCGCTGACGACCTTGATCGGATCGGTCGACTGCACCGTGGCGATCGCGTTGCCGGCGTAGATCGGCCGGGTGAACGTGTCGGCCGACTCGACGCTGATGATGTCGGAGACCTGCGCGCAGTCGAGCAGCGCCGCCAGCCGCGGCAGGACGTTCTTGCCGAAGGCCGTCGCCGGCGCGAACACGTGGCTGTAGTTCTTCGCCACGGCGAGTGCCTGCGCCGCGACGTTCTCGGCGAGTTCGTCGGCCAGCTGCGGCGCGTCGGCGTGCAGCACCTTCGCGACGCCGGCGACCTTCGCCGCCTGCTCGGCGACCCCCTTGCAGTCCGCCCCGGCGACCAGCACGTGGACTTCGCCGCCGGCCTTGGCGGCGGCCGTGACGGTGTTCAGGGTCGGCCCCCTGAGCTGGCGGTTGTCGTGCTCGGCGATGACAAGTGCGGGCATTCGGTCTCTCCAGAATTTCGGGTCGCGGCAGCGCGGCGACGGGTCGCGCCGGCGGCTCAGATCACCTTTGCTTCGCTCTTCAGTTTGGCCACCAGCGTCGCCGCGTCGGGCACCTTGATGCCGCTCTTCCGCGACGGCGGATCGGTCACCTTCAGGGTTTTCAGCCGCGGCGCCGGGTCGACGCCCAGGTCGGCCGGCTTGACCGTCTCGAGCGGCTTCTTCTTCGCCTTCATGATGTTGGGCAGGGTCACGTAGCGCGGCTCGTTCATCCGCAGATCCACCGACACCACCGCCGGCAGCCTGATGGACAGCGTCTCCAGGCCGCCGTCGACCTCGCGTGTGACCTGGGCCGCCTCGCCGTCGACCGACATCTTCGAGGCGAAGGTGGCCTGCGGCAGGCCGGCCAGCGCCGCCAGCATCTGCGCCGTCTGATTGGCGTCGTCGTCGATCGCCTGCTTGCCCATCAGCACGAGCTGCGGCTTCTCCTTGTCGATCAGGGCCTTGAGGATCTTCGCCACCGCCAGCGGCTGCAAGTCGACGTCGGTCTCGACCAGGATGGCCCGGTCGGCGCCAATCGCCATCGCGGTGCGCAGCGTTTCCTGGCACTGCGCGACGCCGCAGGAGACGGCGACGATCTCGGTCGCCTTGCCCGCCTCCTTGAGCCGCACCGCTTCCTCGACAGCGATCTCGTCGAAGGGATTCATCGACATCTTCACATTGGCGATGTCGACACCGGTGCCGTCGGACTTCACGCGGACTTTCACGTTGTAGTCGACGACACGCTTGATCGATACAAGGATCTTCATGAGGCAGCTGTCTCCGCAGAACTGCGGCGATTATACGAAGCGGTGCCGCGCCGCCCGTGCGCGCGGCAGCTGTCGAGCCCGCGCTCTACCCGGACAGCAGCGGCAGGACCACCGCCTCGATCCATGCCCAGCCGCCCGCCACCAGCGCGTAGCGAAACAGCTTGCCGGTAGCGAACAGCAGCATCGACAAGTACGGATTGAAGCGCAGCCACCCCGCGCCGACGCACAGCGCGTCGCCGAACAGCGGCACCCAGGAGAACAGCAGCGCCCAGTAGCCGTGCCGATGCAGCCAGATGACGGCGCGGCTGTCGGCGCGATTGGGGATCAGCCGGCCGAGCAGATAGGACGTCATGCCTCCCAGCGTGTTGCCGGCCGTGGCCACCGCCACCGCGTGAAGCAACATCTCCGGATGCCGATGGATCACCGCGATCAGCACCACCTCCGAGCCGCCGGGCAGCACGGTGGCCGAAATGAAACTCGCGATGAACAGGCCGATGAAGCCGGCCTCGGCGGAGAAATCCAGCATCACGCGAAGGCCGGAGTCGGACGGCCGCGATTGTATGGGCGCGCCGCCGGCGCCGCCGGCCCCGTTCCGCCCGGCGGTGCGCGGCGTCCGGTCGGTGTCGCGCCGCGCCCGCCGGGCCGCAGGGAAGTCAGCGGTAACCGACCCGGTCGAGGATGCGCTGCGCGGCGATCTGCCCCTTGCCGATCGACGAGATCGGCACGTCCTCGGCCCTGTACGCACCGAGCGACTTCAGCGCCGGGTTGCCGACCTCGACGCCCTTGACCACCGGCCACTCGTTGTTGCCGTCGGCGAAGTACGCCTGCGCCTGCGCGCTCGACAGGTACTCGAGGAAGCGGATCGCGCTGGCCCGGTGAGGGGCATGGCGGGCGACGCCGCCGCCGGAGACGTTCACGTGCGTCCCGGAGCTCGCCTGGTTCGGCCAGATGAAGCCGACCTTGTCGACCACCGCCTGGTCCTTCGGATCGCTGGAGCGCATCAGTCGCACCCAGTAGTAGCTGTTGGTCAGCGCCACGCCGCACTCGCCGCTGGCCACGGCGCGGATCTGGTCGGTGTCGCCGCCGCGCGGCGGGCGCGCCATGTTGGCGACCATGCCCCGCGCCCACTGCTCGGCAGCCGCCTCGCCGCTGCGCTCGACCATCGCGCCGAGCAGCGACAGCATGTACGGATGCGAGCCGGAGCGCGTGCACACGCGGCCTTTGTTGACCGGGTCGGCCAGCTTCTCGTAGGTGTCGACCTCCTGCGGCTTGACCCGCGCCTTGTCGTAGACGATCACGCGCGCCCGCGTCGAGAAGCCGAACCAGCTGCCGTCGTTGGCACGCAGCCTGGCCGGAATCCGCTCGTTCAGGATCTTCGAGTCGATCGGCTGGAACAGGCCGTCGATCTGTGCCCGCCACAGGCGGGCCGCATCGACCAGCAGCACCACGTCCGCCGGGCTGTTCGCCCCTTCGCTCTTGAGCCGCTGCAGCAGGGGCTCGTCGCCGAGCTCGATGCGGTTGATCCTGATTCCGGTCTGCTCGCTGAAATTGCGGTACAGCGCCTCGTCAGTCTGGTAGTGGCGCGCCGAATAAAGGTTCAGTTCCGCCTGCTGTGCCCCTGCCTGGCCAGTTGCAGCCAGACCTGCCGCCGCCGAAACGGCCAGTGCACTCCAGATCAGGAGCCCGCGCCCCGCCTTGCCCGTCCTCGCCCACCTAGCCCCTGCCATCGGATCCTCCGCCTTGACCGTCCGCGGGCCGGGCGCCGCTGCGCTCGAACCCGTCCCATCGATGGCCGGGACTCTATCAATAGTCATTCGCATTTGCAAATGATTCTTGTTTGATCTAGGTCACATCAGTTTCTTCCGGCGGCGGTCCGCCTGCAGCCGCCTCAGGGCCTGATGACGAGGTCGACCGCCTCGGCAGGCGCGCTTGCCTCGGCCCCAGCACCCGCCGCGCCGGCCGCCGGCTCGCCGAGAAGCAGGGCCTCGAGCCGCCGGGCGCCGCTGAAGCGGCTCTGCCAGTACGGCTCCGACATCCGCTCGACCCGAACGCGCCCGCGCCGCGCCGGCGAATGGACGAACTGGCCGTCGCCCAGATACACGCCGACGTGTGAGAAGGGCCGGCCGAGCGTATCGAAGAAGACGAAGTCGCCCGGTTGCAGCTGCTGCCGGTCGACCGCGACCCCCACCCGGCCGATCTCCTCGGCCTGCCGCGGCAGCTGGATGCCCAGACCGGTGCGGGCGACATACCGCACCAGACCGCTGCAATCGAGGCCGGAGGCCGGGTCTTCTCCGCCGTACCTGTAAGGCGTGCCGACCAGGCCGACGGCGCCGAACACGAGCTCGGACGCGGCGCCGGCAACCGGCTGCGCATTCAAGCGGCCCGACCAGCCCGACAGCAGCACCGTCGCGCCGAGCATCGTGGCCGCCGCCAGCGTACGCAGCGTCGAATCGCGCAAGCGACCCCCGGATCCCTTGGGACAGCCGTCAAGATAGCCGAACAGATGAAGAAAAGCGCGTCGGCTTGCGGCAGCATTCCCACTCGATCGCGTCAGTTCGAACGGATGCGCCGCGCGCGGCCGCAGCCGATCGAGACGCGTGGTTCGCCGAACCCGATCCCGCACTGGACCCGTGTCCGCCAAAGCGCGCATTCTCATCGCCGACGATTCGCGGATCGTCCGCGCCACCATCGCGCAGCACATCCGCGACCGCTTCGATGTGCGCGAGGCGTCCGACGGCGAAGCGGCCTGGCAGGCGATGCTGCTCGACTCGTCGATCCGGATCGTCATCACCGACCTGACGATGCCGAAGATCGACGGATTCGAGCTGATCACCCGCGCCCGCGCCTCGAAGATCCAGCGCATCCGCGAGATGCCGCTGATCGTTTTGTCGGGTGCCGACGAGCAGGCCGAGTGCGAGCGCGCCGCCGCGCTGGGCGCGACCGACTTCGTCCTCAAGGGCGTCAACGCGGCGGAACTGATCTCGCGCCTCGAGGTGCTGATCAAGCTGTCCTCGACGCGCGAGGCGCTGGCCGAGAGCCGCGCGGTGCTGCAGACGTCGCGCACGGTCGACCCCGATACGGACCTGCTGGTGCCGTCGTTCTTCGACCGCCAGGTCGACAAGCTGATCTCGTACTCGCGCCGCAACATGACCGACGTCGCGGTCATCTGCATCCGCGTCGAGCTGACGATGCCGGACTCGGAGGTCTGGGAGGGAGAGATCGAGCAGCGCGCACGGCTGGTCGCCCGCTCGCTTGCCGCGGCGATCAGGATGGAGGACCTGGCCACCCGCTCGGACCGCCACGAGTTCTGCGTCGCCACCCAGAGCGACGGCGTGGCGGGCGTCCTGCACTTCGCTGCCCGCCTGCGCAAGGTCCTCGAGAACGTCGATGCCGCCGGCGGCGGCGTCGAGGTCTGGACGTGCATCGGCGTGGCCAGCCTGTCGGAGGACATGCGGCTGAGCGCCGAACAGTTGCGCCAAATCAGCCAGAAACGGGCACAGCAGGCACAGACCGGACGGTCGCGGCGTATCGTACTGGGCGCGGCAGACGCCGGCGGCGGCAACGGACAGTCGCGCGCCGACGAGGGCTCGATGGACGTCAATCTGGCGCTGACCCTGATCCGCTCGGGTCGAGCCGCCGAAGTCGTGCCCCACCTGCCGCGGCTGGTGCACCAACTTCGGCCGCTGATGGCGCTGGTGCGTCAGCAAAAAGAACTCGAACTATCGAAAAAGGAGACCGTCGTCCATGGCAGCCTACAAGGAGTTCCACGCCCGCTCGATCAAAGACCGTGACGCCTTCTGGGCCGAGCAGGCGCGCCTGATCGACTGGCAGGCGCCGTTCGAGCGGACACTCGACTACTCGCGGCCTCCTTTTGCACGCTGGTTCATCGGCGGCAGGACCAACCTGTGCCACAACGCGATCGACCGCCACCTGGCGGCGCGCGGCGACCAGCCGGCCCTGATCTACGTCTCCACCGAGGTCGACGCCGAGAAGACGTATACCTTCAGCCAGCTGCACCGCGAGGTGAACCGCATGGCGGGCATCCTGCGCGGACTCGGCGTGCAGCGCGGCGACCGCGTGCTGATCTACATGCCGATGATCCCCGAGGCGGCCTTCGCCATGCTCGCCTGCGCGCGCATCGGCGCCATCCACTCGGTGGTCTTCGGCGGCTTCGCCTCGGTGAGCCTCGCCTCGCGCATCGACGACGCGCAGCCGAAGGTGATCGTCAGCTCGGATGCGGGCTCGCGCGCCGGCAAGGTGGTGCCGTACAAGGGACTGCTGGACGAGGCGATCCGCCTGTCGAAGAGCCCGCCGGCCAAGGTCCTGCTGGTCGACCGCGGTCTGGCGCCGATGGCGAGGACCGCAGGGCGCGACCTCGACTACGCGAAGCTGCGCACCGAGCACATGAACGACGAGGTGCCCTGCGAGTGGATGGAGTCGAGCGAGCCCTCCTACATCCTCTACACCTCCGGCACCACCGGCAAGCCGAAGGGCGTGCAGCGTGACACCGGCGGCTACGCGGTGGCGCTGGCCGCCTCGATGAAGCACATCTTCTGCGGCAACGCCGGCGAGACCTACTTCTCCACCAGCGACATCGGCTGGGTGGTCGGCCACTCCTACATCATCTACGGCCCGCTGATCGCCGGCATGGGGACGATCCTGTTCGAGGGCACGCCGATCCGCCCCGACGGCGGCATCTGGTGGCGCATCGTCGAGCAATTCAAGGTCTCGGTGATGTTTTCCGCGCCGACGGCGATCCGCGTGCTGAAGAAGCAGGACCCCGCGTTTCTCAGCAAGTACGACCTGTCGAGCCTGCGGCTGCTGTTCCTCGCCGGCGAGCCGCTCGACGAGCCGACCGCGCGCTGGATCTCCGAAGGACTGAACAAGCCGATCGTCGACAACTACTGGCAGACCGAGACCGGCTGGCCGATCCTGGCCATCTCGCGCGGCGTCGAGCAGCTGCCGTCGAAGTTCGGCAGCCCCGGCATGCCCGTGTACGGCTACGACGTCAGGCTGTTCAACGAGGCGACCGGCGAGGAGATCACCGGTGCCAACGACAAGGGCGTGGTGGCCATCGAAGGCCCGCTGCCTCCGGGATGCATGAGCACGGTGTGGGGCGACGACGAGCGCTTCGTCCGCACCTACTGGCAGAGCGTGCCCAACCGGATGGTGTATTCGACCTTCGACTGGGGCATCCGCGACGCCGACGGCTACTTCTTCATCCTCGGCCGCACCGACGACGTGATCAACGTCGCCGGCCATCGGCTCGGCACGCGCGAGATCGAGGAGTCGATCAGTTCGCACCCGGCGATCGCCGAGGTCGCCGTGGTCGGCGTCGCCGACCAGCTCAAGGGCCAGGTGGCGATGGCCTTCGCCGTCGTCAAGGACGCCGCCGCGACTGCCACCAGCGCGGGCCGGCTGGCGCTCGAGGGCGAGCTGATGAAGACCGTCGACAGCCAGCTCGGCGCGGTGGCGCGACCGGCGCGAGTGCACTTCGTCACGTCGCTGCCGAAGACCCGCTCCGGCAAGCTGCTGCGACGCTCGATCCAGGCGCTGTGCGAGGGCCGTGATCCCGGCGACCTGACGACGATCGAGGATCCCGCTGCGCTCGAGCAGGTCCGCGCCGCGGTCACGCCGCCCTGACGCGCCGCGTCCTCATGCGGGCGCCGGCTGAAGCGACCAGCGGACGCGGTCGTGCGGCAGGCCCGGCGAGGAGCGAACGGGCGCCCGGACGGCGCGAGCGGCCGGTGAAGGAAAAGGAAAGGAGAGCACGATGCAGAAGAAGAGCATGCTGACGATCGAGGACACGGCGCGCGTGATGGACGCCGCGATCGCCGAGGCGAGGAAGAACAGCTGGTCAGTGGCGATCGCGATCGTCGACGACGGCGGGCACCTGCTGCAGTTCGTGCGGCTGGACGGCACGCCGCCGGTGTCGGCCTACATCGCGCCGGAGAAGGCGCGCGCCGCGGCCCTCGGCCGGCGCGAGACGAAGATCTACGAGGACATGATCAACCAGGGCCGCAGTGCCTTCCTCTCGGCGCCGCTGCAAGGCATGCTCGAGGGCGGGGTGCCGATCCTCGTTGACGGGCAGGTGGTCGGTGCCGTCGGCGTCTCGGGGGTGAAGTCGAGCGAGGACGCGCAGGTCGCCAAGGTCGGCGTCGCAGCGCTGGCTTCGTAGGGCCCGCACGACGGGCCGGGTCAGTCGGTGCTGCCGAGCGCGGCACGCCTGCCGCGCTTGACGTCGACCCTGGCCAGCACCAGCAGGCCGGCAACGAAGTACACGCCGGTGGTCAGGATCGCCAGCCGGTGGTTGTTGCCGCTCAACCAGGTGACCAGCCCATAGGTCAGCGGGCCGATCACCGCCGACAGCCACAGCGCGACGTTCCACAGGCTGTAGAACTCGGCGCGACGATGCTCCGGAGCGAACACGCCGACCATCGCCCGGCCGGCGGACTGGCTCGATCCCATGCACAGGCCGGCGATGTTGGCCGCCACCCAGAACCAGCCGACGCCGGAGGCCAGTCCGGCGATCAGCACCATCACGATCCAGCCGGCGATGGTCGACGCCAGCGCCAGCTTGTGACCGACAGCGTCCTGGACGTAGCCGAACAGGAATGCGCCCAGCGCGGCGGTGACGTTGACCACCAGGATCAGCATCATCGTCTGCGCGGTCCCGAAGTTCATCACCTGCTGCGCGTAGATCGCCGCCAGCGCGATGACCACCGACAGGCCGCCCTGGTAGAGCAGCCCGCACAGCGTCAGCCAGCCGAAGTCACGGAACTGGTGGATGTTGGCCAGCGTGTGCCACAGCCGCTGCGTCGATTCGCTCAGCACGCTGCCTAGGGTGCCCGCGGCGACCGGCACTGCCCGCTCTCGCAGCGTGGTGAAGGTCGGGACGACCGCCAGCGCGAACAGCGCCGCGGTGATGAGCATCGTCACCGGCACGTAGTGGGTGGCCGGCAATCCGCGCGCCTGCGCCCACAGCACATAGCCAAGTCCGAGCGCCAGCGCCAGCAGTCCACCGAGGTAACCGAGGCTCCAGCCCCAGCCGGACACCTTGCCGAGCGCCTCCGGCCGCGCCAGTTCAGGCAGGAAGGCGCTGTTCAGCGTCACGCCGGCGGAGAAGCAGACGTTCGAGACGATGATCGCCGCCACCGCCAGCGCGAGGTCACCCGGCCCGGCAAGCGCCAGCGCCGCGGTGCCGACGACGCAGCCGATCGTCACCAGTCCCATCAGCGGCTTCTTGCGGGCGTGCAGATCCGCGTAGGCACCGAGCGCCGGCATGGCCAGCATGCCGAGCAGATAGGACGCCGACAGCGCCAGCGTCCAGGCCAGTGTCGCCCACGGCGCATCGCCGGCCACCACGTTGACGAAGTACGCGTTGAACACGGCCGTCAGGACCACGGTCGTGTAGCCGGAGTTGGCGAAGTCGTACATCGCCCAGGCAAGCACCTCGCGCCGCGGCACGCCGGGATTGAGGCTCTGTGGGTCGAACAATGGCATCGGGAACCTGGCGCAGTCGTCGCGTCCAGTGGCAGCGGCAGCGGCGCCGATCCTACCGTGCGCGGCAGCGGCGCACGGATCGTCCACCGACCGGCAGCGTCGACGCGGCCGTTGCCACGGCGTTCAGGCCGAGGCGGATCCGGCTGCGCGCCCTAGGACGATCGGCGGATTTATGGGCAACCAGGCCCCGCGCACACTGCGCCTGCATGAACACGCCCCGCAACACCGAGCTTCGCGTCGTCCCGACCGCCGTCGATGGCGAGAGCAGTCGCGCCACTCTGCGCATCGACGCCGAGCGGCCGGTGCCGGCGCCGCCACCGAGCATCGAGACGGCGCAGTTAGAGAAGCAGGCGGCGGCCGAAAGGGAACTCGACCGCCTGAACCAGGCGGCGACCGTCGAGCAGCTGGGCCTCGGTCAGCACATGAACTGGCTGATCGCCTCGCAGGCCATCTTCATCCACGCCTTCATGATGCTGTTCATCGTCAGCGGCCTGGGGGTCGTGGCGCTGAATCACTGGCTGCTCGGCGGGCTGGCGCTGGTCGGCATACTGTGCGCGCTGGCGCTGCACAGCCACATCGATCGTGCGGTGAGGACGCTGGCGCTGCTGGTCGTGCAGCGCCGGGCAGTCGAGGCCGAACTGGCCGCACTGAACGGCCGCAAGCCCAACCTGCCGAAGGAAGTGTCGGGAATCAGCGCCTGGTCGGGGCCGGGGTTCGTCGCCTTCTGGCTCGTCCTGCTGGCCTGCAGCGCCGCGATCAGGCTATAGGCGCCGCCGGAGCGGCTGCGCCCCTCGAATCAGCGACTGCCGGGCCAATGCGGCTTTCGCTTCTCCATGAATGCCGCCACGCCTTCCTGCGCGACCTCGTCGATCATGTTGCAGGCCATCGTCTGGCCGGCGAGCTGATAGGCGGCATCGACCCCCATTTCCAGTTGCCGATAGAACAGCCCCTTGCCCATGCCGATGGCAACCGCCGGCTTGGCGACGATGGCGTCGGTGAGCCGCTTGACCTCGGCGTCGAGCTGGTCGGCCGGCACGACCCGATTGACCAGGCCGCGTGCCCTGGCCGCCGCGGCATCGATGAACTCGCCGGTCACCAGCATCTCGAAGGCCTGCTTGCGGCCGACGTTGCGCGCCAGTGCCACACTGGGACTCGAGCAGAACAGGCCGACGTCGATGCCATTGACGCCGAAGCGCGCGCCCTCCGCGGCCACCGCCAGGTCGCAGGTCGCCACCAACTGGCAGCCGGCCGCGGTGGCGATGCCGTGCACGCGGGCGATGACCGGCTGCGGCACGCGCTGGATCGTCAGCATCAGCCTGGCGCAGTCGGCGAAGAGTTGCTCGTAGTAGTCCTGGCGCGGATTGGCTTTCATCTGCTTCAGGTCGTGCCCGGCGCAGAATGCCTTGCCGGCCGCCGCGACGACGATCGCACGTGCAGCGGTGTCGGCGCCGATGCGGTCAAAGGCCGACTGCAGCGCCGCCAGCATCTCCTCCGACAGCGAGTTGAACTGCGCCGGGCGGTTCAGCGTCAGCGTGACCACGCCGTCGCCCGAGCGTTGCTCGAGCAGCAGCGGTTGAAGTTGAGCCGTGGCTTGCGGGGCGTTCATGGCGTCCTCCTGGCTGATGGTTGCCGTCGCGATCGCCTGCTAGACGTCGATCGCGGCCGCCGATCGGGCCTGCTGGCGCAGCAGGAACTTCTGGATCTTGCCGGTGTTGGTCTTCGGCACCGGGCCGAAGACGAACTTCTTCGGCACCTTGAAGCCGGCGAGGTGGGCGCGGCAGTGGGCGGCCAGCTCCTCGGCGGTGACGGCGCTGCCCTCGCGTGTCTCGATGAACGCGCAAGGCACCTCGCCCCACTTCGGGTCCGGCGACGCCACCACCGCCGCGATCATCACCGCCTGATGACGGTACAGGATGTCCTCGACCTCGATGGAGCTGATGTTCTCACCGCCCGAGATGATGATGTCCTTGCTGCGGTCCTTGATCCGCAGGTAGCCGTCCGGCTGGAGCACCGCCAGGTCACCGGAGCGGAACCAGCCGCCGGCGAAGGCCTGCTGGGTGGCGTCCGGGTTCTTCAGGTAGCCCTTCATCGTGATGTTGCCGCGGAACATCACCTCGCCGATCGTCTCGCCGTCGGCGGGAACCGGCTGCAGCGACCCGGGATCGAGCACCTTCACCGCCTCTTCCATCGGGTAGCGGACTCCCTGGCGCCCGTTCATCATCGCCCGTTCGCCGACGCCGAGCGAATCCCATTCGGGCTGCTTGGCGCACACGGTGGCCGGCCCGTAGACCTCGGTCAGGCCGTAGACGTGGGTGAGGTCGAAGCCGAGCCGCTCCATGCCCTCGATCATCGCCGCCGGTGGTGCCGCACCGGCGACCATCGCGCTGACCCTGTGCGCGATGCCCCGCCTCATCTCCTCCGGCGCATTGACCAGCAGCGAGTGCACGATCGGCGCGCCGCAGTAATGCGTCACGCGATGCGCGCGGATGGCGTCGAAGACGGCGGCCGCCTCGACCCGGCGCAGGCACACGTTGGTGCCGGCCATCGCCGCCACCGTCCACGGAAAGCACCAGCCGTTGCAGTGGAACATCGGCAGCGTCCACAGGTAGACGGGATGGTGCGGCAGCGCCCAGACCAGGATGTTCGACACCGCGTTCAGGTAGGCGCCTCGGTGGTGGTAGACGACGCCCTTCGGGTTGCCGGTCGTGCCCGACGTGTAGTTCAGCGCGATCGCGTCCCACTCGTCGCCGGGCAGCTGCCAGGCGAAGTCGGGGCTGCCCTCGGCGATCAACGCCTCGTAGTCGAGCCTGCCGAGCCTCGCGCCCGGTCCGCCGTACTGCGGGTCGTCGACGTCGATCACCTCGATGGCGCGCTGCAGCCTTGCCAGCGCCTGCCGGGCCGTAGCCTCGAACTCACGATCGACGATGAACAGCTTCGCCTCGCCGTGCTCGAGCATGAAGGCAACCGACTCGGCATCGAGCCGGGTGTTGATCGCATTGAGCACGCAGCCGGCCATCGGCACGCCGAAGTGCGCCTCGACCATCTCCGGCGTGTTCGGCAGCATCACTGCCACCGTGTCGCCGCGGCCGAGCCCGCGGCGGGTCAGCGCATGCGCCAGCCGGCGGCAGCGCGCATACACCTCCACCCAGTCGCGACGAAGCGATCCGTGCAGGACCGCCGGCCGGCGCGGGAACGCCGCGGCCGCGCGCTCGATGAAGGTCAGCGGCGACAGCGCCGCGTAGTTGGCCGCGGTGCGCGGCAGGTCCCGGTCGTAGATCGAGTTTTCCATGAGTCAGAGCTGCGCCAGCGCGCGCACATGTGCCGCCACGCTTCGTGCCAGCGAACTGAGGTTGTAACCGCCTTCGAGCGTGCTGACGATCCGCCCCTTCGAATGGCGGTCGGCGACGTCCATCAGCTGCTCGGTGATCCAGGCATAGTCGGCCTCGACCAGTCCCATCTGGCCGAGATCGTCCTCGCGATGGGCATCGAAGCCGGCCGAAATGAAGATCATCTCCGGCGCGAACGCCTCCAGCCGCGGCAGCCACTGCGCTGCGACCAGTTCGCGCACCACGTCGCCGCGGGTGCCGGCCGGCACCGGCACGTTGACCATGTTGTCGGCGGCGAAGTCAGTGCCGGAGTAGGGATAGAACGGGTGCTGGAAGAAGCTCGCCATCAGGGTGTGGCCGTTGCCGGCAAGGATGTCCTCGGTGCCGTTGCCATGGTGCACGTCGAAGTCGATCACCGCCACCCGCTTCAGCCCGTGCGCATGCACGGCATGCAGCGCGCCGATGGCCACGTTGTTGAAGAAGCAGAAGCCCATCGCCGCGGCGCGGCAGGCGTGGTGGCCAGGAGGCCGCACGGCGCAGAAGGCGTTGTCGACCTCGCCACGGACGACCAGATCGGTGGCCTCGATCACCGCGCCGGCGGCGTGCAGCGCCGCATCCCAGCTGCAGTTGTTCATCGACGTGTCGGGGTCGACCGGTTCGTAGCCTTGCTTTGGTACCCTCGCGCGCAGCCGCTCGATGTAGGCGCGGTCGTGGGCCCGGGCGACGGCCTCGAGCTGCGCCGGCGGCGCCTCGAAGGTCAGCAGGTGCGGCAACAGCCCGACCGCAATGAGATGATCGTGCACGGCAGCCAGGCGCTCGGGACATTCGGGATGCCACGAACCCATCTCGTGGGCGGCACATTGCGCATGCGTGAAGAACCCCGTATGCACCGTTTGCTGTCTCCCCAACCCTGACGGTTGCCCCTTTTGGGAAAGTCTAATGCTGGAAAAGATCCGTCGCTGCGCTGAACAGATCGGGGCCGTGGTCGTCGGCAAGGACCTGCAGATCCGCCAGAGCCTGACCTGCCTGCTCGCCGGCGGCCACCTGCTGATCGAGGACGCTCCCGGCGTCGGCAAGACGACCCTGGCGCACGCGATCTCGCTGTCGCTGGGACTTCCATTCCGGCGCCTGCAGTTCACCAGCGACCTGCTGCCGTCGGACGTGATCGGCGTGTCGGTGTACGACCGCACCACCGGCCAGTTCGCCTTCCATCCCGGCCCGATCTTCACCGAGGTCCTGCTGGCCGACGAGATCAACCGCGCCAGCCCGAAGACGCAGAGCGCGCTGCTCGAGGCAATGGAGGAGAGCCAGGTCTCGATCGACGGCATGGCGCGGCCGCTGCCGCAGCCGTTTTTCGTCATCGCCACCCAGAATCCGCTGCATCAGGTCGGCACCTTCCCGCTGCCCGAGTCGCAGCTCGACCGCTTCCTGATGTGCATCAGCCTCGGCTACCCCGAGCGCTCGGCCGAACGCTCGCTGCTCGCCGGACGGGCGCGCCGCGACATGCTGCGCGCCCTGCCGGCGGTCGCCCGGCCCGCCGATCTGCTCGCGGCGCAGGCGGCGGTCAAGCAGGTGTTCGTCTCCGAGACGCTGCTCGACTACGTGCTGTCGCTGCTGGCGTTCACGCGCAGCTCCGGCCGCCATGCCGAGGGGCTGTCGCCGCGCGCCGGGCTGGCGCTGCTGTCAGCGGCGCGCGCCTGGGCCTGGCTCGACGGTCGCGAGCACGTGATCCCGGAGGACGTGCAGAACGTGCTGCCGGTGGTCGCCGGCCACCGCCTGCACGCGGCGCAGCGCGAGGGCGGCCGGGTCCTGCACGGCCGCGAGCTCGCAGCGCAGCTCATCCAGGCGGTCCGCCTGCCCTGACCGCGCAGCAGCGTCCGCCGAGCGAACGCCACACCGGCCGCGACACCGCAACCGCCTGCCCGCATGAGCATCACCGCCCATCCGCTGGCGATCAAGATCGGCGACATGATCGGCGGCCGCAGGGGCGTCGAGCACGGCGAGGTGGTGCTCGACCGCCGGCGCGTCTACATCCTGCCGACGCGCGCGGGCATCCTGTCGGCGGCCGCCGTGCTGATGATGCTGTTCGGCTCGATCAACTACATGCTGCAGCTCGGCTTCCTGCTCACTTTCCTCGTCGCCAGCATGGCGCTGGTGGCCATGTACCACACGCATCGCAACCTCGCCCGGCTGACCCTGACCGCGCACCGCGCCGAGAATGTGTTCGCCGGCGACCTCGCCACGTTCGAGATCACCGTCCACAACCCGACGCCGGAGGCGCGCTACTCGCTCGAGTTCGAGCCGCTGCAGCCGGCCCACCCGCTGTTCGAAGCGGTCGGCCCCGACCTTCCGGTGCAGCCGGTCACCGATGCCGACATCCCGGCGGCGGGCAGTCGCGAGGTCCGGGTTGCCGTCTCGACCAAGGCGCGCGGGCGGCTGCCGTGCCCGCGGCTGCGCATCGAGACGCGCTTCCCGTTCGGGCTGTGGCAGGCCTGGTCTTACTACACGCCGCCGCTGACGGCGATCGTCTATCCGGCGCCGGAGGACGGCGCGCCCGAACTGCCGATGGTCGCCAGCGCCGATGCGGAGCAGGAGACCGGGCTGGCGGTCGCCGGCGACGAGTTCGCCGGCGTGCGGCCCTATCGCACCGGCGATCCGCTGAAGCGGGTGGCCTGGCGGCTCGCCGCGCGCTCCGACGAACTGACGGTCAAGCTGTTCGAGAGCTACTCCCAGGGCGAGGTCGTCCTCGAACTCGGCGCCGTCGACGAGAGCCTGAACGCCGAGCAGAAGCTGTCGCGGCTGTGCCGCTGGGTGCTGATGGCGGAAGCGGCACAGGTCCGCTATGCGCTTTCGCTGCCCGAGCTGCGGATCGACTTCGGGCTGGGCGCCGAGCAGCGCGACCGCTGCCTGACGGCGCTCGCCTTGCACGGCAGGTCGTAGATGGCCTCGGCGACTGGCGCAGCCAACGGCAACGGCAGGCGGCGCAACGGCGCGCGCCTGCGTGAGTTTGCCGCCTGGCTGACCCGCGCCCAGGTCTCGTCGGCGGCGCGCGAACGGCGCGACGTGATGGTGCTGCTGCTGGCAGTGGCGCTGGTTGCCGTGCCGCACTTCGAGCATCTGCCGTTCTGGGCGATCGGCGTGGTCGGCCTGCTGTGGAGCTGGCGCGCCTGGATCACCCTGCGCAACCTGCCGCTGCCGGGCCGCGTGGCGATGCTGCCGCTGCTGGCGATCGCCGCCGGCGCGGTCTGGCTGCACTACCGCACCGTGCTGGGCCGCGAGGCCGGTGTGACCTTCCTGCTGCTGCTGCTGGCGCTGAAGCTGCTGGAGATGCGGGCCACCCGCGACGTGTTCGTGGTCGTGTTCCTGTGCTTCTTCATCCTGCTGACGCAGTTCCTGCACAGCCAGGCGCTGCCGGTGGCGCTGATGACGCTCGGCGCCGTGCTGGCGCTGTTCTTCGTGCTGGTCAGCGTCAGCCTGAAGGCCGACGACCTGCCGGCCGGGCGCAAGCTGCGCCTGGTCGCGGTGATCGCCGTGAAGGCGGTGCCGCTCACCGTCGTGCTGTTCCTGCTCTTCCCGCGGCTGGAGAACCCCCTCTGGGGCCTGCCGCGCGACGCCTTCTCCGGCGGCACCGGCCTGTCCAACTCCATGTCGCCGGGCGGCATCAGCCGCCTGCTGCAGTCGGAGGCGATCGCCTTTCGCGTGCGCTTCGCCGGCACGCCGCCGGAGGGCCAGCGCCTTTACTGGCGCGGACCGGTGTTCGGCAGCTTCGACGGGCGCACCTGGTCGCCGCTGAGCAGACGGTCGGGCGCCTCGCCGCCGCTGCGCATCGATGCCGATCCGGCCTCGGCGGTCGAGTACGCGGTCACCCTCGAGCCCAGCCAGCGCGACTGGCTGTTCGCGCTGGAAATGCCCTCCAGCCTGCCGGAGCATGCCGAGCTTCGTCCGCGGGCGACCAGCGAGGGCCAGCTGCTCGCCGGGCGGGTGATCACGACCCGCACCCGTTACGACGCCCGCTCCTTCACGCGCTTCACTTTCGGCATCAACGAGACCGAGCAGTCGCTGCGCAACTGGCTGGCGCTGCCGGCAGACTTCAACCCGCGAACGATGCAGTTTGCCGCCGACCTGCGCCGGCGTCTCGAGGCCAGCGCCGGCACGATCGACCGCTCGCGGGACGACCAGCGCATCGTCGACGCCGTGCTCGACCACTTCCGCAACGGCGGTTTCCGCTACACGCTGGAGCCACCGCTGCTCGGCCGTGATTCGGTCGACGACTTCATGTTCGGCAGCCGGCTCGGCTTCTGCGAGCATTACGCGTCGGCGTTCGTCGTGCTGATGCGCGCACTCGATGTCCCGGCGCGCGTCGTCACCGGCTATCAGGGTGGCGAGATCAATCCGGTCGACGGTTTCATGACCGTCCGCCAGTCCGATGCGCACGCCTGGGCGGAAGCGTGGCTGAACGGAAGAGGCTGGACGCGGATCGACCCGACCGCGGTGGTTGCGCCGGTGCGAATCGAACAGGGCCTGCGCGAGCTGGCCCGGCAGTCGGGTGTCGATCCGCTGTTCACCATCGGCGGCAGCGCCGATGCCGGCTGGATGCGCCTGCTCCGGCGTCTGCGCTTCAACTGGGAAGCGGTCGAGAACTCGTGGAACCAATGGGTGCTCACCTACTCGGTGCAGCAACAGATGAATCTGCTCGACCGCCTCGGCTTCGCACCGGACTGGCGGGTCCTCGGCGTCCTGCTGGCGCTGCTCGGATCCATCATCGCGACGGTGCTGGCGGTCGTTTCGCTCAGGCATCGCGTGCGGCGCGATCCCCTCGCCGAGCTGGAGAACCGCTTCCGCACGCGACTGGAGCACGCCGGTGTGAAGTGCCAGGCCACCGACGGGCTGCGCGTGCTCGCCGGCCGCCTGGCGAGAGAGCTGACCCCGGCGTCGCGCGGCGAGGCCGAGGCGATCATCCGCCTGCTGGAGCGCTGGCGCTATTCGCCGGCCAGCGCCAGCGTGCCTGCCGTGGCGATCCGCCGCCTGCGCGCCCGCGTGCGCCGATTCCGGGTCCGCTTCGCCGATTGAGCGCGACGCGATAGGCTGCGTCACCGCGACGTAGACGGCCGCTCCGGTGCACAACCACAACAGATTAGGACGCAGGAAGCTGCTGCTCGGCGCGCTGTCGCTGGCGGCAGGCACCGGCCATTCGCGACAGCCTGCTGCGGGGCCGTACGCCGGGCGTGCCGACGTCGCGGCATTCGTCGATGCGCTCGTCGTCGAGCACGGCGTCCCGCGAGGCTGGGCCGAGCGGGTGCTGGCCAGCGGCCGCCGTTCGGCGCGGGCCGAGCAGCTGATGACGCCGAGCCTGACGCCGCCGCCGCGCGACTGGCGGCGCTACCGCCAGCGCGCCCTCGGCGAGGCGCGACTGCGCGAAGCGATCGCCTTCCGGAGCACGCACCGCGCCACGCTGGCGCGCGCCGACGACGACTTCGGCGTGCCAGCGGAAATCGTGGTGGCGATCATCGGCATCGAAAGCTCCTTCGGCCGCGTGATGGGCAGCTTCCGCACCCTCGACGTATTGCTGACGCTGGCCTTCGACTACCCGCGCCGGGCCTCCTTCTATCGCGAGGAACTGGCGCACTTCCTGGCGCTGGGCCACCAGGGCCGCCTCGACGTGCTCGGGCAGACCGGGTCGTTCGCCGGCGCCATCGGCCTGCCGCAGTTCATGCCCAGTTCGATCAGGCGCTTCGCGCTCGACTACGACGGCAACGGCCGCGTCGACCTCGCCCGCTCCGCGGCCGATGCGATCGGCTCGGTGGCCAGCTACCTGCAGGGGCACGGCTGGCGGCGCGGGCTGCCGGTGATGTTCGATGCGATTGCCAACGAGGCGATCGCCGATCAGCTGGGTCGTGGCATCGCGGCGGTGCATGCCTGGGCAGACGTGGCCGACCTGGGCGTGCGCATCGACGGCTACCTGCCGCCCGAAACGCAGGTGGTGCTGCTCGACCTGCCGTACCAGCAGGAGGACGACAGCACCAACGTCGAATACCGGATCGGCACCGCCAATCTGGCGACGATCCTGCACTACAACCGCAGCTACTTCTACGCCGCCGCGGTGGCGGAGTTCGCCGCGGCGCTGCGCGCCCTGGACCAAGCGCCGCCGGTGCCGCCCGATCCGCAGTCCGGCTGAGCTGCCCCGACGGGCCCTCAATCCGGCGGCATGTCGGGCTGCCGGCTGGGCTGCGCGTCGACGAACTCCGGCAGTCGCATGCAGGCATCGAAGATCCGCATCACCGTCGGCACGTGGTCGAGCCGGCAGTCGAAACGCCGTCCATTGAAGATCTGCGGCACCAGCAGCACGTCGGCGATCGTCACCGCCTCGCCGAGAACGTAACGCCCGCAGCGCCCTTGCGCGACGAGCTGCGCCTCGATCTGCGCCAGTCCCTGCTCGATCCAGTACCGGTACCAGGCGTTCTTCGCCTCCTCGCCCTGGCCGAGGGTCTTGGTCAGGTAACGCAGCACGCGCAGGTTGTTAAGAGGATGGATCTCGCAGGCGATCGCCAGCGCGACGCTGCGCACGTAGGCACGATCGAGCGGATCGTGCGGCAGCAGCGGCGGCTGCGGGTACTTCTCTTCGAGGTATTCGACGATCGCCAGCGATTGCGTCAGCACCGCGCCGTCGTGCTCCAGCACCGGGACCAGCTCGGCCGGATTCAGCCCGCGGAAGGCCTCCCTGAACTGCTCGCCATGCACCAGGTCGACCGGGACGTACTCGTAGGGCAGCCCCTTCAGGTTCAGGGCGATGCGGACGCGGAACGACGCCGACGAGCGCGCCGCCGAATGCAGTCTCATCATCGGTCCCCCGCGCCGGCGGCGAAGCCGCGTCAGTCCCGCGCCGGCGGCGCGATCTTCACGCGCAGGGCGCCGACGCCGTCGACA
Source organism: Burkholderiales bacterium (assembly GCA_020355165.1). Taxonomy (GTDB): domain Bacteria; phylum Pseudomonadota; class Gammaproteobacteria; order Burkholderiales; family Burkholderiaceae_F; genus JADJWR01. The sequence continues at coordinate 2,618,626 of CP070661.1, forward strand.
CCGCCCTCCAGAACGTCGCCGGGAACGACCGCGGCAACGCCCTCGGGCGTGCCGGTGAAGATCAGGTCGCCGGGCATCAGCTCGAAGTACTTCGACAGGTGCTCGATCGTCTCGTTGACGTTCCAGATCATCTTCGACAGGTCGGCTTCCTGGCGGATCTGGCCGTTGACCTTGAGCCAGATCCGCCCGCGCGTGAGCTCGCCGGTCCGCCCGATCGGCGTGATGCTGCTGATCGGCGCCGAGAAGTCGAAACCCTTGCCGATCTCCCACGGCCGCCCGAGCTTCTTCGCCTCGCCCTGCAGGTCGCGCCGCGTCATGTCCAGGCCCGCCGCGTAGCCCCAGATGTGCGCCGCCGCATTGGCCGCCGCCAGCTGACGGCCGCGCCTGCCGATGGCCACGACCAGTTCCATCTCGTGATGCAGGTTCTGCGTGCCCGGTGGATAGGGCATCTCCCCGGTGCCCTCGGCCACCGGCAGCAGCGCATCGGCCGGCTTGGCGAAGAAGAACGGCGGCTCGCGGCCGGTGAAGCCCATCTCCTTGGCGTGCTCCTCGTAGTTTCGGCCGACGCAGTAGATGCGGTGCACCGGGAACAGGTCGATCGAGCCGGCAACGGGTACGACCGCCTGCGGCGGCGCCGGGAACACGTAGGCCATGACTGTCTTCTCCACGCGAGGCTGTTGTCGCGCGCCGGATTATGCGCGACGCCGCGTCAAGTCGCGGCCTGCCCCGGCTGCGAGCTGCGCGCGATCGCGCGCGACAGCAGGATCACCGGCAGCACGCCGATCGCAACGATGCTCAGCGACGGGATCGCCGCCTCGCCCAGCCGCTCATCGGCGGCCAGCTGGTAGGCGATCACCGCCAGCGTGTCGAAGTTGAACGGCCGCAGCACCAGCGTCGCCGGCAGTTCCTTCATCACGTCGACGAAGACCAGCAGCGCCGCGGCGAACAGCGA
>CP070661.1:2619677-2673352 GCA_020355165.1 Burkholderiales bacterium
TGAGCGGTTCGCTGAGGCTCGTCGTCCCGGCGCAGGCCGGGACCCAATCCTCGGCGCCCGCCCTTGGGCGCTGGCCCGCGCCGGGGCGGCGCTGCTCGCCGCCGACTTGGGCCCCGGCCTGCGCCGGGGCGACGAACGACTGATGCTGAACTACATCCTGCGCCGCCTCGGCTACGGCGTGCTGATCCTCGTCGGCGTGAACCTGTTCACCTTCGTCCTGTTCTTCACGCTGAATACGCCGGACGACATGGCGCGCCTGAACATCGGCGGCAAGCGGGTGACGGCCGAGGCGATCGAGAAGTGGAAGATCGAGCGCGGCTACGACAAGCCGCTGCTGTACAGCGGCAAGGACCAGGGAGCGAGGCGGTTGACGAACACCATCTTCTTCGAGCGCTCGGTGCAGCTGTTCGCGTTCGAGTTCGGCGCCTCCGACAGCGGCCGCGACATCGGCTACGAGATCCGCCAGCGGATCAGCCCGTCGCTGGCGGTCGCCCTGCCGACCTACCTGCTCGGCGTCATGGCCACGGTCTGCGTGGCGCTGCTGATGGTGTTCTTCCGCGCCACCTACCTCGACTTCTGGGGCGTCACCGGCGCGGTCGTGCTGATGTCGATCTCGGCGCTTTTTTACATCATCGTCGGCCAGTGGTTCTTCTCCAGCCTGCTGCGGCTGGTGCCGATCTCCGGTTTCGCCGGCGGCTGGAACCTCGCCGTCTTCCTCGCCCTGCCGATCGTGATCGGCGTGGTGGCCCGCCTCGGCGCCGACTCGCTGCTGTACCGGACCATGTTCCTGGAGGAGATCGGCAAGGACTACGTGCGCACGGCGCGCGCCAAGGGACTGTCGGAGGCGGCGGTGCTGTTCCGTCACGTACTGCGCAACGCCTCGCTGCCGATCCTGACCTCGACGGTGGCCGTGCTGCCGCTGCTGTTCCTCGGCAGCCTGATCATGGAGAGCTTCTTCGGCATTCCCGGACTGGGCAGCTACACCATCGACGCGATCAACGCGCAGGACTTCGCGATCGTGCGGGCGATGGTGTTCCTCGGATCGTTCCTTTACATCATCGGCCTGATCCTGACCGACATCTCCTACACGCTGGTCGACCCGCGCATCCGCCTGGCCTGATCCCGATGCCGAAGCTCGTCTTCCTTCCCACCGACGTCGCGCTCTTCCTGCTGCTGGCCGGCCTGGCGCTGTACGTCTGGCATGCGCGCCGCTCGCCGGACCTGCGCGCAACCTGGCGGCCGGTGTTCCGCGACGCGGCGGCGATGAGCGCGCTGGTGATGCTGTCGCTGTTCCTGCTGATCGCGGTGCTCGACTCGATCCACTTCCGGCCACTGCTGCCGTCGGCGCCGGGCGCCGCCGCCGACGCTCCCGCCGCCTATTCGACGCGGACCTATTCGGTGCTGGACCAGCTGCTGCGCCGGCAGATGGAGGGCACCGAGCGGACCTACTCGGCGCCGCTGTCATACCAGTCGTACAGCAAGGAAACGATCGAGGTCGACGGCAAGCCGGTGCGCGAGTTCCCGCGCCTGGGCCATGGCGGTGCGCACCTGAAGGAGCCCGCGCGGCAGTGGCTGCCCGACCTGGCCCAGCGCTCGGCGCTGGGCCTCGGCGGCGGCCTCGTCGCGGCGCTGTTGCTGGCTGCCGCGGTGCTGGCGGTGCGGGCCGGCGCCGGCGGCATCGCCTTTGCCGACAGTGTGCGCGCTGCGTGGCGACGGGAGACGGAACTGCCGCTGCGCGCAATCCTGCTCACCAGCGGCGCCGTTCTGCTGCTCGCGGGGTGGGTGGCGTCGGTCTGGTTCTCCTATCACGTGCTCGGCACCGACCGCACCGGCAACGACGTGCTGTACCAGGCGATCAAGTCGGTGCGCACGGCGATCGTGATCGGCTCCCTGGCCACGCTGGCCACGCTGCCGTTCGCAATCGCTTTCGGCATCCTGGCCGGCTACTTCAAGGGCCGGGTCGACGACGCGATCCAGTACCTGTACACGGTACTGTCGTCGATCCCCGGCGTGCTGCTGATCGCCGCCTTCGTGCTGATGATCCAGGTGTGGATCGACAAGCACCCGGAGCTGTACGAGACGGGGCTGGAGCGCGCCGACGTGCGGCTGCTGCTGTTGTGCGTGATCCTCGGCGTCACCGGCTGGGCAACGCTGTGCCGGCTGCTGCGCGCCGAGGCGTTGAAACTCTCCGAGCTCGACTACGTGCAGGCGGCGCGCGCCTTCGGCGTGTCCCACTTCGGCATCATGCGGCGGCACATCTTCCCCAACCTGATGCACATCGTGCTGATCGTCGCCGTGCTCGACTTCTCCGGCCTGGTGCTGTACGAGGCGGTGCTGTCCTACGTCGGCGTCGGTGTCGACCCGACCACCGCCAGCTTCGGCTCGATGTTCAACCTGGCGCGCACCGAGATGAGCCGCGATCCGGCCGTGTGGTGGAACCTGCTCGCCGCGTTTCTCTTCATGCTGGCGCTGGTGCTGTCGGCCAACCTGTTCGCCGGCGCGGTGCGCGAGGCCTTCGACCCGCGGGCCCGCGCTTTCCGGCCGCGCCTGGCGCGGCGGGCGCCGTCTCTCGCTGCGGCGGGGCAGGGGGCGGGCGAGGGCGACCGCCCGGCGGCGGGCGGAGCCGGCTGATGCTGAAGATCGACCATCTGCACACGGTGCTCGACACCGACCACGGCCTGGTGCGCGCGGTCGAGGACCTGCGGCTGTCGATCGAGCGCGGCCAGACCTTCGCGTTGGTCGGCGAGTCGGGTTGCGGCAAGTCGATGACGGCGCTGTCGATCCTGCGCCTGCTGCCGGAGAACGGCCGCGTCGCCGAGGGCACGATCCGCGTCGGCGACATCGACGTCGTGCAGCTGCCCGAGGCGCGCATGCGCGACGTGCGCGGGCGGCGAGTGAGCATCATCTTCCAGGAGCCGGCGACCAGTCTGAACCCGGTGATGAGGGTTGGAGACCAGATCGTCGAGGTGATCGAGCGGCACACGGCGGTCAAGGGGCAGGCGGCGCGGGCGAAGAGCATCGACTGGCTGACCCGGGTCGGCATTCCCGAGCCGGCGAGGCGCGTCGACGATTACCCGTTCCAGCTTTCCGGCGGGCAGAAGCAGCGCGTGATGATCGCCATCGCGCTGGCCGCCGAGCCCGACCTGGTGATCGCCGACGAGCCGACCACCGCGCTCGACGTGACGATCCAGAAGCAGATCCTCGACCTGCTGCGCGACCTGCAGGCCGAGCGCGGCATGGCGATGCTGCTGATCACGCACGACCTGGGCATCGTTGCCCAGATGGCGCACCAGGTGGCGCTGATGTACGCGGGGCAGATCGTCGAGCACGCATCGACCGAGGAGTTCTTCGCCCGGCCGCTGCACCCCTACGCGCAGATGCTGTTCGCTGCCCTGCCGGACACGGCCAAGCGCGGCCAGCCGCTGGCCGCCATCGCCGGCACGGTCCCGCGGCTCGACCGCGAGTTCGCCGGCTGCCGCTTTGCCGATCGGTGCCCGCGCCTGTTCGACGAGTGCCGGGGCACACCTCCGGGGCTTTACGAGCCGCGCGCCAGCCATCAGGTCAGATGCCTGCTGCACCGTTCCCCTTCTGCCGCAGCCGCCGTCGGTGGCCACGAGCGGCGGGAGTCGATGGCGCCGGCACAGGCGCCTGCCGCGGCCGGGGAGCGGCCGGCCGCCGGTTCGCTGCTCGACGTGCGCGATTACAAGGTCTGGTTCCCGATCCGCAAGGGGCTGCTCAAGCGCACGGTCGGCTACGTCAAGGCGGTCGACGGCGTGTCCTTCGCGATCGCGCCGGGGCGCTCGCTGGCGCTGGTCGGCGAATCGGGATGCGGCAAGACGACCATCGGCAAGGGCATTTTGCAGCTGCTGCGCGGCCTGGCCCGCATCGAGGGGCAGGCGACGCTGGACGGGCAGCGGCTCGACCAGTTGGAAGGAGCGGGGCTGCGCCGTGCCCGGCGCGAGATGCAGATCATCTTCCAGGACCCCTTCGCGTCGCTGAACCCGCGCATGCGGGTGGCCGAGATCATGGAGGAGGGCGTGGCGTCGCTGCGGCCGGAGATCGGGCCAGCGGAGCGGCGCGAGCGGGTGGTCGAGCTACTGCAGAAGGTCGGCCTGTACGCCGACAGCGTGAGCCGCTACCCGCACGAGTTCTCCGGCGGCCAGCGCCAGCGCATCGCCATCGCCCGCGCGCTGGCGGTCGAGCCGAGGCTGATCATCTGCGACGAGCCGACCTCGGCGCTCGACGTCTCGGTGCAGGCGCAGATCCTCAACCTGCTGGCGCAGCTGCAGAGGGAGCTCGGCGTGGCGTTCCTGTTCATCACGCACAACTTCGGCGTGGTCGAATACCTGGCGCACGACATCGCGGTGATGCAGGCGGGAAAGATCGTCGAGGCTGGCCCGGCCGAGCAGGTTCTGCAGCGGCCGCAGCACGCCTACACGCAGACGCTGCTGGCGGCGGTGCCGAGGCTGGCAAGGGCGGCGTGACGCTGCCTGAGCGGTTGCCGGCGCCTGCACTGCCAATGTGGGCTGGCAATCGGTCGCTTGCACAGCCGTGGCGGCTACTTCAGTTGCTCGGCGAGAAACTTCTCGACCCGGCGGAAGAAATCGAAGCGGTTCTCCTCCAGCAGGAAGCCGTGTCCTTCCTTGTCGTAGATAACGTATTCGACCGGGACGCCGGTCTGCTGCAGCGCGGCATGCATGCTCTCGCCGTGCTCGATCGGTACCCGCTGGTCGAGTCCGCCGTAGGCCATCAGCACCGGCCGCTTGATCCGGTCGGCAAGCCGAACCGGCGAGGTCTTGTCGAACTGCGCGCGGTCCGCCGTGGGGCTGCCGATCAGCGTCTGCAGCAGGAATTCCATGTCGCGCACCAGCCGTGCCGTGTCGGACCACGTGGCCGACTGCTGCAGGTCGAGGTCGGTCACGCCGACGAAGTTGATGCCGCACTTCCAGAAGTCGGGGTCACGGGCCAGGCCGATCATCACCGCGTAGCCGCCGTAGCTGCCGCCGGCGATGCAGGCGCGGCTGCGGTCGACGATGCCCTGCCTGGCCAGGTGCTCGACGCCATCGTTCAGGTCGTCCTGCATCGCCAGGCCCCATTGCTTCCAGCCCGCCGCGTAGTGCTTCCAGCCGTGGCCCAGGCTGCCGCGAAAGTCCGGCTGCAGCACGGCGTAGCCACGCGAAGCGAGGAACTGTGCCTGATCGTCCCAGCCCCAGGTCTCGCCGCGCACCCACGGCCCGCCGTGCACTAGCACCACCAGCGGCAGGTTGATCGGCTCCCTGCCCGGCGGCAGGGTCAGGTAGGCGGGGATGCCGAGCCCGTCGCGCGCCGGATAGCGCAGGAACTTCTGCTCGGCCATCTTGGCCGGATCGATCCATGGCCGCGCCGCCACGCCGCGCTCGAGCTGCTTCTTCTCCGGGTCGAACAGGTAATAGCTGGCCGGATCCTTGTCCGACTGCGACGTCACCAGCATGACCTGCCCGTTGCGTGCCCGCGCAAGCGTGTTCACCCGCCCGGGCAGGGTCTGGTCGATCATCTTCTGCCAGGTCGCCCACTGCGGATCGAACCACACGAACTCGCGCCGGTCGGCCTCGAAGGTCGCGCCGGCGAGACGCTTCGCGCGCCGGTCGAAGATCAGCCCCGACCCGACGTCGTAGTTCCTGTGTCCGACCACCTGCTCGCCCAGCCGGCCGGCGGCGACGTCGTAGCGGTACAGGGCGAGCTTGTCGCCGCCGGCGCGTGCGGTGACGATCAGGCCGCCGTCGAAGTCGAACGCCACCGGGGCGAAGGCCTCCGGCTCGTTCTTGAAGGTGTCGAAAGTACCGAGCTTGCGCCATGGTGACTCGTCGTCGGCGCGGTAGTGGACCGAGACGATGCCGCGGCGCTCGTCGACGATGGCGGCCCGCGGCACTGCCGTCTGGTCGACGATCCAGCTCGTCACCTCACCGGGCGAGTCGAACGTCAGCAGCGTCTTGCGCCCGCTGCGGGTGTCCATCCGGTACACGTCCGGGAAGCGGGCGTTGCGGTCGTTGGCCAGGACCAGGATGTCGTCGGTCGGCTTGCCTTCGTCCGGCAGCGTCGCCAGGAATTCGGAGTAGCGGAACGTATACGACGCGCCGGTGGCGCTGATCGGCGACGGGGCCGACAGTTCCCGCCCGTTGCTGCCGTCGCGGTCGACTGCGTATAAGCCGGCGCCGACCTGCTCGCCGCCGGCGCGCTGCAGGTCGATCAGGTTGAACACCAGCCTGTCGTCGCTGGCCCACCAGAAGTCGCGCACATCCTGGTTGGTCATCGAGGTGATCCCCATCGACTTGCGGACGCTGAGGTCGATGACGGCGAGGTTGCGGCGGCCGTTGACCGGCACGATTGCGCCGAGGTACTGGCCGCTGGGAGACAGCTTCAGGCCCCCGAACTGCGGAAAGCGGAAGAAGTCTTCCAGCGGCTGCTGCGTTGCAGCAGAAGTCTGGCCCTGCGCGACAGGTGGCAGCAGGGCCGCCGCGCCTGCAGCGAGGGGGAGCTTTACGAGGGTTCGACGGCGCATCGTGGTCTCCGAAGGCCAGACGGGGCGACATGACCGGGTACGGTCGGCGGTTCCGCCCCACCACCAAGATGCCGGCAAGACTAGCCGGCCGTGGGGCCACCGCATGCACGCAAGCTGGCCCAACAGAAGCCACGCGTTGCACGAGGCCCTAAGTACTCCCTGCTCGTGTCAGAAAACCGCAACAGCCCAACGGGGGACCTCCTCTCATTGATTGTCAACACTTCGAAAACACGAAGAAAATGGCCCGTTCGCCCGGACCAAGCACCGCGGATTGGCGGGATGTGGCGCGCGGTTCGGGCGGCTGACGTTCGTTTTCAAACGGGGGAGCTACCAAGATGTCTTACAAACTGAAGCCAGTCGTTCGCAGCCTGGCATTGGCCTTCGGCGGCGTGGCAAGCGCGGCGCTGGTCGCCTTTCCGGCCCAGGCGCAGCAGGCCCAGCAACTCGAGCGGGTCGAGGTCACCGGCACCAACATTCCGCGGGTCGACATGGAGACGGTCAACCCGGTGATAGTCGTCGACCGCGCGGCAATCGAGCGCAGCGGCGCGACGACGCTGACCGAAGTGCTGATATCGCTGCCCGTGGTCAGCGGGGGCTCGTTCACTGAAACGGTGAACGCCGGCAACAGCTTTGCGCCGGGCACGGCGTCGATCTCGCTGCGAGGCCTCGGCGTCAACACGGTGCTGGTGCTGCTCAACGGCCGCCGCATCGCCGGCTACGGCTTCGCGCAGAACATCAACGAGGCCTTCGTCGACCTGAACAGCATCCCGGTCACTGCAATCGAGCGCATCGACATCCTCAAGGACGGCGCCTCGGCCATTTACGGATCCGACGCGATCGCCGGCGTGGTCAACGTCATCCTGCGCAAGGACTATCAGGGCGTCGAAGTCGGCGGCATGTACGGTGCCACCGCCGACGGCGGTGGCACCGAGTACCGTGCCAACGTGACCGCCGGCTGGGGCAACCTGGCCAAGGACAAGTTCAACATCATGGGCACGATCGATTACTTCAATCGATCGGAAATCGTGGCGACCGACCGCGACTACAGCAAGTCGCCCAACCAGGCCCCGAACGGTGGCTACGACCAGCGCTCGCCGACCGGCAACCCGGGCACCTGGTCCGGCGCTGCCGCCGGCGGCTTCCAGCCCTTCGCCAACTGCCCGCCGGAAAGCGTCACCAGCGAGATCCTTGGCGTACCGACCTGCGCCTACAACTTCGCCGGCGACAACTGGCTGCTGCCCAAGACCGAGCGGATTGGCCTGTTCCTGAAGGGCGTGGCCGACTTCACGCCGGACCTGCAGGGCTTCGCCGAATTCAGCTATACGACCAACACGACCAACCAGTCGGCCGCGCCGACGCCGAGCAGCTACCCGGTGCCGGCGGCCAACCCGAGCAACCCGTTCGGCGCTCCGGTGACCGCGATCTACCGGGTGACCGACGTCGGCAAGCGGCTGAACGAGATCGAGAGCGACAACTACCGCGTCCTCGGCGGTCTGCGCGGCTACGCCTTCGACTCGACCTGGGAAGTGGCGGGCACCTGGTCGAAGAACGACGTGACCAACACCGGCTCGAACTATGTCTCGACGCCCGATGTGCGCCGGGCGCTCGCCGGCACGCTGCCGGGTTTCGAGGGGCAGTACTACCACCTGACCGACAACTCGCAGACCCCGCCCGAGATGCTGCAGGCGCTGCGCCGAACCACTTATCGGTGGGGCGAGAGCGAGATCTACGGCTTCGACGCCAAGGGCTCGCGCGAGTTGTGGCAGCTGTCCGGCGGCATGTCGGCAATCGCCGTCGGCGGCGAGTGGTACCACGAGAGCATCTCCGACACGCGCGACCCGGCCAGTGCGGCTGGCCTGATCGCCGGCTCCGGCGGGGTGTCGGCCGCAGGCGACCGCAACCGTACGTCGCTATACGCCGAACTGGCGCTGCCGTTTTTCAAGGGCTTCGAGTCGCAGTGGGCGGTGCGCTGGGACGATTACTCGGACTTCGGCAGCAAGGTCTCGCCGAAGATCTCGGCCAGCTACCGCCCGGTCGACAACTTCCTGATCCGCGGCGGATGGGGCCAGGGCTTCCGCGCGCCGTCGCTGGTCGAGCTGTACCTGGGCGGGTCGACTTCGTTCCCGAATGTGCGCGACCAGCCGCGCTGCGACGCCTACACCGCCGCCTACGGTGCCGACGATCCGCGCACGGTCGGCGTCTGCCAGGCACCGCAGGTTCGGACTCAAGGCGGCGGCAACCCGGCGCTCGAGGCCGAGGAGTCGGAGAACATCTTCGCCGGCATCGTCTGGGACATCACCAAGGACCTGAACGTCGCCTTCGACTACTACAACATCAAGCACGACAACCGGGTCACGGACCCGAATCCAAACTACGTAGTAGCGAACTTCCCGGAGTGCCCGGGCGGCTGCGCCAACGGCACCGACCGCGCAGTGCGGAATCCTGACGACATCGCGGCGAACGCGCCGGGCGCGCTGTTCGGCACCGCCACGACCGACCCGAACCGGCCGGGCGTGTTCCGGTCGTACTTCAACGCGACCAAGCAGCAGACCGACGGCTTCGACGCGGAGATCCGCTACCGCTTCTCGGTCGGCGGCTGGGGCAACTTCACCACCGTCCTGTTCGGCACCTACATCCGCAACTTCGACCGGCAGGACAACCCGGGCGGAGAACTCAACCACTACGTCGGCACCTACGAGTACCCGCGCATCCGCGCCAACGCGACCGCGTTTTGGGAGATCGGCGGCTGGGCGACGACGCTGCGCTACAACTGGCGTGATTCGTTCGACCAGTTCTACCAGGTGCAGAGGGAGAAGGTCGATTCGTACGGCACGTGGGACCTGCAGGTTGCCTACAAGGGCTTCAAGAACCTGACCGTCACCGCCGGCGCGATCAACCTGTTCAACCAGGAGCCGCCGTTCGGCGACCAGCAGTGGACCGGCTACGTCGACACGGTCGACAGCCCGCGCGGAGGGTTCTACTACCTGAGCGCGTCGTACAAGTTCTTCTGATCGAAAGACCGATCCGCTCGAACCCGCTGGCGACCCCAGCGGGTTTTTTTTTTCGTCTGCAACTCGCGAATGCGGCCCGCCGTTGTGCGGCGCAAGAACTGCCCGTCTGCGGCTTGTACGTTGTCGTGACGTCGCGACGCCTTGCTCCGGGCGTGTGATCTACATCAAGTAACCCGGCTGCATCAGGGGGTTTCATCTGCCGAATTGTCGCGGCCGCGCGTGAGGCATGAGGCATGGTGTGCTGCATCCGCCGCCGGCCATCGGGTTCTTTGAGTGGAGAGGAGAACGCCCATGAAATCGCGGTTGAAGCCGGTGATGCACTGTCTGGGCCTGGCCTTTGGGAGTCTGGCCGCAATAGGGGTGCACCCCATTGCTGTGGCGCAGCAACAGCAACTCGAGCGGGTGGAGATCACCGGTTCGATGGTGCGGCGGGTCGATGCCGAGACGGCGCTGCCGGTGACCATCATTACCAGCGAGGAGCTGGTCAAGCAGGGCGTCCAGACCGCCGAGCAGGCCATGTCGCGAATTGCCGCGAACCAGTCGAATTTCGGCACGAGCGCGGCGATTGGCGGTACGACCGGCGCAAAGGCCGAGGCCGACCTGCGCGGCCTGAGCGCCGCCAGCGGCACCAATGCCAACAAGACCCTGGTCCTGCTGAATGGTCGGCGCATCGCCAATCATGCGTTTGATTCGGCGGCAGTTGACCTGAACGCGATCCCGATGGCAGCCATCTCGCGCATCGAGGTGCTGCGCGACGGCGCCTCCGCCATCTACGGCACGGACGCGATCGCCGGCGTGATCAACTTCATCCTCCGCCGCGAATATCAGGGCGTGGCGGCCAGTTATGAGAATCAGACGCCGCAGGAATCCGGCGGTGCTGACATCAATCGTGTCAACGTCGTCGGCGGATTCGGATCGCTCGCCAAGGAAGGCTTCAACATCATGGGCACCTTGGACTGGCGCAAGCAGAAGGTCCTGGCCGCGGTGGAACGAAAGTTTTCCAGGACCGGCGTTCTTGGTCCGACCCGTGACGATCTGACGTCCGGCACCAGCGGCACTGCATTCCCGGGGGATCTGAACGGGTTCGAGCCGACTGCGCCGAACTGCGCCCCGCCAGCGTCGCTGCCGCGCTTCTCCAATCCAGACAACACGGGCACGTTCGAGACCTGCCGCTACGACTTCACGCAGGACATCGACATCATTCCCGAGAACGAGCAGTTCACTGGCTTGCTGCGCGGGTCGCTGGCGCTCGGCGCGAACCACACCGCATCGCTGGAGTACCTGTACGCGAACAACCAGGCGACGGCCCGCGTCGCGCCGGCGCCGACCAGCCACTACATGCCGGCAAGCAGCCAGTACTTTCCGGCCGGCGCCCCGGCTACCCTGGTCCCGGATCAGAATAATCCGGGTGCCTACGACGAGAACTCGCCGTGCGGCTACACCAATTGCGTCTCGGGAGGAGTGGCGAACTGGCGTCAGGTGCCGGCCGGCAAGCGCACCAGCGGCGACGACTCGACGACCACTCGTCTTGTGGCGGACATCCAGGGATTTTTCGGCGATGGCTGGGATTACCGGGCGGCCCTCTGGCAGTCGAAGAACAAGTCCAATGCGTCGGTCAAGGGTGGCTATGTCAACGACGCGATAATGCAGGAAGGCGTCTGGAACGGCGCGATCAATCCGTTCGGCGACCAGAGCGCGGCGGGGCAGGCTGCGATCGGCGCCGCGCAGGTCTATGCCGACACGTACGTGGGGGAGTACAAGGTCAGCGGCATCGACGCGCGCGTGACCAAGGACCTCATGCAGTTGACTGCGGGAACGCTGTCGATGGCCGTCGGAGCGGAGTATCGCAGGGAGAAGTCGTCGGTCGAGGCGACTGATATCACGGCTGAACTACCCAGCCTGGGCATCGATCCTGATGCCGACACGTCAGGCAGCCGCAATGTCACGGCGCTGTTTGCCGAATTCGCCATCCCGATTCTGAAGAACCTCGACGGCACCGTGGCGCTTCGATGGGACGACTACAGCGACTTCGGCAGCACGACGAACCCGAAGTTCAGCCTGCGCTACCAGCCGGTCAAGCAGGTGTTGCTGCGCGGCTCGTACAACAAGGGCTTCCGCGCACCGACGCTGTACGAGATCTATCAGCCGGCCTCGCTCACGTACACCAGCGACAACTACGACGATCCGCTGCTGTGCCCCGGCGGCACACCGGTGCCCGGCGCTTCGGCCGGCGTGGTCTGCGGCCAGCAGGTGCTGCAACAGCAGGGCGGCCCCGGTGGGCTCGGCTTGCCGATCGACACGCTGCAGCCGGAGAAGTCGGACGCCTGGACGGTGGGAGTGGTGTTCGAGCCGATCCAGTCGATAACCGTCGGGCTGGATTACTGGTCGATCAAGACAAAGAACCAGATCAGCGGTCTACCTGAACAGGCGATCTTCGGCGACGCGACGAAATACGCCGGCCGGTTCGTTCGGTGTAGCGAGGTTTCCCCGGAGCAACGCGCCAACATCACGGCTTGCCTTAACTATCCGAGCTTCGATCCGATCGCCTATATAGAGACACCAACCGAGAATCTCGGCGACCTGAAGACGAGCGGTGTCGACCTCGCCTTCGGATGGCGCTCGGCAGCAACCGAGTACGGCTCGTGGGGCGTCATGCTGGACGGTACCTACATCACCGAGTACAAGTATCAGCGTGAGCCGGGCGGCGAAGAGTTCAACGCCGTCGGCAGGTACTCTGACAACGCCCCGGTCTTCCGCTGGCAGCACGTCGCGTCGGTGACCTGGAGTATGGGCAGCTGGAGTGCGCTGTTTGCCAACCGCTACAAGACCGGCTATCTGGACCAGGATGCCGTGTCGAACGTTGACAGCTATTCCGTGTACGACCTGACGGGAACCTGGCAAGGCGTCAAGAACCTGACGGTTTCGGCCGGCGTCCTGAACCTGTTTGACGAGGACCCGCCGAAGTCGGTGCAGGTGACGACCTTCCAGCGTGGCTACGATCCAAGATTCACCGACCCGCGCGGCCGCACGTGGTACCTGAGGTTGGCATACAAGTTCCTATAGCACTTGTCCGTCAAGAAGAAGGGGCCTAGGGCCGCAAGCCCGTAGGCCCTTTCTTTTCGCCGGCTGGCTCACGGTGCTTGCGTGAGCTTGTCGAACGCGCCGGGTTACCGGCAGCCCGCAGCGGTGACGAAGGCCGCAGTCCCGCGGCGGTCGGCGAGGCCGCCTACCCGCTCAAGACACACGGAGCCAAAGCCGTGCCAGGTCGGCCGTGCCGTCGGTCCCCTTGACGCTGCGGAAGGCTTCGGCGGCCTTGGCCTTGTTGCCGGCGCGCAGGTAGGCGATGCCCAGGTGCAGCTTGGCGTCCTCCGGCCGCCGCAGGTTGCCCTTGGCGATGCCGTTTTGTATCAGGGCAATGCCCTTCTGGTGCTGGCCGAGGCCGCTGTAGGCCATGCCGATGCGCAACAGCGCGTCGCCATCCTTCGCTTCGCTCTCTGCCTCGGCCAGGGCCTTTGGCGCGTCTGCCGCACGCTGCGTGGCGAGCGCCAGCAGGCGCTTCTGCCGTTCGGCCTCGTCGCCCTTGCCGAGCACACCGCGCGCATAGCCTTCGTCGAGCACGGCCTTGCCTTCGGCCGCCTGTGAGTCCTGCAGCGCGAGCTGCGCCATCTCGACGTATTCCTCGGGCTTGTCCAGCGTCTTGGTCGCCCGCTTCAGCCGGTTGACGTCGAGCGCCAGCCGTCCGGAGAAGCCTGACTTGGCCTGGATGCGGCTGAGCACCGCCGACCAGTATTCCGGCTTCGGGTAATAGCCGACCAGCTTCTCCAGCGTCGCCATCTGTCCGGCGCTGTTGCCGGTGCGCTTCTGGGCGTCGGCGAGTGCCAGCAGGTCGGCTTCCTCGGGCCGGCGTCCCGCCTTCTCCGCTGCCTCGATGCTCGACTGCGCGTCGCGTGCGATGGCGGCGAAGTCGCCGGTCTGCACGTTGACGTACGCCAGCAGCTTGTCCAGCTCGTTCGCGCTGCCGCCCAGCTGCTTCGCCTTCTGCGCCCACTCGCGCGTCTTGTTCCAGTCCTTGGCCTGCGAGTACAGGAAGGCCAGCTGCGCGGCGGTCTGCGCCTGCTCGGCCTGGCTCAGCTTGCCGGAGGCGAACACCGTCTCGAACGAGCGGATCGCCGTCTGCGTGTCGCCGGCCCGCGCGGCCGCTGCGCCGCGCATCCGCTCGATCGTCAGCTGCTCCGCCGGTGTCTTGTTCGGCACGGCGTCGGCCTCGCGCACCTTGGCCAAGGCGTCCCTGGCGCGGTTCGCCTTCAGCAGGTCCGCCGCCTGCTGCAGCGGCTTGCCCACCTCGGCGCGCAGCTGCGGGGCCTGTGCATGGACCGGCGCGAAGCCAAGGCCGAGCGGCGAGCCGGCATCGAGCTGCAGGCCGCAGGCGGCGACCAGGGCGGCTGCCACGGTGGTCAGTCGGACGTTCCTGCGCAGTCGTGGGCGATGCATTTGCGGGTGCTCCGGTATCGGTGCGGCCCGTACGCCATCCGCCTCGCGGTGCGGCGTCGCGGCCGCCCGGCCCCGGGGCGGCGCTGCACCCGCGGGGCCGAGTTGGCGCAGCAAGGCTGTGTGCCTCGCTACTTGACGAACTGTTCGTTGCCGACCAGGCCGAGCTTGACCACGCCCAGCCGCTGCGCGGAGGCCATCACCGCCGCCACGTCCTTGTACTCGGCGAGCTTGTTCGGCCGCAGGTGCACTTCCGGCTGCACCGGCGTCTGCGCCGCCGCAGTCAGCTTCTCCTCCAGCATCGCGCGACTCGGCACCTGCTCGCCGTTCCAGTACACGGTGCCGTCGAAGTCGACGTCGATCGTCACCACCACCGGCTGCTCGGTCGGCGGCGGTGGCGTGCCCACCGGCATGTTCAGGTTGACCGAGTGCAGCTGGATCGGGATGGTGATGATCAGCATGATCAGCAGCACCAGCATCACGTCGATCAGCGGCGTGGTGTTGATGTCGACCATCACGTCGGGCTCCTGCGAGCCGCCCCCCGTACCCACGTTCATGCCCATTGCATTCTCCTCAGACCTCGCGCCGGTGCGCGCATTCGGCGCGCCACCGTGGCAGTCGATCGCGGCGCTAGCTGCCGACCCCGGTCGGCGGCTCGGTGACGAAGCCGACCTTCTGGATGCCGGCGCGCTGGCAGGCGAACACCACCCGGCCGACGTGCTCGTAGCGGCCGCCGAGGTCGCCGCGGATGTGCACCTCGGGTTGCGGCTGCCGCGTGGCCACCGTCTTCAGCCGCTCGAACAGCTCGTCGTTGTCGCGCAGCCGCTGCATGCCCCAGTAGACGTCACCGTCCTTGGTCACGGCGATCTCGATGTTCTCCGGCGCCGTCTGCCGCGGCACGTTGCGCTCCTGCGGCAGCTGCAGCGCGATCGACTGCGTGACGACCGGGATCGTGATCAGGAAGATGATCAGCAGCACCAGCATCACGTCGACCAGCGGCGTGGTGTTGATCGCCGAGATCGCTTCGTCTTCGCCTTCGGCGGGACCGACGGCCATTCCCATGGCAGTTCTCCGGGTGGCTGGGCCGTCAGCGGGCGCGGGCGGTGCTCGCCGCGGCCGCCTCGCCGCTCTTGCCGAGCAGCACTGCGTGGATGTCGGAGCCGAACGCGCGCACGGTCTCCATCAGCACCTTGTTGCGGCGGACCAGCCAGTTGTAGCCCATCACCGCCGGCACTGCGACGGCCAGGCCGAACGCCGTCATGATCAGCGCCTCGCCGACCGGGCCGGCCACCTTGTCGATCGACGCCTGGCCGGCAATGCCGATCGCGGTGAGCGCGTGATAGATGCCCCAGACCGTGCCGAACAGGCCGACGAACGGAGCGGTCGAGCCCACGGTGGCCAGGAAGGCGAGGCCATCCTGGAGGCGGTTATTGACGTTGTCGACGGCGCGCTGCACAGACATCGTCACCCAGGTGTTCAGGTCGATGTTCTCGGTGAGCGAACCCTCGTGGTGCTCGTTGGCATCGATCCCGGTCTCGGCGATGTAGCGGTAGGCGCTGGTCGACTTCAGCCTGCCGGCGCCTTCCTTCAGCGATGCCGCCTTCCAGAATCCGTCGCCCATCGCGCGGCCCTCGCGCCGGAGCTTGGACTGCTCCCACAGCTTGACGAAGATGATGTACCAGCTGCCCATCGACATGATGGCGAGGATGATCAGGGTGCCCTTGGAGACCCAGTCGCCCTGGCGCCAAAGCGCTTCGAGGCCGTACGGGTTCTCGACGACTTCCTTGGTGACGCTCGGCGCAACGGGCACGGGAGCGGCATCGGGTGCAGGCGCGGCAGCGGGCGCCGGCGCTTCGGCGGCGGGCGCCTTGGCGGCTTCCTGCTGCGCGACGGCCGGCGGCGGGGCGATGAAGCCGGCCGCGGCGAGCGTCACGGCGAGGCAGGCCGCCTGGCGGCGAATGAGGGACATCATCTGGGGCTCTCCTCGTGGGGCGTTTGGGTTAACGGTCTGCGCTCATGGGCGCGGTTCTGTGCGGAAGCCTCTTGGGCTGCGTCACGCGAAAAAATTCAGCGGATCTTAAAACTCACCGGCGCCTGCACTCGCAGGTCCTTGGCCTGGCCCTGGCAGGTCAGGCCGGACTGCACGGCCGACAGCGCGGGCCGGTTGAAGATCCGGTTGGTCGAAGACTTGATCTCGACATCCTTGATCTCGCCACTGGCGGCGACGGTGAACTCGATCAGCACCTCGCCTTCGGTGCCGTTGAGCAGCGCCTCGCGCGGGTACTTGATCGAGGACATGACCTCGACGTAGTTGGGGCAGACCACGCGCGCGCTCTTCGGCCCGGAAGGCGGCGGTGGCGGGGGCGCCTTGGCCACCGGCGGCGGCGGTGGCTGGATCACCGGCGCGACCGGGGCGGGCGGCGCCTCGCGCGTGACCGCGGTGATGGTCGGCGCCGGTGTCGGCGGCGGCGCGATGTTGATCTCCGGCGGCGGAATGAACGGCGGCGGCGGCGCCGCGAGCTTCGGCGGCGGCGGAATGACTTCGGCCGGCGGCGGCGGAGTCTTCACCTCCTCGATCACCTTGACCTCGATCGGGCCTTTGACGACCTCGACGACCTTGCGCGCCAGACCGCTGACAAGGCCCCAGATGAGCAGGGCGTGAAACAGGGCGACTCCGCCGATGCCGATCAGATGCCTGGATGGATTGCGCTGTTGACGCGCGTAATCCATGGCGCCTCCCGTGAATGGCGATTTGCAAAACGCGCGAGTTTAGCTAGGTCGCCGCCGCCGTGCACGCGGGCGCCCCTGACGCCTGGCACCGGAGCCGGCCGGCGGCCGCTCGATCAGCGGCGCCAGAGGCGACCCGCCATTCGAAGCGAGGCACTACTCAGCCGTGGTGGTGGCTGACGATCTCGTCCCACACCGTCTGCTGCGTCGGGTGGACGACCGAGTCGTAGTAGTCCTTCAGCACGGCCAGTTCGGATGCGACCGCCTTCGGAAAGCCCTGGCGGTTGCCGCGCTGGTCGAGCAGGAGCTGCTCCAGATAGGCGCGGCAGCGCTGGGGCGTCTGCCACGAGCTGGCCAGCGCATTGACGATGTGCGGGAACTGCGCCGCCGTCCGTCTCGGCTGGGCGTGCGACGGCAGCTGCTGCAGCCACAGCGCAGCGTCTTCGGCGAGCACCCTGGGCGCCGCCGGCGCACGGGCTTGCGGTCCGCTGCTTGAACCCTGCTCATCGACCATCGCTGTGCTCCGCCGGCTTGCTCCTCGAGCCACGACGCCATCATGGGCCAATCCCGGTATCACGGCAATACGGTAGGCCGTCCGGTTGGCCAGCGGTCCGCCTGATGGTGGGCGGCCAGCGCCGAACGGCCGACCGCAGCGGAAAGCACGGCCGCGTCGAGACTTGCCGAGCCGGTCAGAGCAGGCGATCGGTGCCGCCGTTTTGCGGCGCAATCCGGCCGAAGTGGGCATAGGCGAGCGGTGCCGCGATCCGCCCGCGCGGTGTGCGCTGCAGGAAGCCCTGCTGGATCAGGAACGGCTCGACGACGTCCTCGAGCGTGTCGCGCTCCTCGCCGATCGCGGCGGCGAGGTTCTCGATGCCGACCGGGCCGCCGCCGAAGCGGTCGATCACGGCCGCAAGCAGCTTGCGGTCCATCACGTCGAGGCCGCGGGCATCGACCTCGAGCATCGCCAGTGCGCCGTCGGCCACCGAGCGATTGATGGCGCCGTCGCGGCGCACCTCGGCGAAGTCGCGCACCCGGCGCAGCAGGCGGTTGGCGATGCGCGGCGTGCCGCGCGAGCGGCGGGCGATCTCATGCGCGCCGTCGTCGTCGATGCGGGCGTTGAGCAGGCGCGCCGAGCGCAGAACGATCGCCGACAGTTCGTCCTCGCTGTAGAACTCCAGGCGGGCGACGATGCCGAAGCGGTCGCGCAGCGGGTTGGTCAGCATGCCGGCGCGCGTGGTGGCGCCGACCAGCGTGAACGGCGGCAGTTCGAGCTTGATCGAGCGCGCCGCCGGGCCCTCGCCGATCATGATGTCGATCTGGAAATCCTCGAGCGCCGGGTAAAGGATCTCCTCGACCACCGGGCTCAGGCGGTGGATCTCGTCGATGAACAGGACGTCGTTCCTCTCGAGGTTGGTGAGCAGCGCCGCCAGATCGCCCGGCCGCTCGAGCACCGGGCCGCTGGTGGCGCGCAGGTTCACGCCCATCTCGGCGGCGACGATGTGCGCCAGCGTGGTCTTGCCCAGCCCCGGCGGCCCGAACAGCAGCACGTGATCGAGCGCCTCGCCGCGGTTGCGCGCAGCGGTGACGAAGACGTCGAGCTGTTCGCGGATCTTCTTCTGGCCGACGTAATCGGTCAGGCGCTGCGGCCGCAGGGCGCGCTCGACCGACTCCTCGTTGGGCGATGCGGCTTCGGTCGAGATCAGGCGGGTATTTGCCGTCATGTGCGTGGTGCGCGGGAGCTCATGCCTTGGCCAGCGACTTCAGCGCCAGCCGGATGCCGTCGGACACGCCGGTGCCTGGCGCAAGCTGGCGCACCGCCGCCGACGCTTCCTTCTCCGAATAGCCCAGCGCCACCAGTGCGCGAAGCACGTCGGCGCCGCCGCCGGCCGCCGGCGCGGCGCCGCCTGCCTCGCCCTGCAGCGCGGCGCCCAGCTTTCCCTTCAGTTCGAGCAGCAGCCGCTCGGCCGTCTTCCTGCCGATGCCGGGGACCTTCGTCAAGCGGCCGCCCTCCTGCAGAGTGACGGCCTGCGCCAGTTCGCCGACGCTCATCCCGGACAGAACGGCGAGCGCCGTGCGGCTGCCGATGCCGGAGATGCGGATCAGCTCGCGGAAGGCCTGCCGCTCGGTCGCCGTGAGGAAGCCGTACAGCTGATGCGCGTCCTCGCGCACGACCAGGTGGGTCAACAGCGCGACCGCCTGGCCGACCGCCGGCAGGTTGTAGAAGGTGCTCATCGGCACGTCGATCTCGTAGCCGACGCCGCCGGCCTCGACCAGAACCTCCGGCGGATTCTTCTCGAGCAGCGTGCCGGCGATGCGGCCGATCATGCGATGCGGCCCAGCCGGGCGCCGGCGCTGCGCCACGCGCTGCGCGAACGGCGGCCTCTCGAGGCGGTCGACAGCAGCGGGCCGCCAACGGCCAGAAGCCGCTCGGCGTGCAGGTCGCATACGGCGCAGGCCAGCGCATCGGCGGCGTCGGCCGGCGGAACCTCGGCCAGGCCGAGCAGCCGCTGCACCATCGCCTGCACCTGCGCCTTGCTGGCCTTGCCGTAGCCGACCACCGCCTGCTTGACCTGCAGCGCCGTGTGCTCGCGCACCGGCAGGCCGGCGGCGACGGCCGCGCAGATCGCCGCGCCGCGCGCCTGGCCCAGCAGCAGGGTCGCCTGCGGGTTGACGTTGACGAACACCTTCTCGACGCTGGCCCGGCTCGGCTGCGTCGCCGCGATCACCGATCGCAGTCCGGCGAGGATGACGGCCAGCCGATCCGGCAACTCGCCGGGCGGCACGCGGATCACGCCCGCCTCGACGCAGACCAGGCGCCCGCGCAGCGACTCGACCACGCCCCAGCCGGTTCGGTTCAGGCCGGGATCGATGCCGAGGATGCGCGCCGGTGTCGTCACGCGGCGATTCTGCCACGCGCACTGCGCCGCGGCGCGAGCTCAGTGCCTGAAGTGGCGCACGCCGGTGAAGACCATCGCCACGTCGCGCTGGTCGGCGGCGGCGATCACTTCTTCGTCGCGCACGCTGCCCCCCGGCTGGATCACGCAGACGGCACCGGCGTCGACGACCACGTCGAGGCCATCGCGGAAGGGGAAGAAGGCATCGGAGGCAGCGGCCGATCCGGCCAGCGACAGCCCGGCCTCCTTGGCCTTGATCGAGGCGATGCGCGCCGAGTCGATGCGGCTCATCTGCCCGGCGCCGACGCCGAGCGTGCTGCCGCCGCGGGCGAACACGATGGTGTTCGACTTGACGAACTTGGCCACCCGCCAGGCGAAGAGCAGGTCGCCGATCTGCTCGGCCGTCGGCCGGCGCCGGGTGACGACCTGCAGGTCGGCCGGCAGGATCGTCGCCGTGTCGGCGGTCTGCGCCAGCATGCCGCCGCCGACGCGCTTGAAATCGAGGTCGTTGTGCGCCGCGCCCGGCGGGACGGCAAGCAGCCGCACGTTCTGCTTCGCCGCGAAGACCTCGCGTGCGCCGGCATCGAAGGCCGGCGCCAGCACGACCTCGACGAACTGTCCGGCCACCGCCCGCGCGCAGGCCGCATCGACGGCGCGGTTGAAGGCGATGATGCCGCCGAAGGCCGAGGTCGGGTCGGTCCTGAAGGCGTTGGCGTAGGCGGCCGCCACGTCGGCAGCGATCGCCACGCCGCAAGGATTGGCGTGCTTGACGATGGCGCAGGCAGGCGCATCGAAGGCGCGCACGCACTCCCACGCCGCGTCGGCGTCGGCGATGTTGTTGTAGGAAAGCGCCTTGCCCTGCAGCTGAACGTAGCCGGCGAGCAGGCCGCCGCCGATGCTGCGTTCGCGGTAGAAGGCGGCGCGCTGGTGCGGGTTCTCGCCGTAGCGCATCTCCTGCACCTTGCTCCACTGCCGCGTCAGCGTCTGCGGGAACGGCGTCGGCCGCAGCTTCTCGTCGAGCGAGGACAGGTAGTTGCTGATGGCGCCGTCGTAGCGGGCCGTGTGCGCGAAAACCTTCTTGGCCAGTTCGAAGCGCATTGCCGAGCCGACGCGCCCGTGCGTGCGCAGTTCCCCGAGCAGTGCCGGATAGTCGGCCGGGTCGACCAGCACCGCGACCGAACCGTGGTTCTTCGCTGCCGCTCGCAGCATCGCCGGGCCGCCGATGTCGATGTTCTCGATCGCGTCGTCGAATGCGCAGTCCGGCCGCGCCACGGCCTGCTCGAACGGGTAGAGGTTGACGCAGAGGATGTCGATCGGGTCGATCCCGTGCTGCGTCATCGCGGCCATGTGCTCGGCCATGTCACGCCGGGCGAGCAGGCCCGCGTGCACGCGAGGATTCAGCGTCTTGACGCGGCCGTCGAGGATCTCCGGAAACCCGGTGTACTCGGCCACTTCGGTCACGGCCACCCCGTTTTCCGCCAGCAGCCTGGCCGTGCCTCCGGTGGAAAGGATCCGGTAGCCGAGAGCGGCGAGGCCCTGGGCGAGCTCGACGACGCCGGTCTTGTCGGACACGCTGATCAGCGCCTGCTTCATCGGCCGGTCTCCCTCGCGCCGATGGCAGCTGCCCCGGCAATCCCGTCGCTCACCCTGCGTTGCATGTCGACCTAGCCCAGCCGGTACGCGGTGAGCTTCTTGCGCAGCGTGTTGCGGTTGATGCCCAGCAGTTCCGCCGCCGCCGACTGGTTGCCGTTGGTCCGTTCGATCGCAAACTTCAGCAGCGGCCGCTCGGCGGCCTGCACCACCATCTCGTGCAGCGCGTGCGGCTTGGCGCCGCCCAGGTTGTCGAAATACTCGTTGAGGCTGCGCACGATGCACTGCTCGATCGTTTCACCGCCTGCGTGGCCGGCGCCCGTGGTCCGCGGGCTCGCCGGTGGCCGTTCCGCGCCGCCGGCGGCCTGCCGGCCGCTTTGCAACGGAGGTCGTGACGCCATCTTCTTCTCTCCTTGTGTCCGTCCGTTCTTCGATCGCGCCCCGGCAGTCAGTGGGCGGGGCCGTCGCGGTCACGCAGTCGGCCGAAGCGGCGGCCGTGTTCCCGCAGGAAACCGTCGACCGCGCTGGCCTGGGCATCGGCTTCGTCGATCCGGTTCATCTGCTCGCAGAACGCCTCGCCGCCGACGAGCCGGCGCGTGTACCAGATGATGTGCTTGCGGGCGGTGCGCACGCCCTGCTCGGCACCGTAGAAGGCGTAGTGCTCCTGCAGGTGTTCCTGCAGTTCCGGGCGCACCTCGTCGACCGTCGGCGAGGGCAGGTCCTCGCCGGTGGCGAGGAAGTGCTCGATCTCGCGGAATATCCACGGCCGCCCCTGTGCGGCACGGCCGATCATCACCGCGTCGGCGCCGGTGGCAGCCAGCACGTCGCGCGCCTTGCGCGGCGAATCGATGTCGCCGTTGGCCACCACCGGGATCGACACGGCGCGCTTGACCTCGGCGATCGTCTCGTACTCGGCCTGCCCGCCGAAACCGCAGGTGCGCGTGCGGCCGTGCAGCGTCAGCATGCGCACGCCGGCCTGCTCGGCCATGCGCGCGATGCGCACGGCGTTGCGGCCCTCGGGCGACCAGCCGGTGCGGAACTTCAGCGTCACCGGCACTTCGACCGCGGCGACTACCGCCTGCAGGATGCGCGCCACCAGCGCCTCGTCGCGCAGCAGCGCCGAGCCGCTGGCCACCGAGCAGACCTTCTTTGCCGGGCAGCCCATGTTGATGTCGATGATCTGGGCGCCGCGGTCGACGTTGTAACGCGCGGCCTCGGCCAGCATCTGCGGATCGGCGCCGGCCAGCTGCACCGCCACCGGCGCCCGTTCGCCGTCGTGGTTGAGGCGGCGCGCCGTCTTCTCGCTCGCCCACAGCCGCGGGTTCGACGCCGCCATCTCCGCCACCGCGTAGCCGGCGCCGAAGCGCCGGCAGAGGCGGCGAAACGGCCGGTCGGTCACCCCCGCCATCGGCGCGGCGAATACGCGATTGTTCAGCTCGTGCGAGCCGATGCGCATGTCGAGTGGACGGGGAGGAAGATCAGCGCGGAGACCGCATTGTAGCCAACGGCTCGCGCGGATCGGTGCCGCGCTGGAGGGACCGCGCTGGCAGCGCGCTGCCGCTAGGAGCGCACGCCGAACATCAGCAGCTGCGCGAACTGGCGTCGCAGAGGCGCGGCGCCGTCGAGCAGCGCCAGGCCGAGGCCGCGGCCGATCGCCAGCGGCGCAAAGCGCGAGGCGAACAGCGCCGGCAGCACGCCGGTGAGGGTCGTGATCGCCGTGCGGTCGGCCTGCCGACGGCGAGCGTAGCGGGCCAGCGCGTCGGGCACCGTGGCCGCGCCGCTCAGTTCGTCGGCCAGCGTGAAGCAGTCGCGCACGCCGAGGTTGAATCCCTGCCCGGCGACCGGATGCAGGGTCTGCGCGGCATTGCCCAGCGCCACGAGGCGATGGCGATGAACCTGCGCGCGGCGACGCTGCGGCAGGGCCACCGCGCGGCGGGCACCGATCGCGGTGACATCGCCGATGCGGCTGCCGATCTGCTGCCGCAGTTCGGCGAGCAGCGTCTGCTCGGCCAGCGCACAGCGCCGCTGTGCCTCGGCCTCGCCCATGCACCACACCAGCGACAGCGTTCGCCCCGCACCGCCGCCGAGGGAGCGCGGCGTCGGCAGCAGCGCCAGCGGGCCGCTGCGGGTGAAGCGCTCGAACGCAACGCCTTGCGGCAGCGCGTCGCTCGCCGGCCGCAGTTGGACGTCCGCAAGCAGGGCCCAGTGCTCGGGCGCCGCGCCAGCGCCGTTGCGCTCGTCGGCGACCTGCCCCTCGGCCTGGACGGCCAGTTCGGCGCTCAGGCTGCGGCCGTCGTCGAGCGCCACCTCGACGTCGTCCGGGCGCTGCCGCAACGCGGAGACGGTGGCCGGGCGCAGCACGCTGACTGCGGGCTGCGCGTCGAGGCGTTCGGCCAGGGCGGCGAGCAGCTCGCCGTACAGAACCGTGGCGCCGAGATCGGCTCCGTCGAAGTCGGCAGCGCTGATGCGGGTGGCGCCGAAGTCGCCGGCCGAGCTGACGTGCACCTCGCGTATCGCCGCGCGGGCGGGCAGGCTGCTGCCCAGTACCGGCACCAGCAACTCCCAGGTGCCGCGCGACAGTGCCAGCAGCCGGCTGTCGCTGCGGGCCTGTTCGACCGTCCGCGCGTCGATGACCGTACAGGCGATCTGCCTCTGCGCCAGCAGCAGCGCGCAGAGCAGGCCGATCGGACCGCCGCCAACGAGGATGGCCTGCCGCATCTTGTCGCTCAGGAGCCCGCCGAGGTCAGTCGCTGCGCGTCGCCGGCCGCCAGCGCGGCGTCGAGCGCGTCGAGATCGGCGGGCGTGCCGACGTTGTGCCAGCGGCCGCGGAAGTGCTCGCCGCCGATGCGGCCCTGCTCGACGAAGCGGTACAGCCACGGGAACAGCCGCGCCCGGCCGGCCGGCAGCCCGTCGAACAGTGCCGGCGAGAAGATGCCGATGTTGCCGTAGGTGAGATGCGGTCGCTGCATGCGTATGCGTCCGCCGGCCAGGCCCATGTCGCCGTCCGCATGAAAGGGCGGATTGTCGACCAGCACCAGGTGCGCGTCGACCTCGCCGCGGGCGATGGCCGCCAGCGGCGCGGCCAGCGACGCGTAGTCGAAGTCGGTGACGATGTCGCTGCTGGCGGCGATGAACGGCGCCGCGCCGAGCAGCGGCAACGCCTGCACGATGCCGCCGAGCGTCTCCAGCGCATCCTCGGCCCGGTCGCCTTCGCGCGAGTAACGCAGCTTCAGCCCGTAGCGGCTGCCGTCGCCGAGCGTGTCCTCGATCTGCTGCGCCAGGTGCGCCGTGTTGATCACGATCTCGCGCACGCCGGCGAGTGCCAGCGCCTCGATCTGCCACTCGATCAGCCGCCGGCCGCCGGCGCGCAGCAGCGGCTTGGCGGTGGTGTCCGAGCGGGGCCGCATCCGTTCCCCGCGGCCGGCGGCGAAAAGCAGCGCCCTCATCGAGCGAGTCCGCGGCCCGCGGCTGGCGCGCCGCCCGGCTCGATCGCCGCGCCGCGGCGGCCGGCGACAGGACGCCGCACGGGCTGCCGCGGCGTGCCCCGGCGGCGAGCGGACGGCGCAGGCGCGATCACGGCCGGCAATTCAGAAGGTGAAGCCGGCCCGCGGCTTCACGCCCTCGACCTCGTCGAGCAGGCGGGCCAGCGGCGCCAGCGGCTGGTAGCGGCGGGCGACCGCGCGGGCGTAGGCGACGAAGCGCGGCGTGTCGGCCAGGTAATCCGGCTTGCCGTCGCGGTAGTTGATGCGGGCGAAGATGCCGAGCACCTTCAGGTGCCGCTGCAGTCCGGTCCACTCGAAGGCACGATAGAAGTCGGCGAAATCCGGCTCCACCGGCAGGCCGGCGCGCCGGGCGCGCTCCCAGTAGCGGATCGTCCAGTCGAGCACGCGCTCCTCCGGCCAGGAGACGAAGGCATCGCGCAGCAGCGACACGACGTCATAGGCGATCGGGCCGAAGACGGCATCCTGGAAGTCGAGGATCCCCGGCGTCGGCGAAGTCACCATCAGGTTGCGCGGCATGTAGTCGCGGTGCACGAATACGCGCGGCTGCGCCAGGCAGGCGTCGATCAGCTGCCGCGAAGCCGCCTGCAGCAGCTGCTGCTGCGACGGGTTCAGCGCCAGGCCGAGGTGGCGGCCCAGATACCAGTCGGGAAACAGGTCGAGCTCGCGCTGCAGCAGCGCCTCGTCGTACGGCGGCAGCACATCGGCGCGGCTGGCCAGCTGCCAGCGGACCAGCGCCGCCGTGGCGGCCTCGAACAGCTCGTCGGCGTTGTCCTCGTCCAGCGCCGCCAGGTAGGTCGTGCTGCCGAGGTCGGTCAGCAGCAGGAAGCCCTGCGCGAGATCCTGCGCCAGCACGCGCGGCGCATTGAGCCCCGCCTGGTGCAGCAGGGCGGCCACGTGCACGAACGGCCGCGTGTCCTCCTGCGGCGGCGGCGCATCCATGGCGATCGCCGTGCCGCCCTCGATGCCCCGTGCGTCGAGGCGGAAGTAGCGCCGGAAGCTGGCGTCGGCGGAGGCGGGACGCAGCGAATCGGGCTGCAGGCCGAGCGCGCGCGGCAGGCCCGCCAGCCAGCCGCTCAGCGCCAGCAGGCGCGGGTCGCCCGTCGCGGTCACGTTCTGCTGGCGGCGCCCGCGAGGGTTCGCCCAATTCGCGGCCTGGCCGAACGTTGTTCGCAGAGCAGACTCGCCGGTTCGAAATGCACGGTTCCTATAATAGCCACGCGTTGTCGCGCCGCCTGTCGCGGCTGATGACCGACGCGCGGCCGTTGCCCCGATTGCGACCCTTTCGCCTTCCGCTTGCGCTCGCGACGTGCCTGACGATCTGGGCGGCGGGCGCCCGTGCCGACGAACTCCGCCTGCGGCTCGAGCGCGCACTCGGCGAGAGCCGAGGGCGGCCGGCGGCCGAGGGCGCCGCCTACGTGCGCGCCGACCGCGTCAGCGGTGAGATCGACGAAAGCCTGGCTCTCGAAGGCGACGCCGAGATCCGCCGCGGCGGCCTCGTGCTGCGCGGCCAGCAGATCACCTACACGGTGGTCACCGACGAGATCGAGGCGACCGGCAACGTGCGCGTCTTCCGCGACGGCGTCGCCGTCTTCGGTCCGAGCCTGACGCTGAAGATCGACGCGCGTACCGGCGCCATGCCCGACGCGGGCTTCACCTACGCGCCGCACAGTGGTCGTGGCACGTCGCGCCGGATCGAGTTCCTCGAGGGCGACCGGCTGCGTCTCGAGGACGCCGTTTACACCACCTGCGCCCCGGGCGACGACTCGTGGTGGATCCAGGCGCGCCGGCTCACCATCGACCGAGCCGACGAGGTGGGGGTGGCCAACGGCGCGTCGGTCCACTTCCAGGGCGTGCCGATCTTCGCCTCGCCGTACTTCCAGTTTCCACTCAGCGACCGCCGACGCAGCGGGCTGCTGACCCCGTCTCTGGGGATCAACAGCAAGCTCGGTGTCGAGGCCACGGTTCCCTACTACTGGGACATCGCGCCGAACTACGACGCGACGATCTCGCCGCGGCTGATGAGCAAGCGGGGCGTGCTGATCGGCACCGAGTTCCGCTACCTGCAGCCGAACTTCAGCGGCACCGTCGAGTACGACCTGGTCCCGTACGACCGAGTCACCGAGGAAGCGCGCAGCTACCTGTCCGTGCGTCACACCTACGACAACGCCGCCGGCCTGACCGGCGGCGTGGACTACAGCCGCGCGTCCGACGACAACGTCCCGGCCGACTACGCGCGCACCATCGCCGGCGCCTCGCGGCTGGTCCTGCCGCAGGAGGCGTTCGTCCGCTACGCGCAGCGCAACTGGAGCGTTCTTGCGCGTGTCGAACAGAACCAGACGCTGCAGGACCCGAACCAGCCGGTGATCAAGCCCTACGAGCGGGTGCCGCAGCTGTCGCTCACCGCTTGGGCGCCGAGGTTCGCCGGCTTCGATGCCGGCGTGATGATGGACGCGACGTACTTCGACCACCCGACGCTGGAGAGCGGCGCGCGGTTCGTCGTCAACCCGACCGTCGCCTATCCGCTGCGTGCCCCCGGCTACTTCCTCGTGCCGCGCGTGCAGTGGCTCGGCACCTGGTACGACCTCGACGACCCGGCACGCGCCGACCGTCGGCCGAGCCGCAGCCTGCCGATCGCCTCGGTCGACAGCGGCCTCATCTTCGAGCGCGACGGCCGCTGGTTTGGCGAAGCCTCGGTGCAGACGCTGGAGCCGCGCCTGTTCTACGCCTACATCCCCTACCGCGACCAGTCGAGCCTGCCGGTGTTCGACACCGCGGAGGCGGACTTCAACTTCACGCAGTTGTTCCGCGAGAACCGCTTTTCCGGCTTCGACCGCGTCAGCGAGGCTAACCAGTTGACGGCCGCGTTGGTCGGTCGGATCCTCGACCCGGCGAGCGGCGTCGAGCGGCTGCGCGGCGCCGTCGGCCAGCGCTTCTACTTCTCTTCCGAGCAGGTCACGCTGCCCGGCGGCACGGCGAGCACCGGCTCGGAGTCCGACCTGCTGTTCGAGCTGCGCGGCGTGATCGCGAGCGGCTGGATCACCGACCTGTACGTTCAGCACTCGACGCTGGAAAGCCGTCTGGTGCGTGCCTCGGCGGCGCTTCGCTGGCAGCCGCGCGCCGGCTCGGTCATCGGCGTTGCCTACCGCTACAAGCTCGACGAGATCGAGCAGGTCGACGTCGCCGCCCAGTGGCCGATCGCCGCGCGCTGGTACGGTGTCGGCCGCGCCAACTACTCGATCCGCGACGCGCAGTGGGTCGAGTTGCTCGCCGGCTTCGAGTACCGCGACGACTGCTGGGCCGTGCGCCTGGTCGGGCAGAGCTTCGTCACCATCGGCGAGGGCAGAACCACTTCGCTGCTGTTCCAGCTGCAGTTGAACGGCGTCGCCTCGATCGGCACCGGCCTGATGGACCAGCTGCGGCGTAGCATTCCCGGTTACCAGCCGATCGACGTGCGGCAGAGGTCGATCGGGCGCTACGAGGACTATGAATAGGACCGTCACCGTGCTGAAACGAATTGTCTGCACTGGCCTGCTGGCGGCCGCGTGGACCGCATCCGTCGCGGCGCAGGTCTCTGCGCCGGCGGCGAGGCCGGCGCCGCAGCCGCTCGACCGCATCGTCGCCGTCGTCAACAACGAGGCGATCACCGAGTCGGAGCTCGATGCGCGCACGCGGATCGCCCAGGCGCAGCTGCGCCGGCAGAACATCAACCTGCCGTCCAATGCCGTGCTGCGCCGGCAGGTGCTCGAGCGGATGATCGTCGACCGGGCGCAGCTGCAGCTGGCGAGGGAGTCCGGCGTACGGGTCGACGACGCGACGGTGAACGCGGCGATGGCGCGCATCGCCGAGCAGAGCGGCATGAGCCTGCCGCAGTTCCGCGACCGCCTCGAGCAGGAGGGCGTCTCCTTTGCGCGCTTCCGTACGGACGTGCGTGACGACATCGTCATCACCCGGCTGCGCGACCGCGAGGTCGACAGCCGCATCCAGATCACCGAAGGCGAGATCGACAACTTCCTCGCCGAGCAGGCCGGCGTGGCGGCCGGCGCGGTCGAGTACAACGTGGCGCAGATCCTGCTGCGCGTGCCGGACAACGCCTCGACCGAGCGCATCGAGGCCACGCGGCGGCAGGCCGACGACCTGGTGGCCCAGCTGCGCGGCGGCGCCGACTTCGCGCGCCTGGCTGCCAGCAACTCCGCGTCGCCGGAAGCGCTGTCGGGCGGCTCGCTCGGCTGGCGCACCGCCGAGCGGCTGCCGACGCTGTTTCTAGACGCGATCAAGGATCTGAAGCCCGGCGAGCTGGCGCCGCTGGTGCGCAGCCCCGGCGGCTTTCACATCCTGAAGCTGGTCGGGCGACGCGACGCCACCGAGGGGCGGCTGGCGACCGGCCCGGTGGAGCAGACGCACGCCCGGCACATACTGCTGCGCGTGTCCGACCTGACGCCCGAGGCCGAAGTGCGGCGCCGACTGCTCGACCTGCGCGAGCGCGTCGTCAGGGGCGGCCAGGACTTCGGCCAGCTGGCGCGGCTGCATTCGGTGGACGCAAGCTCCACCCGCGGCGGCGACCTCGGCTGGCTGTATCCCGGTGACACGGTGCCGGAGTTCGAGCGGGCGATGGCGCTGCTCAAGCCCGGTGAGGTCAGTGAGGCGGTGCAGTCGCCTTTCGGCTGGCATCTGATCCAGGTTCTCGAGCGGCGCACCGACGAGTCGCCGATCGAGCGCAACCGGCTGGCGGCGCGGCAGGCGCTGCGCAACCGCAAGGGGGAGGAGGCGTACCTGGAGTGGATCCGCCAGTTGCGCGACCGCACCTATGTCGAGTACCGCCTCGACGAAGCCTAGCCGTGCGCATTGCCGGCGACGCGGCGGCCCGCCCGTGCTGCAGTCGTCCCTGGTGTCGTGACCGCGCCGATCGCGATCACCACCGGCGAACCGGCCGGCATCGGCCCGGAGATCTCGGTCGCTGCCGCCGCCGCGTCGGCGCTGCCGGTGGTCCTGCTCGGCGACCGGCAACTGCTGCAGCGGGCATCACTGTCGGCCGGCGTCGGCTGGCCGCTGCCGCCGTCGGTCGGCATCGAGCACTTCGCCGCCGAGGCGCAGGTCGTCGCCGGGCGCCTCGATGCGCGTAACGCGCGCTACGTCCTGCGGACGCTCGATGCGGCGATCGACGGCTGCCGCAGCGGGCGTTACCGGGCGATCGCCACGGCGCCGGTGCACAAGGGCGTGATCAACGACGCCGGCGTTGCCTTCACCGGACACACCGAGTACCTGGCCCAGCGGACCGCCGCCCGGCATGTGGTGATGCTGCTGGTCGGCGGCGGCATGCGCGTCGCGCTGGCCACCACCCACCTGCCGCTGGCCGAGGTCGCGCGCGCGATCACCGGCGCGCGGCTGGCCGCGACGCTCGACGTGCTGCAGCACGATCTGCGGACCCGCTTCGGCTTGCCGCAGCCGCGCATCGCCGTCGCGGGGCTGAACCCGCATGCCGGCGAGGGCGGCCACCTCGGACGCGAGGAGATCGAAGTCATCGCGCCGGCGCTGGCGGCGGCGCGGGCGCGCGGGATCGACGCCACCGGCCCGTATCCCGCCGACACCCTGTTCGTGCCGGCCATGCTGTCGCGCTTCGACGCGGTGCTGGCGATGTACCACGACCAGGGACTGCCGGTGCTCAAGCACGCCAGCTTCGGTCACGGCGTCAACGTCACGCTCGGCCTGCCGCTCGTGCGCACGTCGGTCGACCACGGCACCGCGCTCGATCTGGCCGGCACCGGCACCGCCGACGCCGGCAGCATGAAGGCCGCGCTGGCGCTGGCCGGCGAGCTCGCGTCGCGCGCCGCCGCGCCGGCATGATCGGCCTCGAGGCGTTCGCCGCCTGGCTGCGCCGCTACGGCGAGGCCTGGATCGACCGCGACCCGGCGGCCGCGGTGCGGCTGTTCACCGACGATGCCGCCTATCACGAGACTCCGTTCGATCCGCCGATGCTGGGCAGCGAGGCAATCAGGCGCTACTGGGCCGACGGCGCGCAGGCCAGCCAGCGCGACGTCACGTTTTCCGCGCAGGCGGTGGGCGTCGACGCTCAGATCGGCTATGCGCGCTGGCAGGCAAGCTTCGTGCGCCTGCCGCTGGGGTCGTTGGTCGAGCTCGACGGCGTGCTGGCGGCGCGCTTCTCGCCCGATGGCCGCTGCTGCGAGTTCCGCGAGTGGTGGCACCGGCGCGAGGCGCCGCGCTGATGCAGGGCCATCGCGCGCGTCGGCGCTTCTCGCAGAACTTCCTGCACGACGCGCACTACATCGAACGGATCGTCGCGGCGATCGAGCCGCGACCCGGCGACCGCATCGTCGAGATCGGGCCGGGGCTGGGCGCGCTCACCGCGCCGCTCGTCGAGCGCGCCGGGTCGATCACGGCGGTGGAGATCGACCGCGATCTCGCCGCCCGGCTGCGCAGCCGCTTCGCCGCCGCGCAGCTGACGCTCGTCGAAGGCGACGCGCTGGCGCTCGACTGGCCGGCGCTGGCGGCGGCCGACGGGCGGCCGCTGCGCATCGTCGGCAACCTGCCTTATCACATCAGCACGCCGCTGCTGTTCGCGCTGCTGCCGGTCGCGCCGCGCGTGCGCGACCAGCACTTCATGCTGCAGAGGGAGGTCGTCGACCGGATGGTCGCTGCGCCCGGCGGCCGCGACTACGGGCGGCTGTCGGTGATGCTGCAGTTCCGCTACCGGGTGGCGCGGCTGTTCGTCGTGCCCGCCGGGGCGTTCTCTCCGGTGCCGAAGGTCAGCTCGGCGATCGTGCGGCTGCTGCCGCGTCCCGCCGGCGAACTGCCGGCGGTCGACGCGGAGGTTTTCGCGCGCCTGGTGGCGGCGGCCTTCGGTCAGCGGCGCAAGACGCTGCGCAACGCGCTGGCCCGGATGCTCGACGAGGCGGCGATCCGCGACTGCGGCGTCGATCCCGGCGCGCGCGCCGAGGCGCTGCCGGTCGCGTCGTTCGTCGCGCTGGCGCAGCGGGCGGCAGCCTCGCCGGTGCAGGCCTGAAGGGCGCCCGAGCGGGGTCCGCTGCCGGCGCGTCGCTCAGCGGCGCGTCTGGATCAGCTCGATCTTGTAGCCGTCGGGATCGGTGACGAAGGCGATCACCGTCGTGCCGCCCTTCACCGGTCCCGGCTCGCGGGTGACGCTGCCGCCGGCGGCCCGGATCTTCTCGCAGGCGGCGTAGGCATCGTCGACCGCGATGGCGATGTGGCCGTAGGCGGTGCCGAGGTCGTAGCTGTCGACGCCGTAGTTGTAGGTCAGCTCGAGCACCGCGTGCTCGTGCTCGTCGCCGTAGCCGACGAAGGCGAGCGAGTACTTCTGCTCCGGCCGGTCGGTGGTGCGCAGCACCTGCATGCCCATCACCTTCGTGTAGAAGTCGATCGAGCGCTGCATGTCGCCGACGCGCAGCATGGTGTGCAGGATCCTCATGTCGATTGCGCTCCTCGCAGGTTGACGGCAGCCGGCAGCGTACCGCAGCAGGGGCGGCCCGGCGGTGGCGCGCCGACCGGTCCCGGCCTCAGATCGGCAGGGCAGCGAGGTCGAGCTTGCGCACCTCGTCGCGCGCCGCCTCGAAGCCCGGCAGCAGCCGGCCGACCGCCCGCCAGAAGCTCGGGCCGTGGTTCATTTCCTGCAGGTGCGCCAGTTCGTGCGCGACCACGTAGTCGATCACCGGCAGCGGGAAGTGCACCAGCCGCCAGTTCAGGCGGATGTGACCGTCGTGCGTGCAGGTGCCCCACTGCGTGCGCGCCGACGACAGCGACCATGAGCGCGGCTGCACCTGCTGCCGCGCCGCCAGCAGCTGCAGGCGGCTGCCGAGCACCCGGCGTGCCTCCGCCTGCAGCCACGACAGCACCGCGTCGCGTACCTGGGCTTCGCCGGCCGACGCCGGCAGGGCGAGGTGCAGTTCCGCCTCGCCGGCGCGGTCCGTGCATCGCGCAGCGGGACGCAGGCGCAGCGTCAGCGGGCGGCCAAGCAGCGGCACCGTGCCGCCGTCGACGAAGCTGGCGCCATGAACCGGCTGGCGCGCCCGCCAGTCGCGGTACTCGGCCAGCTTGCGATGGATCCAGCGCTGCTTCTCGGCGATCGCCGCCTCGATCTCGGCGAGGCTGACCCAGCGCGGCGCCGCGACGGTGAGACCGCGATCGTCGACGGTGAAGCCGATCGAGCGACGGCGGGCGCGGCGCAGCGTGTAGTCGACGGCGAAGGTGCCGAGCGCGAGACGCCGCGTGCCCGGCGCGGCCGGCGGTGAAGGTCGGGCAGGCGGACCGGGTGGCGGCTGGTCGAACAGCAGCGTCAGCTGCTGTCCTTTCAATGGCGCGGCGCGCTTCAAATCGCCCTGGCGGAACTGTCGCGGTTCTTCGGCTCGGCCCGATTGGCGCCCACGTACGGCCCGCTGTAGCGGTGCGGAGCCAGGCGGCGCATCTGCGTCTCGATCCAGGATTCTACGAGCGAGCCGACCTGATCGGCGGTCCTGCCCTCGGTCGAAATCGGCTTGCCGATGCAGATCGTGATCTCGCCGGGCACCTTGAGGAAGGCACGGCGCGGCCAGACCTCGCCGCTGTTGACCGCGATCGGCACCACCGGCGTGCCGGTGCGCACCGCCAGGCGGGCGCCGCCGGTCTTGTAGCGGCGCGTCGAGCCGGGCGGCGTGCGCGTGCCCTCGGGGAAGATGACGATCCACCAGCCGTCGCGAAGGTGGTCGGTGCCCTGGCGGACCACCTGCTCGAAGGCGTCCTGGCCGCGGCTGCGGTCGATGTTGATCATGTGCAGCGAGGCCATCGCCCAGCCGAAGAACGGCACCAGGTGCAGTTCGCGCTTGTAGACGAAGGTCAGCTTCCGCGGCACGTACGACGGCAGCCAGAACGTCTCCCAGGTCGACTGGTGCTTGGGCAGCAGGATCGCCGGCCCGTCGGGCAGGTTCTCCCAGCCTTCGACGCGCCAGCTGATGCCGCAGATCCGCCGTGCCGTGGCGATGGCGAATCGGGTCCACATCGTGCACAGCCGGTAGCGCGTCGGCACCGGCGTCACGTAGGCGGCCAGCACCACCAGCGCCCACGGGATCACCGTCGCCGTGAGTGCCAGCAGGTAGATCGCCGAGCGCAGGTAGTTCACGGAATCGGCGAGAAATCGGGGTCAGAGTCCAATTTCGGCGCAACCGGCAGGCAGGGCCGGAAATTCGACTCTGACCCCGATTTCCTTCATCCAGCGGCGAGCAGCGACAGGTCGGCGACGCGGTTCATCTGCCCGCGCAGCTTCGCCAGCAGCGCCAGGCGGTTGGCGCGCAGCTTCTCGTCGTCGACGTTGACCATCACGTCGTCGAAGAACCTGTCGACCGGCAGCTTCAGCGGCGCCAGCGCCTGCAGGCTCGCCGAGTAGTCGCCGGCGTCGAACAGCTGCTGCGCCCGGGGCGAGATCTGCGCGAACGCATCGGCGAGCGACTTCTCTGCGGGTTCGAACAGCAGCGAGGCATCGACCGCCGGCGCGGCACCGGCGGACTTCTTCAGGATGTTGCCGATGCGTTTGTTGGCCGCCGCCAGGCTCTCGGCCTCCGGCAGCTGCATGAAGGCGCGCACCGCCGACAGCCGCTCGGCGACGTCGTCGATCCGCGGCGGCGCCTGCGACACCACCGATTCCACCTCGTTGGCGCTGAAGCCCTGCTCGCGAAGCAGGCCGCGCAGCCGGTCGTGGAGAAAAGCCGTCAGTTCGGCCGCCGCCGGCTTGAACGTCTTCAGGCCGTTGAACGACTGCTCGGCAACGGCGAGCAGATCGCCGATCGCCAGCGGCAGCCGCTTCTCGCTGAGCATGCGCAGCACGCCGATCGCGTGCCGGCGCAGGGCGAACGGATCCTTGTCGCCGGTCGGCTTCTCGCCGATGCCGAACAGGCCGACCAGCGTCTCCAGCTTGTCGGCAAGCGCCACGCAGGTGCCCACCGCCGACGATGGCAGCGCATCGTCGGCGAAGCGCGGCCGGTAGTGCTCCTCGATCGCGCTGGCGACGTCGGCCGGCTCGCCGTCGTGCTGCGCGTAGTAGCGGCCCATCAGGCCCTGCAGTTCCGGGAACTCGCCGACCATGTCGGTGCGCAGGTCGGCCTTGGCCAGGCGCGCCGCGCGCTCGACGTGCGTGCGGTCGACCCCCAGCATCTTGGCGATCTCCACCGCGATGCCGGTGATCCGCTCGACGCGCTGCAGCTGCGAACCCAGCCTGGCGTGATAGATCACGTTCGCCAGCAGCGGCAGCCGCGACTCCAGCGTGCGCTTGCGGTCCTGGTCGAAGAAGAACTTGGCATCGGCCAGCCGCGCGCGCACCACGCGCGCGTTGCCGGCGACGATCGCCGACGGGTCGCTGGTCTGCAGGTGCGAGACCAGCAGGAAGCGGTTCAGCAGGCGGCCGGCGTCGTCCTTCAGCGCGAAGTACTTCTGGTTCTGCTGCATCGTCAGGATCAGGCACTCCTGCGGCACGTCGAGGAACTCGCGCTCGAACTGGCTCGCATAGACGACCGGCCATTCGACCAGCGCGGTGACCTCGTCCAGCAGCTCGCCCGGCATCACCGGCTGCGCCCCCAGCCGGCCGGCCGCCGCGGTGACGAGCTCGCTGATGCGCGCGCGACGCCGCCCGAACGAGGCGATCACCTTGCCTTCGTCCTCGAGTTGCTGCGCGTAGCTGTCGGCGTCGCGGATCGCCAGCGGCCCGCTGGCGTGGAATCGGTGGCCGAAGGTCTCGCGCCCCGCCGTCAGGCCGAGCGCGCCGACCGGCACGACCTCGGCTCCGTGCAGCGCGAGCAGGCGGTGAACCGGGCGGACGAACTGCACGGTGGTGGCGCCGTCGCCGAGCTGGTAGCTCATCACCTTGGGGATCGGCAGCCGGGCGATCGCCTCGTCGAGTGCGGCCTGCAGGCCCTCGGCAAGGTCGGTGCCGGGCCGGGTGCCTTGGTAGACGAGCACGTCCTGCTTGCCGTCGTTGTCGATCCTGAGCAGGCGGTGGTCGACGTCGGCGCCGAGGCTGGCGAGCTTCTTCAGCAGCGCCGGGGTCGGGTTGCCCTGCGCGTCGAGGCCGATCGACACCGGCACGAGCTTCTGCCGGAACGGCTGGTCGGGCGAGCGCGCCGCGACCGCCGACACGTGCACGGCGAGCCGGCGCGGCGCGCCGAACGCGGTGGTCGCGCTGCCGGGCGAGAGGAAGTTGCGGCCGCGCAGCCCCTTGTCGACGGCCGAGGCGAACGCCTCCGACAGCGCCTGCAGCGCCTTCGGCGGCAGTTCCTCGGTGTTCAGCTCGACCAGCAGCGACGGCGCGGCCACTAGGCGGCCTCCTTGCCGGCCGCCTCGCCGAGCATCGGGAAGCCGAGCCGCTCGCGCGAGTCGTAGTAGCTCTGCGCGATCGACCGCGACAGGTTGCGGATGC
This sequence comes from Burkholderiales bacterium, assembly GCA_020355165.1. Taxonomy (GTDB): domain Bacteria; phylum Pseudomonadota; class Gammaproteobacteria; order Burkholderiales; family Burkholderiaceae_F; genus JADJWR01. Next base: position 2,655,839 of record CP070661.1, read on the forward strand.
GGCCGATGTAGGCGGCGCGCTCGGTGACGCTGATCGCGCCGCGCGCATCGAGCAGGTTGAAGGTGTGGCCCGCCTTGAGCACCATCTCGTAGGCCGGCAGGGCGAGCTCGGCTGCCATCAGCCGCTTGGCCTCGGCCTCGAACAGGTTGAACTGGCCGAGCAGCAGCTGCGGGTCGGACGCCTCGAAGTTGAAGCGGCTCTGCTCGACCTCGTTCTGGTGGAACACGTCGCCATAGCGCAGCACCTTGTCGACGCCGCGGTCCTTCCAGGTCGTGTAGACGAGGTCGAACACGTTGTCGACGTCCTGCAGGTACATGCACAGCCGCTCCAGCCCGTAGGTGATCTCGCCGGTGATCGGCCTGCACTCCAGGCCGCCGACCTGCTGGAAGTAGGTGAACTGCGTGATCTCCATGCCGTTCATCCACACTTCCCAGCCCAGCCCCCAGGCGCCGAGCGTCGGGTTCTCCCAGTTGTCCTCGACGAAGCGGATGTCGTTCTTCAGGGTATCGATGCCGAGCGCCCGCAGCGAGCCGAGGTACAGGTCGATGATGTCGGTCGGCGAGGGCTTCAGCACGACCTGGTACTGGTGGTGCTGGTGCAGCCGGTTCGGGTTCTCGCCGTAGCGGGCGTCCTTGGGCCGGCGCGACGGCTGCACGTAGGCGGCGCGCCAGGGCTCCGGCCCGATCGCCCGCAGGAAGGTCGCCGTGTGCGAGGTGCCGGCGCCGACCTCCAGGTCGATCGGCTGCAGCAGGGCGCAGCCCTGCTCGCTCCAGTAGTTCTGCAGGCGGAGGATGGATTCCTGGAAGGTGATCATCGCAGGGCGGGCGGTGGCTGCCGCCGGGCGTCGGTGCCCGGGCCGCGAATCTTAACGGCTGCGACGCGGGCGCACGCGCACGAGCCAGGCGCCGGCGAGCGCGAGCACGATCGCCGCCAGTGCCGGCGCATCGCCGTAGCGCAGGTACGGCGTGTCGCCGGCGTAGCCCCGCACCTCGCCGCGCAGCACGCCGCGGCTCAGATACGGCAGCTGCGCGAGCAGCCGGCCGCGCGCGTCGATGATCGCGGTTGCGCCGGTATTGGTGGCGCGCAGGACGGGCCGGCCGGTTTCCAGCGCGCGCAGGCGCGAGATCTGCAGGTGCTGCGGCAGCGCCAGCGAATCGTCGAACCAGCCGAGGTTGGACAGGTTCAGCAGCATCGTCGGTGCCTGCGCCGGATCGCGCCACGCCTGGCGGATCTCGGCGCCGAACAGGTCCTCGTAGCAGATGTTGACCGCGATCCGCTGGCCGGCGAGCTGCATCGGCGGCTGGTACGGCTCGCCGCGCTGCTGGTCGCCGATCGGCATCCGCATCAGGTCGACGAACCAGCGGAAGCCGTAGGGGATGAACTCGCCGAACGGCACCAGGTGCCGCTTGCTGTAGCGCTGCGGCGCCGTGCCGGGCGACAGGCCGACCGCGCTGTTGTAGTACTGGCCGCGCGGCTCCTCGATGAAGATGCCGAAGATCAGGGCTGCGCCGCGGCGAGGCACGTCGGCGAGCGCCTCGATCGCCCGATCGGGCAGGTGCGACAGCGGCAGCGGCAGCACCGACTCGGGCAGGACGACGAGGTCGGCCTGGCCGGCATCGCGCAGCGGCGGCAGGTAGGCCGTCTCGCTGAGCGACATGCCGCCGTCGGCGAACTTCAGGTTCTGCGGCACGTTGCCCTGCAGCAGCTGCACGCGGATCGGTTCTCCGGCCGGCTCGGTCCACTCGATCGCGCGCAGCGCCTGGCCGCCTGCGAGCAGCGCCATGGCCAGCGTGGCCGATGCCAGCGCGCCGGCACGTCGCTGCGTCAGGATCAGCGCCACGGCGCCGGCGGTCAGCGCGGCGATCAGCGTGACGCCGTGCACGCCGGCGACCGGCACGTAGCCGGCCAGCGGCCCGTCGGTGTGCGCGTATCCGCCCGCCAGCCATGGGAAGCCCGTCAGCAGTACGCCGCGCAGCCACTCGGTAGCGGCCCAGGCGGCCGGCAGCGCGAGCACGGCGCGCGAGACCGGGTCGCGCGCCAGGCGCGTTGCCAGCCACAGCGCCAGCGCCGGGTACAGGGCGAGGAAGGCACAGAAGGCCGCCGTGGCCGCCGCGGCCAGCGGCGCCGGCATCTCGCCGTACACGTGCATGCTGACGTAGACCCAGGACACACCGACGCCGAACCAGCCCAGCCCGAAGGCGAACCCGCCGAGCGCCGCCTCGCGGGGGTGGGCCGTGCGCAGCACGAGCGCGAACAGGCCGGCCAGCGCCGCCCACTGCAGCCATGGCAGGTCGAACGGCGCGAAGGCCAGCGCGTGGGCGGCGCCCAGGGCGGCCGCAAGCGCAGTGCGCAGCAGCGGTCGCTCGGCCAGGGCGGTACGGGCGATGGGCAGCAGGGGGATCGGCACGGGCGCGGCCGTCGGTTCGGGGCGCGCGCAGTCTAGCGACGCGCGGCCGGTGCACCGGGGGCGCCGGCGCCGCGCCTCAGCGGCGGGGAACGATCCGCGCCAGCGCGCGCGCCGCGGAGCGCCGCGACGGCTGCACCGCGTCCAGCCAGAAGACGATCTCGAGCGCGGCGCCGACGAAGAACAGCAGCAGGCCCGGACCGGTCAGGTCGGCGACGTAGCAGGCGAGCGCCAGCAGCAGCACGACGATGGTGATCGCGTGGCCCTTCATCGCCGCTGTCTCGACCCGCGCCCGCTCACTGCGGCGGCCGCGCCGCGCTCTCGGCGAACTCGCGGGCGACGGTCTTCGGCAGCCTGCTCACCTGCAGCAGGTGCACCTGCCGGGCATCGGCGCGCAGCACCTCGACGCGCAGGCCGTCGATCTCGATGCGGTCGCCGCGCCTCGGCACGCGGCCGAAATGGTCGGTGATCAGGCCGCCGATGGTGTCGAACTCGTGGTCGGAGAAGGTCGTGCCGAAGGCCTCGTTGAAGGCCTCGATCTCGGTCAGCGCCTTGACGCGGAAGCGGTCGCCCTGCTCGACGACGATGTTGTCGGCCTCCTCGTCGAAGTCGTACTCGTCCTCGATGTCGCCGACGATCTGCTCGAGCACGTCCTCGATCGTGATCAGCCCGGCCACGCCGCCGTACTCGTCGACGACGATCGCCATGTGGTTGCGATTGGCGCGGAAGTCGCGCAGCAGCACGTTCAGCGGCTTCGACTCCGGGATGTACACCGCCGGCCGCAGCATCGAGCGCAGGTCGAAGTCCTCTTCGGTGTAGTAGCGCAGCAGGTCCTTGGCGAGCAGGATGCCGATGACGTGGTCGCGGTTGCCCTCGTAGACCGGGAAGCGCGAATGCGCCGTTTCGATGACGCGGCTGATCCAGGACTCGACCGGTTCGGCGATGTCGATCATGTCCGCCTGCGTGCGCGGCACCATCAGGTCGCGGGCGCGCAGTTCGGATACCTGCAGCACCCCCTCGATCATCGACAGGGCGTCGGCGTCGAGCAGGTTGCGGCTGTGCGCCTCCTGTAGGGCCTCGAGCAGTTCCTCGCGGTTTTCGGGTTCGCGGAAGATGAACGCGGTCAGGCGTTCGAGGATCGACTTGCGCTTCTGCGATGCGGTGAAGCGACTAGGCGGAGGTTCTGACATCAGGCACGGATGTGCGGCCGCAACGCCGCCGCCGCATCCCGAGTGGAGACCGATTCAGAATACACGAGCACGGCGGCACACAACATCGACACGATATCGATCGGTGAGCGCGGGCCGCGGGTCCCGCCGTCAACACGGATCCGTAATTTCCGAAGGCCGCGCGAAGCCTGCCCCTAGGCGGCCGGCAGCTGGTAGGGATCGGGCAGGCCGAGGCGGGCAAGGATCGCCACTTCGGCCGCCTCCATTTTGAGTGCAGATGCCGGGCGATCGTGGTCGTAGCCGTGCGCATGCAGCACGCCGTGCACGACCAGGTGCGCCAGGTGCGCGCGCAGGGGCTTGCCCTGCTCACGCGCCTCGCGTTTGAGCACGGGGACGCACAGCACGATGTCGGCATGGATCGCCGGCACGCGCGCGTAGTCGAAGGTCAGCACGTTGGTGGCATGGTCGCCGCCGCGGTAGTCGCGGTTCAGGCGCCGCCCCTCGGCGGCTCCGACGAAGCGCAGCGTGAGGTCGGCGTCGCGCTCGAGCGCCAGCCCGACCCAGCGCGCCAGGGTGGCGCGCGCCGGCAGCCCGCGGAAGCGGGCATGCCCCTGGACGGAAAGCCGCAGCGCGGGCATCAGCCGGCGTGGCCGCGCCGGCCTCGCATCGGCTCGCCGGCCTCGCCGCGCGCTTCGGCCGCCTCGTAGGCCTCGACGATGCGCGCCACCAGCGGGTGGCGGACCACGTCCTCCGCGGTGAAGTAGGTGAAGCCCAGTCCGCGCACGCCGCGCAGGATGTGCTGCGCCTCGATCAGGCCGCTGACGGTGCCGCGCGGCAGGTCGATCTGCGTGACGTCGCCGGTGATCACCGCCTTGGAGCCGAAGCCGATGCGGGTGAGGAACATCTTCATCTGCTCGGGCGTCGTGTTCTGCGCCTCGTCGAGGATGACGAAGGCCTGGTTCAGCGTCCGCCCGCGCATGTACGCCAGCGGCGCGATCTCGATCGTCTGCCGCTCGAGCAGACGCTGCGTCTTGTCGAAGCCGGCCAGGTCGAACAGCGCGTCGTACAGCGGCCGCAGGTACGGATCGACCTTCTGCGACAGGTCGCCGGGCAGGAAGCCGAGCCGTTCGCCCGCTTCGACCGCCGGCCGCGTCAGCACGATCCTTTCGACCGCGTCGCGCTCGAGCGCGTCGACCGCGCAGGCCACGGCGAGGTAGGTCTTGCCGGTGCCGGCCGGGCCGATGCCGAAGCTGATGTCGTGCTCGAGGATCGAAGCGAGGTAGTCGCGCTGCCGCGGCGTGCGCCCGTGCAGTTCGCGCCGCCGCGTGTGCAGCGTCGGCAGCGCTTCGCCCTCGGCCGGCTGCGGCGCCACCACGCCGCCGCGGCGCTCGACGAAGTACAGCTGGATGTCGTCGACCGAGATCGGCCGCTGCGCGCGTTCGAGGAAGTACTGCAGCACGTCGATCGCCTGCTGCGCGCGCGCGCGCGGCCCGGCGATGCGGAACTGGTGGCCGCGGCGGCTGATCGCCACCTCGAGCTCGGTTTCGATCTGCCGCAGGTTGGCGTCGAGCGCGCCGGTGACGTTGGCCAGCTCGCTGTTGTCCGCGTCGGCGGAGAAGGCCAGGACCTGGCGGGACGGGGATCGGCTGACCACGCGGGCGGGAACTCGCGCTTATGCGGCCGCTTGGCCGTGCAGCGGCTCGCCGCGCAGCGAATGCGGCAGCGCCCGGGTGATGCGCACGTCGATGAGCCGCCCCAGCCACGCCGCCGGCGGTCCGTCGACGGCGAAGTTGACGATCCGGTTGTTCTCGGTGCGGCCCATCAGCTCGGCGGCGTTCTTCCGTGACGGGCCCTCGACCAGGATCCGCTGCGTCGAGCCGACCATCGCGGCGCCGATCCGCGCCGCGCTGTCGTTGATCGCCGCCTGCAGGCGCTGCAGGCGGGCGAGCTTGACCTCATGCGGCGTGTCGTCGGCCAGGTCGGCAGCCGGCGTTCCGGGGCGGCGGCTGTAGACGAAGGAGAAGCTGGCGTCGAAGCCGACTTCCTGCGCGAGCTTGATCGTCCGCTCGAAATCCTCCTCGGTCTCGCCGGGGAAGCCGACGATGAAGTCCGACGAGATCGAGAGGTCCGGCCGCGCCGCCCGCAGCCGGCGGACGATCGACTTGTACTCCAGCACCGTGTAGCCGCGCTTCATCGCCGCCAGGATGCGGTCGGAGCCGGCCTGCACCGGCAGGTGGACGTGGCCCGCCAGCTTCGGCAGCCGCCCATGGGCGTCGATCAGCCGCTGGCCGAACTCCTTCGGATGCGAGGTCGTGTAGCGGATCCGCTCGATGCCCGGGATCTCGTGCACGTACTCGAGCAGCAGCGCGAAGTCGGCCGCCTCGCCGTCGGCCATGGCGCCGCGGTAGGCATTGACGTTCTGCCCGAGCAGCGTGACCTCGCGCACGCCCTGGTCGGCCAGGTCGGCCACTTCGGTGAGCACGTCGTCGAACGGCCGCGACATTTCCTCGCCGCGCGTGTACGGCACGACGCAGAAGCTGCAGTACTTGCTGCAGCCTTCCATGATCGACACGAAGGCGCTCGCGCCGTCGACCCGCGGCGGCGGCAGGGCGTCGAACTTCTCGATCTCGGGAAACGAGATGTCGACCTGCGGCGCGCCGGTGGCGCGGCGGCGCTCGATCAATGCCGGCAGCCGATGCAGGGTCTGCGGGCCGAAGACCACGTCGACGTACGGTGCCCGCGCGACGATCGCCGCTCCTTCCTGGCTGGCCACGCAGCCGCCGACGCCGATCACCAGCCCCGGCTTGCGGCGCTTCAGCGCCCGCGCGCGGCCGAGATCGGAGAAGACCTTCTCCTGCGCCTTTTCGCGCACCGAGCAGGTGTTGAACAGCACCACGTCGGCTTCGTCGAGGTCGTCGGTGACCTTCAGGCCCTGCGCGGCGCCGAGCACGTCGGCCATCCTGGCCGAGTCGTACTCGTTCATCTGGCAGCCGAAGGTCCGGATGTACAGCTTCTTCGCCATCGGCGACTACCGCTTGCTCGCTTCCTCCGCGGTCAGGACCCACAGCATGCGGATCTTGCCCTGCGCGTCGAGTTCATAGCGCACCGGCGTGCCCGGCGGCACCTGCGACGGCGTCACCGTGCGGTTGCTGGGCGTGACGATGCGCACGCCCGGCGCCATCTGCATCAGCCTGCCGTCGATGTAGGCGCCGGGAAAGGCGGCCGGAGAGTAGGTTCCGTACGGCGCCTTGTCGGGGATCTTGCGCGGCGCGATCTGTGCCGGCGCCGAAGCGCACAAGACCAGGGCGAGCGCGCCGGCCAGCAACGAAGCGATGCGCATCAGACGGCTCGTCGGCGAGGTGCAGGAAGTGGTGGCGGATCAGGGACTCGAACCCCGGACACAAGGATTATGATTCCTCTGCTCTAACCAGCTGAGCTAATCCGCCCGGCAAGACGACTCCGCCCGCGGGCGGAGGGCGCGAATTATCTCGGTTCGCGGTGGCAGGGTCAAATCGGCCGCGCACCGATCCTCATCGCCGCGGCGCCCGCCCGCCCGCCGGCGTGTGCGTGAAGCGCACCCGCAGCAGGACGCCCGGAAAACCGGGCTGCTGCCCGCGCGCCGGCGTGTCGACGCTGACCTCGGCGCCGTGCCGCTCGGCGATCTCGCGCACGATCGCCAGGCCGAGGCCGCTGCCCTCGACGTCGGTGCCGAGCACGCGGTAGAAGCGGTCGAACACCCGCGCCCGGTCGGTCTCGGCGATGCCGCGGCCGGTGTCCTCGACTTCCAGCACGACGTCGGTCCCGGCGCGCGACACGCGCGCGGTGACGGTGCCGCCGGCGGGCGTGTAGCGCAGCGCGTTGTCGATCAGGTTGCCGAGCATCTCGCGCAGCATCAGCGGGGCGCCGATCACCTGCGCCGCTTCCTCCGTCAGGTCGACGCCGAGGTCGATCTGCCGCTCGATCGCCTGCGGCACCCAGTCGCGGACCACGTCGCGCGTCAGTTCGGCGAGGTCGACGACTCCGAACGTCGGCGCGTCGGCATCCCGGTGCTCGGCGCGCGCCAGCGCCAGCAGCTGGTTGATGAGCCGGGTCGCCCGCCCGGTGGCGGCGGCGATCTGCCGCAGGCTGCGCCGCAGCTCGGCCGGGTCGGTCTGCCGCAGGGCGAGCTCCGACTGCATGCGCAGGCCGGCCAGCGGCGTCTTCATCTGGTGCGCGGCGTCGGCGATGAAGCGCTTCTGCCCCTGGATGCTGGCCGACAGCCGTTCCAGCAGGTCGTTGAACGACTCGACCAGCGGCGCGATCTCCTCCGGCGCGCCGCGGGCGTCGATGGGCGAGCGGTCCTCGGGCCGGCGGTGGCGGATGCGCGCCTGCAGCGCCGTCAGTGGCGCCAGCCCGCGCGTCAGCGCCAGCCACACCAGCAGCACCGCCACCGGCAGCACGATGAACTGCGGCACGATCACGCCGCGGATGATCTCGTTGGCCAGCTGGGTCCGTGCCTCCAGCGTCTCCGCCACCTGCACCAGCACCGGCGGCCGGCCGGGCGACTCGGCCCAGGTGTAGGCCACCCGCACCTCGGCGCCGTTCATCTTGTCGAACCGCAGCCTCGGCGCGCCGGCGCCGGCCTGTTCGTCGGGCGGCAGGGGAATGTCCGCGTCGCCGGCGACCAGCTCGCCGCGCAGGCCGAGCACCATGTAATAGGTCGACTCCGCCGAGTCCGGACGAAGCACCTCGCTGACGTCGATGCCCAGCTGCAGACGCACGGTTCCCTGCGCGAACTCGACGTGGTCGGCGAGCAGGCTGGCCGTCTCGGCGAGCCGGCGGTCGAACGGCGGGTTGGAGATCTCCTGCGCAACCACGAAGGTCAGCGTCACGCTCATCGGCCACAGCACGAGCAGCGGCGCCAGCATCCAGTCGAGAATCTCGCCGAACAGCGAGCGCTGCTCGTCGGGCCGGCGCAGCGGATTGACCGCCAACTGCGCCGAGCGCTGGGCTGTCGCCGTCGGTGCGCTCAGGGCCGGCCGCGGCGGCTGCTGTGAGCTCTGGTCGGGCATGGCGCAGCTTCAGCCGGCGCGTGGCACGGGCGCAGCCGGCCGGCGCTCAGGCGGCGCTCGCCGCGGGGCCGCCGGCCGTGCCCTCCCCGGGCTCGGCGACGCGCTGCATGCTGTAGCCGAGCCCGCGCACGGTGACGATGCGGATGCCGCCCGGCTCGATCTTCTTGCGCAGGCGGTGGACGTAGACCTCGATCGCGTTGGTGCTGACCTCCTCGCCCCATTCGCACAGGTGGTCGACCAGCTGTTCCTTGCCCACCAGCCGGCCCGGACGGCTGATCAGGATCTCGAGCAGCCCGATCTCGCGAGCCGACAGCTCGAGCGGCAGCTCGTTGAGCGTGGCCACCCGGCCGGCCGGGTCCAGCACCAGCGGCCCGTTGCGCAGCACGGCCTGGGCGCCCGCCCACGAGCGGCGGGTCAGCGCGCGCACCCGCGCCTCCAGCTCGGACAGCGCGAACGGCTTGGCCATGTAGTCGTCGGCGCCGAGGTCGAGGCCCCTGACGCGCTGCTCGACGCTGTCGTCGGCGGTCAGGATCAGCACCGGGATCTTCGAGTTGCGCCCGCGCAGCCGGGTCAGGACCTCCAGCCCGGAAAGCCCCGGCAGGCCGAGGTCGAGGATCAGCACGTCGAAGTGCTGCGCCGCCAGCGCGCTGTCGGCGGTCTGGCCGTCGGTGACCGCGTCGACCGCATAGCCGGCGGCGCGCAGCGACCGCGACAGACCGTCGGCCAGGACCTCGTCATCCTCGGCGATCAGGATTCGCACTGATTTATGCTCCGCGCCGGTTGGGCAGGCGCCGGGCGGCTCAGTCGCCGCCAGAAGTTGCCGCGCAGCATGATTCGTTCGCGGCCAGTCTAGGCGGCGCATCTGCCGGCTGCAAGGAACGGCCGCCCGACCAGAATATTCCGCTTGACGCCGCTGCTGGATGAAAATACAGTGATACTGTAATTTCATTCAGTATCCGGCGGACAGGGTTGGCGCCGGAACTGCGACGGCAAGCGGAGGCGGCGATGGACGATGGAAGGAGCGGTTTGGTGGCAGACAGCAAGGAGCGGCAGAAGGCGCTGGCCGCGGCACTGGCGCAGATCGAGAAGCAGTTCGGCAAGGGCTCGATCATGCGGCTCGCCGACGGCGGAGTCGAGCACGACATCCAGGTCGTCTCCACCGGGTCGCTTGGCCTGGACATCGCGCTCGGCGTCGGCGGGCTGCCGCGCGGGCGCGTGGTCGAGGTCTACGGGCCGGAGTCATCGGGCAAGACCACGCTGACGCTGCAGGTCATCGCCGAAATGCAGAAGATCGGCGGCACCTGCGCCTTCATCGACGCCGAGCATGCGCTGGACGTGCAGTACGCCGCCAAGCTGGGCGTCAGCCTGCCTGACCTGCTGATCTCGCAGCCGGACACCGGCGAGCAGGCGCTGGAGATCACCGATGCGCTGGTGCGCTCGGGCAGCGTCGACCTGATCGTCATCGACTCGGTGGCGGCGCTCACGCCCAAGGCCGAGATCGAGGGCGAGATGGGTGATTCCCTGCCCGGCCTGCAGGCGCGCCTGATGAGCCAGGCGCTGCGCAAGCTCACCGCCAACATCAAGCGCACCAACTGCCTGGTGATCTTCATCAACCAGATCCGCATGAAGATCGGCGTGATGTTCGGCAACCCCGAGACCACCACCGGCGGCAACGCGCTGAAGTTCTATGCCTCGGTGCGGCTGGACATCCGACGCATCGGCTCGATCAAGAAGGGCGAGGAGGTCATCGGCTCGGAGACCAAGGTCAAGGTGGTCAAGAACAAGGTCGCGCCGCCGTTCAAGCAGGCGACCTTCGACATCCTGTACGGCGAGGGCATCTCGCGCGAGGGCGAGATCCTCGACCTCGGCGCCGAGCACAACATCGTCGAGAAGTCCGGCGCCTGGTACAGCTACGGCGGCGAGCGCGTCGGCCAGGGCAAGGACAACGCCCGCGAGTTCCTGCGGGAGCATCGGGAAATGGCGCTCGAAATCGAGAATCGGATTCGCGAGGCGCTCGGCGTTGTCGGTCGCGCCACACCGGCGGGCGGCGAGTAGCGGTTCCGTCCGATCGCCGGTGGGCGACGACGCCAGCGCATCGCCGCGACGCCCGCGCAGGGCCAGATCGCTGCTCGCCCGGGCGCTGGGTCATCTGGCCCGGCGCGAGCACAGCCGCGCCGAGCTGCGCCGCAAACTTGCGCCGCATGCCGAGTCTGGCGATCAGCTCGACGGCCTGCTCGACGACCTCGAGTCGAAGCAGCTGCTGTCGGACCGGCGCTTCACCGAAGTGCTGGCGCGCAGCCGCGGCGAGCGGTACGGCGCCGCCCGCGTCAGGCAGGAACTGCGCGCCCGCGGCGTCGCCGATCCGCTGGTGCGCGAGGCGGTAGGCCGCCTCGGCCGCACCGAGCTGCAGCGCGCTCGTGACCTCTGGCGCAAGCGGTTCGACGCGCCGCCGGCGGACGCGGCCGAGCGGGCGCGCCAGATGCGCTTCCTGGCGCAGCGCGGCTTCGATGCCGAGGTGATCCGCCGCGTCGTCGGCGGGCGCGACGACGACTGACCGCGGTGGTCTTGCGTCGCCGCGCCGAGCGTTTAACCTCGGCGGCATTGCACCGCGAGCGAATCCCGCATGAACGACTCCTCACCACGCTTGCTCGAGCGGCTGACGGTCAACGGCCAGCGCCTCTGGGACTCCCTAATGGCACTGGCGCAGATCGGTGCCACCGAAAAGGGCGGCGTGTGCCGGCTGGCGCTGACCGACCTCGACCGCCAGGGGCGCGAGCTCGTCGTGCGCTGGGCGCGCGAGGCCGGCTGCAGCATCCGGGTCGACCAGATCGGCAACATCTTCGCCCGCCGCAGCGGCCGCGACGCGGCGCGAGCCGCCATCGCCGCCGGCAGCCACATCGACAGCCAGCCCACCGGCGGCAAGTTCGACGGCAACTTCGGCGTGCTCGCCGGCCTCGAGGTGGTGCGCACGCTCAACGACCTCGGCCTGCAGACCGCGGCGCCGATCGAAGTCTGCATCTGGACCAACGAGGAAGGCTCGCGTTTCGTGCCGGTGATGATGGGCTCCGGCGTGTGGGCCGGTGCCTTTTCGCTGCAGCACGCCCTGGCGGCCCGTGATCGCGACGGCATCAGTGTCGGCGAGGCGCTGGCGTCGATCGGCTTCGCCGGGGCGTCGCCCGCCGCGGTGGCCGACGGCGCGCCGGCCTTCGGCGCCTACTTCGAGGCGCACATCGAGCAGGGGCCGATCCTCGAGGATGCCGGGGTGACGATCGGCGCCGTGACCGGCGCGCTCGGCCAGCGCTGGTACGACGTCACCGTGACCGGCATGGAGGCGCACGCCGGCCCGACGCCGATGCGGCTGCGCCGCGACGCCCTGTTCGCCGCCACCCACCTGATGCAGGAGGTGACCGCCATCGCGATGGGCGAGCAGCCGCACGGCCGCGGCACGGTCGGCTCGGTCGACGTCTTCCCGAATTCGCGCAACGTGATCCCCGGCCGGGTGCGCTTTTCCGTCGATTTCCGCCACGCGACCGACGAGGGGCTGGCGCGAATGGACGCGGCGCTGCGCGCGGCCGTGGCCGGCGCGGCGCAGCGCTTCCCTGTGCAGGCCGGCGTCGAGCAGGTCGTGTACTTCGAGCCGGTCGGTTTCGCGCCGCGGCTGGTCGAGGCGGTGCGCGCTGGCGCGCGGCGATTCGGCCTGTCGTGCATGGACATCGTCAGCGGCGCCGGCCACGACGCGATCTACGTGGCCCGCCGCGCGCCGACGGCGATGATCTTCGTGCCGTGCAAGGACGGCATCTCGCACAACGAGATCGAGGACGCGCAGCCCGAGCACCTGACAGCCGGTGCCAACGTGCTGCTGCACGCGATGCTCGAGCAGGCGGGGATCGCGCCTTCAGTACAGGCCGCTGCCGTTAACCGGCCAGGGCGTTCGGCTGCCGCCGATCGATGAAGGACAACCTGCTCCGGCTCGCGCCATCCCGGCGAAGGCCGGGATCCGATGTCCGGCGTCGCAAACTTGGGCCCCGGCCTACGCCGAGTCGACGGCGCGAAGCATTCGGTATTCGCGGCCGCCGCGATCGCTTGCGCATCAGCCTGCGGCAATCTTCCCGGCGAGGGCGACCAGCGAGCGGTCGGCTCCTGCCGGGCCGAGCAGCGAGATGCCGAGCGGCGCGCCCAGCCTCGATGACAGCGGCACCGTCACCTGCGGGAAGCCGCTGAGCCCGGCGATGCACAGCATCCGGATCGCCGCGTTGCGATAAGCCTCGAGTTCGCTCTCGTCGGCGGCCAGCAGCGGCGCGACGTCCGGCATCGTCGGCATCACCAGCACGCCGTCGCGTCCCAGCAGGTCGGCCAGGTGGCCGCGGTACCTGTCGCAGAAGTGGGCGGCGCTGGTGACCTGCTCGTCGGTCACCTGCCGGGCCCAGGCGAAGCGCTCGGCGACGCCGGGCCCGAGCGGCGGCGCGAATCGCTCGATGAAGGGCCCGTCGACCATCCACGCCTCCCGCCCCTGCAGGTGGCGGAAGCCCCAGTACATCGCATCGAACGACTCGAGCGCGGCGTCGCACGGCTGCGCCTTGCCGAGCGCCGCCTCGACGCGCGCCAGCGCCGGCGAGAGGGCGCCGGCGACCTCGCGCGCCAGCAGGTTCCATACGTCGACCGGTCGCAGCAGCCGCACGGGTGCCGGCAGCGGCGCGGCATCGGCGCCGAGCAGCACGTCGGCGACGCGGCCGAAGGTCGGCGCATCACGGGTGAAGAAGCCGCAGGTGTCGAAGCTCGGCGCCAGATCGAGGCACCTTTCGAGCGAAACCCGGCCGTGCGTCGGGCGGATGCCGAACAGGCCGCAGTGGCTGGCCGGGGCCCGCACCGAGCCGCCGGTGTCGGTGCCCAGAGCGAAGTCGCACAGGCGGTTCGACACCGCGGCTGCCGACCCGCTCGACGAGCCGCCCGGGATCCGCTCCGGCGCCCCGCCGTTCACCGGCGTGCCGAAGTGGGCGTTCTTGCCGTTCATCGAGAAGGCCAGTTCGTCGGTGTGCGTCTTGCCGACGAAGCGGGCGCCGGCGTCGAGCAGCGTCTGCACCGTCGGCGCGGTGGACGTCTTCACGCCGGAGACCGCCAGCAGCAGCGGGTTGCCGCCGCCGGTGGGATAGCCGGCGACATCGATCAGGTCCTTGACCGCGAAGGTCAGCCCGGCGAGCGGTCCGCTGACCGCGTGCGCCACCGGCGCGGCCGGGTAGGGGACGAAGGCGTGCGCGGGGTTGTCGGGCAGGTGCATGGACGGTTGCCTCCGGTCTGGACTTGGCCGGCGAGCAGCATAGCCGGGGCCGCTGGCGCGCAAGGCTGCGGCCGACGGCGGGCCGCGGCGGGCAATAATCGGGTTGCGATATCGGCGTCGACCCCGGCTGCCGCTGGCGCGGACCCAAGGCATGGAACAGCAGATCGATTGCAGTTTCGGCACCGAGATCATCCTGCTCGCCGAGCAGCTGGCCGGGCACAGCGACGATCCTTCGGCGCTGACGGTCGCCTACCTGACGCGCGCGCACCAGACCGCCGGCGCGGAGATCGCTGGCTGGATGATCGAAGCCGGCATGCAGGTGCGCATCGACGCGGTCGGCAACGTCATCGGCCGCTATGCGGCAGCCGACCCCGAGGCGCCGGTGCTGATGACCGGCTCGCACTTCGACACGGTGCGCCACGGCGGCAGGTTCGACGGACGGCTCGGCATCCTGGCGCCGATCGTCGTCGTCAGGCAGCTGCACCAGCGCGGCGAGCAGCTGCCGTTCCATCTGGACGTGGTCGCGTTTGCCGAGGAGGAGGGCCTGCGCTTCCGCTCGAGCTTCCTCGCCTCGAGCGCGCTGGTCGGGCAGTTCGATTTCGCGCGGCTCGAGCAGAAGGACGCCGACGGGGTCACGATGCGCGAGGCGATGTGCGCCGCCGGCCTGCCGGGCACCGAGGAGGCGATCGCCGCCTGCGCCGTCGAGCCGCACCGCCTGCTCGGCTACATCGAGGTGCACATCGAGCAGGGGCCGGTGCTGCTCGAGCGCGGCCTGCCCGTCGGCGTGGTGACCTCGATCGCCGGCAACGTGCGGCAGCGTACCGCCGTGCGCGGGCTGGCCAGCCACGCCGGCACGACGCCGATGCCGATGCGCCGCGACGCGCTCGCCGCCGCAGCGGAGATGGTGCTGGCGGTCGAGCGCCGCTGCGGCGACCCGCGGTATGCGGCGCAGGCGCTGGTCGGCACGGTGGGGATGGCCGGTGTGCCGCAGGGTGCCGCCAACGTGGTGCCGGGCCAGTGCGAGTTCTCGCTCGACGTGCGCGCCGCCGACGACGCCACCCGGGACGCGGCGGTCGCCGACCTTGACGCCGAGTTCGCCCGCATCGCCGCCCGGCGCGGTGTCGAGCTGTCGCTGTCGCAGACCATGCGCGTGCCGTGCGCAACCTGCTCGCCGCGGCTGATGGATCGCCTGGCCGCCTGCATCGATGCGGCCGGCGTCCCGGTGCTGCGGCTGGCCAGCGGGGCGGGGCACGACGCGATGGTGATGGCGCGCATCACCGACGTGTGCATGCTGTTCGTCCGCTGCGGCAACGGCGGCATCAGCCACAACCCGCTGGAAACGATGACCGCCGGCGACGCCGACGTCGCCGCCCGCGTGCTGCTCGACTTCCTGCAGCGGACGGCGACGGAGTGCGGACGATAGCGGAGGAACCGTGTCATTCCTGCGAAAGGGGGAGCCCGGTCTTCCTTCGCAGCACGGCGGCGGAGTGTGGACGATCGTGCAATCGGCCGTCGTCCCCGCGCAGGCGGGGACCCATTTTCGGAGAGCGGCGGCGGAATGCGGGCGATCGTGCAGTCGTCGTCCCCGCGAAGGCGGGGACCCAGTGTCTTTCGACGCAAAGCCGCTGGGTTCCCGCCTGTGCGGGAACGACGCCACGCAATGTTTCTCCGCCTGCGCAGTACCGACACCCCCGGCGGATTCCCGCTGCCGCCGACACGACACGAGCCGGCGGCCCGACTGCCTCCCGGTGCTAACATCCGCGCGCCGGGTCAGGCGATCTCCAAGGGTTGCGCCCGGTTTTCTTTCGTCTCGATGTCCGCCACCCCCGCGCGCCCTCTGGTCCACACGCGAAGCACTTGCGTGCGCGCATCCGCGCGCGACGACGGCCCGTGCGCGCTCGAGGCGGGACCGGCGGACCTCGGGGAAGAGCGCCGCGCGCAGGCCCTGAGCATCCGCAAGGTGACCAGGCCGGTGCACGAGATGCAGCCGCGGCGGGCACGCTGCAGCGGACCGAGCATCGCCGATGCGCCGGCGCAGTCCGGCCGGGCGGCGCACTCCGGTCAGCGCGAGTGGCTGGATCATCAGCGAAGAGGCGAGCGGCCGCGGCGGCGCGAAGGCCGAAGCGGGCTGTCGGACGCCGGGCCGGCGCAGGCGAGGGGCGCGGGCGAGAAGACGCAGCAAATCACCGAGGGGCGGGGCAGATGAAGATCCACGAATACCAGGGCAAGGAGATCCTCAAGCGCTACGGCGTGGCGGTGCCGCGCGGCGTCGCCTGCTTCAGCGTCGACGAGGCGATGAAGGCGGCCGATCAGCTCGGCGGGCCGGTGTGGGTGGTCAAGGCGCAGATCCACGCCGGTGGCCGCGGCAAGGGCGGCGGCGTGAAGCTCGCCCGCTCGAAGGACGAGGTGCGCGCGCATGCGTCGAGCATCTTCGGCATGCAGCTGGTCACGCACCAGACCGGACCGCAGGGGCAGAAGGTGCGCCGGCTGCTGATCGAGGAGGGCGCCGACATCAGGAAGGAGCTGTATGTCGGCATGGTGGTGGACCGCGCCACGCAGCGCGTGTGCCTGATGGCCTCGAGCGAAGGCGGCATGGACATCGAGGAAGTGGCGGCGAAGACGCCGGAGAAGATCCACAAGGTCTTCGTCGACCCGGCGCGCGGGCTGACCGACGCCGAGGCCGACGACGTGGCGGCGAAGATCGGCGTGCCGGCGGCCTCGGTGCCGCAGGCGCGGGCCGTGCTGCAGGGGCTTTACAAGGCGTTCTGGGAGACCGACGCGTCGCTGGCCGAGATCAACCCGCTGATCCTGACCGGCGACGGCCGCGTGGTCGCGCTCGACGCAAAGATGAACTTCGACTCCAACGCGCTGTTCCGTCACCCGGAGATCATCGAGCTGCGCGATCTCGACGAGGAGGACCCGGCCGAGGTCGAGGCGTCGCAGCACGACCTTTCCTACATCCAGCTCGACGGCAACATCGGCTGCCTGGTCAACGGCGCGGGGCTGGCGATGGCGACGATGGACACCATCAAGCTGTTCGGCGGCGAGCCGGCCAACTTCCTCGACGTCGGCGGCGGCGCCACCACCGAGAAGGTCACCGAGGCCTTCAAGCTGATGCTGCGCAGCCCGAAGCTGAAGGCGATCCTGGTCAACATCTTCGGCGGCATCATGCGCTGCGACGTGATCGCCGAGGGCGTGGTCGCGGCGTCGAAGGCCGTGTCGCTGAAGGTGCCGCTGGTGGTGCGCATGAAGGGCACCAACGAGGCGCTCGGAAAGCAGATCCTCGCCGACTCGGGACTGCCGATCATCTCCGCCGACACGATGGCCGAGGCCGCCGAGCGCGTGGTGGCGGCAGCGAGGGGGTAGGGCGGCTAAGGGGTAGGAGTTGCGCGCGAGAAAGGGACTGGGGGCGTCGTCCCCGCGCAGGCGGGGACCCAGCGTCTTTGATCGGCGATGGAAAAGCGGTTCGTCGTTTACATCCTCGCCAGTCGTCGAAATGGCACCTTGTACATCGGCGTGACTGCGGACCTCGTCAAGCGAGTCTGGGAGCACAAGCAGAGTTTCGTTAACGGCTTCGCGAAGGAGTACGGCGCCAAGACGCTGGTCTGGTACGAG
>CP070661.1:2673452-2724077 GCA_020355165.1 Burkholderiales bacterium
GTTACAGCCAAGGCGCTCATCAAGGCCTATTACCAGAAAGACATCGGCCGCAGCTATTTCACAGGATGTTCGACTGGGGGCAGACAGGCCTTAATGGCCGGGCAACGCTATCCAGAGGACTTTGATGGCATCGTTGCCGGTGCACCGAGCAATGACTACACGGGAATTGCGGCGCAGGCATCACAGATAAACCGGGCCATGTATCCGGACCCGAATAATCTGCAGGAGGCCGTGGTTGACCCCAAGGCGCAGGCGCTCATCGAGTCATCGTACCTTGCGATGTGTGATGCGCAGGACGGGATCAAGGACGGCATCCTCAACGATCCCCGGCAGTGCAAGTTTGATGTCAGCACTTTGCTATGCAAGGGTGACAAGATCGATGGTTGCCTGAGTAAGGCGCAACTGGCGGCCGTCAAGGTTGTCTATGACGGCCCCAAAGACTCGAAAGGGAATGCATTGTTTTATGGCTTTCCCTTTGGGGGTGAGGCTTCACCCGGCGGTTGGTCGCGCTGGTTGACCGGGGGCCTTAAATACCAGGCGAGCCTGAATGAGTTTCAGGGCGGGGTGGATGTAGGCGGTTTCGAAGCGCCGATCGTACCCAGTGCTTTCTATGGGTTCGGTAACGGCATCATGCGCTACTTCGTGTTCAATGACCCGAATTGGAGCTATGTCAATTACAACTATGACAATCTGAAAAAAGATATGAAACATGCTGCCGAAATCCTGAATGCCACCAATCCGGATCTATCCAAATTTCGTGAACGTGGCGGCAAGATGATCATCTACTCGGGCTGGTCGGACGCGGCAATTGCGGGGCCGGCAGTGGCTGCATATTATGAAGATGTGCTGGCACACGATAAGACGGCGTCTGACGATGTGCGTTTATTCATGATGCCTGGTGTTGAACATTGCTTTGGTGGGCCCGGCCCATCATTTGTAAACTACTTAACGGAAATCGATAAGTGGTTTGAAACAGGCAAAGTACCTGACCAGGTGACCGCCTATTGGCTGGGTGAGAAAAGACAACCCACGGGTTCAAGACCGGTTTGTGCCTACCCCAAAGTCGCCAGGTACGATGGCCAAGGGGATACACGCAATGCATCGAGCTTCACTTGCGTTGGCCCCTGATAGACATCAGATGCACCGGTCCGCGCGCTTACGTGAAGATCGCGCCGCGCAGCGTTCAAGCGGCGAGCGATGTCAGCTGTACCTCGATGACCGGTCGTAGCCAACGTCGGCTCAAGAGCACACGGACGGCAGCAGTTGGCCGGAAACCGACTTCGCGCCGAAACCCGCTAGGCGACCTCGGTCGAGGCCGGTGTAGTGCGCCGAGAACTCCGGCAATCTGAATCTGCGATCGGCGGCAAGTCACTCAGTTTCTGCGCGGGCGGCTCGCCGAGGAATTGGCGCGGGCCATCGAGGGACGCGTTTGCGCCCGCCATCAATGCGGCGCGCCCGCTGCTCCGCGTGTGGCCTTACAGTGTGCCGATGGCGACTCCGCGTTCTGCCGCGCACTCACCTCTGCACGCCGACCTGCGTGGTGCCAGCCGGTTGGCCATCAACGCGACCATGCTGGTAACTCGCCTGGTCGAGACGATGCATCACAACATCGCGCGCCGGCCCGGCCCGCTGGGCACGGCAACGTTCGCGCCGACCCGCGGCATCACGGGGCTCGTCTACAACAGCGTGCGTGGCGTCACCCGCCTGGTGGGCACGGGCCTTGACCTGTCGCTGGCCGCCGTGCAGCCGCTGCTCGGCGCCGGCAGCTCGTGGCGCGGTCGCGAGACCGTGGTAGCGGTGCTCAACGGTGTACTGGGCGACTACCTCGAAAGCAGCGGCAACCCACTAGCGATCGCGATGCAGTTCAGACACGACGGCGCGGCGCTTCGCTTGAGCCGCGAAGGGCTGGCCGGTGCGCTGCCGCAAGCGAGCGGCAAGGTGGTCGTGCTCGTGCACGGGCTTTGCATGAGCGATCGGAAATGGACCCGCAGGGGCCACGACCATGGCCAGGCGCTGGCGCGGGACATCGGCTATACGCCGGTGTACCTGCGCTACAACAGCGGCCTGCATATCTCGACCAACGGCCGGCAGTTCGCCGCGCTGCTCGAAGCGCTGATCAGGCACTGGCCGGTGCCGGTCGAAGGTCTGCTGATCATCGGGCACAGCATGGGCGGCCTGGTTGTCCGCAGCGCCGTGCACTACGCGAGGCGTAGCCGAAGATCATGGCTCGGGCATTTGCGCCGCCTGATCTTCATCGGCACGCCGCATCACGGTGCGCCGCTGGAGCGCGGCGGGGCCTGGGTCAACGTGCTGTTCGGCGCCAGCCCGTATACGGTCGCCTTTACGCATCTCGGCCGCGTGCGCAGCGCCGGCATCACCGACCTGCGCCACGGCAACCTGCTCGACGACGACTGGGACAGCGTCGATCGATTTGTGCCGCACCCGGATCGGCGACGGGCCGTACCGTTGCCACAGGGGGTGCAGTGCTGCGCAATCGCTGGCGTGACCGGCCGCTCCGCCGACGGCGTCCGAGCGCGGCTGATCGGCGACGGGCTGGTGCCTCTGGCCAGTGCGCTCGGCCGGCATCACGACGCGAAGCGAAGACTCGCCATTGCCGACGAAAACCAATGGATCGGCAGAAGGATCGGCCATCTGCAACTGCTCAGCAGCCGCCGCGTGTATCGGCAACTGCGGCGCTGGCTCGAGGCCGACGCCAGCGCACCGCCGAGGAAGTAGGGCGCTGCGGCGCGACCCAGTGGCCGCGTCTGCATTCGTGCCGTTCGCCCGTCGCCACCGCTCTGGAGCGCGCCCACCTCTGGGTGACTACCGTCTGGTGATCTGCCTCGTGGTCGCCGCCGACACGCGGACGGGCAAGTGAGATGCTTGGAAGCCGCCCTTCACCAACGACTGTTCACGGCCGGATGCGGGTCCAGGTAGGTCGCCACGAAGCGGTCGTCGAAATCGACCGTGGGTCTAGCGAGGGCCGAACGCCCGTTCCCAAACGGTCTGAGCGCGAGCAACCGACCCAAACCGGAAGTCGACGCTGCCCGTGTGAATCGCCGTAGAGCGGACGCTCAACGTCCGCTCGATGGGCTGGCCGCATTCACCATGACCCGACCACCGTTTGGCGGCATCGACGCCTGACCCGTGAACACCGACCCAGATCGTCGGGCAAGCGTCTGGCAAACACTGCCCGACGAACCGTGCGGGGGCGGGCGGGAGTTGGGAGACCAATCTTCGCGGCAAAACCAGGCCGCTCTGATGCGCCCACCCGACACCGATCGCGCACGGCGTTCGCAAGAACGGGCCGCCGGGTCGGCGGCGCCCGTCTACGCTTCGATGCACACCACCACGGTCTCGGGCAGCACGCCGTCATAGGCCATCGCATCAGCCGCGCCTTTGGACTGCATCGCGGCGCCAAACTTCTCCATGTCGGGAACGTCCATCATCAACGCCACGGAGGTCGGATCCGTCGGGTTGATGAAGGTGCGGATGTTCGTCACGCCGATCAGTCCGAAGAATTCCTTGCGCTTGGGCGAGGCCAGCCAGTGTTTCTGATCCTTGACCTTGTGGTGGGCGACGATGGTGGGCATGGAGGTCTCCTTTTGCGTTTCGGAAAACAAGCGCTGTTTCACCGACAGCGCTGCGGCGAATGCCGCTTTTCGGCAGTGAACTCGGGAACGGGGCCGTCCTATGTCGACCCAAACCGGGCATCCGACTTCCGAGACGGACGGCTACGAATCAGTCACCGGCGGGTACAGCCAGCCGCAGCATCGCACCCGTACATCCCTTCCAGCACCCTGCCGCGCAGGGACGCGGCTACTTCATCGCATAGGTGAAGGACGTGACGACCGCCTTCGCAGGATCCAGTACGCAGTCGAAGCTAAGTTCTTTCCAGTTAGGGCCGATGCGCACCGTCGCGTCGCCGGACACGCGCCGGTTGCCCTCAACCTTGAACCTCTTCACGCCCTCGTCGTCCGGGCCGAGGGCCAAGCGGTCGGCTCCCTTGTGCTGCTTGGCGATCTCCTTGAGGCCGGCCTCGGAACAGAAGAACTCCGCCAGCTTCTTGCCGTCCGACCACCCCGCGACCATCTGTTTCTCGGTCGCGCTGGTGCGGGCGATCTTCTTCGCGATGACGGCTTCCTGGGCCTTGGACAGGGCGGACTGCGCGGCAGCTGCCTGCGGGATCAGCGCGAGAGCGGCCGCTACCACCGCGAGCACGCTGCGGATCTCTCGATTCATGGTTGCTCCTCAATCTCCAGCACCAGTGCCTTAGACCTCGTCCGGTGAAGCAGGTGAGGCCCGGTGGCGAGGTCCTTGATCCGCTACGTTCCGAATCAGTGCCAGCCATCACCGTCGGTACTCAAAGATTCTACTGGCGTCACACACGATGGCGTGGCTGATGTCCTTGCCCGAGGGCGTGCCGTACATGCTGGCCGCGGACGAGCCGTCCGGACATGGCCGGATGCGGGTCTAGGTAAGTCTCCGCAAAGCCGTCTTCGAAATCGGCTGCGGGTCTAGGGGTCGAACGCCCGCTCTCGAGCCGACTGAGCGCGAGCAACCAACCCGCTGCTGACTTGCAGACCTGCCGAGAGCAGTCATTCAGTGTGCAGTCAAAAGCGGTCGCTCAAAGTGCCACTCTAGCTACTGCAGCACGCCGTGCCGTGTCACCCATGTCCGACGGCCCTTCTCTTGTCTATGTCCCCGGCCGCTCACTTCCCATCGCGCCACAAGCTGAATGATGATCGCGATGACCGTTGTTGCGACTGCGCCAGCATCAAACAGGACATAGTCTCGGCGACGCTCTCGGGGGCGATGACGAGGCGGTGCGGTCGCTCGAGGGTGTAGCTGTCCCCACGGTGCGCGTGCGGACGCAGGAGAACGCCGGGATGCCGGCCGCCGTGATCTCTCCGCACTGCGGCGGCGCGACAAGGGCGAGCGTTGCGGCGCCCAGCGTTTGAGCTGAGGCGCCGCTTGATCCCATGCTGTGACCTACTGCCCTGGCGGACGGTAAGTGGGCGTCTTCTTCGCCGCCTGATCCATCTCCTCGGGCGTCAAGAGCACGGTGGTGCGGCCGGTCGCGGCTCCACTGGCCCCGAGGGCGAGGGTAATCGCCGCGGTACTCGCGTGGTCAGGCATGTCGGCTATGACGTAGGCGTCGGTGTCGCCGAAGGCGAAGTACATAGATTCGATCCGGCCTCCTAACGACTCGGCCGCCGCCTGTGCGGCAGCGCGACGCTTTGAACCCCCGTCCTTGATGAGTCCCTTGGCTCCCTCGGTTGTGTAGTTCACTTGCAGCAGATACTTGGGCATGACGGTCTCCTTGTTGCGTGGGTGTCGCCCCGCGTCGCGAAGTACTGGCAGGCCGATGCAGGGGCCCCGGCAATGCTACGCGCCGAAGCAAAGCCTGGCAGCATCAGCCGAGAAATCGAGGAGGCGGGGAACGTCGGGAGCGCCTTCTGTGCCGGCTGAGGTGATGAAGGGCGCACGAGACGGTATGGCAGGTGTCCGCACTGCGTTCCAACTTGGCGGAGGCATCACCGCAGAGCAATCGCGGCGCGGCCTTTCGCGGCGCTGTGTTTAGGTCCAGCGTCGACTGCCCCCTAACACCGGAGTCGCCGAGTCCGCGAGGCCGAGGAAGGACCGCCTTCGCACTACTCTGGCGTCCGACCGGAACGGCGGCAGGCGGCCGATCGCAAGCCTCGGTAGATCGCCACAAACCAGTCAGCGACCGGAGAGCAGGCCCTCCGACCGGCGCAGAACGAGCCACTGCGGCCACTTGCGCTGATCGGATCCAAGGGCAGCTTCAGACCCGTGCAGTCCTTGCCGCGGCGGCGAGCGCACCGCCCGAATCGAACCTTAACCACATTCAACATCTGCCCGACGCGGGCCTGTCGACTGACTCGGAACGCGCCAGAAGACGAGCAGTCACTCCGGTGGTGGCGATGTTCGTAGGTACGCGACGAGCGCATCCAGCTCCGAGGAGCGCAGCCTCGCGTAGTAGGCGAGTGGCATCGGCGCCTGCAGCTTGCGGCCGTCTCGAGAGATGCCCTGCAAAGTGGCGCGCTCGATCCGAGCATCGGTCCAGATGCCGGGCGCTGCCGTCCCGTGCAACGTAATGTCGGCGGCCAGCGAACCAGGCCACTCCGGCTGAAGTCCCTCGATAAGCCGGACGTCGAACGCTCGTCCGCCGACGCCTTGCCGGCGCGCTGCGTGGCCGAATGCGAGTGCGGCACAATCGGCCCGCGCGTCATCGCCGGAGCCCGCCATGCCGATCGAGTCCGCCCGCAGGCCGCTGCCCGGACTGCGCCAGATGGTCGCCGATTCGGGCGGACTCTACCTCGCCAACGCGGTGATCGCCTTCATCTTCGCCGCCTCGGGGCCGGTCGCGATCATCCTCGCCGTCGGCGCGCGTGGTGGGCTGAGCGAGTCCGACCTGTCGTCGTGGATCTTCGGCTCGTTCTTCCTCAACGGGCTGATCACTCTGCTCTTTTGCACGCTGTACCGGCAGCCGCTCGTCTTCTTCTGGACGATCCCGGGGACCGTGCTGGTTGGCCCGGCGCTCGGCCACCTCAGCTGGGCCGAGGTCATCGGCGCATTCCTCGCTACCGGACTGCTCATGCTGGTGCTGGGCCTCTCGGGCTGGGTACGGCGCGCGATGCAGGCCGTGCCGATGCCGATCGTGATGGGGATGGTGGCGGGCGTGTTCCTGCGCTTCGGCCTGGGCCTGGTGTACGCCGTTCGCGACGACCTATGGATCGCCGCACCGATGATCGTCGCCTTCCTCGCGCTCGGTGCCTCGGCCGGATGGTCGCGCCGGCTGCCGCCGCTGATCGGCGCGCTCCTGGTCGGCGCGGCGGCGATCGCCCTGCTCGGCAAGTTCCATCCGCAGGGTGGGGCGCTGCACGCGCTCGCTCATCCCAACCTGTACACGCCCGTGTTCTCGTGGCGCGCGATGGTGGAACTCGTCATCCCGCTCGCGATCACCGTGCTCGTGGTGCAGAACGGCCAGGGCATCGCGGTGCTCAACGCCGCCGAGCACAAGCCACCGATCAACGCGATCACGGTGGCCTGCGGCGCCGGCTCGATGCTCGCCGCGCTGGTCGGCACGGTCTCGACCTGCCTCACCGGCCCCGTCAACGCGATCATCTCGAGTTCGGGCGAGCGGCACCGGCACTACACCGCGGGCCTCGCCGTCGGCGTGTTCGCGCTGGCGTTCGGGCTGTTCGCGCCGGTGTTCACCCGGCTGATGCTGGCCACTCCGCCCGCCTTCATCGGCGCGCTGGCCGGCCTGGCCATGCTGCGCGTGCTGCAGACGGCGTTCAATGTGTCGTTCCGGGAGCGCTTCACGCTCGGTGCGCTCGTCACGTTCCTCGTCACGGTGGCCGACGTGCCGATCTTCAACGTCGGGGCGCCGTTCTGGGGATTGGTGATCGGCTACGCCGTGTCGCGGCTGCTCGAGCGCAAGGACTTCGGCGCTGCCGGCGCCGCGCAGTGAGTGGAACCGCGCCGTGAGACCGCCGAGACTCGTCAGACAGGGCGCGTCCGCGTTCGCACGTGCCTCGCGAAGACTCGGCCCGGGACTGATCACCGGGGCGGCGGACGACGACCCGAGCGGCATCGCGACCTACTCGCAGGCCGGTGCGCAGTTCGGTCTGTCGATGCTGTGGACCGTCGTGTTCACCCTGCCGCTGATGGCTGCCATCCAGATCGTCAGCGCACGCATCGGCTACGTGACGCGGAAGGGTCTGACGGCCAACATGAAGGCGGCGTTCCCGCGCTCCGTGGTGCTGGCGGTGGTCGGCATGCTCGTTCTGGCCAACACGCTGAACATCGCTGCGGATATTGCAGCGATGGCCGAAGTTCTGCGACTGCTGCTCGGCGGTTCGGCGCATGTCTACGCGGTCACCTTCGGACTGCTGTGCCTCGTGCTGCAGGTCTTTCTTCCCTACGAGCGTTACGTGCGGTGGCTGAAGTGGCTGACCCTGGCGCTGCTGGCCTACGTTGCGGTGGTCTTCACCCTGCACGTGGACTGGTGGCAGGTGGCTGCCGCAGTCGTCAGACCGCAATTCCCGGCAAACGCCGATGGACGCAGCGTCCTGCTGCTGATCGTGGCGGTGTTCGGAACCACGATCAGCCCGTATCTGTTCTTCTGGCAGGCCGCGCAGGAAATGGAGGACGCCCATCTGGTCGCGCCACACGCCCCGGCGCAGGTCCGCTACCACCTGCGCCGGATCAAGCTCGACACGATCGCCGGCATGACGTTCTCCAACCTGATTGCGTTCTTCATCATCCTGAGCACGGCCGCCACGCTGCACGCGGCCGGGGTGACGCAGATCGAAACGTCGGCGCAGGCCGCTACGGTCCTTGCCATGTTCGCCACGCTGTAAGTCGCGGCTGACCCGTCGTTCACCGAAGGCCGGCTTCGGCAATGGCGGCGCCGCTCGCACAACGTCGAGCGTCGACCGCTCCGCCTCGATTGCAGCACTCGCCCGGTGCACCGCGGTCGGCGACGATCGCCGTGTCGGGGACGGTCACGAAATCCGGCTTGGCGGGCCGGCCGAGTTCGGGGCGTCCGGGCAGGTCATTGCCGGGCGGGACTGCGGCATTGACGATTGCGCAGCACACGGCAAGCGGCTCAGCACTGCCGCAGCGCGTTCTCCAGGTCGGCGATCAGGTCCTCCTCGTGCTCCAGCCCGATCGACATGCGTACGAGACCCTCGCTGACGCCGACCTGCTTGCGCACCTCGGCAGGCACGCCGGAGTGCGTGGTCGACGCCGGGTGGCAGATCAGCGATTCGGTGCCGCCGAGGCTGACGGCCGACTTGAACAGGGTCAGCGCGTTGATGAAGCGAAATGCCGGTTCACGCCCGCCGTCGAGCACGATGGAAAAGGTCGATCCGGCGCCCGAGCACTGCCGCCGGTAGACCTCCTGGTAGGCAGGCTCGGCGATCAGCTGCGGGTGCAGCACCTCGACCTTGCGCACCGGGTTGCCGGCCAGCCAGTGCGCGACCTTGCTGGCGGTGGCGGCGGCCCGCCGCATGCGCAGGATCAGCGTTTCCATCGAGCGGGCGATCATCCACGACGAGTGCGGATCGAGCTGTGAGCCGAAGGCGCCGCGCAGCAGGCGCAGCTTCTGGATCAGCTCGGTGCGCCCGGTGACGCCGCCGGCCACCAGGTCGCTGTGGCCGCCGACGTACTTGGTCAGCGAATAGACCGACAGGTCGATGCCGTCGCGGATCGGGTGCTGGAAGATGGGGCCGAGCATCGTGTTGTCGCAGGCGGAGACGGGGCGGTAGCCGTGCCGGCGCGCGAAGCCCGCCAGCACCGCGTTCACGGCGGCGAAGTCGATCAGCGCGTTGGTCGGATTGGCCGGCGTCTCGATGTAGAAGAGGGTCACCCGGCCGCGCGCCGCCGCCGTCTCCAGCGCCTGCTCCATCTGCGCCTGCGACAGGCCGTCGGTGAATGGCTCGCCGCCGATCTGCCACTCGGGCAGGATCCTGCGGATCAGGGTCTCGGTGCCGCCGTAAAGCGGCGTCGAATGCACGATCTGGTCGCCCGGTCGGAGGAAGGTGAGCAGCACGGTGCCGATCGCCGCCATGCCGCTGGAGGTGACGATCGCGCTTTCGCTGCCGTCGA
Source organism: Burkholderiales bacterium (assembly GCA_020355165.1). Taxonomy (GTDB): domain Bacteria; phylum Pseudomonadota; class Gammaproteobacteria; order Burkholderiales; family Burkholderiaceae_F; genus JADJWR01. The sequence goes on from CP070661.1 coordinate 2,683,092, forward strand.
GCAGCGCCAGGCGGTCCTCGACGATCTCCAGGTTCGGGTGATTGAAGCGGCTGTACACCAGCCCGGCGCCGGTGTCAGGCGGCAGCGGCTTGCGGCCGGCGACGATGTCGAAGAACTCGGCGCCGTCCTCGGCAGTTCGGAAGGCGAAGGTGGAGGTGAGGAACACCGGCGGCTTGACCGCACCCTCGGACAGGAACGGGTCGTAGCCGTAGGACATCATCTGCGTCTCGGCGTGCAGTTGGCGGTCGCGGATCGCCTTCTTGTGATAGCTGGAGTAGGTCATCGATGGCTCCGGTGGCTCGATGCGGGAACCCGGCAATCGTCGGCCAACCGGGGCCGGCGTTCAAGTCGGCCGCGCGGCCAGGGCCAGCGGCAGCCGGCCGGCGCACCGCGCCGGCGCTGCCGCGAAGCTGACGTGCCGCCGCGCTGCGCGCCGCATGCAGACAGGGGGCGAGCGGCGCGGCTACGCTACCCTGCGCATCCGGTTTCCTGGGGAGGGGGCTGATGATCGAACTACTGACCGACGGGTCGTGGCACGTGCGCCCGTTCCTCGCCGTCACCGCGGGGATACTGGTGCTGTTCATCGGCAAGTGGCTGAACCAGCGGCTGGCGCCACTGCGCGAGTACAACATCCCGGAACCGGTGACCGGCGGCCTGCTGTTCTCGGTCGGCTTCGCGCTGCTGTATCTGGCGGCGGGCATCAAGGTCGTCTTCGAGCTGACGGCGCGCGACGTGCTCCTCGTCTACTTCTTCATCACGATCGGCCTGAACGCGCAGTTCAGCGACCTGAAGAAAGGCGGCAGGCCGCTGGCGATCCTGCTTGCGGCGACGACCGCGTACCTGGTCCTGCAGAATCTGGTCGGCATCGGCGTTGCCGCCGGCCTCGGCTACAAGGCCGCCGCCGGGCTGCTCGTCGGCAGCATCTCGCTTCTCGGCGGCCACGGCACGGCGATCGCCTGGGCACCGGTGCTCAGCGAGCAGTTCGGCGTGAATCGCGCGCTGGAGGTCGGCGTGCTGGCGGCGACCGCCGGCCTCGTGCTGGCCAGCCTCGCCGGCGGGCCGCTGGCGCGCTTCCTGATTCGGCGCCACGGGCTGAAAGGCGTCGAGGAGCAGCCCGAGGTCGGCGTGCATTACGGCGAGAAGCCGCGCACGACCATCGACTACGACGGCTTCCTGCGGGCGATCCTCGCCATCCACATCAGCGGCATCCTCGGCATCCTGGCCAACCAGGCGCTCGACTCGGTCGGCATCAAGATGCCGCTGTTCGTCACCTGCCTGCTGGCGGCGATCGTGCTGACCAATCTCGTGCCGCGCGCCGCACCGGCGCTGGCCTGGCCCAGCGGCACGCCGGCGCTGTCGCTGATCGCCGAGGTCTCGCTCGGCGTGTTCCTCGCCATGTCGCTGATGAGCATGCAGCTGTGGGCGCTCGCCGCGCTGGCCGGGCCGCTCGTGCTGGTGCTCGTGCTGCAGCTCGCGGCGGCGCTGCTGTTTGCCGTGCTGATCCTGTTCCCACTGTTGCGGCGAAGCTACGACGCGGCTGTGATCTCGTCCGGCTTCGTCGGCTTCAGCCTCGGCGCCACACCGACGGCGATGGCCAACATGACGGCGGTGACACAGCGCCACGGCGCCTCGCACGTCGCCTTCATCGTCGTGCCGCTGGTGGGCGCCTTCTTCATCGACCTGATCAACGCGGTCGTCGTCAGGCTGTTCCTCGCCGTCCTGTCGTAGCGCGAGCCCGGGCCGCGCCCGCGCCGGGGCGGCGCACTCGCCGGCGCCTCGTGCCCGACAGCGGCGCCCGTCGCTCTCGTCTTCCGCGGTCGCGCCGCTGCGGTCACGGCCGTCCGCCGGGCCGGCGCAGTTGATCAAGCGCAATCCTCGCCGTCATTCGGCGGGCGAACGATTTCCGCGCGGCTTTCGCAGCGCCGACAATAGTTGCGGTCGGTCCCATTCAAAGGGGCAACAAGAATTCCCCATCGATCGTCGCATCGGCATGTGGGTCGGCAGATGAAGGAAGAAGTCGCCGAGGGGGCGGGCCCTGGCGCGCGCCCCTCGAGCCAAGAGGACGACCGACGTCGCGGGCAACCGGCCGAACCCGGCCCGCCGGCGCTGGTCACCAGCGTCTGCATCGATGCCGGAGTCAGCCACCTGCGCCTGATCGGCGTCGATGAGGCCGGCCGGCCGGTCGTCGACCGGACCCTGCCCAGCGACGAGCGGTTGCGCGACGAATTGCTGTCGTGGCGTCCGCTGCTGCGCTTCGGCGGCAGCGGCGCGGGTGTGTTCATCACGGGCAAGCTGGCGCCTCTGGTACGCGAGACGCTCGCCTGCGGAGTGACGGTGCTGCCAGCCGCTGCGGCGTGGCTCGCGGCACGCGACTACCTGGCCGGGGAAGCCGATCCGGCGGTCCGCTCGCTGGCCGTCGTCGAGCTGTCCGCCTCCGGGTACCTGCTGCTCGGGGTCGATCGCGCCGGCGCGCTGAAGGACGACCTGCTGGTGGTCAATCCGCGCTGCGGCGCGGGGTCGGGTGTCAACCTCGATCGGGTGCTGCACAAGCTCGGCCTGACGCGAGCGGACGTCGATCCGATCCTCGCGCGATACGCCGGCGAGCAGGGCAGGGCGCTGCGCGAGGAGACGACCGTGCGCGCCGACCGCTGCGGCGTGTTCAGCTCGTCGGCGACGATCTCCGACAAGAACCAGGGCATCCCGCTCGACGTCGCGCTGGCGACGACGCTGAAGTCCGAGGTGCTGAAGGCGTGTCGCAAGCTGCCGCGCGGGTTCGACCAGGTGTGCCTGACCGGCCGCGTGTTCCACTGGCGCTTTGCCCGCGAATGCGCCGAGGACTGGCTGCGCGAGCAGGGCGTGCAGCGGGTGACCTGCGACCAGGACAACGACCAGGTGCTGGGGTCGCTGTGGCGGTTCGGCCGCGACGCGGGTCGCGGCGGCATCGCCGTGCCGCAGGCGCGGCTGCAGCGCAGGCCAGTGCTCGACGAGTATCCGGCGATGGCAGCGCTGAAACGGCGCTACGAGGCCGAGCGGCGCTACCTGCGGCAGCCGGATCTGGTCGTGCCGGCGCGGCCGCAGATCGGCGATCGTGCGCTGCATCTGGCGCTCGACGTCGGATCGACGATGGCCAAGGCGGCGCTGGCCGACGCGGTGAGCGGCGAGATCCTCTGGCTGGGCACGCGCAGCAACGCCGGCGACACGATCGAGACCATCCGCCAGCTGTTCGGCGAGCTTGCCGCGCTGGACTGCCAGCGGCCGCGGCTGTGCGGCATCGGCGTCACCGGCTCGGCCCGCTACCAGGTGCAGCAGGCGCTCGAGCACATCTATCCGGGGCTGCCGGGCCGGGTCGTCGTGCTGGTGGAGAACTACGCGCATGCGCGCGGCTCGATCACGCTGGCGCGCGAGCGCGTGCGGCAGCTGAAGGCAGCCGGCGAGCCCGAGGTGAACGAGGATTTCTGCATCCTGGTCGACATCGGCGGCGAGGACACCAAGATCTCGACCATCGCGCTGAACGAGGCCGAGCTGTTCGGCAACGCCATGAACCTGAAGTGCTCGGCCGGCACCGGCAGCCTGATGGACACCCTGGCGTCGATGTTCGGCCTGAGCGACGCCGCGGCCGCCTCGGCCGAGGCCTATTCGGCGCCGAAGGCCTTCGCGATCAACGCCACCTGCGCCGTGTTCCTGATGGAGAACGCGCGCAAGCTGCAGCTGCAGGGCGTGCCGCGCGGGCAGATCCTCGCCTCGGCCAGCTGGGCGATCGTCGAGAACATGGCGCGCACGCTGTGGAACCAGATCGAGCTGCCCGCCAACGCGGTCGTGCTGCTGCACGGCCAGACGATGCTGTCCGAGCCGCTGCCGGTGGCGGTGACCCACCGTCTGCAGTCCTACGGCGCGGCGTCGGGCTACGCGCTGGTGCCGCCGAACCCGGGGCACCGCGCCTGTCTCGGCCTGCTCGCGACGCTTCGGCAGGCCGCTCCGGCAACGGCAGTCCAGATCGATCTGGCGCGCTTCCTCGAGGCGCGCTTCGACCGGCGCATCGTCCAGTGCCGCGGGGCCGCCTGCGAGGACAAGGCGGCCTGCTGCAATCGCAGCAGCCTGACCTGCCGCGACGCCGAGGGACGCAAGCTGGTGTCGTTCACCGTCGGCGGCTGCAGCGCCGTCAACGAGCTGGCAGCGAGGAAGAAGGACAAGGGCGCGGCCGCGCCGACCCGTGACACGTACAAGGAGCTCTGGGACTTCATCGACGGCCGCCAGCCGCGCAGCGGGCGGGCCGACCGGCTCGTCATCCCGCGCAGCTTCGCGGTGTCGGAGTGGTCGTACCTGTTCGCCCGCCTGTTCGAACGGCTCGGCGTGCCGGTGCTGGTCGACAGCGTGCGCGAATCGGACCTCACCGAGGCGCAGCCGCTGCTGCACGTCGACACCTGCGCACCGCACATCGGCGCGGTGGGACAGTTCCGCCGGCTGGCGGGCGAGCCGCACGGGCTGATCCTGGCGCCGCAGATCGAGTTCCTGCCGACCGGTGGCGACGGTGCCGGGCAGACCTGCACGCTGAACCAGGGCGGGGTCGGTGTGGCGATGAACCTCGCCAGGCTGGCCCATCCCGCCGCGGCGTTCCACCTGTTCAACGTCGACCTGTCGGTGCTCGAGGCGGAGGCGCTGCGGGTGCAACTGCAGCAGCGGCTGGCGCCGGCGTTCCGTCGCTGCGGCATCGCTCCCGACGCGGAGGCCCTGCGCGAGGCACTGGCCGGCGCGATCGACGATCACCTGCGGTTGCGCGCCGAGGCAGCCGACCTGGCGGCCGACATGGCCGAGCAGGCACTGGCACAGGGTGGGCGGATCGCCGTGGTCGTCGGCCGCGAGTACGTGCTGAACCCCGGCATCTACGACAGCCACGTGCGGCGGCTGCTGCGCGACAAGCACATGACGGTGCTGCCGTCGTTCGTGCTCGATCTCGAGCTGAACCCCGACTACGCGCACATCTACTGGCGCAACCCGCACTTCATCGTCAGCCTGCTCGATGCGGTGTCGCGGCGTCAGCTGCACCGCAGGCTGCGCCATGCCCGGCTGCGCGAGGTCTTCCGCGCCATCGAGCAGGGCCCCGACCTGCTGCCGGTGGTGCAGGTCTCCAACTTCAGCTGCGGGCCGGACAGCGTGGTGCAGCCCTTCATCGCCGAGATCATGCGGCAGCGGCCGTTCCTGCTGATCCAGTCGGATGCGGTGATCAAGGAGCTCGCTCACCTGGAGAACCGCGTCAACACCTACGTCAGGCAGCTCGAGCTCGGCCTGCACCGGCGGCTGCAGGCCGGCGGCGCGGAAGGCTTCGAGATCGTCGAGCTGGAAGACCTGCTGAACACGGGACGCGTCGACCGGGCGACCGACGTCATCTACTTCCCGACCCTGGCCGACAACCGGCTGCTCACCGCCACGCTGCGCGGCGCCGGCTACACCTGCATCGACAACTACGACGAGCGCACTTACGACCTCGGGCGGCTGGTGCGCGCCGGCCGCCGCAGCGCGGGCGACGCCGCCTGCGCGCCGCTGGCCGCGGTCTACGCCGACCTGGAGCGGGCGGTCGACGACTTCGCCCGCCGGCGCCGCGACGGCGATCCCCTGCTGGCCGGCAAGCGGCGGCTGCTGTACTTCGACAACAAGGGCAGCGGGCCGTGCCGCCAGGGACAGTACTTCGACGTGCACCGGCTGTTGCTCCATCGAAGCCGTCGGCAAGGGCGGCGCGGCACCGCGGGCGAGGGCGGCTGCCCCGGCCCGGGCGGCGGCGCGACGGTGCAGTTCCTGGTCGGCCTGGAGACCAGGGGCTTCGACATCGGCATCGAGCAATGGGTCCTGGTCCGCGCGTATCAGGCGGCGGTGCTGCACGGCGTCCTGCACAGCCTGCTGTTTACCGGCGGCGCGTCGTGCCGCGACTACGCCGAGTACCAGGCGTTCATGGCCGACTACCGGGCGTTGAAGGAGCGGCTGTACCGCGCGCAGGAGGCCTTCCACGGGCCCGGGCCGGTGATGGCGGCGGCGCTGCGCAGCATCGGCGAGCTCGCGTACGTCGGCCCGCTGCTCAAGTACGTTGCCTACGGCCTGTACGGGCGGGATCAGCTCGGGCCGCTGCGGCGATTCGCCGACCGATGGATCCGCAACCGCAGGCCCGGGCAGCGAGCCCTGCGCGTCGCCTTGAGCGGCGAGGTCTACATGCGCCTGGCCCAGTCCGAGGAGATCTTCCGCCTGTTGCTGGCCAATCTCGGCTTCCGCCGCTTCGAGCTCGAGTGCGCGCCGTTGTGGAACTACCTCGAATTCGGACTCGATGCGGCCAACGAGATCGAGCGCGACCGGATCGGCCGGCTGGCCGCCGGGACGCCAGGGCCGCAGCAGGATCGCGAGGTCCGCCAGGCACGCGACCGCGTCCGCCGCACGCAGCTGCTGAAGTTCATCCTGCGCGACCTGGTCGCCCGGCCGCTGTACCGCGCGGCGCGGCTGCCCCTGCCAGTGGCGGCGGACCGCTCGTTGTGCGTGACGCGCGAGCTGCTGCCGACGCTGCGACCGCTGAGCGAGATCGCCACCTACGCGGGCGAGGTGATCGACGATCTGCGCCACGGTACCGACCTGGTGCTGAACGTCGGGCCGACCGGCTGCATGGTCTCGACGATGGGCGAGGTGCTGACACCGGCCATCGTCCACGCCGCCGGCAGCGACCGGCATGGCCGGGTGCAGCACCTGTTCTCGGCCGACGGCGAGATCGACGAGGAACTGCTGACGCTGGCGCTGCTCAAGACGATGGGGCCGGAGCACTACTACCGCACGGGCGAAGCGCGGTCCGGCAGTGCGGCGGGTGCGGCTGCCTGAGCCGAGCGTTCCGGCGACCGACGACGAGGGTCTGCCGCGCGCCGACGGCGCGGCGCCGGTTGTCGCTGCCCTGGCTAGCCGACCTTCGCGCCTCGCTCGAGCAGCAGCTGGCGCAGGATCGAGCGGTGGCAGCGCGACTCGTCTTCGCAGTAGCAGCCGACCGAGAAGTCGGCATGCCGCGACAGCGCGGCCAGCACATCGAGCGTGCGGCTCGCCTCGGGGCTCGCCATCTCGGCCCGGTAGCGCTTGCCGAAGGCGGCCCGGTCCCGGTCCGACGACGCCTGCTGGCCGAGCTTCATCGTCTCGACGCTCGGCGCCAGGTTGGGGAACCACACGTCGTAGAAGTCCCGCGCGGCGAACTGCGACTTCGGCACGCCGCGCGGCGGGCGCCGCACGGTGCCGATGCGCGTGCCTTCGTCCTTCGCCCGCGGGCTGCCAAGCCTCACGATCCGTACCGTCACTGGCGCCTCCCGCCGGCTCGTTCGCCGGGCTACATGCTGGCGTAATTCGGTCCGCCGCCGCCTTCCGGCGTGACCCAGACGATGTTCTGCGTCGGATCCTTGATGTCGCAGGTCTTGCAGTGCACGCAGTTCTGGAAATTGATCTGCAGCTTCTGTCCGCCGTCGGCCTCGACGAACTCGTAGACGCCGGCCGGGCAGTAGCGGCTCTCCGGGCCGGCGTAGCGGGCGAGGTTGGTGTCAACCGGCACCGAGGCATCCTTCAGCGTCAGGTGCGCCGGCTGGTTCTCCTCGTGGTTGGTGTTCGACAGGAACACCGAGGAGAGCTTGTCGAAGGTGATCCTGCCGTCGGGCCTCGGGTACTCGATCGGCGTGCACTCGGCCGCCGGCTTCAGCTTCTGGTGGTCGGCAAGCCTGCGGTGCAGGGTCCACGGCGCCTTGCCGCGGAAGACGAGCTGGTCGATGCCCCACAGCACGGCGCCGGTCGCCAGCCCCATGTCCAGGTACGGCTTGAAGTTGCGCGCCCGGTGCAGCTCGTCGTGCAGCCAGCTGCGCTCGAAGGCCTCGGGATAGGCGGCGAGCTCGTCAGCGCGTCGGCCGGCCGCCACGGCGTCGACCACCGCCCCGGCGGCCAGCATGCCGCTCTTGATCGCGGCATGCGATCCCTTGATGCGCGGCGCATTGAGGAACCCGGCGTCGCAGCCGATCAGCGCGCCGCCGGGAAAGGCGAGCCTGGGCAGGCTCTGCAGGCCGCTGGCGTTGATCGCCCGCGCCCCGTAGGCGACGCGCTTGCCGCCCTCGAGGAAGCTGCCGATGGCCGGATGCGTCTTGTAGCGCTGGAACTCCTGGAACGGTTCCAGGTAGGGGTTGGCGTAGCCGAGGCCGACGACCAGCCCGAGCGAGACCTGGTTGTTCTCGAAGTGGTACATGAAGCCGCCGCCATAGGTGGCGTTGTCCAGCGGCCAGCCGGCGCTGTGCAGCACCAGCCCGGGCACGTGCCTGCCGGGGTCGAGCTCCCACACCTCCTTGATGCCGATACCCCAGGTCTGCGGGTCGCGACCCGAGTCGAGCGCGTACTTGCGGATCACCTGCTTGCCGAGGTGGCCGCGCGCACCCTCGGCGAACAGCGTGTACCTGCCGTGCAGTTCGATGCCGGGCTGGAAACTGGCGGTCGGCTGGCCGTCCTTGCCGATGCCCATGCTGCCGGTGGCCACGCCCTTCACCGCCCCGCCTTCGTCGTACAGCACCTCGGCAGCGGCGAAGCCGGGGAAGACCTCCACGCCGAGCGCCTCGGCCTGCTGGCCGAGCCAGCGCACCACGTTGGCCAGGCTGACGATGTAGTAACCGTCGTTGATGAAGCAGTCGGGCAGCAGCCAGTGCGGGTTGTAGATCGCCCGCTTCTCGGTGAGGATGTAGAAGCGGTCCTCGGTGACCGGGGTGGCGAGCGGCGCGCCGCGCTCCTTCCAGTCGGGGAACAGCTCGCCGATGGCGATCGGGTCCATCACCGCGCCGGACAGGATGTGGGCGCCGAGCTCGGAGCCCTTCTCCAGCACGCAGACGCCGATTTCGACGCCCTTCTCGGCGGCCAGCTGCTTGATCCGGATCGCCGCGGCGAGGCCCGCCGGCCCGCCGCCGACGATCACCACGTCGTAGTCCATCGATTCGCGTTCCATGTCCTGCATCGCTGCTCCGCCTCGGGGTCACCGCGGGGATTGTCCGCGTTTTGAGTCGAGGAGGGATTCTATTGAGCGTTGTGCGATCATCGCTTCAGGCTAGGAGGGTGCTGTCCGATGCGTACCAACCTCAAGGAAAAGGTGGCGCTGGTCACCGGCGCCAGCAGCGGCCTCGGCGAGCGATTCGCGCGGGTGCTGGCGGCCAACGGCGCGCTGGTGGTGCTGGCGGCGCGGCGGATCGAGCGGCTGAAGGAGCTGCGGGCGCAGATCGAGTCGGCCGGCGGCGAGGCATACGCGGTGCCGCTGGACGTCACCGACCGCGACGCGATCCGGGCGGCGATCGACGAGGTCGGCGCGACCGTCGGGCCGGTCGACATCCTGGTCAACAACTCCGGCGTGTCGACGGTGCAGCGGCTCACGGAGGTGGAGCCGGCCGACTTCGACTACGTCTTCAACACCAACGTGCGCGGCGCCTTCTTCGTTGCCCAGGCGGTGGCGCGGCAGATGATCGCGCGCGGCAGGGACACGCCTAACTTCCACGGGCGCATCGTCAACATCGCCTCGGTGGCCGGGCTGCGCGTGCTGCCGCAGATCGGCGTGTACTGCATGAGCAAGGCGGCGGTCGTGCACATGACGCGCGCGCAGGCGCAGGAGTGGGGCCGCTACGGCATCAACGTCAACGCGATCTGCCCCGGCTACATCCGCACCGAGATCAACGCCGAGCACTGGGAGACCGAGGCCGGCCGCAAGCTGATGCAGATGCTGCCGCGCCGCCGAGTCGGCGATCCGTCCGACCTGGACGGCACGCTGCTGCTGCTGGTGGCCGAGGAGTCGCAGTTCGTCAACGGCGCCGTGATCGCCGTCGACGACGGGATGAGCGCGACATGACGAGCCTCCGCGCCGAAGTCTTGCCGCGCCAGGGCGCACGGTGAGACGCCGGCAGCCATGAAGACCTTCCGCATCGAGGTGCCCCTGCGCTGGGGCGACATGGACGCCAACGCCGCAGGCGTTCGTCAACCTGCGCCACCGCGCCAGGGCGTCCAGTGAGGCGCTGGCAGGCATGAAGACCTTCCGCATCGAGGTGCCCCTGCGCTGGGGCGACATGGACGCCATGGCGCACGTCAACAACGTGGCCTATTTCCGCCTGATGGAACAGGCGCGCATCCAGTGGTTCGAGCAGTTCGGCTTCGCCACCCTGCCCAACGAAGGTGCGCCGATCCTCGCCCACTGCTCGTGCGACTTCGTCCGTGCGCTGAACTACCCCGGGGTCGCCGTCATCGAGCAGACCGTCACGCGCGTCGGCCGCACCAGCCTCGACCTGAACATCACCATCGGCCGCATCGACGAGCCGGGCGTGATCTACGCCACCGGGCGCAGCGTGCTGGTCTGGTACGACTACCAGGCCGGCAAGTCGGTGCCGTGGCCGGACTCGATACGCCAGCAGATCAGCTGAGGCGCTATCCTTCGCCGCGGCGTCGCGGCGAGCGACAAGAACAACGACCAACCAGAGGAGGAAAGCAATGAACCTGACCCGTTTCCTGGCCGTGCTCGGCATCGCCGGCGTGGCGGCGGTCGCCGCGCCGGCGGCAGCGCAGGAGATCAAGTTCTTCCGCATCGGCACCGGTGGCACGGCGGGCACCTACTACCCGATCGGCGGCCTGCTCGCCAATGCGATCTCCAATCCGCCCGGCTCGCGCGAGTGCGACAAGGGCGGCAGCTGCGGCGTGCCCGGCCTGGTGGCCACCGCGGTGGCGTCGAACGGCTCGGTGGCGAACATCAACGCGATCGTCGGCGGGGCGATGGAGTCGGGCTTCTCGCAGTCGGACGTCGCCTACTGGGCGTACACCGGCACCGGCGTCTTCGAGGGCAAGCCGAAGGTGCCCGGCCTGCGGCTGATCGCCAACCTGTACCCGGAAAGCATCCACCTGGTGGCCCGCAAGGGTGCCGGGATCGGCTCGGTGGCGGACCTGCGCGGCAAGCGCGTGTCGCTCGACGAACCCGGCTCGGGCACGCTGGTCGACGCGCGCATCGTGCTCGGGGCCTTCGGCCTGACCGACAAGGACGTCAAGGCCGAGTACCTGAAGCCGAACCAGGCCGGCGACAAGCTGCGCGACGGTGCGCTCGACGCCTTCTTCTTCGTCGGCGGCTTCCCGGCCGGGGCGATCGCCGAGCTGGCGGCCAGCGGTGCCGGTATCGAGCTGGTGCCGATCGCCGGCCCGGAGATCGACAAGATGCGCGCGCAGTACACGTTCTTCGCGCCGGACATGATTCCCGCCAGCACCTACAAAGGGGTGGCCGAGGTCAGGACGCTGGCCGTCGGCGCGCAGTGGGTCACCTCCGACAAGCAGGACGCCAACCTGATCTACGAGGTGACCAAGGCGCTGTGGAACGCCAACACGCGCAAGCTGCTCGATTCCGGCCACGCCAAGGGCAAGTCGATCACGCGCGAGACCGCGCTGGCCGGCGCCGGCATCCCGCTGCATCCGGGCGCGGAGCGGTTCTACAAAGAGGCTGGGCTGCTGAAGTAGCGGGCCCAATCCGGATTGCCCGAGGGGCCGGCGCCGCGCCGGCCCTTTTCGTTTCCGTCCGCGGAGCGCACTGCGATGGCTGACCAGACGCCGGCGAAGCTCGACGAAGCGCACCTGCAGGAGCTCGAGCAGAAGTTCGACCCGGAGATGCGATTCCGGCCGACCGTGCCGCCGGCGAGCCAGATCGTCAAGTGGCTGCTGGTCGTGCTGTCGTGCTTCCACTACTACACCGCCGGCTTCGGGCTGCTGCGCGAGGCGACGCACCGCGGTGTCCATCTGGCGTTCGTGCTGGGGCTGATCTTCCTGGTGTTCGCCTTCTCCAGGCGCGGCCAGGAGCAGCAGCGGCCGTCGAGCTGGGCCGCGCCGGGGGGCGTGCCGCTCGCCGACTGGCTGCTCGCCGCGGCGGTGGCGGTCTCGGTGCTGTACATCCCCTACGTCTTCGACGACCTGGCGTTCCGCGTCGGCAACCCGAGCTCGTTCGACGTGCTCATGGGCACCGTGCTGGTGGTGGCGCTGCTGGAGGCGACCAGGCGCTCGATGGGCTGGCCGCTGCCGGTCATCGCACTCGTCTTCATGACGTACTCGCTGTTCGGCGACAGCTTCCCCGGGCTGCTCAGGCACTCGGGCAACACCTGGGGCCAGCTGGTCAACCACCTTTACCTCACCAGCCAGGGCATCTACGGCATCGCCGTCGGCGTGGTGGCGACCTACGTCTTCCACTTCGTGCTGTTCGGCGTGCTGGCCACGCGCATCGGGCTGGGACAGCTGTTCCTCGACGTGGCCTCGGCGGCGGCCGGCCGCTACGCCGGCGGGCCGGCCAAGGTCTCGGTGTTCGGCTCGGCGATGTTCGGCACGCTGTCGGGCTCGTCGGTCGCCAACGCGGTGACGGTCGGCTCGCTGACCATCCCGGCGATGATCCGCGTCGGCTACCCGCGCCACTTCGCGGCGGCGGTCGAGGCGACCGCCTCCACCGGCGGCCAGATCACGCCGCCGGTGATGGGGGCGGCGGCGTTCCTGATGATCGAGTTCCTGGCGCTGCCGTACCAGACGATCCTCGTCGCCGCCGTGGTGCCGGCGTTCATGCACTTCTTCGGCGTCTTCATGCAGGTGCACTTCGAGGCCAAGCGCACCGGGCTGCGTGGCCTGACCGAAGAGGAACTGCCGAGCCTGCGCGACAGCCTGGCGCGGCGCTGGCCGACGCTGATCCCGCTGGCGCTGCTCATCGGCATCATCGTCAACGGCTACACGCCGTACCTGGCCGCCTTCGCCGGCATCTCGTCGTGCCTGATCGTCGGCCTGACCACGGCCGAGAGGGGCAACACCGCGCGCGGGCTGGCGAGCCTGGTCGTCCTGCACGCGATCCTGGTGACGCTGCTGCTGTCGGGATCGCACATGTATGCAGTGCTGCTGTTCCTGGCCACCGTCGTGGCCACGCCGCCACTGCTGGCGCGGCTCGGCATCCGCGGGCGGATCGATGCGGCCGCGGTGGTCGAGACGCTGGAAACCGGCGCCAAGTACGCGCTGGCGGTCGGCGCCGCGGCAGCGACGGTGGGCATCGTGATCGGGGTGGTGACGCTCACCGGGGTCGGCTTCAAGGTCAGCTACATCGTCACGTCGGCCGCGCAGTCGATCGCCGCCTTCGTCGCGCCGCTGCTGCCCGGCCTGCTGCAGCCGCAGTCGGTGATGCTGTTCGCCGCGCTGCTGATGACCGGCGTGGTGTGCATCCTGATGGGGGCCGGCATACCGACCACGGCCAACTACCTGATCATGGTCACGGTCGCGGCGCCGACCCTGGTGCAGCTCGGCGTGGAGCCGATCGTCGCCCACTTCTTCGTCTTCTACTACGGCGTGCTCGCCGACATCACGCCGCCGGTGTGCATCGCCGCCTACGCGGCGGCGGGAATGGCCGGCTCGGAGCCGTTCCGCACCGGCAACACGGCGTTCCGGCTCGGCCTCGGCAAGGCGCTGGTGCCGTTCGTGTTCGTCTTCGGTCCGTCGCTGCTGCTCGTCACCAAGGGCTTTGCGTGGAGCGACTTCGCGATCACCTTCTTCGGCTGCGCGCTCGGCATCGTGGCGCTGTCGGCGGCGCTGTCGCGCTACTTCCTGCGCGAGATGCGCGCCTGGGAGCGCGCCCTGGCGGTGGCGGCAGCGCTGCTGCTGATCGCGCCGGGCCTGCGGCCGACGCTGGTCGGCCTGCTGCTGCTGGCGCCGGTGGTGCTTCGCCAGTTCTTCGCCTGGCAGTCGAGCCGCGCCGCGGCAACCGGCTGACGCTGCATCGCTACAATCCGCGCAGTCCATCGGAACGCGAGTCATGAACAAGATCTATCCGTCAGCCACGGCGGCGCTGGCCGGCATCGTCAAGGACGGCCAGACGATCGCCGTCGGCGGCTTCGGCCTGTGTGGCATCCCCGAGGCCCTGATCGCGGCGCTGCGCGACAGCGGCGTCACCGGGCTGACCTGCATCAGCAACAATGCCGGCGTCGACGGCTTCGGCCTCGGCCAGCTGCTGGCGACGCGGCAGGTCAGGAAGATGATCGCCTCCTACGTCGGCGAGAACAAGGAGTTCGAGCGGCAGTTCCTGGCCGGCGAGCTCGAGCTGGAGTTCACGCCGCAGGGCACGCTGGCCGAGCGCCTGCGCGCCGGCGGCGCCGGCATCCCGGCGTTCTTCACCGCGACCGGCTACGGCACCGTGATCGCGCAGGGCAAGGAGGCGCGCGAGTTCGATGGCCCGTGGGCCGGGCGCCAGTACATCATGGAGCGCGGCATCCGCGCCGACGTGTCGCTGGTCAAGGCATGGAAAGCCGACCGCGAGGGCAACCTCGTCTACCGCAGGACCTCGCGCAACTTCAATCCCGTAGTGGCCATGTGCGGCAAGGTGACGGTCGCCGAGGTCGAGGCAATCGTCGACAACGGCGAGATCGACCCCGACCACGTGCACACGCCCGGCATCTTCGTCCAGCGGCTGGTGCTGAACAGCACGCCGGAGAAGCGCATCGAGCAGCGAACCGTGCGCGCCAAAGCCTAATTACTGCCGCCCGGCCGCCCGAAGGCAGTGGCGCGCCCCCCGGCGGGCGGGCGCGGAGCGACCGGGGGCGAACACACACAGGAGGACGTCATGGCCTGGACCCGCGAAGAGATGGCCGAGCGCGCCGCGCACGAGCTGCGCGACGGTTTCTACGTCAACCTCGGCATCGGTCTGCCGACGCTGGTGGCCAACTACATCCCGCCGGGCATGAGCGTGATGCTGCAGTCGGAGAACGGCCTGCTCGGCATCGGCCCGTTCCCGACCGAGGAGGAGGTCGATGCGGATCTCATCAATGCCGGCAAGCAGCTGGTCACCGCGTTGCCCGGCTCCAGCTTCTTTTCCAGCGCCGACTCGTTCGCGATGATCCGCGGCGGCCACGTCAACCTCGCCATCCTCGGCGCCATGCAGGTGAGCGAAGGCGGCGACCTGGCCAACTGGATGATCCCCGGCAAGCTGGTCAAGGGCATGGGCGGCGCCATGGACCTGGTCGCGGGCGTCGAGCGGGTGGTGGTGCTGATGGAGCACTGCGCCAAGAGCGGCGAGCACAAGATCCTGCAGCGGTGCACGCTGCCGCTGACCGGCGTTGGCGTGGTCAACCGGCTGATCACCGACCTCGGCGTGTTCGACATCGTCGACGGCGCGGTGCGGGCGGTCGAGCTGGCGCCGGGGGTCAGGCCGGAGGAGGTGCGGCTGAAGACCGGCTGCCACGTGCACCTGTCGCATCTCGAGGCGACGGCCTGAGCAGGGCGAGCCGCTGGCGGCAGGAGCGATGAGCAGCACTCATCGTCACTCCGAAGACAACCACTTCGCCGGTCACGAGGGCGGCGACAGCGTCTACACGCACCAGTCGCGGCCGCACGGCGCCCGGCCGCTGGCGGTCGCCGTCGCGCTGACCCTCGGCTATGCGCTGATCGAGCTCGTCGGCGGCCTGTGGTCGGGCTCGCTGGCGCTCCTGGCCGACGCCGGCCACATGGCGACCGATTCGGCGGCGCTGCTGTTCGCGCTGGCCGCCAACATCATCGCCCGGCGGCCGGTGTCGGACCGGCACTCGTTCGGCCTGGCGCGGGTTGAGGTGATCGCCGCCTTCGTCAACGCGCTGGCCATGCTCGGCGTGGTGGCGTGGATCTTCTACGAGGCGATCGACCGCCTGACCAGTCCGGTGCCGGTCAAGGGCCTCGGCGTGTTCGCGATCGCCGGCGTCGGCCTGCTGATCAACGTGCTGGTGGCGTGGTCGCTGTCGCGCGACCGCGAGAACGTCAACACGCGCGCGGCGCTGATCCACGTCATCGGCGACCTGCTCGGCTCGGTGGCGGCCATCGTCGCCGGTCTGGTCATCTACTTCGGCGGCCCGCTGATGGCCGATCCGCTGCTGTCGATGTTCGTCGCCGCGCTGATCCTGCGCTCGACCCTGGGCGTGCTGCGCGAGACCACCTTCGTGCTGCTCGACAGCGTGCCGCACGGCGTCGACTACCAGAAGGTCGGCCTGTCGCTGGCGCAGGTGCCGGGCATCGTCTCGGTGCACGACCTGCACGTGTGGGCGATGGTGCCCGGGCGCAGCGCGCTGTCGGCGCACGTGATGGTCGACGACATCGAGCGCTGGCCGGTGATCCTGAACCAGGTGCGCTACCTGATGCGGCGCGACTTCGGCATCGACCACATCACGCTGCAGCCGGAATGGCTGCGCCGTGACGCGCCGGCGCCCAGCGTGCCGGTCAGGCAAGCCGGCTGACCAGCCAGAGCATGCCGATCATGACCGGCTGGTGGAGCAGGTAGACGGTCAGCGCCCAGGTTCCCAGCAGGACGAGCAGTCGGGGCGGGCGGGCGTTCAGCCGCTGCCACGACGGCGCCAGAGCGAAACCGCGCCGCTGCCAGAGCGAGCCCAGGCCGACGCCGGCGAACACCGCCGCCAGCCATGGGAACAGCGGCACATAGTCCTCGGTGCGCGGCTTGATGGTGACGAAGCCGACGATGTTCGCCGGCGCCGGGTTGAACGCCGGGTCGCGATACAGCCACCAGGCGGCGAAGGCCGCCGCCGCCAGCAGCAGGTTCCACTGGCGCAGCGGCGCCAGCGGGCGGGCGATGAGAAGCGCCAGGGCGATGAAGTGCAGGATGCCGATGTAGATGAAGCGCGGCCCGAACATCAGCCAGCTGCCTGCCGATACCAGCGCCGCCGCCGCTGCCACCTGCGCCCAGCGCCAGCCGAAGTCGCGCCAGCCGGGCTGGTGCGCCAGGCGCAGCACCAGGCTGACGCCCACCAGCAGCAGGAACTGGGTGACGATCAGCGTGCGCCAGCCGAGCCAGGGCTGATCGCGGGTCATCGCCAGCTGCACGTAGCCGAAGTGGTCGAGGTCGTAGATGAAGTGATAGACGATCATCTGCGCGACCGCGAAGCCGCGCAGCACGTCGACCAGGGGCAGGCGGGGGGAGCGTGTCGGATTCATGTCTGCGCCGACATGCTAGCGGCCGCCTCGGGCTCACGCATACACTGCCGGTCGCCCCGGCGCAGGCCGGGGCCCGCATTGACTCCATCTCGGGTTTCACGTCGCACCCCGGCCCGCGCCGGGGTGACGGACTCCGCAGGGCCACGCCGATGTCCTCACGCACCTGGATCAGCAACGCCGTCCGCGTCATCGAGGCGGACTTCAACCGCAGCGCCGACACGCACCTGATCCCGCTGCCGTTGCCGGCGTTGCCGGGCGTGCACGTGTACCTGAAGGACGAGTCGAGCCATCCGACGGGCAGCCTGAAGCACCGGCTGGCGCGCTCGCTGTTCCTGTACGGGCTGGCCAACGGCTGGATCCGCGAGGGCACGACCATCGTCGAGGCATCGAGCGGCTCGACCGCGGTGTCCGAGGCGTATTTCGCCCGCCTGCTCGGCCTGCCGTTCGTGGCGGTGATGCCGCGCACCACCTCGCCGGAGAAGGTCGCGGCGATCGAGTTCTACGGCGGCCGCTGCCACTTCGTCGATCGTGCGGCTCAGATCTACGACGCCGCGGCGACGCTGGCGGCGGCCAGCGGCGGCCACTACATGGACCAGTTCACCTACGCCGAGCGGGCCACCGACTGGCGCGGCAACAACAACATCGCCGAGTCGGTGTTCGCGCAGATGGTGCACGAGCCGCATCCGGAGCCGCGCTACATCGTCTGTGCCGCCGGCACCGGCGGCACCTCGGCCACCTTCTCCCGCTACGTGCGCTACCGGCGGCACGCCACCGAGGTTGTCGTCGCCGACCCCGAGGACTCGGTGTTCTTCGATTTCTACGCCACCGGCGACTGCAGCCTCACCTGCGAGCGTGCCTCGCGCATCGAGGGCATCGGCAGGCCGCGGGTCGAGGCATCCTTCATCGGCGAATCGATCGACCGCATGATCAAGGTTCCCGACGCCGCGTCGATCGCTGCCATCCACTGGCTGCAGCGGGTGATCGGCCGCCGCGCCGGCGGCTCGACCGGCACGATCCTGTATGCCGCGGCGCCGCTGCTGCAGCGGATGGCGAGCGCCGGCGAGAACGGATCGGTGGTGCTGGTGATGTGCGACGGCGGCGAGCGCTACGCGCACAGCTACTACGACGCCGCCTGGCTCGCCGCCAACGGGATCGACCCGGCGCCCTATCTGCCGCGCATCGCCGCCCTGCTCGAGCGCGGTGAGCCGCAGGAGTGGCAGGTGCGGCAGTGCGCACTGGCCGAAAGAGGTAGTGCGAGGCGATCGCCGCAGGCGCAGACTGTCTGACCCGCTGCGCGGCGCACGGGCGCCGCTGCGGCTCGGCCCGGCGCGGTGATCGGCAGTGTCGACGACCAGGGAGGGAGGCCATGCCCCGGATCTTGCGGTTCCTGTCTTGTTTCGCCTTCATCGCTGCGGCTGGCGCGGCGATCGCTGCGGCGCCTGCCGGCGAGCCGCAGGGTCCGCCGCCACGGCCGATCCCGGGGCTGACTGCACCGGACCAGTTCCCGCGCGGCTGCGTCGACTGCCACGTCGTCATTCCCGATCGGAAGATGGACGTGCGACTGAGCACGCTCATGCGTCAGTGGCAGGACAAGGTCGAGCCGGCGCTGCTGGAGCGAGTGCGGCCCTTCACGCCGGGCGAGATCGCCCTCAAGGGCAAGCATCCGAAGTTCGAGGTGGCGGGCGCCGAGGTGCCGAAGGCCTGTCTCACCTGCCACGCGCGCACCTCCAAGGCGGCGCCGCCGCTGGGCCGGATGCTGCACGGACTGCACCTGGTCGGCGGCGAGAAGAATCACTTCCTGACGCAGTTCCAGGGCGAGTGCACGCACTGCCACCGGCTGGAAACGGCCACCGGCAACTGGGTGCTCAAGAGTGGGGCCGAGCCGAAGTGATCCGGCGCCCGGGCCGGCGGCTCCGGTCGCGCGCGTCGGCACGCTGACAGCCGGGCCGACGACGTGCCGGCCGCGATGCCGCCAGCGGCGCGGCAGGTCTTCGCTCAGGGCTCGATGAGCGGCAACCCCAGGGGCCGCAGCCGCCGATGATCCGAATCCGCGAGATCGACCACCTGGTGCTGCGCGTGCGTGACCTGCGGGCGATGCTCGACTTCTACTGCAAGGCGCTTGGCTGCATGGTCGAGCGCAAGCAGGACGAGATCGGCCTGGTGCAGCTGCGCGCGGGCCGCTCGCTGATCGACCTGATCCCGGTCGACGGCCCGCTCGGGCGCGCCGGCGGCGCGCCGCCGGGCGCCGAGGGGCGCAACCTCGACCACCTCTGCCTGCGCGTCGAGCCCTTCGACGAGCAGGCGCTCCGCGCCCACCTCGCGGCGCACGGCGTGGCCGCCGGCGAGACCGCCTCGCGCTACGGCGCCGAAGGGCCGGGGCCGTCGATCTACATCGTCGACCCGGAAGGCAACACGATCGAGCTGAAGGGGCCGCCGTGGGCCGAGTAGCGCGCCGGCCGTGAGCGACTGCCGCTCACGTGAGGCAGCCGGCGGCGCCGCTTGGCGATAATCAGCCGATGTCCGCCGCCCCCGACCCCCCGGCCCAGCTATTGCCCGGCGTGCGCGCGGTCGGCCTGACGCGACCGCTGGCCTGGCTGCGCCACGGATGGCGGGACCTGCACGCCAGCTTCGGCCCGAGCCTGCTGCATGGACTGATCGTCGCCGTCGGCGGGCTGGCCGTGCTGACCCTGACGCTGCGTGCCTTGCCGCTGATGCCGGGGGCGCTGAGCGGCTTCCTGCTGATCGGGCCGATCCTGTGCACCGGGCTGTACGAGCTGAGCCGCCGCATCGCCGCCGGCGAGCGGCCGCGGCTCGGTCATGTGATCGAGGCCTGGCGGCGCGGCACGCGACCGCTGGTGGCGCTGGGGATGCTGCTGTTCGTCGCCTCGACGGCGTGGGTGCTCGCCTCGGCGCTGCTGTTCAAGCTGTTCGTCGCCGTGCCGCTCGACTCGCCGCTGCGCTTCCTGCGCTATGCCGTCGCCGGCCAGGGCGGCTGGCTGTTCTTCCTCTGGCTGCTGGCCGGCGGCCTCGGCGCCGCGCTGGTCTTCTCGCTGACCGTGGTCTCGGCGCCGCTGCTGCTCGACCGCAGCGTCAGCCTGCGCACGGCGCTGCTGGCCAGCGTGCGCGCGGTCGGCGACAACCCGGCGCCGATGGCCCTGTGGGCGGCGCTGATCATGCTGGCAACCGCGGCGTCGATGGCGACGCTGATGGTCGGCTTCGTGTTCACCGTGCCGGTGATCGGGCACGCGAGCTGGCACGCCTATCGGGACGTGCTCGACGCCGAGCGGCTGCCGCCGCGCGTCTGAAGCGGGCGATGCAATCGGCGCCGTTCGGCCTGACCGAAGCCCAGATCGCGGAATTCGGCCTGACCTGGGGCGTCGGCGCGTTCATCGCGTTCATGCTCTTCATCATCTTCAAGCTGGCGCGCGATTCGAAGGCCGGACGCTTCGGCACCTTCATCCTGTTCTTCGTGCTTGCGTTCGGCATCCTCGGCTTCGTCGCCAAGCAGGTCATCCAGTGGCTGATCGGCATCGAGTAGCCGCCACCGGCTGCCGATGAGGCCGTTCAGCCGTGGCGGGTCCAGGTGAACACCCGCACCGGCGGGATGTTGATCGGTTCCCACTCCCGGCGCGGCTCGCCCAGGTGAGGCGTGACGTAGGCGGCGACGTGCGGACGCACCTGGTAGGCGACGAAGCGGCCGCCTGGCGCGATCAGGCGCGCGACCTCGGCGGCGATCCGTCCGGCGACCTCGCGCGGCATGGTCGAGAACGGAATCCCCGAGATCACCGCATCCGGCGCCGGCAGGCCGAGCTCGGCGAGGAAGCGGCCGACGAACTCGGCACTGCCCTGCACGACGGCCAGCCGCGGATCGCGGGCCGAGGTGCGCAGGCGGGCGGCAAAATCCTCGCTCAGCTCGATCGCCAGCAACTGCGAGCTGGCCGGCAGCGCACGCAGGAAGGCGCGCGTCGTGCCGCCGGTGCCCGGACCGAGCTCGACCACGCAGCGGGCGCGCTGCAGCTGCGCGCTGCGCACCAGGCGCTGTTCGAGCACGTGCGAACTGGGAATGACCGAGCCGACCTGCTGGGGGTGGGCGATGAACCCGCGCAGGAACGCAAGCCGCTCGCGCAATGCCTGCAGCGGACCGGCCGCCTGCCCGTCGCGTTGCTCGACGGCCGGCGGCGCTTGTGCCAGCTCCGCGCGCGCGACACCGGCGCCGGTGGCGTGGTGGTGGTCTCGTCGCATAATCCTCTCTCGTTGAGGCCCGCCCGCGCGGCGGGCTGAAGGCGGGTACGCCTGCCCCGCGCCTTTCTGCACCGAGTCTAACGCCCTTGTCCTTGTCGCCCTGGCGTTTCTGCATCGCGCCGATGATGGACTGGACAGACCGGCACTGCCGGTTCTTCCATCGGCAGCTGTCCCGCCACGCGCGGCTGTACACCGAGATGATCACCACCGGCGCGCTGCTGCACGGCGACGTGCCGCGCCATCTCGACTTCGACCCGGCCGAGCATCCGCTGGCACTGCAGCTCGGCGGCTCCGAGCCGCACGAGCTGGCGCACTGTGCGCGGCTCGGCCAGCGATGGGGCTACGACGAGATCAACCTGAACTGCGGCTGCCCGTCGGAGCGCGTGCAGCGTGGCGCCTTCGGCGCCTGCCTGATGGCCGAGCCGGCGCTGGTCGCCGACTGCGTCAAGGCGATGCGCGACGCGGTGTCGATCCCGGTGACGGTCAAGCACCGCATCGGCATCGACCAGGGCGAGGATTACGGCTTCGTGCGCGACTTCGTCGGCCGGCTGCACGAGGCCGGCTGCGCGGCGTTCATCGTGCACGCCCGCAACGCCTGGCTGCGCGGCCTGTCGGCGAAGGAGAATCGCGAAGTGCCGCCGCTGCGCTACGAGGTGGTCTATCGGCTGGCCGGCGACTTCCCGCGCGCCTGCTTCGTGCTCAACGGCGGCATCGCGTCGCTGGCCGCGGCGGCAGTGCCGTTGCAGCGGCTGCACGGCGTGATGCTCGGCCGCGCCGCCTATCAGGATCCCTACCTGCTGGCGGCGGTCGACCGCGAACTGTTCGGCGCTGCCGAGCCGCCGCCGACGCGTTCGCAGGTGGTGGCGGCGATGTCCGCCTATCTCGAGCGGCAGGCCGCAGCCGGGGTGCCGCCGCGCGCGATCCTGCGCCACATGCTGCAGCTGTTGCACGGCGAGCACGGCGCCCGCAACTGGCGCCGCCTGCTCAGCGATCCGCGCTTCATCGAGCGCCATGGCGCGCGGTCGCTGCACGCGGCGGCGCGGGCATTCGCCGGCCGGCACTCCGCCTGGTCGGATGCAGCGGCGTCGCCCGCCGCCTGAGCTAGCGGCGCAGCGGACCGCAGTCCTCGAGGTACTGGTCCTCGGCGCGGGCGAGGCGGCGCTGCGCCTCGATCCGGTTGCGCGAGCGGGCCCTGGCCAGATCTTCCTGCGCGTGCCCGAGGCCCGCCAGCAGGCGGCGGCACAGCGTCTGCTGTCGCGCCGCCGCAGCCAGTGCCAGCTGCTGCTCGCGGGCGGCGCGCTGCTCGGCGGCCTGGCGCTGGCGATCGAGCGCGGCGGCGCTGCGCACGTCACGCTGCGCACGCTGTATCGCCATCTTCTGCTCGGCCTCGCTCGGCGCCTCGACCAGCGGCAGGGTGCGCACCAGCGAGGTTCCGGCAGGGCAGGCGTCGCTGACGTAGCTGGCCTTGCCGTCGGCCCCTGCGCAGCGAAGCACCTCCTGCGCCACCGCAGGCAGCGCCGCCAGCGCCAGCAGCGAGGCAAGGAGCAGGCGCGGACTCATCGCTGCCGCGGGCAGAGCGCCTTGTAGTCGTCCTGGGCGCGGCGCAGGGCCAGCTCAGCCGAGGCGCGACTGTCGGGACGGGCCGCGCCGACGTCGTCCTGCAGGCGCTGGATCTCGCGGGCACGCGCTTCGCACTCGCGCCGTTGCTCGGCCAGCTGGGCGCTCAGTTCCTGGTCGATCTGTGCCGGGTCGTCGGCGCGCCGGGAGCGGGACGGCTCGATCCGCGCCGGCGGCCGCGGCGCGCCGACCTTGCCAGCGGCAGCGGTGCCGTCGTGCACGACCACCGGTGGCGTGAGGTCGATCTGGCGCACCATCCTGCTGTTCGGCGGGCAGTCCGCGTTCGAGTAGGTGACCTTGCCGTCGGCGGCTTCGCAGCGGACGATTGCCGCCGCCGGCGTGTAGCTGGCGGCGGCGAGCACGATGCAGGCGAGGGCGGTGACGAGGCGCATGCAAGGCTCCGGCAGACAGGCAAAGTCTACCCAGCGCAGCGGGTCAGCCCAAGAGCGCAGCGGCGTGAATCTTCCCCTTGCGCCAACCGGATTACCGTGCTGGCGGCGCCAACGACCCGGCCGGACCTCAGAGGACCTTGCCCGGATTCATCAAGCCGAGCGGGTCGATCGCGCGCTTGATTCGCCGCATCAGCTCGAGCTCGAGCGCCGGCTTGTAGCGGGTGATCGCCTCGCGCTTGAGCTGCCCGAGGCCGTGCTCGGCGCTGATCGAGCCGCCGCGCGCGTGCACGGCGTCGTTGACCACGGTGTTGATCTCCTTCTCGTGGTCGAAGGCGACCTCGATCGGCGTGCCGGCCATCGTGCCCATGTTGTAGTGCAGGTTGCCGTCGCCGAGGTGGCCGAAGACGATCGGTTCGATCCAGTCGAAACGGCCGCGCAGCGCGGCGTTGGTCGATTCGACGAACTCGGCCACGCAGGAAACCGGCAGCGAGATGTCGTGCTTGACGTTGCCGCCGCGCCGGGCGTGCGCCTCCGGGATCCCCTCGCGCAGCTGCCACAGCGCCCGCGACTCGGCCAGTGAGCGGGCAACGGCGGCGTCGACGATGTCGCCGTCTTCCAGCGCTGCGGCGAGGATGCGCTCGAGCATCGCGGTCGCGTGCTGTTCGCCCTCGGCGTCGGAAAGCTCGAGCAGCGCATACCACGGCTCGGCCAGCGGCAGCGGCGCGCGCAGCGCCGGCAGCGTCTCGACGGTGTGCTCGAGGGCGATCCGGCCCATCACTTCGAAGGCGGTCAGCGCGGCACCGGCGGCGGCGCGCGCGCGCTCGAGCAGCCGCGTCGCCGCCGCCAGCGACGGCAGCGCGGCGAGCGCCGTCATCTGCGCCGCCGGCAGCGGGTACAGCTTCAGCGTCGCCGCCGTGATCACGCCGAGCGTGCCCTCGGCGCCGATGAAGAGATGCTTGAGGTCGTAGCCGGTGTTGTCCTTGCGCAGTCCGCGCAGGCCGTTCCAGATCTCGCCGCCGGCCAGTACCACCTCGAGGCCAAGCGTCAGGTCCCTCGCGTTGCCGTAGCGCAGCACCTGCACGCCGCCGGCGTTGGTGGCCAGGTTGCCGCCGATCGTCGCGCTGCCCTCCGCAGCGAGGCTGAGCGGGAACAGCCGGCCGCGCCGATTTGCCGCCTCCTGCACCTGCTGCAGGACGCAGCCGGCCTCCACCGTGATGGTGTCGTTGGCAATGTCGATCGAACGCACCCGGTTCATCCGCTGCAGGCTGATCAGGACCGCCGCGCCGGAATCGTCCGGCGTGGCGCCACCGACCAGGCCGGTGTTGCCTCCCTGCGGGACCATCGGCACCTGCGCCTCGGTACAGGCGCGGACGACGTCGGCGACTTGCGCCGTGCTGGCCGGCCGCACCACGGCCCGGGCCGAGCCGGCATAGCGCTTGCGCCAGTCGATCAGGTACGGCGCCGCGTCCTCGCCGGTCAGTACGTTCGCCTCGCCGACCGCCGCCACCAGCGCCTGGTGCAGGTTCATCTGCCCTTCCTCGCGCGCGCCGCCTTCTTGAACGGCCGCAGGTAGACGACCGCCGCGGCGAAGAACGCTGCCCCTAGGGCGATCTCGATCACCGACATCACTCCGACGGCAGGCGCATCGACCAGGCGCACGCTGCCCTCGGCAATGTACGGCAGCACCAGCAGCAGCGCCCACTGCATGGTCTTCACGTCGCCGCGCAGCACGCCGCGCAGCGGCAGCAACAGCGGCAGCGCCTTGAGCACCAGCCACGAGCCGCCCGGCCGCAGCGGCGCCAGCAGCCACTCCCACAGCACCGTCAGCAGCAGCAGCGCCGGCCAGCACGCCGCGGCGATCCGCCAGGCGGCCCGTTGCGCCGCCGACAGCGTCGGTGCGTTCATCGGCGCAGCTTCAGCGCCGCCCACGCCAGCCGCCTGCCCAGCGCGGTGGCCAGGCGTCCTTCCTCGGCGGTGACCGGCTGCTGGCTCAGGCGCGCGTGATGGCTGGCGCCGTAGGGCGTGCCGCCGCTGGAGGTTTCGTTCAGGTCGGGCTCGGTGTAGGGCAGGCCGATGATCAGCATGCCATGGTGCAGCAGCGGCAGCATCATCGACAGCAGCGTGGCCTCCTGGCCTCCGTGCAGCGAGTTGGTGGAGGTGAACAGGGCGGCCGGCTTGCCGGCCAGGGCACCGGACAGCCACAGCCCGGCAGTGCTGTCGACGAAGTGCTTCAGCGGCGCCGCCATGTTGCCGAAGCGGGTCGGCGAGCCGAGCGCCAGGCCGTCGCACTGCTCGAGGTCGGCCAGCTCGGCGTACGGGCTGCCCTGCGGCGGCACCGGCGGGACGGCGACCTCGGTGGCCGGCGCCACCGGCGGCACCGTCCGCAGTCGTGCCGCGGCGCCCGGCACCGAGTCGACGCCCTGCGCGACCAGCTCGGCCAGCCGCCGCGTCGCGCCGTTGCGCGAGTAGTACAGGACCAGGATGTCGGCGTCGGCGGGCACGGCGGTGTCGTTACTATCGACGCGGACGATTATAGGAACGCGATGCCGAGCGCCCTCCTCAGCCAGGCCCGCGAACGGCTGGCCGACGCGGTCGTGGCGCTGATGCGCGTCGACCGCTGGCCGCAGCATGCCCGGCAGCGGCTCGAGCGGGCCCGCGAAGTCGTCGCTTTCGCGGCGCGCCGCGCGCGCGACGTGCGCCTGGCGCAGGTGGCCGGCAGCCTGACCTTCACGACGACGCTGTCGATGGTGCCGATGCTCGCCGTGGCGCTGTCGGTCTTCGCCGCCTTCCCGCTGTTCGCCGAATACCGGTCGGCCGCCGAGAAGACGCTGCTGTACGAGCTGCTGCCGCCGCAGATCTCGGCCACCATCTTGCGCTACCTGAACGACTTCGCCGCCAACGCCGCCGGCCTGACCGCCTGGGGCCTGCTGCTGCTGATGGTCACGGCGCTGCTGATGATCCATACGGTCGACCGGGTGCTGAACGACATCTGGAGGGTGCAGGCGCGGCGCAGCGTGCTGTCGCGCGTGCTCGTGTACTGGGCGCTGCTCACGCTCGGGCCGCTGGTGATCGGCGCCAGCCTGAGCGCCACCTCCTACGTGCTCGCGCTGTCGGGCGTGCCGCTGTCGAAGGCCGCGGGGCTGGCGCGCACGCTGCTCGACCTGCTGCCGTTCGTCATCGGCGGACTGGCGCTCGCCGCGCTCTACGTGGTGGTGCCGAACCGCCGCGTCGCCTGGGGTGACGCGCTGACCGGCGGTTTCGTCGCCTCGGCGCTCGGCGAACTGATGAGCTGGGGCTTCGGTGTGTATATCCGCGCCGGCACGGCGACCGGCATCTACGGCGCCTTTTCGGCGGTGCCGCTGTTCCTGGTCTGGCTCTACCTGTCGTGGTACGTGGTGCTGTTCGGCGCCGCGATCGCCGCCACCTTGCCGATGCTGCGCGTGACGCGCTTTGCCGACGAGAGCCGCGCCGGCAACCGCTTCCTCACCGCGGCGGCGCTGCTGCAGGCGCTGCTGCAGGCACGCGGGCAGGGGGTCGACGACGGCCGCATGACCGTCGGTGCACTCGCCCGCGCGGTGCGCTTCGCCGACGACGGCACCGAGCGCCTGCTGGCCGAGCTGGAGGCGCTCGGCTACGTGTCGCGCCTGGACGGCACGCATGCCGGCAAGTGGCTGCTGACCGGCGACGCGGGCAGGTTGACGCTGCAGCCGCTGTTCGCGCGGCTGGCGGTCGACCCGGCCAATTCGCTGCTCGCGGCACAGCCGGAGCTGGCGCAGTGGCTCGATTCGGGGCTCGGCGCCAGCTGGCTGCGGCAGCCGCTGGCCGAGGCGCTGGGCGGCCCTGCGGACAGGGCCACAGGCTAGCGGCGCCGGCGCGCCGGCCACGCCCGACCGCAGCTCGTGCCGCACGTGCCCGGCTGCTGCGCCGACAGCCGCGCCTCAGCTGCGCGAGACGCTGACGACCATCGCCGCGGCGGCGAGCACCAGCACCGCGGCGGCGCGTTCGGTGATGCGCGCATAGCGCGGGTCGGTGGCGAGCCCGGCTGCGCGCGATGCGGCGAAGCCGTAGGCGCCGAGGATGAACAGTTCCGGTATCACCGAGCCGGCGGCCAGCCAGAGCATCTGGGCCCCGATCGGCAGCCGCGGGTCGACGAACTGCGGCAGGATGGCGACGAAGAACACCAGCGTCTTCGGATTGGCGAGCTGCAGCGTCAGGCCCGACAGATAGATCGCGCCCGGAGAGCCGCCGCGCGCCGCGGCGCGCGAGATGCTGATCGGCGACGGCCTGCCGAGCAGCGCCGCCAGGCCGAGGTAGACCAGGTAGGCGGCGCCGGCCCACTTGACGGCGATGAAGAAGGTCTCGGAAGCGACCAGCAGCGCGCCGACGCCGGTGGCCGACAGCGCGAAGTACAGGCCGTTGGCCGACAGGATGCCGAGGCTGGCCCACAGCGAGCGGCGCGCGCCCTGCGTCAGGCCGTAGGCGAGGACCAGCATCACCGCCGGCCCGGGCGACAGCGACAGCGCCGCCTCGGTGGCGACGTACAGCCAGTAGGTATCCCAGTTGACGGCGTCGAGGCCCACCGCCGGGGTCAGGCGGCGACGCCGGCGAATACCTGCTGCGCGAAGGCAGCGAGTGCGCGCCGCACGCCGTCCGGATTCTCGGCCATCATCGCGTGGCCGGTCGCCGGCAGCGTCACGACCTGCGGCTTCGCGCAGGCTTCGATCAGCGACTGTGCGGCCTTCGGCGGCGTCATCTGGTCGCGGCCGCCGAGGATGAACAGCGCCGGGCACTGCAGCGCGCGCGCGGCATCGAGCGCGCCGTCGTAGGCGTTGCAGGCGGCGAAGTCGGTCGGCAGCACGTCGGCGCCGTTGACCGCGGCGAGCCGCTGCATCAGGCGCAGGTTCTGCCAGACGACGTTGAATCCCGGCGCCGGGTTGCCGGGGCGCGCCGCGAACGGCGCCACCACCGGGCTGTGCGACCAGACGTTGATCATGTCCATCGCCGTCGGCGGATCGTCACGGGTGGCGGCCAGCAGGGCGTCGGCGACGCGCATCGGCGCCGCCGTGCCGAGCAGGGCCACGCCGGCCACGCGGGCCGGCAGCCGCCGCGCAACCTCGAGCGCGATCAGCGAGCCCATGCTGTGGCCGGCGAGCAGCAGGCGCGGGCTGGCCAGAGGCGCCAGCGCCGCGGCGACCTGCTCGGCGATCCGCTCGACCGTGCGCGCCGGCGGTCCTTCGCTGCGGCCGTGGCCGGGCAGGTCGAGCGCCAGCACCGCGCAGCCGTGGTGCGCGAGGTAGCGCGACTGCAGGATCCACACGCTGTGGTCGTGCTGCGCGCCGTGGACGAACACCACGCAGGGCAGGCGCGGGTCGAAAGGCTTGCCGCCGGTGTAGGCGTACAGGCGGCTGCCGGGCAGGCCGAGGAACACTCACTTCACCTTGGCGGCGAGCTTCAGGGCACGGCCGAGGTCGTCGAGCAGATCGGCCGGGTCCTCCAGCCCGATCGACAGCCGGATCGTTCCCTGCGTGATTCCGGCCGCGGCCAGCTCGTCGTCGGGCACGCGGAAGTGCGTCGTCGAGGCCGGGTGGATCACCAGCGACTTGGCATCGCCGACATTGGCCAGGTGCGAGAACACCTGCAGCGACTCGACGAAGCGCCGCCCCGCGGCCCGCGAGCCCTTCAGGTTGAAGCTGAACACCGCGCCGCAGCCCTTCGGCAGCAGCCGCTGTGCCAGCGCGTGGTCCGGATGCGATGGCAGCTCCGGATAGGCGATCGATTCGATCTGCGGGTGGGCGGCGAGGAACGCCACCACCCGGCGGGCGTTCTCGACGTGTCGCGCCATCCTCAGCGGCAGCGTCTCCAGTCCCTGCAGCAGCAGGAAAGCGGTGTGCGGGCTCATGCAGGCGCCGAAGTCGCGCAGACCCTCGCGGCGGGCGCGCAGCAGGAACGGCGCCACCGTGCTCTCGTCGGCAAAGGTCATGCCGTGGAAGCCCTCGTAGGGCCGCGTCAGCAGCTCGAACCTGCCGCTCGCCTGCCAGTCGAAGCGGCCGCTGTCGACCAGCACGCCGCCGACGGCGGTGCCGTGGCCGCCGATGAACTTGGTGGCCGAGTGGTAGACGAGGTCGGCGCCGAGCTCCGCCGGCTGCATCAGGTACGGCGTGGTGAAGGTGCTGTCGACCAGCAGCGGCAGGCCGTGCGCGTGCGCCAGTGCCGACACCGCAGGCACGTCGAGCACGTCGAGCCCGGGGTTGCCGAGCGTCTCGCCGAACAGCAGGCGGGTCATCGGGCGGACGGCGCCGCGCCAGGCGTCCAGGTCGCGCGGGTCGACGAACGTCGTCTCGATGCCGAAGCGCTTCAGCGTGTAGGCGAGCAGGTTGTGCGAGCCGCCGTACAGCGCGCGGCTGGCGACGATGTGCGAGCCGGCGTCCATCAGCGTGGCGATCGCCAGGTGCAGCGCCGCCTGGCCGCTGGCGGTGGCGATCGCGCCGACCCCCCGCTCGAGCGCCGCGACGCGCTCCTCGAACACCGCCACCGTCGGGTTGGAGATGCGCGAGTAGACGTGGCCGGCGCGCTCCATGTTGAACAGCGACGCGGCGTGCTCCGAGTCGTCGAAGCAGAACGAGGTGGTGGCGTAGATCGGCACCGCGCGGCTGCCGGTGGCGGTGTCCGGAGCCTGGCCGGCGTGCAGCGCCAGCGTGTCGAAGCCGGGGTATCTGCTCATGGCGGAAGGACGTGAGGACGGGACGGCGATCGCCGGCCTGGATCGGGCGGTCCGGTCCAGGCGCGACGGGGGCCGACGGCATAATGCCACGCATGGACATGCGGTCCGACCTGCGAGCCGAGCTGTACCCCGCGCTGGAGCCCTACGACCAGGGCATGCTCGCGCTCGACGGCGTGCACACGATGTACTGGGAGACCTGCGGCAATCCGCTCGGCGTGCCGGTGCTGTTCCTGCACGGCGGACCGGGCGGCGGCTGCTCGGTCGAGCACCGCCGCTTCTTCGACCCCGCGGTGTTCCGCATCGTCCTGTTCGACCAGCGCGGCGCCGGCAACTCGACGCCGCTCGGCGAGGCGCTCGACAACTCCACCGGCCACCTGTTGCGCGACATCGAGACGCTGCGCGAGTACCTCGGCGTGAAGCGGTGGCTGGTGTTCGGCGGCTCGTGGGGCAGCACGCTGGCGCTGGCCTACGGCGAGGAGTATCCGCAGCGCTGCCTCGGCTTCGTGCTGCGCGGCGTCTTTCTCGGCCGGCCGGCCGAGATCCGCTGGTTCATGTACGGACTGCGCCGGGTGTTCCCCGAGGCATGGCGCCGCTTTGCCGGGATGCTGCCTGCCGCCGAGCGCGACGACCTGCTGGGCGGCTACCTGAAGCGGCTGTTCCATGACGACGCGCGGGTGCACGTGCCGTTCGCCCGCGCCTGGAGCGAGTACGAGGCCAGCTGCTCGACCCTGCTGCCGAACGCGGAGATGGCCAAGCAGTACAGCGAGGAGTCGATCGGCCTGGCACGGCTCGAGGCGCACTACTTCGCGCACCAGTGCTTCCTGACGCCGGAGCAGCTGCTGACCGGCCTGCACCGGATCCGTCACCTGCCGGCGTCGATCGTGCACGGCCGCTACGACATGATCTGCCCGATCGCCAGCGCCGACGAGCTGGCGCGGGCCTGGCCGGACGCCCGCTACGAGGTCGTGCCCGACGGCGGCCACTCGGTCTGGGAGCCGCCGATGAGGGCCGCGGTGGTCCGCGAAGTGGAGCGGTTCAAGCACCTGCTCTCCTGATGCCGTGCCTGCCGCCGGCCGGCGCGGCCGCCGTCGTGTCCGCTGTGGCGCGGACTGGCCAGGCGCCGCGCTAGGCCGTACGCCCGTCGCCCGGATGGAACATCTGCGGCAATCCTGGCTTGCCGCGGCGCCGTTGCGGGTTAGCATCGAACCACGCCGGTGCGGCCGGCTCGAGACACGAAGAAGCGAGGAGACACGGCGATGAAGGTGGCGGACATCCTTCGGGTCAAAGGCAGCACGCTGTTCACGGTCACACCGCAGGCCAGCCTGTGGTCGGCGGTGCAGACGATGGCCGAAAACGACATCGGCTCGGTGGTGGTGATGGACCGCGGCGAGGTGGTCGGCATGCTCACTTTCCGCGAGGTGCTTGGCCGGGTGCACGACAACGGCGGCGCGGTCGGCGACGGCAGCGTCGGCGCCGCCATGGCGGCGCCGCGGATCGTCAGCCCGGACGCCGACGTGATGGACCTGCGGCGGATGCTGCTCGAGGAGCACACGCGCTACCTGCCGGTGGTCGACGGCAGGACGCTGATGGGCGTGGTCTCGTTCTACGACGTCGCCAAGGCGGTGCTCGAGGAGCAGAGCTACGAGAACCGCATGCTCAAGGCGTACATCCGCGACTGGCCGGAGCAGGAGCAGGTAGGCAATTGACGCGGGGCAGCCGGCTGGCGGTCGTCGGCGCCGGCATCGCCGGACTCGCCTGCGCATGCACCCTGCGTGACGCCGGGGCGAGGGTCGTTGTCTTCGAACGCGAGCCGTGCCCCGGCGGCCGCGCCGCCACGCTGATCGACGGCGCCGGGCCCTACGACCATGGCGCCCAGTACTTCACCGCCGGCGATGCACGGTTCATCGCCGCGCTGAAGCGCTGGCAGTCGGCAGGGATCGTGCAGCGCTGGTCCGGCCGCATCCTCGCCTTCGAGGACGGCTCGATGCGGGACAAAACCGACTCGGCCGAGCGTTTCGTCGGTGTGCCCGGCATGCGCCGCCTCGGCGTGCGCATGGCGGAGGGGCTCGACGTGCGTTACTCGACGCCGGTCGCACGCCTGCGGCGCGCGGCCGACGGGTGGCACCTGCACGGCGAAGGGCAGGAGGAGGGCAGCCTGGGGCCGTTCGACGCCGTGCTGCTCGCGGTGCCTTCGCCGGTTGCCGCATCGCTGCTGGCCGGGCTGACCAGCCTGGCCGAGGTCGCCGCGTCGGTGAACTGGGACCCGTGCTGGGCGGCGACGATGGCGCTGGCACAGCGCAGCGGCGCCGGCTTCGACGGCGCCTTCGTCAACGATGACCCGATCCTCGGCTGGGTGGCCCTGGACAGCGCCAAGCCGCGGCGCGGTCAGGTCGACGGCGTGGCCGAACGCTGGGTGCTGCACGCCCGGCCGCAGTGGTCGCAGCGCTACGGCGAACTGCACCAGCAGGACGTCGCGCACTGGCTGGTTCGCTCGCTTGCGGCGCGCCTGCGCCGCAATCTCGCGCCACTGCAGGCGCGGGCATTTCGCTGGCCGCATGCGACGCCGGTCAATCCGCTGCCGCAGCCGTTCCTGTGGGACGAGGGGCGACGCCTCGGCACGGCCGGCGACTGGTGCGGCGGGCCGCGCATCGAGGGGGCCTACCTGTCCGGGCTGTCGCTCGCCGAGGCGGTGCTGCGCTAGCGGCAGGCCGGCGGGGGCGGGACCGTACAATCCTCGCGCCATGTCCGGTTCGACCTTCGGCCGCCTGTTTTGCGTCACCAACTTCGGCGAATCGCACGGGCCGGCGATCGGCTGCGTGATCGACGGCTGCCCGCCCGGGCTGCCGCTTGCCGCCGAGGACATGCAGCCCGACCTCGACCGGCGCAAGCCCGGCACTTCCCGCCACGTGACGCAGCGGCGCGAATCGGACCGGGTCGAGATTGTCTCGGGCGTTTTCCGCGGCGAAACCACCGGCACGCCGATCGCACTGCTGATCCGCAACGAGGACCAGCGCTCGAGCGACTACGACGATCTGCTCGACACCTTCCGGCCCGGCCACGCCGACTACACCTACTGGCGCAAGTACGGCCGCCGCGATCCGCGCGGCGGCGGGCGCTCGTCGGCACGGCTGACCGCGCCGATGGTGGCCGCCGGGGCGGTGGCGAGGAAGTGGCTGCGCCTGCACCACGGCACGGTGATCCGCGGCTGCATGCAGCAGCTCGGACCGATCGAGATCCCGTTCGTCGCCTGGGAGGACGCCGAGTCGAACGCGTTCTTCGCGCCCGATGCGGCGATCGTGCCGCGGCTCGAGGAGCACGTGGACGCGCTGCGCCGAAGCGGCGATTCCTGCGGCGCGCGAATCCGCGTCAGCGCCGCCGGCGTGCCGGTCGGGCTCGGCAGTCCGCTGTACGACAAGCTCGACGCCGACATCGCCTACGCAATGATGGGCATCAACGCCGTGAAAGGGGTCGAGATCGGTGCCGGCTTCGGCGCCGTGACCCAGCTCGGCTCGCAGCACGGCGACGAACTGCTGCCGCAGGGCTTTGCCAGCAACCACGCCGGCGGCGTGCTCGGCGGCATCTCCACCGGCCAGGACATCGAGGTCTCGCTGGCGATCAAGCCCACCTCGAGCATCCGCCTGCCGCGCCGTTCGATCAACGCGCGCAACGAAGCGGTCACCGTCGCCACGCACGGCCGGCATGACCCCTGCGTCGGCATCCGGGCGACGCCGATCGCCGAGGCGATGCTGGCGCTGGTGCTGATCGACCATGCCCTGATCCATCGCGCGCAGAACGGCGACGTGCGGCACGCGACCCCGCCGATCCCGTCCCGTTCCTGACCGTGAGCTCGCACGCGGCGCCGGCCTGGCAGCCGTGGCGGATCGGGCTGTTCTTCGCCGCCTACTTCGCCGGCACCGGCGTGCTGGCGCCTTACTTCCCGCTGTACCTGGAGCACCGCGGCCTGACGGCGGTGCAGATCGGCGTGGTGATGGCGGTGGCGCAGGGCATGCGCATCTTCGGCCCGACCGCGTGGGGATGGCTCGCCGATCACACCACCGAGCGGGTGCGCATCCTGCGCTTCACTTCGGTGGCGGCGGCGACCTGCTTCGTGCCGGTGCTGTTCCCGGGCGGCTTCGGCTACGTGCTGCTGACGATGTTCGCCGTGCACTTCTTCCTGACCGGGCAGATCCCGATCGCCGAGGCGATGACGGCCACCCGGCTGCGCGGCGATCCCCAGGCCGCCGCCCGCTACGGCCGGCTGCGCGCCTGGGGCTCGATCAGCTTCGTGGTGGTCGTGCTGGCCACCGGCGCGGCGCTCGACTGGGCCGGCGTCGGCCTGCAGCCGTGGCTGGTGCTGCTGTTTTTCGCCGGCACCGCCCTGGTGGCGCAGCTGGTGCGCGATGCGCCGCACGCGCCGCACGGGTCGACGGCGGTGTCGGTGCGGGCGCTGTTCGCCGAGCCGCGGGTGCGCTGGTTCTTCGTCTCGGTGCTGCTGATGATCTTCGCCCACGGCGCGCTGTACACGTTCTTCTCGCTGCACCTGGCCGCGCTCGGCTACAGCAAGAGCGCGATCGGCGTGTTCTGGGTGCTCGGCGTGATCGTCGAGATCGGCTTCTTCTTCGTCCAGGGCCGCGTGTTCGCGCGGTTCGACCCGTTCGGCCTGCTGGCGGTCAGCTTCGCGCTGGCGGCGCTGCGCTTCGCCCTGATCGCCGAGTTCGCCCACGTCGTCGTGCTGCTGGTCGTTGCGCAGGTACTGCACGCCGCGACCTTCGCCGTGCATCACAGCGCCTCGATTCTCACCATCCAGCGCTGGTTCCACGGCAGCGCCACGGCGCGCGGCCAGGCGCTGTACGTGAGCATCGGCTACGGCGTCGGCGGCACGGCCGGCAGCCTGCTGGCGGCCTGGCTGTGGTCGGCGCTGGGCCCGCCCGCCGCCTTCCTGTCGAGCAGCGTGGCGGCATTGCTCGGCTGGCTGGCGGTACGGCGGGCACGCGAGCACGACGCCACGCAACGGGCGCGCGAGGCGGTGGCCTGAGCCGCTGCCGCTCGTCGCGCCGGCCGCGGCGGGTCAGGCGAGCCGCAGCTCGGTGGTGGCGGTGACGCGCGTGCCCTGCGCCAGCGGGTGCCTCGACTCGGTCGGGCCCAGCGTCAGGGTCAGCGCCGCCTGCTCCTCGGGCGACAGCTGGCGGAACAGGAAGTCGCCGGCGTTCGCCGGTTCCTCCGGCAGGTACAGCTGGGTGGCCAGCGCGCCGCCGCCGCGCCGGGCGACGCGTACGTGGATGTGCGGCGTGCGCCCGGGATAGGGCACCGGCCGGATCGTGCGGAAGTGGAAGCGGCCGTCGGCCTCGGTCAGGGCGCGGCCGTAGCCCTGGAAGTGCGGGTCGCGTTCGCTTTCCGCGCCACCGGCAGGATGGTGGTAGACGGCGTTCGCATCGCACTGCCAGATTTCGACCTCGGCCTGCGCGAGCGGGCGACCGCCGCGGTCGAGCACGCGGCCGGTGAGATACAGCGGCACGCCGCGGCCGAGCAGCCGCTCGCCGTCGAAAGCGAGCAGGTCGGCATCGGTCTGCGCCGGCCGTTCGCCGGCATGGCGCGGATAGAAGGGCCCGAGCGACTGGCTCGGCGTGCCGCCGCCGGCCGCGGCGTGCGCGGGCGCGAGGGGCACAGCGCCGAGCGCGGAGAGGGCGAAAAGCGCCTGGCGGCGGCGCAGCGTCGATGCGTTGTTCGGTCGATTGCTCACGGGTGTCGTCCGCTTCATGGCAGCAGGTCGGTTGGATGCGCGGCGGCGGCGCAAGTTCCGCAGCCGGACCGAGTCGATGCCGCAACGCGGCATAATGCGCGCTCCGGTTTCGCACCGCCGATTCGAGCGATGGCGCAGACGCTCTACGACAAGCTGTGGGACGCGCACGTCGTGCATGTCGAGGAAGACGGCACGACGGTGCTGTACATCGACCGCCACCTGGTGCACGAGGTGACCAGCCCGCAGGCGTTCGAGGGTCTGCGGCTGGCCGGGCGCATGCCCTGGCGCATCGGTTCGGTGGTGGCCACGGCCGACCACAACACGCCCACTGACGGCTGGGAGCGCGGCTACGACGGCATCACCGACCCGATCTCGCGCGAGCAGGTCGTCACCCTGGATGCCAACATCCGCGAGTTCGGCGCCGCCGCCTACTTCCCCTTCCTCGACCGACGGCAGGGCATCGTCCACGTGATCGGGCCGGAGCAGGGCGCCACGCTGCCCGGGATGACGGTGGTCTGCGGCGACTCGCACACCAGCACGCACGGCGCCTTCGGCGCGCTGGCCTTCGGCATCGGCACCAGCGAGGTCGAGCACGTGCTCGCCACGCAGACGCTGCTGATCAAGAAGGCGAAGAACATGCGTGTCCGGGTCGAAGGCAGGCTGCCGTTCGGCTGCACCGCCAAGGACATCGTGCTGGCGGTGATCGGCCGCATCGGCACCGCCGGCGGCACCGGCTATGCGATCGAGTTCGCCGGCTCGGCGATCGAGGCGCTGTCGATGGAAGGCCGGATGACCGTGTGCAACATGGCGATCGAGGCCGGAGCACGGGCCGGCATGGTCGCGGTCGACGGCAAGACGATCGACTACGTCAGGGACCGGCCGTTCGCGCCGGCCGGCGCGCTGTGGGAACAGGCGGTCGAGCACTGGCGCACGCTGCGCTCCGATCCCGGGGCGCGCTTCGACGCCGAGGTCGAGCTGCGCGCCGAGACGCTCAAGCCACAGGTGACCTGGGGCACCTCGCCCGAGATGGTGGCGACCATCGACGATCGCGTGCCGGATCCGGACGCCGAGAAGGATCCGACCCGCCGCGAGGGCATCGAGCGGGCGCTCAGGTACATGGGCCTGAAGCCCAACACGCCGATCGCCGAGATCCGCGTCGACAAGGTCTTCATCGGCTCGTGCACCAACTCGCGCATCGAGGACCTGCGCGAGGCGGCGTGGGTGGTCAGGCGGCTGGGCAAGCGGGTGGCGCCGAACGTCAGGCTGGCGATGGTCGTTCCCGGCTCCGGGCTGGTGAAGGCGCAGGCCGAAGCCGAGGGGCTGGACGCGATCTTCCGCGCCGCCGGCTTCGACTGGCGCGAGCCCGGCTGCTCGATGTGCCTGGCGATGAATGCCGACCGGCTCGAGCCGGGCGAGCGCTGCGCTTCGACCAGCAACCGCAATTTCGAGGGCCGGCAGGGCGCGGGCGGCCGCACCCATCTCGTTTCGCCGGCAATGGCCGCCGCGGCGGCCATCGAAGGGCATTTCGCTGACGTCAGGAGACTGCAGTGACGGCATTGAGGAAGCTGTTCGTCGTCATCGCCGCCGTCGCCGCGGTGGCCGGCTGCAACACGATTTCCGGCATCGGCAAGGACATCGAAGCCGCCGGAGCCGCGGTCGACAAGGCCGCGACCCAAACCAAGAAGAAGATGTAGGTCCGCCTTGGAAGTCTTCACCGTTCACAGCGGGCTGGTCGCGCCGCTCGACCGCGCCAACGTCGACACCGACGCGATCATCCCGAAGCAGTTCCTGAAGTCGATCCACCGCAGCGGCTTCGGGCCGAACCTGTTCGACGAGTGGCGTTACCTCGACCACGGCGAACCGGGAATGGACAACAGCCGGCGTCCGCTGAACCCGGACTTCGTGCTGAACCAGCCGCGCTACCAGGGTGCGTCGATCCTGCTGGCGCGCAGGAATTTCGGCTGCGGCTCGTCGCGCGAGCACGCGCCGTGGGCGCTGGTGCAGCACGGCTTCCGCGCGATCCTGGCGCCGAGCTTCGCCGACATCTTCTACAACAACTCGCTGAAGAACGGCCTGCTGGTGATCGCGCTGCCGGAACTGCTGATCGACCGGCTGTTCCGCGAGGCCGCCAGCTTCAGCGGCTACCGGCTGACCGTCGACCTGCCGCAGCAGAAGGTGATCGAGCCGGGCGGCGCCGAGCACGACTTCGAGATCGCGCCGTTTCGCAAGTACTGCCTGCTCAACGGCCTGGACGACATCGGCCTGACGCTGCGCCACCGGGACAAGATCCGCGAGTTCGAGGCGCGGCGGCTGGCGCGCTTTCCGTGGCTGGAGAAGACCGCCGGCCGTTAGCAGCCGGCACTTCGTTCGGCGGGGCGGGCGGAGTCGACGGAAGCAGAGCCCCGCGGAGGAGCTTCGATGAAGATCGCAGTGCTGCCGGGCGACGGCATCGGGCCGGAGATCATCGCCGAGGCGGTGCGCGTGCTGCGGGCGCTGGACGAGCGCTTCGAGATCGAGTTCGCCGATGTCGGCGGAGCCGCGTACGAGCGGCACGGCCATCCGCTGCCCGAGGCGACGCTGAAGCTGGCGCGCGGGGCCGACGCCGTGCTGTTCGGCGCGGTGGGTGACTTCAAGTACGATGGGCTGGAGCGCGCGCTGCGCCCCGAGCAGGCGATCCTCGGCCTGCGAAAGTCGCTCGGCCTGTTCGCCAACCTGCGGCCGGCGATCCTGTACCCGGAACTGGCGTCGGCCTCGACGCTGAAGCCGGAGGTGGTGTCCGGGCTCGACATCCTGATCGTGCGCGAGCTGACCGGCGACATCTACTTCGGCACCCCGCGCGGGCGGCGCAGTGCCCCCGACGGCGCCTTTGCCGGCCAGCCGGAGGCCTTCGACACGATGCGCTACGCGCGGCCGGAGATCGAGCGGATCGCCCGCGTCGCCTTCGAGGCCGCGCGCCGGCGCAGCGGCAAGGTCACCAGCGTCGACAAGGCCAACGTGCTGGAGACCTTCCAGTTCTGGAAAGACGTGGTGACCGAGGTACACGCGGGCTATCCCGACGTGCAGCTCGAGCACATGTACGTCGACAATGCGGCGATGCAGCTGGTGCGTTCGCCGAAGAGCTTCGACGTGATCGTCACCGGCAACATGTTCGGCGACATCCTGTCCGACGAGGCGGCGATGCTGACCGGCTCGATCGGCATGCTGCCGTCGGCGTCGCTCAACGAGCGCTCGCAGGGGCTGTACGAGCCGAGCCACGGCAGCGCGCCGGACATCGCCGGCAAGGGACTCGCCAATCCGCTGGCGACCATCCTGTCGGCGGCGATGATGCTGCGTCATTCGCTCGACCGGGCGCAGCAGGCCGACCGCATCGAGGCGGCGGTGAAGAAGGTGCTGGCCGCTGGGCTGCGCACGGCGGACATCGTCGCCGGCGGTGCCCGGGCGGTTGGCACCGGTGAAATGGGGGCCGCGGTCGTCGCGGCGCTCGGCTGATGCGTGCAGAACGGATCTCGGAGGGAGTGGTGTCATGAAAGTGGGTTTCGTCGGCTGGCGCGGCATGGTGGGTTCGGTACTGATGGACCGGATGGCGGCCGAGAAGGACTTCGAGCTGTTCGACTCGGTCTTCTTCAGCACCTCGAGCGCCGGCGGCGCGGCGCCGAAGGTGGCGCGCGCCGGCGCGACGCTGAAGGACGCCAACGACCTGGACGCGCTGCGCGCCTGCGACACCATCGTCACCTGCCAGGGTGGCGACTACACCGGCGAGGTCCACCCGAAGCTGCGCGCCGCCGGCTGGAGCGGCTACTGGATCGATGCGGCCTCCAGCCTGCGCATGAAGGACGACGCGGTGATCGTCCTCGACCCGGTCAACATGCCGGTGATCAGCAGCGCGCTGGCGCGCGGCATCAGGGACTACATCGGCGGCAACTGCACCGTGAGCCTGATGATGCTGGGCATCGACGGCCTGTTGAAGGCGGATCTGGTCGAGTGGGTCTCCGCGATGACCTACCAGTCGGCTTCCGGCGCCGGGGCGCAGAACATGCGCGAGCTGCTGGCGCAGATGGGCCATGCCCACGCGGCGGTCAAGGACCTGCTGGCCGATCCCGCCTCGGCGATCCTCGAGATCGACCGTCGGGTGGGCAGCGCGCTGCTGTCGGACCAGCTGCCGAAGGAGCATTTCGGCGTGCCGCTGGCGGGCAGCCTGATCCCGTGGATCGACAAGGACCTCGGCAACGGCGTCAGCCGCGAGGAATGGAAGGGCGGCGCGGAGGCCAACAAGATCCTCGGCCGCCCGGCCATGGGACAGCCGGGTTCGCTGATCGTCGAGGGCCTGTGCGTGCGCGTCGGCGCCATGCGCTGCCACAGCCAGGCGCTGACGATCAAGCTGAAGAAGGACCTGCCGCTGGCCGAGATCGAGTCGATGCTGGCCGCCGCCAACCGCTGGGTCCGCGTCATTCCCAACCGGCGCGACGACAGCATCCGCGAGCTCTCGCCGGCGCGCGTCAGCGGCCGGATGGAGATCCCGATCGGCCGCCTGCGCAAGCTGGCCATGGGCGGCCAGTACCTGTCGGCGTTCACCATCGGCGACCAACTCCTGTGGGGAGCCGCCGAGCCGCTGCGGCGCATGCTGCGCATCGTTCTGGGGCGGCTCGATTGAGACTGCCGGTTGGTCCTAGGGCGTTCGGACGGGCCCCGAGGCGAGGTCCGCGTTTAGGCCTCGGCCGCACGGACGATGAGTTGCGGCGCTTTGTCAGCTTGCAGCCCTAAGTGGCTGATGCTAATTTCAAAATTCAAGACGACCGCCGCCGAGGGGCAACCGTGGCAATGATCAAACCTATGCGCATGCCGGGCAGGACCGCCCTGGCGCTGGCGATTGGCCTGGCGTTCGCCGCGCCGGCCGCGCACGCTGCCGGTCTGGGTCGTATCAGTGTCAAGTCCGCACTCGGCCAGCCGCTGCGGGCCGAAGTCGAAGTGACCTCGGTCAGTCGGGACGAGGCGGCTTCGCTGGCGGTCAAGCTGGCCTCGGTCGCCGCCTTCCGGCAGGCGAACCTGGAATACAACCCGGCGCTGACGGGGCTGCGGGTCACGCTGGGCCAGCGCACCGACACCGGCTACGTGGTGCAGATCGCTTCGCCCAGTGCCGTCAACGAGCCGTACCTGGACCTGCTGATCGAGCTGACCTCGTCGACGGGGCGGGTCCTGCGCGAATACACGATCCTGCTCGACCCGCCGGCGCTGCGCG
This sequence comes from Burkholderiales bacterium, assembly GCA_020355165.1. GTDB lineage: Bacteria > Pseudomonadota > Gammaproteobacteria > Burkholderiales > Burkholderiaceae_F > JADJWR01. The sequence continues at coordinate 2,724,014 of CP070661.1, forward strand.
CGGCGCCCGACGTGGTCGCGCCGGCTGCCGGGCGCGCCGCTGCGCCCGCTGCCGCGCCTGCGCC
>CP070661.1:2724177-2727388 GCA_020355165.1 Burkholderiales bacterium
CGTCGATTACCGCGGCGTGTGGGTCTTCGTCGAGCATGAACGAGGCCACGTGCACCCGGTCTCTTGGGAACTGATCGGCAAGGGCCGCGAGCTGGCCGACAAGCTGCAGGTCCAGCTCGCTGGCGTCGTGCTCGGCGGCACCGGCCGTCCGGTGCGCATGCTCTGCGACGAGGCGATCTTCCACGGTGCCGACCTGTGCTACCTGATGCAGGACGAGGTCTTGCTCGATTATCGCAACCAGCCCTACACGAAGGGGCTGGCGGACCTAGTCGACAGGTTCCAGCCGGAAGCGCTGCTACTCGGCGCGACCACGCAGGGACGCGATCTCGCCGGTTCGGTCGCCACGACGCTGCTGACCGGGCTGACCGCCGACTGCACAGGGCTCGACATCGACACCTCGGACCGCACGCTGCTGTCGGTCAGGCCGACGTTCGGCGGCAGCCTGATGTGCACGATCGTCAACGTCAGCACGCGGCCACAGATGGCCACCGTACGGCCGCGGGTCATGCCGATGCCGGCGCGCGACGACGGACGCCGGGGCCACGTGATCGAGCACCCGCTGGGGCTTGCCGAGGACGAGGTGGTCACCAAGGTGATCGACTTCATTCCCGATGCGAAAGCCGAAAAGCCGCAACTCGCCTTCGCAGACTTCGTCGTCGCCGGCGGCCGCGGCCTGGCCAAGCCGGAGCACTTCAACCTGCTGTTCGACCTTGCCAGGGAACTGGGCGCCGAGGTGGGCGCTTCGCGCGCGGCAGTGCACGCCAACCGGGTCGAAGCCGACCGGCAGGTTGGACAGTCGGGCAAGACCGTGCGGCCCAAGCTCTACATCGCGGCCGGCATTTCGGGCGCCGTGCAGCACCGGGTCGGCATGGAGGGCGCCGACGTGATCGTCGCCATCAACAACGACGAGAAGGCGCCGATCATGGAGTTCTCCAACTACGCGCTGATCGGCAATGCAGCCGAGCTGGTGCCGGCGCTCACCGAGGCCTTCCGCAGCCGCATTGCCGCCGCCCGACCGCACAGAGGGGCGGAGTGAGCGAGGGCTTCGACGTCATCGTCGTCGGCGCCGGTCCGGCCGGCAACGCCGCCGCCTACACGTTGGCGCGTGCCGGCGTGTCCGTACTGCAGATCGAGCGCGGCGAAACGCCCGGCACCAAGAACGTCCAGGGCGCAATCCTCTACTCGCATGCGCTCGAGGAGATCGTGCCCGACTTCCGCAAGCACGCGCCGCTGGAGCGCCAGATCATCGAGCAACGCATGTGGCTGATGGACGAAGGCCAGGCGTGCACGGGCGTGAGCTATCGGGACGACGGCTTCTCGGAGATGCCGCACAACCGCTACACCATCATCCGCACGCGCTTTGACCGCTGGTTCTCCGACCTGGTCAGGGGTGCGGGAGCGATTGTGATCAACGAGACGACCGTCACCGGCCTGCTGAAGGACCGGGCCGGCAGGGTGATCGGCGTGCAGACGGAGCGGGCGGGCGGCGATGTGCTGGCCGACGCCGTGATCCTCGCCGATGGCGTGAATTCGCTGGTCGGTCAGCGCGCGGGGCTCCGCGCGGACATCAAGGCCGAGCATGCGGCGCTGGCGGTCAAGGAGACGCTGTTTCTGCCCAAGGAACTGATCGAACAGCGTTTCGGTGTCGCCGACGGGCAGGGCGTGGTCATCGAGGTCGCAGGACGTATCACGCACGGCATGATCGGCACCGGCTTTCTCTACACCAACCGCGATTCGCTGGCCATCGGCATCGGCTGCATGGTGAGCGACCTTCGGGAGCGCGGCATCGCGCCTTACCAGCTGCTCGAGGGAATGAAGCGCCACCCGGCAGTCAAGCCGCTGCTCGAGGGCGCGGCGATGAAGGAATACGCTGCGCATCTGATCGCCGAAGGCGGCTACAAGGCGCTGCCGAACCTGTACGGCGACGGCTGGCTGATGGTTGGTGACTCCGCCGGGCTGATCAACGGCGTGCACCGGGAGGGCTCCAATCTGGCGATGACCTCGGGCCGCCTGGCCGCCGAGACGCTGATCGATCTGAAGAAGCGCGACGCGCCGTTCACCGCCGCCAACCTCTCCGCCTACAAGGCCGCGCTCGACAACAGCTACGTGATGAAGGACCTGAGGAAATACGCCGCGGTGCCGGACTTCCTCCACGAGAACCCGCACGTCCTTGGCGCCTATCCGTCGCTGCTCAGCGGCGCGGCTCGCGAGATGCTGACGGTCGATGGTGTCGACAAGCGCACGAAGCAGAGCCGCATCCTCGCCGACGTGCGGCAGAAGCGCTCCCTTCTCGGCCTGCTCGGCGACGCGTACCGCTTCTGGAGGGCCTTCAAGTGAACACACCTTCGCTGCCGGTCGTCAACGTCGAAGAGAAGCTCTTCCAGAACCGCTACCGGGTCGACGCCGGCCGGCCGCACATAAGAATCCGCGAGCAGGCGGGCTGCCGCCGCTGCCAGACGAAGCCATGCATCGTCTGTTGCCCGGCGGGCTGCTGGCGGCTGGAGGAAGACGGGGTCGATCTGGTCGTCGACGGCTGCCTGGAGTGCGGCACCTGCCGCATCGTCTGCGCGGGGGGCAACATCGACTGGAACTATCCACGCGGCGGCTTCGGCATCCTTTTCAAGTTCGGCTGATGCACAGCATCCACGATTTCCTCGCGCATGCGATCCGGCTCGAAGCGGCTGCAGCGCAGCGGTCGGACGAATTGGCCGACGCGATGCAGACCTGGGGCAACGAGGAGGTCGAGGCGTTCTTCCGGCGCATGGCCGAGTATTCGCGGCTCCACCTCAAGGAGGCGATGTCGCGCGCCGGCTTCCGCCAGTTCTCGGAGGTGCCTGACGACGGCTACGAGTGGCCCGGCGGCGTGCCGCCCGAATCCTCGGACTGGTGGGGGGTGGACGGACTGATGGGCATCGAGCACGCCGTCGAGATGGCGCTGGAAGGGGAAAAACGCGGCCTGGACTACTACGAGCACATCGCCAGGACCACGTCTAGCGAGCGGGTGCGGTCAATGGCCGAGGCGTTCGTCGCCGAAGAGCGGGAGCACGTTGCCCAACTCGAGGAGGTGCTGAAGGCCCAGCGGCAGAAGAGCCGCTGACTCGGGCGAGGCACATACGAGGCCTCAACCAGAAGTCGTCCAGCCGGGATGTGGCCACCGGTCGCCAGCAGAATCCGCACCTCACGCGCGTGTCCAGATGGATGCTCGCGAGAA
>CP070661.1:2727488-2737121 GCA_020355165.1 Burkholderiales bacterium
TGTACGCGTCGGCCCCCGAGTTCAGCGCGTTGATGATCATCTTGCGCTCGACCGGGCCGGTGATCTCGACGCGCCGGCACTGCAGATCCTTCGGCACCGGCGCGATCTTCCAGCCGCCGTCGCGGATGTGCCTCGTCTCGGCGAGGAAGTCGGGCCGCTCGCCGGCGTCGAGCCGCCTGGCCCGCTCGACGCGCTTGGCCAGCAGTTCCTTGCGGCGAGGATTGAAGCTGCGGTGCAGCTTGGCGACCAGCGCCAGCGCCTCCGGTGTCAGGATCGCCTCGAACCCGGGCTTCATCGGCGCCCGGATCTCAACCCCTTGCGGCAGGTTCATTGGGTGCTCCTAATGCTTGCGTTGTTGCAGAAGAAAGGTGACCGCGTCGTCGAGCGAGCTGCCGCTCGCGTCGGGTCGGGCGCCGAGCCGGTCGAGCGGGGCGCCGCTGCGGTTGACCCAGAAGCTGACGTAGCCGTACCACTTGGCGCCGATCGCATCCCAGCAGTTGCTCGACACCAGCAGCAGCTCGTGCGCCGGGTGCTTCAGCGTCAGCGGCCCGAGCTCGTACACCGACGGCGCCGTCTTGTACGCGTGCACCTGGTCGGCCGACAGCAGCACGTCGAAGTACTCGGCGATCTGCGCCCCGTGCAGCACGTCCTCGATCAGTCCCGGGTCGCCGTTGGACAGCACGCCGATGGTCGTGCCGGCGGCCTGCAGTTTCTGCAGCGCCGGCACCACGTCGGCGTACGCCGCCAGCTGCGTGTACTCGTGCATCAGCAGCCCGCGCGCCGCCGCGTCGAGCGGCAGCGCCAGCGCCTCGCAGGCGAACTGCAGCGCGTCCTCGGTCACCTGGGTGAACGGCACGTAGCGCGACGACATCGTGCGCAGCCGCGTGTATTCGATCTGCTTCTCGCGCCACAGCTGCGACAGCCGCGGGCCGTGGCCGGGGAACAGCTGGTCGGCGCGCACGCCGACCGAGTGCACGTCGAGCAACGTGCCGAAGACGTCGAACAGGACAGCACGGATCGACATGCGGTCACCCTCTCTCGCTGGAACTTTCGTTGGCCGCGCCGAGTATATTGGGCTGACGAGCGCGCTCCTTGAGCCGGCGCAGGGACGGCGGCGCCGCCGCCGATCCGTGTAATCCGCAACGGCAAAAAAAGAAGCCGCCCGGGGGCGGCTCCATCAGTTTCTTGTTCTTGTTTCCGTTCTCGTTGCAGCGTCGTCTCCTACTGCCTCACCCTCCGTACTGTTCGCGCCCGCTCATCGATGGCTCGAACCGAACCGGGCGGCCGAGCATACGAAGGGCCGCAGCAGGGCTCAAGCTGCACCGCAACGCAATTGTCGGCCGAGCGACAGATCAGGCCGCCTTCTTCTGCTCCTGCTGCTGCTGCTCGAAGAACTGCTCGTCCTCGGTCGAGCCTTTGAGCGCCGCGGTCGAGGCTTCCGACTCGATCGTCGTCGTCACCGCGTCGAAGTAGCCCGTGCCGACCTCGCGCTGGTGCTTGACGGCGGTGAAACCCTTCTCGGCAGCGGCGAACTCGGCTTCCTGCAGCTCGACGAAGGCACTCATCTGATTACGCGCATACCCGTAGGCCAGGTTGAACATCGAGTAGTTCAGCGAATGGAAGCCGGCCAACGTGATGAACTGGAACTTGTAGCCCATCGCACCGAGCTCTCTCTGGAACTTGGCGATCGTCGCGTCGTCGAGGTTCTTCTTCCAGTTGAAGCTCGGCGAGCAGTTGTAGGCCAGCATCTTGCCCGGGAACTGCTTCTGGATCGCCTCGGCGAACGCCTTGGCGAAGGCCAGGTCCGGCTTGCCGGTTTCGCACCAGATGAGGTCCGCGTACGGCGCGTAGGCCAGGCCGCGGCTGATCGATTGCTGCAGTCCGTTGCGGCTCCGGAAGAAGCCTTCCACCGTGCGCTCGCCGGTGATGAAGGGCTTGTCGTTCTCGTCGACGTCGGAGGTCACCAGGTCGGCGGCTTCCGCATCGGTGCGCGCCAGCAGCACGGTCGGCACGCCCATGACGTCGGCCGCCAGGCGCGCCGCGATCAGCTTGGCGACCGCCTCGCGCGTCGGCACCAGCACCTTGCCGCCCATGTGGCCGCATTTCTTCACCGAGGCCAGCTGGTCCTCGAAGTGCACGCCGGCCGCGCCGGCCTCGATCATCGCCTTCATCAGTTCGAAGGCGTTCAGCACGCCGCCGAAGCCGGCCTCGGCGTCGGCAACGATCGGCGCGAAGTAGTCGATGTAGCCCGGATCGCCGGGGTTCTTTCCTTCCATCCACTGGATCTGGTCGCAGCGAGTCAGCGCGTTGTTGATCCGGCGCACCACGGCCGGCACCGAGTTGATCGGGTAAAGCGACTGGTCGGGGTACATCTCGCCAGCCACGTTGGCGTCGCCGGCGACCTGCCATCCCGACAGGTAAATGGCCTTCAGGCCGGCCTTGACCTGCTGCATCGCCTGGTTGCCGGTCAGGGCGCCGAGCGAGTTGACGAACGGCTCGTCGTTGATCGATCTCCAGAGGCGCTCGGCACCGCGCTTGGCCAGCGTGTGCTCCACCTGCACCGAGCCGCGCAGCCGGACGACGTCGTCGGCAGAGTAGCCGCGCTTGATGCCCTTCCAGCGCGGGCTCTCGTTCCACTCCTTCTGCAGGCGTTGGGCTTCCAGTTTGCGTGCGGTCATTCCTAAGTCCTCCGACAGGGTTGGCATCAGGCTGCTGCCGGCTCACAGCCGGCTTGGCACCGAACCGAATCCTACGGACCGATCGGCGTCGCGGCAAGTCAAATATCTTATATAAGATTCTATTATGACACTAACATAATCAATATATTACGCTCTGCGTTTCTGCATACGGAACCGTTTTGAGCGTCATGAAACGCCGGCCGCTGCGCAGCAGCAGCCTTCCTCTGCGTCGAGCCCAGGGGAGCCGGGCCGCCGGCGAGCAACGCCGAACGGGCATCGTGCGGCAGGGTCGCGCCTGCGCCGACGAGCCGAGCCGCGCCACACCGCTGCTGCGGCGCTCGCCGGGCACGAGGCCCGGCTGGCGCTCATCGCAAGTGCAGCGGCTGCGAAGAAACGAGAACGCCGTCGCGATCGGCGTAGATCCAGTCGCCTGGCCGCACCAGTGCGCCGCAGACGGAAACGACCAGATCGCGCTGACCTTCTCCTCGCTTGACCGAACGGCGCGGCGTGACCGCCAGCGCCCGCACGCCGAGCGCGCAGGCGTCGATCTCCTCGACGTCGCGCACGGCGCCGTACACGATGACGCCAGCCCAGCCGTTGTCGGCCGCGCTGCGGGCGAGATTGCCGCCCAGAACCGCGCAGCGCGTGCTGCCGCCGGCATCGACGACCAGGACACGCCCCTGCCCCGTCTCCTTCACCGCCTGCGCCAGCAGCGTGTTGTCCTCGAACAGCTTCAGCGTCTGCGCCGTGCCGAAGAAGCGACCGCTGGCGCCGAAGCGGAGCAACCCCGGCGCCATCACCTGCAGCTCGCCGCTGTCGAACAGCCGCTCGTTCGCATCGCAAAGGTCGGCGGTCGGTACAAAGTCGTTCACGCCTGCACTCCCGATCGGGCGGCCCGCAATCGACGGGTGCCGGTTCCCACCGCCAGCGCCAGCAGCAGCGCTCCAACCTGCAGCGCCGCGACGCCCAGCAGGGGCGCGACGTAACGGCCGCCGTCGAGCAGCGGCCCGAAGACAAGGGGCGAGATCGCCAGCCCGATGTCGAGCCCTGAGTAGACGAAACCGTAGACCCGCCCGTAGGCGGCAGCGCCGAACTGCGCCGTCGCCGCGCGCCGCACCAGCAGGTCGCGGCTCGGACCGGCCAGGCCGACGCCGAAGCCGATCAGCCCCATCATCGGCAGGATCAAGATCGTCGGTGCCAGCCCGGAGGCCAGCAGCAGGGCGGTGGCGGCCGAAACGGCCAGCGCGGGCGCGATGACGAAGTCGCTGTCCGCGAACCGCGCGCCGGCGAATCCGCCGAACACCATGCCGAGCGCACTTCCCAGCAGGTAGGCGGTCAGGCCCATGGTGGCCAACGGCACCGCCAGCGCGTAGACGTTGTGCAGGATCGCCGGCCCGAAGTTCTGCAGCACGCCGAACGCGGCGGTGGTGATCAGGAAGAATGCAAAGCACAGCCAGACGGCGCCGCTGCGCAGGAAACGAAACGCGCCGTGACCCGCGCGGCCGCCTTCCCTGCCCGCGCTGACGACTGCTGTCTCGGCGCCGTCGGCCAGCACGCCGCGGCGCAGCAGCAGCAGCGCCAGCACGGCAAATGCCGTCAGCGCCGCAACCACGCCGGCATTGCGCCAGTTGCTCGCGGCCGCCACGCCCGCCATGACAACCGAGCCCGCCGCCCAGCCAAGGTTGCCTGACAGTCCATGCACCGAGAATGCGTGGCCCAGGCGCGGACCGGACACGCGGCGGTTCAGCAGCGTGAAGTCGGCCGGATGAAAGATCGAGTTGCCGATGCCGGCCGCGGCCGCCGCGAGGAGCAGTCCGGGATAGCTCGCGGCGGCGGCGAGCAGCAGCCCGGACACGCCGAGCATGCCGATGCCGAACATCAGCACCGGCCGCGCGCCGATGCGATCGACGATGAAACCCGCCAGCGCCTGGCCGATCCCGCTGACGACGAAGAACAGGGTCATCAGGAAGCCGGCCTGGGTGTAAGACAGCGCGAAGTCCGCCATCAGCCACGGGAACAGCGGCGGCAGCATCAGGTGGAAGAAGTGCGACGTACCGTGCGCGAGTCCGATCAGGCCGATCACCTCGGCATCCTGCCTGCCCGTCGGTTCCGTCGTCACTGCAGCCATGGCGCCGACTTTAACAAAGGCGCTGCGCGGATAATCGGCGGTCATTGCCGCTTCCCGGGCATCCCGCCTCCGACCGCGCCACCGACGACGATGCCGACGACCGCTTCAGCGCGCCGCATCCGCTGCTGGCTGCCGCTCGCCGTGGCCGTGCTGGCGCTGGCCCTGCCGCTGCAGGCGGGCGAACTGGTCACCGTTCGCCTGATCGCCTTCAACGACCTGCACGGTCACCTCGAGCCCGGCGCCAACAGCATTGCGATGCCCGATCCGCGCGATCCCGCGCAGCGCATCGCGCTGCGCGCCGGCGGCGTCGCCCATCTCGCCGGCGCCGTGCGCCAGCTGCGCGCCGAGCAGCCGGCGAGCCTGCTGATCTCCACCGGCGACCTGGTCGGCGCGTCGCCGCTGGTGAGCGCGCTGTTCCGCGACGAACCGACGGTCGAGGTGATGAACGCGCTCGGCCTCGACCTGAACGTCGCCGGCAACCACGAGTTCGATCACGGCGTCGCCGAACTGCGCCGGCTGATAGCCGGCGGCTGTGCGACCGAGCCGCGTGGCGCGACGACGACCTGCGCCGGCGGGCAGCACGGCTACGCCGGCGCGAGCTTTCCCTTCATCGCGGCCAACGTCGAGGACGCCGCCAGCGGCGCGCCGCTGCTCGGTCCGTTCGTCGTCAGGAGCGTCGGCGGCGTGCGCATCGGATTCGTCGGGGCGGTCACCCGCAGCACGCCGGGCATCGTCATGCCCGACGGCATCCGCGGCTGGCGCTTTTCCGCCGAGGCGCCGGCGCTGAACCGCCATGCGCGGCGGCTGCGCGCCGAGGGCGTCAACGCCATCGTCGCGGTGGTGCACGAAGGCGGCGAGGCCGACGGCGGCATCAACGACTGCGCCAATCCGCGCGGGCCGATCTTCGAGATCGCGCGCGCGCTCGATCCGGCGGTCGACGTGGTGCTCAGCGCGCACACCCATCGCGCCTACAACTGCCGCATCGACGACCGGGTAGTGATCCAGGGGGCATCGTTCGGTCGTCTGCTTTCGGTCGTCGACCTGCAGATCGATCGCGCCACCGGCGCGGTGAACCGCGGGCACACACGCGCCCGCAACCTGCCGGTGGCCAACGGCCTGGAGGGCGACCAGGCGGTCAAAGCCGCCTATCCGCCCTACCCCGCTGACGCGCAGATCGCCGCCATCGTCGAGCACTATCGTGAGCGCGTCGCACCCCTGGCCGAGCGGCCGGTCGGCCGCATCGCCGCGACGTTCGAGCGGCTTGCGTCCGAGCAGGGCGACTCGCCGGCTGGCCGCCTGATCGCCGATGCCCACCTGGCGGCGACGCGCGGCAACGGCGCGCAGATCGCCTTGACCAACGCCGGTGGCATTCGCAGCGACCTGCGGCCGCGCCAGGCCGACGGCACGGTGACCTTCGGCGACGTGTTCACGATGCAGCCCTTCGGCAACCCGCTGGTGACGATGACCCTCACCGGCGCGCAGCTGAAGGCGCTGCTCGAATCGCAGTGGCGCGGCAGGGCCGGCCGGCCAAGCTTCCTGCAGCCGTCGTCGACGCTCGTCTACGCCTGGCGCGACGGCGCTCCGCCGGGCGCCCGCGTCGTCGAGGACTCGATCCTCGTCGACGGCCAGCCGTGGCAGCGCAGTCGACGCTACCGGGTGACGGTCAACAGCTTCCTCGCCGCCGGCGGCGATCGCTTCGCCCTGTTCCTCGAAGGCACCGAGCGCGTCGGCGGCCCGCTCGACGTCGACGCGCTTGCGCAGTACCTGTCGCAGCAATCGGCAGGGCAACCGCTGGCGGTCGATCCGGCGCGGCGCATCGTCAGGAAAGGCCGCGCCGACGATGACGGGTCGATGAGATAATTTGCTCTGTCAGCAGATCAAGGGTCAGTCATGCGTCGCAACCGTCTCATCTCCCGCGCCCGCACGTCGGCGTCGGCCGATGCGCTGGCCAAGCTGGCACGCCGGCTGTCGGAGTCGGGCAGCCGCATCGAGGACCGTCTGTGGGAGCGGCGGCTGGTCGAGTCGATCAACGACCGCCTGGGGCGCGGCTTCGCCGACGACATCGAGGCGGCGCTCGAGGAGCTTTCGCGCACGCAGGCGCGCGCCTATGACGACCTGGCCGACCTGGCCGAGTCCTGCGCCGAGAGCGCGACGGTGGAAATCGACGGCAAGCCGCACGATGCGCTGCTGCTCGCCGTGCCGCTGCTGGCCTGGTCGCGCTACCGGCTGCCGGCAACCACGCTGGCGCCGTCGCTCGTCGATGCGATCGGCGCGCAGCTCGCCGGTCACCTGGCGGCGCGCGGCACGCGCATCGCGGTGGCCGATTACCTGTATTCGATCGATCAGCTGCCTGAATCGTTCGGCGAGGTCCACGACGCCGCGCAGAAGCTGTTCGAGGCCTGCGTCGCCGGCAGGCGGCTGAAGATCGACGGCAAGGGCCTGCGCGAACCGGTGATGATGCTCGCCGATACCCGCTACGTCCTGGCGGCGATCGTCGCGCCGCAGGGAGCGCCGCTTTACCACTGGCAGGAGACCGGCGTCGACCCGGATGCCAAGACGGCCGCGCTGACTGCCTTCCGCGAGCAGGTCGGCGGCGCCCTGGCGCCGCTGATGACCGGCTGCCGTTATCGCGTGCTGGCTCCCAACGCGTTCCATGCCGCCCTGCGCCAGGCCGACCGCGAACTGCGCGAGTTCTCGCTCGAAGCGGCGGTGTCGTACCTGAAGCTCGCCTACGACATGAATCCGGCCTCGCTGCAGGCGACATTCGCCGCTTTCGAGGACAAGCGGGTCGAGGAGATGCGCATCGGCATCGGCCCGGCCGGCAACGACGACTCGGTGATCGAGGGCGTGGTGTGGCCGCTGCTCGGCGACGAGGAGGAGCGAGCGCAGGAGGAGATCGACGCCGGCCTGCGGCGCCTTGGCGTGAACCGGGTCACCGCGCACGCGCACCGCTTCCCGCTCGAGTACTGCGACGACTGCGGCGCGCCGATGTTCCCCAACCCGGCCGGCCACGCCGTGCACGCGGAGCCGCCGGAGGATGCCGAGGAACTGCCGGCCGCGCCGCTGCACTGAGCCGAACCGGCGGCCCGCCCGCCCCCCCACACCCTTGCGGAGCCACTGATGACGGACCATGCCCCACAGGTCGGCGCGCCCGACCCGGAAAAGAAGACCTCGCCGATCTTCGACGAGGACGAGGAGTACGCGCTGGATCTCGACTCGGAAACGGGCGCCTGCTACTTCAACGACGTCGCCTATCCAGTCGGTCAGTACGTGCTCAGCGGCACCGAGCTGCTTCATTGCGAAGGCAAGGGGCTGTGGGTGCGCCGCGGCGAGGTGCGCCCGCTGTCGGCTGGCGGGCCGAAGAGCGAGTAGCCGCGTCCGCCCGCACAGCTCGTTCCGCCGTCTGACCCGAGGTCGCCGCAGGCTCGCGCCAAGCGCGCCGCCCGGGGCGGCAGGTCGACCGCGGTCGCTCAGTGCACCGTGCGGTCGAAGGTGAATTTGCCGCCGCGAAAGTCGACCGGCACGATGTCGTTCGGTCCGAACCGCCCCTCGAGCACCAGCCTGGCGATGGGGTTCTCGATCTGCTGCTGGATCGCCCGCTTCAGCGGCCGCGCCCCGTAGATCGGGTCGAAGCCCGCCTTGGCGATCTCCGCCAGCGCCGCGTCGGAGACCTCCAGCCGCATCTCCTGCTGCGCCAGCCGCTGCTCGAGGCGGTTGAGCTGGATCCTGGCGATCGAGGCGATGTGCCTGGCGTCGAGCGCGTGGAACACCACGATCTCGTCGATGCGGTTGACGAACTCGGGCCGGAACGCCCTGCGCACCTCGCCCATCACCGCTTCCTTGATCAGGTCGTAATCCTGCCCGGCCATGCGCTGGATTTCGTGCGAGCCGAGGTTCGAGGTCATCACCAGCACGGTGTTCTTGAAGTCGACCGTGCGGCCCTGCCCATCGGTCATGCGGCCGTCGTCGAGCACCTGCAGCAGCACGTTGAACACGTCCGGGTGCGCCTTCTCGACCTCGTCGAGCAGGATCACCGAGTACGGCTTGCGGCGCACCTGCTCGGTGAGCTGGCCGCCTTCCTCGTAGCCGACGTAACCCGGCGGCGCGCCGATCAGCCGCGCCACCGAGTGCTTCTCCATGTACTCGCTCATGTCGACCCGGATCAGGTGCTCCTCGCTGTCGAACAGGAACTCGGCCAGCGCCTTGCAAAGCTCGGTCTTGCCCACCCCGGTGGGACCGAGGAAGAGGAACGAGCCGAGCGGCCGGTCCGGGTCGGCCAGCCCGGCCCGCGAACGGCGGATGGCATCGGACACCAGCCGCACCGCCTCGTCCTGGCCGACCACCCGCGAGTGCAGCTTGGTCTCCATGGCGAGCAGCTTTTCGCGCTCGCCCTGCATCATCTTGGCCACCGGGATGCCGGTGGCGCGCGACACGACCTCGGCGATCTCCTCGGCGCCGACCTCCTTGCGCAGCAGCTTGAACTCCTGCTTGCCGCCACCGCTCTCGGCCGCGTGCAGCTGTGCCTCCAGCTGCGGCAGCTTGCCGTACTGGATCTCCGCCAGCTTGTCGTACTGGCCCCGGCGCTGCAGCTCGGCCATCTCGCTCTTGAGCTTGTCGATCTCGGCCTTGATGTTGGCCGAGCCCTGCACCGCCGCCTTCTCGGCGCGCAGCACCTCGTCCAGGTCGGCGTATTCCTTCTCAAGTCGCCTGATCTCGTCCTCGATCATCGACAGCCGCTTGCGCGAGGCCTCGTCGGTCTCCTTCTTCACCGCCTCGCGCTCGATCTTCAGCTGGATCAGCCGCCGGTCGAGCTTGTCCATCGCCTCC
>CP070661.1:2737221-2788247 GCA_020355165.1 Burkholderiales bacterium
CGGCACAGGTGATGATCACCTTGCGATTGGCTTTGGCCATCGTGAGCTCCTTCGTCGTTTCGGTTCAGTCTTTGCGGTAGGGGCGTTGCGCGCGCCTGTGCGGAGCGAAAACCCCTCAACCAGGCGACCGGCGTCTTCGCTGCTGCACGCGGCTGGTCGCATGTTCACCCGTCCGATGAAGCGAGCATCGGTGCGGGGCGCGGATTGCGTCGGGGCTCAGCGCTCATAGAGGCGGCCGTCGGCGCCTTCGGAGTGGATGATCAGGCCGGCGCCTGCAGCGTCCTTAGGGCCGATGACCAGGTGGTCGGCCGCCGTGCTGACCGGCCGGATCCCGTGGCGCCGCAATTGATCCTTTGTCACTTCGAGATCAACGCTTCGCAATGCGATCGCGGCCATGCGGGGCGGAGGCGATAGAAAGGCCGTGCCGAACAGGGCGCTCTTGGCTTCAGGTCCAACGATCGCGATCCGCCCTCGGTCGAGGCCAATGACCGCCCCGCCACCGCCGATGCTTTGGGCCGGCCGGCCACAGTAGCGGGCATATCGTCCGGCAGCTTCCACAACATCGGCCACGACGATCAGGACGCCGGTCAGCGCCTCGATGCCGTTATCCCGCGCCAGCTGGCCGGGCTGCCAGACCAGGTCCGGCGTCTCATGCGTGAGGAACTGGATGCGCCCCTCCGGCATGAGTTCCGGCGCTGTACGAAGAACCGAGAACGACGCCATCGCTTCGCTGCCACCGACCAATGCAAGCGGGCGACGGAGCTTCACCACCGGCTGCGGATCGAAACCTGCGGCCGCCAGCCGGATGTGCTCGACCTCCGCATTCGCGGTAGCGAGCGCAATCAGGTGTGCGCCTTCGTAGCGCATCAGTCCGTCCCGGAGCTGGTGCGACAGCACGGTCTCGCTGCCCCGCACCTGCACCAGGAACTCGAGGTAGCCGCGCTGCAGCATGGCGCATCGATTCGCTGTTCCTGACGGCACGCGACCACCCTCTGCAGTCGCATTCTTGTGCTCTGAATACGGCGTCAGGACGAACCCCAGCCGCTCGAAGGCAGTAGCGGCCACGCCCATGTCCTCGACGAACCACCCGACGTGGTCGAGGAAGACTTCGCCCGGAGCCGGAAGCTGCGCCTCGGTCATGCCCGGGCCCCCGTCCGATCTCTCGCGTGCGGACTGCAGAGACTTTTCGTGGTGACAGAAGGCGTGTCGACTGGTGTCTGCCCGAATCGATTGGCGTACATTCCCAAATGATGCCTTCGGGCGAGGCCGGCCGATGGGCTGGCCGACGCCGATCCGGGAGGCGTCATCGCTTATGAACCGCATTCGAATCGGAACACAGATTCCGAGCAGGACCCCTGTGCCATGCCTCGGTCTCGGGGGGAGAAGAGGCAAGGGAGCCGAAATCCAGTCCACTCACGAACAGGAGGATGCAATGTCAGGGTCGCGCAGGACGTTTCTTTCGATCACGGCGCTGCTCGGCGTGCTGGCCTACGCACCGCTCGCCTCGGCGCAGATGCCACCGCCCGAGAAGCAGTTTCTCGCACTCGCGACATCGTCGGTCGGGGGCACGTGGTTTCCGCTCGGTGGCGCAATGGCCGGGTTGATCAGCAAGAAGTACCCGCAGCTGAACGTCAACGTCGAGGCCACCGGCGGCACGGTCGACAACCTGAAGCTGATGAAGAACAGGAAAGTCGAGCTCGCCTATTCGACGGCCGACCAGGCGTTCGCGGCCTTCCGCGGCGAGGGCAAGTTCGACACGAAGATCGACAACATTCGCGGCCTGGTCGGCGGGCACGCGATCATCTGGCAACTGGTCACCCTGAAGGACCGGGGCGTCAAGTCGATCTACGACCTGAAGGGCAAGCGCATTTCGCTCGGTGCAGCCGGATCGATCGGCAATTCGATCGGGCAGATCGTGATCGAGGCGCACGGCCTGAAGATGAACCAGGACTGGAAGCCGGAGTACATCGGCCATGCGCAGGGCGCTGGCGCGCTGCGCGACGGACAGGTCGACGCCGTTCTCAACATCAGCTCCGTACCGACCGGGAACATGACCGACATCACCAGCACGCACGGCGCGGACACCATCTTCCTCGTGCCGGACCCGAAGGTGCTCGACAAGCTCACCGCCGACCGCCCGTACTGGGTCAGGGCGAAGATCACCGGCGGCGTTTACAAGGGTCATGACAAGGATCTGCCCGGCAGTTTCGCCGTCTCGACGATCCTGATCGCCGACCAGACCCTGCCCGATGCGACCGCCTATGCGATCGTCAAGACGCTGCTCGAGAACAACGCGGAACTGACGAAAGCGCACAGCCTCGGCAAGGAGTGGACGACTGAGCAGGCGACCAACGGCATCAAGGGCGTGATTCCGTTCCACCCGGGCGCCGAGAAGTACCTCAAGGAGAAAGGACTCCTGTAGTCGCCTGAGCGGCGATCTCGACGCACGAGGGCCGGGGGCATGGACTCAGCCAGAGGGCTGGCCGCGGTGGTGTTCGCACTCGCGGCCGCCTTTTCTGGCTTCCACCTGTGGACGAGCTATTTCGGCACGCTGCCGGTGCTGCGGCAGGTCTACGTCCATCTCGGGTTTGCCCTGGTCCTGATCTTCATTACGCGCCCAGCCTTCGAAGGAAGGCGTCGGCTGCTGCGCTGGATCATTGACGCGCCGCTGGCCGCGGCGTCAGCGGTGATCGCGACCTACGCGGTCGTCAACTTCATGGAAATCGCCCTCCGGGGCGCCGGCGACCCGACCCAGGTCAGCGTCTACCTGGGCGTCGTCGCCACGCTGCTGGTACTCGAGGCGACCCGTCGAATGGTCGGCTGGGCACTACCGACGCTGGCGATCCTGTTCCTGATCTACGGCTTCACCGGGCCCTGGATGCCGGGGCCGCTGGCGCATCGTGGCTTCGACATCGAGCGCATCGCAGCAACGCTGTACCTGACGGATTCCGGCATCGGCGGCACGCCGCTGCAAGTCTCGGCCACCTATGTGGCGATCTTCGTCATCTTCGCCGCCTTTCTCGACGTCTCTGGTGTCGGCCGCTTCTTCATCGACTGGAGCTACGCCGCGCTCGGGTGGATGCGCGGCGGTCCGGCGAAGGTCGCGATCTTCGGCAGCGCGATGATGGGAACGGTTTCGGGCAGCGCGGTGGCGAACGTCGTGGCCACCGGCACGTTCACCATCCCGATCATGAAGCGCGCCGGCCTGCGCCCGGCCTTCGCCGGTGCCGTGGAGGCGGCGGCATCCTCAGGCGGCCAGATCATGCCCCCGGTGATGGGCGCGGCCGCCTTCATCATGGTCGAGATCGTCGGCACCTCGTACAACGCGGTGATGGCCGCCGCCGCGATCCCGGCCATTCTCTACTTCACGGCCATCCTGGCGATGGTCGACTTCGAAGTGGCCAAGCTCGGAATCCGCGGCCTGCCGCGATCGGAACTGCCGAGCGCCTGGGGCGTGTTCAAGGAACGCTGGCACCTGGTGCTGCCACTGGTCCTGCTGATCTACCTGCTGGTCTGGGTGCAGTACACGCCAATCAAGTCGGCGTTCATCAGCATCATCGCGGTCCTCGTCATCAGCGCGCTGAGGTCGGCGACCCGGCCAAACATGCGCAGGATCGGCGAGGGACTGCGGCAGGGCGCGATGTCGATGCTTGAGGTCGCGGCGGCCTGTGCCTGCGCCGGCATCATCATCGGCGTGATGATGATCAGCGGGCTGGCCCTGCGGCTGTCGTCGCTGCTGATCGACTTCTCGGGCGGCAGCCTGATCGTGCTGATGTTCCTGACGATGATCGTGTCGCTGATCCTCGGCATGGGCCTGCCGACGTCGGCCGTCTACGTCGTGCTCGCCACGCTGGTCGTGCCGGCAATGATCGACATGGGGGTCGATGTCCTGGCGGCGCACATGTTCGTCTTCTATTTCGGCGTGCTGGCCAATGTCACGCCGCCGGTGGCGATCGCCGCCTATGCAGGCGCCGGCCTGGCCGGGGCGCGATCCTCGACGACCGGACTGATCGCCTTCCGCCTGTCGCTGGCCGGCTTCATCCTGCCGTTCATGTGGGTCTATAACCCGGCCCTGATCTCCAAGGGCGGCGGCGTCGACATCGCAGTGGCCGTCGTCAGCGGCCTAGCCGGCATCGTCGCGCTGGCAGGCAGCGTGCAGGGCTACCTGTTCGGACGGGCACGCTGGCACGAGCGCATCCTGCTCGGCGCCGGGGCGCTGGCGCTGATCAAGCCGGGCATCACGACCGACCTGATCGGTGCGGGCTTGCTCGGGCTGGCCGGACTCAGCCGAGTGCTCCTTGCACGGGAGGGGTTCAAGCCGCAGGCGCCGGCCAGCGCGGAATCGAAGGCGGCGGATTGAAGGTCAGAGCGGACGCGGTGGCGACGTCCGAGACCGATGTGCTCGTTCTCGGCGGCGGCATCGCGGGCCATCGCGCAGCAGCGGCGGCGTGCCAACAGGGCGTGGCGGTCAGCCTTGCCTATCTGGCCAGGGGCGCATCGATCTTCATCATCGGCTGCAATGCGCCGTTCGGCCACGTCGATGCGCGCGATGGCCCGGATGTCTACTTCGACGACATGATCCGCGGCGGTTATGGACTGAACGACCGACGCCTGGTGCGGATTGTCGCCGACCAGGCAACGAAGGCGATCGAGGAGCTGCGGGCCATCGGCGTGCCTTTCGCTGCCGAGAATTCGCGGCTGCGGCAACGCCACCTGTCCGGCAACACGTATCCGCGCTCGGTGTATGTCCCCGAAGGCACCGGCCGCGTCATCCTCGAGCACCTGGCCAGACAGTGCGAGGCGCTTGGTGCGACAACGCTGGCGGGGTGGAAGGCCGTTTCGCTTCTGTGCGACCACGGCGAAGTGGTCGGCGCCCTGCTCGCGAAACCGCGCGAGCCCCGCCTGCTCGCCGTCCGCGCGCGCGCGGTGGTCCTGGCCCTGGGCGGCATCGGCCGCATCTACGAAGACAGCACGTACCCTGCCGATGTCGCGGCCGACGCCTATGCCCTCGCCTTCGATGCCGGCGCGCGGCTGATCGACATGGAGTTCGTCCAGTTCGAGCCGGTGGTAACCGTGTGGCCGGAGGCCTGCCGGGGAATGGAAATGCCGACGGCGATGCTTGGCGACGGCGCAACGCTGCTGAACGCGGCGGGTGAGCGCTTCATGCTGCGCCACAATCCGGAGTATGGCGAGAAGCGGATCGAGAAGGCACGGCTGTCGCTGGCGATCCAGCGGGAGATCGACGAGGGACGCGGGCTGCCCGACGGATCCGTCCTGTTCGACACGACGCAGGTGCCCAAGGCCCAGCTCGAAAGCTACGTGGCGCACGTGCGGCGCCTGCGCGCAGCGGGACTGGAGCCCACCCGGAAGGGACCGCACGTGCGGCCGGCCGCCCACAGCGAGATGGGTGGAGTGGCGATCGACGAATCCTGCTGGTCGGGCGTGCCGGGTCTTTTCGCCTGCGGCGAGAGCGCCGGCGGCCTGCACGGAGCGAGCCGCCTCGCAGGCAACGGCGGCAGCGACACCGTGGTGACCGGAGCGGTGGCCGGCCGCGGCGCCGCGGCTTCGAACGTGACCCTCGCCGGGCGGGACTGGCCGCGGATCGTCGATGACGCGGTCGACCGGCTGCGCGCGGTCGCGCAGCAGGCCGGCGCGATGGCACCGGACGAGGTCAAGCAAAGGATCCGCGAACTCATGCCGCGCGCCGCCGGCATCTGGCGACGAGGCGACGAGCTGGCGAAGGCGGCAAGAGAACTCGAAGGGCTGCAGTCGCAGTCAACGACCGGGCCCGACCCTGACTGGAAGACCTGGATCAAAGCCCTCGAAGCACGCAACATGGCGCTGACGGCGCGGCTGGTTGCCGAGGGCGCGCTCGCTCGTTGCGAGAGCCGCGGCGCACATCAGCGGCTCGACTGTCCGGACCCTGACGACGAGCGCTGGCTGCATCATGTCGCCTTCCACCGCGGCCCGGACGGCGAAGTCGTCCGCGGCATCGAGGCAATCCGATGAACCACTGACGTCTGGCAGCCTGATGAGCTTGCGCAAGCCACTTTCCGGAATCCGCGTCCTCGACTTCACGCGACTGTTCGCCGGACCGTTCTGCACGATGCTGCTCGGCGACCTTGGCGCCGACGTGGTGAAGATCGAAGCGCCCGAGGGCGACCCGATCCGGTTCCAGGGACCGCCGTTCCACCATGGGCACAGCATGAGCTACCTGGCGGTGAACCGGAACAAGCGTTCGATCGTCCTCGACTTCAAGACCGCCGAGCACAAGGCCATCGCCGGCCGGCTTGCGCAGGCTGCCGACGTGATCGTCGAGAACTTCCGTCCCGGCGTGATGGACCGCCTCGGGGTCGGCTACGAGGCGGTCGCAGCCGCCAATCCGCGCGTCGTCTACGCGTCGATGTCGGGCATGGGCGCCGACGGCCCGGATCGTGACTTGGGCGCATTCGATCTGACCATCCAGGCCGAGGGCGGCTACATGAGCATCACCGGCGAGCGCGGCGGCGCGCCGATCAAGCTCGGCACCTCGGCGTTCGACCTCATCTGCGGCCAGTATGCGATGGGGGCGATCGTCACCGCGCTGTTGGATCGCGAACGCACCGGACGGGGACAGCGGCTGGAAACGAGCCTGTTCGAAAGCGAGATCACCTTCCTCGTCGACGCGGCGATGGAGTACTTCCTGACAGGCGTGAGCCGGGAGAAGTGGGGCTCCGAGCACGCCGCGCAGGCGCCCTACCAGGCGTTCCAGGGCGCCGATGGCTGGGTGGTGATCGGCGCCGGGATGCAGAGGCTTTTCGAGTCGCTGCTCAAGGTGCTCGGCCGGCTCGACCTGCTGCAGGACCCGCGCTTCGCCAACCTGGCTGGCCGGGTCCAGCATCGCGCGGAACTGCAGGCGATCCTGAAGCCGGAGCTGATCAAGCACAGCACCGCGTCATTGATCCGCGAGCTGCGCGCCGAGGGCGTGCCGTGCGCGCCGGTGAACAACATGGAGCAGGTGTTCAAGCATCGGCAGGCGCTTCATCGCGGCATGGTGCAGCAGGTCGATCATCCCGGCTACGGCAGCATCCCGGTCATCGGCCCGGCGGTGAAGTACAGCGGGTTCGACATCGCCGATGATTGGCAGGCGCCGCCGGTACTGGGCGAGCACACCGGCGAGGTCCTGAACGACTGGCTCGGACTGGACGAGCAGGCCGGCGCGCAGTCGGCCACGCCGCGGGGCACGACATGAGCGAAGACGGCAATCCCGCGCTGCGCGTCGGCGCGTCGGCGACCTTCACCAAGACGGTCTCCGAATCGGACGTCTACCTCTATGCGGGGATCACCGGCGATTTCTCGCCCAACCACATCGATGAGCAGTACATGCGCGGCGGTCGGTACGGGCGCCGCATTGCACACGGCACGCTGCTGGTCGGCTTCATGTCGGCGGCGTCGGCGCACCTGTACCTGGGCCGCACGGTCTCCCTCGGTTACGACCGGATCCGCTTCACGGCGCCGGTCTTCTTCGGCGACACCATCACGACCGAGTACCGCATCCGCGAGATCGATTCCGTGAAGCGGCGCGTCCACGCGGACGTCACCTGTCGCAACGAGCGCGGCGAGACGGTGGCCGTCGCGGTGAACATCCGCGCCTTCGTCGATTGAGATCCCGATGGACATGCTTCTGCAAGAGGAACGCGACGGCGTCCTGCTCCTGACGTTGAACCGGCCCGAAGCGCACAACGCGCTGTCGAGCGAGCTCGCCGACCGGCTCTACGATGCGCTGGCGGCGACGGCGGAACGGCGCGACATCCGCGTCGTCGTGCTGCGCGGCGCCGGGGAGAAGGCGTTCTGCGCCGGGACCGACCTGAAGGAGCGGCGCGATCTCAGCCCGGATGAAAAGTGGGCCCAGCGCACGCGCGGCTGGCGCATCAACCAGTTCATCTGGCGGATGCCGCAACCGGTCATCGCGCTGATCCACGGCTGGTGCCTCGGCGGCGGATTCGAGATGGCACTGTTCTGCGACCTGCGCATTGCGTCGCCCGATGCCGTCTTCTCGTTCCCGGAGATGACGCTGGGTGCATACCCCGGCTCGGGCGCAGCGATCGTCCTGCCCCGCGCGATCGGGCGCGCCCAGGCCAAGCACCTGTTCTTCACGGCGCGCAGGGTGCCGGCGGCCGAGGCGCTGCAGCTCGGGATCGTCGAGTGGGTGCTCCCGCGCGAGCAGTTGCTCGACAAGGCGCTCGAGCTGGCCGAACAGATCAAGGGCACAAGTCCTCTCGGCGTCGGGGCGGTCAAGCGGATGGTCAATCTCGGTGCCGACCTGACGTTCGACGCAGCCGCGGATCTCAACGATGCGCTGCGCCGGCCACTCGAGGCGACGAAGGACTACGAGGAAGGCATCCGCGCGTTCTTCGAGAAGCGCAGGCCGGTCTTTCGCGGCGAGTAGCGACGATGGATTTCGAGCCGACCGAGGAGCAGCGGCTGGCGCTGGACGGCTGGGAGCGCTTCGTCAGGCGCGACATCGCGCCGGTGACCGAGCGGTACCGGGACGAGCTGATTCCGAAGGAGGCCGCGCACCAGCTGCTGAAGCAGTCGATTCCCTACGGCGTAGGCGCCGGCTGGGTGCCCGAGGAAGCCGGCGGGGTGGGGCTGGACTTCCTCACCAGCGGGCTGCTGTACGAGGTGCTGGCGCGTGTGTCGCCCGATTTCGCGGGCCTCGCATTCGTGACCGAGGGGGCTGCGATCAAGCTGCACCGGACCGGCTCGCCGGCGCTCAAGGAACGCTATCTGGGGCGGCTGCTCGCCGGAGAGCTGATCGGCTGTTCGGCGATCAGCGAACCGGACGTCGGTTCCGGCGTGCGCGAGATGCGCACCCGCGCCGAACCGGTGGCGAACGGCTGGAAGATCACCGGCGAGAAGATGTGGATCTCCAATGCGTCGATAGCCGACGTGGTGGTCGTCCTGGCCCGCACCGGGGAACACCAGTTCACGAACTTCCTCGTCGACCGCGCGGAGCACGGCTTCCGCTCGGCGGAGATCTCCAAGCTCGGGCTCAATGGCTGGTCGCTCGGGCAGATCTTCTTCGACGGCGTGGTGGTGCCCGAGGAAAACATCATGGGCGGGCTCGGCGGTGGGCTGCGCGAGACGATGCACGGGTTCGAGCGTTCCCGCTGTTTCCTGTCGATGCTTGCGCTCGGCATCAGCCACGCCGCACTGGCCGCCGCGATCGACTACGCCGGCCAGCGTCACCAGCTCGGCAAGCTGATCGCCGGACACCAGCTGATCCAGTCGCTGCTGGCGGAAATGGCGATGAACCTCGACGCGGCCCGCCTGCTCGTTTACCGCGCGCTGTCGATGATGTCGAAGGGCCAGCGCTGCGAGAAGGAGGCGGCGATGGCGAAGATCTTCGCCACGGAAGGCGCGGTGCGCATCACGTCGCAGGCGATCCAGGTCCACGGCGCCTGTGGAATCAGCCGCGAGTTTCCGCTCGAGCGCTATTACCGTGGCGCCCGGCTGCTGACCATTCCCGACGGCACGACGCAGATCAATCAGCTCATCCTGGGACGGGCGCTGACCGGCGTGGCGGCGTTCTGATGCGGCCGCGCCGCGCTGACACCCTGCCGTCAGCCCGTAACCCAGGAAGCTGACGGCGCGACGGCGGTGAACGCAGTCCCCTGGCGAACCTGCAGCGACGCGCCCACTACGGAGACCGACGACACATGAGCGCCGCCAGCGATCCCGCGCACACCCGAGCCGTCCTCACCGAGGGGCTGGCCGGCTTCATCGCCGGCTTCGACGCCAAGGGACTGCCGGCCGACGTCCTGGCCCGCACGAGTGCCGTGGTCAAGGACGGCACGGCCTGCCTCCTCGCGGCCGCCAACCCGGCCTTCTCGACCGGACAGCGGATCAGCGACTTCGCGCGCGACCAGGGCGGCACGCCGGAGGCGAGCGTGGTCGGACAGGACTTCAGGACGGGCGCCGCGATGGCGGCGCTCGCCAACGGCACGATGGGTTACGCCTGCGACTTCGAGCCGCATCATCCGGAGGCGATCCTGCACCCGATCGCGGTCATGGTGCCCACCGCCCTCGCCTTGGCCGAGCGCACGCAAGCGAGCGGCCTCGACCTCCTTGGCGCGGTAACACTGGGCTGTGAAGTCGAGTACCGCGTGTCCATGTCGATTGGTCCGGTACAGATGTACGACCTCGGCTTTCACCCATCGGCGGTTGCCGGCTGCTTTGGTGCGACGGCGGCGGCGGCCTGGCTTCTGCGGCTGGATGCCGAAG
The DNA here is from genome assembly GCA_020355165.1 of Burkholderiales bacterium. Lineage (GTDB taxonomy): Bacteria > Pseudomonadota > Gammaproteobacteria > Burkholderiales > Burkholderiaceae_F > JADJWR01. The sequence continues at coordinate 2,747,488 of CP070661.1, forward strand.
CGACGGTCCGTGCGCTTGGACTGGCGGCCTGCCAGGCGTCCGGCATGATGGCCTGGGAGAGCGATCCCACCGAGAACGCCAGGCCGTTCCAGATGGGCATGGCAGCGCGCAACGGGGTCACTGCCGCGCTGCTCGCGGGCGGCGGCTTCGGCGGACCGACTGGGGTGTTCGACCACGGTCACACGATCTATCGGGCGTTCAGCCGCGGCCCGCGGCCGGAGCTGCTGCTCGCCGACCTCGGCCGGAAGTGGGACGGCGTGATGGAACTCGCCATCAAGCCTTACTCGAGCGTTTCATTCCTGCATCCGGCGCTCGATGCGCTGTTCGACCTCGTTGGCGAGAACGACCTGAAACCCGAGGACGTGCAGGAGATCGTCCTGCGCTTTCCGCGTTCTGGCGTGCATTGCGTCGACCTCAATCCGCTGAAGAGCCACTGCGCGCAGTACATCCTGCCGCTGGCCGTGGCACGGCGGGAGATCGCGGTGGCCGACCTCTTCGAGGATCGCCGGCTGACCGATGCCACGGTGGCCGATCTCTCGCAGCGCACCTCGGTCATCGCCGACGAAGAGCTCGAGCGATTCTTTCCCGACTACTACGCCTCGATCGTTCAGGTACGCACCCGCTCGGGGATCACCTTCGAGCGACGCAACGACATCGCCCGCGGTTATCCGGAGTCGCCGCTCGGCAGGCAGGAGCTGGACACCAAGTTTCGGATACTGGCCGGCTCTGTCGCCAGTGCCGCGCGCGTGGAAGCGCTGGCGCGGTGCCTCGACACGCTGCCGGCTGCGAACAGCGTCACCGACCTCGCTGCCCTGCTTGCCGCACGCCCTGACGCCTGAGCGCAGGCTATTCGCGGCCGACAGCGATGGTCCCCGCCTCGCCGTCGACCGCCAGCGGCTCGCCGTCGTCGATGAGGTTGACGACGTCCTCGTCCGGCTCGCAGACGACCGGGATGCCGGCCATGATCGCTCCCTGCACGATCGAGGGATCCGGCAGCTGCACAGCGATCAACGCGACGGGATGCGTGCCGTGGACGAACTGCTGATACAGGAATCGCCAGGCGCCGGCCGATCCCATGCTGCCGGGAAACACCAGCACGCAGCCGCCCATGCGCCTGCCCTTCACGCTCGGCAGGTCGCCGACGATCTCACCGCTGCGGATGTCCACGTCGCCGAGGAACGACACCGGCTCGCGGGCGACCAGCGCCGGCCCACGGGCCTGGCCTCCGACCAGTCCGCGGGCGCGAATGATCCGCGGCGTACTCACACCGGAAACCTCGGCTCGAAGCGGCCGCTGACCGCCGACGCGATCGCGTTCTCGGTGCTCGTCAGCAGGACCGGACAGCGCACCATGTCGCGCACGTACTTGGCCTGCTTGGCGGAGTCGACAACGATGCCGCGCCGCGTGGGCGGTTCGACGCCCAGCGCCGGGTCGGGCGAGGCGGTGCGTGCAAAGTGGCAAGACATCGGGCAGGTATCGGAAATCACCTTGGCACCCGCCCGTTCCAGCACCGCGACGTAACCGGCCTCGGTCGCCATGTTGCGGACGCTGCGGCTGGTGGTGGCCCACAGTTCGACGCCGTCCCTGACGCGCTTGCCATCGAGCAGCCCGGCGTACATCTTCATCTCCTCGAACGACGCATGCGGGCAGCCGATGTGGACCAGGTCGAAGCTGCCGTCGCCCTCGGTGAATCGTTCGTAGGTGGCGCGGATCGCCGCTTCGTCGGCGACGATGGCCTCGCCGGGCGATCCCTTCGGAAAGGCGTCTTCTGCCGTCGCGTACGGCGGCGTCACGCCCGGGACGATGAACATCGAGATGCCGCCGGAGGTGCCGAGAGCCGCGCCCAGTGCGTCGAGTTCATCCAGCGTCGGCCGCCGGGGGAAGCGGTCGAAGACCGCCACGCCGCCGCCGAGCGAGCGGCCGACCTCGAAGCCAAGCGCCGAGAAGTCGCTCACCGAGCGCGGCATCGTCGCAACGCGCACCAGGTGCGTCCCTTGCCGCGATGCGTCCAGGTGATAGCCGAACCGGGGGTAGCGCCCGGTCATGGCCGCATAGACGGCAAAGAACCCGTCCCGGTTCGACCGGGCGCCAAGCACCGAGTTGCAGAAGATGGTCACCGTCGATTCGATGGAGACCATGTGCGTGTTCCAGGTCGGCCAATGGCCGGCCCAGTACGGAGTGCAGGTGAAGGCGCATGCGCTGCCCATCCTGCGGTGCGCGCCAGCCGCGCGCTGCTGGAGCCGGACCAGCGATTCCGGCGCCCCCATCTGGCGCCAGTTGACCAGGTCTGCATTCGCGATGTTGGCCGACGACGGCACGGCGACCCGGGCGCCCGCATCCGCCAGGTCCTCCATCAGCTTCACGTCGTCCTTGTACATGGCCATGCCGGCGTGAATGTGCGCATAGCCGATGTCGACCATGTCGACCGCGCCGTAGGCCCGCCCGAGCGTCACCAGCGCGTCCATGGCCCTGCGCAGAGGCTCGCCATGGCGGCCCGCGAGCATTTCCTCGTCCCGCTCAGACAACTTCATGATCGGAGCAACCTAGCACAACGGCCCGCGTCATTCGAGTATCGTCCGACGCAAAACTTGCGAGTAGACGGGGACATCGGAGGAGCGATGAGCGACAGTGATCAGATGAGTGGCGGCGAGGCCGCGGTCCGGATGCTTCAGGCGCACGGCGTCAGGCACGTATTCGGCCTGTGCGGCGACACCAGCCTGCCCTTCTACGATGCGTTCGCCCGCCTCGACCACGGCATCGCGCACATCCTCACCCGCGACGAGCGCCACGCCGCCTACATGGCCGACTGCTACGCGCGCGTCACCGGCAGGGTCGGCGTGTGCGAAGGTCCGTCCGGCGGCGGCGCCACCTACATCCTGCCCGGCGTGGTCGAGGCCAATGAATCGTCGATCCCGGTGCTGGCGATCACCACCGACATCTCGGTGTCCTCGCGCGGCAAGTTCACGCTGACCGAACTGGACCAGGAGAACCTCTTCCGCCCGCTGACCAAGTGGAACAAGGTGATCGACCGCGCCGACGAAGTGCCGGCCGTGTTCCGCGCCGCCTTCCGCAACATGACCTCGGGGCGTCCCGGGGCCGCCCACATCGGCCTGCCCTTCGACGTCCAGCGCGACCCGCTGCCTGCGGCAAGCGTCCATGCCGATCCCGATCTCGGCGAGTTTCCTTCGCGGCGCGCCGGTCCGAACCCGGAGGCGATCGCGCAGGCCGCCGAGGCGCTGCTGTCGGCCCGCGAGCCGATGTTCGTCTGCGGCGGCGGGCCGATCATCGCCGGGGCGGAAGGAGAAGTGGTGGCGATCGCCGAGCTGCTCGAGGCGCCGGTGGCCAGCACGATCAGCGGCCACGGCGTGATCGCGGACGATCACCCGCTCGCCGTCGGTGTCGTCGGCAGCAACGGCGGCACCGTGCCGACGCGGGAAGTGCTGATGGGCGCCGACCTGGTGTGCTTCGTCGGCTGCCGGGCAGGATCGGTCACCACCGAGCGCTGGCGCTATCCGGCGCCCGGCAAGGCGCGCATCCTGCACATCGATGCCGATCCCGCCGTGCTCGGCGCCAACTATCGGCCCGAAGTCGCGCTGCTGGGCGACGCCAAGCTCATCCTCGCCGCGCTGCTGGGCGAGCTGAAGGCGCGGCTCAAGGAGACACCGAAGCGAGCGCGCGGTCGTGCGGCCGTGGCAGCGGCCAGGCAGGCGAAGTTCGACGCCTTCGACGAACTGGCGCGCTCGGGCGAGCGCCCGATTCGTCCCGAGCGGGTGGTGGCGACGATGAACCGCCTGCTAGGCGACGATGCGGTCATCGTCTGCGACCCGGGCACGCCCTGTCCCTATTTCTCCGCCTACTACCGGTTCAATCGGCCCGGGCGGCACTTCATCTCAAATCGTGCGCACGGGGCGCTGGGCTTTTCGATCCCCGGCGCCGTCGGCGCCCACTACGGCCGGCCGAGCGCCAAGGTCGTCAGCGTGATGGGCGACGGCAGCTTCGGCTTCGCCTGTGGCGAGTTCGAAACGGTCGTCCGGCACAGGCTGCCGATCACGTTCGTCGTCTTCAGCAACGACTGCTACGGCTGGATCAAGGCGGGCCAGAAGACCGGCTACCAGCAACGGTACTTCTCGGTCGACTTCGGACGCACGGAACACGCGCGTGTTGCCGAGGCGTTCGGGCTGAAGGCGTGGACCGTCGAGGACCCGAACGCGCTGGAGGCGACGCTGAAGAAGGCACTCGAGGACGGCGGCCCGACGCTGGTCAACGTCATCGCGCAGCCCCTGCACGAGGCAAGGGCGCCGGTCAGCGAGTGGGTGGCCTGACGCCGATCGTCGCGCGCCGAACGCGAGAAACGCAGCCTCCGAGTCGGACCGCGGCGGCCCGAGGAGGCTGCCGCGGCCTCACCCGCCGGCGACGACCGGCGCGACCATTGCGCGCAGCGCGGCCATGATGCTGGGCGCGACGATGCGACTCGTGCGCGGGTTCGTGTCCGACGGTCGATTGCGGCTGCACATGGTCAGGCTGACGTCGTCCGCCTCGACATCGACCTGGTGGATCGCGCCGGGGATATCGGATCGCGCCCATACCTCGACCTCGGTACGGTCGAATCCGATGCCGGCGATGCTCAGTGCCACGGCGACATTGAAGTGGCGGGGAAAGGCTGCGGCGGCCTCTCGCGCGCTGCCCTGGAAGACGCGGACCTGCTCGCCCGGCTTCGGCGGGGCATTGACGAAGTCGTGACCCTGCGCAAGCACATAGGCCTCGTGGGCCAAGGAGTCCGGACGGATACGCGAGGTCAGCTTGACGGCGCGAATGCTGCCCTCCCGCGCGCAGCGCAGGGAGTCGAGGCCCGGTAGCGCGCCGTTGGCAATGCGCAGCCGGCCGCCGTGTTCCTTCGCCAATGCCTCGACGTCAGGAATCTGCAGCAAGCCGGCGCTGCTGACGATGAGGACGGTCTTGCCTGCTCCGAGGCCGATCCTCGCGATCTCCGGCAGCGCGTCGGCCGTTGCGCATTCGACGATGACGTCGGCGTGCTGTGGCAGTTCCGCGAGCGGCACAACCTTCGGCGACGGCGACAGCGCGATCGCGTTGGTCCGCGCCTTGTCGAGATCGCGGGCGGTGACCGCTGTCAACTTGGCTCCCGGCAGATCGCCCCGCGTCAGGCGGCGCGCCACGTCCTGACCTGAATTGCCGAAACCGGCCAGTGCGACTCGCATGCTTCTCCTCGACGTGTTCGATGCTGGTTGCTGGGTCGTTCCACTCAGCCTTCATCGGCGCAGCGCTCGGCTGCGACACTGTGCCGCGATCGCTCGAACACGCAACCGCTGAGCGGGCGCTCTGCCGGCTGCTCGCGCCGAGTCTCGGCCAGACATCACAGCAGCGGCCGGTCGCGCAACAGTGCGATCACCGACGTGGTATCCGCCTCGCCATGGCCGCGGACCATCATCATGCGGTGCAGTTCCGTGGCGAGCGCCGTCATCGGCATCGGCGTCCTGGTCGCCCGCGCCAGTTCCAGCACCATGTCCAGATCCTTCATGATCGTCCTGAGGTGTCCGGTCGGCGAGAAGTCACCGCTCGCCATCTTTGGCACCGACTGCCGCAGCAGCGACGAATCGGCACGACCGCCTTCGAACGCTTCCGGCAGCCTCAGTGGATCGATGCCGCTGTTCATCGCCAACTGCACTGCCTCCGCAATGACTGCCTTGCAGCCGCCGACGATCACCTGATTGATCATCTTCGTCGTCTGACCGGCGCCGACGCCTCCCATGAGCGTGTACCGGCCGGCAAGATGTTTCACCACCGACTTGGATCGCTCGAAGTCGGCCTGGTCCCCGCCCGCCATCACCGCCAGCGTGCCGGCGGCAGCGCCGGGTGGACCACCCGAGACCGGTGCGTCGATCCAGCCCGCGCCCGTCTCCTTGCGCAACCGTTGCGCCAGCCGCCGGGTCACGGCGGCATCGATCGTCGACATGTCGATCACGAGTTTGCCGGCGCCCAGTCCCTTGGCGAGGCCGTGGTCGCCGTCGACGACCGCTTCCACCGCGGCGGTATTGGCGACGCAGAGCAGGACGATGTCGCTCCGCATGGCCAGCTGTGCGGGACTGTCGGCGATTGTGGCGCCTGCCGAGACGACATCCTGCAACTTCGCTGGGTCGCGCCCCCAGACCGCAACTTGAAAGCCCGCCTTCAGCAGGCGCAGCACCATCGGCCGCCCCATCATGCCGACACCGATGAAACCGACCCTCTCCTGTTGTCCCATGCTTACCTCGCGACCTGGAACAATGCGTCTGCCAGCGTCGGCCTGAAGCCGGCCGGCCGCTGCTGCTTATACGGGAAAAGCCAGGCGGTTTGAAATCCGGCGGTTACCGAGCGCAAACCGACGACAACTGAAACCTTGCAGGCGACGGGCGGCATGGACGGACCTAGCCTCCGCCAACACCCCTGCGAAGACGGGCTCATTCAGGGACACGACTTCTCCACCCCCTTCTACTCCACCAGCGTGGGTGTCGCCACGACGCGATCGATAAGAAGCACCCAGTCGACAGCGGCCTCAGAGCCGCGATGAGACGATCTGAACTGACCACCGTTGCGATTCAGCGGTCGCCCATCGACGACGATTAGACCGCTCCCAAGCCCAACAGCTGTCGGCGTCGATACGGCGAAGGTCATGCGTCGGCATCGCAGCGCCGGCCGAGGCGACAATAGCGGCGCGTGGATACCTCACTCTGGCTGATCGTCGGCGTGGCGGCGCTGGCCGGCTTCGTCCAGGGCCTGTCAGGCTTCGGCTTCAGCCTGGTGTCTCTCTCGATCTGGGCCTGGGTGCTGGATCCAACACTTGCCGCGGTACTCGCAGTAACCGGCGGATTCACGGGTCAGGTGTTCACGGCCGTCACGCTGCGACGTGGCGCTGAATGGGCTCGCCTGCTGCCCTTCGTTGCAGGCGGCCTGCTCGGGCTGCCAGCCGGTCTCCTGCTCCTTCCGCATCTGAATCCGATCTGGTTCAAGGCTGCGATCGGCAGTCTGCTCTTTGTCTGGTGCCCTTTGATGCTGGTGTCCCGGCGCCTTCCGCAGCTGCGCCATGGAGGTCGCCTGGCAGATGGCATCGCCGGAGCGATGGGAGGAATCGGAAGCGCGATCGGTGGCCTTGCAGGCCCGATCCCAACGCTCTGGAGCACACTGCGCGGTTACCCGAAGGAAACGCAACGATCCGTAATCCAGAGTTTCAACCTGACGTTGCTCGGCGTCACGCTGTTCGGGTACTTCGCCACCGGCCTCGTGCACGCCTCGATGGCATTGCCGATGGTCGTCATCGCGCCGGCCGTAGTGTTGACCTCGCTGCTTGGCGCGCGCGTCTACGTCGGCATCAGTGAGCTCGCGTTCCGCACCATCGTGCTGACCCTGCTGACAGCCTCAGGTGCTGCCATGCTGGCAAGCTCGTTGCCGAAACTAGCTTCGTAAGCGGCTCCGGTGTAATCAAAGGCGACGGCAACGAAACTGAAGGCGGGACAGGCTACTGTTAATCGGCACGTCCCTGGTTCGAGTCCAGGTCGGAGAGCCAACCGAATCAGCGGGTTGCGACCGAGAGGCGCGGCCCCCTTCCCTCCCCGCGGGGACCATGGGACGGATAGTCCGCGGGTCCCTTCGTCGGCCCCTGCGGCTCGCACGGCGCCGATCACCGCGCGCCGCCCCTACTGGATCGGCTCGCCGTAACCGAAGCCGCCGGTGCGCAACGCCTCGGCTCGCTTCCCCATCTTGGCGCCGAGCGCGCTGAAGATCGCCATGGTCTCGATCCTGATCGCGTGCGCGCTGACATAGCTGATGAACCGGTAACCACGCTGCTTGGCTTGAACGAAACGGTCGGCGCGAACCCGATTGCACTGCACCGGCCCGACCGAGATGAACAGACGCACCGAAGCCGCGGGGAAGTGCTGCTCGACGTCTTCAAACGGCACGATCGGCAAACCGCAAAGTGAATCTCCCGGCAGGTGCGCGCGATCGACGACAAAACCGACGATCTCATACCGGTCATCGCGTCGCAGCCGCGCAAAGGCAACTTCGGCCATCTGGCCGCTGCCGTAGATCACCAATGCTTCTGCCATGACGTTTCGTATCGAGTTGAAGGACGAAGGCAGCAGCGTAGTGCGAAGCGCAGCCGGCGCAGCGCCCTTGGTACAGCTCATCGGATCCTGGGGAACCTGTGCGAGGCTGGCAAATCGGCAAGCAGCCGAGATAGGCATGGTTTGACGGGACAAGGGCTTTTCCAGGCTTCAAGTAATCTGCGGCCTCGCTTTTGAAGAAACGGGGCAACTTCTTACCCATGCATCACAGCGATCAGATTGTTTCGAGTGGTTCGGTGCCGATTCGCTACGCGGGCACCTTGGCGCAGTTGCTCGACGCGTCGATTCAGGCACACGCGAATCGCCTGGCCGTGCTGGCGCCCGGTCGGCCGCCGCTGACCTATGCGAAATTGGGTCATCAACTCGACGCTGTGGCCCGCACGCTGGCGGATGCCGGTTACGGCCGCCGCTCGCGCCTGGCGGTCGCGTTGCCCGCAGGACCGGAATTCGCAGTCGTGGTGCTTGCAGTCTGTCGCACCGCGGTCTGCGCGCCGCTGAATCCGCAACTCGAGCAGGAGACGCTGGCCGGTCTGCTCAGGGCAATGCGCATTGATGCACTGATCGTCGCCGAGGGAGAGGATTCGCCGGCAGTGCGTGCTGCGCACCAGACCGGCGTTGCCTTGGTGCGCTTGAAGGCTGCGCCATGCAGCGATGCGGGAGTATTCACTTTGGTGGCTGAGCGCCCGCGTGCATCGGTGGTGCTCGAGCCGCCGGCGCCCGAAGACATCGCCCTTCTTGGCCACACGTCCGGCACCACCGGGACGCCGAAGATCGTGCCGTACGAGCAATGCCGCGCCGTCGAGGCGGCGCTCAATCGCGTAGCGTCGGGGCAACTCGGCGAGTCGGACCGCATCCTGCTGGTGACGCCGCTGTATTCGCTTGGAGGGATTCGCCGGACGCTGCTGCCGCCCCTGCTCGTCGGCGGTTCGATCGTCTGTCCCGTCTCGCACGACGCGAAGGCGCTGGTCGACCATCTCCAGGAACATTCGCCGACGGAGTTCATGGCGTCGCCCGCAATGCTGCTGGCGCTGCTCGATGAATTCGGTCGACGTGAGTCACGCGCGCAGCACGCATTGCGCCGCATTTACTCGACGTTTTCCGAACTGCCCGCGCACGTTCGCGATCGCCTGGAGACAGAGTTTGGCGTGCCGATCGTTCTTACCTACGGGATGACAGAGACCGGCAACATTGCGCAGACACCTTTTCCGCCAGAGCGGGCACCCCCCGGTTCCGTCGGCCGGGCCGTCAAGAAGGAAGTCGCGGTCGTCGGCACTGAAGGACAAATTGCCAGACGGGATTCGGAAGGCGAAATCCTTGTACGCGGAACCGAGGTCTTCGGTGGCTATGAGAATGATGCCGAATCGACCCGCAAGGCCTTCCTCGACGGCTGGTTCCGGACGGGTGACCTCGGCCGGATCGACGGCGATGGCTTCGTCTTTCTCGTCGGGCGCGTTAAGGACATCATAAATCGCGGGGGAGACAAGATCGCGCCGAGCGAAGTCGAGTCCGCCCTGATGCAGCATCCCGCGGTCAGAGATGCGGCGGTCTTTTCGCTGCCGCACCCAACGCTTGGCGAAGACGTCGCAGCGGCGATTGTCGTCGGCAACGAGCACTGGATCTCGGAGCGCGAGATGCGCAGTCATTTGCGCCGACGGCTCGCGCCTTTCAAAATGCCGACGCGAATCATCGTGATGGACGCGCTACCCCGAAATCAACTGGGAAAGGTTGATCGCGCAGCGCTCGCCAAAGGCGTCGAGGAGGAATCGCCACCGGACATGGAGGCGCCACAGGAGGAATGGGAAGTCCGGGTCGCCCGGATTTTCTCTGCGGTGCTTGCCGATCCGCATATTGGACGGCAGGACAATTTCTTCGAGCGGGGCGGCGATTCCCTGCGCGGCATGCGCGTGCTGGCAAGCATCGAAGAGGCCTTTGGCCTTAAGGTTCGGCTCGAACTTCTCTTCGACAATCCGACAGTGGCCGCATTTGCGGGCGAGATCAGCGCGCTGGCGCGCCGGCCGAACGATATGGCTGAATCGAGCGGGCATTAGTGCAGCGGCGTGTGTTTCTTCTTGCGTTCGGCGGTGGCGTACTCGCGTCGTATCAGTGCGCGGGTTGGGCGCAGGGTTATCCGTCCAAGCCGATCCGAATGATCGTCGGCTGTTCGCCCGGAGCCAGAGCGACACGCTTGCGAGGCTCGTAGCGCGGATCCTGGGCGGCCTCCTCGAAACGTCGGTGGTGGCGGAGAACCGGGCCGGCGCCAACGGCATGATCGGCGTAGCACTGACCGTCCAGGCACCGCCCGACGGCTACACCCTTGGACTTGCCGGCGGCGGCCCGTTGACGCTGGCACGGGTCGTGGACAGCAGGGTTCGATTCGACGTCCAGCGCGATCTTGTTCCCCTCGCTCGCATCGCCCGCGTGCCATTGGTGCTGGCCGCGCGCGCCGACCTGCCGGCGCGGGACACCGGCCGCGCCGCGCCGCTGCTGTCCGAGGCAGAGCGGGCGCTGGTTGGGCTGGAGGGCTGGATCCTCAGGTTGCGCTGATCGAGCCGCCTCCGGCGTATCCCCGACAGCAGATTGGGGCCCGCAAAGTACACCGGCCCTCCAGGTTGAGTGGCGGACTCGCGCGCGGTCAACCGCTCGATGCCGGTTCTTGCCGCCATGCTGCCTCCGTCTCAACCCCCGCCCGTTCCACCAATGAATCGCGCGTCGGGGTGCACTGCGCGACAACTGCAGTGCACTGATCGAAGTGTCGAGACGAAAAAAAGCCCGTCAATTCAACGGGCTTCGTACACTACGGTGCACTGCCCCGCACTGGAGGCACCAAGGGTAGTGGTGGAGACGAGGAGGATCGAACTCCCGACCTTCGCATTGCGAACGCGACGCTCTCCCAGCTGAGCTACGTCCCCGACAGGGCGCAGATTGTACTCAAATCGCGGCGGCGGCCGCGCCGGGCTGGGTAGACTGCCGCTGTTCCGGGCCGCAGTGGCCCGCGCCAGCCGGAAGCAACGAGATGAAATACACGGCCGAGTTCTGCGAGCGCGAGTACAACGCACGCGCGTCGATCCCGGAGCATCCGCAGATCTTCGCCCGCTGGGCCGAACAGTCGGCGGCGGTTCGCCGGCTGCGCGCCTGCGTGATCGACCTGAACTACGGCGAGACCGCCGCCGAAAAGCTCGACCTGTTCCCGGCCAGCCGCGACGGCGCACCGCTGCTGGTCTTCATCCACGGCGGCTACTGGCGCTCGCTCGACAAGTCGGACTTCGCGTGGGTCGCGCCGCCGTTCACCAACCACGGCGTGTCGGTGGCGCTGCTGAACTACGGCCTGGCGCCGAAGACGCCGATGGAGGAGATCGTGCGGCAGATGTTGCGCGCACACGCCTGGCTGTACCGCAACGGCGACCGGCTCGGTTTCGATCCCAGCCGCATCTATGTCAGCGGCCACTCGGCTGGCGGCCATCTGACGGCGATGATGATGGCCGCGCTGTGGCCGGCCTACGCCCCCGACCTGCCGGCCGACCTCGTCAAGGGCGGGCTGGCGGTGAGCGGCATCTACGACCTCGAGCCGCTGCTGCACGCGCCGTTCATCCAGGCCGACCTGAAGCTCACCGCCAGGCGTGCGCGGGCCCTGTCGCCGCTGCACATGCCGGCGGCGACCGACCGGCCGCTGTACACGTCGGTGGGGGCGCTCGAGTCGGGCGAGTTCCGGCGGCAGACGGCGCTGATCGGCAAGGCGTGGCGGCGCAACCTGGCGCGCGAGATCGCGATGCCCGGCTTGCACCACCTGAACGTGATCGACGAGCTGGCCAACGTGGCCAGCCCGCTGTTCGACGCGGCGCTGGAAATGACGAGGCGGTGAGGCGGTGGTACGCCGGGCCGGCCGCGGCCCGATCTGATCGCCGCTTGCCTTGGGCGCCGGCCTTCGCCGGGGCGGTGGATTCTCGTCGGGACGGTGGTTGCCGGGGCGGCTGGCGGCCGGGATCCCCGGCGTTCGTTGCGAAGACGGTGCGTTGCCGCCGGCGCGCCGGCGACAGGCGCCGTCAGATCGCGCTTTCGCCGGTCTCGCCGGTTCTGATCCGAACGACCTGCTCGACCGCGCAGACGAAGATCTTGCCGTCGCCGATCTTGCCTGTGCGGGCGGCCTTGGTGATGGCCTCGATGGCGCGCTCGACCAGTGCGTCGGGCACGGCGGCCTCGATCTTGACCTTGGGCAGGAAGTCGACCACGTACTCGGCGCCGCGGTAGAGCTCGGTGTGGCCCTTCTGGCGGCCGAAGCCTTTGACCTCGGTGACGGTCAGCCCGGTGACGCCGGTGTCGGCAAGCGCCTCCCGCACCTCGTCGAGTTTGAACGGCTTGATGATCGCGGTGATCAGCTTCATGTACTCCTCCGGCGTCCTCCCTTTCCCGGGCCGATTGTATGGCAGGCCGGGCCCGCTTCAGCGTCCGCTCTGCTCGCGCAGGCCGTCGTCGATCGGCCCGCCCCGGTCGTCGCCCACAGCCGAACGGCGGCGGCGCCCCGCTGCGGCTACGTGGCGAGCTGTTCGCGGAAGCGGTTGGTGATGGGATAGCGCCAGTCGCGGCCGAAACCGCGGTGCGTCACGCGGATGCCGACCGGCGCCTGCCGCCGCTTGTACTCGTTGATGCGGATCAGCCGCACCACCCGGTTCACGTCGGCGACCGAATAGCCGGCAGCGACGATCTCCGGCAGGCTGGCGCCCGCTTCCATGTACAGCTCGATGATGCCGTCGAGCACGTCGTAGGGCGGCAGCGAGTCCTGGTCGGTCTGGCCGGCCTTCAGCTCGGCCGATGGCGGGCGGGTGATGATCCGCTCGGGAATCACCGGCGCCAGCCCGTTGCGCCAGCGCGCCAGCCGGTAGACGAGCGTCTTGCGGATGTCCTTGATCACCGCGAAGCCGCCGGCCATGTCGCCGTACAGCGTGCAGTAGCCGACCGCCATCTCGCTCTTGTTGCCGGTGGTCAGCACGATCGAGCCGTACTTGTTGGTCAGCGCCATCAGCAGCGTGCCGCGGATGCGCGCCTGGATGTTCTCCTCGGTGGTGTCCCACGGCAGGCCGCGGAACTCGCGGGCCAGCGCGGCGAGGAAGCTGTCGAACATCGGTTTGATCGGCAGCTCGTCGTAGCGCACGCCCAGCGTGTGCGCCATCTGGCGCGAGTCGAGCCACGAGATGTCGGCGGTGTACTGCGACGGCATCATCACCGCGCGCACCCTCTCCGCGCCGAGCGCGTCGACGGCGATGGCCAGCGTCAGTGCCGAGTCGATGCCGCCCGACAGCCCGATGACGGCGCCGGGAAACCCGTTCTTGTCGAGGTAGTCGTGCACGCCGAGCCGAAGCGCGCCGTAGGCCTGCGCCTCGAGCGGGCCGTGCTCGGCGACGCCGCCGCCCTGCGGCACGCCGTCGACGAAGCTCGCCACCAGCACCTGCTCCTCGAATTGCGGTGCCATCTGCACCAGTTCGCCCGCCCCGTCGAGCACGAACGAGGCGCCGTCGAACACCAGCTCGTCCTGCCCGCCGACCAGGTTGGCGTAGACCATCGACAGGCCGGCGCGCGAGACGTTCTCGCGCATCTTCTCGAGCCGCTGCTCGGTCTTGCCGAGGTGATACGGGGAACCGTTGGGCACCAGCAGCACCTGCGCGCCGGCGGCGCGCGCCGCCTCCGGCGCGTACGGGTACCAGGTGTCCTCGCAGATGTTGATGCCGAAGCACGTGCCCCTGACCTCGAAGACGAACGGCCGGTTGTCCGGCGTGAAGTAGCGCTGCTCGTCGAAGACGGCGTAGTTGGGCAGGTCGTGCTTGCAGTAGCTGCCGGCGATCACGCCGTTGTGCAGCAGCGAGGCGGCGTTGAAGCGCTGCCCTTCGCGTGCCAGCGGGTGGCCGACGATCACGCGCAGTTCCGGGAACTGCAGCAGCTGCGCGGCGAGCTTCGCCAGCGCGTCGTCGACCGCCCCGTAGAATGCCCGCCGCAGCAGCAGGTCCTCCGGCGGATAGCCGGTCAGCGACAGTTCGGGAGTGAGCAGGATGTCGGCGCGCGCGGCTGCGGCGCGCCTTGCCGCGTCGACGATCCGCCTGCTGTTGCCCTCCAAATCGCCGACCGTGCAGTTGATCTGCGCGACGGCAACGCTGACCTGCGAACTCATCGACTCGACTGATCCCGGTGGCGAACGATTATTGCACGCAGGTCGTCGACGACCCGGCGCGCGTCGATCGCGCCGCGTGGGATGCGCTGGTCGATGCCGATGCCGAGGCCAACCCGTTCCTGCGCCATGAATTCCTCGCCGCGCTGACCGCGAGCGGCGCCGCCGCCGCAGCGAGCGGCTGGCATCCGCAGTTCCTCCTGCTCAGCCGCGGCGACGAGCTGGCCGCCGCCGCGCCGCTGTACGCCAAGGACCACTCCTACGGCGAGTACGTGTTCGACTGGTCGTGGGCGGAGGCGTACCAGCGCTACGGCATCTCCTACTACCCGAAGTGGCTGGTCGCGGTGCCGTTCACGCCGGTGCCCGGCACGCGCCTGCTGGCGCGCGACCCGCATGCGCGCTCGGCGCTGGCCGCGGCGCTGCTGGCGCAGGCGCGCGCGAGCGGCCTGTCGTCGCTGCACGTGCTGCTGGCGCCGCCGCGCGACATCGACGCGCTGGCCGCCGCCGGCATGCTGGTCCGCGACGGCGTGCAGTTCCACTGGCGCAACGCCGGCTATGCGGACTTCGAGCAGTTCCTGGCGCAGCTGGCGCAGCCGAAGCGCAAGAAGATCCGCGCCGAGCGGCGCAAGGTCGCCGAGGCCGGCGTCGTGCTCGAGCGCCGCGCCGGCCGCGACATCACCGAGGCCGACTGGCGCTTCTTCTTCCGCTGCTACCTGGCCACCTACCGCGCGCACTTCTCGTCGCCGTACCTGAACCTCGACTTCTTCCTGCGCATCGGCGAGTCGATGCCGCAGCACCTGATGCTGGTGCTGGCCCGCCGCGGCGGCCGACCGGTGGCATCGGCACTCGGCGTGTTCGACGCGCAGGGCCCGCAGCCGCGCCTGTACGGCCGCTACTGGGGCTCGGTCGAGCCGATCGACTGCCTGCACTTCGAGTGCTGCTACTACCAGATGATCGAGTTCGCCATCGAGCGGCGGCTGGCCTGGTTCGAGGGCGGCGCGCAGGGCGCGCACAAGCTGGCGCGCGGGCTCGACCCGGTGCCGACGCGCTCGGCGCACTGGCTGGCCCACCGAGAGATGGGGCAGGCCGTGGCGCGCTTCCTCGAGCGCGAGCGCGCCGGCGTGTCAGCGTCGATCGACGAGCTGAACGAGCACCGGGCGTTCAGGGCGGATGGATTGCCGCCGGCTCGGCAATGACCGGCGCAACTGCGCGTCGCCCCGGCGAGGGCCGGGACCCGAGCTGGCGGCGTGGCGGATCAGTCCCTGGCCTTCGCCAGGTCGACCGCTTGCCGGGGACGCTTGCGCATCGAGGTCGCCGCGGGCGATCAGAACGCCGGCTTGGGCGAGGCGGTCTTGAAGGCCTGCACCGCGGCCAGGATCTCGCGGCGCGCTTCGTCGGGGCCCTGCCAGCCGACGATCTTCACCCACTTGCCGGGCTCGAGGTCCTTGTAGTGCTCGAAGAAGTGCGTGATCTGCGCGATTCGCTCGGGCGCGATGTCGTCGACCTTGCGCCAGTGCTTGTACCAGGGCAGGCACTTGTCGATCGGCACCGCCAGCAGCTTGGAGTCGCCGCCGCCCTCGTCCTCCATCTTCAGCACGCCGAGCGGCCGGCAGCGCACCACCACGCCGGTGGCGAGCGGAAACGGCGTGATCACCAGCACGTCGACCGGGTCGCCGTCGTCGGCGATCGTGTGCGGGATGTAGCCGTAGTTGCACGGGTAGTGCATCGACGTGCCGATGAAGCGGTCGACGAACAGCGCCCCTGATTCCTTGTCGACCTCGTACTTGATCGGGTCGGAATGGGCGGGTATTTCGACGATCACGTTGAACTCGTCGGGCAGCGCGCGACCCGAGGTAACTCGATCGAGACCCATGCAATGCGTCCTCCCAGGCGCCGCCGAGTGTAAGCGAGCGATAAGTTGAGGCTGCCGCGGCCAGCGCCGATAATCGGCCGCACCACCGACCAGCGAGGGAGACGGCAATGGACGGCTCGTGGCGCGCCAGCGAGGGGCGGCACCATTTCATCGGCAACCGCTGGGCCGCCACGGCGAGCGGCGAATCGCTGCCGGTCACCGACCCGTCCAGCGGCGAGCCGTTCGCCCGGATCGCGCGCGGCAACGCTGCCGACGTCGACACTGCCGTGCAGGCCGCCAGGCGCGCCTTCGGCGACTGTGGCGAAGGGCCGTGGGGCAGGTTCTCCGCCGTCGAGCGCGGCCGCCTGCTGACCAAGCTCTCGCTGCGCGTGCAGGAGCACGCCGAGGAGCTGGCCGGTCTCGAGTCGCGCACCACCGGCAAGCCGCTGAAGCAGGGCCGCAACGACGCCGCCGCGCTGGCCCGTTACTTCGAGTACTACGCGGGCGCCGCCGACAAGCTGCACGGCGAGACGCTGCCGTACAGCGCCGGCATGACCGTGCTGACGCTGCGCGAGCCGCACGGCGTGACCGGGCACATCATCCCGTGGAACTACCCGATGCAGATCTTCGGCCGCAGCGTCGGCGCGGCGCTGGCCGCCGGCAACGCCTGCGTGGTCAAGCCGGCCGAGGACGCCTGCCTGTCGCTGCTGCGCGTGGCCGAACTGGCCGCCGAGGTCGGCTTTCCCGACGGCGCGCTGAACATCGTCACCGGGCTCGGCAACGAGGCCGGCAGCGCGCTGGCGATGCACCCCGGCGTCGACCACATCTCGTTCACCGGCTCGCCGGTCACCGGAAGCAAGGTCGCGCAGGCGGCGGCCGCGCACCACTGCCCGGTGACGCTCGAACTCGGCGGCAAGTCGCCGCAGATCGTCTTCGCCGACGCCGATCTGGACGACGCGGTGCCGGTACTGGTGAACGCCATCATGCAGAACGCCGGTCAGACCTGTTCGGCCGGCAGCCGCCTGCTCGCCGAGAGGGCCGTGTACGAGGAACTGCTCGGGCGGGTCGGCGCGGCGATCCGCGCACTGAAGGCAGGCCCGGCGCTGGACGATCTCGACCTCGGCCCGCTGATCCGCCGCTCGCAGCAGCAGCGCGTGTGGGACTTCCTGTCGCAGGCGCACGCCGACGGCATCGAGGTGGCGGCACAGGGCGAGGTGGTCGAGCAGGCGCCGCAAGGCGGCTTCTACCAGGCGCCGACGCTGCTGCGCGACGTGCCGCCGACGCACCCGATCGGGCAGCAGGAGATCTTCGGCCCGGTGCTGGCGGCGATGCCGTTCGAAGCCGAGGAGCAGGCCCTGTCGATCGCCAACGGCACGCCGTACGGTCTGGTGGCCGGCGTGTGGACGCGCGACGGCGCGCGGCAGCTGCGTCTGGCGCGACGGCTGAACTGCGGCCAGGTATTCGTCAACAACTACGGCGCCGGCGGCGGCATCGAGCTGCCGTTCGGCGGCGTGAAGTCGAGCGGCTACGGCCGCGAGAAGGGCTTCGAGGCGCTGCTCGGATTCACCCGCCTGAAGACGGTCGCCATCCGCCACGGCTGACGATGCCGATTCGCGCCGCCCGCGTGGCCGACGTCGATCCGAGGCCGGCGCTGCGCAGCCGCCGGTGGCCGGCCGTGATCTGCCTCGCGCGGCCGGCCTCGTGCCGATCGGGCACCTGATCTTCCATCGCAAGGAGCTGTCATGAGCACGGCAAGGCTGCAGGACAAGGTCGCCATCGTCACCGGCGCGGCCTCGGGGTTCGGCCGGGGCATCGCCGAGCGCTTCGCCGAGGAAGGCTGCGCGGTGATCGTCAACGACATCGCGCGCGACGCCGGCGAGCGGGTGGCGGCGGCGATCCGCAACCGCGGCGGGCGGGCCCGGTTCGCCTACGGCGACGTGTCGAAGGACGCCGACGTCGCGCAGCTGCTGGCGGCGACGCTGGAGCAGTTCGGCCGGCTGCACATCGTGGTGAACAACGCCGGCACGACGCACCGCAACCAGCCGCTGCTCGATGTCGGCGAGGACGAGTTCGACCGCATCTACGCGGTGAACGTGAAGAGCATCTACCTCACCGCCCGCCACGTCGTGCCTTACTTCCGCAAAGCGGGCGGCGGCGTGTTCGTCAACGTCGCTTCAACCGCCGGCGTGCGGCCGCGGCCAGGGCTGGTCTGGTACAACGGCACCAAGGGCGCGGTCATCATCACCAGCAAGGGCATGGCCGCCGAGCTCGGGCCCGACGGGATCCGGGTCAACTGCATCAACCCGGTGATCGGCGAAACCGGGCTGCTCGAGCAGTTCATGGGCCTGCCCGACACGCCGGAGAACCGGCAGAAGTTCCTCGCCACCATCCCGCTGGGCCGCATGTCGAGGCCGCTCGACATCGCCAATGCCTGCCTGTTCCTCGCGTCCGACGAGGCGCAGTTCATCACCGGCGCCTGCCTGGAGGTCGATGGCGGCCGCTGCGTCTAGCGGGTCGGCGCGGCCCTCAGGAAGGCAGCGCGTGGCGCCGGCGAGGTCGCGGCGCGGGGATTTGGCATGATCGCGACCGCCGCGGGGCACCTGTCGTCGCCGCGGCGGATCTTTCGGAGCCCGTCGATGAAATTCGAAACCCCGCTAGGTGCACTGCTCGTCGGCCTGGCCGCCGCGCTGATGGCCGCGCCGGCCGCGCAGGCCCAGCAGGACTGGCATCCGTTCGCCTCGATCACGCCGGTGTACGTGGGCGGCGCCGACATCGACGGCGGCGGCGACTACAGCGTGGCCAGCGCGATCGTGCGTGCCGGTGTGCAGCGCAGCTTCGGCGGCGCCAACCTCGCCGGCGTGACGTTCAACTACGACTACTCCGACTACTCGTTCTCCAGCCCGGCGGCCTTCGGCGGCGCCGCGCCGTGGAACGTCGTCAGGCGTTACGGCGTGGCCGTGCCGATGGTGTTCGGCGTCAGCGATCGATGGGTGCTCGGCGTCATTCCCTCGCTCGACTGGTTCCGCGAGAACGGGGCCGACCAGGGCGAATCGCTCAGCTGGGGCGGCGTGCTGTCGGCGACCCGCTTCTTCGACGGCGGCAACAGGCTCGGCCTCGGCGTCGGCGTGTTCCAGCGCCTGGAGAAGACCAGCGTCTTCCCGCTGCTGCTGGTCGACTGGAAGCTCGGCGATCGGTGGCGGCTGGTCAACCCGCTGCCGGCGGGCCCCACCGGCCCGGCCGGACTCGAGCTCGACTACCGTCTCGACGGCGGCTGGAACGTGGGCCTCGGCGCGGCCTGGCGCACCGTACGGTTCCGCCTCAGCGAGGCCGGCCCGGTCGCCAACGGCATCGGCGAGGAGCGCGGCTTCCCGGTCTTCCTGCGCGCCCGACGCAGCTTCGGGCAGGGCATGGCGCTGCACCTTTACGCCGGCGTGGTCACCGCCGGCCAGTTGCGGGTCGAGGACCCGGACGGCAACGGCCTGCGGGAAGTCGACGTCGATCCGGCGCCGCTTCTCGGCCTGACCTTCTCCGCCCGCTTCTAGGGCCTGTTCACGCCAGAGCCGGGAGTGCGAAGGGTTGGGCCGAAGTGCGGCGTCTGCCTTGTCGGACGGCTTGCGCAGGGCAGCGGCCCGGCGCGGCGCCGTCCTTCGCGCAGCCGCTCGCATTGCGGCCCAACGCATCTCACGCACTTAGCGTGAACAGGCCCTGGTTGCCGCTGCCGGCGCCTCGCATCGGCGTCGGCCGCCCGGCGGGGCGCCGGCGCAGCGCGCCGATTGCCCGCTCGCGGCAGGCGGCGCGGGTCAGGCCGACGCGCCGTCAGTGCTCGGCCGCCGCGCCGCCGCCGGGCGCCGCACCGAGTTCGCTGGCGAAGGCAAGCGCCGCTTCGCGAAAGTAGCCTCGCGCGGCTGCTTCGTCACCGGTCGCCTCAGCGATGCGCGCCAGCGCCAGCGAGGTCTCGCCGCTCGGTTGCAGCCGACGGCTGTCGCCCAGATAGCCGAGCGCCTTGCCCCACAGCTGCTCGCGCTCGCACAGCAGGCCGAGCGCGCGCAACAGCGCCGGGTCGTTGGCATGCTCGACCAGCCAGGCGCTGGCCTGTTCGATGCGCTGGCGGTATGGCGGCGCGTCGATGCGGCCGTACAGTTCGACCAGATCGGCGTCCCAGCCCTGCTTCAGCGCCGCTTCGATCAGCTCGGCCGCGACCTCGCCACGGCCGGCCGCAGCAAGCAACCTTGCCGCCTCGGCGGCCAGCTCGGGCCGGCGCAGTTCCGCCGTCGGGATGCGGCGGCACTCGGCGACCAGATCATCGGCATCGAGGCTGTGATCGGCCAGCCGGCCGCGATAGGCAGCCAGCCGGAAGCCCTGCGCCGAGGCGGCGTGCAGTGCGCGGCGCTTGTCGAGCAGGCGCACGCCCTTCAGCACGTCGTCCCAGCGATGCGCCTGCGCGTTGACGCCGAGCGCGATGCGCGAGGCGTGGATGTGGCGGCCGCCGGAGCGCTGCATCTCGGCGACCGCCTCCTGCGCCTTCTCGGTCTCGCGGGTCTCGGTCCACATCTCGGCGCTGGAGACGAGCCTCGCCATCTGCACGCCGGGGTCGGACCCGGCCTGGCGCAGCCAGTCGTCGCGGCGCTGGTACTCCTGCATGCGGTGCGCGGCGCGCGCGGCCAGCAGCGCCGTCAGCGCGGCGTTCTCGGGCGAGCCCTGCGCGTCGCGCGCGGCCCGCTCGACGCGCGCATAGCGTCCCTCGAGCAGCGCCAGCACCGCGACCCGCAACGCGTGCAGGCTGCCCATCATGCCGCGGCTGGCCCGATAGTCCGCCACCCGGCGCGGAAACTCCGCCAGCGCGTGGCCGAGCCGCGCCAGCAGGTACACCGCGAGCAGCAGCAGCGCCAGCAGCAGCAGCAGGAAGTTCAGCGACAGGTCGACCCGGTACGGCGGCACGAAGATCGCCACGTTGCCGTCGTTGAACTGCGCCGCCAGCGCCGCGACCACGGCAAGCGCCGCCAGCACGAACAGCCAGAACAGCATCCGCATCGGCGGCTCCCCTCAGCCCGCCGCCTGGCACCGCCAGCAGCGGCGCCTCATCGGCGCGCCCGCGCCGCCCGCACGGCGGCCTGGCTGTCGGCCAGCGTCGGCACCTCGAACGACAGCGCCGTCGACCGAAGCTGCCGCAGGGTCGCCGCGGCGGCGTTCACGCCGGCGTGCCTGCCGTCGAAATACAACGCGAGCAGGGTCAGCGCACTGTCGATGTCGCCCTGGTACAGTCTGTCGCTGCGCGCCAGCAGCGACAGGCGCGCGGCCAGCAGCCGCAGCTTCAGCTGCTGTCGCACCAGCTTGCCCTGCTCGCCGTTGAGCAGCAGCGCCTCGGGCGTGCCGACCTCGTTGATCCGCACCAGCTCGCCGAGCTCCGCCGCCAGCCACGCGCGCACCCGCTGCCACGCACTCGGCGGCGGCGGCGGTGGCTCCGGCTGCGCCTCGGCTTTCTTGGCTGCGCCGCGGGCGCCCGCCTTCGCCGGCGCGGCCGGCGGCGAGCCGGCCGGTGTGTTGGCCAGCGGCCAGACGTCGGCACCGGCGATCAGCTGGTCCAGCTTCAGCGCCGCGGCCGTGAGGTCGACCACCGGCACCGCGCGCAGTCGCCCAATGTCGCGCGACAGCGCCCGTCGCAGCCCCGCCCAGCGCGGGTCAGTGGCCGCGGCCAGGCGCGAGTCGGCGAGCTCCAGCGCGGCCAGGGCGGTGGTGGGCTGGCGCGTGAGCTGCAGATCGCCGCTCGCCATCATCACCAGCCGCTCGACTTCGAACAGCAGCGCATCGTCGCGCCCCGGCCCGGCGGGCACCTCGGCGGCGGCCGCCTCGGCCGCGGCCTGCTCCAGTTCGGCCACCTTCTTCTGCGCGTCCTGCGCCTGCTGCGCGGCGGCCTGTGCCTGCGCCATGGCCTCAGCCGCTTCCCGTGCCCGGTTCGCGGCGAGTTCCTCCTGCTGGCGGGCCCGGCGCCACGACTCCATGGCGACATAGCCGGCGACCAGCACCAGCGCCGCCACCAGCAGCGTCAGCAGCGGGCGCCGCCTGCTGCGACGCGCTGCGGCATCGTTGCCCTGCCGTTGCGGCGTCGGCTGTTCGGGGCCTGCGGATGGAGTGGCTTCGCTCATTGACTCTGCCGGGACGCGATGCGCCGCGGCGGCGGCCGGGTCGCGGGCTGCCGTTGCACGGTGCAGATCGCCCGCTGCCGCGGCGCCTCGCGCCGACGGCCTTCGGCTTCGCCGGGTGCGGCCGATTCTAGCCGGCGGCCTCGCGAAGCGAGCCGACGATCGCGTCGACTTCCGCTGCGCAGACGGTGACGCGGGCGAAGCCGGCCCCGCGCAGCCGCTCGGCGATGCGCGGATGCGACGCTAGCGCCGGACCGGCGCGCAGTGCCCGCAGCACCTCGGCCTGGCTGACGAGCATGGCGGCCAGCGCGTCGACGGCGTCGCTGCTGCTGATCACGCTGGCGATGCCGGACCGCGCCGCGGCGGCCAGTTCCCCGCGCAGCGCCGCCGACGGCGCAAACGGCAGCCGCGAGTAGACGGCCAGCGGCGTCACGGCGCTGCCGGCCGACTGCAGTTTCTCGGCCAGCCACTCGCGGCCGCTTTGCGCGCGCAGCAGCAGCACGCGGCGCGGCAGCGGCCGCATCGCCTGCAGCAGCGGCCACAGCGACTCCGATCCGGAGCCGCCCATGTCCTGCTCGCGCGCCGGCAGTACCGTTGCGCCGGCCGCGCCCGCGATCGCGTCGAGCACGGCGGCACGCGTGCCGGCGCCGACTGCGGCGATCGCAGTGCCGGCCGGCCACGGCCGGCCGAGCAGCGGCGCGGTGGCGCGGGCCGACTGCGGACTGACGAAGATCGCGAGATCGAAATCGGCCAGCGAGGCGAGCGTCGCGCGCGCCCGTGCTTCGTCGGGTGCGGGGCCGAAGGCGAACGCCGGCAGCCACAGCGCCGGCTGGCCGGTGCGGGCCAGCGCCTCGGCCAGCCTGCGCCCGGCCTCGCCGGGCCGGGTGACGACGACGGTGACCGCGGCCGGCACCGCGCGCTCAGCCCGGCGCCGGCAGCAGCTGCAGCGCGCCGAGCTTCTTCAGCTGCTCGACGACCTCGGCACCGAGCGGCTCCGGATCGCCTACCGCGCCGAGCGCTTCGGCAGCAACCAGCTCGCCGGTGCGGTGGTTGCCGACGCGCGCTCGCAGGCGCAGCCGGCCATCGGGCTCGACCTCGGCGAAAGCCGCCAGCGGCACCTCGCAGCTGCCGCCGAGCAGCCGGGAGACCGCGCGCTCGGCCGCCGTGGCGGCGCGGGTGGCAGCGTCCTCCAGCGGCGCGACCAGCGCCGCCGCGTCGCCGTTGGCGGCCAGCACCTCGATGCCGAGCGCACCCTGCCCCGGCGCCGGCAGGAACTGGCGGGTCGGCAGGATCTGACGGATGCGATCGGCCAGTCCGAGCCGCTTCAGGCCGGCGGCCGCCATCAGCAGCGCGTCGAACTCGCCGGCGTCGAGCTTGCGCAGGCGCGTGCCGACGTTGCCGCGCACCGGGCGGATGTCGAGCCGGGGAAACGCCGCGCGCAGCATCAGCTCGCGGCGCAGGCTGGAGGTGCCGACGACGCTGCCGGCCGGCATCGCCTCCAGGCTGTCGTAGCGCGGCGAGACAAAGCAGTCGCGCGGATCCTCGCGCGCCATCACCGCGGCCAGGCTGAATTCCGGCGCCAGCTGCATCGGCACGTCCTTCAGCGAGTGCACGGCGATGTGGGCGCGACCCTCGGCCAGCGCCACCTCGAGTTCCTTGATGAACAGACCCTTGCCGCCGACCTTGGACAGCGCGCGGTCGAGGATCTGGTCGCCGCGGGTGGTCATGCCGAGCAGCTCGACGCGCGCGCCGGGATGCAGCTGCCGCAGCCGGTCGCGCACGTGCTCGGCCTGCCACAGCGCGAGCGGGCTTTCACGGGTGGCGATGATCCAGGCCTCGGTCATGGCGTGCGGCGGTTCGCGAAACGGGGCGGATCGTAGCGCGGCGGCCGGTCCCGCCGGCGCCCTAGGGCCTGTTCACGCTAAAGCCCTAGTCCTCGTACGCGGTCAGCACGACGTCCGCCGCGGCATCGCGCAGCGGGATCAGCGCCTGGTACTCCGGCGAGTCGAACCAGCGGCGCAGCGCCGCCGTGTCGGCGAATCGCGCCACCACCACGCGCTCGCCGTGCGACCGGCCCGACAGGTGCCCGCAAGAGGCTGCGCGAAGCAGCACCTCGCCGCCATGAACGCGGAAGGTCTCCGCCACGCCGGCCACGTAGCGCGCCCACAGCGTCCCGTCGCGAACGGCGATCGTGCCGACGATGTAGGCAGCCACGCCGCGTCAGGTGTTCTGCACCTTGATCGTCGGCATCTTCAGCGACATGTCCTTCGCCTTCTCGGCGATCCGCAGGGCGACTTTGCGGGCGATCGCCCGGTAGGTGGCGGCGATGTCGCTGTCCGGCTCGGCGACCACCGTCGGCCGGCCGGAGTCGGCCTGCTCGCGGATGCGCATGTCCAGGGGCAGCGAGCCCAGCACCTCGACGCCGAAGTCGGCGGCCATCTTCTGCGCGCCACCGGTGCCGAAGATGTGCTCGGCGTGGCCGCACTTGCTGCAGACGTGGATCGCCATGTTCTCGACCAGGCCGACCACCGGCACACCGACCTTCTCGAACATCTTGAAGCCCTTGCGGGCATCGATCAGCGCGATTTCCTGCGGCGTGGTGACGATCACCGCGCCCGTCACCGGGACCTGCTGCGCCAGGGTCAGCGCGATGTCGCCGGTGCCGGGCGGCATGTCGACGACCAGGTAGTCGAGGTCCTTCCAGTTGGTCTGCGTCAGCAGCTGCTGCAGCGCCTGGGTGACCATCGGGCCGCGCCAGACCATCGGCTGGTCGGCGTCGATGAGAAAGCCGATCGAGCTGGCCTGGATGCCGTGGCCGACCAGCGGCTCGAGGCTGTTGCCGTCGACGCTCTCCGGCTTCTCGTCGATGCCGAGCATGGTCGGCTGGCTGGGGCCGTAGATGTCGGCGTCGAGCATGCCGACCGTCGCCCCCTCGGCCGCCAGCGCCAGCGCCAGGTTCACCGCCACGGTGCTCTTGCCGACGCCGCCCTTGCCGGACGACACGGCGATGATGTTCTTGACGTTCGGCAGCACCTTCAGGCCGCGCTGCACGGTGTGGGCGACGATCTTCACGCCGACCTCGGCGCTGACGTTGGTCACGCCGGGCACGCGGCGGGCGGCGGCGATCAGCGCCGCGCGCAGCGCGTCGATCTGGCTCTTGGCCGGGTAGCGCAGTTCGACCTCGAAGCTGACCGACGAGCCGTCGATCTTCAGGTTCTTCAGCTGCCGGGTGGAGACGAAGTCCTTGCCGGTGTTCGGATCGACGACGGTCTTCAGCTGCTCGAGCAGCGCGGTATCGGTGACGCTTGCAGTCATATTGGCGGACGGGTGACGGGGGCGGTGTTGCGCCTGGGGAAGCGGCGAGTTTAGCGGCCGCGCGCCGCCGATGTCCGCGCGGCGGCTCCGGTTAATCGACCGGAGCCGGGCGCCGCGGCGGTCGAGGCGCACCGCCTAAAATGCCGGCCCATGAGCCGCCAACTGTTCGTCACCACCGCGCTGCCCTACGCCAACGCGGCGTTCCACATCGGCCACATGATGGAGTACATCCAGGCCGACATCTGGGTGCGCTACCAGCGGCTGCGCGGGCACACGGTGCACTTCGTCTGTGCCGACGACGCGCACGGCGCGGCGATCATGATCGCCGCCGAGAAGGCCGGGCAGACGCCGCAGGAGTTCGTCGCCCGGGTGGCGGCCGGCCGCCGCCAGTACCTCGACGGCTTCCACATCGGCTTCGACCACTGGCACTCGACCGACTCGCCGGAGAACGTCGAGCTGTCGCAGGACATCTACCGCAGGCTGCGCTCCAACGGGCTCGTCTACGTCAAGCCGGTCGAGCAGTTCTTCGACCCGGTCAAGGGCATGTTCCTGCCCGACCGCTACATCAGGGGCGAATGCCCGCGCTGCGGCGCCGCCGACCAGCACGGCGACTCGTGCGAGAACTGCGGCGCGGTGTACTCGCCGACCGAGCTGAGGAAGCCGACCTCGGCGCTGTCCGGCGCGGCGCCCGAGCTGCGCACCTCCGAGCACTACTTCTTCAGGCTGTCGGATCCCCGCTGCACCGAGTTCCTGCGCGGCTGGACGCAGGACGGCCGGCTGCAGCCGGAGGTCGCCAACAAGGCGAAGGAGTGGCTCGAGGGCGCCGACGGCAGGCAGCTGTCCGACTGGGACATCTCGCGCGACGCGCCGTACTTCGGCATCCCGATTCCCGACGCGCCCGGCAAGTACTTCTACGTCTGGCTCGACGCGCCGATCGGCTACCTGGCGAGCTTCAAGGCCTACTGCGCGCGGGCCGGCCTCGACTTCGAGAAGTTCCTCGCCGACCCGGCGACCGAGCAGGTCCACTTCATCGGCAAGGACATCATCTACTTCCACACCCTGTTCTGGCCGGCGATGCTGAAGTTCGCCGGGCGGCCGTACAAGGTGCCCGACAAGGTCTGGGTGCACGGCTTCATCACCGTCAGCGGCGAGAAGATGAGCAAGAGCCGCGGCACCGGCATCGATCCGCTGAAGTACCTGCAGCTGGGCATGAACGCCGAGTGGCTGCGCTACTACATCGCCGCCAAGCTGAACGGCCGGGTCGAGGACATCGACTTCAACCCCGACGACTTCGTCGCCCGCGTCAACAGCGACCTGGTCGGCAAGTACGTCAACATCGCCAGCCGCGCGGCGAGCTTCCTGCAGCGGATCTTCGCCGGCCGCATCAACCTGCCGATGGACCCGTCGGGCGCGCCGACCGGCAGCACGGCAGTGGCGCTGGCCGCCGCCGACGAGATCGCCGACTTTCTCGACAGCCGCGAGTACGGCAAGGCGCTGCGCGAGATCATGCGCATCGCCGACTTCGCCAACGAGCACTTCGACAAGCACAAGCCGTGGGAGCTGGCCAAGGAGCCGGCGAGCCGCGACTTGCTGCACGCGGTCTGCAGCGACGTGATCGGCTGCTTCCGCGCGCTGACCATCTACCTGGCGCCGGTGCTGCCGGCCACCGCCGAGCGGGTGGCGCGCGAACTGTTCGGCATGACGCGGCCGTTGGCCTGGGACGACCTGCGCTCGCCGCTGGAGCAGATCGCGCCTTACAAGCACCTGATGACGCGGGTCGAAGCCAGGCAGCTGGAAGCCCTGTTCGAGCCGGCGGCGCCGCCGGCAGCGGAGAAACCGCTGCCGGGCGGCGCGCCGATCGGCGAGACCGCCAGCATCGACGAGTTCGCCCGCCTCGACCTGCGCGTCGCCAGGATCGTCGATGCGCAGGCGGTCGACGGCTCGGACAAGCTGCTCAAGCTCACGCTCGACGTCGGCGAGGGCCGCCATCGCACGGTGTTCGCCGGCATCAAGTCCGCCTACGAGCCGCAGGCGCTGGTCGGCCGGCTGACGGCGATGGTGGCGAATCTCGCGCCGCGCAAGATGAAGTTCGGCGTCAGCGAGGGGATGGTGCTCGCCGCCAGCCACGCCGACGAGAAGAGCCAGCCGGGCATCTTCCTGCTCGAACCGCACGCCGGCGCGCAGCCCGGCATGCGGGTCAGATGATCGGTCGGCGCGCTGCCGCCGGCGCCTGATCGTGTCCGCGGATCGTCCTGCCGAGCCGTCGGGCCGCCGGGCCCCGGCGGGCCAATCGTCGCTGCACCGATGGCGCGACCGGCTGTCCGCCCTGCTGCCGGCGACGGCGCCGTTCCGCCCGCGGCTGCTCGAATGCCTGAAGAGCTATGACCGCGAGCACTTCGCCCGCGACGTCGGCGCCGGTCTCACCGTCGGCTTCGTCGCCCTGCCGCTGGCGCTGGCCTTCGCGATCGCCAGCGGCCTGAAGCCGGAGGCGGGACTGTTCACCGCCATCATCGCCGGCTTCCTGATCGCCGTGCTCGGCGGCACGCGGGTGTCGATCTCCGGCCCGGCCGGCGCGTTCATCGTCATCGTCTTCGGCATCGTCGAGCGCTACGGCCTGGCCAACCTGCTGATTGCCACCATGCTGGCCGGCGTGCTGCTGTTCGTCATGGGCTGGCTGCGCATCGGCCGGCTGATCCGTTTCATCCCGGTGGCGATCGTGATCGGCTTCACCAACGGCATCGCGGTACTGATCATCCTGTCGCAGCTGAAGGACGCCTTCGGCCTGCGCATCGAGAAGATGTCGGCCGACTTCTTCACCCAGATCGGCAGCATCGCTGCCCACCTGCACACTTTCAATCCGTACGCATTCGCGATCTGCGCCGGCGCGCTGGCGCTGATCCTGCTGTGGCCGAAGTCGTACGCCCTGCACGGTGCACCGCGCTGGAAGAAGTGGGTGGCGCGCGTGCCGGGGCCGGTGATCGCGCTAGCCGTGGCGACCGTGGCGGTGTCGCTGCTGCAGCTGCCGGTGGAGACCATCGGTTCGCGTTTCGGCGGCATCCCGCAGTCGCTGCCGTCGGTCGCGCTGCCGGACTTCTCCTGGACGACGGTCAAGCAGCTACTGCTGCCGACGGTGACCATCGCGCTGCTGGTGGCGATCGAGTCTCTGCTGTGCGCGCGCGTCACCGACAACATGATCGACGACCGTCACGATCCCAACCAGGAACTGATGGCGGCAGGCATCGCCAACGTCGTCACGCCGCTGTTCGGCGGCATGCCGGCCACCGGCACCATCGCCCGCACGGTCACCAACGTGAAGAGCGGCGCCAGCAGCCCGATCTCGGGCATCGTGCACGCCCTGCTGCTGCTGGCAGTCGTGCTGGCGGCCGCACCGCTGGCGGAGAACATCCCGCTTGCCGCGTTGTCCGGCATCCTGCTGTTCGTCGCCTGGAACATGGGCGAATGGCGGGAGTTCGCCCGGCTGCGCAACTTCGCGCTGACCTACCGCTCGACGCTGCTGGCGACCTTCTTCCTCACCGTCGTGTTCGACCTCACGGTGGCGGTCGAGGTCGGCCTGATCCTGTCCTGCCTGTTCTTCATCTACCGCATCACCACGCTGACGCAGCTGGCGCCTCTGGCGCTGGCGCCCGTGCAGGACGGACAGGCGCCGCCGGCGGGCGTACAGGCGTGGAAGCTGACCGGCGCGCTCTTCTTCGGCTCAATCGGCAAGCTCGAGGAGCTGACCGACCCGGCGCGCAGCGCCGTCAGCCGGGCACCGATAGTGTTGATCCTCGAGTTGAGCAGCATGCTGGCACTCGATACCACCGGTGTTGAAACGCTCGACGTCCTGCGCCGCCAGCTGGCGCGGCGCGGCGGCGCACTGCTGGTGGCCGGCGCCCGCGAGCAGCCGCTGTCGCTGCTGCGCCGCTCGGGATTCGTCGATCGCGCCGGCGAGTCGAACGTCGTGGCCGACCTCGACCAGGCGTGGCGCCGCGCCGCGGCGCTGCTCGAGGCCGGGCCGGCCGTGGGCGCCTGAGCCCGGCCTGCGGATCACGCGCGCCTGCGCCAGCCGGAACGCCCCGCCGGTTGGCCGATAAACTCCGTCCCCGATTGCCACCTTCGACACGACCGGCGATGGCCGACTACGAATCCGACCTGACCCGCTTCATCCGCGAGCTGAAGAGCAGGCAGCCTGACCTCGAGCGCGAGCAGCGCGAAGGCCGGGCCATCTGGTGGGACCAGGAACTCGACCCGGAGCAGCTCAGGCGCTGGCGCGAGTCGAAGGTGCCGCAGAAGCCCTACGTCTACCAGGCACAAGGCGAATAGCCGGCTCCGAGGGAGGAACGATGCGCACGGACGGGCGCGAAAGCGACAACGTTGAGGACCGCCGCGGGCAGAGCGGCATGGGCATGCCGGGCGGCATCCGCATCGGACGCGGCGGGCTCGGCATCGGGACGATCCTGATCGCGCTGGTCGCGATGTTCGTCTTCGGCATCGATCCGCGGCTGGTGCTGGGCCTGCTCGGCGGCTCGAGCAGCGTCGCGCCGACGCAGATGCAGGCGCCGGCCGAGCCGGCCGGCAAGCCGTCGGACGAGATCGGCCGCTTCGTCTCCGTGGTCCTCGCCGACACCGAGGACACCTGGGGCCCCATCTTCAGGCAGGCCGGCCAGACCTACCAGGCGCCGAAGCTGGTGCTGTTCTCCGGCATGTATCCGACCGCCTGCGGCATGGGCCAGTCGGCGGCGGGACCGTTTTACTGCCCCGAGGACCGGAAGGTCTACATCGACCTGTCGTTCTTCCGCCTGCTGCAGGAGCGGTTCCGCGCCCCGGGCGACTTCGCGCAGGCCTACGTGATCGCGCACGAGGTCGGCCACCACGTGCAGAACCAGATCGGCCTGATGGAGCAGACCGCCCGGCTGCGGCAGCGGATTTCCGAGAGCGAGTACAACGAGGTCTCGGTGCGCGTCGAACTGCAGGCCGACTGTTTCGCCGGCGTATGGGCGTACCACGCCCAGCGCGACCGCAGGATCCTCGAGCCGGGGGACCTGGAGGAAGCCCTGGGCGCAGCCTCCGCCATCGGCGACGACGTGCTGCAGAAACGCTCGCAGGGCTACGTGGTGCCTGATTCGTTCACCCACGGCAGCGCCGAGCAGCGCGCGCGCTGGTTCCGCACCGGCTTCGAGCGCGGCTCGATGCAGGCGTGCAATACCTTCGAGGCGCGCCACCCGTAGGCGCCGGCCCCGCCGGGCCCCTTCAAGGCATCTGGATCTTGCCGCCGCCACCGGCGCCGAAGCCGCCTCCGCCCGGGCCGAACGCACCCGCCGCACCCGGCGGCGGCACGACGATCGACGAAGCCTGCTGCCGACGCAGGTCCTGCAGTTCGCGCACGGCGCGTTCGAAGCCTTCCTTCGCCGCCGCCCCGTACTTGGCGACCGCCTCGGCCAGGGTCGCCGCCTCGATCTCGAAGCTGATCGGCAGCGGCCCGACCGAGGTGAGCATCTGGGCCTCGCCGACGAACAGCATCGGCCGCTCGTCGTCGACGCTGCCGTCGGCGGTGATCGGCGTCATCACACGGATCGTGCCGACGCGGCGGTCGGTGACAATCTCCTCGCGGTACAGGGCGCCGGCGTCCATGTCGGGTTCGCGCGGATCGGGACGGTCGGCCATGGCGTCTCTCCTGGGGCAGATATCAACGCCCGCAATTATGCTTGCCCCGGCCAAGGAGGGACCCGCATGACCCTGTTCGAGTGGCTGGCTGAGGTTTGTCGCGAGCTGAACTGGGGCGTCATGCGCGCGCACGACATGCTCGACGACACCCGCTGGTCCGACATGTACGAGCAGGGACTGACGCCGGCGCAAGCCGCCGCGCGCGGGCGGGCCGACGGAATCGCCTAGCGCTCTTGCGAGGCGTGCTGCCGTCAGCCGCGCCCGTGGCGGCGCAGCCGGCGCTCGGCCAGTCCGGCACGCTGCTCGGGCGTCAGCACTTCGGCCGCATCGGCCCTCGCCTGCGACATGCGGCGCGAGGCCGTCTCGCGCAGCTGCTGCCGCTGCACGCGCAGCGCCTCGAGCTGGGCACGGTCGATCGTCGGCGCCGCCAGCAGCTGCGCCGACCGATGCTGCAGCGCCTGCAGCTGCTCACGCACGGGCGCCAGTTCACTGGCTGCAACCTTCATGATGGCGGCGATGCGGCTCGTCTGCTCGGGCGTTGCATTGATCTCGGCCAGCCGCAGCGCGGTCAAGGCCTCGATGCGCTTGTCCCTGACCTCGGGGTCGACCTGCTGCCGCAGGCCGGGACCCTGCGGAACGGGACCAAAAGCATGGGCATGGCCGTGCCATGCCAGCGCGGCGCCTGCAACGGCGACCGTGGCGGCCGCGATGCCGGCGACGGTCCAGCGGTGCGAGAAATCGGCAGCGGCCTGCGGCTTGTCTGTCATCTGGTGACCTCCGGCGCTTCGTTTCCTTCTGCCTCGGCGCCCGTCGGATGTCGACGGGCGATCCAAGTCTGCGGCGAAGCGGCCGCCGCGTCGGCAACCAGTTGTAAGCGCCTGTAAGTGCGGTCGGGGCCGCTCAGCTTCGCCGCGCCGCGAGCAGCCGCCGCGCGCGGGCGAGCACCGGCGCGTCGACCATCCTGCCGTCGACGGCCACCGCGGCGCCGCCGGCCGCCGACGCCGCGTCGACGACGCGCCGGGCCCAGGTCAGCTCGGCCTCCGACGGGCTGAAGGCAGCGTTGACGATCGGCACCTGCCGCGGGTGGATGCACAGCTTTGCGCCGAAGCCGAGCGAGCGCGCGCGCCGCGCTTCCGCGTCGATGCGGGCCGCGTCATCGAGCGCGGTGGTCACCCCGTCGACCGGCGCCGGCAGATTCGCCACCCGCGAGGCGAGCACCAGCTGCGAGCGGAAGGCGAGCAGCGCCAGGTCGTCGTCGGCGATGTCCAGGTCGAGCTGCAGGTCGATCGAGCCGAACACCAGTCGCGCGACGCCCTCGGTCCTGGCCAGCGCCGCCGCGTTCTCCACGCCGGCCGCCGACTCGATCAGCGCGAGCACCGGCTTGGCCCCGCAGGCGGCACGCAGCATGGCCACCGCCTCGGCCGCCGACGCCTTCGGCAGCATCACTGCCGCCACCGCCGGATGCGCAGCCAGGCGCGCATCGTCGCCGAAGAACCCCGTGTCGGCACCGTTGATCCGCAGCACCAGCGGCTGCGTCACGTCGAGCACGCCGGCCACCGCATCGCGCGCCGCGAGCTTGCTCGCCGGCGCCACCGCGTCCTCGAGGTCGACTATCACGGCGTCCGCGCCGCTGGCGAGCGCCTTGGCGATGCGCTCCGGGCGGTCGCCGGGAACGAACAGGTACGAGCGCGGCTGCGGCGTCATCGGCCGTGGTCGAGCTTCAGACCGCGCCGGCGGCGTGCAGCCGCGCGATGTCTTCGGCGCCGTAGCCGAGCTCGGCGAGGATGCTGTCCGTGTGCTCGCCTACCGCCGGGATCGGGTCCATCCGGCAGTCGAAGGAGTCGTTGTCGGCCGGCGGCTTCAGCACGCGGATCGACCCGGCCGGCGAGCCAACCTCGACCCAGCGACCGCGTGCCGCGAGCTGCGGGTGCTTCCACACGTCGGCGATCTGGTTCACCGACGCATTGCCGATGCCGGCGGCGTCGAGCCGCTCGATCACCTGCGCCGCGGTCACCGAGCGGAAGATGTCCTCGATCAGCGCCTTCAGTTGCACGCGGTTGTCGCTGCGCCTGGTGTTGCTGTCGAATCGCGGATCGCTCGCCACGTCGGGTCGCTGCAGCACATCGCGACAGAACACCGCCCACTCGCGCTCGTTCTGCAGGCCCAGCAGCACCGTCTTGCCGTCGCCGGTGGCCATCGGCCCGTACGGATAGACGCTCGGATGGCTGGCGCCGGAGCGCGGCGCCTGCGGCTGGCCGTCGTAGGCGTAGTAGATCGGGTTGCCCATCCACTCGGCCAGCGACTCGAGCAGCGAGACATCGATGTGACTGCCCTCGCCCGTGCGGCCGCGCTGGATCAGCGCTGCCAGGATCGAGCTGTAGGCGTACATGCCGGCGGCAATGTCGGCCACCGAGATGCCGGCCCGCACGACCTGCTCCGCCGTGCCGGTCACCGACAGCAGGCCGGCCTCGGCCTGCACCAGCAGGTCGTAGGCCTTCTTGTCGCGATACGGACCATCGGCGCCGTAACCGGAGATGTCGCAGACGATCAGCCGCCCGTACCTCGGCCGCAACGCCGGCGCCGACAGCCCGAGCCGAGCCGCCGCACCCGGGGCGAGGTTCTGCACCAGCACGTCGGCCTTGGCCAGCAGCTGGTCGAGGATCGGCCGCGCCTGGCGATGCTTGACGTCGAGCGTCAGGCTTTCCTTCGAGCGGTTGATCCAGACGAAGTACGAGGCCTGGCCCCTGACCCGCTGGTCGTACTTGCGCGCGAAGTCGCCGTCGCCCGGGCGCTCGATCTTGATGACGCGCGCGCCGAGGTCGGCCAGCTGCCGGGTGGCGAAGGGCGCGGCCACCGCGTGTTCGAGCGCCAGCACCGTGACGCCGTCGAGCGGGCGGCCGCCGACGCGCGCGGCTTGCGGCCGGCTGGCGCCCGCCTCGCGAGCCGGCCCGGCCTGCACGCCCGGCCGTCGGTCGCCGGCGACCATCAGAAGCTCCGTGGCATGCCGAGCACGTGCTCGGCGATGTAGGAGAAGATCAGGTTGGTCGAGATCGGCGCCACCAGGTAAAGGCGGGTCTCGCGGAACTTGCGCTCGACGTCGTACTCGCAGGCGAAGCCGAAGCCGCCGTGCGTCTGCAGGCACACGTTGGCCGCCTCCCACGACGCCTTGGCGGCCAGGTGCTTGGCCATGTTGGCCTCGGCGCCGCACGGCTGGTGCGCGTCGAAGAGCTCGCAGGCGCGGAAGCGCATCAGGTTGGCCGCCTCCACTTCGATGTAGGCCTCGGCGATCGGGAACGACACGCCCTGGTTCTGGCCGATCGGCCGGTCGAAGACGATGCGCTCGGAGGCGTACTTCGCCGCGCGATCGACGAACCAGTAGCCGTCGCCAATGCACTCGGCGGCGATCAGCGTGCGCTCGGCGTTCAGTCCGTCGAGGATGTACCTGAAGCCCTTGCCTTCCTCGCCGACCAGGTTCTCGGCGGGGATCTCGAGGTTGTCGAAGAACAGCTCGTTGGTCTCGTGGTTGACCATGTTCGGTATCGGCCGCACGGTCATCCCGCTTGCCATCGCCTCCTTGATGTCGACGATGAAGATCGACATGCCCTCGCTCTTGCGCCTGACCTCGGCCAGCGGCGTCGTGCGCGCCAGCAGGATCATCAGGTCGGAGTGCTGCACGCGCGAGATCCAGACCTTCTGTCCGTTGACCACGTACCGATCGCCCTTTCTCACCGCCACCGTCTTGATGCGGGTGGTGTCGGTGCCGGTGGTCGGCTCGGTCACCCCCATCGACTGCAGCCGCAACTCGCCGCTGGCGATCTTCGGCAGGTACTTCTTCTTCTGCTCGTCGGAGCCATGGCGCAGCAGCGTGCCCATGTTGTACATCTGGCCGTGGCAGGCGCCCGAGTTGCCGCCGCCGCGGTTGATCTCCTCCATGATCACCGACGCCTCGGCCAGGCCGAGCCCCGAGCCGCCGTACTCGGACGGGATCAGCGCCGCCAGCCAGCCGGCGCGGGTCAGGGCGTCGACGAAGGCCTCCGGGTAGCCTCGCTGCTCGTCGATCCTGCGGAAATACTCGTCGGGGAACTGCGCGCACAGCGCGCGCACGGCTTCCCTGATGTCCTGGTACTGGTCGGCGCGGTCGTTGACCATGGGTCGCTGTGGCCAGGGAGTACGGAGGGTCGAAATGATGCCACCTCGCGCCGGGCGTCGGGCCGCTGCGCAGGCACGGCCGCGCAATCGCCGCCGTAGCCTGTGACCAGCGTCAAGTTGCCGGCAGTGCCGCGCGTAGACTTTGCCGCGTCTTCGTGACCTGCCGGTCGAGGATCCCGCTCGATGAACGCCCCCGGAAGCAGCATCTCCCGCCGCTCCAACCTCGACGCCACCCTGCTCGGCCGCACGGCGCCGCTGCCGATTTCCTGGTACTTCGACCCGGGCTGGTTCGAGCGCGAGATGCTGCTGCTGTTCGAGAACGGACCCGGCTACATCGGCCACGAACTGATGGTGCCGAACGCCGGCGACTACTACGTGCTGCCATGGACCGAGGACGGCAAGCTGCTCGTGCGCTCCGGGTCCGGGGTCGGCCTGCTTTCGAACGTCTGCCGGCACCGGCAGGGGCTGCTGCTCGAGGGCCACGGCAACGCGCAGAACATCGTCTGCCCGCTGCATCGCTGGACCTATGACCTCGACGGCAGGCTGCTCGGCGCGCCGGACTTCGACCACACGCCCGACTGCTCGCTGCCAAAGACGCCGCTGAAGAACTGGCAGGGACTGCTGTTCGCCGGGCCGCTCGACCCGGCGCAGGACCTGGCCGACTTCCCGCTTGCCGCCGACTACGACTTCAGCGGCTACGTGTTCGAGAAGGCGATCGTCGACGAGCTGTCGTTCAACTGGAAGAACTTCCTCGAGATCTTCCTCGAGCTGTACCACGTCGAGGCGGTGCATCCGGGCCTGCAGAAGTGGGTCGACGCCGGCAACTACGAGTGGGGCTTCGGCGACCGCTGGAGCTACCAGATCATGGGTGTCAAGGACGAGCTGAAGAGCCAGGTCTCGCCGAATTACGGCCGCTACCGCGATGCCGTGCTCGCCTACAGCGGCGGCAAGCTGCCGAAGTACGGCACCGTTTGGTCGATCCTCTATCCGAACGTGATGATCGAGTGGTACCCGTGCGCGCTGGTGGTCAGCACGCTGATCCCGCGCACGCCAGAGCACACGACCAACATCGTCGAGTTCTACTATCCTGAGGAAGTACAGGCCTTCGAGCGGCAGATCGTCGACGCGCACCAGGCCGCCTACGCGGAGTCGGCGGTCGAGGACGCCGATGCCTGCGCTCGCCTGCAGCGGGGCCGCAGGGCACTATGGCTCGCCGGCGAGGACGACACCGGGCCGTTCCACTCGCCGCACGAAGACGGCATGATCCACTTGCACGACTGGATCCGCCGCCAGATGGGGCAGCGGCGCACCGTCTAGGAGTGCAGGCGCGGGGCGCCGGCCACGCCGCCTAGCGGTACCTGGCACCCCGGAGCGGCAGGTTGGACACGCTCGAGCAGGAAGACCGAATCACCTCCTGCTCCGTCCGCTGCAGGACCAGCGGGCCGGCCACTGTCCGCTCGGCCGCGTCCTTGAGCACGTAGGACAGGCCGCCGCCTTCGGCGGACTGCACGGTCAGCGTGGCCGGTACGGCAGCAGCCAATTCCCGTGTCGTGTAGTGACCGAAGAACCGTCTGACCCCTTCGTTGGTCTCGCCCCACGTGCCGGTGAACCGTAAGTCCTCGCAAAGGACCTCCAGGTCGACGTCACTATCGCTGATGCGCACGATCACCTGGGCGACGGCCGGATCGTCAGTCCATGTTACGAGCTCACTTCCCTCGCTTTCGTCCACTTTGGTCGGCCCGATGACGATGCGCGACGGGCACTTCAGTTCGCCGGCGAAAGACGCCGAGCACACGGAGGCGCGCCTGGCGCCGAAGTACTCCAGCGCAAAGCCTTCGCCGGTGCCGGTGCCGCCGACGCCCGGGCCGCAGCCGCCCACTGCAAGCAGCAGCGGCAGCAGCCAGAACCATCCACGCCGTCGGCGCGCGCTCGTCATCACCCCTCAGTCCTCCCGCTCAGTGTAAAAGTACACGCCGAAGCGTGCACGGTGACGCCGTCCTTCGGCGTCGGCACTGGCACCGTCGTCGTCGAACCTGGCCTGCGCCTCCTGCATGACGGTCTTGAAGGCCTCCTTCCAGGCCTGCACCGAGACCTTCTGCAGTCGCGCCGCCGATTGCTCGGTGATCTCGTCGACGAAGACCGACTGCTCGAGGAAGTTGCGCCCGCCCTGCAGATTGGCGACCGCCGCTGCGGCGTGATCGCCG
Organism: Burkholderiales bacterium; assembly: GCA_020355165.1. Taxonomy (GTDB): domain Bacteria; phylum Pseudomonadota; class Gammaproteobacteria; order Burkholderiales; family Burkholderiaceae_F; genus JADJWR01. Next base: position 2,785,083 of record CP070661.1, read on the forward strand.
ACGTTGTCGGCGAACAGGCGCGACATCTCCTCGAAGTCCTTGCTCGGCGCGAAGCCGGCGCCCAGCAGCCGGATGCCGCCGTCTTCCTCGCGCACGGCGCCGAGCCGCACCAGTTCGTCGAGCATGGCGCGCGGCCTGATGTCGCGGCTGATCCCCTGAGCCAGGGCATCGAACGAGCCGGCGGCCCCCTCGCTGCTGCGGGTGAGCAGGCGAGGCGCGCGGTCGGCATCGAGGAAAGCCGGATCGCTCATCCAGCGGGCGATGACTTCCGCCGGCAGCGAGCGCGGCGGCTCTGCAGTCGCCTTCCGGCTGCTCGCCGGCCGGCCGAGGTTTCGCACGTCGCGGCGATGCACGCCGGACAGCAGCGTCACCGCGCTGTCGGTCTGCGCCATCGAACGGTCGGCCAGTTCGGCGCGCGCAGCCTCGACGAAAACGCTCTTGAGCGCATTCGCCAACGCCGGGTACGGCACGCCGCTGCGGATCAGCAGCCGCACGAGCGGCCGCATCACGCGCAGCACGTGATCCAGCACGATGGCGCCTTTCGCTCTCATGCAACAGGTGTGTTGACAGGCCTCGAATACGTGGGATATTGTCCCACGCAACGACACCGGCGGGAATACCCTCAACCATCCCGCACCGACCTTTCACGGATCAGGGCGTCGCGCCCATCGGCGGGCGACGGGCCTGAGCGCAGGGACACGTAGAGCACGGAGGAAACCAGCAAACAACGAGTGGCTGCCGACAACCCCTTGGCAACGTGGTTGCTTTCGGTAGATTTCGAAGTTGTGCTCACTCGTGCTGCTTCCTCCGTGCTCTCCGTGGACCTTGGCCCGTGCTCCGCGGCGGCATAGGGCGCCAGCGGAACAGACGGCTGCCGCATGCTGCGGCGGCTGATCCGGCACCTACCCTCTTCTCCTGCCGGCCACTGACAGGCAGCCGGCGAGCGGCAGGCACGACCGCGTGCACCTGCCCGATGAGGCGCTGCTAGCATTGCCCGCTTCAGCGATCCCGCCGACCATGACCGAACCCGCATCCGGCACCGCCTACGAATCGCTGCCAGCGCCGACCGCCGACGTCACACCCGACGTGATCGACGGCATCGCGCTGGCGCGGCTGTACGGCGAGCCGCTGTTCAAGCTGCCGGAGGACCTGTACATCCCGCCGGATGCGCTGGAGGTCTTCCTGGAGGCCTTCGAGGGGCCGCTGGACCTGCTGCTGTACCTGATCCGCAAGCAGAACTTCAACGTGCTCGACATCCCGATGGCCGCGCTGACGGCCCAGTACCTCGCCTACATCGAGCAGATCCGCCGGAGCAACCTCGAGCTGGCGGCCGAATACCTGCTGATGGCGGCCATGCTGATCGAGATCAAGAGCCGGATGCTGCTGCCGGTGAAGAAGGCGGCCGCCGGCGAGGAGGCCGAGGACCCGCGGGCCGAGCTCGTCCGGCGGCTGGTCGAGTACGAGCGGATCAAGCTGGCCGCCGCCCAGCTCGACGAGCTGCCGCGCGTCGGCCGCGACTTCGTGCGCGCGATCGTCACCATCGAGCAGACGATGGTTCGCCGGCTGCCGACGGTGGCGCCGGCCGATCTGCAGCAGGCGTGGGTCGAGGTCCTGCGCCGCGCCAGGCTGTACGCGCACCACCAGATCGCCCGCGAGCAGCTGTCGGTGCGCGAGCACATGAGCCTGATCCTCAAGCGGCTGCAAGGACGGCAATTCGTCGAGTTCGGCGACCTGTTCGACGCGGCGACGCTCGCCCGCGGCGTGCCGGTGGTGATCGTCCATTTCCTCGCCCTGCTCGAACTGGCGCGCGAAGCGCTGATCGAGATCACGCAGGCGGCACCGTACGCACCGATCTACGTGCGGCTGGCGTACTCGACGTCCTGACGCGCCGCGACGCCGGACGGGGCGCGACCGAGGTTTCGCGCGACCTAGATGCCGATCGACAACGACATCCTGCTCGGCCTGCTCTTCTTCGCGGCGGCCCTGCTGTATTCGTCGGTCGGCCACGGCGGCGGCTCCGGGTACCTGGCGGCGATGGCGCTGCTCGGCGTGCCGCCGGCGATGATGCGGCCGACGGCGCTGCTGATGAACATCGGCGTGGCGACGATCGCGCTGTACAAGTTCGCCCGCGCCGGCGGCTTCAACTGGCGGCTGTTCGCCCCCTTCGCGCTGGGCTCGGTGCCGATGGCGTTCATCGGCGGTCGCATCCAGCTGCCGGTGACCTGGTTTGGCGTGCTGGTCGGCACCGTGCTGCTGTTCTCGGCGGCGCGGCTGTTCGCCGAGACCGTGGGCGGCGCGGCCCAGGCCCGCGTCGTTGGCGGTCCGCCACCGATGGCGGTCGCCCTCCCGGTCGGTGCCGGCATCGGCCTGCTGTCGGGCCTCACCGGGGTCGGCGGCGGCATCTTTCTGAGCCCGCTGGTCGTGCTGATGGGCTGGGCCACGGTGCGCGACAGCGCTGCGCCGACGGCGGCGTTCATCCTGGTCAACTCCGCCGCCGGCCTGCTCGGCCTGCTGACGCGGCAGCCGGCGCTGCCCGAGGCTTTGCCTTTCTGGGTCGCTGCCGTGCTCGTCGGCGGCCTGATCGGCGCCACGCTCGGGTCGCGCCGCCTCGGCAACACGGCGCTTCGCCGGGCGCTGGCGGTGGTGCTGCTCGTTGCCGGCGCCAAGATGGTTCTCTGAATCGGCAGCGGCGTGCCGACCCGAATCACCGCTGCCGCATTGCATCGTCGCGCCGGCCTGCCCGACGCCGAGCCGGCCGTAAGATGCTCCGACGATCCTTTGCCGCGGTGCCCGCTCGGGCGGCAACCGCAGGCCCGGCCTTCTGACGGGCCGCGGCCCGGCGACGTCCTCCGCATAATCCGGGCATGGAACTCATCTCCTTCCTGATCGACTTCGTGCTGCACGTCGACGTGCACCTGCGCGCTTTCGTCAGCGCCTACGGCACGTGGGTGTACGCGCTGCTGTTCCTCATCATCTTCGTGGAAACCGGGCTGGTGGTGATGCCGTTCCTGCCCGGCGACTCGCTGCTGTTCGTCGCCGGCGCGCTCGCCGGCGCGGGGATGATCGACTACCCGCTGCTGATGGCGCTGCTGACCGCCGCCGCCATCGCCGGCAACCAGACCAACTCCACGATCGGCCGTTTCGTCGGCGCGCGCGTTTTCCAGT
>CP070661.1:2788347-2839953 GCA_020355165.1 Burkholderiales bacterium
CAGCCGGATTCGCGTGAAGCTCGACGACCTGGCGGCGCCGTCGATAGGCATCGGCTCGGCGGCGCGCGTCGAGGTGCCGCTGCTCGACCGCCAGCAGGCGTTCGGCTACACGCAGGAGGACGTCAAGCTGCTGATGGAGCCGATGGCCGTGCAGGGCGAGGAGGCGATCGGCTCGATGGGCAACGACAGCGCGCTGCCGGTGCTGTCGGACCGCAACAAGCCGCTTTACAGCTACTTCAAGCAGCTGTTCGCGCAGGTGACCAACCCGCCGATCGACCCGATCCGCGAGCAGCTGGTGATGTCGCTGGTCAGCTTCATCGGCCCGAAGCCCAACCTGCTGGACATCAACAACATCAACCCGCCGATGCGCCTCGAGGTGAGCCAGCCGGTGCTCGACTTCAAGGACACGGCCAAGATCCGCTCGATCGAGCGCTACGCCTCCGGCAAGTTCCGCAGCTACGAGCTGCACATCTGCTATCCGCTCGCCTGGGGCAACGAGGGTGTCGAGGCGCGGCTGGCGTCGCTGTGCGCGCAGGCGGTCGACGCGGTGAAGGCCGGCTACAACATCCTGATCGTCACCGACCGCAGCCTCGACGCCGAGCACGTGGCGATTCCGGCGCTGCTCGCCACCAGCGCGATCCACCAGCACCTGATCGCCGCCGGCCTGCGCACCTCGACCGGACTGGTGGTCGAGACGGGCAGCGCCCGCGAGGTGCACCACTTCGCGCTGCTCGCCGGCTACGGCGCCGAGGCGGTCCATCCCTACCTCGCGCTGGAGACGCTGCGTTCGCTGCACCACGACAGCGAAGGCGACACCGACAAGGCGATCGCCAACTACATCAAGGCGATCGGCAAGGGACTGAACAAGGTGATGTCCAAGATGGGCATCTCCACCTACATGTCGTACTGCGGCGCGCAGATCTTCGAGGCGGTCGGCCTCGCCTCCGACCTGGTGCAGAAGTACTTCCGCGGCACCGCGAGCAACGTCGGCGGCATCGGCCTGTTCGAGGTGATGGAGGAGGCGGTGCGCACGCACCGGGCGGCGTTCTCCGACGATCCGGTGCTGGCCGGCCTGCTCGACGCCGGCGGCGACTACCAGTGGCGGGTGCGCGGCGAGGAGCACATGTGGACGCCGGACGCGATCGCCCGCCTGCAGCACTCGACCCGGTCGAACTCCTACCAGACCTACAAGGAGTACGCGCAGATCATCAACGACCAGAGCCGCCGCCACCTGACGCTGCGCGGCCTGTTCGAGTTCAAGGTGGTTCCGTCGAAGGCGATCCCGCTTGACGAGGTCGAGCCGGCCAGGGAGATCGTCAAGCGTTTCGCCACCGGGGCGATGTCGCTGGGCAGCATCTCGACCGAGGCCCACTCGGTGCTCGCCATCGCGATGAACCGGCTCGGCGGCAAGAGCAACACCGGCGAGGGCGGCGAGGATCCGGCGCGCTACGAGAACGAACTGAAGGGCATCCCGATCCGCCACGGCGACACGCTGGCCGGCGTGCTCGGAGCAGAGCGCATCGAGGTCGACGTCCCGCTGGCGGAAGGCGACTCGCTGCGCTCGCGCATCAAGCAGGTCGCCTCCGGCCGCTTCGGCGTCACCGCCGAGTACCTCAGCAGCGCCGACCAGATCCAGATCAAGATGGCGCAGGGGGCCAAGCCCGGCGAGGGAGGCCAGCTGCCCGGCCACAAGGTCAGCGAGTACATCGCCAAGCTGCGCTTCTCGGTGCCGGGCGTGGGCCTGATCTCGCCGCCGCCGCACCACGACATCTACTCGATCGAGGACCTGGCCCAGCTGATCCACGACCTGAAGAACGCCAACCCCCAGGCGTCGATCAGCGTCAAGCTGGTCTCCGAAGTCGGCGTCGGAACGGTCGCCGCCGGGGTGGCCAAGGCCAAGGCCGACCACGTGACGATCGCCGGCCACGACGGCGGCACCGGCGCCTCGCCGCTGTCGTCGATCAAGCACGCCGGCACGCCGTGGGAACTGGGTCTGGCCGAGACGCAGCAGACGCTGGTGCTGAACCGCCTGCGCGGCCGCATCGCCGTGCAGGTCGACGGGCAGATGAAGACCGGCCGCGACGTGGTCATCGGCGCGCTGCTCGGCGCCGACGAGTTCGGCTTCGCCACCGCGCCGCTGGTGGTCGAGGGCTGCATCATGATGCGCAAGTGCCACCTGAACACCTGCCCGGTCGGCGTCGCCACCCAGGACCCGGTGCTGCGCAAGCGCTTCAAGGGCCAGCCGGAGCACGTCGTCAACTACTTCTTCTTCGTCGCCGAGGAAGTGCGCGAGATCATGGCGCAGCTCGGCATCCGCAGCTTCGACCAACTGATCGGCCGGGCCGACCTGCTCGACGTGCGCAAGGGCATCGCGCACTGGAAGGCGAAGGGGCTCGACTTCTCGCGCATCTTCTACCAGCCGCCGATGCCGGCCGACGTCGCGCGCCGTCACTGCGAGACGCAGGACCACGGGCTGGAGCGCGCGCTCGACCACAAGCTGATCGCGGTGGCGGCGTCGGCGATCGAGCGGCAGGAGCGGGTCAGCTTCATCAGCCCGATCCGCAACGTCAACCGCACCGTCGGCACCATGCTGTCGGCGCGGGTGGCCCGCCGCTACGGTCACCAGGGACTGCCCGACGACACCATCCACATCCAGTTCCAGGGCACCGCCGGGCAGAGCTTCGGCGCCTTCCTGGCGCGCGGCATCACGCTCGACCTGGTCGGCGACGCCAACGACTACACCGGCAAGGGCCTGTCGGGAGGGCGGCTGATCGTGCGCAGCCCGAACGATTTCCGCGGCTTTGGCCCAGAGCACATCATCGTCGGCAACACGGTGCTGTACGGCGCGATCGCCGGCGAGGCCTACTTCAACGGCGTCGCCGGCGAGCGCTTCGCGGTGCGCCTGTCCGGGGCCAGCGCGGTGGTCGAGGGCACGGGTGATCACGGCTGCGAGTACATGACCAAGGGCACGGTGGTCGTGCTCGGCGGCACCGGGCGCAACTTCGCCGCCGGCATGAGCGGCGGCATCGCCTACGTCTACGACCCGGACGGCGACTTCGCCCAGCGCTGCAACACCGCGATGGTGGCGCTCGAGCAGGTAGCGACGACGCAGCAGCAGCAGGAGAAGGTCGACGAGGCGATCTGGCACCTCGGCGAGACCGACGAGTTCATCCTGCGCGACCTGATCGAGAAACACTTCCGCTACACCGGCAGCTTCCGCGCGCGCGAGATCCTGCACGACTGGCCGAACAAACGGGCCCGCTTCGTCAAGGTCTTCCCGCACGAGTACCGGCGGGCGCTGAAGGAGCTGCACGAGGCGCAGCGCAAGGCCGAGCCGAAGAAGCTGGCCGCATAGGACAGGCGATGGGAAAGATCACCGGATTCCTCGAGTACCAGCGGCTGGAAGAGGCGGCCGAGGCGCCCGCAAGCCGCAGGAAGCACTGGCACGAGTTCGTCGTTCACCTGACCGATGAGCAGGCGGCGGTGCAGGGTGCGCGCTGCATGGACTGCGGCATCCCGTTCTGCAACAACGGCTGCCCGGTCAACAACGTCATCCCGGACTTCAACGACCTCGTTTACCGGCAGCAGTGGCAGGCGGCGCTCGCCGTGCTGCACTCGACCAACAACTTCCCCGAGTTCACCGGCCGGGTCTGCCCGGCGCCATGCGAGGCGGCCTGCACGCTGAACATCAACAGCGATCCGGTCGGCATCAAGTCGATCGAGCACGCGATCATCGACAAGGGCTGGGCCGAGGGCTGGGTCGTGCCGCAGCCGGCGGCGCACAAGACGGGCAAGCGGGTGGCGGTGGTCGGCAGCGGCCCGGCCGGCCTGGCCGCGGCGCAGCAGCTGGCGCGCGTCGGCCACGAGGTCACGGTGTTCGAGAAGAGCGACCGCATCGGCGGCCTGCTCCGCTACGGCATCCCCGACTTCAAGATGGAGAAGTCGCACATCGACCGCCGCATCGAGCAGATGCGGGCGGAAGGGGTGATCTTCCGCGCCGGTGTGCGGGTCGGCCGGCTCGACGGCGTCACCGTCAATGACTTCAGCACCGAGTCGATCGACGCCCGCCAGCTGACGGCGGAGTTCGACGCGGTCGTGCTGGCCGGCGGCGCCGAGGTACCGCGCGACCTGCCCATGCCGGGGCGTGATCTGCGCGGCGTGCACTTCGCGATGGAGTTCCTGCCGCAGCAGAACAAGGCCGTCGCCGGCGACAAGGTCAAGGGCCAGATCCTTGCCACAGGCAAGCACGTGGTGGTCATCGGCGGCGGCGACACCGGCTCGGACTGCGTCGGCACCAGCAACCGCCACGGCGCGAAGAGCGTCACCCAGTTCGAACTGCTGCCGCAGCCGCCGGAGCAGGAGAACAGGGAGCTGACCTGGCCCTACTGGCCGGTGAAGCTGCGCACCTCGAGCAGCCACGAGGAAGGCGTCGAGCGCGACTGGGCGGTGACCACCAAGCGCTTCGTCGACGACGGCAAGGGCAGCGTCAGGGCGCTGGTCGCCGCGCGCGTCGACTGGCAGAAGGACCCGATGACCGGCCAGATGAAGATGATCGAGGTGCCGGGCTCCGAGTTCGAGCTGCCGGCCGACCTGGTGCTCCTCGCCATGGGCTTCGTCTCGCCGGTGGCGCCGGTGCTGGAGGCGTTCGGCGTCGAGAAGGATGCGCGCGGCAACGCGCGCGCGAGCACCGACGGCAAGGGCTGCTACCGGACCAGCGTCGAGAAGGTGTTCGCCGCCGGCGACATGCGACGCGGCCAGTCGCTGGTCGTCTGGGCGATCCGCGAGGGCCGCCAGTGCGCGCGCGCCGTCGACGAGTACCTGATGGGCGCCAGCACGCTGCCGCGTTGACCCGTCGGCGACGCCGCCGTCGGGCCCGGCGCTCAATGCGAACCGTGCCCTGAATGCCGGGCTGAATCTACAGATGCCGCGCCCCGAATCCGCCGTGACCGAGCCCCGCCGGGAAATTGCCCGCATCACGTTGAGCGTGCTGACGATCGGCCTGCTGATCCTCGGCGCGCTGTGGATCCTGCGCCCGTTCCTCGGCGCCGTGATCTGGGCGACGATGGTCGTCGCCGCCACCTGGCCGGCGCTGATCTGGCTGCAGGAGCGGCTGTGGGGCCGCCGCTGGCTGGCCACCACGCTGATGACCTCGACCCTGCTGCTGGTGTTCGTCGTGCCGCTGTTGCTGGCGATCGTCACGATCGTCGTCGAGGCGGACCGGCTGGTCGGCTGGGCCAAGAGCCTCGCCGAGCTGCACATGTCGCCGCCGCCGGAGTTCGTCGCCAACCTGCCGATCATCGGGCCAAGGATCACCGCCGCCTGGGAGCAGGCGGTCGCCGCGGGCGCGGAGGGGCTGATCGCCCGACTGGCGCCCTACGCGAACAACATCGTCCGCTGGTTCGTTGCCGAGGTCGGCAGCGTCGGCTTCCTGATCGTGCAATTCCTGCTCACCGTGGTGCTGGCGGCGGTGATGTACACCAGCGGCGAGGCGGGCGCGGCGACCGTGCGGCGCTTTGGCCGGCGGCTTGCCGGCGAGCGCGGCGACAACGCGGTGGTGCTGGCCGGCCAGGCAATCCGCGCGGTGGCGCTCGGTGTCGGAGTGACGGCCATCGTGCAGTCGGTGGCCGGCGGCGTCGCGCTCGCCATCGTCGGCGTTCCGTTCGCCGGCCTGCTGACCGCCGTGATGTTCATGCTGTGCATCGCCCAGCTCGGGCCGACGCTGGTGCTCGTGCCGGCCGTGATCTGGACCTTCTGGAGCGGCGCGACCGGCTGGGGCATCTTCCTCGTACTGTGCACCGCGGTGATCGGCACGATGGACAACTTCCTGCGGCCGATCCTGATCAGGCGCGGCGCCGACCTGCCGCTGCTGCTGATCCTCGCCGGCGTGATCGGCGGCCTGATCGCTTTCGGACTGGTCGGCATCTTCGTCGGCCCCGTGCTGCTCGCGGTGGCCTACAAGCTGCTCGACGACTGGATCTCCGAGGTCGACCTGCCGCCGGCCGACGCGCCGCAGGGCAAGGGCAGCGCCACGCCGTAAAAGCCGGCGACGCGCTCAGCGCGTGTCGGCGTGCACTGCCTGATCGAGCCGGCCGACGATCACCGCGAAGAAGGGGTTGCTGCGCAGCCGCGCCAGGCTGCCCAGCGGCACGACCAGCGCGCCGATCTCGCCGCGCGGCGCCTCGCCACCGAGGGTGAACCGCTGTCCGTCATCGTGCGCGGCGGGAGTCAGCCCATACAGCGGGTCGTCGACCGGCATCGGCACCGCGAGGTGCCCGAGCGACAGCACCTGATCGGGCCACTGCAGTCCGAGCTCGGTCGTGGCGATGTCCCGCTGGCCGGCCTCGCGCACGCGCTCGACGACTTCGGTGGTCGCGGCCGAGCGGTTGCCAATGATCGCCAGCCGGAAAGGCAGCGCCGGCGCGCCGGCGAACTTGTCGAACGCGTCCCTGGGACCCGGGGCGATCAGGCCGGCGAGGAACTCCTCCCGGTTGACGTCGAAGACCACCAGCTCGTGGCCGCGCGCTGGCAGGCGCAGGAACAGCCGCCAAACGACGTCGGCGGCGTTCACCGTCGAGTCCACCATCGACTGGAACGCCGTGATCATCGGCATGCGGTCGAGCTTGCCCGCCGATGCCGCCGACCGCATCCGTGCGTCGAGTTCGCGGGTCAGCCGCCAGATCTGATGGGCGGCATTGACCGGAAAGGAGTTGTACTTGAACGGGTCGTACTCGGGCAGCACGTCGAGCCAGCCTGCCTTCTCCAGCCCCGGCACGAACGACAGTGTTTCGGCCGCCCTTGTCATGACGGCGAATTCCGATACGCCGATGGCGGGCGAGAAAAGGAGCAGCCGCTTCGGCATCGGCAGCGAGGGATCTTCGATCGCCTTCAGTGCGTAGAGCAGCGCCAGCGGCGCGCCGGTGGAATAGCCGGCGATGTAGAACGCCTTGCCGTGGCCTGCCAGCGAAGCTGCGTGGCGGGCGGCAATCGCCACGGCGGCGTCCCAGTCCTGCCAGGTGACCCGGGTCAGTGCCGCCGGCGCCGTGCCATGCCCCGGCAGCCGCAGCGCGACTACGTCGAAGCCGCGCTCATGCAGCGCCCGGCCCACGGCGCGCAGCGAATACGGTGCATCGCTCAGACCGTGCAGCAGCAGCACCGCGCCGCGCGGCGCCGCTGCCTTCGTCACGCTCGAGCGGTTGCCGCTGCCGCCGAGCGCCAGCCGCGCCACCGGCGAGCCGGGGGTATAGCGACCGTAAGGCCACCTGTCGGCCGCCGCAGGATCGTCGTAGACGCGCCGCTGCAGTTCGGCGAACAGGCGCGCCTCCTGGTCGAGATAGGCGGCGAAGGTCGTCGGCGCATCGGCCCGACTGGCGCTGAACTCGGCCTGCAGCCCAATCCGGTGCCAGGCGGAAAGATCGGGCAGCCGCCACCACGCCTGCGCGGCGAAGCCCACGGCCACGGCGATCCACAGCGCAGCCAGCAGCGCCACGGCCTTGACGGCCAGCCGGTATGCGTTGCGCGGTGTCATCGACGGCAGCAGCGCCCGTAGCAGGCGCGGTTGTGACCGCTCACGGCGGGCCGAGGAGGAGGCGGGCGTTCCGGGCGCCACCCGCGCAAGAGCGGTAGACGGGGACGAGGGGACCGGGCGGCGTCCAGGCGCCGACGCGCAGCGCCATCGAGCTCGGCATGCCGGTGCGCTCCGTCGCCGCGCATTCCTCGCGCCGAGCCCCTGTCTCCAGCGCCAGGCCGAGCCGCTTGTCGCCGCGCGGGCCGATCGGAACCGCGCCGCCGAATCTTTCCAGCCACAGCAGCGCGTCGGCGAGGTCGTCGCCGACGCGGTGTGTGTTGGCGAAAGCCGACATGATGACGAAGCCGCCGAGCCGCCCGGCGCCGAAGATCGGCAGCCGGCCTGACGGCAGGCCAGCATACGTCACCATGGCGCCGAGCAGGTGGCGATCGGCGGTGCGCGCCGGTTGCGCCCGCGCATCGAAGCGCCGGCAGTCCGCGTCCGGACGTACCTGAGCCGTTTGGCCCGGCAGCGCGCAGTGGCAGACGAGGCCTCCGCCCGCCTGAAAGCCCGCGTGGCGATCCGGCGCTCGCGCCCCGCATCGGGGCCCGGGCCCGAGCGAGGCGGGAACATCGATCAGCGGCTGGTTCAACTGCGGCAAACTACGGCCTGCCTCCGGGCCGACGCAGCGCTCGGCCCGCAGGCAGTTGCCGCGTCGACACCAGGAAAGTCCGCCCATGACCTCTGCACTCTGGCGTGTTGCCTGTCCCATCGCCGCCGCCGCCGTCATCGCCGGCTGCTCGAAGCAGGCCGCGCCGCCGCCGCAGCGGCCGGCGCCCGAGGTGTCGGTGGTCACGGTGCAGCCGCGCACCGTCCCGGCGGTCGCCAGCTTCGTCGCGCAGACGGAGAGCTCGCGCCAGGTCGACATCGTCGCCCGGGTGTCCGGCTTCCTCGACAGGATCGCCTACAAGGAGGGCGACCTGGTGCGCGAAGGGCAGCTGCTGTTCCAGCTCGACCGCAAGCCTTTCCAGGCGCAGCTGGAAGCGGCGCGCGGCGAACTGCAGGCGCAGCAGGCGCGCTTGACCACCGCCGAGGCGACGCTGGCGCGCGTGAAGCCGCTGGCCGCGCAGAACGCGCTTTCGCAGGCCGATCTCGACAGGGCGCAGGGCGAGTACGACGCATCGAAGGCGGCGGTGTTCGCGGCGCGGGCGAAGGTGACCGAGGCGGAACTGAACCTCGGCTACGCCACCATCCGCTCGCCGGTGACCGGGCTGGCCAGTCGCGCCGCGCAGCGCGAAGGCGCCTACCTGAACGCCATGTCGCCGGATTCGAAGCTCACCTACGTCGCGGCGGTCGACCCGATCTGGGTCACCTTCAGCGTGTCGCAGAACCAGGTCGCCAAGACCCGCGAGATGGTCGAGCAGCGGCAGATCATCGAACCGAAGGGCAAGCACTACGAGGTCGAGCTGGTGCTGTCCGACGGCGCGCGTTATCCGTACGCCGGCAAGATCAGCTTCGCCGACCCGTCGTTCAGCCAGGACACCGGCTCGTTCATGGTGCGCGCGGTGCTGCCCAACCCGAAGATGGACCTGCGGCCCGGCATGTTCGTCACCGCGTACCTCAAGGGCGCGGTGCGGCCGGACGCCATCGTGGTGCCGCAGCTCGCCGTGCAGCAGGGTTCGAACGGCCACCTCGTCTACGTCGTCAACGAAGCGGGGACGGCCGAGGTCCGGCCGGTCGTGGTCGGCGACTACATCGGCGAGAAGGACATCGTGGTGGTCAGCGGACTGCACCGCGGCGACCGCGTGGTGGTCGACGGCGTGCTCAAGGTGGTGCCCGGGCGGCCGGTGCGGATCGTCGAGCCCGGCGCCCAGCCGGCCGATGCCGCCACCAAGGCGGCGTCGAAGGCGGGCGAAGCCCCCGGCGCGGCGGCCAAGGCCGGCGGGGCGAAGAAGTAGGCGCACGCGATGTTCACCCACTTCTTCATCGACCGGCCGGTTCTGTCGTCGGTCATCTCGATCCTGATCCTGCTCGGCGGCCTGGTCGCCATGTGGGTGACGCCGATCTCGCAGTACCCGGAGCTCGCACCGCCGCAGGTGCAGGTGACCGCGCGCTACCCAGGCGCGACGGCGGAAGTGATCGCCAACACGGTGGCCGCGCCGATCGAGGCGCAGATCAACGGCGTCGACAACCTGCTGTACTTCAACTCGGTCAGCTCGTCTTCCGGCAACGTGACGATCACGATCGTGTTCAAGCCGGGCAGCGACCCGGACATCAACCAGGTCAACGTGCAGAACCGCGTCAGCCAGGCCACGCCGATGCTGCCGCAGGTGGTGACGCAGCAGGGCATCACGGTCGACAAGAAGTCCGCGAGCCTGATGATGGTGCTGTCGATTTTCTCGCCCGACGACCGCTACGACGCCACCTACATCGACAACTACGCCAACCTGTACGTGCTCGAGGAGCTGAAGCGGCTGCCGGGCGCCAACCGCGCCTCCATGTTCGGCCTGCCCGACATCGCCATGCGCGTGTGGCTTCGTCCCGACCGCATGGCGCAGCTCGGCATCTCGGTGCAGGAGGTGGCCAGCGCGATCCAGGGCCAGAACCAGACCTTCGGCATCGGCCAGATCGGCGCCGAGCCGACGGTGGCCGGCGTGCAGCAGACCTTCGTCGTCACCGCGCAGGGGCTGCTCACCAAGCCGGAGGAGTTCGAGGACATCATCGTGCGCACCGCGCAGACGGGCACCGCGATCGTCCGCCTGAAGGACATCGGCCGGGTCGAGCTCGCCAAACGCGACTACTCGATCGCCAGCCGGATGAATGGCAAGACGGCGACCACGATCGGCATCTACCAGCAGCCGGGAGCGAACGCCGTCGAGACGGCGCGGGCGGTGCGCACGCGGCTGGAGGAGCTGAAGGCGCAGTTCCCCACCGGGCTCGACTACAAGATCGTGCTGGACACCAGCCTGTTCACGCTGAACTCGATCGACAAGGTGGTGCACACCTTCTTCGAGGCGGTGGTGCTGGTCATCCTGGTGGTGTTCCTGTTCCTGCAGTCGCTGCGCGCGACCATCATCCCGATCCTCGCCGTGCCGGTGTCGATCGTCGGCACCTTCGTCGGCATGCACCTGCTCGGCTTCTCGATCAACATGCTGACGTTGTTCGGCATGATCCTGGCCATCGGCCTGGTGGTCGACGACGCGATCGTGGTGGTCGAGAACGTCGAGACCAACATGAGCAAGCACGGCCTGTCGGCGCTCGAGGCGTCGAAGCGGGCGATGACCGAGATCGCCGGCGCGCTGATCTCGATCGTGCTGGTGCTGGTGGCGGTGTTCCTGCCGGTGGCCTTCCTCGGCGGCGTGACCGGCACCCTGTACCAGCAGTTCGCGATCACCATCGCCATCTCGGTGGTGATCTCGGGGATCATGGCGCTGACCCTGTCGCCGGCGCTGGCCGCCATCATCATCAAGGCGCACCACGGCGAGAAGAAGGGCTTCTTCCGCTGGTTCGACAACGGCTTCGCCCGCCTGACCTCGGGCTACGTCGGCATCGTCGCGCGGGCCATCCGCGGCTGGCCGATCGCGCTCGCCGCCTTCGCCGCGGTGATCGTCGGCATCGTGCTGATGTTCCGTGTGCTGCCCGGCAGCTTCGTGCCGGACGAGGACCAGGGGTACTTCTTCGCCATCGTCGAGGCGCCGGACACCGCCAGCCAGTCGTACGTCGGCGCGCTGGCCGACCGGGCGCAGGCAATCGTCTCGGCCGACCCGGCGGTGCAGGACGTGGCGCTGGTCAACGGCTACAGCCTGGTCGACGGGCAGTTACGCAATAACGCCGCGGTGCTGTTCGCTTCACTGAAGCCGTTCGAGGAGCGTACTGACCCATCGCTGCTTTCGTTCGCCGCGCTGCCACGGCTGAACAAGCAGTTCGCGGCGCTGCGGGAGGGCTTCGTCTTCGCGCTGAACCCGCCGTCGATCCCGGGGCTCGGCACGACCGGCGGCTTCGAGTTCTACCTGCAGAACCGCGGCGCGGGCGACCCGCGCGCCACCGGGGCGGCGCTGCAGGCCTTCCTCGCCGCGGCCCGCCAGCGGCCGGAGCTGGCCGGCGTGTCGACGACCTTCCGTGCCGCCACGCAGCAGCTGTTCGTCGACCTCGACCGCAGCAAGGCGGAGGTCCTCGGCGTGCCGGTGCAGGAGGCCTTCCAGACGATGCAGAGCTTCTTCGGCTCGTCGATCGCCGGCCAGTTCAGCCAGTTCAGCCGGGTCTGGTGGGTGGTGCTGCAGGCCGATGCCGGGTATCGCGTCAACCCCGACGACTTCAGCAAGGTCTACGTACGCTCGCGCACCGGCAAGATGGTGCCGCTGTCGGCGCTGATCACCGTGCGCTACGTCGCCGCGCCCAAGCTGCTCGAGCGCTTCAACGGTTTCCCTGCGGTGAAGGTCACCGGCAACCCGGCCGAGGGCTACAGCTCCGGCCAGGCGATCGCCGCGATGGAGGCGGTGGCGCGCGAGACGCTGCCGGCGGACTTCTCGTTCGCCTGGGCCGGACAGGCGCTGCAGGAGAAGGAGTCGGGCAGCACCTCGTCGATCGCCTTCGTCGCCGGCCTGATCGTGGTGTTCCTGCTGCTGGCGGCGCAGTTCGAGAAGTGGACGCTGCCGCTGGCGGTGGTGCTGACCGTGCCGATCGCCGTCCTCGGTGCGCTGCTGCTGACCTGGGCCCGCGGACTGGAGAACGACGTGTACTTCCAGGTCGGCCTGGTGACGCTGGTCGGCCTGTCGGCGAAGAACGCGATCCTGATCTGCGAAGTGGCGATCGAGCACGTGCGCGCCGGCATGTCGGTGCTCGACTCGGCGCTTGAAGCGGCGCGGGCGCGGCTGCGCGCGATCGTGATGACCTCGCTCGCCTTCGGCCTGGGCTGCGTGCCGCTGGCGCTCGCCTCCGGGCCCGGCGCCAACAGCCTGCGGGCGATCGGCACCGGGGTGATCGGCGGCATCCTCGCCTCGACCTTCGTCGCGATCCTGTTCTCGCCGCTGTTCTTCTGGATTCTGGAAACGATGAGCGAGCGGTTGGCCGGCAACAAGCGGGCGGCCGCGACCGCCCATGGTGGTGCGGCGCCCGCGGCGGCAGCGCACGCGAAGCGGGAGGGCGACTGACATGCGGGGCCTGGCGCGAATCTTCCGCGCGGCGCCGCGGGCCGCTGCGGGTACCGCGCTGGCGGCGCTGCTGCTTGTCGGCTGCACCGTTGGCCCCGACTACCGGCGGCCGGAGGTCGCGACGCCGGAGAAATGGCGCATCGACTACGGGCAGGCGGCCGACGTGGCCAACACCCGCTGGTGGGAGCAGTTCGGCGATGTGGTGCTGAACGGGCTGATCGAGGAAGCGCTGCGCGGCAACCTCGACATTCGCCTGGCAGCGGCGCGGGTCGACCGATTCATCGGCGGGCTGACCACGACCCGTTCGCAGTTCTATCCGCAGTTCGGCTACAGCCTGGACGCGGGCCGCAGCCGGTCGAGCCGTGTGGGACAGCCGCCGATCCCGCAGCCCGGCGATCCATACACCAGCCTTTACCAGGGAGCGCTCGGCGCCCAGTGGCAGATCGACCTGTTCGGCCGCGTCCGCCGCCAGAGCGAGGCGGCCCAGGCGCAGGTCTATGCGACCGAGCAGGGCCGACGCGGCGTCGTGCTGTCGGTGGTGAGCGGCGTGGCGGCGGCCTACATCGGCCTGCGGGCGCTCGACCGGCAGCTCGAGATCGCCCAGGCTACCGCCGCCAACTATGCCGAGACGCGGCGCATCTTCGAACTGCGCTTCAAGGGTGGCGTGGTGTCGCAGGTCGAGGTCTCGCAGGTCGAGTCGCAGTACCAGCAGGCACTGGCGGCGATCCCGACCATCGAGCAGCAGGTGGCGGCGCAGGAGAACCTGATCAGCATCCTGCTCGGGCGCAACCCGGGGCCGATCGAGCGCGGCAAGGCGATCGACCAACTCGTCGCCCCGGCGATTCCGGCCGACCTGCCCTCGACGCTGCTCGAACGGCGACCGGACATCCTGCAGGCCGAGTTCAACCTCGTCGCCGCCAACGCCAGCATCGGCGTGGCGCGTTCGCTCTATTACCCGACGCTGTCGCTGACCGGCGCGCTCGGCTCGGTGAGCACCGCGCTCGGCGACTTTCTGAGCAGCGCGTCGGTCGCCTGGTCGATCGGCGCCGGGCTGGCCGGGCCGATTTTCACTTTCGGCGCCATCGAGGGTCAGGTGCAGTCGGCCGAGGCCGGGCAGCGCGAGGCGGTCGCCTTCTACCAGCAGACCATCCTCGGCGCCTTCGGCGAAACCAACGACGCGCTGGTCGGCTCGCTGAAGAAGCGCGAGGAGGCCGAGGCGCAGGCCAGGCGCGTAGCGGCGCTGCGCGATTACGCGCGCCTGTCGCGGCTGAAGTTCGACAACGGCTATGCCGGCTACCTCGAGGTGCTCTACGCCGAGAACGAGCTGTTCAGCGGCGAGCTGACGTCGGTGCGCTCGCTGGCCGAGCGCTACGCGCAGATCGTCAGCGTCTTCCGCGCGGTTGGCGGCGGCTGGGTCGACGAGGCCGACAAGCTGGCTCCGCAGCCGCAGCTCGGGTCGCCATCTGCCGCGTCGTCAGGCACGCCGCGCTGAGGCGTTGCCGGGCGCGGCTCAGCGTATTTCCCGCGGCGCCGGCTCCTCGTCGGTCGGCAGTTGCGGCCGGTCGCGGCTCTTGCTCACCAGGCAGAGGAAGCCGAGCGCGCAACCGGCATCGGCGCGGAACTGGTGCCAGGTCAGCGGATCGACCGTCACCAGATCGTGCTCGGCGACCGGCAGCTCGGCGTCGCCCAGCCGCACCGAGCCATGGCCGCGCAGGATCAGCACCGCGTGCGTGTGCCGGTGCCGTTCCAGCGTCGAGAAGCCGCCCGGGGCAATCTCGAAGTAGCGCAGTTCGCACTGCTGGTCCGGCTGGCTGAACAGGACCTGGCGCGTGATGTCGCGAAACGGCGCGCTGCCTTCTTCCTTGTAGCGCAGCCGCTCGACCCCGGTCCAGCCGAGTTCGCCGGCCGCCCCCGGCGCGAAGCGCCGCACGCCGCTCACGCCGCCTCCTCGTCGGCGGCGACCGCCTCGACGAACGCACGGCTGCGCTCGCCCAGGCGCTCGCCGGCGACCAGCAGCGAGCCGCCGATGAGCAGCATGCTGTCGGCGCCATATTCGCGCTTCAGCTCCGGCACCCGCTCGACCGACATGCCGCCGGCCGGCACCGGCATCGTCGGCCGCAGTCCGTGCCACGTCGCGCGCTGGCAGCGGACGATGTCGTGACAGGTCGCGGTGGAATAGGTGAAGCGGCCACCGTGGTTCGGAAAGATCACTGCGTCGGCGCCGAACAGTCGAAACAGCCTGCCGAGCAGCGCCGGCGGCGCGATGCGGCCGCCGCCGAGCGCCGGGTGGGCAATGAAGGCGAGATCGGGATGCTCGCGCCGCAGGGCGTTGAACGTCGCCACCCCGCAGACCATCGGCGCGATCAGCAAGGCCTGGATGCCGAGGCTGCGGGCCTCCCCGATCTGCCGCTGCATCTGCAGTTGCGTGCCGTACAGGCTCGGCGCGTACAGCGAGCGGCGACCTGACTTCTCGTTGACCTGCTGCACCTGGCCCTGGCAGGCCGCGATCCGCTCGGTGAACGGGCTGCCCGACTGGTTGGCCCAGCCGTGATCGTCCTTGATGATGTCGATCCCGGCCTCGGCAAAGGTCCGGCACAGCCCGGCAAGCTGCTGCGCCGTCGAGCCGAGCGGCTTGAGCGCCGTGCAGGTCAGCGGCCGGGCGGTGACTCCGGTCAATCGGCGCAGTCCGTCGATGCCGAGCGCCGGGCCGCCAAAGGCGCTGGCCAGCGAGTCGGGCACGTCGATGTCGACCAGTTCGACATCCGGCTGCAGCGAACAGTTGCCGAACAGCATGTTCATCAGCTGACCGGCGTCCTCGCAGACGGTCTCGCAGGCCAGCTGCAGGCGGGCGAGCGTGGTGCCGTCGGCCTGCGGCTCGACCCGTTCGACGCGGGCCAGCACCTCGTCGAGCAGGCGCGCCTCGCCGACTGCTTCCGGCGGCATCTCGATGCTCTGCTCGACGGCCAGCAGCCGGGCCCGGTGCGCGGCCTGGCCCGCAGCGACGTGCAGGCGGTAGGTGACGTCGATCCGCGGCGAAGACATGGCTCGCATTTTACGTAGACGTCGTGCGGCGCCGGGGAAGCCGCAGCACCAGCCGTGGCCGGTCGCTATGATCGGCTCTGCCCGACGGCCCGGATGGCCCGGTCGTGCGGGTGGACGAGCAACGGTCAGCGCCGGTTCCGGCGCTTCGGTGGGGATGGCCCGTCGACGGCACCCGGCCCGGGTGAACGACTTCGAGGCCCGGGAAAGGCCGACCTGATGTCGAAGCAATTTCATCTGCTTGCAGTCGTCTTCGCGCTGCTCGTCCTGGCGGCCGGCGCTGTCGGCGCGGCAGCGTCTGTGCCGGCGCCGGCGACGCTGTACATGGTCAATCGCGAGATCGTCACTTTCCGGGCCGAGGTCCTCGGCGGAGCGCCGGCCGAGCGAGTCGAGCGCACGCGCGCCCGGCTGCGCCAGATACCGGACACCGCGATCGATCAGCCGATCAGGACGCTGTCCACCGAACTGGATGGCTCGCCTGGGGTGCAATTCTTCCTTGGCGAGTACCTGATGCTCGCAGTCGTCGAGGGCGACGTCGACGCCGCGGCCGGGCAGAGCCTCGAGGCGCTCGTCGCGCAGACGCAGGAGCGACTGCAGGAGGCGCGCCGGGCGTGGCACCAGCTGAAGGACACGCCGCTGCTGCTGCGCGGTCTGATGTGGACGGCGGTCGGCACGGCGGTCTTCGCGCTGCTGGTCTGGGCCCTGTACCGGGCCGGCGGCGCCGGCCTGAACCGCCTGGAGCGATGGCGGGACCGCATGGTGGCCAGGCATGCGCACGTCGATCTGGGCGAGTTCGTCGCCCGCGTCGTCGTCGGCAGCGTGCAGGTGGTGCAGTGGCTGGTGATCGGCGCGCTTGCCTACGGATGGCTTCGCTTCGTGGTCGGCAGCTTCGTGGCGACCGCGCCGATCGCGGAACGCCTCGACGACTGGCTGTGGAACAAGCTGGTCTGGATCGCCGACGGCTTCCTCGGCAGCCTGCCCGGCCTGATCACGATCGTCATCGTGCTGGCGATCACGCGGGCGATCGCCGATGCCATCGGCTACGTCTTCGAGGCGATCCGCAGCGGGCGGCTCAAGCTGCCGCTGGTGCACCCGGAGACGACCTCGGCGACGCGGCGGATCGTCAGCATCCTGGTCTGGGGCCTGGGCATCGCCGTGGCCTACCCGTACCTGCCCGGCTCGGGCAGCGAGGCGTTCAAGGGACTGTCGGTGCTGTTCGGCCTGATGCTGACGCTGGGCTCGACGAGCCTGGTGACGCAGGCGATGAGCGGGCTGGTGATCGTCTATTCGCGCGCCCTGCGCAAAGGCGATTTCGTCGAGGTCAACGACGTGCAGGGCACCGTGACCGAGGTGGCGGCGCTGGCGACCAAGATCGTCAACGTGCGCAACGAGGAGATCACCATTCCGAACTCGGTGCTGGTGTCGAGCCCGATCCGCAACTATTCCCGGCTCGCCGGCGACAGTGGCACGCTGCTGGCTACCAAGGTGACGATCGGCTACGATGCCCCGTGGCGGCAGGTGCAGGCGCTGCTGATCGAGGCGGCGCGCCGCACGCCGGCGGTGCGCAGGGAGCCGGCACCGTACGTCTACCAGCGCGCGCTGTCCGACTTCTACGTCGAATACGAGCTGTTCGTCGGCATCGACCGGCCGCGGGAACGCATCCCGATCCTGTCGGCCCTGCACGCCAACATCCAGGACGCCTTCAACGAGCACGGCGTGCAGATCATGTCGCCGCACTTCGAGGGCCAGCCGCCGAACGCCGTGCTGGTGCCCAAAGAACAGTGGCACGCGCCGCCGGCGCAGCCGCCGTCCTGATTCGAATGGGGCACTCAGATTCCAGTGGAGGCATTCCGATGAAGATCCGTTGGTTACTGGCCGCGCTCGCCGCTGCCGCGATCGCTGCACCGGCGTTGGCGCAGCCGGCCGGCACGCTGAAGAAGATCACCGACTCGCGCAGCATCGCGCTGGGCTTCCGCCTCGATGCGCCGCCGTTTTCGTACCGCGGCAGCAACGGCGAGCCGACCGGCTACTCGGTCGACCTGTGCCGGCGGGTGGCAACGGCGGTCGAGCGGGCGCTGAACGTCACCGGCCTGGAGATCAAGTGGGTGCCGGTGACGCCGGAGAACCGGATCCAGGCAGTCACCAGCGGCGCGGTCGACCTCGAGTGCGGCGTGACCACGGTGACCCTCGGCCGGCAGGAGCAGGTCGACTTCTCGAACCTGATCTTCGCCGAGGGCGGCAGCCTGCTGGTGCGCGCCGACGGCGGCCCGATCCGGCTGTCGGAACTGAACGGCAAGACGGTCGGGGTGATGGCCGGCACGACCACCGAGCCGAGGCTGCGCGCGGCGCTGAAGGAGCGCCTGATCGATGCGCGCGTCGTCTACGTCAAGGACGAGAACGATGGCGCGGCGGCGGTGATCGACAAGCGCATCGACGCGTTCGCCGGCGACCGCATGGTGCTGCTCGGCGTCGGCCTGCGCTCGGGTGGTGGCGCCGTGCTGTCGCTGGCGCAGGAAGACTTCTCCTTCGAGCCCTACGGCCTGATGATGCGGCGCGACCCGGCCTTCCGCCTGGTGGTCAACCGGGCCCTGGCGCAGCTGTACGCGGGCCAGGGCATCAGCGAGATCTACGAGCGCTGGTTCGGCAAGCTGGGGCGGCCCGGTCCGCTGCTGGCGGCGATGTATTACCTGAACGCCTTCGCGGAGTGAGCCGATGCACGTGCAGACTCGATTGCTCGTCGTCCTGCTGGCGATCGGCGCCGCGCTGCTGTCGGCATGCGCCAGCGTGGCCGAGACGCAGGGGATCAGCGGCCGCGGGGTCGTGCAATCCATCCAGGAGACGCAGCGCACGTCGACGGCGGCCAGCGTGGTCGGCACGGTCGGTGGCGCCGTGGTCGGCGGTCTGCTCGGCAGCACGATCGGGGGCGGCACCGGCCAGACCATCGCCACCACGGTAGGCGCGGTTGGCGGCGCGATGGCCGGCAGCGCGGTCGCCGGCAAGGCCGGTGCCGAGACCGTCTGGGTGGTCGACATCCGCTTCGACGACGGCATCAATCGCGCCGTGACGGTGTCGCAGCGGCCGAACTACCGCCCGGGCGACCGCGTGCTGGTCGACAACGGAGCCGTGTTCCGGCAGTAGGCGCGCCCGCCGAGGGATCGGCGCCGGCGGCCGGCTGGCGATCACCGGGCGCCGCCGACCTGGTGCTGTGAGCGGAGATTGTTCGACATGAGACGCAGCTTGCAAAGACTTGCCATCGCGGCCGTGCTGCTGGCGGCGGGCGGTGCCGCCGGCGCGGCCGGCTTCGGCTTTCTTGCCGATTCGCCGATGGGCAAGTTCAACGAGGACGACCTGAAGCTGATGAACGGCGCGATCGAGCGTGCGCTGACCGCGGTCGAGATCGGCACCCCCGTGCGCTGGGCCAACGACAAGACCTCGTCTTCCGGCGAAGTCGCCGCGCAGCGGGCGTTCGAGCTCGGCGGGCGGGCGTGCCGGGACCTGAAGGTGGTCAACCGCCACCGGCAACTCGAGGCCTCGGGCATCTACACGATGTGCCGCGAAGACGGACAGTGGAAGCTGGCCCAGTAGCGCGCTTGGGAGCTCGCCTGTGCCTGGCAATGGCGCTGGGCCTGTTCGGCCCGCTTGCATCGACCGCCGTCTCCGCGCAGGTGCCCGGCTTGCCTGCAATCGCCAAGCCGGCGACTGGCGATGAGAAGGCGGCGGCCCCTGCGCAGGAATCGGTCGAGCAGCAGCGGGCACGGCTGACGGCCCGGCTCGAACAGGCGCGCGCCCAGCGGCAGCGGCTGGCCTCCGACCCGGCGTCGCTCGGCGCCCCGGCGAGCCTGCCGCCGGACGACCTGATCACGGCGCGCAACGCGCTCGGCCAGCTGATCGTCGCGCTGGAGCAGCAGTTGCGCATCCTTGGCGATCTGCAGGAAGCCCGTGCGCAGCGGCAGGAAGCCGAGCGAGCTGGTGACCAGGGGCAGGTCCTGGGAGGTACTCCGCCGTACTCGATGCTGCTCGTCGACGACCTGCACGAGGAGGTCGACTCGATCAGGACCACGCTCGGCGCGCTGACCGCGCAGCGGGTGATCGCCGAGCGCGAAGGCGAGCGGGCACGCGCCGCAGCGCAGCGCAGCGAGGCGGCGCTGCGAAGGGCGCAGGAGGCAGCCTCCACAGGCGAGGGCGACCAACAGCCGCTGCGTCGGTGGCAGGTCCAACTGGCCGAGTGGTCGGCCGCCGCCGCCGCGGCATCGGTTGCGCTGTTCGGGCGCGGCGCCGAGCTGGTCGAAGAGCAGATCGCGATCGAAGGTGCACGGCTCAAGCTGGCTGAGCGCAAGCTGCAGGCCGCCTCGCGCGATGTCCGCTTCACCGAAGAGGACATGGCGCAGATCCGACGCGCCGAAGGGCAGCAGATGGAGCAAATCCGCCGCCTGAGTAGCAAAGCGACGGAGCGGACTGTTCGACAGGACGCCGAACTGGCCGCCGCATCCGATGCGCTAAAGAGGCTCGAAACCGACCCGCAGGCCGAGGCAAAGGCGCTTGAGATCGCCCGCGCACGGCTGCGGGCGGCGCAGGTCGAGGCGGAATCCGCTCGATTCGAAGTCAGCGCACTCAGCAGCCTGATCCTGGCCGCCGAGACGAAGGTGGACCTGTATGCGCAGCGGCTGCAGGCGCTGAACGACCGCGACGCCCAGCGGCGTCGAGACGCGATCCTGCGGCTGCGCGAGGCTGGCAACCGCTTCAAGCCCTGGCGCGACTACGCACAGAGCCAGCTCGAGCTGATGCGCGCCGCCCAGCGCGAGAGTGCAGCGCGTTTCGACAGCCAGGACGCCCCGCAGCAGGTGCAGGCCTACGAGAGCGCGATTGCCGAGTCGATCCGGCAGCGGGTCGGCTACGCCCAGCGGCTGCTCGATGCGGCCGAACGCGGCGATCGCATCGTCCGGCGCTGGCTGTCCGAGATCGACACCGCACACGATGCGCGCCCCCTGAGCGGGCGGCTGGCGGATCTCTGGGCGGTGGGCAGCGACTGGGCGAAGCGGATCTGGAACTTCGAGCTGTTCGCCGTCGAGGACACGATCGACGTCGGCGGCCAGAAGATCACGACCTCGCGCGGCGTGACGATCGGCAAGAGCATCGGCGCGCTGCTGCTGTTCGTCGTCGGGTACTGGCTCGCTGCGCGCCTGGCGAGGTACTTCGAGCGCCTGCTGATCAAGCGCTTCGCGGTGGCGCCGGCGCAGGCACAGACGGTGCGGCGCTGGGGGCTGGCGCTGTGGGCGTTCGTGCTGCTGGCGCTGACGCTGAACCTGGCCCGCATCCCGCTGACCGTGTTCGCGTTCCTCGGCGGCGCGCTGGCCATCGGCGTCGGCTTCGGCACGCAGACCATCATCAAGAACTTCATCAGCGGCCTGATCGTGCTGATGGAACGCCAGGTGCAGGTGGGCGACATCGTCGACGTCGACGGAGTCACCGGCACCGTGACCGAGGTCAACCTGCGCTCGTCGACCGTGCTCGGCTTCGACGGTGTCGAGGCGATGATCCCGAACTCCAGCTTGCTGGAGAACAAGGTCACCAACTGGACGCACACCGACAACCGGGTCCGCCGCGTAGTCAAGGTCGGCGTCGCCTACGGCTCGCCGGTGCGCAAGGTGGCCGAGCTGCTGCTCGACTGCATGCAGCGGCACGGCCAGGTCCTGAAGGATCCCGAGCCGCGCGTGCTGTTCGAGGACTTCGGCGACAGTGCGCTCGTGTTCGTGATGTACTTCTGGGTCGAGATGAGGCCGAGCGTGAGTTCGCTGGTCATCATGAGCGACCTGCGCTTCATGGTGCACCGGGCGCTCGAGGAGGCCGGCATCACGATTCCCTTCCCGCAGCGCGACGTGCACCTGAGTGCCACCGGCCCGCTGCAGGTCGAAGTCCTGCCGGGCGGCGCAGCCGCCCGCGGATGATCGGCAGCGCGCCTTCGCAGAGGCCCGGGCAGCGACCCGGCGGTCCAGGCGCCGGGGCAGCGGCCTGTGCGAAAATCTACGGTCGCGTCGCGGCAGGCGCGGTGAAGACGCCGAGCGGGCGATCGCCGGGGCCGCGGACCGAACCCCCAACCCGTTGAGCAGCCGCCGCCGGCACGTGCCGCGGCGCATCCAGCAGTGACCGCGGACGCCCTGATCACCGTCGAGAACGTCACCTTCGGCTACGAGGCCAGCCGCACGATCCTCGAGGACGTATCGCTGACGTTCGCGCGCGGCAAGATCACCGCCATCATGGGTGGCTCGGGCTGCGGCAAGACGACGCTGCTGCGACTGATCGGCGGCGTGCACGCGCCGAGCAGGGGCACGGTCATCTTCGACGGCGAAGTGGTCGACACCCGCGACCGCGAGCAGCTGTACCGGCTGCGCCGGCGGCTCGGCATGCTGTTCCAGTTCGGCGCGCTGTTCACCGACCTGACGGTGTTCGACAACGTCGCCTTCCCGCTGCGCGAGCACACCCGCCTGCCGGAGTCGATGATCCGCGACGTCGTGCTGATGAAGCTCAATGCCGTCGGCCTGCGCGGCGCCGCACAGCTGCGCATCTCGGAGGTTTCGGGCGGCATGGCGCGGCGCGTCGCGCTGGCGCGCGCGATTGCGCTCGACCCCGAGCTGATCATGTACGACGAGCCGTTCGCCGGGCTCGACCCGATCAGCATGGGCGTGGCGGCGAACCTGATCCGCCGGCTGAACGACGCCACCGGCGCCACCTCGCTGATCGTCTCGCACGACGTAAAGGAGTGCTTCCTGATCAGCGACTACGCCTACCTGATCTCGTCCGGGCGGATCGTCGGCCACGGCACGCCGGCCGAACTGAAGGCCTCCGACGACCCCGAGGTGCGGCAGTTCATCCGCGGCGAGCCCGACGGCCCGGTGCCGTTCCACTATCCGGCGCCGCCGATCGCTGAGGGATTCGGGATCAGCCGATGAGGCCCGCCGACTTCCTGCCGCGGCTCGGCCGCTGGGCGCTCGGCTACCTGTTCCGCCTCGGCCATGGCGCCTTCTTCTTCGTCGAGCTGCTGAAAAGCACGCCGGCCACGCTGCGCCGCCCCTACCTGGTGGTGGCGCAGGTGCACGCGATCGGCAACTTCTCGGTGGTGATCATCGCCGCCTCCGGGCTGGCGGTCGGCTTCGTGCTGGGCCTGCAGGGCTATTACACGCTGAGCCGCTATGGCGCCACCGAGAGCCTGGGCCTGCTGGTGGCGCTGTCGCTGGTGCGGGAACTGGGCCCGGTGGTGACGGCGCTGCTGTTCGCCGGCCGCGCCGGCACCTCGCTCACCGCCGAGATCGGCCTGATGAAGGCCGGCGAGCAGCTCGCCGCGATGGAGATGATGGCGATCGATCCCAAGCACCGGGTGCTGGCGCCGCGCATGCTGGGCGGCATCATCGCCATGCCGCTGCTGGCCGCGATGTTCTCGGCGGTCGGCATCTTCGGCGGCTACGTGGTCGGCGTGCTGATGATCGGCATCGACCCGGGCCAGTTCTGGTCGCAGATGCAGGCCGGGGTCGATGTCTGGGACGACGTCGGCAACGGCATCATCAAGAGCTTCGTCTTCGGCGTGACCTGCACCTTCGTCGCGCTGTACGAGGGTTACGAGGCCGATGCGACGCCGGAAGGCGTGGCGCAGGCCACCACGCGCACGGTGGTGATCGCCTCGCTGGCCGTGCTGCTGCTGGACTTCGTGTTGACCGCGGTGATGTTCTCGACGCCGCGCTGAGGGAGGGACGGACGATGACACGCAGGGGAATCGAAACGCTGGTCGGCCTGTTCGTGCTGGCCGGGTTCGTCGCCATCGGCTATCTGGCCCTGAAGGCGGCCAACCTGGCGGCGATGACGGTCGGCGAGACGTACCTCGTCACCGCGAGATTCGACAACATCGGCGGGCTGAAGCCGCGCGCGCCGGTGAAGAGCGCCGGCGTCACCGTCGGCCGCGTCGCCTCGATCTCGCTCGACGGCAAGACCTTCCAGGGGGTGGTGACGCTCGAACTGGAGAAGCGCTTCGCCTTTCCCAGGGACACCTCGGCGGCGATCCTGACTGCCGGGCTGCTGGGCGACCAGTACGTGGGATTGAACCCGGGCGGCGCCGACGAGAACCTGGCGGCCGATGACACGATCAAGCTGACGCAGTCGGCCGTGGTGCTGGAGAATCTGATCGGCCAGATGCTCTACAACCGCGCCGCCGAGGGCGGCGGCGAATCGAAGAAGTGAGGCGAAGGTGATGGCGCTTCGGGTGCTGTTCCGTCTGGCCGCCGCGTTGACCGTCGCGGGGGCGCTCGGCGCCTGCGCGTCGATTCCGCCCGGCGCGGGCAGCAACCCGGTCGACCCGTGGGAGGTCTACAACCGGCACATGTTCGACGTCAACGATCGCGTCGACCGCGCCGTGTTCAAGCCGATCGCAAAGGCTTACGAGGCGGTGCTGCCCGAACCGGTGCGCAACTGCGTCAACAACGCGTTCCGCAACCTCGGTGAGCCGGTCAACGCGATCAACGACGTGCTGCAGGGCAAGCCGAGTGACGCGATGGTCGATGTCTCGCGGTTCTTCTGGAACAGCACCGCCGGCGTACTCGGCTGCTTCGACCTTGCCGCGATGGCGGGAGCGCCGCGCAACAACGAGGACTTCGGGCAGACGCTCGGCCGCTGGAGCCTGGCGCCGGGACCGTACTTCGTGCTGCCCTTCCTCGGGCCGAGTTCCGTGCGCGACGCGTTCGGCCGCGTTTTCGATTTCCTCGGCACCGATCCGGTCTGGTACATCGGCAACATCCCGCTGCGCAACTCGCTCGTCGGCCTGCGCCTCGTCGACACCCGCGCCAGCGTGCTTGCGGCCGAGAAGGTGCTCGAGGCCGCGGCCCTGGACAAGTACCAGTTCGTCCGTGACGGCTATCTGCAGCTGCGGCGCAACCTCGTCTACGACGGCAACCCGCCGCGTCTGAAGGACCCGTACGACGAGGAAGAGGACGAGCCGCCGGTGCAACGCGCGCCGGGCCGGCAGGCGCCGGATCAACCAAAGCCGCCGGCGGCGCGTTAACCGGCGGCAGGATTCGCTTGGCCCGAGGCCCAGGAGGAAATGGCAACAATGAGTAACCGGATGCTCGCCCTGTCGCTCGCCCTGGCCGCCGTGATCGGCGGCAGTCTGGCGCACGTGCAGCCGGCGCTGGCGCAGGCAGGCGCGACTGCCGCGATCGCCGCTCCCGACGCACTGATCAAGACCCTGTCCGAAGACGTGCTGGCGGCGATCCGCAAGGATCCGACGCTGCAGGCGGGCGACGTCGCGCGCCTGAACGCGCTGGTCGACGAGAAGATCCTGCCGTACGTCAACTTCGAGAAGATGACCAGGCTGGCCGTCGGTCGCGGCTGGCGCGAGGCCTCGACCGAGCAGCGGCAGGCGCTGACGCGCGAGTTCCGCTCGCTGCTGGTGCGCACCTACGCCGGCGCGGTGTCGGCGGCCAAGGACTACCAGGTGCAGATGAAGCCGTTTCGCGCCGACCCGAGCGAGACCGACGTGACGGTACGCACGCAGGCGGTACCGGCGCGCGGTGACCCGATCCAGCTCGACTACCGGATGGAGAAGACGGGCAGCGGCTGGAAGATCTACGACGTCAACGTGCTCGGCGTGTGGCTGGTCGAGAACTATCGCAACACGTTCAATGCCGAGATCAGCCGGGGCGGCATCGACGGGCTGATCAAGTCGCTGGTCGAGCGCAACAGGGCGCTCGAGGGCAAGGCCTCCTGAGCAGGCTGCCGGCGCCGATGCCGATGAACATCGAAACGGCCTCGATCACCAACGCCAACGCCGGCGACCTCCTGGCGGAGGGCCGGGCGGCAATCGCGCGCGGGGAATTCGACTTCGACCTGTCGGCGGTGGCCGAGGTCGACACGGCGGCGGTGGCGCTGCTGCTCGAATGGCAGCGCCAGGCCATCGCGCAGGGCGGCCGGCTGCGGCTGAGCGGCGTGCCGGCCGACGTCGCCAGCCTGGCCAGGCTCTACGGCGTCGCCGGCCTGCTGGACCTCGACGCGCGCGCAGCGACCTGACGGCGCGTCCACCGGACCTTCTACAATTCGCCGGCCGCCGTCCTGAGGCTCGGGTCGGCGGCCTTTTCGTTTCTGCATGCCCGAGATCGCCGCCATCGAAGTGATCGACCTGGTCAAGCGCTATCCGCGCGTGACTGCGCTCGATGGCGTCAGCCTGCGGGTGGAGCCGGGCGAATTCTTCGGCCTGCTCGGCCCGAACGGCGCCGGCAAGACCACGCTCATCTCGATCGTCGCCGGCCTGACACGGGCGAGCGGCGGCCGGGCGACGGTGATGGGCCACGACGTGGTCGCCGACTATCGCGCCGCCCGCCGCCTGATCGGCGTGGTGCCGCAGGAACTGGTGTTCGACCCGTTCTTCACGGTGCGCGAGACCCTGCGCTTCCAGTCCGGCTACTTCGGGCTGCGCCGCAACGACGACTGGATCGAAGAGGTCATCGCCCACCTCGACCTGACCGCCAAGGCCGACGCCAACATGCGCACGCTTTCCGGCGGAATGAAGCGGCGGGTGCTGGTGGCGCAGGCGCTGGTGCACCGGCCGCCGGTGATCGTCCTCGACGAGCCGACGGCTGGGGTCGACGTCGAACTGCGGCAGGGCCTGTGGGCGTTCATCCGGCGGCTGAACCGCGAGGGCCACACCATCGTGCTGACCACGCACTACCTCGAGGAAGCGCAGCAGCTGTGCGGCAGGATCGGCATGCTCAAGGGCGGCCGGCTGATCGCCCTCGACCGGACGCAGGCGCTGCTGCAGCGGCTGGCCGACGTGCAGGTGACGCTGCGCCTGCGCGGCGAGCTGCCGCCGGCGCTGCGGCCGCAGGCGTTCGAGCAGGGTGACGGCCGGCTGACGCTGCGGGTGGCCAGCGCCGCCGATGTCGA
Source organism: Burkholderiales bacterium (assembly GCA_020355165.1). Classification (GTDB taxonomy): domain Bacteria; phylum Pseudomonadota; class Gammaproteobacteria; order Burkholderiales; family Burkholderiaceae_F; genus JADJWR01. Next base: position 2,814,961 of record CP070661.1, read on the forward strand.
GGCCGTGCTGGCGGCCTGCCGGCAGGCCGGCGCGGCGATCGACGAGCTCGAGGTCGGCCACGCCGATCTCGAGGACGTGTTCATGCAGCTGATGGCCGGCGATCGGCAGAAGGTCGCGGCATGAGCAGGGTGGATCCTGCGACGGGCGGCCGTCGTCCCGGCGAAGGCCGGGACCCAAGCTCACCGGGGCTGGAAACTGGGCCCCGGCCTTCGCCGGGGCGACCGACCGCGCTGCCTCTGGCAGCTCAGTCGGCCGGGTTCCGCACGCTGCTGGCCAAGGAGGTGCTGCGCTTCCGCAAGGTGAGCTTCCAGACGGTCGCCGCGCCGGTGCTTACCGGCGTGCTCTACCTGCTGGTGTTCGGCCACGTGCTCGAGGACCGGGTCGAGGCCTTTGCCGGCGTCGGCTACACCTCGTTCCTGATTCCCGGCCTGGTGATGATGTCGCTGCTGCAGAATTCGTTCGCCAACTCATCGTCATCGCTGATTCAGAGCAAGATCACCGGCAACCTGGTGTTCGTGCTGCTGCCGCCGATCTCCAACCGCGAGTTCTTCCTCGCCTATGTGACGGCGGCGATGGTGCGCGGCATCGTGGTCGGCGCCGGCGTGTTCGCGGTCACCGTGTGGTTCGCGCCGCCGCCGCTGGAGTCGCCGCTGTGGATAATCGCGTTCGCCATGGCCGGCAGCGCCCTGCTCGGCGTGCTCGGCCTGATCGCCGGCATCGTCTCCGACAAGTTCGACCAGCTGGCGGCGTTCCAGAACTTCGTGATCATGCCGGCTACCTTCCTGTCCGGCGTCTTCTACTCGGTGCACGGCCTGCCGCCGTTCTGGCAGGCGGTGTCGCACCTGAACCCATTTTTCTACCTGATCGACGGCTTCCGCTACGGCTTCTTCGCCGTCTCCGATGCCCCGCCCTGGCTGAGCCTGGCGATCGTGCTGGCGGCGCTGGCGGTGGCCTCGGGCCTGGCGCTTTCGATGCTCGCGCGCGGCTACAAGATTCGATCCTGACGGGGTGCAATGCGATGGAACCTTCCGCTGACGACGTCCGCCGCTACATCGCCGACGGCCTGGCCTGCGAGGAACTGCGCGTCGACGGCGACGGCCGCCACTTCGACGCGCTGGTGGTGTCGAGCGCTTTCGAGGGCAGGTCGCGCGTGCAGCGCCACCAGCTGGTCTACGCAGCGCTCGGCGAGCGGATGCGCGAGGAGGTGCACGCACTGTCGATCAAGGCCCTGACCCCGGCGGAATGGCAGGCGCTGCAGCGATGACGCCGACGCCGCTTCACCGTTCCTTCCGGTTCGCTTCACAGGCGGCTGGCATCAAGCGGTCGGCGCGCCCGCATCCCGCGGGCGGCAACCGCCGGAGACGCCGATGCCAGATGCCCCACGCTTCTTCGATACCCGCCCGGTGCGGGCGATTCGAACTGCCGCCAGCCACGGACAGCCGATGGACAGGCTGAGAATCACCGGCGGCGGACCGCTGGCCGGCGAGGTCGGCGTGGCCGGTGCCAAGAACGCGGCGCTGCCGATCCTCGCCGCCACGCTGCTCACCGGTGATGAAGTGGTGCTGGAAAACGTGCCGCAGCTGGCCGACGTCACGACGATGGGACGGCTGCTCGCCGGCATGGGCGCGCGCCTGTCCCGCGAGGGCAGCCGGGTGGTGGCGAAGGCGGACGCGATCGGCGCCGCCGAAGCGCCGTACGAGCTGGTGAAGACGATGCGCGCGTCGATCCTGGTGCTCGGACCGCTGCTGGCGCGCTTCGGTCAGGCGCGGGTGAGCCTGCCGGGCGGCTGCGCCATCGGCGCGCGCCCGGTCGACCAGCACATCAAGGGGCTGCGCGCGCTGGGCGCGCAGCTGCAGATCGAGCACGGCTACATCGTCGCCGAGGCGTCGCGGCTGAAGGGCGCGCGCATCGTCACCGACATGGTCACGGTCACCGGCACCGAGAACCTGATGATGGCGGCGGTGCTCGCCGACGGCGAGACGGTGATCGAGAACGCGGCCCGCGAGCCGGAGGTGGTCGACCTGGCGCGCTGCCTGAACGCGATGGGGGCCCGCATCCGCGGCGCCGGCAGCGATTGCGTCGTGATCGACGGCGTCGAGCGCCTGCACGGCGCGACGCACCGCGTGCTGCCCGACCGCATCGAGACCGGAACCTTCCTGGTGGCGGCGGCGGCCTGCGGCGGCGACGTGCGGCTGACCGGCGCCGCGCCCGAAACGCTCGAGGCGGTGCTCGACAAGCTGCGCCAGGCGGGAGCCGAGGTCGAGGCGGGCGCCGACTGGGTCCGCCTGCGCGCGCGCGGCCGGCCGCGGCCGGTCAGCCTGCGCACGGCGCCGTACCCGGGCTTCCCGACCGACATGCAGGCGCAGTTCATGGCGCTGGACTGCATCGCCGACGGCGTCGGCCGCATCACCGAGACCATCTTCGAGAACCGCTTCATGCACGTGCTCGAGCTGCAGCGGCTCGGCGCGCAGATCGACATCGAGGGCAGCACCGCGGTGGTGCGCGGCGTGCCGAAGCTGTCCGGCGCGAGCGTGATGGCAACCGACCTGCGCGCCTCGGCCAGCCTGGTCGTCGCCGGCCTGGTCGCCGAGGGCGAGACCATCGTCGATCGCATTTACCATCTCGACCGCGGCTACGACCGGATGGAGGCGCGCCTGGCCGCTTTGGGCGCAAGGATCGAACGGCTGAAATGATCACGCTGGCGCTTTCCAAGGGACGGATCTTCGACGAGACGGTGCCGTTGCTGGCGCGCGCCGGCATCAGGCCGCTCGAGGACCCGGAGACCTCGCGCAGGCTGATCATCGGCACCAGCGAGCCGGGACTGCGCATCGTCGTCGTGCGCAGCACCGATGTGCCGACCTACGTGCAGTACGGTGCCGCCGACCTGGGCGTCGCCGGCAAGGACGTGCTGATCGAGCACGGCGGCAACGGCCTGTACCAGCCGCTCGATCTCGGCATCGCCCGCTGCCGCCTGTGCGTCGCCGCGCCGGCCGGCTTCGACTACCCGGCCGCCGTGCGGCGCGGTGCTCGGCTGCGGGTGGCGACCAAGTACCTGAATGCCAGCCGCGAGCACTTCGCCGCCAAAGGCGTGCACGTCGACCTGATCAAGCTGTACGGCTCGATGGAGCTGGCGCCGCTGGCGGGCCTGGCCGACGCGATCGTCGACCTGGTGTCCAGCGGCGGCACCTTGCGCGCCAACAACCTGGTCGAGGTCGAGGAGATCGCGGTGATCAGTTCGCGCCTGATCGTCAACCAGGCGGCGCAGAAGACCAAGCGCGAGGAGCTGATGCCGCTGGTCGAGCGGCTCGAGGCGGCGGTGGCCGGATGAGGGTCAGGCAGCTGTCGACGCGCGACGCCGGGTTCGACGCGGCGTTCGCGCAGCTGGTGGCGATCGACACCGCGATCGACCGTCGCATCGATGCCGCCGCTTCGGCGATCGTCGACGACGTGCGCCGGCGCGGCGACGAGGCACTGCTCGAGTACACCAACCGCTTCGACCGCGCCGACGCGCCGTCGGTCGCAGCGCTGGAGATGCCGGCGGCGGACCTGCGGATGGCGCTCGAGTCGCTGCCGCTGGCCGACCGGGCGGCGCTGGAGGCGGCGGCGCGACGCATCCAGGCCTTTCACGAGAAGCAGCGCGGCGAGAGCTGGTCGCTCACCGAGGACGACGGTACCGAACTCGGCCAGCGGATCACGGCGCTGGACAGCGTCGGCGTGTACGTGCCGGGCGGGCTCGCTGCCTATCCGTCGTCGGTGCTGATGAACGTCATCCCGGCCCGTGTCGCCGGCGTGAGCGAGATCGTGATGGTCTCGCCGGCGCCCGACGGCGAGCGCAACGCCCTGGTACTGGCAGCCGCGGCGCTGGCCGGGGTGACGCGCGCCTTCGCCGTCGGCGGCGCGCAGGCAGTGGCGGCGCTCGCCTATGGCACCGAGACGGTGCCGGCGGTCGACAAGATCGTCGGCCCGGGCAATGCCTACGTCGCTGCGGCCAAGCGGCACGTGTTCGGCGCGGTCGGCATCGACATGATTGCCGGCCCGAGCGAGATCCTGGTCATCTGCGACGGCGCCACCGACCCGGACTGGATCGCGATGGACCTGTTCTCGCAGGCCGAGCACGACGAGCTGGCGCAGGCGATCCTGCTCACGCCGGACGCATCCTTCGTCGAGCGCGTGCAGGCCTCGATCGCGCGCCTGCTGCCGACGATGCCGCGGCGGGAGATCATCGAGAAGAGCCTGGCCGGACGCGGTGCGCTGATCCTCACCCGCGACCTCGAGGATGCCTGCGCGGTGGCCAACCGCATTGCGCCGGAGCACCTGGAGATCTCGACCGACGAGCCGGCGCGCTGGGCGGCACTGATCCGCCACGCCGGCGCGATCTTCCTCGGCCGCCACTCGAGCGAGTCGCTCGGCGACTACTGCGCCGGGCCCAACCACGTGCTGCCGACCGCGCGCACGGCGCGCTTCTCGTCGCCGCTCGGCGTCTACGACTTCCAGAAGCGCACCAGCCTGATCCGCGTCTCGCCGCAGGGCGCGTGCGCACTGGGCGAAATCGCGGCGCGGCTGGCCGACGGCGAGCGGCTGCCGGCGCACGCCGCCAGCGCGCGCTACCGGATGCGGCGATGAGCGTCGCGCGGCGGCGGCGAACGCGCCGCCTCTCGCCCGGCCGCAAGGCGCGCGGCGCGAAGGCGGGGCAGTGAACGGCGGAGCCCGCCCCGGGCTCGACCTGTCGGTGATCCGCGACGAGGTGCTTGCGGTGAACGCCTACGCGGTGCCCGATTCGACCGGGCTCACCAAGCTCGACGCGATGGAGAACCCGTTCGCGCTGCCGGCCGATGTGGCGCGCGCGCTGGGCGAGCAACTCGGCAAGGTACCGCTGAACCGCTATCCACCGGCCGACCCGCGGGCCTTCAAGGAGCTGCTGGCGCGGGTGATCGACCTGCCGGCCGGCATGGCGCTGCTGCTCGGCAACGGCTCGGACGAGTTGATCCACCTGGTGATCCAGGCCTGTGCCAGGCCGGGCGCATGCGTGCTGTCGCCGTGGCCGAGCTTCGAGATGTACGACCTGTCGAGCCGCTTCGACGGCTGCCGCTTCGTCGGCGTGCCGCTGGCCGAGGACTTCTCCCTGCCGCGCGAGGCCCTGCTGGCGGCGATTGCTGCGCACCGGCCGGCGGTGGTCTTCATCAGCTGGCCGAACAACCCGACCGGCAACCTGTTCGACCGCGCCACCGTGGAGGCGGTGCTGGCGGCCGCGCCGGGCGTGGTGGTGCTCGACGAGGCCTACCTGCCGTTCGCCCAGGACACCTGGCTGCCGCAGCTGGCGCGCTGGCCGAAGCTGCTCGTGCTGCGTACGTTGTCCAAGATGGGCCTGGCGGGCATCCGCCTCGGCTACCTGTGCGGCGACCCGGCGTGGATCGCCGAGTTCAACAAGCTGCGGCCGCCGTACAACGTCAACGTGCTGACGCTGGCGGCCGCCGGCTTCATGCTCGAGCGGCGCGCGCTGCTCGACGAGCAGGCGGCACTGCTGCGCGCCGAGCGCGGGCGCCTGCTCGGTCGGCTGCGGTCGCTGCCCGGCGTGACGGCCTTCGATTCGGCGGCCAATTTCGTCCTGTTCCGCGTCGCCGGCGGCTCGCCGGCCGCCGACCGGGTGTTTGCTCGGCTCAAGGCACGCGGCATACTGATCAAGAACCGCGCGCACGTGCATCCGCTGCTGGCCGGCTGCCTGCGCGTCACGGTCGGACAGCCGTCGGAGAACGACGCCTTCCTCGCCGCGCTGGCTGCCAGCCTGTAGGACCCCGATGAGCGCACGTACCGCAGAAATCGTCCGCAACACCGCCGAGACGCAGATCCGGGTGGCGGTCAATCTCGACGGCAGCGGCCGCGCGCAGGTGGCCACCGGCATCGGCTTCTTCGACCACATGCTCGACCAGATCGCGCGCCACGCGGCCGTCGACCTGACGGTCGAGGCCGCGGGCGACCTGCACATCGACGGCCACCACACGGTCGAGGACATCGGCATCGCGCTCGGCCAGGCGGTGGCGCGCGCGGTCGGCGACAAGAAGGGCATGCGCCGCTTCGGCCACGCCTACGTGCCGCTCGACGAGGCGCTCACCCGCGTGGTGATCGACTTCTCCGGGCGGCCCGGCCTGCAGTGGAGCGTGCCGTTCACCCGGGCGATGATCGGCGAGTTCGACGCCGACCTGGCGCACGAGTTCTTCCAGGGCTTCGTCAACCACGCGCTGGTCACGCTGCACGTCGACAACCTGCGCGGCGACAACGCCCATCACCAGTGCGAGACGGTGTTCAAGGCCTTCGCCCGCGCGCTGCGCATGGCGGTCGAGCCCGATCCGCGCGCCGCCGGCGTCGTTCCATCGACCAAGGGCACGCTGTAGCGCCGCTTCTTCGTATGCCTTTGTCCCAGGGCGAGCGCCGGGCCGCCCCAAGCGAGCCCTCCAACTTCCTCCACTGCGTGTGCACGTGCGCCGCGCAGCGGCGCGTACACACGCAGTGATCGCCATTGTCGACTACGGAATGGGCAACCTGCGCTCGGTGGCCAAGGCGCTCGAGCATGTGTCGCCGTCGACCACGGTGCGCATCAGCTCGGATCCGGTGGAGGTCCGCGCTGCCGAGCGGATCGTCTTTCCCGGGCAGGGCGCGATGCCCGACTGCATGCGCTACCTGCGCGAGTCGGGCCTGGAAGACGCCGTGCGCGCGGCGGCGGCAACCAAACCCGTGCTCGCGGTGTGCGTCGGCGAGCAGATGCTGTTCGAGCGTTCCGAGGAGGGCGACACGCCTGGCCTCGGCCTGTTCGCCGGCACGGTGGTGCGCTTCCGCGACGAGGCGATGCGCGGTGCCGACGGCGTTCGGCTCAAGGTGCCGCACATGGGATGGAACCGGGTGCGGCAGGCCGCCCGCCATCGGCTGTGGGACGGCATAGCCGACGACAGCTGGTTCTACTTCGTGCACAGTTACTACGTCGCGCCGCGCGAGGCGGCTCTGGTGGCCGGCACCAGCGACTACGGCCACAGCTTTACCTGCGTGGTGGCGCGGGATAATATTTTCGCGACCCAGTTCCACCCCGAGAAAAGCGCCGCTGCCGGACTGAAGCTGTACGAGAACTTCACGCGCTGGAATCCCTGACCGACGCGCCGCACCGGCCTTCCGTCCGCTTCGTCCGTTCCCTCGCGTTTCCGCCATCCTCGGCGCCCGGCCGACTCCCTCATGCTGCTGATCCCTGCCATCGACCTGAAGGACGGCAAGTGCGTGCGGCTGCGTCAGGGCGACCTGTCCGATGTCACGGTCTTCTCCGAGGATCCGGTGTCGATGGCGCGCCACTGGGTCGCGCAGGGGGCGCGACGGCTGCACCTGGTCGACCTGAACGGCGCCCGCTCGGGGCGGCCGGTCAACGAGACGGTCATCAGGAGGATCGTCACCGCGGTCGGCGAGGACGTCCCGGTGCAGCTGGGCGGCGGCATCCGCGATCTCGACACGATCGAGCGCTACATCGACGACGGCATCGCCTACGTGGTGATCGGTACGGCGGCAGTGAAGAGCCCCGGCTTCCTGCAGGACGCCTGCAGTGCGTTCGGCGGGCACGTGATCGTTTCGCTCGACGCCCGCGACGGCAAGGTCGCCACCGACGGCTGGAGCAAGCTCACCGGCCATGACGTAGTCGACCTGGCGAAGAAGTTCGAGGACTACGGCGTCGAGGCCATTTTGTACACCGACATCGGCCGCGACGGCATGATGACCGGCGTCAACATCGAGGCGACGGTCGAGCTGGCGCGGGCGGTGAAGATCCCGGTGATCGCCAGCGGCGGCGTCTCCGGCATGGCCGACATCGAACGCCTGTGCGCGGTCGAACCCGACGGCGTCGAGGCGGCGATCCTCGGCCGCTCGCTGTACGAGGGCGCGATCGACTTCAAGGCGGCACAGAGCCGCGCCGACGAGCTGAGCAGCGGCTGAGGCCCGGGCGGCGCCGGCGGCGGGCCGTCCGGCGCCCGTCGGTCATACTTGCGCCATGCTCGCCAAGCGAATCATCCCCTGCCTGGACGTGACCGCCGGCCGCGTGGTCAAGGGGGTCAACTTCGTGCAGCTGCGCGATGCCGGCGACCCGGCCGAGGTCGCGCGCCGCTACGACGGCGAGGGCGCCGACGAGCTGACCTTCCTCGACATCACCGCCTCGTCCGACGCGCGCGACATCCTGTTGCACATGATCGAGGCGGTGGCCGAGTGCGTGTTCATCCCGCTGACGGTCGGCGGCGGCGTGCGCAAGGTCGACGACGTGCGACGGCTGCTCAACGCCGGCGCCGACAAGATCTCGATCAACACCGCCGCCGTGCAGAGCCCGCAACTGGTGGCTGACGCCAGCGGGCGCTTCGGCTCGCAGTGCATCGTGGTGGCGATCGACGCCCGGCGGCGCGCCGGCGACGATCCGGCGCAGGGCTGGGAAGTGTTCACCCACGGCGGGCGCAAGGCGACGGGGCTGGACGCGGTCGATTGGGCGCGGCGGGTGACCGGGCTGGGCGCCGGCGAGATCCTGCTCACCAGCATGGACCGCGACGGCACCAAGGCCGGCTTCGACCTCGAGCTGACGGCTGCCGTGTCCGACGCGGTCAGCGTGCCGGTGATCGCCTCGGGCGGGGTCGGCAACCTGCAGCACCTGGCCGACGGCATCAAGATCGGCCGCGCCGACGCCGTGCTGGCGGCGTCGATCTTCCACTACGGCGAGTACAGCGTGCGCGAGGCCAAGGCCTTCCTGGCCGGCCAGGGCATCACGATGAGGGACGCATGAAGCGTCGCGGCGAGGCTCCGCGATGAACTGGCTGGAGGAGGTCCGCTTCGACGGGAACGGGCTGGTGCCGGTGATCGCGCAGGATGCCGACAGCGGCCGCGTGCTGATGGTGGCCTGGGCCAACGCGGGGGCGCTGGCGGAAACGGCGGTTACCGGCCAGGCGGTGTACTTTTCCCGCTCGCGCGGCAAGCTGTGGCGCAAGGGCGAGGAGTCCGGGCACCGGCAGCGGATCCGCGAGATCCGCCTCGACTGCGACGGCGACGTGGTTCTGTACCGCGTGGAACAGGCCGGTGGCATCGCCTGTCATACGGGACGGGCAAGCTGCTTTTACCGCCTCCTGGAGGGCGGCCAGTGGCAGGCGATCGACCCTGTGCTCAAGGACCCCGAACTGATCTATCGAAAATGACCGACGACGTGCTGACCCGGCTGGCGGCAGTGATCGAATCGCGGCGTGGCGGCGATCCGCAGGCCTCGTATGTCGCGCGGCTGCTCGGCCGTGGCGAGGACGCGATCCTGAAGAAGATCGGCGAGGAGGCCACCGAAACGGTGCTCGCCGCCAAGGATGCCGGCCAAGGCGCGCCCAAGGAGCGCATCGTCGCCGAGACCGCCGACCTGTGGTTCCACTGCCTGGTGATGCTCGCCCACTACGGCCTGTCGCCGCAGCAGGTGCTGGCCGAGCTGCAGCGCCGCGCCGGCACCTCCGGGCTGGAAGAAAAAGCGGCGCGCAACGCCGCCGAACGCGAGCGCAGCGAGCGCAAATGAACGGTGCCCGCTGCCTTTCGGCGCAGGCTGACCTGCGCGACGCGCAGTTCAAGGCCGCGCCAGCGGCCGGCCGCAGCCAGAAAGCGGCGCGCAAGACGCAGGCGCGCGACGCGTCCGGCGAGTGAATGAACAGGGAGCCACCGATGAGCTCGAACTGCATCTTCTGCAAGATCATCAGGGGCGAGATCCCCGGCCGCAAGGTGTACGAGGACGAAGACCTGGTCGTCATCCACGACATTCACCCGGCGGCGCCGGTGCACCTGCTGATGGTGCCGAGGGAGCACTTCGACAACCTCGACACGGCCGAGGATCGGCACCTGCGGCTGTTGGGTAAAATGCAACTCCTCGCACCGCGGCTGGCACGAGAACAAGGCGCCACGAACGGCTATCGTGTCGTCACCAACAACGGCCCGGACGGCGGGCAAGAGGTCTATCACTTGCACGTGCACGTGCTGGGCGGTCCCCGGCCGTGGAAACGTCTGTAGTCGTCACCGGAGTTCACCATGGGTTCGTTCTCAATCTGGCACTGGCTGGTGGTCCTGCTGGTCATCGTCCTGGTCTTCGGCACCAGCAAGCTGAAGAACATGGGCAAGGATCTCGGCAGCGCGATCAAGGGCTTCAAGGAAGGCATCAAGGAAGGCACCGACGAGGTCGACGCGGCGGCCAGGAAGGTCGAAGAGAAGAAGCAGGTCGCCGGCCAGACGATCGACGTCCAGGCCAAAGAGAAGTCCTGATCGCCACGTGGGGCGCCGGCGGCTGGCCGGCGGCGCCGCGAGTGCGCCGGCGCGGCGCTGACTGCCCCGGCATCGGCTGACGCATGTTCGACTTCAGTTTCGGCGAACTGGCCGTCATCGGAACGGTGGCGCTGGTCGTGCTCGGCCCCGAGCGCCTGCCGAGGGTGGCGCGCACGGTCGGCGAGTGGGTCGGCAAGGCGCAGCGCTATGTCAGCCAGGTCAAGAGCGACATCAATCGCGAGATCGAGCTGGCCGAACTGAAGAAGCTGCAGGAGGAAGCGCGCCAGGCGGCGCAGTCGGTGCAGTCGTCGCTGAACGAGGTCAACTCCGATCTGGCATCGCTCGAGACCGCCGCAGGCGGACCGGCCGGCTCGACGGCGGGCCCGGGCGAGGACGCGCCGGACGGCTACGCCTGGGAAGGCACCGGCGAAAGCTGGCGCAGCAGCGTCTTTCCCAAGCGCTACAGGCCCGGCCCGTCGGTCGACGAGCTGGCCGAGGAGCTGGCGCGCCTGAAGCGGCAGATGGCGCTGCCGTCGGCGCACGCGGGGACGAGCCGCAAGTACGCGCCGCGGGCCCGCGTGAACCGGCCGCGGATCCGCCGCTGATGGAGCCGTGAGCAGATGAGCGGCGAGCCGCCCGCCGAAGGCACCGACACCGGCGAAGAGCAGAGCTTCCTGTCGCACCTGATCGAGCTGCGACAGCGGCTGGTGCGCGCGGCGATCGCCATCGTCGTGGTGTTCCTGGCGCTGTCGCCGTTCATGCGCGACATCTTCGCCATCCTGTCGGCGCCGCTGATGAGCGTGCTGCCCGCCGGAACCAAGCTGATCGCCACCGGCGTCGTCACGCCGTTCATGGTGCCGTTGAAGCTGACGCTGTTCGTCGCCTTCCTGATCGCCCTGCCGTACGTCCTTTACCAGGCGTGGGCGTTCGTCGCGCCGGGGCTGTACCTGCACGAGAAGCGGCTGGCGGCGCCGGTCATCGCCTCGAGCGTGGCCATGTTCGGCCTCGGCATGGCCTACTGCTACTTCGTCGTCTTCGGCCTGGTGTTCCGCTTCATCGCCAACTTCGCGCCGGCCTCGGTCAATGTGGCGCCGGACATCGACGCCTACTTCAGCTTCGTGCTCGGGCTGTTCCTGGCCTTCGGCCTGACCTTCGAGGTGCCGATCGTGGTCGTGCTGCTGGCGCGCTTCGGCATCGCCGACGTCCAGCGGCTGAAGGCATCGCGACCGTACGTGATCGTCGGTGCCTTCGTCGTGGCGGCGATCTTCACGCCGCCGGACGTGATCTCGCAGCTGCTGCTGGCGCTGCCGCTGTGCCTGCTGTACGAGGCCGGCATCCAGGTGGCGCGGCTGGTCGCCAAGCGTGCCGATCCCGAGGCCGCCGGCTCGGCGACCCCGGGCAGCTGAAGGCAGCGCCGATGAGCCTGCAGCGGCTGGGTGCCTGCCTCGCACTGGCAGCGCTGGTCTCGTTCGGCAGCCCGGCGGTGGCGCAGCTGCAGATCGTTCCCGACGACGATCCCGACCTGGCGCGTGGCTGGGCCGCCTACCAGGCGCGCGATGCGCAGGGCGCGTTCGCCTACTTCCGCCGCGCGGCCGAACGTGACGAGCGGGTGGCGCAGTTCAACCTGGCGGTGATGCTGATCAGGGGCGACGGCATCGCCGCCGATCCGGCGCAGGGGCTGGCATGGCTGCATCGGGCGGCCGACAACGGGCTGGCGCGGGCGCAGTTCTCCCTCGCCGCGCTGCTCGAGCAGGGGCGGCTCGTGCCGCGGTCACTGTCACAGGCGACTGTTTGGTACGAGAAGGCGGCCCGCCAGGGTTGGCGCGACGCGCAGGTCTCGGTGGCGACCCAGTACTACCTCGGCCGGGGCGTGCCGCGGGACTATGCCGCGGCCGCCTACTGGTACGGGCAGGCGGCCGAGCAGGGCGATGCCGGCGCCGCCTACATCCTGGCGAGCATGTACGAGCACGGCGACGGCGTGCCGCAGGACGACCAGCGTGCGCTGCGCTGGTACGTCGAGGCGTCGGCCGGCGGCGAGCCGGCGGCGCGGATCAAGGCCGAGGAAATGCGGGCGCGGCAGCGCCGCTGACCGGCCTCTGCGGCCGCTCAGCGCCGCTCCGGCGGCACCGGCCGCTCGCCGACGGCGACGCTGAGGTCGACTTCGCGACCGTTGCGCTGTACCCGTACCTTCGCCACCGTGCCCGGCGCCAGCCCGGCGATCTGGTTCAGCATGCCCGGGGTGTCGCGCACCGGCACTTCGTTGATCGAAAGCAGCACGTCGCCCGGCTCCATGCCGGCGTTGCCGGCCGGCGCGTTGCGCTGCACGCCACGCACGACGACACCGTGTTCCCGGCGCAGCTTCAGCGCCGCGACCAGTTCCGGTGTGATGTCGACGGGCTCGATGCCGAAGTAGCCGCGGGTGACGCGCCCCTTGGCGATCAGGTCCTTCATCACCTCGGTGACGATCGCGGTCGGGATGGCGAAGCCGATGCCGATCGAGCCGCCGGATCGCGAGTAGATCGCCGTGTTGAGGCCGACCAGGTTGCCGGCTGTATCGACCAGCGCGCCGCCGGAGTTGCCCTGGTTGATCGCGGCGTCGGTCTGGATGAAGTTCTCGTAGCGGTTGATGCCGAGGTTGTTGCGGCCGACGGCGGAGACGATGCCCATGGTCACCGTCTGGCCGACGTCGAACGGGTTGCCGATCGCCAGCACCACGTCGCCGACCTTCAGCGCCTCCGACGAGCCGAGCGTGATCACCGGCAGGTCGGTCGCGTCGATCCGCAGCACCGCGACGTCGGTCTCCGGGTCGGCACCGACCAGCGAGGCCGGCACCCGGCGGCCGTCGGCGAGCGCCACCGCGATCTCGTCGGCCGCCTGGACGACGTGATGGTTGGTCAGCACGTAGCCCTCGGCGGCGGCGATCACGCCGGAGCCGAGGCCGGCCACGCGCTCGCCGCGGCCCGGCGCGCGGTCGCCGAAGAAGCGGTCGAAGATCGGGTCCTCCAGCGCCGGCGAGCGGCGGATCTCCTTGGTGGTGTAGACGCTGACCACGGCCGGCATCGCGCGCCGCGCGGCGTCGGCGTACGAGGGGAGCGCCACCGCGCCCGGCGCCGGTGGTGCCGCGCTGTGCTGGATCGTCACCTGCGGCGCCGGCGCGCGCGCCGGCGCCGGCGCGTCGCGCAGCCACTGCGGCTTGAGCGTGGCGACGATGAACAGCAGCGCCAGGCCGACCGTGGTGGCCTGCGCAAACAGCAGCCACAGTCGCGACAGCATCGGCTCCTAGCGCTTCAGCGCGTCGCGGATCTCGCGCAGCAGCACGATGTCCTCGGCCGGCGGCGGCGGGGGCGGCGGCTCGCTTCGCCTGACGCGGTTCATCGTCCTGACCATCCAGAAGATGATGAAGGCGAGGATCACGAAGTTGATCGCCACGGTGACGAAGTTGCCCCAAGCGAACACCGTGCCCGCCTTCTGTGCCTCGGCCAGCGTCGCTCCCGCCGGTACGTTGCCCGCAAGCACCCAGTACTTGTTGGAGAAGTCGACCTGCCCGCCGGAGATCAGGTTGACCACCGGCATGATCACGTCCTTGACCAGCGAGTCGACGATCTTGCCAAAGGCTCCGCCGATGATCACGCCGACGGCGAGGTCCATCACGTTGCCCTTGAGGGCGAACTCCCTGAACTCCTTCATCATTCCCATCGCTGAAACCCTCCCTCGCACAATGGCACCGTGGGCCTGCCCCTGAAGGCGCCTGGCCGATTATCGGGCCCGCCCGCTGCTGCCCAAGACGCCGGCACCGCGGCTGTGTGGGATGGTGCCGGTCCCGGGGCCCGCCGCAGCGCCGCGCCGGGCAGGGGGCGCCGGCGGTCGGGAGGTCATCGGGTAAAATCCCCGGTCGCCCTGACCAGGGCCGCCTATTTTCCGCAATCAGAGACTTCCCATGGCTTCAGCTTCTGACGCGCAAGACGCCGTCGATCCCGCGCGCCGCGCTGCGCTCGTCACGACCGGCGTGGTCGGCGGCGCCGGCGTGGTGGCCGCCGCCACGCCCTTCGTCGCCTCGTTCACGCCGTCGGAGCGCGCCAAGGCCGCCGGGGCGCCGGTCGAGGTCGACCTGTCGGACATCGCGCCGGGCACGATGAAGACAGTCGAGTGGCGCGGCAAGCCGGTCTGGGTCCTGCGCCGCACGCCCGAGATGATCGCGGCGGTGAAGAAGACCGACGGCCGAGTCGCTGATCCGGAATCGAAACGCGCCGCCTACCCGACGCCGCCGTACGCGCGCAACGAACTGCGCTCGATCAAGCCGGATTTCCTCATCGTGGTCGGCATCTGCACGCACCTCGGCTGCTCGCCGGTCGGGCCGATGGCGGCAGGCTCGAACCTGGCGCTGGGCGACGACATGGGCTTCCTGTGCCCGTGCCACGGCTCGACCTTCGACCTCGCCGGTCGCGTGTTCAAGGACAAGCCGGCGCCCGACAACCTCGAGGTGCCGCCGCACAAGTACCTGTCCGAGACGCTGGTGCTGGTCGGCGACGACAGCAAGGCCTAGCGCCAGCCGGCCCATCGCGCCGCGCGGGCCGGCCGCCGGCGTCAGCCCGATTCCCTTCCCGAGCACGGAACCGCCGCCAAGGAAACTGCAACATGCCTTTGCACAAGACCGAATACAAGGGCGTCCTCGGCTGGATCGACCAGCGCATGCCGTCGATCATGACCGAGTACAGGAAGCACCTGTCGGAGTACTACGCGCCGAAGAACTTCAACTTCTGGTACTTCTTCGGCTCGCTGGCGATCGTGGTGCTGGTGATGCAGATCACCACCGGCATCTTCCTGACCATGAACTACAAGCCCGATGCGCGCTTCGCGTTCGAGTCGGTCGAGTACATCATGCGCGACGTGCCGGGCGGCTGGTTCATCCGCTACCTGCACTCGACCGGGGCCTCGTTCTTCTTCATCGTCGTCTACCTGCACATGTTCCGGGCGCTGCTGTACGGCAGCTACCGCACGCCGCGCGAGATCGTCTGGATCTTCGGCTGCCTGATCTTCCTCTGCCTGATGGGCGAGGCCTTCTTCGGCTACCTGCTGCCTTGGGGCCAGATGAGCTACTGGGGCGCGCAGGTGATCGTCAACCTCTTCTCGGCGATCCCGCTGGTCGGGCCCGACCTGTCGGTGCTGATCCGCGGCGACTACGTGGTCTCGGACGCGACGCTGAACCGCTTCTTCGCCTTCCACGTCATCGCCATCCCGCTGATCCTGGTCGGGCTGGTGGCCGCCCACATCCTGGCGCTGCACGACGTCGGTTCGAACAACCCGGACGGCGTCGAGATCAAGGAGACGCTCGATGGCAGGACCGGCAAGCCGCTCGACGGCATCCCGTTCCATCCCTACTTCACGGTGCACGACATCATGGGGCTGGCGGTGTTCCTGATCATCTTCTTCAGCGTCGTGTTCTTCATGCCGGAGATGGGCGGCTACTTCCTCGAGTGGAACAACTTCATCCCGGCCGACCCGCTGCAGACGCCGCCGCACATCGCGCCGGTCTGGTACTTCACGCCCTTCTACTCGATCCTGCGCGCCACCACCGAGCCGTTCATGCTGGCGCTGGCCGCCGGCCTGGCCATCTACGCGCTGCTGCTGTTCTTCACGCTGCGCAGCCGCCTGGCCAAGTACGCCGTGCTGGCCGTGGCCGCCGTGGCGATCGTGCTGATGGTCGGCGGGCCGCTGAAGCTCGACCCGAAGCTGTGGGGCGTGGTGCTGATGGGCGCCTCGGTGCTGATCTTCATCGGCCTGCCGTGGCTGGACCAGTCGCCGGCCAAGTCGATGCGCTACCGGCCGGCGTGGCACTTCTGGCTGCTGATGGTGTTCGTCGTCGTGTTCCTGGTGCTCGGCTACTTCGGCACGCAGCCGCCGTCGCCGATCAACGAGCGCATGTCGCAGGTCGGCACGCTGCTGTACTTCGCCTTCTTCCTGTTGATGCCCTGGTGGAGCCGGATGGGCGAGTTCAAGCCGGTGCCGCAGCGCGTCACGTTCGCGGCGCACTAGGCGGGGAGGCGAGACCAGATGAGCAAACTGATCGCAACCCTGCTGCTGCTGGCCAGTAGCGTTGCCTACGCCAGCGGCGCCTTGGTTCACCTCGACACCTGGCCCGAGTCGCGCGGCAAGGACCTGGCGGCGCTGCAAAATGGCGCCCGCACCTTCGTCAACTACTGCATGGGCTGCCACAGCGCCAGGCTGATGCGCTGGAACCGGCTCAATGCGATCGGTCTGGACGACCGGCAGATCCGCGACTTCCTGATCTTCGGCGAGCAGAAGGTCGGCGACACGATGGCGATCGCCATGCGACCGGCGGACGCCAAGGCCTGGTTCGGCAAGGTGCCGCCCGACATGTCGGTGATCACCCGCGCGCGCACCTCGTTCGACTACAAGGGCACCGACTACCTGTACTCGCTGCTGCGCGGCTACTACCGCGACGCCAGCAGTCCGACCGGCTGGAACAACGTCGTCTATCCGAACATCGGCATGCCGCACATCCTGTGGCAGCGGCAGGGTCCGCGCGAGGCGACCATCGAGAGGGTGCGTCACGAGCTCGGCGGCAAGGGAATGGTGCGCGAGGTCTCGGTGTTCGACGCCGCCGGCAACGTGACCGTCACCCGGACGCCGATCGAGGGCCACGCGGAGGAAGGCTCGTCCTACTCCTTCAAGCCGGCCGATCCGGCGCTGGCGCGCCAGTTCGACGGCGAGGTCGCCGACCTGGTCGCCTACCTCACCTTCATGACCGACCCGAGCGCCACGACCCGCGTGCGCATCGGCGTGTGGGTGCTGCTGTTCCTGGCGTTTTTCACCGTGATCGCCTGGTGGCTGAACCGCGAGTACTGGAAGGACATCAGGTAGGCGGCGCGGCCGTCGCCCTGCTTCTCTGCAAGGACCCCTCAAGATGATGGTGCTCTACTCCGGAACCACCTGCCCCTTCTCGCAGCGCTGCCGCTTCGTGCTGTTCGAGAAGGGCATGGATTTCGAGATCAAGGACGTCGACCTGTTCAACAAGCCCGAGGACATCAACGTGATGAATCCCTACGGGCAGGTGCCGATCCTGGTCGAGCGCGACCTCGTGCTGTACGAGTCGAACATCATCAACGAGTACATCGACGAGCGTTTCCCGCACCCGCAGCTGATGCCGGCCGACCCGGTGATGCGGGCACGCACCCGGCTGTTCCTGTTCAACTTCGAGCGCGAGCTGTTCGTGCACGTGCAGACGCTGGAGAACAGCAACAACCCGAAGCTGATCGACAAGGCCAAGCCGGCGATCCGCGACCGGCTGGTCCAGCTGGCGCCGGTGCTGCTGAAGAACAAGTACATGCTCGGCGACGACTTCTCGATGCTCGACGTGGCGATCGCGCCGCTGCTGTGGCGGCTCGACCACTACGGGATCGACGTGCCGAAGAGCGCGGTGCCGCTGATGAAGTACGCCGAGCGTATCTTCAGCCGGCCGGCGTTCATCGAGGCGCTGACGCCCTCGGAAAAGGTGATGCGCCGCTGATGCGCGGCGGGCGCGAGGGGGCGACGGCGGCGCCTCTACACTGCGGCCATGCCTGAGGTCTCGACCAAGCCCTACCTGGTCCGCGCCATTTTCGACTGGTGCACGGACTCCGGCTTCACGCCGTACATCGCCGTGGCGGTCGACGAGACCGTGCGCGTGCCGGTGGAATTCGTCAGCAACGGCGAGATCGTGCTCAATGTCTCGGCGCTGGCGACCAGCCGGCTGCTGATCGACAACGAGGCGGTCTCGTTCCAGGCGCGATTCGGCGGCGTGCCGCGCGAGGTCTATGTGCCGATGGCGCAGGTGATCGCCATCTACGCGCGCGAGAACGGCCAGGGCATGGCCTTCGAGGTGCCGCGGGCGATGAGCGCGGCCGCGCCGGCTGCCGCTGGGCCGGTCGCCGGGGCGGGCCCGACCGGCGAGCCGCCCGAGCCGCCCAAGCCGGCGCCTGAACGGCCACGGCTCACGCGAATCAAGTAGCCGCCTCGCCGCGGTAGCCGTCCGGATTGCGGCTCTGCCAGCGCCAGCCGTCGGCACAGGCCTGCTCGATGCTGCGCTCGGCGCGCCAGCCGAGCAGCCGCGCGGCGGCTGACGGATCGGCCCAGCAGGCTGCGATGTCGCCCGGCCGCCGCTCAACGATCGAAAACGGAATCGACCGGCCGGTGGCCGCCTCGAAGGCGTGCACCAGCTGCAGCACGCTGACGCCGCGGCCGGTGCCGAGGTTGACCGGCGTGAAGCCGCGGCGCCGTCGCGCGAAGTCGAACGCCCGCAGGTGGCCTGCCGCCAGGTCGGCCACGTGCAGGTAATCGCGCACGCCGGTGCCGTCTGCGGTCGGCCAGTCGTTGCCGAACACGGCCAGCCGTTCGCGCCTGCCGGCCGCCACCTGGCAGATGAACGGAAAGAGGTTGTTCGGGATGTCGTTGGGGTCCTCGCCGATCTCGCCGCTCGGGTGGGCGCCGATCGGATTGAAATAGCGCAGCGACACCACCGACCAGGCCGCGTCGGCGGCGGCGAGGTCGCGCAGCATCTGCTCGACCATCACCTTGGTGGCGCCGTACGGATTGGTGCTGCGGATCGGCGCCTGCTCGGTGATCGGCAGCTCGTCCGGCGCGCCGTAGACGGTGGCCGATGAGCTGAACACGAAGCAGGTCACGGCCGCCGACTGCATCGCCTGCAGCAGCGCCAGCGTGCCGGCGACGTTGTTGTCGTAGTAGGCGAGCGGCTTCGACACCGACTCGCCGACAGCCTTGAGCGCCGCGAAGTGGATCACGCCGTCGAACGGCTGCTGGGCGAACAGCCGCTTCAGCAGCGCGGCGTCGCGGACGTCGCCCTCGACCGCCGTCAGCGGCCGGCCGGCGATGCGGCTCACCCGCTCGAGCGCCCGCGGCGAGCTGTTCGAGTAGTTGTCGAGGCTCACCACCTCGTGGCCCGCTTCGAGCAGGGCCACGGCAGTGTGCGAGCCGATGTAACCGGCGCCGCCGGTGACCAGCAGTCTTGCCATCAGAAGTGGACGTTGCGAGGGCGAACGTGCCCGATGTTATCGGCACTGGCGCCGGAACGTGTCCGCTAAACTGCCCGACGGTCGCCGGCTTAGCTCAGCTGGTAGAGCAATCGCCTTGTAAGCGATAGGTCATCCGTTCGAGTCGGATAGCCGGCACCAAGCGGATCGGTCGCCTTCGCGTCCCCGCAGTGCGCGACGACGGGATACGCCACCAACAACAGGGACCGCAAGCTTGAACTTCCTCCTCGGCGTGGGCGCCCAGCGCTGCGGCACGACCTGGCTGCATCGCTACCTGAGTCAACATCCGGAAGTCTTCATTTCGCCATACAAGGAGCTGCACGTTTTCGATGCCATGTTCGCATCGGAGGCGAGCGGTCACACGCGCGAGAAGCGCTTCGAGCGGCTGCGCCTGCTGCTTGGCAAGATCCTGCGCGGCGAGCCTGTCGAGCGGCAAGCCCTGATGATCGCGGTCGAAAGGTACGAACTGTCGCTAGGGGAAGAGGCGTACCTGGCCTACTTCAGGCGTCGTGTCGGGCCCGGCCATCGGGTGATGGGCGAAATCACGCCTTCGTACAGCCTGATTCCGGCAAGCGGCTTTCGATTCATCCGTGACTTCCTGCTTGAGTCAGACCTGAAGCCCAAGGTCGTCTTCATCATGCGCGACCCCGTGGAGCGCATGTACTCGCAGCTGCGCTTGAATCAGGACATGGGGGTGGCCGAGGTCAGCGACGCCTACGCCTCCGCGCTGAGCACGCCGGGCATCGAGCTGCGGACGCGATACGACCTGACGCTGACCAGCCTCGAAGGCGAGTTCGAAGCCGAGGAACTGCTCGTTCTCTTCTACGAGGAGTTGTTCCAGGCAAGTTCGGTCGAAGTCATCTGCCGCTTCCTCGATGTCGAGGTCAGGCCGGCCGACTTCTCGGCCCGGATTAACGCGGCGCCGGACATCGGCGAGATCGACCCGGACTTCCGCCGGGCTGCGCGCAAGCATCTCGACGTCGTCTACGAAGCTTGTGCCGATCGGTTCGGGCGCGACCGGGTGCGCGCCCTTTGGAGGTACTTCTAGGGTCGCCACTCGGGCGAGGTACGCCCCGCAATCGTCAGCCTGCCGGTGCAAGCCGTGCCGCCCTGGCGCATTAGGACGCCTTCCGTGCGCCGTCGGCGAAACGGCGCCGCCGCTTATTCGGCGCCGCCGTCCATCCCGCCCCAGCGCGGTGCCAGCGCGTTGTCGATGCCGAAGAGATCCAGCACGCGGGACAGGCTGTGGTCGACCATCTGCTCGATCGACGTCGGCCGCTGGTAAAACGCCGGCACCGGCGGGAAGACGACGCCGCCCATCAGCGTCACCGTCTCCATCGCACGGATGTGCGCCAGGTTCAGCGGCGTTTCGCGCAACATCAGCACGACGCGCCGCCGCTCCTTGAAGCAGACATCCGCGGCGCGCGTGATCAGGTTGTCGGCCAGCCCGGTGGCGCAGGCGGCCAGCGTCTTGACCGAGCACGGCGCGATCGCCATGCCGATGGTGCGAAACGAGCCCGACGCCGGCGGCGCGGCGATGTCGTTGACGTTGTGCACCACGTCGGCCAGCGACTCGAGGTCGCCGCGCTTCAGCCCGAGTTCCTGATGCGCGTTCAGTACGCCGGCGGCGGAAACGATCAGGTGCGTCTCGATGCCGCCGATCTCGCGCAGCCGCTGCAGCAGCCGCACGCCGTAGATGGCGCCGCTGGCACCGGTGATCGCGACGATCAGCCGCCGCGGCTCGGCGGCGGTCAAGCGGCCTGCGCCTTGTCGAGCACTTCCTTCAGTTCGCCGGACTCGAACATCTCCATCATGATGTCCGAGCCGCCGACGAACTCGCCCTTCACGTACAGCTGCGGGATGGTCGGCCAGCTGGCGTAGTCCTTGACGCCCTGGCGGACCTCCTCGTCTTCGAGCACGTTCACGGTGACGAGGTTCTTGACCCCGCACTGTTTCAGGATCTGGATCGCGCGGCCCGAAAACCCGCACTGCGGGAACTGCGCGGTGCCCTTCATGAAGAGCACGACCGGGTGCTCGGTGACGGTCTTGCGGATGAATTCCTTGGCGTCCATGGCAAACGGCGTTGAGTGGTTCGTCGATAGTGCGCGGCAGTGTAGGAATCGCCCCGGCAGGCGTCAAACCGGGGTTGCGAGCAGCCAGCCGGCGCAGACGCGCTCGATTCCCGCGAGATCGCGCTGCGTTTCGATGTCGACGAAACCGGCCCGAGCGAACAGTTCGCGCACGCTTGCTCCCTGGTCATGTCCGTGCTCGACCGCCAGCGAGCCGCCGGAGTTCAGGTGGACCGGCGCGCCGGCGACGATGCGGCGGAGATCGGCGAGGCCATCGGCGCCGGCAACGAGCGCATGTCGCGGCTCGTGCTGCAGTTCGCGCAGGTGCGGATCGGCCGCGGCGACATAGGGTGGATTGGCGACGATCAGGTCGAAACGGCCGCCGACGTCGCTGTACCAGTCGCTGAGCCGCAGCTCGACGCCGGCGCCCAGCTGCGTTGCGTTGGCGCGGGCCACGGCGAGCGCTTCGGCCGACCGGTCGGCGGCAACCACCGCGGCCAGCGGGCACTCGAGCGCCAGCGTGATGGCGATGCAGCCGCAGCCGCTGCCTAGGTCGAGCACGCGCGGCGCCGGTCGCCGCCGCAGCAGCCGCAGCGCGACATCGACCAGCAGTTCGGTCTCGGGCCGTGGCACCAGCACGGCCGGCGAAACCGCAAAGCGGCGGCCGTAGAACTCCCTCTCGCCGAGCAGGTAGGCGAGCGGTTCGCCGCGCGCCCGGCGATCCGCCAGCTCGGCGAAGCGTGCCGCGGCCTCGTCGCCGACGGCCTGCTCCGGCCGGGCGATCAGCGCCTCGATCGATACGCCGAGCGCGCCGGCGAGCAGCCGCCGTGCTTCCGCGCGTGGCAGGGCCGTGCCGGCCAGCAGTTCCGTGACCGATCTCACCGCGGCCGGCCCGGCGCGTCGCCGCCGCGCAATGCGATCGCCCGCATCGGCGTCAGCCCGATTCGCCGAGCGCGGCGAGCAGTTCAGCCTGGTGCTCGGCGGTCAGCGCGGCGGTCAGCTCCGACAGGTCGCCGTCCATGATCTGGTCGATCTTGTACAGCGTCAGGTTGATGCGGTGGTCGGTGACCCGGCCCTGCGGGAAGTTGTAGGTGCGGATGCGCTCCGAACGGTCGCCGGAGCCGATCAGGCTCTTGCGTTGCGAGGCCTCCTTGGCCTGCTGCTCGCGCACCTGCCGGTCCATCAGCCTCGCCGCCAGCACCTTCATCGCCCGCTCGCGGTTCTTGTGCTGCGAGCGCTCGTCCTGGCACTCGACCACCATGCCGGTGGGCAGGTGCGTGATGCGGACCGCGCTCTCGGTCTTCTGCACGTGCTGGCCGCCGGCGCCCGAGGCGCGGAACACGTCGATGCGCAGTTCGGCCGGGTCGATCTTCACGTCCCTGATCTCGTCGGCTTCCGGCAGGACGGCGACGGTGGCGGCGGAGGTGTGGATGCGGCCCTGCGCCTCGGTCTCCGGCACGCGCTGCACGCGGTGGCCGCCGGACTCGAACTTCAGCTTCGAGTAGGCACCCGCCCCCTCGATGCGGACGATCACCTCCTTGTAGCCGCCGAGGTCGGACTCGTTGGCCGAAATAATCTCGGTGCGCCAGCGATTGCGCTCGGCGTAGCGCATGTACATGCGCAGCAGGTCGCCGGCGAACAGCGCCGATTCCTCGCCGCCGGTGCCGGCGCGGATCTCGAGGAAGACGTTGCGCTCGTCGTTCGGGTCCTTCGGCAGCAGCAGGCGCTGCAGCTCGCCTTCCAGCGTCTCGATGCGGCTGCGCGCGGCGTGGATCTCCTCCTCGGCCAGCACCTTCATGTCCGGGTCGGCCAGCATCTCCTGCGCCGCGAGCAGGTCGGCCTGGGCCCGGTTGTAGTCGTGAAACCCGGCCACCACCGGCTCGATCTCGGCGCGCTCCTGGCCAAGGCCGCGGAAGCGCTCCATGTCGCGCGCGGCGTCCTCGCGCGACAGCAGCGCGTCGATCTCGGTCATCCGCTTCGCCAGCTGGGCGAGCTTGGTCTGCATCGAGGGCTTCATGGTGACGGATGTGACGGCGGCAACGGCGGCGCGCCGGCGGCGCCGGCTCGCGCCCAGACCGCGGCCAGCTAGTGCTCGGGGTGGGAGTAGAAGCGCGACAGCAGCGACACGAGCTGCGCGCGCGAGGCTTCGTCCTGGCCGGCCGACTGGTGCAGCGCCGAGACCGGCGCATGGAGGAACTTGTTGGTCAGCGCCTGGGCCAGCTGCTCGATCACCGCCTCCGGCGGCTCGCCGCGGGCGAGCAGCTTCTTGGCGCGGTCGATCTCGTGCGCGGTCAGGCTCTCGGCACGGCTGCGCAGCCCCTGGATCACCGGCACCGCGGCGCGGGTGCGGATCCAGGCGTCGAAGTCGCGCACGCGCGTCTCGATGATCGCCTCGGCCTGGGCGACTGCCGCCTGGCGGCTCTCGGTGCCGGTGGCAACGATCTTGCCGAGGTCGTCGACCGTGTAGACGTACACGTCCTGCAGGCGCGCCACTTCCTGCTCGACGTCGCGCGGCACCGCCAGATCGACGATGAACATTGGCCGGTGGCGGCGGTGCTTGACCGCCCGCTCGACCATCCCCAGGCCGATGATCGGCAGCGTGCTCGCCGTGCACGAGACGACGATGTCGAAGCGCGCCAGCTGCTCCGGCAGATCGGCCAGCGGCATTGCCTGGCCCTGGAAGCGGTGGGCGAGGCTGGCCGCGCGTTCGACGGTCCGGTTGGCGACCGTCATCGTCTTCGGCCGGCGGGCGGCGAGGTGGGTCGCCGTCAGCTCGATCATCTCGCCGGCGCCGACCAGCAGCACCTCGCTGTCGGTCAGCTCGCCGAATATGCGCTCGGCGACGCGCACGGCGGCGGCGGCCATCGACACCGAGTGGGCGCCGATCTCGGTGCTCGAGCGCACTTCCTTTGCCACTGCAAAGGTGCGCTGGAACAGGTGATTGAGCAGCAGGCCGAGGCCGCCGGCCTCGCGCGACAGCCGCTCGGCCTGCTTCATCTGGCCGAGGATCTGCGGTTCGCCCAGGACCATCGAATCGAGGCCGCTGGCCACCCGGAAGGCGTGCCGCACCGCGTCGGCCTGCGGCAGCAGGTAGGCCGAGCGGCGGAACTCGTCGGTGTCGAGCCGCTTCTCCTCGGCGACGAAATCGGCAAGCGCCGGCCCCGCCGAGTGCGGCTGCTCGACCGCGCAGTAAAGCTCGGTGCGGTTGCAGGTCGACACGATCGCCGCCTCGCTCAGCCGGCCACGGCTCGCGTCCGACAGCCGCTCGCGCATGCGGGCGATCGTGCCGCCGATCTCCTCGGGCACGAACGCCACCCGTTCGCGCAGCGCAAGCGGCGCGGTCTGGTGGTTGAGCCCGAGAGTCAGGAGGTGCATAAGCCCTTGATTCGCAGCGGGATTATACGGAGGTGCCGGCGGCGGCACTGCAGTTTGGCAAAGCGGCTGCCGGGCGGGCTTGACACACAGCAAGCTATGCCACCGTTGCCGTTACGTCAACCTTGTCCGAAGGACCCGCACCGCCTCGGTCACGGCCCGACGAGCCGCGACTTCCTCGTCTCCGCATGAGCGAGGCGCCGATGCAGCGGACGCC
>CP070661.1:2840053-2915861 GCA_020355165.1 Burkholderiales bacterium
CGGTGCCGTGCTGGTCGTCGTGGAACACCGGGATCTTCATCCGCTCGCGCAGCCGGCGCTCGATGTAGAAGCACTCCGGCGCCTTGATGTCCTCGAGGTTGATGCCGCCGAAGGTCGGCTCGAGCGCCGCGATGATCTCGACCAGCTTGTCCGGGTCGTGCTCGTCGATCTCGATGTCGAACACGTCGATGCCGGCGAACTTCTTGAACAGCACGCCCTTGCCTTCCATCACCGGCTTGGCCGCCAGCGCGCCGATGTCGCCCAGTCCGAGCACTGCGCTGCCGTTGGTGACGACACCGACGAGGTTGGCGCGCGCCGTGTAGCGCGAGGCGCTGCCGGCGTCGGCGGTGATCGCCTCGCAGGCGGCGGCCACGCCGGGCGAATAGGCCAGCGCCAGGTCGCGCTGATTGACCAGCTGCTTGGTCGGCGTGACCGAGATCTTTCCCGGGCGCGGCTGCTCGTGGTACTCGAGTGCAGCGCGTTTCAGATCGGCGTTCTCTTCGTCGGTTGGCATTCGGGTACGGGTACCTCGCGGGCCGGCAGAAGGCGCATTATCGTGGCCGTCTGCGTCCGGGCGACGGGGCTCCGAATCACGCTCCAGAAGCTGGCCGCTGAAAGTCAGCGCCCACTCACCTCGGGACCGATATTGAGCCGAATGAACTTGCGACCTGAACAAGCGACTGCTCGTCGATCGGACACCGCTGGGATCGGCATCGGCGTCTTCGGCGAGCCTGTCGCGACGGCCGGGCGCAGCGACCCGCAGCTAGGCCCGCCCCTGCGGTCGCCTGCCGATTCCGGGTCGGCCCAACGGCCGGGCTTGCTCTTGCCTGACCGATCCGGTCGCGCCGGCACGGCCTCGTCCAGGGACGGCACCGCCGGGACCCGGGACGGTGCGCCCGGTGAGCACGGAGGCGGGCGGTGACGCAACACGTGGCCGCGCGGGCGCGGGGCATCGAGCCCTTCTACGTCATGGAGATCGTCAAGGAGGCGCAGCGCCTGGCCGATGCCGGCCGATCGATCGTGCACCTGAGCATCGGCGAACCGGATTTCACGGCGCCGGCGCCGGTACAGGACGCCGCCTTGCGGGCCATCCGCACGGGCCTGACGAAGTACACGCCGGCACTGGGAACCGACGAGCTGCGCGAGGCGATCGCCGGCGACTACGCGCGCCGGTTCGGGCTGGTCGTCGACCCGCAGCGGGTCGTTGTCACCGCCGGCGCCTCCGGCGCACTGCTGCTGGCCCTGGCCGCGCTTCTGGAGCGCGACCGCACCGTCCTCATGCCCGACCCCAGCTACCCGTGCAACCGGCATTTCGCGGCAGTGCTCGAAGCCCGCGCGCAGCTGCTGCCCTGCTCCGCCGCGACGAGGTTCCAGCCGACACCCGCGATGATCGACGACGCATGGAGCGAGCGAACCGCCGGTGTCCTGCTTGCCTCCCCGTCGAACCCCACCGGGACGTCGATCGACGCGCCGGTGCTCGCCGCGATCGCCGAGCGTGTTCGCGCTCGCGCCGGTTTCCTGATCGTCGACGAGATCTATCAGGGCCTCACCTATGACCACGCACCGTCGACGGTGCTCGGACTGGGCGAGGACGTCGTTGCGCTCGCCAGCTTCTCCAAGTACTTCAACATGACCGGCTGGCGGCTGGGCTGGCTGGTGGCGCCGCGCGGACTCGTTCCGACACTGGAAAAGCTGGCGCAGAACCTGTTCATCTGCCCCTCGGCCATCGCCCAGCACGCGGCGCTGGCCTGCTTCTCGACCGAGGCGCTGGCCATCTACGAGGAGCGCCGCGACGAGTTCCGCCGGCGGCGCGACTTCCTGGTGCCGGCCCTTCGCGACCTGGGCTTCGAGGTGCCGGTGGTTCCGGACGGCGCCTTCTATATCTATGCGGGGGTCGATCGGCTGGCCGCCAACAGCTGGGACTTCGCTTTCGACCTGTTGCGCGAGACCGGGGTGTGCGTGGTGCCGGGGCGTGACTTCGGCGCCGCGGAGACCGCGAGGTACGTGCGCCTTTCTTACGCGAACAGGCGCGAAAGGCTCGAAGAAGCGGTCAACCGCATGGATCGGTATCTCCGCGGCCGGCGGTAGGGCGCCGGCCGCGACCGGCTGCGCCAAAGAGGCCCGCGACGGCCGTCAGGTCGCGCGGCGTTCAGCGCTGCCGCCTGCCGGTGCAGCGGCGGCAGGCGCCGGCGCGCCGGCAGGCGTGGCGACGCCCTGCGCCGCCGAGGCATCTGCGCGTCGGCTCGCCGTCAGCGCCTCGCGGACGGCGCCAGCGGCGGCGAGCCTGATCCGTCCCATCTCGCCGAGCACGCGCGCCGCGTAGCCCCCGTCGTCCGGCAGGTTGCCGGCGCCGACATACAGCTGCAGCCCACGCTCAACGGACCCGCCACGGCGGATCAGGTCGCGCAGGATCTCCGAGCCGACCGTGAGATTGGCGATCGGGTCGAGGGCGGCGTGATCGCCTCCATGCATGGCGAACTTGTCGCTGTGCACGCGCGTCATGACCTGCATGAGGCCCTCGGCGCCGACGGGGCTCTGGGCGAACGGATTGAGGCTCGACTCCACGGCCGTCACCGCCAGGATCAGCAACGGGTCGAGATCGAGCGAGCGTCCCGTGACGAACGCCTGGCCGACGATCTGACGCACGGCGTTCTCGGCCACCCGGTAGCGGCGCGACAGGTAGCGCGTCACGTGCTCCTGCGCGGGCTCTGCCGAGCCCGACCGGCGGTGCACCGCCAGCCAGTCGCTCCAGCGCTGCTCGGCCCTCGGCGCATCGCCGACAGGCGTGTCGGACGGCGCCTCGGTGGCGGCGACGACCTCTCCGGTGGCAGACACCGCGGCGGCAATCACCCGCTCGCGCGCATCGTCGCTGGAGAGGAGCACCAGCGCCAAGGCCAGCGTGGCGACTCCCGTCAGGCCGACCGCACCGCGCCCGAGGATGGCCGCACCGAGCGCCGCATCGCGTCCAGCGGTCGCCAGCGCCGCCGCAGCCGGGCTCCAGGCCCTAACCATCAATAGAGACATCCGTGCCTCCTTATGCTGAGCGGCCGCCGGCCAGGGGCCGGCTGTCCTCACTCACAGGTTGGTACGTCACGCGGATTCGTTGCGCTCCGCTCACTGCCGAGCTGGCTTCAGCCAGCCCGCCACGGGGTCCGCCGCCGGCATCAGCACGCCGGTCAAACTTCCCGTCAGAATTGGCGGATTGATTCACCGCCCGCTCTCGCGCCGCGTCGGCAGCACGCCATTTCGACATGCCCGGCACGACCCGCGTTGCTTCTAGATCGGGACAATACCGATGAACCGAAAGGCTTAGCCAGATTTGATGCGATGCAACATCGTAGCAGAACATGCGGGCCGCGGGACTCGCCGCTATGGAATCCAGGCTCTAGGGGTTCCGTTGCCGCCTGTACATCGCCTGCGGGCCAATCGGCGCCGGCACCGCGCGTCTTTCTTGAGCCCAGCCGCCCCCGATAAGAAGGCGACAAAAGCGTGCAAATGATATGAAATACGCCGACCTGCGCGACTTCATTGCCAAGCTCGAAGCCGACGGAGACCTTCGACGGGTGCGTGTGCCGGTATCTCCGGTCCTCGAGATGACGGAGATCTGCGACCGCACGCTTCGCGCTGGAGGACCCGCCCTGCTTTTCGAGCAGCCGACGAACGGCGCGATGCCGGTGTTGGCAAATCTCTTCGGTACGGCTCGCCGGGTCGCCCGCGGCATGGGGGCGGAGGACGTGGCGGCACTGCGCGACATCGGCGAGCTGCTGGCGGCGCTGAAGGAGCCGGAGCCGCCGCGCGGGCTGAAGGACGCCCTGGGCAAGGTGGCGATGCTGAAGTCGGCGCTGTGGGACATGGCCCCCAGGAGCGTCCGGTCGGCAGCCTGCCAGGAGGTCGTTCGGGAAGGCAAGGACGTCGACCTCGGCGGTCTGCCGGTCCAGACGTGCTGGCCGGGGGACGCCGGGCCGCTGATCACCTGGGGTCTGGTGATCACCCGCGGACCGCACAAGAAGCGGCAGAACCTCGGCATCTACCGCCAGCAGGTCATCGGCCCGAACCGGCTGGTCATGCGCTGGCTGGCCCACCGCGGAGGAGCGCTGGACTTCCGCGACCACCGGCTTGCCCGTCCTGGGCAGCCATTTCCGATTGCGGTGGCCCTCGGTGCCGATCCGGCGACGATCCTCGGCGCAGTGACGCCGGTGCCGGACACGCTGTCGGAGTACCAGTTCGCCGGCCTGCTGCGCGGCGCCCGCACCGAGACGGTCCGTTGCTTGGGCAGCGACCTGCAGGTGCCCGCCACTGCCGAGATCGTCCTCGAAGGGCAGATCCGGCCGGACCCGGCCAACGCCAGCGGCGAGATCAGCGCGGCCAACGCCGGTTACGAAACCGCGCTCGAGGGGCCGTTCGGCGACCACACCGGCTATTACAACGAGGTCGAGCGCTTCCCGGTGTTCACGGTCGAGCGGATCACGACGCGCCGCGCGCCGATCTATCACTCGACCTACACCGGCAAGCCGCCGGACGAGCCGGCCGTGCTGGGCGTGGCCCTGAACGAGGTGTTCGTGCCGATCCTGCGGCGGACTTTTCCGGAGATCGTCGACTTCTACCTGCCGCCCGAGGGCTGCAGCTACCGGATGGCCGTGGTGTCGATGCGCAAGCAGTACCCCGGACACGCCAAGCGGGTGATGTTCGGCGTCTGGAGTTTCCTGCGCCAGTTCATGTACACGAAATTCATCATCGTCGTCGACGAGGACGTCGATGCCCGCGACTGGAAGGAGGTGGTCTGGGCGGTCACCACCCGGATGGATCCGGCGCGCGACACGGTGCTGGTGGAGAACACGCCGATCGACTACCTCGACTTCGCCTCGCCCGTGTCCGGGCTCGGCAGCAAGATGGGGCTCGACGCCACCAACAAGATGCCGGGCGAGACTTCCCGCGAGTGGGGCCGGCCGATTGCCATGGACGCCGGCGTCAGGGCGCGCGTCGACCGGATGTGGAAAGATCTGGGACTCTGATCGCGGGAGGCGCAAGCAGATGGCCATCGAACGCAAACCGATCCGCCGCGGCGGCATCAAGTCGGCCGGCTACGACCGCGGCGCGCGTGTGCTCGAGATCGAGTTCGACGACGGCTCGGTGATCCAGCACACCGCCGTCGGCGAGGAGATCGCCCGCCGCTTCCTTTCCTCCGCCAGTCCAACGAGCTACTACAAGGACAACATCCAGGAGGAATTCACGGTCCGCCGCGTCCGCTGAACGATGGCGTCGCTGCGGCGGGCAACTGCGCTGCTGGCTGCGCTGGCGGCGATCTGCGCCGCGGGACAGGCCCAGACGCCGCCGAAGCGCGGGCTCGGCCTGTGCCCGGCGGGCGCCGCCAGCCTCGACGGCTACGCGCAGGCCCTGTGCGACGGCGAGACCGCGCTGCAGGCTGGCGACCTCAAGGTGGCGGTGGACCGGTTCCGCTTCGCCGCCACCATGCCGCGCGCGGAAGCCAGCAATGAACTGGCCTGGGCCGGCCTCGCCGCGGCGCACTGCCAGTCGCGTGACATCGACACCGGGCGGCAGTGGGCCGAGCACTTCTCGCAGGCGCGCCGGCTGTGGCTCGGCGAACTCGCCTGCGAGGCCACCGGCGAGGACCCGCGCGCGCAGCTCAGCCCGTTCGTGCGCAGCCGCATGTGCGGCGACGGGCTGGCGGACGACTACGCGATCGTGCGCGGCCGGCCGCAGGCCGCCTACACGCTTGACCTGCGGGCGCGGCTGAGGCGGATCGACGACGCGCTGGCGATCACCTGCGCCGGCCAGCCGGCGGCGCAGCCGCCGGCGAGGACGGCCGAGGCAGCCAAGGACAGCGGCGCGACAAAGACGCCGAGCAAGCGCAGCCGCAAGAGGAAGAACCGCGCCACCTCGGGCCGGACGGCCGGCAAGCCGGCCGGCGGCTAGCGGAACACCAGCGTCGCCAGCCCGAGGAAGATGAAGAAGCCCCCGGAATCGGTGCTGAAGGTCAGCAGCACCGAGCCGCCGATGGCCGGATCGCGGCCTGCCGCGCGCAGCACCATCGGCACGGCCAGCCCCACCGCCGCCCCGACCAGCATGTTCAGGATCATCGCCAGGAACATCACGATGCCCAGCTGGAGGCCGTACGGCGAGTCGCGATACAGCGTGTAGGCAAACAGCGCGGCGATGCCGCCCCAGACCGCGCCGTTGAGCAGCGCGATGGCGATCTCCTTCATCACCAGGCGTCGCTGGTTGTCGCCGATCACCTGGCCGAGCGCGATCGAGCGCACCAGCAGCGTCAGCGTCTGGTTGCCCGAGTTGCCGGCGATGCCGGCGACGATCGGCATCAGTGCCGCCAGCGCAACCACCTTGGTGATCGTGCCTTCGAAGGCATCGATCACCCGGCTGGCGAAGAACGCGGTGCACAGGTTCACGCCCAGCCACAGCCAGCGGTTCTGCGCCGACTGCCAGACGCTGGCGAACAGGTCCTCTTCCTCGCGCAGGCCGGCCTTGGCCAGTGCCTCCTGCTCTCCTTCCTCGCGGATCACGTCGACCACCTCGTCGACCGTCAGCCGGCCGACCAGGCGGCCGTTGGCGTCGACCACCGGTGCCGAGACGAGGTCGTAGCGCTCGAACGCCTGCGCCGCTTCGCTGGCATCGTCCATCGGCGACAGCGTCAGGATGTCCGTCCTCATCACCGACACCACCTCGGTGTCCAGCTCGTTGATCAGCAGCCGGTCGAGCGGCAGCGCGCCCTTGAGCAGGCCCTCGCGGTCGACCACGAACACCTGGTCGGTGTGGCCGGGCAGCTCGTCGAAGCGGCGCAGGTAGCGCAGCACGACCTCGAGCGTGACGTCGTCGCGGATCGACAGCGGCTCGAAGTCCATCCGCGCGCCGACCGACTCCTCCGGGTAGCTGAGCGCCGCGTCCAGCTGCGCCCGCTCCTTGGCAGTCAGGTCGCGCGAGATCCGCTCGACCAGATCGGCGGGCAGCGCCGGCGCCAGGTCGGCCAGCTCGTCGGCCTCCAGCGTGCGCGCGGCCGCCTCCAGCTCCGGCGGGTCCATCGCTGCGATCAGCGACTCGCGCACCGCTTCCGAGACTTCGAGCAGCACCACGCCGTCGATCTCGGCCTTGGCGCTGTCCCAGACCAGCAGGCGCTCCTCGGGCGGCAGCGCCTCGAGGACGTAGGCGATGTCGGCCGGGTGCAGGCCGTCGACGATCGACTTCAGCTCGGTCAGGTGCTGCCGATGGACCAGCGACTCGACCAGCGGCTTCTTCTGTTCCTGCTGCAGGTGCTCGCGCTGCATCAGCGCCTCGACGCGCTGCTGCTTGTCGAGCACCGCCTGCACGCGCAGCAGCGCGCGCTGCGCCTCCTCCGGATCGCGCGCGGGACGGGACGTCTGGGCCGACGCCTTCTCGAGCACTGCTTCGTTCATTGCCGGCGGATTCTAGGCTGCCGACACCGCCGGCCGGCTGCCGCCGCTGCCGTCATGGAATCGATGCGTCGCCCATGTAGCGCAGGATCGTCGCCGTGCGCCGGGCCAGATACTCCGAACCCCGGTTGCGGTCGTAGAACTTCGGCCGCGGCAACATCACTGCCAGCCGCGCCGACTCCTCGGCGCCGAGGCGCGACGCCGAGGTGCGGAAATAGTGGCGCGCCGCCGCCTCGGCACCGAAGACGCCGTCGCCCCACTCGGCGACGTTCAGGTAGACCTCCAGAATCCGCCGCTTGCCCCACAGCGCCTCGATCATGTAGGTGATGACCAGCTCCTGCCCCTTGCGCAGGTAGCTGCGCTCGGACGACAGGAACAGGTTCTTGGCCAGCTGCTGCGAGATCGTGCTGCCGCCGCGCGCCGGACGGCCGCGCCTGCGGTTGTCCTCGAGCGCCTTCTGGATCGCCTCCCAGTCGACGCCCTCGTGCTCGATGAAGCGGGCGTCCTCGGCGGCGATGACGGCGCGCTTAAGGTTCGGCGAGATCGCACCGTAGTCGACCCATAGGTGCTTCAGCCCGCCGCCCGGGCGGAGCTTCTCGATGCGCGCCCGCTCGCGCGACATGAAGGCCGTCTCGCCCGGGTCGATCCAGCGATAGGCGACGACCCATCCCAGGTACCACAGCTGCAGCAGCGCAACGGCGGCACCGGCAAGCAGCGCCAGCCGCCACAGCCAGCGGCCGGCCCAGCCCAGCTTCATCGCGCCGCGGCGCCCTCCGACGCGGTCTCGGCGTTGAGCAGCCGGCGCAGTTCCTTGAACACCGGCGCCGTATCGGGCCGCATGCCGCGCCAGAGATGAAACGACTCGGCCGCCTGCTCGATCAGCATGCCGAGCCCGTCGCTGACCTTGCGCGCGCCGCCGCGGCTGGCCAGCTGCATGAACGGCGTCGGCGCCGGCGCGTACAGCAGGTCGTAGGCGAGGGTGCAGTCGTCGAAGGTCTCGGCGTCGATCGGCGGCGTGGTGTGGCTGAGGCTGGTCGCGGTGCCGTTGATGACGAGGTCGAAATGCTCGGCAGGCACCTCGTCGAAGCTCAGCGCCAGGACGCCGAACTCGTCGGCCAGTTCCTGCGCGCGGTCATGGGTACGGTTGGCCACCGCGATCCATTTCGGCTTCTCCTCGAGCAGCGAGCCGATCAGGCCGCGGACGCCGCCGCCGGCGCCGATCACGAGGATCGACGAGCCCTGAATGTGGAACTTCAGCCGCTGCGTGACGTCGCGCACGAAGCCGACGCCGTCGGTGTTGTCGCCGGTGATCGCCTCGCCGTCGAACTTAAGCGTGTTCACGGCGCCGGCGAGCCGCGCCCGCGGCGTCAGCCGGTCGGCCAGCTTGGCGGCGTCGAGCTTGAAGGGGATCGTCACGTTCAGGCCGCGGTAGCCCGACTCGCGCAGGCCGAGGGCGAACTCCTCGAAGCCATCGAGCGGCGCTTCCAGCTTCTCGTAGGTGATCGACTGATGCGTCTGCTGGGCGAACAGCCGGTGGATCTGCGGGCTCTTGCTGTGCGCGATCGGATTGCCGACCACGGCGTACTTGTCGGGCTGCTTCATCGCTCAGGGCGGAACCGTGCGGCCGCCGCTGCGGGTGGCGAACTTGTCATTGGTGAAGATCCACGTTCTCGTGATTTCCAGTATGTCAGTGTCGCGCGCTATTTCCGGCGGAAACGGCGGGAACGGCGCCGCAAGCTTAACGATGTGCCGGGCGGCGCGATCAAGCACGGCCGAGCCCGACGGCTCCTCGATCACCGCCTGCACCAGCCGGCCGTCCGCGCCGACGACCACCGTCATCCGCAGCGCGCCATACACACGCCCCCGTGCTTCCTCAGGATAGTGCTCATTGCCGATTCGTTCCACCCAGGCGCGCCAGTCCTCGACATAGCGCGCATAACGGTACTCCGACGTGCTGGGCATGAAGTGGTGACGGCGCGGCCGCTTCTGGTAGTCGGAAATGCGCTTCGATATTTCCGCCTGCATGCGCGCCAACACATCGAGCGTGCTGTCGGCGGTTCCACCGGCGGCGACGTCCGCCGGCGCCGGGCGCTCGGTGCTGGTGACGCTCAGCTCGCCGCTGTCGCGCACGGCCAGCTTCTGCAGCTGCTGCTTCGGCCGCTCGGCCCGTGCCTGCGCCTTCTCGAGCGTTTCGCCGTCGCGCTGCTGCATCAGGTTCGGCAGCGGCGAACTGCGCCGCCCGGCGTCGTTCGCGCCGCCGCCGTCGAGGTTCGCCTGGGCATAGGCCTCCGGCTGGCTCGGCCGGACCAGCGAACGCGCATTGACCAGGATGATCTCGAGCGACGGGTCAGTCGACCGCAGCCGCAGCCGCTCGGGGTCGACGAAGCGGACCGCGAGCGCCAGCGCGTGCACGGCGAGCGACACGCCGAGCGCGGTGACGAGCATGCGGTTCTTGTGCGGTAGGGACTGCATCCTCTCGCCGGCGCCTCAGCCTCGCAGGGAAGATCGCCAGCCGATTGTATCGACGGCGCCCGCCGGCGCCGCCGGCAAGCTAGCCAGCTTGCGGTAGATCGGCCGAAGGGGCCGCCGCTGCCTCGCCGTTTGCCCCAGCAGCCTCCGTCGTCTCCTCGTCGAGCTCGTCGATCCGGCCAGCCGCCTCCTGCAGCACGCGGCGCAGACGCAGCTCGACGGTCAGGTCGACCTCGTCGATGTCGAGCACGTCGAGCTCGACCCGCTGGCCACGTTCGAGCATCGGCAGGCCAACAGCCCTCGTCAGCAGCGGCATGTCGTCGATGCGAAGCAGGTCCGGCTTCAGCACGGTGGCCGCGACTCGGGACACCCCCTCCTGCCGCAGCCAGCGCAGGCACCAGTAGCGCTCGAGCCGCTCCTGGAACTCGCCGTAGGTCGCGTAGGCGGCATCGAACGAGGAGACGATGCCGTAGAGGTCGGCATCGTTGGCCGGGTACGGCGCTGCCTCGCCGCGAACCGCAGCCACCAGCTGCTGCTGGTTGACCAGATCGACGTAGCGGCGCAACGGCGACGTGCACCAGGTGTAGTACGGCACGCCGATGCTCTCGTGCGGCGCCGGCACCGTGCTCATGCGCACGCGGCCCGGCAGCCAGCGGCTGCCGACCCGCTGCAGCGTCTGCGAGCGGTAGATGCCGGCTCGCTTCAGCTCTGCAAGCCAGCCGGCCCAGTGGCTGTTGGCCAGGATCATCAGCTCGGCGACGATCAGGTCCAGCGGCGCGCCGCGCCGGCGCTGCCGGATGGCGACCCGGGCGTGCTCGCCCTCGCCGTCGAGCACGAAGGTGTAGTCGATCTTGCCGGTCGGCTCCGGCTTGCCGCGGGCGATCTCCCGCTCGGCCAGCAGCGCACGGGCCAGGTGCCAGAGGAACAGCAGCTCGCGCCCGTGCGGCACGTCGAGCGCGCCGGTCGCCACGTGCATCTCGGTGACCTGCTGGTCGAGCAGGTCGTGGCGCAAATTGGCCCCGATCCGTATCCGCTCGAGCCGCGTCTCGACGCTGATCCGGCTCAGCGTGTCGTGCTCGACGTCGACGTACAGCGACAGCACCGGCAGCAGCTTGCCGGCGGCGAGCGAATACCGGTCGATCCACGGCTCCGGCAGCATGGTGATCTTGACGCCGGGCGCGTAGATCGTCGATAGCCGTGCGCGCGCCACCTGGTCGAGCGCGTCGCCGCGGCAGATGCCCGTCGCCGGCGCCGCGATGTGGATGCCGACCCGCACGCGATCGTCGATGAACTGCACCGAGAAGGCATCGTCGATCTCGGTGGTCGCCGAGTCGTCGATCGAGAACGCCGCCTGCGGCGCCAGCGGCAGTTCCTCGCCCGCCGGCATCGGCGACGGCAGGTTGGGCGGGAAGCTGGTGCCGTGCGGGAATGCCGCGGCGAGGAAGCTGTCGCGGTGCCAGCTGTACGGCGAGGCGATCGCGCCGCGCGCCAGCAGCAGCCGCAGCGGCGACATGTGCAGTTCGCCCGCCGCCTGCTCGACCGCCTTGTACTCGATGCCGTTCTTGTCCGGCTTCACCAGCAACGCCACGCCCAGCGCGGCGATCGCCGGCGGCAGCCCGCCTTCCTTGAGGGTCTCGACGTGCTGCTGCTTCTGCTCCTCCTGCCGGCGGCGGCGCTCGAGCGCCGCCAGTGCCTGCTTGAGGATCTCCGGCGGCGCCGGGCGATAGCGGCCGCGGCCCTTGCGGTGGAAATAGACCGGCGAGGCGTGCAGCCGCAGCAGGATGGCGGCCGCTTCGACCGCCGACGGCTTGTGGCCGTGATACTCGCGGGCCATTTCCTCGAAGCCGAACTCCTGCTGCGGCGCGCACTCCCACAGGAAGTCGACGTCGATCGCCGCCGCCTGGCTGTGCGCCTGCTCCAGCAGCGCCGCCGGCGCCGGCGACTCGAAGCGAAGCAGCACGTGTGACGCGCGCACCTTGGTGCGCTTGCCGCTGGCGGTCTCGACCTGGAACGACGAGTCGAGGGCGGTCAGCACCGTGCCCGCCTTGAAGTTGCCGTCGTCGTCGAACAGAAGGTGCACTGGCGCGGTTCCCTACAGGCCGGCGATGAAGGTCTTCAGTCCGCGCAGGATCTGCTCGACGGCAATCGCCGCCAGCACCAGGCCGAGCAGGCGCTCGAAGGCCAGCGTGACGCGCTCGCCGAGGAACCGCATGATGCGCTCCGAGAACGCCAGCACGACGGCGCTGACCGCCATCACCACCGCGATCGCGGCCACCCACTGCCACTGACGCGCCGGATCGCGCGACACCAGCAGCAGCACGGTGGCCAGCGCCGACGGGCCGGCCAGCGCCGGCACGGCCAGCGGAACGATGAACGGTTCGCCGCCCGGCGCCTGGCCGAACACGCCCTCGGCGGTGGGGAACACCATCCGCAGGGCGACCAGCATCAGCACCACCCCGCCGCCGATCTGCAGGCTCAGTTCCGACAGGCCAAGCAGCCGCAGGAACGGACCACCGACGAAGGCGAAGGCCACCAGCACCGCAGAAGCGATGAGGCACTCGCGCAGGATGATCGCCCGCCGCCGCTCGCGCGGCACGTCCTGCAGCGCGCTGACGAAGATCGGGATGTTGCCGATCGGATCGCAGACGATCAGCAGCAGAACGACCGCGGAGACGAAGTTCGCGTCCATCAGCCGATCTCGATCTCGCGACCGCCGCTGGCGATGACCAGGTCGGCAGGCGCGATCGGGAAGACGCAGTGCGGCGTGCCGCCCGCCGCCCACACCTGGTCGAAGCGGCGCAGCGAAGCGTCGACGAACGTCGCCAGCGATTGCGGGTGGCCGACCGGAGCCACGCCGCCGATCGCGAAGCCGGTGTGCGCGCGGACGAACTCGGGCGTGGCGCGCTCGATCGGCTCGCCGAGCGCTGCGGCGACGCGCCGCTCGTCGACACGCCGGTCGCCGGCCGCTATCACCAGCACGGCGGACGACGAGGTGACGGCGCGGAAGACCAGCGACTTGGCGATCCGGCCGACCTCGACGCCCAGCGCGTCGGCTGCCTGCTGCGAAGTGCGCGCCGCCACCGGCAGCTCGACGAGCCGGCTGTCGAGGCCCTGCCGCGACAGCGCCTCGTGCACGCGCTGCGCCGACGCCGGCAGATCGGGATGCGGATCGACCATCAGACCGCCAGGCCGCCGGCGACCTCGATCACCGCGCCATTGATGTAGCTGGCCTCGTCGGAGGCCAGGTAAGCGTAGACGTCGGCGACCTCCTCCGGCCGGCCGAGACGCTTCATCGGCACCCGTTCGGTCAACTGCGCCATCACCTTGTCGGGGATCGTCTTCAGGATCGCGGTGGCGATGAAGCCCGGGCAGACCGCATTGCAGCGGATCCCCTTCGATCCGAGTTCGCGCGCCCACGTCTTGGCCAAGCCGATCACGCCGAACTTGCTCGCCGCGTAATTGCTCTGCCCGTAGTTGCCGTAGATGCCGACCACGCTGGAGGCGTTCAGGATGACACCGCTGCCCTGCTCTACCATCGTCTCGACCACCGCCTGAGCGCAGTTGTAGGTGCCCTTCAGGTTGACCGCGATCACGGCGTCGAACTGCGCATCGGTCATCTTCTGCAGCCGCGCGTCGAGCGTGATGCCGGCGTTGTTCACCAGCACGTCGATGCGGCCGAAGCGCGCCTTCAGCTGCCGCACCATCGCGTCGATCTGCTCGCGCTTCGTCACGTCGACGACGAAGCCCTCGGCCGTGGCGCCGCCGCCGCGCAGCTCTCGCACCGCCTGCTCGACCTGCTCGCGCTTGACGTCGGCAACCGCGACGATCGCCCCTTCGGCGGCGAACTTGCGCGCCGTCGCCAGGCCGATGCCCTGCGCGCCGCCGGTAATGATCGAGACCTTCCCTCTGAGCCGCATCCGGTGCCGATCTCCCGTCAGGCGACGCCGCAGAACGCGAGCACCTCGTCGAGGTACGCGGCGAAGTCGCTGATCTCGTGGTTCGAGCCGTCGATGATCCGCTGCCGGCAGCCGGCGTACTTGGCCGCCATCCGTCGCCAGTCGATCACCTCGTCGCCGGTGGCGGCAAGCAGGAAGTAGCGCTCCGGCTGCGTGATGAGGGGCGTGTCGAGGGTGCGCAGCTCGTCCATGTACTCCGGCTTGACCTCGATGGTCTGCTCGGAGAAGAACACCGGCTGCGTGCCGACGTGCTCGCGCAGATCCTCGTACGGCGCGATCGCCGGGTTGAGCAGTGCCGCACGGCAGCCGACCCGCTCGGCGAGCCAGGTCGCGTAGTAGCCGCCCAGCGACGAGCCGATCAGGGCCAGCCGCTGCGGATCCTCCAGCCGCGCCGCCGCATCGATCAGCTGCGCCGCCGCCCGCGGCGATGCCGGCAGCTGCGGGCAGACCAGATCGTCGAGCACCCCGCGTTGCGCCATCGCCTGCCGGATCAGCTGCGCCTTCCTCGACTGCGGCGACGAACGGAAGCCGTGCAGATAGAGGATCACGCGACGCGCTCCTGCGTCGCGGAGCCGGCAAGCGCCGACAGCAGCTTGCCGTGCACGCCGCCGAAACCGCCGTTGCTCATCACCAGCACGTGATCGCCGGGTCGAGCGGCCGCGGTCACCGACTGCACCAGCGCCTCGAGATCGTCGAAGCTCCTTGCCCGCGCCCCCATCGGCGCCAGCACCTGCGCCGGCTCCCATCCCAGCGCGTCCCTGCCGCTGCGTGCGCCGTAGCAGAACACCAGATCCGCCCCTTGCAGGCTGGCCGGCAGCAGCGCGCTCATCGTGCCCAGCTTCATCGTGTTCGAGCGCGGTTCGAGCACGGCCAGGATGCGCGCCCTGCCGACGCGGCGGCGCAGACCCGACACGGTTGCCTCGATTGCCGTCGGATGATGCGCGAAGTCGTCGTAGACGGTCACGCCACCCGCCATGCCGCGCACCTCGAGCCGCCGGCGGACACCGCCGAAGCGCTGCAGCGCCTCGATCGCCAGCGCCGGGGCGACGCCCGCATGGCGGGCGGCGGCGATCGCCGCCAGCGCGTTGCTGCGGTTGTGCGCACCGGCCAGCGGCAGCTGCAGGCGACCGAGTACGTCGCCTGCGAAAGCGACGTCGAACGCATGCTGCGCGCCCTCCTCGACCACCCGTGCGTGCCAGCCGTCATCGACGCCGAACTTCTCCAGTTCCGACCAGCAGCCGCGCGCCAGCACCCGCGCCAGCGCCGCATCGGCGCCGTTGACGAGCAGCCGCCCGCGGCACGGCACGCCGCGCACCAGGTGATGGAACTGGGTCTCGATTGCCGCCAGGTCGGCAAAGATATCCGCGTGGTCGAACTCGAGGTTGTTCAGCACGGCCGTGCGCGGGAAGTAGTGAACGAACTTGCTGCGCTTGTCGAAGAACGCCGTGTCGTACTCGTCGGCCTCGATGACGAACATCGGCGAGCCGCCCGGCCGGGCCGACACACCGAAGTCGGCCGGCACGCCGCCGATCAGGAAGCCGGGCGACAGCCCGGCGCGCTCGAGTATCGCCGCCAGCATCGCCGAGACCGTGGTCTTGCCGTGCGTGCCGGCCACGGCCAGCACCCAACGGCCGCGCAGCAGGTTCTCGCCGACCCACTGCGGGCCGGAGACGAATCGCGCGCCGGCCTCGAGCACCGCTTCCATCAGCGGGTTGCCGCGGCTGACCACGTTGCCGACCACGTACAGGTCGGGGGCCAGCGCCAGCTGATCAGCGCCGTAGCCCTCGATGACCTCGATTCCCGCCGATCGCAGAACGTCGCTCATCGGCGGATAGACGTTGGCATCGCAGCCGGTCACCCGGTGTCCGGCCGCGGCCGCCAGCTGGGCGACACCCCCCATGAAGGTGCCGCCGATGCCGAGGATGTGAAGATGCAAGGGACGTTCCGCAGCGACGAAGGAAAGCTAGTTTAAGCGGCCGCCTTGTATAGACTCGCCTGATGGTCCTGCGCTCAGCCCCGTCGAGTCGAAACCGCGAAGATCTGACGCTCGAGCTGGCCGCGACGGCGGCACGCCTGATCGCCGAGGACGGCTGCGACTACGCCACCGCCAAGCGCAAGGCGGCGCAGCTGGTGCTCGGCGACGCCGCCGGCGGACGGGGCAGGCTGCCGGAAAACGAGCTGGTCGAGTTGGAACTGCGCCGCTACCTGCGCACCTTCGGGGGCGAACGGCATGCGGCGCTGCTCGC
The DNA here is from genome assembly GCA_020355165.1 of Burkholderiales bacterium. Lineage (GTDB taxonomy): Bacteria > Pseudomonadota > Gammaproteobacteria > Burkholderiales > Burkholderiaceae_F > JADJWR01. The sequence goes on from CP070661.1 coordinate 2,856,146, forward strand.
CGAGCTCCGGGCCGTCGCGCTGGCGCTGATGGAGCATCTGGCGCCGTTCAACCCGCATCTGGTCGGCGCAGTGCTGAACGGCACCGCCACCGAGCACTCGGTGCTGCACCTGCACCTGTTCACCGACAGCGCGAAGGACGTCGAGATCTTCCTGCTGAACGACGGCATCCGCTTCTCGGTCGACGAAGCGAACGAGCCGGCCGGCGCGCTCGAGTCCATTCACCTGCAGGTGCCGCGGCGGCTGCGCGCGGGCCTGGCGTCGCCGGTCGACGCGGTGCTCAGCGTCCTGCCGACCGATGCGGTGCGGGTCGGCTCGCGCTTCCGCTCTTCCGACCCGTCGCTGTCGCCGATCGAACAGAGCGGGCGCGCCGGCCTGGCAGCTGTGCGCAGGCTGCTGGCGGCTTCGGGCACTGGCGGATGATCCGGCGCGCCTGGCTGATGATGGCGACCGGCGGGCTGGCGGCGCTGCTCGGCATCGGCATCCACTGGTGGCGCACGGAACCCGCGCCCGCCGGACGAGAGGCAACGGCGGCGTTGTTCGCGGCGAGCTTTCCCGACGCGGAAGGTCGCCTGCAGTCGCTGGCGCAGTGGCGCGGACGGCCGCTGCTGGTGAACTTCTGGGCCACCTGGTGCCCACCGTGCGTCGAGGAGATGCCGGAGCTGCAGCGGGTGCGCGATGCCTATCTTGCCCGCGGGGTCGAAGTGATCGGGATCGGCATCGACAACGCGGCCAGGATCGCCGCCTTCCGCGACCGGCATCGGCTGACGCTGCCCCTGCTGGTGGCGGGAGTCGGCGGCAGCGAGCTGAACCGGACCCTGGGCAACGCCGGCGGCGCCCTTCCCTACACGGTGCTGATCGACGCCGACGGGCGGATCCGTGAGCGCCATCTGGGACAGGTCAGGCCGGCGCAGCTGCGCCGGTGGCTGGAATCAACCCTGCCCCCCGGCTAAGCCGGCTGGACACAGACCAGGCAAAAGGCGAGAATCCCTCGCCTTCTTTCACGATCCGCGGCTTTTTCCGGCTAAATCCGGGCGATCAATGGCGAACAACATTCTGGTCCTGAACGGGCCTAACCTGAATCTGCTGGGCAGTCGCGAGCCTGACATCTACGGCCCGACCACGCTGGCGGACATCGAACGAGATCTGACCGCGGAAGCCGCCGCGCGCCGGATCCGGATTTCCTTCTATCAGAGCAATCACGAGGGCGCGCTCGTCGACCGCATCCAGGCGGCACGCGGCGAGGGCGTCGACTTCATGATCATCAACGCGGGGGCCCTGACGCACACCAGCATCGCGCTGCGCGACGCGCTGGCTGCGGTCGGCATCCCGTTCATCGAGGTTCACCTGTCGAACGTGTACCGGCGGGAGGAGTTCCGCCGCCGCTCCTTCATGGCCGACCTCGCCGTGGGCGTGGTCGCCGGGCTGGGAGCGGCCGGATATCGATGTGCGCTCCGGTACGCGCTCGATCTCGGCCCGAGCGGAGCCGGCTGACGCGCCGGCCGGAGCCCCGGAGGACGAATGGATCTGCGCAAGCTGAAGACGCTGATCGACCTGGTTGCCGAGTCCGGCATCGCGGAGATCGAGGTCACCGAGGGCGAGGACAAGGTCAGGATCGTCAAGCACGCCCCGACGGTGGTTGCCGCCGCCGCGCCGCCGCCGGCGCCAACCGTTGTCGCCGGCGCGGTCGCTGCGCCACCGGCGCCACCGGTGGCGGCGGTGGTCACGGCCGAAGTCGCGGCCGAGCCGCCCAAAGGCCATGTCGTCAAGTCGCCGATGGTCGGCACCTTCTACCGTTCGCCCAGCCCGGGCGCCAAGGCGTTCGTCGAGCTCGGGCAGACGGTCAAGTCCGGCGACACCCTGTGCATCATCGAGGCGATGAAGCTGCTCAATGAGATCGAGGCCGAGGTCGCCGGCGAGGTGAGTGAAGTCCTGGTCGAGAACGGCCAGCCGGTCGAGTATGGCCAGCCGCTGTTCGTCATCTCCTGATTGGAGGCGCGGGCCAGGCGGGCGTCAACGCGGTTGTCGGCGCGCCGGCGAAGCGAACGGGCCCGCAACGGCGTGGAAAGCCCACCCGCTGACCGGCTAGGCGCAACGCCTCAATAGCTACCGACGACCCGCGCCGCGACGAGTCAAGCGATGTTCGGAAAGATCCTCATTGCCAACCGCGGCGAGATCGCGCTGCGCATCCAGCGCGCCTGTCGCGAAATGGGCATCACGACGGTGGTCGTGCACTCGCAGGCCGACACCGACGCCAAGTACGTCAAGCTCGCCGACGAGTCGGTGTGCATCGGGCCGGCGCAGTCGAAGGACAGCTACCTCAACATACCGGCGATCATCAGCGCCGCCGAAGTGACGGACGCGGAAGCGATCCACCCCGGCTACGGCTTTCTTTCCGAGAATGCCGACTTCGCCGAGCGGGTCGAGAAGAGCGGGTTCGTCTTCATCGGGCCGCGGCCAGAGTCGATCCGGCTGATGGGCGACAAGGTGTCGGCCAAGCAGGCGATGATCGACGCCGGCGTGCCCACGGTACCGGGCTCGCCCGGCGCCCTGCCCGAGGACGCGCGCGAGATCGTCCGCATCGCCCGCTCGATCGGCTACCCGGTGATCATCAAGGCGGCCGGCGGTGGCGGCGGCCGCGGCATGCGCGTCGTCAATACGGAGGCGGCGCTGATCGGAGCCGTCAACCTGACCCGCCAGGAGGCGCAATCGGCGTTCGGCAACCCCGGCGTCTATATGGAGAAGTTCCTCGAAAACCCGCGCCACATCGAGATCCAGGTCCTGGCCGACCAATACCGCAACGCGGTCTGGCTGGGCGAGCGCGACTGCTCGATGCAGCGGCGGCACCAGAAGATCATCGAGGAGGCGCCGGCGCCGGGCATTCCGCGCAAGCTGATCGAGCGCATCGGCGACCGCTGCGCCGATGCCTGCCGCAAGATCGGCTACCGCGGTGCCGGCACCTTCGAGTTCCTCTTTGAGAACGGCGAGTTCTTCTTCATCGAGATGAACACCCGGCTGCAGGTCGAACACCCGGTCACAGAGATGGTCACCGGCATCGACCTGGTGCAGCAGCAGATCCGCGTTGCTGCCGGCCAGAAGCTCGCCTTCCGGCAGCGCGACATCAACCTGCGCGGCGCGGCGATCGAGTGCCGGGTCAACGCCGAGGATCCGTACCGCTTCACGCCGAGCCCGGGTCGCATCACCGCCTGGCACGCGCCGGGGGGCCCGGGCGTGCGCGTCGACTCTCATGCCTACAGCGGCTACTTCGTGCCTCCACATTACGACTCGCTGATCGGCAAGCTGGTCTGCTACGGGGACACCCGCGCGCAGGCCATCGCCCGCATGTCGGTAGCGCTGTCGGAGATGGTGGTCGAAGGGATCCAGACCAACATTCCACTGCACCGCGAGCTGATGGTGGACGAGAAGTTCGTCCAGGGCGGCACCAGCATCCACTATTTGGAGAAGCGGCTCGCCGCCCGGCTGCCGAAGCCTGGTTAGTGGGGATCGGCCCGGCCCCGCCGAGGCGGCCGGGCTAGCCGGCTGCCGGGCCGCGCCTGCCGTGGACTGCCGGTGACGCTGCGCGAGATCACACTGCTGGCCGGGACCGAGGTGGCCGATGCACTGTCGGACGCACTGCTCGAGCACGGCGCGCTGTCGGTTTCGATCGAAGATGCGGACGCCGACACGGTCGACGAGCAGCCGCTGTACGGGGAACCAGGCGCGCAACCGGAGCGCACGGGCTGGGCACACAACCGGGTATCGGTGCTGCTGCCGACCGGCAGCGACCCGGCGCAGCTGCTTGCGGCCGCCTGCGAGGCGGTATCGATCAGCGTGCCGCGGATCTGCGGCGAGCGGCAGGTCGACGACGCCGACTGGGTGCGACTGACGCAGGCGCAGTTCCCGCCCACCCGCATCGGCAACGGCCTTTGGATCGTGCCGAGCTGGCACGAGCCCCCCGACCCCGGCGCGGTCAACATACGGCTCGATCCTGGCATCGCGTTCGGAACCGGAACTCATCCGACCACCCGGCTGTGCCTGGCGTGGCTGCTGCAACGCATGCCCCGCGGCGCCCGCGTGCTCGACTACGGCTGCGGCTCCGGCGTGCTTGCCATCGCCGCCGCCAAGCTCGGCGCCCGCGAGGTGATCGGCACCGATATCGACGGGCAGGCGCTGGTCGCGGCGCGCGCCAACAGCCGGCGCAACGCAGTCGATGCTCGGTACACTGCGCCGGAACAGTTGCCACCCGGACCTTTCGACGTCGTGCTCGCCAACATCCTCGCCAACCCGCTGCGACTGCTGGCGCCGGCACTGCTGGCGCGCGTGGCACCGGGCGGATGGCTGGTGCTTTCCGGCGTGCTCGATCGGCAAGCGGAGGAACTGATCGGCGCCTATGCGCAGGTCGACCGCGCGGTGCCGCTCGATGTCTGGGCGACCGAGGACGGCTGGTCCTGCCTGAGCGGGCGCCGTCGCGGGCCGATCGCCGCCGGCTGACCGGCCAAGATGGCGCTTGCTACCCGCTGCCCCAACTGCCATGCGCTGTTTCGCGTCGCCGCGGACCAGCTGAAGCTGCGTGGCGGCCTGGTCCGCTGCGGTGCCTGCCGTCATGTCTTCGACGCTACCGGCACGCTGAGCTACATCGACGACGCGAGTTTGTCGACGTCGGCGCATGCCGCGGCCCCTGCCGTGGGGGCCGTGATAGCGGCGATCAGGAAGGCCGAGTCCAACGCCAGCGAGTCGCCGGCGATGCACGATCAGGTGCCCCTGCCTGCAGCGCCGGCGCAGATGGAGCCGGGGCCGCAGACGCAGACATCGGCAGAGCCGGCCGCCGAGGTGGCAGCGCAGGCCGACGCCGATCACTGGGTTGGCCCGCCGTCGCAAGTCCCGACCGCGCCAGCCTTCCCGGCGCCAGTCGACGCCGCCGATCGTGCCGGGCTCGAGCCGTCCGTCGATCAAGGGCCTGCCGCCGAACTGCCGGCGCTCGACGAGGCGTTGCCGGTCGCCGACCAGGTCACGCCGGCGTTCCTGCGCGAAGCCGATGCGCAGAGGGCGCGGCGGCGCTCGGTGCTGTTCGGCATCGGCGCACTCCTGCTCGCGGGTCTCGTGCTGGCCCAGCTTGCCGTCGCATTCCGCGCCGAGCTTCTCGTCCGGATTCCACAGGCGAGGCCGGCGCTCACCGCCCTGTGCAAGGTCTTCCGCTGCACGGTCAACTGGCCGGCAAGAGGCGACCTGCTCGCCGTCGTCGGAAGCGAGTTGCAGGCCCTGCCCGGGACCGGCGCCCTCGAACTGACGGCCGTCATCCGCAACCGCGGCAGCATGACGCTGGCATTGCCGGCGATCGAGCTGACGCTGTCGGATACGCTGAACCGAACGGTCGCCCGGCGGGTATTCGCGCCGTCGGAGTACCTGGCCGGAGAGGACGACCCGCAGGCGCGGTTGCTGGCCGGCCTCGACCCCGGTGCCGACCTGACGGTGCGGATTGCCTTCGAGGCGCAAGGCCTGAACGCAGCCGGCTTCGTCGTCTACCCCTTTTATCTCTGATCCAGGACCGGCCGCATCGGGCCGCCAGTCGCACCTCGATCCCAGCGCGCCGGCAGCCCGGCACCCCCTTCAGATGAGCACATTGATCTGCGGTTCGATCGCCTTCGATTCGATCATGGTCTTCCGCGGGCGGTTCAAGGATCACATCCTGCCGGACCAGGTCCACATCCTGAACGTCGCCTTCCTGGTGCCGCAGCTGCGACGCGAGTATGGCGGCACTGCCGGCAACATCGCCTACAGCCTGAAGCTGCTCGGCGGCGATGCGCTGCCGATGGCGACCGTCGGAGCCGACGCAGCGGCGTACCTGCAGCGCTTCGACCAGCTCGGCATCAGGCGGACCCACCTGCGCGAGGTCGCCGACAGTTACACCGCGCAGGCCTTCATCACCACCGACCTCGACGACAACCAGATCACCGCCTTCCATCCCGGCGCGATGTCGATGTCGCAGCTGAACGAGGTGCCCGGCGACGGGTCGGTCCGGCTGGGCATCGTTGCCCCCGACGGGCGTGAAGGGATGATCGCCCACGCAACCCAGTTCGCCGAACACGGCATCCCGTTCATCTTCGACCCCGGCCAGGGCCTGCCGATGTTCGACGCCGCCGAGCTCGACCGCTTCCTCGGACAGGCCACCTACGCGGTGCTCAACGACTACGAGGCGCAGCTGGTGGTGGACAAGACCGGCACGGCGATCGAGGCGCTGGCGCACAGGGTCAGCGCGCTGATCGTCACGCGCGGCGCCCAGGGATCGGACATCTTCGTCGGGGGTCGGGTTCTGCACATCCCGGTGGCGCGGACCCGGCGCGTCGTCGATCCGACCGGCTGCGGCGATGCCTATCGCGCCGGGCTCCTGTACGGCCTCGCCAACGGCTTGGACTGGGAGACCACCGGGCGGCTGGCTGCCGCGATGGGCGCGCTGAAGATCGAGCACAGTGGCGCGCAGAACCACGCCCCGCCGCGCGACGAGATCGCCGAGCGCTTCAGCGAATCCTTCGGCTTCCGCCCCTGGTAGCCGCGGCCTTTACAGGCCGCTGCGAGCCAGCACGATCAGCATCACGTTGACGATCAGGATCACGACGACCGGCGACAGATCGATGCCTCCGACCAGCGGCAAGGCCCGCTGGAACGGCGCAAGGAACGGCCGCGCCAGCATCAGCACCGCCGGAGCGATCGGCGCATGCGGATTGACCCAGCTCAGCACGACGTGCAGCAGGGTCACCCAGAGCACGAGGTACAGCGCCCAGCGCAGCAGTTCGATCAGCGCGATCAGCACCATGGCGGGCCATGGCCAGTCCGCCACGCCCAGGCCGACGAGCAGGAAGCGCAGACAGACGAAGACGATGGCAACGAGGAGCGCCGCCAGCAGGGTGGCGACGTCGAGGCGACCCGCCGCCCGCACCAGCCGCCGCAGCGGCCGCACCAGCCAGTCGGTCAACGCGGTCGCGAACTGCGCCAGGGGGTTGCGCGCCGGCAGGCCGAGGTAGGTCATGTAGGCGCGCGCGAGCAGGGTGACGCCGAGGATCACCGAGACCGTCTGCAGCAGAAAATCGGCGATTTCGGCCAGAAGCATGGTGTGGCGCGCCGCGGATCAGGTCGGCCGATTCTAGCGAGGCTCAATTGGCGAACAAAAAAGGGGCGCTGAGAGTCTCAGCGCCCCTTCGGCAGACGAGACTGCCGCGCGGCCGCCTTACGGACGGCTACCCGTCGGGAACGGCCATGCGGCCGCCGGGTTCAGCGCCGTCTTGGCGCCCGCTGCCGGGGCCGCCGGAGCGGCCGCGGCCGGGGCGGCAGCCTTCTTGGCTACTTTCTTCGCAGCAGCCTTTCTAACTACTTTTTTTTTAGCAGCGGCCTTCTTGGCCTTCTTGGCGACGGCCTTCTTGACCGTCTTCTTCGCTACGGCCTTCTTGGCCTTCCTGGCGACGGCCTTCTTGACCGTCTTCTTGGCTACGGCCTTCTTGACCTTCCTGGCGACGGCCTTCTTGACCATCTTCTTGGCTACGGCCTTCTTGGCCTTCCTGGCCACGGCCTTCTTGGCGGTGCGCTTAGCAGCCGCCTTCCTGACGGTGCGCTTAGCAGCCGCCTTCCTGGCGGCCTTCTTCGCGGTTTTCTTCGTTGCCATGCGTATCTCCTGATTGATATCGATAAGGAGTTGATGAGGAAACCCGAGGCGGCCGGTTCAGGCCCCGCTCGGGCTATTCATCGGCGCATGCGGATGCACTGTCGCCGCGGCAACCCCAGAAGTGCGTTTTGATGGACGCATATCCGAGCAGAGCGCGGAACGGTCAGGGCGAAGGCCGCTGACGCTGATGAATTCGGCACGGCGCAACGGCGCCGGAAACAGCCGGCGCGCGCGCAAAGAAAACGCCAGCACACGGCCGGCGTTCGGAAAGGAGGAAAGGCTGGATTTCTTGGCCGCCGGCGAGAGCCCTGGTTTCGGAGCGGGAACGACCCCGCAAGACCCTGCTGTCTCGATGGCGGTTCGTCGGGTGTCTTTGACGATGAAGCGTCTACTGTGGCCGTCGGAGTTCAATGCCGTGATCGAAGTTCGCTGTTTGATCAACGAATCGAGCAGCTCAACATGAGAGTGCTTTTTACTCTCAATCATTTTCACTCGCAAGAGTTTTCGCGAATTTCGCGCACCAGCTGTTCGATTTATTCAACGCGCGCGCAACGTTGCTCGCACCTTTTGCTCATGCATACGCATGAAGGCGGCTGCTGCCATCTCGCACCCGCTACTCCCAGCTCAACGCGCCGCCCGTCTGGTACTCGATCACCCGCGTCTCGAAGAAATTGCGCTCCTTCTTCAGGTCGATCATCTCGCTCATCCAAGGAAACGGGTTTTCCTCCGCCGCGAAAAGCGGCTCGATGCCGATCTGCTGGGCGCGCCGGTTGGCGATGTAGCGCAGGTAGCCCTTGAACATCGGCGCATTCAGCCCGAGCACGCCGCGCGGCATGGTGTCCTCCGCGTAGGCGTACTCGAGGTCGACGGCCCGGCGGAACAGCCGGCGGATCTCGTCGCGGAACTCCGCCGTCCAGAGCTGCGGGTTCTCCAGCTTGATCTGGTTGATGAGGTCGATGCCGAAGTTGCAGTGCATCGACTCGTCGCGCAGGATGTACTGGTACTGCTCGGCGGCCCCCGTCATCTTGTTCTGCCGGCCCAGTGCCAGGATCTGGGCGAAGCCGACGTAGAAGAACAGCCCCTCCATCAGGCAGGCGAAGACGATCAGGCTCCGCAGCAGCTTCTGGTCGCTCTCGGTCGTGCCGGTGGCAAAGTTCGGGTCGGTCAGGGTGTCGATGAACGGGATCAGGAACTCGTCCTTGGCGCGGATCGAGGCGATCTCATGGTAGGCGTTGAAGATCTCTCCCTCGTCCAGGCCCAGCGACTCGACGATGTACTGGTAGGCGTGGGTGTGGATCGCCTCCTCGAAGGCCTGCCGCAGCAGGAACTGCCGGCATTCCGGCGCCGTGATGTGCCGGTAGGTACCGAGGACGATGTTGTTGGCAGCCAGCGAGTCGGCGGTGACGAAGAAGCCGAGATTGCGCTTGACGATCCGCCGTTCGTCCTCGGTCAGGCCGTTGGGGCTCTTCCACAGCGCGATGTCGCGCGACATGTTGATTTCCTGCGGCATCCAGTGGTTGGCGCAGGTGGCCAGGTACTTGTCCCAAGCCCACTTGTACTTGAACGGCACCAGCTGGTTGACGTCGGTGCGGCCGTTGATGATCCGCTTGTCGGCGACGTTGACTCGCCGGGTGTCGGCGGCGGCCGGCGGACCGGCGGACTGAGCCGCCGCCGGTCGATCCGCCGGCAGCGGCTGGCGGTGTGGCGCAGGCGCCGCCGGCGCGGCGGCTGAATCTTCCCAGGTCAGCATCTGTCGTTCCCCTGTCGATCTGCCGGAGTCGCCGGCCCGCTACTGGCACGCCTCGCAGTCGGCGAATCCCGGCTCGCCGGGCCTGAGCATGCAGACCCTGCCGTCGTCCTCGGCGGCCGGCGCCGCCACCAGTCCGCCGCCGCTCGGCACGGCGTTCAGCTGTCCGGCGCGGGTGCTGGTCGACTTCTCGGCGTGGGTGGCGCCGATCGTGCGCAGGTAATAGGTCGTCTTCAGGCCACGCAGCCACGCCAGCTTGTAGGTCTCGTCGAGCTTCTTGCCCGATGCCCCCGCCATATAGATATTGAGCGACTGGGCCTGGTCGATCCATTTCTGGCGCCGCGCCGCGCACTCGATCAGCCACCGGGGGTCGATCTCGAAGGCGGTCGCGTACAGGCGGCGGATGTCCTCCGGGACGCGGTCGATCCGCGCCAGCGAGCCGTCGAAGTGCTTGATGTCAGCGACCATCAGCTCGTCCCACAGTCCGAGTCCCTTCAGATCGCGGACCAGGTGCTCGTTGGCCACCGTGAACTCGCCCGACAGGTTGCTCTTGACGAACAGGTTCTGGAAGGTCGGCTCGATGCTGGCGTCGACGCCGATGATGTTGGAGATCGTGGCCGTTGGCGCGATGGCCACGCAGTTGGAGTTGCGCATGCCGAACTGGGCGATGCGGCGGCGCAGCGCATCCCAGTCCATCGCCGCGGAGGTGTCGACCTCGACATAGCCGCCCCGGCTCTCGGCCAGCAGCGCCAGCGTGTCCTGCGGCAGGATGCCGCGGTCCCACAGCGAGCCGGCGAACGAGGCATAGCGGCCGCGCTCGGCAGCCAGCTCGGTGGAGGCCCAGTAGGCGTAGTAGCAGACTGCCTCCTGGCTGCGGTCGGCGAATTCGACCGCGGCCTCCGACGCATACGGCACCCGCATCATGTGCAGGCAGTCCTGGAAGCCCATGATGCCGAGGCCCACAGGTCGATGGCGCAGGTTGGCGTTGCGCGCCTTGCCGACGGCGTAGTAGTTGATGTCGATGACGTTGTCCAGCATCCGCATCGCGGTGCCGATGGTGCGGGACAGCTTGTCGTGGTCGAGCCGCAAGCCGCCCTCGCCGTCGTCGACCATGTGCGCCGGCAGGTTGACCGAGCCGAGGTTGCACACCGCGATCTCGGCGGCACCGGTGTTCAGCGTGATCTCGGTGCACAGGTTCGAGCTGTGGACCGTGCCGACGTGCTGCTGCGGCGAGCGCAGGTTGCAGGCATCCTTGAACGTGATCCAGGGATGGCCGGTCTCGAACAGCATCGACAGCATCCTGCGCCACAGCTGCACCGCCGGGATCCTCCTGTGCAGCTTCAGCTCGCCGCGTTCCGCCTTCTCCTCGTAGCGCGTGTAGGCCTCCTCGAAGGCCCTGCCCGTCTTTTCGTGCAGGTCGGGGCAGTCCGACGGCGAGAACAGCGTCCAGTCGCCGCCCTCGATCACCCGTTTCATGAACAGGTCGGGGATCCAGTTCGCCGTGTTCATGTCGTGCGTTCGCCGCCGATCGTCGCCGGTGTTCTTGCGCAACTCGAGGAACTCCTCGATGTCCAGGTGCCAGGTCTCCAGGTAGCAGCACACCGCCCCCTTGCGCTTGCCGCCCTGGTTGACCGCCACCGCGGTGTCGTTGACCACCTTCAGGAACGGCACCACGCCCTGGCTCTTGCCGTTGGTTCCCTTGATGTGCGAACCCAGTGCCCGCACCGGCGTCCAGTCGTTGCCCAGCCCGCCGGCGTACTTGGCCAGCAGGGCGTTTTCCTTGATCGCCTCATAGATTCCGTCGAGGTCGTCGGACACGGTGGTCAGGTAGCAGGACGACAGCTGCGAATGGCGCGTGCCGCTGTTGAACAGCGTCGGCGTCGAACTCATGAAGTCGAAGCCCGACAGCACCTCGTAGAACTCGATGGCGCGGGCCTCGCGGTCGATCTCGCTGATCGCCAGACCCATCGCCACCCGCATGAAGAAGGCCTGCGGCAGCTCGAAACGACGGCCGCCGTGGTGCAGGAAATAGCGGTCGTACAGAGTCTGCAGCCCGAGGTAGTTGAACTTCAGGTCGCGTTCGGGCTTCAGCGCCCGCGCCAGCCGCGCCAGATCGAACTGGGCCAGGCGCTCGTCGAGCAGCTCGACTTCGATGCCGTATCTGACAAAACCGGGGAAGTACTCGGCATAGCGGGTCGCCATCGCCTCCTGCGCCACTTCCTCGCCCAGCACCTCCCGCCGCACCGTGTGCAGCAGCAGCCGTGCCGTGACGTACGAGTAGGCAGGATCGTTCTCGATCCGTGCCCGCGCCGCCAGGATCGTCGACTTGACCACTTCCTCCAGCGGCACGCCGTCGTACAGGTTCTTCACGGTGTCGGCGACGATCGCCTCGGCCGACACGTACTGCGTCAGACCGATGCAGGCCGAGTCGACCAGCGCCCGGACGCGCGCCAGATCGAGCGGCACCCGCCGCCCGTTGTCGATCATCGACAGCTGCGGCTCGGCGGCCGGCTCCTTCCTCTGCCGCGCCCGCTCCTGCGCCCGCTTCTCCCGGTACAGCACGTACGCCCGGGCAACGTCGTGCGCCCCGTCGCGCATCAGCGACAGCTCGACCTGATCCTGCACGTCCTCGATGTGGAAGGTGCCGCCCGCCGGTTGCCGGCGCAGCAGCGCCTGGACCACGCTGGCAGTCAGCCTCTCGATCTGCTCGCGAACCGCGGTCGAGGCTGCCGCCTGGCTGCCGCGCACGGCCAGGAACGCCTTGGTCATCGCCACCGCGATCTTGCCCGGCTCGAAGCCGACCACCGCGCCGTTGCGGCGGATCAGCTTGTAGTCGGCGAACGAAGTTGCCAGCACGCGGCTCACGTTGCCGCCGTCGCCGACAGATCCGTCCCGCGGCGATTGAAAGGGAACCCCGGCGTCTGCCGCGCCCCGCTGTTGCAGCTGCATCTTGCCTCCGTCGTCCGACGTCGACGCCGCCATCCGCGACGGTCGCGCCCCTTTTTCTGATCGTCTGCGCGGCGTCCGCGCATACCAGGTGTTGATTGCCGGCGGGCCGGGCGGGTCATCGCGCCGGCCGTGGCACGCCCGCAAAGGGTGCTCTGGCAGCGCCGGTCGCGCTGCAGGGTCCCTACGAACTGGACACAATATCTTGTATCTGGCCCGTGACGGCGTACAACGTATAGTGCGGGCGGATCTTAGGCGATGTGCGAGCCCAACTCAACTACCGGCGTCGCCAGGGCCGGACCTGCCTCGCGTCGCTGCCGTGGCCGCCAGCCGGCGCGGGCGGGCGGCAGCTAGGGCAGCCAGTCGGCTGGCAGGTCGGCCAGCCGGGCGAACTCGCGCCAGTCGAACAGCGGTCCCGGGTCGGTCTTGCGGCCAGGCGCGATGTGACTGTGTCCGCGCACCGCGCGCAGCGGCAGCGCCGCGCTCAACGCGGTCGTCAGTCGGACCAGCGACGCGTATTGCGCCGGCTCGAAGGCGACGAAGTCGCTGCCTTCGAGCTCGACGCCGACCGAGAAGTCGTTGCAGCCCGGCCGGCCTTCGAAGGCCGAGGTGCCCGCATGCCAGGCGCGCTCGCGGCAACCGACGAACTGGGTGATCGCGCCGCCGCGCTCGATCAGGAAGTGTGCCGAGACGCGCAGGTGAGCCACCCGCTCGAGGAAAGGGTGCGCCTGCGAATCGACATCGTTGCAGAACAGCCGCTGGATGCAGCCGCCGCCGAAGTGGCCGGGCGGCAGGCTGATGCTGTGCACGACCAGCAGCTCGGCTGCCGCACCGGCAGGTCGTGCATCGAAGTTCGGGCTCGGGATCTTGGTGACCCCCTGCACCCAGCCGTCCGCCCCGATCCGCAGTGGCCGCGCAGTCACTACTTCAGGCCGAGCCGCTGCATCCGATAGCGAAACTGCCGGAACGTGAGGCCGAGCAGCTGTGCCGCAGCCGTGCGGTTGCCGCCCGTCTTGCGCAATGCAGCGCGCAGGGCGGCACGCTCGACCGAGTCCAGGTAGACGGTCAGATCGGGCGGCACGCCGTCGGCCGGCAGCGCCATCACCGGCGCGTCGGTATCCGGTTCTCCATCTTCGATCTGCTCGGCCGGCGCCTCGCCCGCGTCCGGCCCGGCCGGGACCTCGAGCGGCGGCAGCATCAGATCGCCCGCCGTCAGCTCGCCGCCGGCGGCAAGCGCGACGCCCCGCTCCAGGATGTTCTCCAGCTCGCGCACGTTGCCCGGGAACGGATAGGCCTGCAGTTCCCGCAGCGCCTCGGCCGACAGTCGGACACGCTCGGCACCGGCACGCTGCGCGAGGCGTTCGAGGATCACGTCGGCAAGCATGGCGATGTCCTCCGCGCGCTCGCGCAGGTTCGGCACGTGCAGCTCGATCACGTTCAGCCGGTAATACAGGTCCTGCCGGAACCGCCCCGCCGCCACCAGCCTGGCCAGGTCCTGATGCGTCGCACTGAGAATCCGCGCGTCGACCGGCTCCTCGCTGGTCGCGCCTACCTTGCGCACGCGTCGCTCCTGGATCGCGCGCAGCAGCTTCACCTGCATCGGCAGCGGCAGTTCGGCAACCTCGTCGAGGAACAGCGTGCCGCCGGCCGCGGCATGGAAGAAGCCGTCGCGATCGCGCTCGGCCCCGGTAAAGGCGCCTTTCCTGTAGCCGAAGAACTCGGCTTCCATCAACGTTTCGGGGATCGCCCCGCAGTTGACCGCAACGAACGGCAGCAGTCGACGCGCCGACGCATCGTGGATCGCCCGCGCGACCAGTTCCTTGCCGCTGCCGGACTCACCGTAGATCGCCACCGGGGCCATGCTGTGCGCCAGCCGCTCGATCATCGCTCGCAGCTGCCGCATGGCCGGCGCCTCGCCGCGCAGCCGGTCGACGCCGCTCGCCCGCTGCTCCTGCGGCGACGGGCCGGCGGCCGGCGGGCGGGCCAGCGCCGACCGGACCAGCAGCCTGAGCTGATCCAGATCGACCGGCTTGGCCAGGTAATCGAAGGCGCCGGCCTTCAGGGCGGCCACCGCGTTCTCGGTGCTGCCGTAGGCGGTGATCACCGCGATCGGCGTGTCGCCGCGGGCGCTGACCTGCCGCACCAGTTCGATGCCGGTGCCGTCCGGCAGCCGCATGTCGGTCAGGCACAGCGCGTAGCGGTTGCGGGCGAGCAGGTCGCGGGCGCTGCCGAGGGAGTCGGCGGTATCGACATCGAGGCCAAGACGCCCAAGCGTCAGCGACAGCAGTTCACGCAGATCCGCCTCGTCGTCGACCACCAGCACCGCCGGCAGCCGCCGCTCGCGGGTGGCGCCTGCCGCCGCGGGCCGGGCCTCACTCATAGGGAGTCATCGTAACCAGAAAGTCCGCCGCCGGCTGTTCCGCTTCGCCGGCCGCGAACCTGACGACAAAGCCGCGAACCGGGCTGCCGTCCGGAAGCCGCATCTGGTCGTAGGCCAGATCGCAGCGATTGGCCAGGCAGAACTCGCGCGCAATGTACAGGCCGAGGCCGGTCCCCGCCGCATGCGTGGTGTTGAACGGCTCGAAGAGCGAGGCGCGCACTTCCTCGCGGACCCCGGGTCCGTCATCGGCCACCCACAGCGCCAGTGCCGGCCCGCGGTCGTCGACCAGGACGCGGATGGCCCCGGCGGCGTCGCTGGCGTAGCGAAGGGCATTGTCGAGCAGGTTGTACAGCACCTGCCTCAGATGTGACCGCTCGAACTTGACCTGGGCGCCGGTCGGCACCTGCAGGGCCACCCGGCCTTGCGCCTGCGGCCGGTTCCGCTCGAGTTCGGCCAGCCACTCGCGCAGGAATTCGGCCAGGTCGATGTCGTCGCCGAGCGGCGGCTCGCGCCGCGCCACACGCAGGATGTCGTCGACCAGCCGGTTCAGCCGCAGCGTGTTCTCGCGCACGATCGAGGCCAGACGCTTCAGGCCGGTGTCGGCCGCATCCTCGACGAGCAGCTGGCTGGCATGGCTTATCGCGGCCAGCGGATTGCGGATCTCATGGGCGATCGAAGCCGTCAGGCGTCCCATCGATGCGAGCTTGAGCTGCTGCGCGCGTTCATCGATCGCGCGCTGGTCCTCGATGAAGATGAGGAACTCGCCGCTGTGCACGGCCGATGGCTGCACGAAGCGTGCGCGCAGCCGCAGATCGGGCAGCTCGACCACGCTGGACGCCGGCAGCCCGTCAGTCGCGTCGCCGTCGCGCCAGCGGTGGAACGCGGACACCAGCGGCGCCAGCTGCTCGAGCGACGACAGCCGTTCGCCGGTGAGCTGCGCCTCCGGCTTCAGCCCGAACAGGGTCCGCGCGGCGCGGTTGTTGGCCCGCACCCGCGCATCGGCATCGACCACCACGACGCCCTGTTCGAGCTGGGCGATGACCAGCCTGTTGATGGCCAGCTGGTTGTGCAGGTTTCTCCCCCGCTGCTGCGCCAGCTGCTCCTGCGCCGCCAGCCGCTGGGCGAGCAACCGCAGCAGCGCGGTGATGGCGAACAGCATCGCGCCGTACAGCCCGGCCTCGAACAGCGATGCCTCGGCGCCGGCGGAGGTCAGCGCACGTCCCAGGGTGTCGAGCAGGATGGTGATGACCGCCAGCGCGCAGACGAAGAACACCGCGACCGTCGGCAGCAGCAGCGAAGCGCCGGCCAGAGGCAGCAGGTACAGGACCACCAGCCCCGAACGCAGGCCGCCGCTGGCGATCATCAGCGCCGATATCAGCACGAGGTCGAAGGCGATGTGCGCCGTGACAAGCAGGACCGCGCCCCGGCGCATGTACAGCGAAGCGATGGCCAGTCCCGCCGCGCCGATGAAGTAGGCGACCGCCGCAGCGAGGTAGGCCGGCGCGGAGCCGCCCTTGATCGACGGGCCCAGCGCCGCGATCGCCAGCAGCAGGCCGATGGCGATGATCAGCCGCGCCAGCCCGAGATGCTGCAGCGTCCGCCACTGGGGCGCTGACGCTTCGTAGTCGCGATCGAGCTGGGTGGACTGGCCGGCCGCGGGCCGCGCCGGCCGCTGCCCTGCCCCGGCCAGACCGGCGCCTGCCACCGGAACGCCGGCGCGGCGATTATCGGGCGTCGCGTTCAAGGCGCCGGTGATTTTCGCTGCAGAACCAGCGCTCGCCGTCGGCGAGTGCTTCGGATTTCGGAACGTTGAGGCCGCAGTGGTTGCAGCGCACCATTGCTTCGCCGGCCGAGCCTGTCGGCTTGCGGGCCGCGGCATCGCGCTGCTGGCCGGCCCGCCAGATGCGGAAAGCGACATACAGGCCGATGCCCAGAACAACGAAGAAGAGGATCCGTCCCATCAGACGCGCCCCAGGATCACCTCGAGAACGAAACGGCTTCCCACGTAGGCGAGCAGCAGCATCAGGAACCCGGCGAAGGTCCAGCGCAGCGCGGTGCGCCCGCGCCAGCCGAACACGATCCGTCCGCCGAGCAGACAGGCGAAGACCAGCCACGAGGCAATGGTGAACACGGTCTTGTGCTCGAAGCGGAGCGCGCGACCGAAGAGCTGCTCCGAGAAGAACACCCCTGTGACCAGCGTTGCGGTCAGCAGCAGGAAGCCGAGGCCGATCAGCTGGAACAGCAGCTTCTCGAGCGACAGCAGCGACGGCAGCTGGCTGAAAACGCGGCCGAGGCCCTGCGCCGCCGGCTGCAGGGGCGAGTGCAGCCGCCGGTCGAGGAGCGCCATCAGCAGCGCATGCAGGGCGGCGATCGTGAACAGGCTGTATGCGGCAATCGCCACCAGCAGGTGCAGCCGCAGTGCAGTCGAGTCGACCGGCGCGCCGATCGGCGCGCCGTGAAAAGCCAGTGGCAGCATGACGCAGACGGCGGCGACCGGCAGAACGAGCACGTCCAGTCCGCGCACCGGCACGAACATTCCCTCGACCCAGAGCACCAGGACCGCCAGCAGCAGGGTCGCCGACAGCGCCTGCGCAAAGCCGAAGCGGAACTCGCCGCCGCCCCAGATGGCGGCGCCGAGCAGCGCCGCGTGCGCAACTACCAGCACCGGCAGCAGTGCAACGCGCCAAGGTGCGGGTCTCTCCGGCGCCTCCAGCGTCCGCCAGGTGACGTAGGCCAGCGCCAGGTAGGCGACGGCCACGGCGGCGGCGGCGGCCCCGTAGAATTCACCGGTTGCCATAGTCATTTGTATAGCACGCGCCGACGCCCGCGAGCGCGACCCGCCGATGCTCGATTCGCTGACCGAACGCCTGGCGCGCGTCGTCAAGACGATGCGCGGGCAGGCCCGACTGACCGAGGCCAATACCCAGGAGATGCTGCGCGAGGTGCGCGTGGCCCTGCTGGAGGCCGACGTGGCGCTGCCTGTCGTGCGCGACTTCATTGCCCGGGTCAGGGACAAGGCGCTCGGCGAGGACGTGGTCGGCAGCCTGAGTCCCGGCCAGGCCCTGGTCGGTGTCGTTCACCGCGAGCTGACGGCGCTGATGGGTGGCGACCTGCCGGCGGCGGAGCGCGAACTGAACCTGGCCGCCCGGCCGCCGGCGGTCGTCCTGCTCGCCGGACTGCAGGGCGCCGGCAAGACGACGACGGCTGCCAAGCTCGCCAAGTGGCTGATCGACGAGCGCAAGAAGAAGGTGCTGGCCGTGTCCACCGACGTCTACCGCCCGGCCGCCATCGAGCAGTTGAAGACGGTGAGCGAACAGGCGGGGGCGCAGTTCTTCCCCAGCCATGCCAACGACGCGCCGGTGGAGATCGCGCAGCGCGCGCTGGATCACGCCCGGCGCCATTATTTGGACGTGCTGATCGTCGACACCGCGGGCCGGCTGGCGATCGACGAGGCAATGATGCAGGAGGTCGCCGCCCTGCACGCCGCCCTCAGCCCGGTCGAGACCCTGTTTGTCGTCGACAGCATGCTCGGCCAGGACGCGGTCAACACGGCACGGGCGTTTGCCGATCGCCTGCCGCTGACCGGCGTCATCCTGACCAAGCTCGACGGCGACGCGCGCGGCGGTGCGGCGCTGTCGGTCCGCCACGTCACCGGCAAGCCGATCAAGTTCATCGGTGTCGCCGAGCGGATCGGCGGCCTGGAGCGGTTCGACCCGGAGCGGATGGCCGGCCGCGTGCTCGGCATGGGCGACGTCGTCGCACTGGTCGAGGACGTCCGCAAGGCGGTCGACCTTCAGTCCGCGGAAAGGCTGGCGAAGAAAATCCAGGCCGGTGATCGCTTCGACCTGAACGACTTCAAGGAGCAGATCGGCCAGATGCGACGGATGGGGGGGCTGTCCGGCCTGCTTGACAAGCTGCCGGCACAGCTGGCCGCCGCCGCCGGCCAGGTCAGCGACAAGGATGCCGATCGCCAGGTCCGCCGCATCGAGGGGATCATCAATTCGATGACCGCGGCGGAGCGGGCCCGGCCGGAACTGCTGAAGGCTTCGCGCAAGCGGCGCATCGCCGCCGGCAGCGGCGTGCCGGTGCAGGAGATCAACCGCCTGCTCAGCCAGTTCGAGCAGATGCGCTCGATGATGAAGCAGATGAAGAAGGGCGGCCTGTCGAAGATGATGCGGGCGATGGGCGGTCTCTCATCGCTGCGCGGCGGCCCCCCGCAGCTGCCGAAGCGCTGACTGCGCCGGCCGTCCGCCGGCCGGGCACGATCAGGCTGTCGCCGGCTTGCGCGGCTTGTAGGCCCAGCGCCCCTGCCACGCAGCGAGCACCGCGTTCGGATAGGCCTCGCGGCCCCGGCTGCCGTTGTAGCGGCCGAGCGCCATGAACAGGTCGCCCTGCTCCAGATCGAGGTAGTGGCGAAGGATCACGCAGCCGTAGCGGAGGTTGGTCCGCATGTCGAACAGAGCCCGCGGATCTCCGTCGCCGATGACGCTGGTCCAGAAGGGCATGACCTGCATGTAGCCCCGGGCGCCGGCGCTGGAGACCGCGTATTTGCGGAAGTTGCTCTCCACCTGGATCAGGCCGAGGACGAGCTGCCGGTCCAGGCCGGCGCGGATGGCCTCGTAGTCGAGCGTGCGCAGGAACTCGACGCGCTCGCGGTAGTCCTGCTTCTGCCGCAGCAGCCGGCTTGACATCTCGTTCAGCCAGTCGATGAACTCGATGCGCTCGCCGATGTCTTCGATTCGTCGCTGCGGCGGCGAACTGTCGGCAATGCGTGCGGCCAGGGCCGCCCGCACGGCGTCGGCCATCGGCTCGTAGATCTGCGCACCGGCTCGCGCCCGCAGGGGCAGGGCCGCCAGCGCCGGCGCCGCAAGCGCGGCGAGCAGCCGCCGGCGTCGCCGGTCAGGGGCAGCCGGCGGCAATCTTCTGTGCGACGAGTCCGGCGGCATCTGAGACGGCGACCGCCGTTGCCTGCAGGCTTCGCCGGTCCGCGTACTCGACCTGCCCGCTCTTCAGGCCACGCTCGCCGATGGTTAGGCGGTGCGGAACGCCGATCAGTTCCCAGTCGGCGAACATCGAGCCGGGCCGCTCGCCGCGATCGTCGATGATCACGTCGACGCCAGCCGACTCCAGCTCTTCGTGCAGCCGGTCGGCCACCTGGCGGACCGCTTCCGACTGGCGATAGTTCACCGGGCAGATCACTAGCGAGAACGGCGCGATCGGCTGCGGCCAGATGATGCCCCGCTCGTCATGGTTCTGCTCGATCGCGGCACCGAGAAGGCGGGTCACACCGATGCCGTAGCAGCCCATCACCACCGGACTCTGCTGACCGCCTTCGTCGGTGAACGTGAGCCGCATCGACTCGGCATAGGGCAGCCCGGCGAAGACATGGCCGACCTCGATGCCGCGCTGGATCGCCAGCACGCCCTTGCCATCGGGCGAAGGGTCGCCGGCAACGACATTGCGCAAGTCCGCCACCTGGTCCGGTTCGGGCAGGTCCCGCACCCAGTTCACCCCGGCAAGGTGGAAATCCTCTTCGTTGGCCCCGCAGACGAAGTCGCTCATGTTCGCGACCGTCCGGTCGGCGATCACCTTGACTCGCTGCCGCGTCCCGATCGGTCCGAGATAGCCTGGGCGGCAGCCGAACGCGGTGCGGATCTCGGCCTCGGTGGCAAATCGATAGCCGTCCCGCAGCCCGGCAAGCTTGCCGGCCTTCACTTCGTTCAGTTCATGGTCACCGCGAATCAGCAGCAGCCAGATCTCGGACCCTGTCACTCGGCCGGCGGAGTCCGTGCGGTCGACGGCAAGCACGATCGACTTGACCGTCCGCTCCAGCGACAACCCGAGCAGTTCGGCCACGTCCTCGCAGCGCTCCCTGCCTGGCGTCGGCACCTTGCGCAACGCATCGGCCGGCGGCTGCCGCCCCGCGATCAGCGGCATCGCCTCGGCCATCTCGATGTTGGCGGCGTATTCTGAAGTCGGGCAGTAGGCGATCGCGTCCTCCCCGGTGTCCGCGATCACCTGGAACTCGTGGCTGGCCTGCCCGCCGATGTTGCCGGTGTCGGCGGCGACGGCGCGGAACCTGAGGCCCATGCGGGCAAAGATGCGTTCGTAGGCCTCGTACATCGCGCGATAGCTGGCCATGCCGCTCGCGTCGTCGCGATCGAAGGAGTAGGCGTCCTTCATCGTGAACTCGCGGCCGCGCATCAGTCCGAAGCGCGGCCGCCGCTCGTCGCGGAACTTCGTCTGGATGTGATAGAAGTTGACCGGCAGCTGCTTGTAGCTCTTCACCTGCTCGCGCACGATGTCCGCGATCACCTCCTCGGAGGTGGGCTGGATGATGAAGTCGCGCTCGTGGCGGTCCCGCAGCCGAGCCAGTTCGGGTCCCATCTTGAACCAGCGGCCGGACTCCATCCACAGCTCGGCCGGCTGCACCACCGGCATCAGCAGTTCGATGGCACCGGCGCGGTTCATCTCCTCGCGGATGATGTTCTCGATCTTGCGTATCGAGCGCAGACCGACGGGCAGATAGCTGTAGATGCCGGCGGCGAGCTTCTTGATCATGCCGGCCCGCACCATCAGGCGGTGGCTGATCACCTCGGCGTCAGCCGGGGCTTCCCTGAGTGTGGAAATGAAGAAAGCGGAAGCGCGCATCGCGACAAGTCTCCGCGCACGCGCACGGGAGCCGGGTCATATAATGGGCGCAGATGATAAGGCTTCAGGTGTTCGCATGCTGGACAAGGAAGGCTATCGCCCGAATGTCGGCATCATCCTGCTCAACCCGCGCAACGAGGTCTTCTGGGGCAAGCGTGTAAGGCAGCATTCCTGGCAGTTCCCGCAGGGCGGCATCAAGTACGGTGAGTCGCCCGAGCAGGCGATGTACCGCGAGCTCTACGAGGAGATCGGCCTGCGCACCGAGCACGTCAGGATCGTCGCCCGAACGCGCGAGTGGTTGCGCTACGAGGTTCCGGAGCAGTGGATGCGGCGTGAGCTGCGGGGGAACTATCGCGGCCAGAAGCAGATCTGGTTCCTGCTGCGGCTGTTGGCGCGCGACTGCGACGTCTCCCTGCGGCGGTCGGAGAAACCCGAGTTCGACGCCTGGCGCTGGCACCCGTACTGGGTGCCGCTCGATGCCGTGGTCGAGTTCAAGCGCGATGTCTACCAGCAGGCGCTGTCCGAACTGTCGCGCTACGTGTTCCGGCCGCCGCACCGGCGGCCCGGCCGGGCCTCGATGAGGCAGGGCAGTCCTCTGGCCGAGGCGCCCCCGACCGGGGACCTCGATACCGGCGGCACTGCCTTCTGACGATCGGCCCGCCAAGCCGCCCGTCAGAGGACGACGAGGTTGTCGCGGTGGATCAGCTCGCGCTCCTCGACGAAACCGAGTAGCGATTCGATCTCGGAGCTTGGCCGGCCGGCAATGCGTCTGGCCTGTTCGCCGCTGTAATTCGCGAGTCCTCGCGCGATTTCGCGCTGGCCGGATCCGATGCAGGTGATGACGTCTCCGCGCGCGAAGTCGCCATGCACCTCGACCACGCCGATCGGCAGCAGGCTCTTGCGCTCGCCGACCAGCGCGCGCACGGCCCCTTCGTCGATCCGCACCCAGCCCTTCACCTGCAGGTGGTCGGCCAGCCACTGCTTGCGCGCCGTCAGCACTTCGGTTGAGGAAATCAGCTCGGTGCCCAGCCGTTCGCCCCGTGCCAGCCGGACGAGCACGTCCTTCTCGCGGCCGCTGGCGATGACCGTGTTCGCGCCGCTCCTGGCCGCGCGCTTGGCCGCCAGCACCTTGGTGATCATGCCGCCACGCGCGATCTGACTGCCCGTGCCGCCGGCAATCGCTTCCAGTTCGGGGTCGCCCGCCCGCGCCTCCTTCAGCAGGGTCGCGCCGGCATCACGGCGCGGATCGGCGCTGTAAAGGCCCGCCTGGTCGGTCAGGATCACGAGGACATCCGCCTCCACCAGGTTGGCCGTCAGCGCCGCCAGCGTGTCGTTGTCGCCGAACTTGATCTCGTCGGTGACCACGGTGTCGTTCTCGTTGATCACGGGCACCACGCCCAGCCCGAGCAGCGTGAACAGCGTCGAGCGGCCGTTCAGGTAGCGCGCCCGATCGGCCAGGTCGGCATGGGTGAGCAGGATCTGCGCGGTGCGGATGCCGAGCGCGGCAAAGCAGCTCTCGTAGGCCTGCGCCAGGCCCATCTGTCCCACCGCCGCTGCCGCCTGCAGCTCATGCACCTCGCGCGGTCGCCGAACCCAGCCCAGCCGCTGCATCCCTTCGGCGATTGCGCCGCTGGACACCAGCAGTGCCTGCTTTCCGGCGGCGCGGAGCGCGGCGATCTGTTCGGCCCACTGCGCGATTGCGGCCCGGTCCAGGCCGCGGCCGTCGTTGGTCACCAGGCTGCTGCCGACCTTGATCACCACGCGGCGCGCCGCCTGCACGGCTCCAGCGGCGCTCATCGCGACGCCTCGGCAGCAGCGTAGGTCTTGCCGGCGGTGCCGGCCGGAGCCTCGACCTGTCCCCGCTCGCTCAGATGCCGGTGCACCGCCAGCATGAGGTCGCGGCAGCCCTCGCCGGTGGCCGCCGACACGAAGAACATCGGCGCCTTGGTCCGCAGGCGACGGCGGAACTCGGCCGCTACCCGCTCACGTCGGCCGGCATCGACCAGGTCGATCTTGTTGAACACCAGCCAACGCGGCTTGCGCCAGAGCGACAGATCGAACTTCTTCAACTCCGCGACCAGCGCCCGCGCCTGCGCAACGGGATCGACGGCCGGGTCGGCTGGCGCGATGTCGATCACATGCAGGAGCAGCCGGGTTCGGCTGAGGTGACGTAGGAAGCGGTGGCCCAGCCCCGCCCCCTCCGCAGCACCCTCGATGAGCCCCGGCACGTCGGCGATCACGAAGCTTCCGTGGGCATCTGCCCGCACTACGCCCAGGTGCGGGTGCAGGGTGGTGAACGGATAGTCGGCAATCTTCGGCCGCGCGTTCGAAACCGCGGAGATCAGCGTCGACTTGCCCGCGTTGGGCTGCCCCAGCAGACCGACGTCCGCCAGTACCTTGAGTTCAAGGCGCAGGAACCGGTGCTCGCCGGGCTGTCCCGGCGTCTTCTGCCGCGGTGCCCGATTCGTGCTCGACTTGAAGTGGAGATTGCCGAGGCCGCCAGCGCCGCCCCTGGCAAGCAGGGTCCGCTGGCCGGTCGATGACAGATCGGCGAGCGTGTGGCCGGACTCCTCGTCGATGACCACGGTTCCGACCGGCAGTCGAAGTTCGACATCCTCGCCGGATGCGCCGTAGCAGTCCGAGCCGCGACCATGCTCGCCGTTGCCGGCGGCGACGCGCCGAAGGTAGCGGTATTCGATCAGCGTGTTGATGTTGTGATCGGCTACCGCCCACACGCTGCCGCCGCGCCCTCCGTCGCCGCCATCGGGGCCGCCCTTCGGGATGAACTTCTCGCGCCTGAAGGAGGCGCAGCCGTTTCCGCCCCGCCCGGCCTGCACCTCGATGCGCGCTTCGTCGACGAACTTCATGATCACTGAGCAAAACAAAAAAGCCCTGCCGGCAACGGACAGGGCTTGATTACCTGGAGCCGCCGGCCGCCGGCCGGCGGGCGTCCGGCTTACCGCTCGGTCTGGACGCTCACCGTACGCCTGTTCTGCGCACCGCGGGTCTCGAAACGCACCTGGCCGTCGACCAATGCGAACAGGGTGTGATCGCGGCCGATGCCGACGTTGTCACCCGGATGAAACTGGGTGCCCCGCTGACGAACGATGATCGAACCCGCGCTGATCGCCTCGCCGCCGTAGACCTTCACCCCGAGCCGCTTGGCCTGGGAGTCCCGACCGTTGCGCGACGAGCCGCCCGCCTTCTTGTGTGCCATTTCCTGCCTCTCTTGCCGCCGTTCGCCGCTCAGCCGATGGCGTCGATACGGACCTCGGTGAAATCCTGCCGGTGGCCGGCGTGCTTGTGGAAATGCTTCCGCCGGCGCATCTTGAAGATGGTCACCTTCGGATGACGGCCGTGACCGACGACGGTCCCCTTGACCGTGACGCCAGCCACGCGCGGGGTGCCAACGCGGAGCTCCGCGCCGTCGCCGACGGCCAGGACCTCGTCGAAAGTTATTTCGCTGCCCGGCTCGGCACCGATCGCCTCGACCTTGATTGCCTGGCCGGTCGCGACCCGGTACTGCTTGCCGCCTGTCTTGATCACTGCGTACATGGTCTGTTTCCTGAGGGCCGGCGCCGGCGCCAGGGGCGGCGCCCAACTGCACGCGGGCTAACCGCCTTTATCGCTACGCGAACCCTGCGCGATTCGGAAAGCTTTGTATTTTCGCTAGTTACCGGCGGCGTGTCAAACGTACACTGGCTGCCCCCTGCGCCTCGCGCCCGCCCCGGGCCGGCCGAGTGGCCCGCGGGGGTCGCGCGCGGGCCCACCTATAATCCCGGTCCGCCTCGCAAACGCAAACGAGCACCTTGTTGACGCCCGTGCTGGCCGAACCGGCCGCCGCCCGATCGCTGCCACAGATCCTGGCGCCCGTTGCCGAGGACTTGAGCGCGGTCGACCGGACGATCCGCGACCGCCTGTCGTCGGACGTGGCGCTGATCGGCACGATCGCCGATTACATCATCGCCGCCGGCGGCAAGCGCCTGCGCCCGGCGGTGCTGCTGCTGATCGCCCGGGCGCTGAACTATCGGGGCGGCGCCCATGTCCTGCTGGCGGCGGTGATCGAGTTCATCCACACCGCCACCCTGCTCCACGACGACGTCGTCGACGAGTCGGAGCTGCGCCGCGGTCGCGCGACCGCGAATGCGCACTTCGGCAACGCGGCCAGCGTCCTCGTCGGAGACTTCCTCTACTCGCGCTCGTTCCAGATGATGGTCGATGCGGGGGAAGCGCGGGTGATGCGCATCCTCGCCGATGCGACCAACAGGATCGCCGAGGGCGAGGTGCTGCAGCTGATGAACGTGCACGACCCCTCGGTCGACGAGCAGCGCTACCTGGAGGTCGTCGGGCGCAAGACGGCCGCGTTGTTCGAGGCGGCGGCACGCATCGCCGCGGTGATCGCTGGCGCCGGTGCCGTCACGGAGGACGCTGCCGCGCGCTACGGTGCCGGGCTCGGCATCGCCTTTCAGATGGTCGATGACGTGCTCGACTATTCGGGTCAGGTCGAGGAAATCGGCAAGCGGTTGGGTGATGACCTGCGCGAAGGAAAGGTGACGCTGCCGCTGATTCATGCAATGCGCTCGGCCAGCGACAGCCAGCGGCGGCGTATCGAGGAGGCGATCAGCCAGGGAGGCGGGGACTTCGCCGAGATCGCGAGGATCGTGCAAGCCAGCGGTTCGATCGCCTACGTTCGCAGCCGTGCCGCCGAGGAATCGGCGCGCGCCGCCTCGGCCGCGCGGCTGCTGCCACCGTCGGCGTTCAAGGATTCTTTGTTAGACTTGATTTTTTTTGCGATGGGCCGCGACCGCTGATGCAATCGTGGTGGATCGCGGCGCAGCAAAAGGGCGGCCACTGACCTCGCCGCCGTTGCTTCATCGGGGTGTAGCTCAGTCTGGTAGAGTACTGCGTTCGGGACGCAGGAGTCGGAGGTTCGAATCCTCTCACCCCGACCACTTCTTTCCTCGCCCCTGTAGGCTGCTAGGCCCGCGGGAGCTCCCAGGTGGAAAGTTTTCCGTTGTGGGCGCAGGTCCTTGCGCTCCTCATCTTGCTGCTGCTTTCGGCCTTCTTCTCCATGGCCGAGACCGCAATGATGGCGATCAGCCGCCTGCGACTGCGGCACCTGGCGCGGGAGGGCGGCCGCGCTGCCCGCCTCACGCAGTTCCTGCTCGACCGGACCGACCGGCTGCTCGGCGTCATCCTGCTCGGCAATAACCTCGTCAACAACGTCCTGGCGACACTGATCGCCGCGCTGGCCATCCATTACTTCGGCCAGAGCGAGTGGGTGCTGGCGATCGCCGCCGGCTCGCTGACCTTCGCGCTGCTGGTCTTCGCGGAAATCACGCCGAAAGTCATTGGCGCGACCTACCCTGAGCGGATCGCGCTGCCCGCCAGCTTCCCGCTGGCGGTGATGCTGAGGCTGACCACGCCGCTGGTGTGGTTCGTCAACCTGTTCGTCCGCGCGGTGCTCCGGATCCTGCGCGTCCGCCAGCGCAGCAGCGCCGACGCGACGCAGTTGACGCCCCAGGAGCTGCGCACGATCGTGCTCGAAGGCGCGAATTTCATTCCATCCAAGCACCGCAGCATCCTGCTAAACCTCTTCGACCTGGAGCAGCTGGCGGTCGACGACGTGATGACCCCGAGAGCGAGGATCGAAGGGCTCGACATCTCGGAGTCGCCAGAGGCGATCGGCAGGCAGCTCATGACCTGCTATCACAACAAGCTGCCGGTGTTCGACGGCGACGTCGCGCGCGTGCTCGGCATTCTCCACGTGCGCAAGCTGCTGCCATTGCTCGGCGAGCAGTCGCCGACCGCCGAGCAGATCCGCGAGAGGATGCTCCCACCGTATTACATCCCCACCGGCACGCAGCTGCTGCAGCAGCTGCAGATGTTCCAGGACAACCGTCAGCGGGTGGGCCTGGTTGTCGACGAGTACGGCGACGTGCGGGGCCTGGTGACGCTCGAGGACATTGTCGAGGAGATCGTTGGCGAATTCACCACCCAGGCCCCCGGTGGCAGCACCGCCGGACTGCAGTGGTCAGCCGATGGCCAGGTGATCGTCGACGGATCCGTTCCGCTGCGCGCACTGAACCGCCGGCTGCAGCTGCACTTCCCGCTCGATGGCCCGCGCACCCTCAACGGCCTGCTGCTCGAGCGGCTTCAGGAGATCCCCGACGCGCCCTGCTGCGTCCGCTACGAGGATTGCGTCGCCGAGATCATTCAGACCGACGAGCAGGCCGTGCGCAGCGCGCGCCTGATTCGCAGGCCTGATCAGGGCGGAGGCTTACGAGAGACGGATTAGGCCGTTTCGAGCGCGGCCGCGGCCGTTTGCCTGCTTTACAAAAGCGTGCCGCGTGGGCACTATTTTCTCGCTTCGTGGGTCCTCACTCCCGCCGGAGCGTCGGTGATCGGCGGCACAGGTCGCCGGGCGCCGGCTGGTCGCTAACTCTTGCAGGTTCAACGTGTCTGCTGTCAGTCAGAACCCCGTGGTAGCCGCCAGTTCGCTGACCGGGCTGGCCCGCGCGCTGGTGCAGCAGGGCCGGCTGCGGCCCGACCGCGCGGAATCGCTCGCGCGCAAGGCGGCGCAGTCGAGCACGCT
The DNA here is from genome assembly GCA_020355165.1 of Burkholderiales bacterium. Lineage (GTDB taxonomy): Bacteria > Pseudomonadota > Gammaproteobacteria > Burkholderiales > Burkholderiaceae_F > JADJWR01. The sequence goes on from CP070661.1 coordinate 2,884,117, forward strand.
CTTCATCGACGAGTTGATCGGCGCGGCCGAGGCGACCGGCCTGCAGGCGGGTCAGATTGCGCGCTTCGCCGCCGAGACCTTCGGCCATCCCCTCCTCGACCTCGGGGCGGTGGACGTCGATCAGTTGCCCGGCGACGTGATCGACAAGAAGCTGGTCAGCACGCTGCGCGTGCTCGCCCTTCGCAAGCGAGGCAACCGCCTGGCCGTGGCCGTTTCCGATCCGACCAACGTGCAGGCGCTGGATCAGGTCAAGTTCCAGACGCAGCTTGCGCTCGAAATCGTCGTGGTCGAGCACGACAAGCTGCTGAAAGTCATCGAGTCGAGCTTCCAGAGCTCCGGCAAGGCGCTGGAGAAGCTGGTCGGCGACGATATCGATTTCGGAGAACTGCTGGCCGAGGTGCCCGACGCCATCGCGCAGGACGAGTCGGCGATCGACATCGACGACGCACCGGTCGTGCGCTTCCTGCAGAAGCTGCTGCTCGATGCCATCGGAGACGGCGCATCGGACCTGCACTTCGAACCGTACGAGAAGTTCTATCGCGTCCGCTTCCGCGTCGACGGAATTCTGCGCGAGGTGACGCAGCCGCCGCTGGCCATCAAGGAGCGGCTGGTCACGCGCATCAAGGTGCTCGCCAAGCTCGACATTGCCGAGAAGCGCGTACCGCAGGACGGCCGGATGAAGCTGGCGCTGAGCGCGCAGCGAGCGATCGACTTCCGGGTCAGCACGCTGCCCACCCTCTACGGCGAGAAGGTCGTGGTGCGGATCCTCGACCCGAGCCAGGCAAAGCTGGGCATCGACGCGCTCGGCTACGAGCCGGAGCAGAAGGCGACCCTACTCGATGCGATCAAGCGCCCGTACGGGATGGTGCTGGTGACCGGCCCGACTGGCAGTGGCAAGACGGTGTCGCTCTACACGTGCCTGACCATCCTGAACCAGCCGGGCGTCAACATCTCGACGGCCGAGGACCCGGCGGAGATCCAGATCGCCGGCTTGAACCAGGTCAACGTCAACGAGAAGGCCGGGCTGACCTTCGCCAATTCGATGCGCGCGTTCCTGCGGCAGGACCCGGACATCATCATGGTCGGCGAGATCCGCGATCTCGAGACCGCCGACATCGCGATCAAGGCGGCGCAGACGGGCCACATGGTGATGTCGACGGTGCACACCAATGATGCGCCGTCGACACTCACCCGGCTGGCCAACATGGGCGTGCCACCGTTCAACATTGCCTCGTCGGTGATCCTGATCACCGCGCAGCGGCTGGCTCGGCGGCTGTGCACCTGCAAGGAGACGGCCGACCTCGGTGAGGACGCCCTGCTCGCCGCCGGCTTCGCGCGCGAGGATCTCGACGGCTCATGGGTGCCATACAAGCCGGTCGGCTGCGACCGCTGCAAGGGCTCCGGCTACAAGGGACGGATCGGCATCTACGAGGTGATGCCGGTGACCGAGGCCATCCAGCACATCATCCTCAAGGGCGGCAGTTCGATCGAGATCGCCATGCAGGCCCAGCGCGAAGGCGTGAAGAACCTGCGTCAATCGGGGCTGCTCAAGGTCAAGCAGGGCGTCACCTCGCTCGAGGAAGTGCTCGGCTGCACCAACGAGTGAGCCGCCAACACGGAGTCGGACAGGCTATGGCAACAGGCGCAGTCGCAAAGGCCCGCGCGGCATCTCAGGAATCGCTGTTCGTCTGGGAAGGCCGTGACAAGACCGGCAAGGTGGTGCGCGGCGAGATGCGCGCCGGCGGCGAGTCGGTGGTCGCCGCCGCCCTGCGTCGCCGCGGAATCGCCAAGCCGAAGATCAAGAAGCAGGTCTTCTCCCGTGGCAAGAAGATCAGCGAGAAAGACCTTGCGCTGTTCACGCGCCAGTTGTCGACGATGCTGCGCGCCGGCGTCCCGCTGATGCAGAGTTTCGACATCATCTCGCGCGGCCACTCCAATCCCTCGATGTCGCGCCTGCTGATGGACATCCGCGCCGATGTCGAGACCGGTACCAGCCTGAACCAGGCCTTTCGCAAGTACCCCCTCTACTTCGATCCCCTCTTCTGCAACCTGGTGGCCGCCGGCGAGCAGGCGGGCATTCTTGAGACGCTGCTCGACCGCCTGGCGACCTACAAAGAGAAGACCCTGGCGCTGAAGGGCAAGATCAAGAAGGCGCTGTTCTACCCGGTGATGGTCATCCTGGTCGCCATCCTGATCACGGCGATCATCATGTACTTCGTGATCCCGTCGTTCAAGCAGGTGTTCACCAGCTTCGGCGCCGACCTGCCGTACCCGACCCTGGTGGTGATCGCCATGTCGGACTTCGTCGTCGCCCACTGGTACTGGATGCTGTTCGGCTCGCTCGGTGCCGGATATTTCGGCTTTCAGGCATGGCGTCGCTCGCCATCGTTCCAGCGACTGGTCGACCGCTACATGCTGAAGATTCCGGTCATCGGCGAGGTCCTGCAGAAGGCATCGGTCGCACGCTGGGCGCGCACGCTGGCGACGACCTTCGCCGCCGGCGTGCCGCTGGTCGATGCGCTCGATTCGGTCGGACCGGCTTCGGGCAACGCCGTGTACAAGGACGCGACCAAGCAGGTGCAGGCGGAGGTCAACATCGGCACCAGCCTGGCCCAGGCGATGCAGAACACCGCCGTGTTTCCGAACATGGCGGTGCAGATGACCGGGATCGGCGAGGAATCCGGCGCCCTCGATTCAATGCTGTCGAAGGTGGCCGACTACTACGAGCGGGAGGTCGACGAGACTGTCGACGCGCTGGCAAGCCTGATCGAGCCGGTGATCATGGTCGTCCTCGGCGTGATCATCGGCGGCATCGTGGTCGCGATCTACCTGCCGATCTTCAAGCTCGGCCAGGTTGTCTGAGCGCCCTGCCGGAAGCGAGCCGGGCACGGCGTGCCCGGCCGCGGTCTCCGGCATGAACGATTGACACCCGATCTCGTCTTTGCCGTCTGTGCGGGAGCCTTCGGGCTGGCCATCGGCTCGTTCCTGAACGTCGTCATCTACAGGCTGCCGAAGATGATGGAGGCGGAGTGGCAGAGCCAGTGTGCCGAGCTGGCGGGGCGCGCGCCCGAGCCGGCGCCGCGGTTCAACCTCCTGGTGCCCGGATCGCACTGCCCTTCCTGCAAGACGCCGCTGCGCGTCCGCGACAACGTACCGCTGATCTCCTACGTCCTGGCCGGTGGCAAGTGCACTCACTGCGGTGCCGTCATCTCGGTGCGCTATCCGATTGTCGAGGCGCTGACGGCGGTGCTTTCGGTATGGGTGGCGTGGCACTTCGGATTCGGCGTGCCGGGGCTGGCCGCCCTCGCCTTCACGTTCGTGCTCATCGCATTGACGTTCATCGATGCCGACACGACGCTGCTGCCGGACGGCCTGACGCTGCCGTTGCTATGGGCCGGACTGCTGCTCAATGTCGGCGGCACCTTTGCGCCGCTTGCCGAGGCGGTCATCGGCGCCGTGGCCGGTTACCTGATCCTGTGGTCGATCTACTGGCTGTTCAAGCTGGCTACGGGAAAGGAGGGAATGGGCTACGGCGACTTCAAGCTGTTGGCAGCGCTGGGTGCCTGGTTCGGCTGGAAGATGCTGTTGCCGATCTTGTTGCTGTCTTCGGTGGTCGGGGCGACGGTCGGGATCGTCCTGCTCGTTCTCGCGCGCCGCGGCCGCGACATTCCGATCCCGTTCGGACCCTATCTGGCCGCGGCCGGCTTCATCGCCCTGCTCTGGGGCCAGGACTTGGCAGGTCGCCTTGTCCCCTTCTGAGGCGGTCGGATTCGCGGTCGGTCTCACCGGGGGCATCGGCAGCGGAAAGACAGCAGTGGCCGACATGTTCGCCCTGCAGGGCGCCGCGATCGTCGACAGCGACGCCATTGCCCACGCGCTGACCGCGCCCGGCGGCGCGGCGATCGCGGCGATTGCCGAGCGGTTCGGCGACCAGTACATCGGCGCCGATGGCGCGCTCGACCGGCAGCGAATGCGCGAACGGGTCTTCGCCGACGCGTCGGCCAAGGCGGCGCTCGAATCGATCCTGCACCCGCGGATCCGCGAGCTGGCGATCGGGCAGGCTGCCGCTGCGCGGCGTCATTCGCCGTACGTGATCTTCGTGGTGCCGCTGCTCATCGAGAGCGGCGGCTGGCGCGATCGCGTCGACCGCATCCTGCTGGTCGACTGTTCGCCGGCGACGCAGGAAGCGCGCGTCTGCGCCCGCAACCGGTTCGACGCCACTCTGGTACGAACCATCATCGCGCAGCAGGCGCGGCGCAGCGAGCGGCTGCAGGCAGCCGACGACGTGCTGGTCAACGAAGGACCCCTCGACCAACTGCGTCCCCGGGTCGAATGGCTGCACCGAAGCTACTGCGAGTACGCGCGCGGCAGCGCTGATCGCCTGTGATATGTTCAAGCATGGTCAGCGGGCGAGATGGCGTGATTCTGTACGAATACCCCTTCACCGAGCGCGTGCGCTCGCTGCTGCGCCTCGAGGACCTGTTCGACAAGCTCGGCTTCTTCATCGAGCAGTCGCACCCGCACTGCCACCACGCGGCGCTGGCGTCCCTGTTCGAGATCCTCGAGGTCACCTCGAGGACTGACCTGAAGGGCGACCTGCTGCAGGAACTCGAGAGGCAGCGGCAGGTGCTGCTGGGGCTGCGCAACAACCCGCAGGTCGCGCAGGAAGCCCTGGCCGGCGTCCTCGCCGAGATCGAGCAGTCGCAGCAGAGCCTGAACTCCTCGGCGGGGAAAGCCGGTCACCACCTGCGCGAGAACGAGTGGCTGACCAGCATCCGCAGCCGCGCCGGCATCCCCGGCGGCACGTGCGAGTTCGATCTGCCCTCTTACCATGCCTGGCTGATGCGAGACGACGACAGCAGGCGGCGCGACCTGATGACCTGGGTGCAGCCGCTGCAGAAGTTCAGTACCGCGCTCGCCATGGTCCTGCGCCTGCTGCGGGAGAGCGCGCATCACTCCAGGCAGGTGGCGGCGCAGGGCTCGTACCAGCAGGCCCTGCAGGGTCGCAGCTACGCCATGCTTCAGGTGCGGGTTGCCGAAAGCGCCGAGGCGATCCCGGAAATCAGCGCCAACCGTTACATGCTCTGGATCCGCTTCACCGCGCCCGACGGCGACCTGAAGCCGCGTGCGGTCGACCGCGACGTGCCATTCGATCTCGCCCTCTGCGCGTTGTGACCCGCCGGCTGAGAGTCAGCTGCCCGACCTGCCAGGCGGAAGTGCCGTGGTCGGAGGCGAATCCGTGGCGCCCCTTCTGCAGCGAGCGCTGCAAGCGGATCGACCTGGGCGACTGGGCAAGCAACCGGTTCGTCATCGCAGCCAGCGATACGCCGGAGCAGGTAACCGGCTTGCCCGAAACGGCGAACGAGCGCAAGCAGTAGCCTGCCGCGCGGCCGCTGGGCGCGACCGGGCTGGCGCCGCGCGCCGTGCTCAGCAGGCAGGTCCCGCCGGCGAACGCAGATCAATCCATCGGCCTTGGCCGGGCCACGGTGGCGACTCCACCTGGGCAACGGCGATGCCTGCCGACGGGAAATACACCGGCAGCGAGGCTGCATGCAGACGCAGCGCCTCAGCCAGCGCCGCCGACCCGACGAGGACCAAGTCACAGCCGGCGTCTGCGGCACGTTGCAGCTGCGCGGCAGAATCGACCCAGGCGCCGCGCAGCCGGCCCGTCGGCCGGTCGCCCTTGCCGAAGTCGCCGCCGCTGAGCATGTATCCGTCGGCTTCGGCGATCTGCTGCGCGCCAGGCCCGGCGGCCAGCAGCAACACCGTTGCCCCGGCCTGCCGGCGAAGCAGGGAGAGCTTGGGTGCCGAATCAGCGGCCCGCCAGTCTGCATCGACAACGACCATCGGCGTTTCTCCCGTCGCGCAGGCCCGCCGCGCCTGCCCGATGGCGGCAGCCAGCGCCGATGCGTCCTGCAAACTGGAGACCAGCGCCGTGCGCGGAAGCAATAGCCAGCGCAGGACCGGCACGGCTGCCGGCAGCAGCGGTTGCGGCAAGTCGCCGCGCGGGTCGACGAAGCGCAACTGCTGGCCCTCGCGCGCGTGCGGCTCGCCATGCCACTGGCGGATGCGACGAAACTGCAGCTCGACGTAGGCGTGCGGGTAGTCGAACTCGAAGGTCACCCAGGGAGCCGATGCGCCGATGTCGACGCCAAGTTCCTCGTGCAGCTCGCGCTCCAGCGCCGCCGCGACATCCTCTCCAGCCTCGATCTTGCCTCCCGGGAACTCCCAGTAACCGGCATAAGGCTTGCCGGCCGGCCGGTCGGCCATCAGCACCGATCCGTCGTCGCTGATCAGGACGCCGACCGCAACGCGCGTCACCGCGCGGCCCAGGGGAGCGGCCGCGCTCATCGCTGGCTGCCGCGGATGCCCAGCCTTCCGGCGCAGTCGCGCGCGAACTGCAGCGCCACCCGCCCCGACCGCGAGCCGCGCTGCAAAGCGAACTGCAGCGCCTCCGCTCGAACCGCGTCGATCTGGGCCGGCGAGGCGCCGAAATGGGCCAACCAGTGAGCGACGATGTCCAGGTAGTCGTCCTGCCGGAACGGGTAGAACGACAGCCAGAGCCCGAACCGCTCCGACAGCGAGATCTTTTCCTCGACCGTCTCACCGGGGTGGATCTCGCCGTCTTCCTGGTACCTGGCGTCGAGGTTCTCGCGCATGTACTCGGGCATCAGGTGGCGGCGGTTCGAGGTGGCGTAGATGAGCAGATTCTCGCTGGGCGCCGCGATCGAGCCGTCGAGCACCGCCTTCAGCGCCTTGTACGACGACTCGCCTTCCTCGAAAGAAAGGTCATCGCAGAACAGGATGAAGCGCTCCGACCGCGGCGCCACCATCGCGACGATGTCCGGCAGGTCGGCAAGGTCGTTCTTGTCGACCTCGATCAGCCGCAGCCCATCGGCGTGGAAGCGGACCAGGCAGGCGCGGATCAGCGACGACTTGCCGGTCCCGCGGGCGCCGGTCAGCAGGACATTGTTGGACGGCAGGCCGCGGACGAACTGCTCGGTGTTGCGCAGGATCGCCTCGCGCTGCTCGTCGATGTGCTGCAAGTCCTCGGGAGCGATCCGCGCCACCCGCCGCACCGCTTCCAGATGACCGACCGCGCCGCCCAGGTACTGTCTCTTGCGCCAGCGGAACGCCGGCGCAGACCAGTCGGGCTCGCGGCGCGGCGGCAGCAGCGGATCGAGCCGTGCCAGCAGTGCCTGCAGCGCTGCCGCGATGTCGCCGTTACCCGCCTCACCCATGCCGCTGCTGCCCTCCCGTGCTAAGAGCGATAGTCGGCGTTGATTCGCACGTAATCGTGCGACAGGTCGCAGGTCCACACGGTGGACGAGGCGCTGCCGCGCCCGAGCCCGACGCGAACCCTGATCTCCGATCCCGTCATCGCCTTCTGACCGTCCTCTTCCCGGTACTGAGGATGGCGGCCGCCGTCGCGCGCGACCCAGACGTCGTTCAGGTGCAATTGGACCCGGCCCGGCTCGAGGTCGGCGATGCCGGCGTTGCCCACCGCTGCCAGGATGCGGCCGAGGTTCGGATCCGAGGCGAAGAACGCCGTCTTGACCAGCGGCGAGTGCGCGATGCTGTAGGCGACGCGCGACGCCTCTTCTGTCGTCGCTGCGCTCTCGACGACGACCTCGATGAACTTGGTCGCGCCCTCGCCGTCGCGGACGATCGCCTGCGCCAGCTGCTGCGCCACCTCCACCAGCGCCCCCCGCAGTACGTCGAGTCGGGGATCATCGGCACTGCTGATCGGCGCCGCTGCGCTGGCGCCGGTGGCGATCAGGATCAGCGAGTCGTTGGTCGACGTGTCGCCATCGACCGTGATGCGGTTGAAGGAGGCATCAGCCACCGCCGCGGTCAGCTCCCGCCACAGCGGCGGCGCGACCGCCGCGTCGGTCGCGATGAAAGCAAGCATCGTCGCCATGTCCGGCCGGATCATCCCGGCGCCTTTGGCGATTCCCGTCACCGCGGCCGGCCGGCCATCGATCACGATGCCGCGCGAGGCGGCCTTCGGCACCGTGTCGGTGGTCATGATCGACTCGGCCGCCTCCGCCCACCCTTGCGGCGTCAGCCGCCCGACCGCCTGCGGCAGTGCCGCCAGCAGCCGCTGCAGGGGCAGCGGCTCCATGATCACGCCGGTGGAGAATGGCAGCACCTGCGCAGCCGCGCAGCCCAGCAGCCGGGCACCCTCGGCGCAGGTCGCCCGCGCGTCGGACAGGCCCGGCGCCCCGGTGCCCGCGTTGGCGTTGCCGGTGTTGACGATCAGCGCCCGGATCTCGTTGCCCGACGCCAGATGCTCGCGGCAGACGAGCACCGGCGCTGCACAGAAGCGGTTGCGCGTGAACACGCCGGCCACGCTCGCGCCGCGACAGATCCGCATGACGAGCACGTCCTTGCGCCCCGGCTTGCGGATGCCACCCTGCGCCCACCCGAGCTCGACTCCGCCGACGGCGAGCAGCGACGCGGGGTCGGGCCGAGCGAGGTTGACCGGCATCGCGCGCTAGGGGTTCGGCGATCGGTCCGGCAAGGCGGCTAGGCGGCTCATCGCCGCCGTCAGGCCAGCTTGCCGTGGCACTGCTTGTACTTCTTGCCGCTGCCGCACGGGCAGGGATCATTGCGGCCGATCTTGTCGCCGTAGCGCTTGAAAGGCTGTGCCTTCGGCTCCTCGCGTTCGGCCAGCACCGCCGTTTCGCCACCCTCTTCTTCGGCCTGTGCCGCCGAGGCGAATTCGGCATGCTGGGCGCGCGCCTGCTCCAGGCGGCGCTCGCTTTCCTCCTCGATCCGCTGCTCCGCGGCGGCCACCTCTTCCGGCGTCTGGATGCGGACGTTCATCAGGATGCGAATCACGTCGGCGCGCACCCGGTCGATCAACGTGCCGAACAGTTCAAATGCCTCGCGCTTGTACTCCTGCTTCGGCTGCTTCTGCGCGTAGCCACGCAGGTGGATCCCCTGCCGCAGGTGGTCGAGCGCGGCCAGGTGCTCGCGCCAGTGCTGATCGACCAGCTGGAGCATGATCGAGCGCTCGAAGTTGCCGAACGACTCGGCGCCGACCAGGCTGACCTTGGCGGCGTAGGCATCGTCAGCCGCCTTCTGCACGCGCTCGAGAAGCTGCTCGTCGGTCAGGTTCTCCTCCGAGTCTGCCCACTGTCGCAGCGGCAGCTCGATCTGCCAGTCGTCAGCCAGCGCCTTGGTCAGCCCCTCGATGTCCCACTGCTCCTCGACCGACTCCGCCGGTACGAAGCTGCGGAAGAGGTCGGAGAAATGGCCGCGCCGCAGGTTGCCGACCATGTCGGCAACGCTCTCGGCCTCCAGGATGTCGTTGCGCAGGCGGTAGATCTCGCGCCGCTGGTCGTTGGCGACGTCGTCGTACTCGAGCAGTTGCTTGCGGATGTCGAAGTTGCGCGCCTCCACCTTGCGCTGCGCGGTCTCGATCGAACGGCTGACCATGCCGGCCTCGATCGCCTCGCCCTCCGGCATCTTCAGGCGATCCATGATCGCGCGCATGCGGTCGCCGGCGAAGATGCGCAGCAGCGGGTCCTCCATCGACAGGTAGAAGCTCGATTCCCCCGGGTCGCCCTGACGGCCCGACCGGCCACGGAGCTGGTTGTCGATGCGCCGCGACTCGTGCCGTTCCGAGCCGATGATCTTCAATCCGCCGGCCGCGACGACATGGTCGTGCAGCGACTGCCACTCGCCGCGCAGCTTGGCGACCTTCGCTTCCTTCTCCGCCTGCGGCGTGCCCTCTTCGGCGTCGACGAACTGCACCTGCTTTTCGACGTTGCCGCCAAGCACGATGTCGGTGCCGCGGCCGGCCATGTTGGTGGCGATGGTGATCATCTTCGGCCGTCCGGCCTGGGCGACGATCTCCGCCTCGCGGGCGTGCTGCTTGGCGTTGAGGACCTGGTGCGGCAGGCCGTCCTTGTCCAGCAGGTTCGACAGCACCTCGGAGTTCTCGATCGAGGTGGTGCCGACCAGCACCGGCTGGCCCCGCCCGTAGCAGTCCTTGATGTCGGCCAGGATTGCCGCGTGCTTCTCGCGCACGGTGCGGTAGATCTTGTCCTGATGATCGACGCGGATCATCGGCTTGTGGGTCGGGATGACCACCGTCTCGAGCCGGTAGATCTCCTGGAACTCGTACGCCTCGGTGTCCGCCGTGCCGGTCATGCCGGCGAGCTTGGCGTACATGCGGAAGTAGTTCTGGAAGGTGATCGAAGCCAGCGTCTGGTTCTCCTGCTGGATCTGCACCCCCTCCTTGGCCTCGACTGCCTGGTGCAGGCCCTCGGACCAGCGGCGGCCGGGCATCAGCCGCCCGGTGAACTCGTCGACGATGACGATCTCGCCGTTCTGGACCACGTAGTGCTGGTCGCGGTTGAACAGGTGGTGCGCACGCAAAGCCGCGTTGAGGTGGTGCATGAGGATGATGTTCTGCGGCGCGTAGAGGCTTTCGCCCTCGGCCAGCATGCCCATCCGGACAAGGGTGTCCTCGATCTTCTCGTGCCCTTCCTCTGAAACGTGGACCTGGTGCTGCTTCTCGTCGACCCAGAAATCGCCTTGCCCCTTCTCCTCGGTCTGCCGCGTCAGCAGCGGCGGCACGCCGTTCATGCGCCGGTACAGCTCGGTGTGGTCCTCGGCCGGCCCCGAAATGATCAGCGGCGTGCGCGCCTCGTCGATCAGGATCGAGTCGACTTCGTCGACGATGGCGAAATTCAGCCCGCGCTGCCGCCGGTCGGCGACCGAGTACTCCATGTTGTCGCGCAGGTAGTCGAAGCCGAACTCGTTGTTGGTGCCGTAGGTGATGTCGGCGGCGTAGGCCGCGCGCTTTTCCTCGTTGCCCTGCTGGGAGACGATCACGCCCACCGTCATGCCGAGGAAGCGGTAGACGCGTCCCATCCAGTCGGCGTCGCGGGCGGCGAGGTAGTCGTTGACGGTGATCACGTGCACGCCCTTGCCGGCCAGCGCATTCAGGTACACGGCCAGCGTGGCGGTCAGCGTCTTGCCTTCGCCGGTGCGCATCTCGGCGATCCTGCCGTCGTGCAGCACGATCCCGCCGATCAGCTGCACGTCGAAGTGACGCTGGCCGAGCGTGCGCCTGGCCGCTTCCCGCACCACGGCAAAGGCCTCCGGCAGCAGCTGATCGAGGCTCTCGCCGCCGGCGACCCGGCCGCGGAACTCGTCGGTCTTGGCCTTCAGCTGCTCGTCCGTCAGGCTCGCCGTCTGCGTTTCGAGGGCGTTGACTCGCTCGACGGTGCGCTGGTACTGCTTCAGTAGCCGCTGGTTGCGGCTGCCGAAAATGCGGGTAAGAAGGCCGGAGATCATGGACATGGCGGGGTTTTGCGCGTGCGCGCCGCCGGCAGGAGCGAGCGCGATCAGCCGCCGGTCAGCGTCGCTGCGGGCGCTTTGCTGCCAGCGCGGCAACCGTAGAGTATGTCACAGTGCTGCGCCCGCCTCGCCGCGGCACGCCAGGAAGAAACGACAGCCCAAGCCCGGTGCGCTTCAAGCCGCCGATCGTCACCGGCGGCGCGGGCTGAGCTCGGCAAGCGGCGAGTCCGCTTTCTGACGGCCCAGAAAGCGCGCCGGGTTCTGCGGCGCGCCGTTGACGTGGACCTCGAAATGCAGGTGCGCACCGGTGGAGCGGCCCGTCGATCCGACCCGGGCGATCTGCTGGCCCTTGCGGACGATCTCGCCCGCACGAACGTCCAGCTTCGAGGCGTGCGCGTACAGCGTCTGCAGGCCGTTGCCGTGGTCAATCACCGCCATGTGGCCGAAGGCAGGGTTGTACTCGGCGGCCGAGACCACGCCGCCGGCAGCAGCGAGGATCGGCGTGCCCGTCGGCGCCGCGAAGTCCAGCCCGGCGTGCATCGCCATCTGCCCGGAGAAAGGATCGAGCCTGGAGCCGAAGCCGGAGCCGACGAAGCCGGAAGGCACCGGGGTGTTCTGAGGAAGAAGCGCGGCGCGGACCTGCGCCGACAGCAGTTCCGACTCGACGACGTCGAGATAGTCGGCCCGGGACTCGACGCCCTTGGCGACGCGCTCGACCTGTTCGTTCAGTTCGGTCATCGACAACGGCCTCGCGTCGACCGGCTCGATGCCGCCGCGGCCGGGCAGGTCCCGGAAGTTGAACTCCTCCGGGCCGATGCCGGCGAGCTTGGCGACCCGCTCGCCGAGGGCATCCAGCCGCATCAGCTGGGCCTGCATCTCACCCAGCCTGCGGGCCATGACGCTGATGTTGTCCCGGACGAACTGCTCGTTGCGCTCGAGTTCGTCTCGCATCACCAGCGAAGCGAGGTTGCGAATGTAGGGAAGCTCGAGTTCCGCAGCGACCCGGAAGGTGACGACGTACAGACCGATGACCGAAAACACGACCGCAACGGCCAGCCCGGCGATGGCGAGCGCGAACATCCGCGGACTGAAGGTCAGCGTTCGGGCGCGCGACAGGCGCTTGTCAACGACGATAATCTGCACTTATGCAACCTCCATCGCTGCGCGCTCGACCCCAGCTGGAACCGCGCCCGCCCTGTTCAGCCGTGATCGCCCCGATGCGAGGGGCGGCTCCACGATGACGCCCCACTGCAAGTCGGCCGGCGAAGCACTGGCGGCAAGCCCCCTGTCGAGCCTCATCGAGCAGGCTCGCCTGCTCGATCGCATTTCGGCGGTCGTTGCCAGCATCAGCCAGGAAACCGTATCCAGCTCGCGTTCCTTGCCGCCGCTGCACTGCTCGCTGCAGGGCCGAACGCTGATCATCACGGTCGGCACGCCGTCGCAGGCAGCCAAACTGCGCCAGCGGGCATCCGCACTGCAGCAAGCCGTCGGGGAACGCGTACCGGAAATTACTGGAATACGGGTCCGGCTTCAACCCAGCACTGTGGCCGAACCCATTCCCGGGAGCCCCGGCGCCGGAGTTCCCGCCCAGGCCGACGCACCTGAGCAAGCCCGGCAGAGACTGAACGCAGCACTCAGATTTGCCGACGACCTGACGCGAGAACTGCACGACTCGCCGCTGCGGCGGGCCGCCCGGCGGCTGTACGACGCGCTGCGAGCAAAGCTGGACGACGCGCGGTAGCGGTGGCCGGCGGCCGGGCCGTGCCAGATGGCGGAGACGGCGAGCGCGAGGACCGCGCTCGATGTCGTCGCGACGAGCGCCCCCGGCGGGCTGCACTTATGGCCCCTCTATGCAGCAAAGGCCGGCCGGAGAAACGCCTGCGGCGCCTGGCGCTCGTCGTCGAAGCTGATGACCTCGTAGGCCGAGGCGTCAGCCAGCAGGGTCCGCAGCAACCGGTTGTTCAGCGCATGGCCCGACTTGTGCGCGGAATACGCGGCAATCAGTGGCCGTCCGAGCAGGTACAGGTCGCCGATCGCATCGAGGATCTTGTGCTTGGCGAACTCATCGCCGGAGCGCAGGCCGTCGCTGTTCAGCACGCGGTACTCGTCCATCACGATCACATTTTCGAAGTTACCGCCCAGCCCTAGCCCCGCTGCGCGCAGCGCCTCGACCTCGTTGACGAAGCCGAAGGTGCGCGCTCTCGCCACCGACGTGACATAAGGCTCCTGCGCCAGGTCGACCTCGACGTCCTGCTCCGTCGCGTCGATGGCCGGATGGTTGAAGTCGATCGAGAAGCGCAGCTTGAAGCCGAAATGCGGCTCCAGGCGGGCCCACTTCAGCTGGCGGCCCTCGCCGTCGCGGACCTCGACCGCCTTCAGCACGCGGACGAACCGCTTCGGCGCGTCCTGCTCCTCGATGCCCGCTGCCTGTATCAGAAAGACGAAACTCGCCGCGCTGCCATCCATGGCCGGAATCTCGGCGGCGTCGACATCGACGTAGCAGTTGTCGATGCCCAGCCCGGCCAGCGCGCTCATCAGGTGCTCGACCGTGGCAATGCGCGCGCCGTCACGCTCGACCGTCGAGGCCATGCGCGTGTCGCCGACCGCGAGCGCGCTGGCCGGTATGTCGACCGGCGGGTCCAGGTCGGTGCGCCGGAACACGATCCCGGTGTCGGCTGCCGCCGGCCGCAGCGCAAGATGAACCTTGGCGCCGCTGTGCAGGCCGATCCCGACCGTGCTGGCGATCTTCTTCAGCGTCCGTTGCTTGAGCATGCTGGCGCGATTGTAGCGGCCGGCTGCTGCGCCGCGGCATCGCCAGCGCTGGTCATCGGCGGCGGCCGAACCGAGAATGCTCCCACCTCCGCCTCTAGTGACGCCGCGCGAACCAGTGCCGATGACCGACCGCACGCCCACCCCAGCCCCCCCACCGACAGAGGGTGCAGCCGCGACGGAGGCTTCGCCGTTTCCGCCGGTGCGGCGGATCGATCCGGCGGCGCCGCTGCGCTGGCTCGCCGCGGGATGGCGCGACCTGCGCGCGGCGCCGGCCGCCAGCCTGTTCTACGGCGCCGCCTTTGCGCTGATGGGCTGGCTCGTCTATTTCGTCTTCCGCCATGCCCCTGAGTACACGTCGGCTCTGACCGCGGGCTTCCTGCTCGTCGGACCGTTCTTCTGCACCGGGCTTTACGACATCAGCCGGCGTCTGGCGACCGGCCAGCCGGTCCGGCTGGTGCAGACGATGACCGCGTGGCGCGCCAATCTCGGCGCCTTCTCTCTGTTCGCCCTGATCCTGACCATCGTCATGCTGGTGTGGGCGCGCGCCTCGCTGGTCACCTTTGCGCTGTTCTTCTCCTCCGGCATGCCCAGCCTGTCGGGCTTTCTCGGCCGGGTCGCCAGTCCCGAGCACTGGGACTTCGTCCTCACCTACCTCGCCGTCGGCGGCGTGTTCGCGACAATCGTCTTCGCGTTGAGCGTCGTGTCGGTGCCGCTGATGCTGGCGCGCGGCACCGACACCGTCGTGGCCGCGATCACCAGCGTTCGCGCGCTGGCCGCCAACCCGCTACCGCTGCTTCTGTGGGCGGCACTGATCGTCCTGCTGGTCGGCGCGGGCTTCGCGACCCTGTTCATCGGCCTGCTGGTGGCTGTGCCGGTCGTCGGCCATGCGACCTGGCACGCCTACGCGGACATCGTCGGCGACCAGTGAGCGGCGGCCCGGAGCCGGCCGCCGCTCGCCGCGCTCAGGCGACGCTTCAGTCGGCCTGCTTGCGCAGGAAGGCCGGGATGTCGAGCCGATCGTGTCCTGCATCCTCCATCGCCGCCACGCGCGCCGCTGCCGATTCGCGCGAACGCCACACAGCGGGCTGGTCGAAGTGGCTGTAGTCGCCTGATGCATGGGTCGCCGCCGCCGGCGCCATGTTCAGTGCGAAATTGTCGGTGCCGGTCTTGATGACCGTGAATGGCGTCGTCTGCTTCCTGGCCGCCGAGCGGCCCAGCCCGGTGGCGACGACCGTCACCCGCAGATCGTCGCCCATCGAATCGTCGCAGACGGTGCCGAAGATCACCGTCGCGTCCTCGGCGGCGAAGGCACGGATGGTGTTCATCACCTCGCGCGTCTCCTTCATCTTCAGCGACTGGTTGGCCGTGATGTTGACCAGCACGCCGCGGGCGCCGGAAAGATCGACGCCCTCGAGCAGCGGGCTGGCCACCGCCTGCTCGGCGGCGATGCGGGCGCGGTCAAGCCCGCTGGCGGTGGCGGTGCCCATCATCGCCTTGCCGTGCTCGCCCATCACGGTCTTGACGTCCTCGAAGTCGACATTGACGAGGCCGGGGATGTTGATGATCTCGGCGATGCCGGCGCAGGCGTTGTGCAGGACGTCGTCGGCGGCGCGGAAACACTCGGACATCTCGGCATCCTCGCCGAGCACCTCCTCGAGCTTGTTGTTCAGGATGACGATCAGCGAGTGGACCCGGTCCTCGAGCTCGCCGAGGCCCTCGTCGGCGATCTTGGCGCGCTTCGGCCCCTCGAAGTCGAACGGCTTCGACACCACGGCGACGGTCAGGATGCCCAGTTCCTTCGCCACTTCGGCCACCACCGGCGCGGCGCCGGTGCCGGTACCGCCGCCCATCCCGGCGGTGATGAAGACCATGTGTGCACCGCGCAGCGCATCGGCGATTCGGTCGCGCGCCTCGATCGCTGCCTGCTTGCCGGCCTCCGGCTTGCTGCCTGCACCGAGGCCGGTCGTGCCCAGCTGCAGGATCTGGCGTGCCGACGAGCGCGCCAGCGCCTGATGGTCGGTGTTGGCACAGATGAACTCGACGCCCTGCACGCCGCGATTGATCATGTGCTGGACCGCGTTGCCGCCGGCGCCACCGACACCGACCACCTTGATCACCGTACCGCGGGTTTCTGTCTCCAGAATCTCGAACGCCATGCCTGCCTCCTATTGAAAGAAAGTGAAATGTGAAACGTGAAACGTGAGAGGTGGGCTCAACCCTTCACCCTTCTCGTTTCGCACCTCACGGGGGGAAAACGCCATCGGTACCGTCCGACCTCCTTCGAGCACCTGCCTGTCAGCTGCCACTGCCGTCCCTCGCCCTGCGCTAGAAATTGCCGACGATCCATTCGCGCATGCGCTTGAGCGTCTGCGCGAAGGAGCCCGTCTGGGCCGCCGCCCGCCGCCCGCGCTGGCGCTGCGACTGCGCCTCGAGCAGCAGGCCGACCACCGTCGCGAAGCGCGGATTGCGGATCACGTCAGCCAGCGGCCCGTCGTAAGCGGGCCAGCCGACACGGGCCGGCTTGAGGAACACGTCCTCGGCCAGTTCGCCGATGCCCGGCAGCAGCGCGGTACCGCCGGTCAGCACGACCCCGGAGGACAGCATCTCCTCGTAGCCGGAGTCGCGGATCACCTTGTGCGCCAGGGTGAACAGTTCCTCCACCCGCGGCTCGATCACCGCCGCCAGCGACTGGCGCGACAGCAGTCGCGGAGCGCGGTCGCCGACGCCGGGAATCTCGATGCGGTCGTTCGGGTCGGCGAGCACCTCCTTGGCCACGCCGTAGCGCTGCTTGATCTGCTCCGCATCGGGGATCGGCGTGCGCAGCGCCATGGCGATGTCGTTGGTGATCTGGTCGCCGGCGATCGGGATCACCGCGGTGTGCCGGATCGCGCCGCCCGTGAAGATGGCGATGTCGGTGGTACCGCCACCGACGTCGACCAGCGCCACGCCGAGCTCCTTCTCGTCGCCGGTGAGCACCGACATGCTCGACGCCAGCGGCTGCAAGACCAGATCCTGAACCTCCAGTCCGCAGCGACGAACGCACTTGACGATGTTCTGCGCCGCCGAAACGGCGCCGGTGACGATGTGCACCTTGACCTCGAGGCGCACGCCGCTCATGCCGATCGGCTCGCGGATGTCCTCCTGGCCGTCGACGATGAACTCCTGGGTCAGCACGTGCAGCACCTGCTGGTCGGTCGGAATGTTGACCGCGCGTGCCGTTTCGATCACCCGTGCCACGTCGGCGGCGGAGACCTCGCGATCCTTGATCGGCACCATGCCGCTGGAATTGACGCTGCGGATGTGGCTGCCGGCGATGCCGGTGTAGACCTCGCCGATGCGGCAGGCGGCCATCAGCTCGGCCTCCTCCAGTGCGCGGCGGATCGACTGCACGGTCGCTTCGATGTTGACCACCACGCCGCGCCGCAGACCCTCGGAGGCCGACTGGCCGAGCCCGATCACCCTGAACGGGCCATCGGGATCGCACTCGGCGACGGCGACGACTACCTTCGACGTGCCGACGTCGAGACCGACGATGATTTCCTTGCTTTCGGTTCTCATGGCTTCTTGCGGGGAGCGGCGGCGACGGCGACGCCCTGCGGATAGCGCGCGTCGATGCGGAGCAGATCGGCGCCTGCGTGGGCGACGATCGTCGGGTAATGGCTGCCGATCAGTGCCAGGCGCTCGTCGAGGCTGCCGGGCGGATCGTCGCGGCCGAGCTCGATCGCCAGCCCGCTGTCGGCGTGCAAGGTCCAGCTGGCGCGGTCGGAGACTTCGACGGCGTCGATCGACAGGCCAAGCGAGGCAGCCCAGGCTGCAAACTGCCGCAGCCGGCGCGCCACCTCGGCGCTGAACCGCGGCGATGCTTCGACCTGCGGCAGCGGTCCGTGAACCTCGGCCTCGGCCACGTTGGCCACGAACAGCCGGCCGCTGTCGGCAAGCAGGCGCCCGTCGTCCCAGACGGCAACCGCACGATGCTCGGTCAGCGTCACCACCAGCCGATCCGGCCAGGCCCGGCGCAGTGAGACGGCGGCGACCCAGGGCACCGACTCGAACACCCGGCGCGCCTCCTCCAGGCGCATCGTGAAGAAATTTCCGCGCAGGCGCCCGGTCGCCGCCGCCCGGACGGCGTGCTCGTTCACGTGCCGCAGGCCATCGGCCCCGGCCGCACGCAGCTCGATCTGCCGCACGTCGAACCACGGCCGCTGGAAGACCCAGCCGGCGGCCGCAGCCAGCAGCAGCACCGCGGCGGCCGCGGACATCAGCGTTGCAGCACGGCTCATCGCCGGCGTGCTGAGCAGCGGTGCCACTTCCCTCGCCTTCATTCGCGCACTCCCAGCGCCGCGTGGGCAAGGATTTCCACAACGAGGTCGGCATACTCGATGCCGTCGGCCCTGGCCGCCATCGGCACCAGCGAGTGAGACGTCATGCCGGGCGAGGTGTTCAGCTCGAGCAGGAATGGCTGATCGCCGCGCGCTTCCTGGTGCAGCATGAGGTCGAGCCGGCCCCAGCCGCGCGCGCCGACCAGGTTGTAGGCGCGCAGGCAGAGCGCCTGCACTTCCTCGGCCAGCCGCGCATCGATCGGCGCCGGGCACAGGTACTGCGTCTCGTCGCTGAAGTACTTGCTCTGGTAGTCGTAGTTCCCGCCCGGCGCGCGGATCTCGACCAGCGGCAGTGCCCGCGCCGTGGCACCCGCGCCGAGAACGGCGCAGGTCAACTCTCGCCCGTCGATGAGCTCCTCGGCGATGACCACGTCGTCGTAGCGCAGCGCGGTTTCGAACGCCGCCGCCAGTTCGTTGTGGTCGTGCGTCGTCACCTTGGTGATGCCGATGGTCGAGCCCTCGCGCACCGGCTTGACGATCAGCTCGTCGCCCAGCTCGGCGACGATCTGGCGGAAGTTGCTGTGCGCGTGCAGCTCGCGCCAGGCCGGCGTCGGGATCTCCTCCGCCGCCCACAGCCGCTTGGTGAGGCGCTTGTCGATGGCGATGCTGGAGGCCTGCACCCCGCTGCCCGTGTACGGCACGCGCAGCGTCTCGAGCACCCCCTGGATCGTGCCGTCCTCACCGAAGCGGCCGTGCAGGGCAACGAAGACGCGGTCGAACTTCGCCGCCTCGAGCTCGGCCAGCGTCTGCGCCCCGGGGTCGAAGGGATGCGCGTCGACGCCGCGGCTGCGCAACGCCTGCAGCACGCCGGTGCCCGACATGATCGACACCTCGCGTTCGGCGCTGCGGCCGCCGAACAGCACGCCGACCTTGCCGAAGGATCGCGGATCGAAGGCCGGGCTGCGGTTCATTCCGCGCCCTCCTGCGGCGCCAGCCTGCCCGGCACCTGCCCGATCGAGCCGGCGCCCATGGTGACCACGACGTCGCCGGGCTGCGCCGTATCGACGATCGACTGCGGCATCGCCTCGATGCTGTCGACGAACACCGGCTCGACCTTGCCCGCGACGCGCAAAGCGCGCGCCAGGGCGCGGCCGTCGGCAGCGACGATCGGCGCCTCGCCAGCCGGATAGACGTCGGCCAGAAGCAGTGCATCCGCAGTCGACAGCACGCGGACGAAATCCTCGAAGCAGTCGCGCGTGCGCGTGTAGCGGTGCGGCTGGAAGGCGAGCAAGACGCGACGCCCCGGATAGGCGCCCCGCACCGCGCCCAGCGTGGCCTCGATCTCGACCGGATGGTGGCCGTAGTCGTCTATCAGCGTGAAGCTGCCGCCGGGAATCACCACCTCGCCATGGCGGGCGAAGCGCCGGCCGACGCCGGTGAAGCTCGCCAGCCCGGCCAGGATCGCGTCGTCGGCGACGCCCAGCTCCGTGGCCACCGCGATCGCCGCCAGGGCGTTGGCGACGTTGTGCCGTCCGGGCAGGTTCAGTTGCACCGGTAGCGGCGATGCGCCCTCGCGCAGCGCCGTGAAGCGCATCTGCGCGTCCTCGGCGATCGCGTCGGCGGCGCGGTACTGCGCATCGCCGGCGAAGCCGTAGGTCAGCACCGGCTTCGACACGAACGGCAGGATCTCGCGCACGTGCCGATCGTCGATGCACAGCACCGCGTGGCCGTAGAACGGCAGCCGCGACAGGAAGTCGACGAAGGCGCCCTTCAAGCGCGCGAAGTCGTGGCCGTAGGTCTCCATGTGGTCGTTGTCGATGTTGGTGACCACCGCCATCACCGGCATCAGGTTGAGGAACGAAGCGTCGGATTCGTCGGCCTCCACCACGATGTACTCGCCGCTGCCGAGCCGCGCATTGGCGCCGGCCGAATTCAGCCGGCCGCCGATGACGAAGGTCGGGTCGAGTCCGCCGGCGGCAAGCACGCTGGCAACCAGGCTGGTCGTGGTCGTCTTTCCGTGCGTGCCGGCAATCGCGATCCCCTGCTTCAACCGCATCAGCTCACCCAGCATCACCGCGCGTGGCACGACCGGGATGCGGCGGGCGCGCGCGGCGATCACTTCCGGGTTGTCGCTGCGCACGGCAGTCGAGGTGACGACCGCGTCGGCGCCGTCGATCTGCTCCGGCGAATGGCCGAGCCAGACCCTGGCCCCGAGCCGTGCCAGGCGGCGGGTCGTGCTGCTCTCGGCCGCGTCGGAACCGCTGACCCGGTAACCGAGATTGAGCAACACCTCGGCGATGCCGCTCATGCCGGCGCCGCCGATGCCGACGAAGTGGATCTGCCGGACCGCGTGCTTCATCGACCGGCCTCGCGCGCGATGTGTTCGATCGCGTCGGCAACCACCCGCGTTGCCTCCGGACGGCCCAGAGCGCGAGCCTTGTTTGCCATCTCCAGCAGCCGCTCGCGGTTCAGTTCGCCCAGCACCGCCGCCAGCGTCTCGGCTGACAGGTCCGCCTGCGACAGGTGGATCGCCGCGCCCCGATCGGCCATGAACTCGGCGTTGCTGCGCTGGTGGCTGGTGGTCGAGACCACGAGCGGCACGAGGATCGATGGCACGCCGCCCGCGGCGAGTTCGCTCACGGTGATCGCCCCGGCCCGGCAGATGACGAGGTCGGCCTCGGCGTACCGCCGCGCCATCTCATCGACGAAGGGCGTCACCTCGGCGGCAACGCCGGCGCGTGCGTAGGCCGCACGCGTCGACTGCTCGTGCGCGGCGCCGCATTGATGCAGGACCCGTGGCCTGGCGTGCGGCGCCAGCCGGGCCAGTGCCTCCGGCAGCACCTGGTTCAGCGCCTGCGCGCCGAGGCTGCCGCCGACCACCAGCAGGTTCAGCGCTCCGCCGCGCCCGCCGTAGCGCCGTGCCGGCGCCGGCAGCGCGGCGATGTCCGCGCGCACCGGGTTGCCGGAAACCAGGCCGCGCTCGCCGGCGAGTCGGGCCGCTGCCCCGTCAAAGCCGCAGAAGATGGCCGACGAGAGCGAGCGCAGGATCCTGGTCGACAGCAGCGGGGCCGCGTCGGCGTTGAGCAGCGCCAGCGGAATGCTCGCCGACGAGGCCGCCAGTCCCGCCGGCACGGCAACATAGCCGCCGGTGGCGAACACCACGGCCGGCCGTCGTGCGCGCAGTGCAGCCCGACTCTGCCAGAGCGCCCGCAGCAGCCTGAAGCCGCCGAGCAGCACAGTGCCGATGCCCTTGCCGCGCAGGCTTGAGAAATCGATGGCGTCGAAGGCGATGCCGCGAGGCTCGACCAGCGAACGCTCCATTCCGGCGCTCGTGCCGAGCCAGGAAACCGTCCAGCCGCGGCTGCGCAGGGCCTCGGCGACCGCCAGTCCCGGCATGACATGGCCGCCGGTGCCAGCGGCCACCACCATAAGGTGCCTCACGCGCGGCCTCCGCGCATCAGAACCCTGTTTTCCAGATCGACCCGCAGCAGCAGGCCGACCGCCACGACCGTCGACAGCATCGCCGAGCCGCCGTAGCTCACCAGCGGCAGGGTCAGGCCCTTGGTCGGCAGCAGCCCGCTGGCCACGCCGATGTTGATGAAGGACTGCACGCCGAGCCAGATGCCGATGCCCTGGGCCACCAGACCGGCGAAGGTGCGCTCGAGCGCCACCGCCTGGCGGCCGATCTCGAAGGCGCGCCTGGTCAGCCAGTAAAAGGCGAAGATCACCGCCAGCACCGCCATCAGCCCCAGCTCCTCGGCGATCACGGCGAGGACGAAGTCGGTGTGTGCCTCGGTCAGGTAATGCAGCTTCTCGACGCTGCCGCCCAGTCCGACGCCGAGCCACTCGCCGCGGCCGAACGCGATCAGCGAGTGCGTCAGCTGGTATCCCTTGTTCAGCACATGCTCGGCCGCCCAGGGGTCGAGGTAGGCGAAGATGCGCTCGCGCCGGTAGGGAAACAGCCAGATGATGGCTGCCAGACCCAGCGCCAGCAGCACGGTGATGGCGAAGAACAGCCGGCCGTTCAGCCCGCCGAGGAACAGTATCCCCAGCGCGATCGCCACGATGACGACGAAGGCGCCCAAGTCGGGCTGCAGCTGCAGCATGCCGCCGACGACGAGCATCACCAGCCCGATCGGCAGGAAGCCGCGTTTCAGACTGTGCATGTAGTCCTGCTTGCGCACGGTGAAGCTCGCCGCATACAGGACGGAGGCGACCTTCATCAGCTCCGAGGGCTGCAGGTTGAACACGGCGAGCGTTATCCAGCGCCGGGCGCCGAGTGCGCCGGTGCCGACTCCCGGGATCAGCACGACCGCCAGCAGGACCAGGGCGACGCCGAAGGCCAGCGGTGCCAGCCGCTGCCAGCGTGCCATCGGCACCGAGAACGCCGCGACTGCCGCCGCCGTCGCCACCGCGATGGCGAACAGGTGCCGCATCAGGAAGTGAGTCGGCGTGACCTTGTAGCGAGGAGAGTCGGCGAGCGTGATCGACGCCGAGTAGACCATCACCACGCCGAGCAGCACGAGCGCCGCCGCCGCCAGCAGCAGCGGCGTGTCGATGCGCTCCTCGCCTCGACCCGCCAGGCGCGTCGAGCCGCTGCCGCCGAGTGCCAGCAGGCCGCTGCCGGCCGGCAGCCGGGTGTCAGCCCTGCCGCCAGTCGCGATGCGCGCCCGCAGCCGTCCTAGCACGGCTGCCCCTCCTGCAGCACTCGGTCGCGCACCGCTTCGGCGAACACCTCGGCGCGATGCGAGTAGTCGCGGAACATGTCGAGACTGGCGCAGGCGGGCGACAGCAGAACCGCGTCGCCTGCATGTGCCGCGCTGGCCGCGGCTTCGACTGCTTCCGGCAACGACGCCGCGTGGACGATCGGATACGCCCCGCCGGCGGCGCCAAGGGCCCGCTCGATTAGGGCCGCATCGCGGCCGATCAGCACCACCGCCCGCGCAGCGCGCGCCAGCGGCGCCGCCAGCGGCGTGAAGTCCTGGCCCTTGCCGTCACCGCCGAGGATGACCACCAGCCGCTTGCCTTCGGCGGCCAGACTGTCAAGCGCGGCCACGGTGGCACCGACATTGGTGCCCTTGCTGTCGTCGTAGTAATGCACGCCGCCGCCCGTGGCGATCAGCTGCAGGCGGTGCGGCTCGCCACGGTAGCTGCGCAGCGCGTGCAGCATTGGCGCCAGCGGGCAGCCGATCGCCCGCGCCAGGGCCAGTGCGGCGAGCGCATTGCCAGCGTTATGCCGGCCGAGGATCGCCAGCGCCTCGGCCGGCATCAATCGGTGCACGAACAGCTGCTCGGCCGCCGCGGCCTCCTGGCCATCGTCGGGACGGCGGCGCCGATGGCCGTGCGCCAGGTCCTCGGCGTAGGCGAGCCAGGTGATGCCGCTTTCGGTGATCAGCCCGTACTCGTCGGCGCGGGTCGGCGGCTGCAGGCGGAACGTCACCACCGGCGACGACTTCCTGGCCAGCGCCGCGACCACCGGGTCATCGCGGTTGAGCACCTGCAACGTGCGCGGCGAGAAGATGCGGGCCTTGGCCTTGACGTAGGCGTCGAAGCTGCCGTGCCAGTCGAGGTGGTCCTGCGAGATGTTGAGCACCGCCGCTGCATCGCAGGCGAGCGAGCGCGTCGTCGCCAGCTGGAAGCTGGACAGCTCCAGCACCCAGGTATCGGGCAGCCGGTTCTCACGCAGGCACTCGCGCAGCGCGTCGAGTGCCGTCGGCGAGATGTTGCCGGCCACCGCGACAGAACGCCCGGAGCGCTCGATCAGCAGGCCGGCCAGCCGGGCGGTGGTCGTCTTGCCGTTGGTGCCGGTGACGCCGAGCAGGCGCGGCGCGTAACCGCGGTCCGCCTTGAGGACGGCCATGGCGCGGGCAAACAACTCGATCTCGCCGACCACCTCGACGCCCGCCTTCTTCGCGGCGGCCACCAGCGGTGCCGCCTGCGAGTGCGTAGGCGACAGCCCGGGCGACAGCGCCAGCAGCGTCGCGCCGCCGAGCAGCGTGCCGTCGAAGTCGCCACCGACGAACGGCACCTGCGGCAGCTCGGCCCGCAGGGCAGCCAGCATCGGCGGGTCGGCCCGGGTATCGGCGACGCGGACCTGCGCGCCGCCCTCGGCGAGCGCACGCGCCATCGCCAGCCCCGATTGGCCGAGGCCCAGCACCAGCGCCGACTGGCCGGCAACGTCGATCATCTGATCTTCAGGGTCGACAGGCCGACCAGCACCAGCATGATGGTGATGATCCAGAAGCGGACCACGACCTGGTTTTCCTTCCACCCCGACAGTTCGAAGTGGTGATGCAGCGGCGCCATGCGGAAGATGCGCCTGCCGCCGGTGAGCCTGAAGTAGCCGACCTGCAGCATCACCGACACCGTCTCGGCGACGAATACGCCACCCATGATGAACAGCACGATCTCCTGCCTGGTGATCACCGCGATCGTGCCCAGCGCGCCGCCCAGGGCGAGTGCGCCGACGTCGCCCATGAAGACCTGCGCGGGGTAGGCGTTGAACCAGAGGAATGCCAGCCCGCTGCCGGCGATCGCCGCGCAGATGATCACCAGCTCACCGGCACCCGGGATGAAGGGGAACAGCAGGTAACGCGAAAAATCTGCGCGGCCGATCACGTAGGCAAAGACGCCGAGCGCGGCGCCGATCATCGATGCCGGCAGGATCGCCAGGCCGTCGAGGCCGTCGGTGAGGTTGACCGCGTTGCTGGTGCCGACGATGACCAGGTACGACAGGATGACGAAGCCGAACACGCCCATCGGGTAGGCGTAGTTCTTGAAGAACGGCACGATCAGGTCCGACCGGCTGGGCAGGTCGAGGTCGAACCCATTGCCGACCCACTCCCACATCAGCGGCAGCAGCTTTTCCGTGTTCGGCGCGGCGATGGCGAAGGCGAGATAGAAGGCCGCCACCAGGCCGATCAGCGACTGCCAGAAGTACTTCTCCCGCGCGCTCATGCCCTTCGGATTGCGGCGCACGACCTTGCGGTAGTCGTCGACCCAGCCGACCCAGCCGAAACCCAGCGTGACCAGCAGCACGACCCAGATGAAGCGGTTGGCGAGGTCGGCCCACAGCAGGGTGGTCAAGCCGATCGAAATCAGGATCAGCGCGCCGCCCATGGTCGGCGTACCGGACTTCGTCAGATGCGACTGCGGCCCCTCGGTCCGAATGGCCTGGCCGATCTTCATCTCGGTCAGCTTGCGGATGACCCACGGCCCGGCGAGCAGCCCGATCACCAGCGCCGTGCCGGCCGCCAGCACCGCGCGCAACGTCAGGTAGGAGAAGACGTTGAAAGCGCGGATGTCGCGCGCCAGCCACTCGAACAGTTCGAGCAGCATCAGTGCGCCCCGGCCGTTGCCGCGCCGAGCGCCGCCACCACGCGCTCCATGCGCATGAAGCGGGATCCCTTGACGAGGAGGGTCGCGCCCGGCTGCGCAAGTTCCTGCGCCCGCTCGCGCAGCGCCTCGACGTCGTCGAAGTGCTCGGCGCCGGCGCCGAAGGCGGCGCAGGCATCACGCATCGCCGGCCCGGTGCCCAGCAGCACGTCGATGCCGCGGCTCTTCGCGTAGGTGCCAACCTCGCGGTGGTAATCGGCGCCGCGACCGCCCACCTCGCCCATGTCGCCGAGGACCAGGATCCGCGGCCGCCCGGCTCCGGCGAGCAGGTCGATCGCCGCACGCACCGAGTCCGGGTTGGCGTTGTAGCTGTCGTCGATCAGCGCGGCGCCGCCGGCCGTGCGTGACTGGACCCCGCGTCCGTCGACCGCCGTGAACATCGCCAGGCCGGCGGCGATGGCGCCGGGCGGCACGTCGACGGCCAGCGCAGCGGCGCAGGCGGCCAGGGCGTTGTGAACGTTGTGCAGGCCGGGCACCGCGAGCCGCGTCCTGATCAGCCCCGCCGGCGTGACGATCTCCAGCCGCGCGCCGCTGTCCTGCAGCTCGTGCTCCGCGGTCACCGTCGCGTCGGCCGCTTGCGCGAAGTCGATGATGCGGCGCGTGCCGGCAAGGTTGCGCCAGATCGGCGCGCACGGATCGTCGGCAGGAAAGACGGCAATCCCCTCCGGCGGCAGCGCGGCGATCGCCGCCCCGTTCTCGCGCGCCGTGGCCTCGACGCTGCCGAGGAACTCCTGGTGCTCGCGCTGCGCGTTGTTCACCAGTGCCACGGTCGGCTGCGCCAGCTGCGCCAGGTAGGCGATCTCGCCGGGATGGTTCATCCCGAGTTCGAGCACCGCCGCCTTGTGCCCGGCGGCGAGCTCGAACAGCATCAGCGGCAGGCCGATGTCGTTGTTCAGGTTGCCACGGGTGGCCAGGCGCCGCGTCGGCCCGAAGGCACGCGCGAGGATGCCGGCCAGCATCTGCGTGACGGTGGTCTTGCCGTTGCTGCCGGTCACGGCGATCAGCGGCAGCCGGAAGCGCGCCCGCCATGCCGCTGCGGCCAGGCCGAGCGCACGCCGGCTGTTTGGCACGATGACCTGGGCGACCGCGGCGTCGACCGGCTGCTCGACCAGCGCCACCGAGGCACCGTTGCGCACCGCGTCGGCGACGAACGCGTGGCCGTCGAAGCGTTCGCCAAGCAGGGCGACGAACAGGCAGCCGGGACGGACCTGCCGCGAGTCGCTGCATACCGACGTGAAGCGGGCCGCCGCGTCGCCACGGATGACCGCGCCGGGCAGGCTGGCCGCCAGTTCGGCCGCGCTCAGCATGTCACTCCCGCCCGTGCCTCGAGCGCCGCCCGTGCCTGCTCGACATCGGAGAATGGCCGCTTCACCCCACCGATGTCCTGGGTCGACTCATGGCCCTTGCCGGCGATCAGCACCACGTCGCGCTCGTCGGCGGCGGCTAGCGCGTGCGCGATCGCCTCGGCACGGTCGACGATGATTTCGAGGTCCAGCCACGAAGGCGCCCCGGCAGCGAGCGCGATGGCGATCGCCGCCGGATTCTCGCCGCGCGGGTTGTCGGAGGTGATGACGACCCGGTCGGCGCACCGCGTCGCCGCTGCGCCCATCGGTGCGCGCTTGCCGGGATCGCGCTCGCCACCGGCGCCAAAGACGATCCACAGCCGGCCGCCACGCGCCGCCGCCTGCGGCCGCAGGGCCAGCAAGGCCTGCTCGATGGCGTCTGCGGTGTGTGCATAGTCGACGACCACCATCGGCTCATCGCCGTCGCGCCCATGCACGCGCTGCATACGGCCCGGTGGCGGCTGCAGCGTCGGCACGAGACGGCAGGCAACCTCCAGATCGATGCCGCAGGCGACGACCGCGCCGATCGCTGCAAGCACGTTGGCGACGTTGAAACTGCCGACCAGCGGCACGGCCAGATGGTGCTGTGCTGCCTCGCGCTGCAAGGTGAACTCGAGACCGTCGACCCCCGCACGGACGTCGCGCGCGCGCAGCAGCTGAGCCAGCGCGGCCGCGCGATCGCCGTCAGCCCCGGCGGCGTCCGTCGTGAAGCCGGTGATCTGCGGCCCGCCACTGCGTGAGCGTTCGCCCAGACGCGCCGCCAGCCGGCGCCCGGCCGGGTCGTCGAGATTGAGCACCGCGGCGCTCAGCGTTGGCCAGTCGAACAGCCGTGCCTTCGCGGCCTCATAGGCCTGCATCGTGCCGTGGTAGTCGAGGTGATCGCGCGTGAGGTTGGTGAAGACGGCGACGTCGAAGCTCACGCCATCGACCCGGCCCTGCGCCAGTCCGATCGACGAAACCTCCATCGCCACGGCGCGCGCACCGGCATCGCGAAGGCGCAGCAGCTCGCGCTGCAGCGCGATTGCATCGGGCGTCGTCAGCGCCGAATCGGCAAGCGTCTCGCCCGGGAATCCGCTACCGACCGTCCCCAGCACGGCGCAGCGCTGCCCGGCCCGCGACAACAGCTGTGCGACCCAGAACGCAGTCGATGTCTTGCCGTTCGTGCCGGTGACACCGACGATCCGCATCGAATCGGCGGGCCGGCCGTAGTAACTGGCTGCCAGTTCCCCCAGCAGCTGCCGCAGCTGCGCAACCGGGAGCACGGGCAGGCCCAAGGCCTGACCATCGAAACCTTCCGCCTCGACCAGCGCCGCCACCGCACCGCGAGCGCGCGCCTGCTGGAGGTACCGGCGGCCGTCGTCGCCTCCGGCGGCCGCGGCCGGCAGCGCCACGAACACGTCGCCGGGCCCGATGCGACGGCTGTCCAGCTGCAGATCGCCGCGCCGGCCGGCGGCCGGGCGCGCAAGGGCCTGAAGCCAGGCAAGGATGGGCCCGACATCGGCGCCCGCGCTGCTCACAGCGCTCCCTCCCGAGTCTCGGTTCGGCCGCCGGCCAGAACGGTCGGCGCGGCGTCCGGCGGCACCTGCAACGTACGCAGACTGCGCGCGGCAATTTCCGCGAATGCCGGTGCCGCCACCTGACCGCCGTAAAACTGGCCGGCGTCGGGCTCGTCGACCATCACCGCAATCACGAGCCGCGGCTTCGACGCCGGGGCGAAGCCGGCGAACGACGCCACGTATTCGCTGACGTAGCGGCCATTGCGCAGCTTGCGGGCGGTACCGGTCTTGCCGGCCACCCGATAGCCGTCGATCCGGGCACGCGGTGCGGTGCCGCCGTCGCTGACCGCCATCTCAAGCATGTTGCGCATTGCCGCCGCCGTCTCCGGCTTCAGCACCGGGATCGACGGCGGCGCTGCGTCAAGCCTCAGCAGGCTCAGCGGCACGATGTCGCCGTCGCGTGCGAACACCGTGTAGGCGCGCGCCAGCTGCAGCAGCGAAACCGAGACCCCATAGCCGTAGGCGATCGTCGCCTGCTCGATCGGCCGCCACGCGCCCGCCGGCCGCAGCCTCCCCGCCACCGCGCCCACCGCAACCCGCGGCGCCTGGCCGAAGCCGACCTTCGTGTACAGGTCCCACAGCGTTTCGGCGGGCAGGTCGAGCGCGATCTTGGCCGTGCCGACGTTGCTCGACTTGGCCACGACCTCGGCGACGGTCAGCAGCCCGTGGGGGTGAGCATCACCAATGGTCCGGCCGCCCACCGTCAGCTTGCCCGGTGCGGTCTGGATCGTCTGCTGCGGGCTCACCTTGCCGGCCTCGATCGCTGCTGCGATCGAAAACGGCTTCATCGTCGAGCCGGGTTCGAAGGTGTCGGTGACGACGCGGTTGCGCACTGCCTCCTTCAGCCACTGGCCGCGGCTGTTGGGGTCGAAGCTCGGCAGGCTGGCCAGTGCCAGGATTTCCCCCGTGACGACGTCGAGCACGACCGCCGCGCCGGCCTTCGCCTTGTGCATCTGCAGGGCGCTCTTGAGCGCGCTGAATGTGATGAACTGGATGCGGCTGTCGATCGACAGCCAGACGTCATTACCGTCGGCCGGCGCCAGCAGCCAGTCCTCCTCGACCACGTTGCCGAGACGGTCCTTGATCACGCGGCGGCTGCCGGTGCGCGCCGCCAGCACCGACTCCCAGGCGAGCTCCACGCCCTCCTGCCCGCGATCCTCGACATTGGTGAAACCGGTCACGTGCGCGACTGCCGCCGCCTCCGGATAGTGGCGCTTGGACTCGGGGCTCTGGTGGATGCCCGCCAGCTTCAACGACTGGATCCTCTTGGCGACATCCAGGTCGACCTGCCGGCGGAGGAAGGTGAACTTGCGGTCGTCGTCGGCCAGCTTCCGCTTGAGTTCCCCAAGGGGGACCTGCAGCAGGCGCGCCAGCTGCGCCAGCTGTTCGGGCGTGGCGTCGACATCATCCGGAATTGCCCAGACGGAGCGGGCGGGCACCGATGCGGCGAGTACGACGCCGTTGCGATCGAACACTTTTCCACGCGTGCCCGGTACGTCGAGCGTCCGTGCGTAGCGGACCTCGCCCTGGCGTTGCAGGAAATTGGTGCCGGCGCCCGCCTGCAGGTAGACGGCGCGGACCGCCAGCGCAAGGAAACCGCCGAACAGCAGCAGCAGCAGCAACCGCGAGCGCCACGCCGGCAGCTTGACGACCAGCAGCGGATTGGCCGCGTAGGACACGCGGTCGGTCCGTGCGCGCGCGCCGCTGCCGTTACGCGCCGCACGCCTGGCGTCGAACCCCCTGATCATCGCCGCCCTTCTCCGCCCGTGGCTGCGGCGAGGCCGCCGGGCGCGGCCTGCGGCAGGAACACGGTCTGGCTGCTCTCCGTCGGCCGCAGACCCAGGTTGCGGGCCGCGCCGGCCACCGCCACCGGCTGCGACGCCTTGCCCAGTTCTATGCGCAGCCGGTTGCCGTCCGCCTCGAGCTCCTTCGCCTGCAGCTGCAGGCGGCCCAGTTCGACGAACAGGCCGCGCGCCCGATGCTGCGAGGTGACGAGCGACAGGCCGGCCAGCACAAGCAGTAGGGCCAGCATCAGAACGGCCGCCGTGTTGCTGACAGCACGCAGCGTCATTGGGCGGTTTTCGCTGGCAGTGGCGCGGCGGTGCGCTGTGCGACCCGCATCACGGCAGATCTCGCGCGCGGATTGGCCGCCACTTCCGCTGCGTCCGGCTTGACGCGGGCGACGGTTCGCAGCCGGGGCGACGGCAGTTCACTGGCCCGCAGCGGCAGCCGCCCCAGCAGCCGCTCCGGGTGTTCGTGCCGCTCGATGAAACGCTTCACCAGCCGGTCCTCGAGCGAGTGAAAGCTGATCACCGCCAGCCGACCGCCGGACGCGAGCAATGCGACCGCCTGCTCGAGCACTAGCGCCAGCTCCTCGAGTTCCTGATTGATGTGAATCCGTAGAGCCTGAAATGTCCGCGTGGCCGGATGCTGGGCCGCATCCCCGCGGCCGCGGACGGGGATCGCACCGGCCACGACCGCGGCCAGTTCCGCGGTCGTGGTGACGGGCCGGCCTGCGTCGCGGCGAGCCGCAATCGCCTTTGCAATCGGTGCAGCAAACCGCTCTTCCCCGTAATCACGGATCACTCGTGCCAGTTCTTCAACCGTCGCCGAGGCCAGCCACTCGGCTGCCGTCACGCCGCCGCTGGTGTCCATCCGCATGTCGAGCGGCGCGTCGGCTCGCCAGGAGAAGCCCCGCTCGGCCACGTCGATCTGCGGCGACGAAACGCCGAGGTCCAGCAGCAACCCCTGCAGACAGGTCACGTCCATCGAAGCCAGCGTCGCCGACAGCCGTGAAAAGCGTGTGTGGACGAAATGAAATCGCGGGTCGGCGATCTCCACGGCCGCCGCTGA
The DNA here is from genome assembly GCA_020355165.1 of Burkholderiales bacterium. GTDB lineage: Bacteria > Pseudomonadota > Gammaproteobacteria > Burkholderiales > Burkholderiaceae_F > JADJWR01. The sequence continues at coordinate 2,915,671 of CP070661.1, forward strand.
CGCCTGTGGATCGCGATCGATGGCGATCAGCCGCCCGCGTGCGGACAGCCGCGCCAGGATCAATCTCGAATGGCCGCCACGGCCGAAGGTCGCGTCGACGTAGACGCCGTCGGCATCGGTCACCAGGTACTCGACCGCCGGCCCCAGCAACACCGTGAGATGCGCCGACGGCGCGCGGGAGGACACGACCG
>CP070661.1:2915961-2926531 GCA_020355165.1 Burkholderiales bacterium
CTCGGCGAGCGCTTCGGCATCGAGTTCACCCGGCTGTACGCGCTCGCCAACATGCCGATCGCCCGCTTCGGCTCGATGCTGATCAGCAAAGGCCGGCTGCGCGAATACATGGCCGTGCTGCGCACCGCGCACCGGCCGGAGAACGTCGAACACGTGATGTGCCGCTCGCTGGTGTCGGTCGACTGGCAGGGCTTCCTGTACGACTGCGACTTCAACCAGATGCTCGGCCTGCACCTGCACGAGAGCGGCGCCCGCCACGGCCGCATCCACCTCGAGGACTGGCTGCAGATGGACCTCGAAGGCAATCCGATCGTCGTCGCCGACCACTGCTACGGCTGCACCGCCGGCCAGGGCTCCTCCTGCGGCGGGGCGCTGGCATGAAGGGGCCGGGCCGATCGTGCCCGCCGCACTACGGCTATTCGCCGCGGGCGTTCGCGCGCGCGCCGGATCTGCGCACCGACACGCTGTACGTGATCGGCGGGCTGTACGGCAACCCGTTCGCGCTCGACGAGATCGACCGCATGGCCGCACTGGAACCGACACCGCCGACACGCGCGTTCAACGGCGACTTCCACTGGTTCGACGCCGAGCCGGCCCTGTTCGCGTCGATCCAGCGGCGCGTGCTGGCGCACCTCGCGCTGCGCGGCAACGTCGAGACCGAGCTGGCCGGCGACGACGCTTCCGCCGGCTGCGGCTGCGCCTATCCCGAATCGGTGCCGGACGACGACGTCGAGCGCAGCAACCGCATCCTCGCCCGCCTGCGCGAGGTGGCCGCCGAGGTGCCGGGCGTGCGCGCGCAGCTGGCGCCGCTGCCGATGCACGCGCTGGCCCAGGTCGGGCCGCTGCGCGTCGGCATCGTGCACGGTGACGCCTGGTCGCTGGCCGGCTGGCGCTTCGCCCACGACCAGCTGCACGACCCCGAGCACGAGGCGCAGCTGCAGGCCGCCCTCGAGCTCGGCGCGGTCGACGGCTACGCCTGCAGCCATACCTGCGCGCCGGCGCTCAAGGCGCTTGGCGACCGGTTCGTGATCAACAGCGGCGCCGCCGGCATGGCCAATTTCGCCGGCGACGGCAGCGGGCTGCTGACGCGCATCGCCACGCAGCCGCTGCCATGCGCCCTCGAGGAGGCGCGCGTCTTCGGCCTGCACGAGCGCGGGGTGTGGATCGACGCGCTGCGCCTGCGCTTCGACCTCGATCGCTGGCTCGAGCGCTTCGACGCGCTGTGGCCGGCCGGCTCGCCGGCCGCGGTTTCCTACCGCGGCCGCATCCTCGCCGGCCCGGCGTTCACCGTCGATCACGCGCTCGGCCGCGAGATCGCCGGCTGCCACGCGTAAGTTCGGCGCCGGCAGACCGACCACCGTTGGTCGCCGGTCCGCCGTTGCCCAAGACGCTCGCCGGTTCAGCCGCGCCGTCGTGTCGTTCCCGCGAAAGCGGCAACCCGGTTGCTCGGGAGCAAGCGACACTGGATCGCCTCTTTCGCCGGGATGACGCACACAGGCTGCCGACCGTGGGCAGCTTCGTCTAGTCTCGATCAGGCAGGACACCCCGCGCCCGCGCAAGGAAAGCCCATGGACAGGAAACGCCTGCTTCTGCTGGCCGTGATCGCGGCCGCGATCGCCGCCTTCTTCGCCTTCGACCTGAGGCAGTACCTGAGCCTCGAGTTCTTCCAGGCCAGCCGCGCGCGGATCGACGCCCTTTACGCGGCACACCCGTGGCAGACCGCGGCGGCGTTCTTCGCCGTCTACGTCGCCGTCACCGCCCTGTCGCTGCCCGGCGCGGCGATCATGACGCTCGTCGCCGGTGCGATCTTCGGCGTGGTGACGGGCACCGTGCTGGTCTCCTTCGCCTCGTCGATCGGTGCCACGCTGGCCTTCCTCGTCTCCCGCTTCCTGCTGCGCGACTGGGTGCAGGCGAAGGTCGGCGACAGGATCAAGGCGATCAACGACGGCGTGGCGAAGGAAGGCGGCTTCTACCTGTTCGCGCTGCGCCTGGTGCCGCTGTTCCCCTTCTGGCTGATCAACCTGGCGATGGGCCTGACGGTGATCCGCACCTGGACCTTCTACTGGGTGAGCCAGTTCGGCATGCTCGCCGGCACGGTCGTCTACGTTTACGCCGGCACGCAGCTCGGCCAGTTCAGGATCTCGGCCGGGCTGATCCTCGCCTTCGTGCTGCTCGGCCTGTTCCCGCTGATCGCCAAGAAGGCGCTCGACGCGATCAAGGCGCGCAAGGTCTACGCGAAGTGGGCCGACAGGCGCCCCGCCCGCTACGACTACAACATGGTGGTGATCGGCGCCGGCAGCGCGGGGCTGGTCTCGGCCTACATCGCCGCCGCCACCAAGGCGAAGGTGGCGCTGATCGAGAAGCACCGCATGGGGGGCGACTGCCTGAACACCGGCTGCGTGCCGAGCAAGGCGCTGCTGCGCTCGGCCAAGCTGCTCAGCCACATCGCGCGGTCGAGGCAGTTCGGCATCGAGCGGGCCAGCGCCGAATTCGACTTCGCCGACGTGATGCAGCGCGTGCAGCGGGTCGTGCAGGCGGTCGAGCCGCACGACTCGGTCGAGCGCTACACCGGGCTCGGCGTGGACTGCGTCACCGGCGCGGCGACGATCACCTCGCCGTGGACGGTCGACGTGGCAACCGCCGCCGGTTCGAGGACGCTGACGACGAAGAACATCGTCATCGCCGCCGGCGCGCGCCCGTTCGTGCCGCCGATCCCGGGACTGGCCGAGGTCGGCTACCTGACTTCCGACACCGTGTGGAACCTGCGCACGCTGCCCAGGCGCCTGGTGGTGCTCGGCGGCGGGCCGATCGGCTCGGAGCTGACCCAGGCCTTCGCCCGGCTGGGTGCGCAGGTGACGCAGGTCGAGATGCTGCCGCGCCTGCTGGTTCGCGAGGACCCCGAGGTCTCCGCGCTGCTGAAGCAGCGGTTCGAGGCCGAGGGCATCCGCGTCCTGGTCGAGCACAAGGCGAAGCAGTTCCTGGTCGACGGCGGCGAGAAGGTGATGCTCGCCGAGCACGAAGGCGGCGACGTCCGGATCCCGTTCGACGAGGTGCTGGTCGCGGTGGGCCGCGTCGCCAACACCAGCGGCTACGGGCTGGAGGAACTCGGCATCGGCACGACCAAGGCCCGCACCGTCGAGACCGACGAGTACCTGCAGACCATCTATCCGAACATCTTCGCCTGCGGCGATGTCGCCGGACCGTACCAGTTCACCCACACCGCGGCACACCAGGCCTGGTACGCGGCCGTCAACGCGCTGTTCGGCAGCCTGCGCCGCTACCGGGCCGACTACCGCGTGATCCCGTGGACCACCTTCACCGAGCCGGAGGTCGCCCGCGTCGGGATCAACGAGCAGGAGGCGAAGCAGCGCAACGTCCCGCACGCGGTCACCGTCTACGGCCTCGACGATCTGGACCGCGCGATCGCCGACGAGGAGGCGCACGGTTTCGTCAAGGTGCTGACCTCGCCCGGCACCGACCGCATCCTCGGAGTCACCATCGTCGGCGAGCACGCCGGCGACCTGCTGGCCGAGTACGTGCTGGCGATGAAGCACGGCCTCGGCCTGAACAGGATCCTCGGCACGATCCACGTCTACCCGACGCTGGCGGAGGCGAACAAGTACGCCGCCGGGGCCTGGAAGCGCGGCACCGTCACGCGGGGCCAATGGTCGTTCCTCGCCGCCTTCCAGGGCTGGCGGCGCGGCGAGCACGGACTGGGTAAAGTGCTGGCCGAGGTCGGCGCGCTGCTCACCGACAAGCGCAAGGCCTACCCGGCCGACACCCACTGACGGACTCGACGCCGCCTCGCTGCGGGCGAACTGCCCGATGGGCAACGCCGGGCCCAGCGCAGACCGGCACGGAAGGCGAAGTGGAGCGAGTCGAGGTCATCGTCATCGGCGCCGGTGTGATCGGCCTGGCCATCGGCCGGGCGCTGGCGCAGGCCGGCCGCGAGGTGCTGGTGCTCGAGCGCGAACGGCAGTTCGGCACCGGCACCAGTTCGCGCAACAGCGAGGTGATCCACGCCGGCCTGTACTACGCCACCGGCTCGCTGAAGGCGCGGCTGTGCGTCGACGGGCGGCGGCAGCTCTACGCCTACTGCGCCGAGCGGGGCGTCGCGCATCGGCGGCTGGGCAAGCTCGTGGTCGCCACGCGCGGCGAGCAGATCGAGGCGCTGCAGTCGATCCACGCGCGAGCGCTGGCCAACGGCGTCGAGAACGTCGCCATGATCGACGCCGCCGAGGCGCAGCGCCTCGAGCCGCAGCTTGCCTGCGTCGCCGCGCTGCACTCGCCGGAGACCGGGATCGTCGACAGCCACGGACTGATGCTGGCGCTGCTCGGCGACATCGAACACGGCGGCGGGCTGCTGGCCTGCGCTTCGCCGTTCGAGCGCGCCGACCGGCACGGCCGCGGCTGGATCGTCCACATCGGCAGCGACGAACCGCTCAGCCTCGGCGCCGACTGGCTGATCAACGCCGCCGGGCTGCATGCGCAGGAAGTCGCGGCGCGCATCGAGTCGCTGCCGATCGACCACATCCCCGCCCGCCACCTCGCCCGCGGCTGCTACTTCCAGCTCTCGGGTCGCGCGCCTTTCTCGCGCCTGGTCTACCCGGTGCCGGCGCCGGGCGGCCTCGGCGTGCACCTGACGCTCGATCTCGGCGGGCAGGTGCGCTTCGGCCCCGACGTCGAGTGGGTGCGCGGCATCGACTACACGGTCGACCCGCGCCGCGCCGACTCGTTCTACGCCGAGGTGCGCGAGTACTGGCCGCAGCTGCCCGATGCATCGCTGGTTCCCGCCTACGCCGGCATCAGGCCGAAGCTCAGCGGCCCGGGAGCGCCGCCGGCCGACTTCGTCATCGCCGGCCCCGCGGCGCACGGCGTGCCTGGTCTGGTCAACCTGTTCGGCATCGAGTCCCCGGGGCTGACCGCGTGCCTGGCGATCGGCGATCGGGTTGCCCGGCTGATGCGCGACTGACCCGGCAGCCGCGCCGCCAGCCGCGCGAGGCGCCGGGCCGCAGGCCGGCCGCATTGGGGCCCGGAAATGTAAGAAGGCGCAGTCCCTGCCGACCCAACGGGACATGTCGACCGAAACCACCTGCCGCCTCGAGAGAGATCTGCCGATGCTCAAGCCCCGCCAACCCGTTCCTGCGCTGACCGTGCCGACCGTCGGCGGCGGCACCTGGTCGCTCGCCGACAGCAAGCCGCAGCACTTCAACCTGATCGTCTTCTACCGCGGGCTGCACTGCCCGATCTGCCGCACCTACATGACGGAGCTGAACCGGCTGCACGAGGAGTTCGCCAGCCGCGGCATCGACGTCGTCGGCGTTTCCACCGACAGCGCGGAACGCGCGGCGCAGACGGTGACCGAATGGGGGCTGTCGAATCTCGTAATCGGCTACGGGGTTTCGATCGAGAAGGCGCGCCAGTGGGGCCTGTACATCTCGACCAGCCGCGGCAAGACCTCGCTCGGCATCGACGAGCCGGCCCTGTTCTCGGAGCCGGGCATCTTCCTGGTCCGCCCCGACGGCACGCTTTATTTCGCCACCGTGCAGACGATGCCGTTTGCCCGCCCGCACTTCAGGGAAATGGTGACGGCAATCGACTTCGTGCTGAAGAACGGCTACCCGGCACGCGGCGAGGCCTGAGCGTGCGGCGACGGCAGTTGCTGCTGGCCGCCACTGCGCTGCCGTTGTCGAGGCGGGCGGCGACGCAGCCGGCGTTCGACCACTCGCATGCGGCGTGGGACGCGCTGCTGAAGAAGCACGTCCGCCTGATCGCCGGCGGCAACGCCTCGCAGGTCGACTACCGCGGCTTCGCCGCCGACCGCGCCGTTCTTGCCGGCTACCTCGGGGAACTGTCGGCCGTCACGCCGGCGCACTACGAGGGCTGGAGCAAGGCGCAGCAGTACGCCTTCCTGGCCAACGCCTACAACGCGTTCACGATCGAGAAGGTCCTCACCCGCTATCCGCGGCTGCAGTCGATCCGCGACTTCGGGCGCGTGATCGGCAACCCGTGGAAGGACGAGTTCTTCGTCCTGCTGGGCGCGCGGCGCAGCCTCGACTGGATCGAGCACGAGGCGATGCGGGCGCCGGGCGTCTTCGACGACCCGCGCGTTCACGTCGCGGTGAACTGCGCCAGCATCGGCTGCCCGATGCTCGGCCGCGACGCGTTGGTCGCCGCACGGCTCGATGTCCAGCTCGACGACCTGTTCCGGCGGTTCATGAGCGACCGCTCGCGCAACCGTTACGACCCGCAGGCGCAGGCGGCCGAACTGTCGCCGATCTTCGACTGGTACGGCAGCGACTTCGCGCGCGGCCACCGCGGCTTCGCCAGCGTCGGGGACGTGGTGGCGAAGTACGCCGACGCGCTGGCCGACCGACGCGAGGACGTCGAGCGGCTGCGAACGAAAACGGTGCCGATCCGCTTCGTCGAGTACGACTGGCGACTGAACGACATCGGGCGCTGACGGCGTCGGCGATCTCCATGGCAGGAGCATGGAAATCAAGGCGATCGCTGGCCATTTCGCACCGGCGGGCCTACCGTGCGACGTTCCGGCGCGCGCAAGTCATCGTGTGCCGGAAAACCCTTACCTGGAGGATCCACCATGCCCAGATACGTGATCGAACGAGACCTGCCCGGCGCAGGCAAGCTCTCGGCCTCGGACCTGCACGACATCTCGCGCAAGTCGAAAGACGTCCTGCAGCAGATGGGGCCGAGCATCCAGTGGGAGCACAGTTACGTCGCCGGCGACAAGATCTACTGCGTCTACATCGCCGAGAACGAAGCCGACGTGCGGCGCCACGCCGAACTCGGCGGCTTTCCCGCCACCCGCGTCGAGAAGATCGGCAGCGTGATCGATCCGACCAACGCCGAGTAGCCGAGCGGGGCGCGCGGCCGTCCCGCGCGCCCTTCTCGCCGGCGCCGGCGCCGACCCGCCCGGCCGGGAGCATCCGCGAACCGCTCGACCACGGCGCTCGCCGACGGCGGCTCACGCCGCACGCCTGCTCGCGAAACGGGCCGCACGAAAGCGCTGCGGCACAATCGCGCGCTGTGAATTCCGCCCCGGCCGAATCCGTACGCGGCGCGTCCGTTGCCGACCGCCAGGCGACGGCGCACAGCCCGCAACGCACGGCGCTGGCGCTCGGCCTGGTCGGCAGACTCGGCGAGGAACTGCTGGCGGCGCTGATGGCCGCGCCCGAGTACCGCGCCGTGTTCGTCGGCGTGACGCAGATGCTCGGCAGCGCGGCGCCGAAGTTCCGCCCCTGGCTGATCGGACGCGGCGTGGTGGTGGCCCAGGACGCCTTCGTCGGCATCACCGGCGGGGAGACCTTCGTGCCGCAGGCCTCGCCGGTGCGCCGCTACGGCGAGGACGAGGTGCTGGACGCCGCACGCACCGCGCGCGACGCCGGCGCCACCACGCTGGTGCTGGTCGCGCCGTTGCCGGCGCTGCTGCAGATGGGCGAAGCCACCCGCACGCTCGCGTCGGTCGACGAGGTGGCACTGGTGGCGATGGGCTTCGAACGGCTGCTCCTGGTCCGCCCGACCGCCGCCGAGGACTCGCGCCGGTTGCCGGTGCCGCTGGCCCTGGTGCGTGCGGCCGGCCGCGCGCTGGCCGACCTGATGCTGCCCTCGTACACCAGGGCGCTGTCGGCACGCACCGCCGCGGCAGCGATCATCGAGGCGGTGCGCGCCGCCGGGCCCGGCGTCACGGTGCTCGGCGCCAAGGAACTGGCCGCCATCGTGCAGGCCAGGATGCCGCAGCAGGCGCCGCGCCAACCCAGGTTGCGCTGATGACGCTGGCCGTCGTCGTCCCGGTGCTGAACGAAGCGGCCACGCTCGAGGCGGCGCTGCTGCGGCTGGCGCCGTTGCGCGAACGCGGCGCGCGGGTGATCGTCGTCGACGGCGGCAGCGGCGACGACACCGCGGCCCGGGCCGCGCCGCTGGCCGACCGCGTGCTGGCCGCCGCGCGTGGCCGCGCGCTGCAGATGAATGCCGGCGCGCGCGCCGATGAGGCCGCCACCGCCAGCGTGCTGCTTTTCCTGCACGCCGACACGCAGCTGCCCGAAGACGCCGACCGCATCATCGAGCGCGCGCTCGCCGACGGCGAGCACTGCTGGGGCCGGTTCGACGTGCGGCTCGACGCGGCCGGCTGGCCGCTGCGCCTGATCGAGACGATGATGAACTGGCGCTCGCGGCTGACCGGCATCGCCACCGGCGACCAGGCCATCTTCGTCACCCGCGCCGCCTTCGACTGGCTGCACGGTTTCGCACCGCTGCCGCTGATGGAGGACATCGACTTCTGCAGCCGCGCCAGGCGACTGACGCGCCCGGCAGCGCTGCGCAGCCGCGTCCGCACCTCGGCGCGGCGCTGGCAGCGGCACGGCCTGTGGCGCACCGTGGCTCTGATGTGGTCGCTGCGCCTGGCCTACTTCTTCGGCGCCGACCCGGCGGCGCTGGCGCGGCGTTATCGCGATGCCCGCTGAGCGGCCGATCGACATCGCCGTGTTCGCCCGCGCACCGGTCGCCGGGCAGGCCAAGACGCGGCTGATGCCGCTGCTCGGCGCCGAGGGCGCGGCGGCACTGCAGCGGCGCCTGATCGAGCGCACGCTGGCCACCGCCTGCGCCCTGCCGGCGGCCCGTGTCACGCTTTGGGTGGCCGGCGATCCGGCCCATCCGTTCATCGCCGGGGTGGCGGCGCGCTTCGCGGTCGCGGTCGACGAGCAGGCGGGCGCCGACCTCGGCGAGCGGATGCACAACGCCTTCGCGAAGGCCGGCGGGCCGCTGCTGCTGATCGGCACCGACTGCCCGCAGCTCGGACCCGGCGATCTGCAGGCGGCGGCCGTGGCGCTGGCCACGCACGAGGTCGTGATACAACCGGCAACCGACGGCGGCTACGTGCTGATCGGCCTGGCGCGGCCGCAGCTGCAGCTGTTCGAATCGATCGACTGGGGAGGACCTCGGGTGCTGCAGCAGACACGGGCCCGCATCGCCACACTCGGCCTGCGCTGCGCGTTGCGACCGGCGCTCGACGACCTCGACACGCCGGCCGACCTGCAGCGCGCGCTGGCTGCCGGCCTGCTTCCCGCCGCATGAAGAGAATCGCCGCCTGCGCGCTCGCTGCAGCCTTGCTGCTCGCCCAGATGCCGGCGCTGGCCGCGCTCGCCGCCTTTTCCTCGGCCGCCGCCGGTGCGCTTCCGCCGCCATGGCGTGTGGTCACCCTGGACAAGCTGAGCAGGCACACGCACTACGAGATCGTGCGTCTGGACGGCGCCAGCGTGCTGCGCGTTGCCGCCGACGGCTCGTACGCCAACCTGCTGCACCCGCTGGCCGGCCTGCAGGCGCGGCGGCTGCGCTGGCGATGGCGGGTCGAGCAGCCGATCGAGCAGGCCGATCTTCGGCGCAAGGATGCCGACGACGTGCCGGCGCGCGTCTGCGTGCTGTTCGACCTGCCGCTGGACCGCCTCGCCCTAGCCGACCGCTTGCGCGTCGAGCTCGGCCGCGCGCTGTTCGACCCGCAGCTGCCGGCAGCCACGATCTGCTACGTGTGGGACCTCCGGCTCGCGCCGGGCACGTGGCTGGCCAACGCCTATACCGATCGCGTGCAGATGCTGGTGCTGCGCCGTGGCGGCTACGGCGCCTGGGCCGATGAGTCGCGCGACCTGGCCGCCGACTTCGCGCGGGCCTTCCCGCACGAGGCGCGCTCCGGCCTGCCGCCGCTGGCGGCGATCGGCGTCTCCGCCGACGGCGACAACACGGGCGGGACGTCGCTCGCCTATTTCGGCGACCTGCGGCTGGACACGCAATGAGCCTGCAGCTGCTGCTGATCGGCGGCGGGCACGCGCACCTCGCCGTGCTCGATCTTCTCGCCCGGCGCCATCGCACCGGCATCGACGTCACCCTGGTGTCGCCGCACGGCAGCGTGGCCTATTCGGGCATGCTGCCCGGCCATCTCGCCGGCCACTACTCGCTGGAGGAGTCCTCGATCCCGCTCGATCCGCTGTGCGAGAAGGCCAGCGCCGACTTCGTGCGCGACCGCGTGACGAAGCTTGACCTCGAGCAGCGTGTCGCGCTGACGGAGGCGGGCGGCATGCTGCCCTTCGACCTGGTGTCGATCGGCGTCGGCTCCGGCCCCGACCGAACGACGATTCCCGGCCTGGAGCACGCGCTGCCGGTGCGGCCGCTGGAGCAGCTGATCGGCGCCTGGCGGGCGCTCGAGCAGCGCTTCGCCGGCACGCCGCTGCCGCAGACGCTGACGGTGATCGGCGGCGGCCCGGCCGGCACCGAAGTGGTGGCGGCGATGGCCTACCGCGCGCGCGAGGCCCGGCTGCAGCTGAAGCCGTCGATCATCACCGGCCGCGGCGGACTGCTGCCCGGGATGCCGCGGGCGACGCGCCGGCTGATGCAAAAGAGGCTCACCGCGCTCGGCGTTCGCGTGCTCGAGGCCGATGCCGAATCGATGCGGCCGAACGCAGTGATGATTCGCGGCGCCGGCGAGTTCCATGCCGACGTCATCGTCGCCGCCACCGGCGCCGCCGCCTGGCCGTGGATGAAGGAATCCGGCCTGAAGTGCGAT
>CP070661.1:2926631-2955185 GCA_020355165.1 Burkholderiales bacterium
CCGCCATGCGTGCGCACCCGCTGGGCGCCGACGCGGCGCGCATCGGCACCGTGACCGAGGACCCGCATCGCTTCGTGCAGATGGCGACGCGCTTCGGCGGCCGTCGCGTCGTCGACTGGCTGACCGGCGAGCAGCTGCCGCGCATCTGCTGACGCCGCGCTGCGGCTGCCGGCGGCATCGAGGCGATGCGCATCCTGTTCCTGACCCGCAGCTTCAACAGCCTGACGCAGCGGCTGTACGTCGAGCTCGCCACGCGCGGCCACGAGGTCTCGGTCGAGTTCGACATCGCCGACTCGGTGACCGAGGAAGCGGTGGCGCTGTTCAAGCCGGAGCTGGTCGTCGCGCCGTTCCTGAAGCGGGCGATCCCGGAGAGCGTCTGGCGCCGCCACGTCTGCCTGGTCGTGCACCCCGGCATCGCCGGCGACCGCGGACCGAGCGCGCTCGATTGGGCGATCCAGGACGGTGAAACGGAGTGGGGCGTCACCGTGCTGCAGGCCGAGGCCGAGATGGACGCCGGGCCGGTGTGGGCCGCCGAGACCTTTCCGATGCGCGTGGCGACGAAGTCGAGCCTGTACCGGGGCGAGGTCACCGAGGCGGCGGTGCGCGCGTTGCTGAAGGCGATCGAACGGCTCAAGACCGGGGCTTTCTCTCCGCAGCGCCCGTCACCGGGCGCGCCCGGGGTGCGCGGCCGCGCGCGGCCGCTGCTGCGGCAGGAGGCGCGCCGGATCGACTGGCAGCACGACGACACCGCCACCGTGCTGCGCAAGATCGCCGCCGCCGACGGCGCCCCCGGCGTGCTCGACGCGCTGTTCGGCGTGCCGTGCTTCCTTTTCGACGCGCACGCCGGCTCGCTGCCTTCGCCGGCAGTGCCCGGCAGCGTCGTTGCGCGCGGCGACCGCGCCGTGCTGCGAGCGACCAGCGACGGCGGCGTATGGATCGGCCACTGCAGGCGGGCCGACGCCGAAGGGTCGCTGAAGCTGCCGGTGGCGCTGGCCCTGCCCGAGCAGTGGCAGCGACTGCCGGCGATCGACGCCTGCAGCGAGATCCGCTACGAGGAACACGGCCCGGTCGGCGTGCTGCACTTTCCCTTCTACAACGGCGCGATGAGCACGGCGCAGTGCGAGGAACTGCTCGCCGCCTGCGGCGACGCGCTGGCGCGGCCGACGCGGGTATTGCTGCTGGCCGGCGGACCGGAGTTCTTCAGCAACGGCATCCACCTGAACGTGATCGAGGCGGCGGCGAGCCCGGCCGACGAGTCCTGGCGCAACATCAAGGCGATCGACGACGTCTGCCGGGCGGTGCTGGAAACGACCGACCGCATCACGGTGGCGGCACTGCAGGGCAACGCCGGCGCCGGCGGCTGCTTCCTGGCCTTTGCCTGCGACCAGGTGTGGGCGCGTGCCGGCGTGATCCTCAATCCGCACTACAGGAACATGGGCAACCTGTACGGCTCCGAGTACTGGACCTACACGCTGCCGCGGCGGGTCAGGCGCGGCGAGCCGCGGGCGGTGATGGAAAACCGCCTGCCCGTGGGCGTGGAGCAGGCGGCGGCAATCGGCCTGGTCGACCGGGTGTTCGGCGACGGGCGTGACGGGTTCCTGCCACAGGCGATCGCGCAGGCGTGCGCGCTGGCCGGGTCGGCCGAGTTTCCGGCGCTGCTGGCGGCCAAGCAGTCGAAGCGGATGGCCGACGAGGCGAGGCGGCCGCTCGCCGCCTATCGCGACGACGAACTGGCGAACATGCGGCGCAACTTCTACGGCTTCGATCCGAGCTACCACTACGCGCGGGCGCAGTTCGTCGGCAAGGTACCGCACGCGTGGACGCCGCTGCACCTGGCCGTGCACCGGCGCAGGACCGCGGCGTAGCCAGCAGTGGTCGCCCGACGGAGGACGGCATGGAACGCTTCACGATCTCGCTCGCCGAGGAGCTCGCCCGCGAGTTCGACGCGCTAATTGCCGAGCGTGGCTACGAGAACCGCTCGGAGGCGGTGCGCGATCTGATCCGCCGGGCGCTCGGGGCGCAGCGGCGGCACCGACAGCCGCACGCACACTGCCGCGAGCACGGCCAGGGCGAACCGCACCTGCACCTGAAGCCGCGCCGCTGAGCTGGACGCAGAGAACGCGCGCCTTGATCGCGCGCAACCCCGGCGTATGAAGAACTGGGCATCGTTCCTACCGCTTCGTGCCCGAGGAGCGCAGCGATGCACGACCTGCCGACCGAATGGAGCGCACTCGCCGCGCTGGTGTTCCTGCTCGGCCTGAAGCACGGCTTCGACGCCGATCACCTGGCTGCGATCGACGGCCTGACCCGCCACAACACCCGGCACGGCCGCGGCTTCGCCCGCTCCTGCGGGGCGCTGTTCTCGCTCGGCCACGGCGCGATCGTGGTGGCGATCGCGCTGGCCGTCGGGCTGGCCAGCGAGCGCTGGACGGCGCCCGGGTGGCTGGAGGTGAGCGGTGCCTGGGTCTCGATCGCCTTCCTGACGCTGATCGGCATCGTCAACCTGCGCGCGGTGCTGGCGGCTGCGCCGCACGAGGTGGTGGCGCCGGTCGGCATCAAAGGCCGCTTCCTCGGCCGGCTGAATCAGGCGGCGCGGCCGTGGTCGGTGGCGCTGGTCGGCAGCCTGTTCGCGCTGAGTTTCGACACCGTCTCGCAAAGCGCGCTGTTCGCGCTGACGGCGACGCAGTTCGGCGGGATCGGCCACGCGCTGGCGCTCGGCCTGCTGTTCGTACTCGGCATGCTGGTCACCGACGGGGTCAACGGCCTGTGGATCTCGCGGCTGATCGCCCGCGCCGACCAGGTCGCGGCGATCGCCTCGCGCGTCATGGGCCTGGCGGTGTCCGGGGTGGCGCTGCTGGTGGCCGCCTTCGGCGCCGCCAGGCTGGCACTGCCGTCGGTCGATGGGTGGAGCGACGGCAAGGAGGTGGCGTTCGGCGCCCTCGTCGTTTCGCTGATCGGCGTCAGCTACCTGGTTGCGCGCAATCTCGCCCGGCGGGACATGGGACGGCGTTATCTGCGCGCCTGACGGGCTTCGCCCGCCGTAACTGCAGCCGGCCGCGCGGACCGAGAACAAGAACAGCGCCGGTCATCGACCGGCGCTGTCGCCTGCTGTGCAGCGGATCTGACCGCGCCCGCTCAGCTGCGCCCGTAGCCGGGGCCGTGCCGGCCGCCTGCGCCGTAACCCGGGCCGCGTCCCCCGGCGCCCGGCCCGCCACCCATGCGCGGGCCCATCGAGTACTGCTCGAAGGTCGCCTTCTGCTCGGCGGTGAGCGTCGCCACCAGCGCCTTGCGCAGGGCGTTGACCTGCTCGGCCCCCTGCGCCCGCTGCTTCATCAACTCCACCCGCTGGTCAGCCAGCGCCTGGGCATCGGTCTGCTGGTGCATCGCCTGGCGCATCTCGAAGCGCACCTGCCCTTCGGCCCTGACCTTCGCCTCATAGGCGTTCCATGCGTCGAGCTGGTTAGGCTGCAGGTTCAGCGCTTCCTTCAGGGTGGTCAGTCGCGCCTGCATGCGCCCGGCATGCTCCGCCGCATCGACCGGCGGGCCGCCCATGCGCATGCCGCCGGCCTGCGGCCCGGGGCCGTAGGCGAGCGCTGCTCCGGCAGCAGCGAACAGGCTGACGATGGCCAGTGAAAGGATCGATTTCTTCGCTTGCATGGAGTTCTCCTTCTGTCGTCGACCGATTGGATCCCAGTCGGTGATCACATCGTGCGCCGTGCGCAGCGCGTCGAGGGCCGGTAGATGTAACCCGCCATTGCCTGTCCGCCAGCCAGTCACAGACCGAAACGAAAGTTGCTGGTGCGCGGACGGCCGGCCGGAAAAAAACCGGCTGCCCGTGGCAGCCCGGGAGGTTCAGCGCCGCGCGGGAGCGACGGCGCTTTCGGAGGAGTCTTCATCGGCTGGCGCCTGCGCAGGCGCCAGCGACCAGCGCACGGTAGCCCGGCCGCTGCCGCCCGTCATCGGCCGCTTGTAACGCCACGTTGCAGCGGCTGATTACAGAAACAGTTGGTCACCGTCGGCCGCCGGTACGCCGTGGGGCGGGACCCACGGCGGCTGGCCGGCGAGCCGGCGACGCGCCTGCCTCTTGACGACGCGCAGGCTGTCGATGCGCACTGTCCTGTAGATTTTTTTTCCGCGAGCGCTCCAGGCTTGAGGCCGGGACGCAGCTGCGCTGGCCACTCGGGCCATTTGAAGTTGCATACTTTCCTGACAGGAGAATCGTCGATGAAGTCGCTTGTGATCGCTGCGCTGGCCGTGACCGGCCTGCTGCTCGGTGGTGTCGCCCACGCTTCCGCCGACAAGGCCAATGCCGCCGGCTGCATGAAGTGCCACGACGTCGAGAAGAAGAAGATGGGCCCCTCGTTCAAGGACATCGCCGCCAAGAACAAGGCCAACAAGGACTACGCCGCGGCGGCGACCGCCAAGATCGTTTCCGCCAAGGGCCACCCGAAGTCGTCGGCCAGCGAAGCCGACGTCAAGGCGGTCATGGACTGGGTGATGACGCTCTGAGCGGCGACATGCCGTCGATTGCAGAGGGCCGGCGCTTCGCCGGCCTTTTTGCTGTTACGGCTCTCGTAACGTCGGCGGCCGGCTGTGGTGCCGATGCGATGGCGAGCTTGTCGTGCGACAGGTTCGACTGCGGCCGTCGTCGGCCGCGCTGACGCCGTTGATCCAAGTCAATCTGCCCGTGTATGGCGCATGTCATGTTGGCGCCATCGCCCCTCCGCGACTGGCGCCGGCAGCAACGCCCAGTCACAAGCTCGTTGCAACGCCGGTGCCCTTGGGGCACAACTGACGAGCCCCGATGAAACCCGCCGCCCTGCTTCGCGCGCTGTCGGTCGTCATTGCCTTCGGGCTGGCGAGCGCGGCGAGCGCCAAGACGGCGCCGGCGCCGGAAAAAGAGGCGCCGCCCGCCGACCCGAACGAGTCCTGCATGATGTGCCACGCCGACGCCTCGGCCAAGGGCGCCGGCGGCAAATCGATCGCGGTCGACGCGGCGGTATTCGCCAAGTCCGTGCACGGCGAGATGCAGTTCAAGTGCACCGACTGCCACGCCGATGTCTCGGTCGAGAGCCTGCCGCATGCGGAGAAGCTGCAGCCGGCAGCCTGCGTGAACTGCCACGAGGACGCGGTCACGAACTACCGCGGTACCGCGCACGCCAAGGCGATCGCCAAGGGCCAGGGCATGGCGGCGACCTGCCACGACTGCCACGGCACGCACGACATCAAGCGCTCGAGCGACCCGGCCTCGCGCACCAACTTCGCCAACATCGAAGCCACCTGCGGCGGCTGCCACGGCAACGACAAGATCGTCGAGCAGGCGCACCTGCCGGGCGGCAACATCCAGGCCAAGTACCACGACAGCATCCACGGCCAGCTGATTCACGGCCGCACCGCCTACAGCGGCATGGTGCCGACCTGCACGTCCTGCCACGGCGCGCACAGCATTCAGCCCAAGTCCGAACCGGACAGCCGCGTGGCGCGAGCGCACATCCCCGACACCTGCGGCGGCTGCCACCAGCGCGAGAAGACCGTTTACGACACCGGCAAGCACGGCCAGCTGCGCCAGGCCGGCAGTGAGGCGGGCCCGGTGTGCGTCGACTGCCACGGCGCGCACACGATGCAGCGCGCGAGTCGACCCGATTGGCAGAACGCCGTGGTCGGCGCCTGCGGCAACTGTCACGACGACAAGATCACCAGCTTCCGCCACACGTATCACGGCAAGGTGACCACGCTCGGTCCGGCGCAGGTGGCCACCTGCGCGGCCTGCCACGGCGCCCACGACGTGCGGCCGGCGACCGATCCGCTGTCGACGGTGAACTCGGCGAATCGGCTCGAGACCTGCCGCAACTGTCACCCGACAGCCGGCGTGCAGCTGGTCAGCTGGGATCCGCATCCGGTGCCGAGCAGCAAGGAGCGCAGCGCACTGCTGTACTACACCAACATCTTTATGCAGGCGTTGCTGGCCGGCGTATTCCTGTCCTTCGGCCTGCACACGGTGCTGTGGGCGTACCGGTCGATCCGCAACAGGCTGCAGCGCGGCCGCCGCGGCGGCCACTAGGAGTCCGAGCGATGCCGAGTTCCGTCACCCTGCCCGTCGAGGGCCAAGCGACCGCACGCGCGCACGCGGCTGCGACTCGCTACTACCGCCGGTTCGGGCTGTTCGAGCGCTTGCTGCACGCCGGGTTGATGTTCAGCTTCATCGGCTGCGCGCTCAGCGGCCTGCCGCTGCTGTTCCCCTACACCGGCTGGGCCAAGGCCCTGGCGGGGCTCATGGGCGGCTTCCACGGCGCAGGGCTGGTGCACCGCGTCTGCGCGACGGTCATGTGCGTCGTGTTCGTGACGCACATCCTGCAGTTCCTGTGGCGCGGCCTGGCCAGCGGCACGCTGCTGTCGGTGCTGTGGGGTCCGAATTCGCTGATGCCGCAGCCCAAAGACATCGTCGACATCTGGCAGCACATCAAGTACTTCCTCGGCCGCGGCCCGCGGCCGCAGTTCGACCGCTACACCTACTGGGAGAAGTTCGACTACATGGCGGTCTTCTGGGGGATGTTCATCATCGGCGGCTCGGGGCTGCTGCTGTGGTTCGCGATCCCGCTCAGCTCGTTCGTGCCCGGCTGGCTGTTCAACGTCGCGACGCTGGTGCATGGCGAGGAGGCGCTGCTGGCGGTCGGCTTCATCTTCACCATCCACTTCTTCAACGGCCACCTGCGGCCGGAGAAGTTCCCGATGGACATGGTGATCTTCACCGGCCGCATCGCCGAGCACGAGCTGCGCGAGGAGCGGCCGCTCGAGTACGAGCGACTGAGGCGCGACGGCCGGCTGACCTCGATCGAGGCGACGCCGCCGGCGTCGACGGCGGTGGCGTTCGGTCGCATCGTCGGCGGCACCGCGCTGGTGCTCGGCATCATCACCGTCGTCCTGATCATCTACGGCCTGCTGGTGCGCTAGCGGCAGTCCGGCCAACGGCGGGCGGCGCAGGCGCGCCGGCGCGGTGCGCCCGCGGAGTTGCGCGGATCGGGCTGGCGCGGCATGTGGCGCGCCAACGGCGCCGGTCGCGATCGACCCGCGCCTTCAGTGGCCGGCCGCGTTCAGGCAGCGGCGGCGATCTCGGGTTCGGCGGTGCTCTTGGTCGGCAGCAGGCGGATCAGCACTGCCAGGATGAGGAACGGCAGGACGAGCAATCCCAGCGCCGTGACAAAACCCTCGAGACCGAAGATTTCCATCTTGTAGGTCATCAGGCCGCGGAAGCTCTTCGA
Organism: Burkholderiales bacterium; assembly: GCA_020355165.1. Taxonomy (GTDB): domain Bacteria; phylum Pseudomonadota; class Gammaproteobacteria; order Burkholderiales; family Burkholderiaceae_F; genus JADJWR01. The sequence continues at coordinate 2,933,891 of CP070661.1, forward strand.
GAACAGCTGGCCGCCGATCACGACGTTCCAGCGCATCGCGAAGATGCCGAGCAGGATCAGGATCGCCGACAGGAAGTAAAGCAGCTTGCGCAGGTCGTCGTTGAACTGCCTCGCCTTCGTCACCGCAAGCAGCGCAAGCGGAACGATCATCCCGAGCAGGATCTGCAGCACGATCAGGCTCAGGAACAGCTTCTGCGTGATCAGGTGTCCGAGGATCCTCGCCTCTTCCTCGGCTGCGTACAGCCGGTGGATGAAGTCGAGCGCCTCGAGCGCGAAGTCGACGATCACCGCATAGAACAGGTACGAGGCGATCTTGTCCAGGCACGGCATGTCGATCGGCTGGCGCCGCAGGCCCTGCAGGACCATGTAGACGAGGACCACCAGCGCGATGCCGGAGACGATCGCCGACATCAGGAAGGCGAGCGGCATCAGCACGCTGTTCCACCACGGGTTGGCCTTGACCGAGCCGAAGATGAAGCCGACGTAGCCGTGCAGCAGGAAAGCCGACGGGATGCCGATGATGGTGATGGCCTGGATCGCCTTGCGGTCGAACGCGACGGCCGCCGGACTGGTGTCCTTCGAAAACAGCGACAGGGCCTTGTACAGCCAGTTCAGCGGGAACGCCGCGGTCTGGCCGAGTCTGATCAGGTCGAGCCGCCATTCGAACCAGATCTCGATCAGCAGCACCGCCATCAGGTACCAGGCGTAGACGAAGCCGAACATCGCCATCGCCGAACTCGTGTTCGGCGTCACCAGGATCTCGTAGAAGCGCAGCGGCTGGCTCAGGTGCAGCAGCAGCGGCATCGGCGCGACGATCAGGAAGGCCAGCGCCGTCAGCAGGGCCAGCCGGTAGGTCGGCTGGATCTCCTTGACCTTGAAGACCTTCATCAGGGAGGCGAGGATGAACGCGCCGGCCACCAGGCCGGTGAGGTACGGGTAGATGACGATCATCACCGACCAGTTGACCTCGAGTTCGTTCGGATAGATGAACCCCGTGACCTGGCCCAGCAGGTCGGCGTAATGATCTGTCGGCATCGTGCTCATCGCACTTCCCCATCGAGTTGCGCGTAATGCACCTTGGGCTCCGTGTTCAGGTTCGGCTTGAGCACCGAGAGCTTGTTCAGGCGCTGGAAGCGCACCAGCCGGCTCGCCTTGCTCCTGAGGTCACCGAAGATGCGCGCCTGCGTCGGGCAGACCTCGACGCAGGCGGGCTGCAGCCCCTTGACCACGCGGTGGTAGCAGAAAGTGCACTTGTCGGCCGTGTTGGTCTTCGGGTGGATGTAGCGCGCGCCGTATGGGCAGGCCTGGATGCAGTACCGGCAGCCCACGCAGCGCGAGCTGTCGACGATGACTGCGCCGTCGCGCGTCGAAAAGGTCGCCTTGACCGGGCAGACCTGGACGCACGGCGGATTCGCGCAGTGGTTGCACAGCTTCGGCACGAAGAATGTCCGGATGACGTCGCGCTCGGGCTGCACCGGCTCCTTGCGCGGCGCGGCGCTGATGTTCTCGACCACCGTCTCGCCGTTGCGAAGAATCGAGTACCGCTCGACCCAGGTCCGGAAGTGGGCGGGGGTGTCCGGCACGTCGTTCTCCGCCTTGCATGCCACCGCGCAGCGGTTGCAGCCGATGCACTTGTCGATCTCGATGCCCATGCCGTAGAGGTGATCGGCGGGGTTGTAGCCCTGCGGCGGCGTCTCGGCGCCGTTCGCCTCGCCTCCGAGGCCCGGCATCAAGCCGCCGGCGCCGGCCGACAGGAACAGGATGGCGCCCTTGAGGAAATCGCGTCGCCGTGCCGCGGGTGCAGCGTCGCAACCGGTCGGCGCGGGAGCCACCGGCACCAACTGTGCCGCCAGTGAATCGACAGACTCGCCGGCGGCGGCCTCGGCGTCCGCTGCGGTGCGTCCCTGGCGTCCGTTCAGCTCGTTCATGTACGCCCCTCCGGCAGATGTGGATAGTGGCATTCCCAACACATGTTGCGGCCGCCGTGCGTCGAGATATCGATCTTCGGCGCTTCTTTCGGTGCGTCCTTGCTGGCAACTCCCTCGCCGTGACACTTGCCGCAGAACTCGCGCGCGGCCGGCTTGGACGGCAGGGCGCTGCGGGGCTCGACCTTGTGCTTCTCGGGCGCGTTGTGGCACGTCGTGCACTCGATCAGGGCGTGACTCGAGATGGACTTGGTCCGATCGATCTGGGCGTGGCACGCCGAGCACTCGCGCGGTGTCACAGGGGGCACAGGATCGTGCGGGTTGTGGCAGCTGATGCAGGCCTTCAGCGGGTTGTGCGCGGTCGGATTGATCTGCGGGAAGCCGGTTGGCCGCGACGGGTCATAGGCGTGACAGACCGGGCAGAACGTCCGGTCGCGGGGTGCAGGCGGCTTCAGCGCGGAAGGATCCTCGGTGTGCTTGATCGCCGGGCCGTGACAGGCCTCGCAGGCGAGCCCCTTGTGGTAGCTCTTGGCCTTCATGACGACCACGTCCTCGTGGCAGTTCTGGCATTCCGCCGAACCCGCCAGTTTCGGCAGCTTGGCCATCTCCCGCTCGGTGGCCTGCGCCCAGTGCAGTTCGGTCGAGACGACCGATGGCGGCAGCAGGACGAAGCGCAGCAGCAGCGTCGCCCCGACGAGCACGACGATCACGAGTCCGAGCCGCCTGACCTGCTCGGGGACGCTGGCAAAGATGCTGCCGAGTCGCTTGCTGAATTGGTCAGGATCCATCGCGAGTCATCTCCCCGTGCGATGCAAAACGCGTCATCGACCTACCGACTTGCGAGTGCGCCAAACGTCAGCTGCAGCTCGCTGCTCCACTGCCAAATGCGCTGCAGCACGGACGAATCGCCGTGTCGCAACAAGCGCCAGCCGGATTTCCGTCCTCGAAACGACACGCCGCGCGCCCTGCAAATCCTCCGATGAAGACCCCGTTGCGGACATCGGATCGCGAGGTGCGCGGCCGGCATCGCAGGCATACAAACGCGGCCGATTGTCCGCGGCGAGGCGGGCGAGGCGTTGAGATGGATCAAGGGCGTCGGGCCTATTGCGGATTACAAGTCGCGGAGTGTTGCGGCGACGCGATGAGGAAGCCGGAGGCGAGGTTGAGCGACGCTAGATCGACTGGCGCCAGTGCTGCTGCCTTGTCGCTGACGGCAGCCTGATCTCAGGTGGCGGGTGGTCTCGGCCGCCGCATGTCTCGCTGCAGCAGCGGCACTCGCGTCGAACCACTGCCGGCGGTCGACAGGAAGAGTCGCACCAGGGCTCGTCACTTGCAGTTTGCGTGCAAAGAGGGTGAGAAGCGATGAAAACGTCGAACCCGGGTCTGTGGTTACTGCCGGGACTGCTGCTGGCGGCAGTCGCGTTCTGCGGCTCCACGTGGGCCGCCGACGATGCCATGCCGGGCAAGTTCTCCGTGCCCCCGCCGCCTTTTTCTGAGGGCATCTATCCCTGCTCGCAGTGCCACCAGGGGATGCCCGTCAACCGCACGCAGCGGAAACTCGAGCAGATGCACGACGACATCGTGCTCAAGCACATGCCCGATGGCTGGTGCTTCAACTGCCATAACCCCGACAACCGCGACACGCTGCGGCTGGCCAGCGGCAGGATCGTCAAGTTCGAGGAGTCGTATCAGCTGTGTGGCCAGTGCCACGGCCCGGTCTTTCGCGACTGGAAAGTGGGCCTGCATGGCAAGCGAACGGGAATGTGGAACGGCGAGAAGCAGTATCTGCTCTGCGTGCACTGCCATTCACCTCACGACCCCGTGTTCAAGGCGCTCAAGCCGCTGCCGCCTCCGGTCAAGCCGTCGGACTCGGTCCGCATGCGGCCTTGAGCGGCGGGCGGGAGCATTCGATCCGGCGACGAGATCAGTGGCGGTGAACCTCAACTGTCAGGCAAGAGCCCACAGAGGTGCGAAATGACGAGCCGAAGGACATTCCTGAAAGATGCCGCCGTCGGGCTTGGCGCGATCGCCGTCCCTGTCGGCAACGCCGATGCGTCGGTCTGGGAGGCATTCTTCCAGTCGCACTTCAGGGAAATGGACGACGACGAGAAGAAAAAGGTGATCGCGCGCCTTGAGAAGGACTACTCGGAGAAGTACAAGAAGGACGTCAAGGTCGGCACCGAGAAGGCGATCCCGGGGGTCCTGTTCGGCTACGGACTCGACCTGTCGCGATGCATCGGCTGCCGCCGCTGTGTCTACGGCTGCGTCGAGGAGAACAACCAGTCGAAGGACCCACAGGTCCAGTGGATATCGGTGCTGAGGTTCAAGAAGGGCGAGCCGTGGTCAGACCTCGAGGCGGCCGACAAGTACTACAACCCGGCGGAGGTTCCTGAGGCCGACTATTTCTACATGCCGGTGCAGTGCCAGCAGTGCGAGAACCCCCCCTGCGTGAAGGCGTGCCCGACGCAGGCGACGTGGAAGGAGCCCGACGGCATCGTCGTCATCGACTACGACTGGTGCATAGGCTGCAGGTACTGCATGGCTGCATGCCCTTACGGCGCGCGGCGGTTCAACTGGGGACAGCCGAACCGCAAGCCCGAGGAAGTGAACCCGAAGACGCACTACCTCGGCAACCGACCGCGACCAAAAGGGGTGGTCGAGAAGTGCACCTTCTGCATCCAGAGGGTCCGCAACGGCAGATATCCGGCCTGCGTCGAGGTGTGCCCGGTGGGCGCGCGCAAGTTCGGCAACCTGCTCGACCCGAACAGCGAGATCCGCTATCTGATCGAACACAAGCGCGTCTTCCGCCTGAAGGAGGACCTCAATACCCATCCGAAGTTCTACTACTTCTTCGCGTACGGGCGGTAGGAGGAGAACATGCCCGCTCTGATCAGCAACTTCTTCGTGGCCCTGCGCCAGATCTTCATCGGCACGAGGAGCTACTACCTGTGGGTCGGCTTCCTGCTCGTGCTCATCCTGATCGGCGCCGGTACGTACTTCGGCCAGCAGGCGACGAAGGGCCTGATCGTCACGGCGATGCGCGACCAGGTCTCCTGGGGCTTCTATATCTCGAACTTCACCTTCCTGGTCGGTGTGGCCGCGGCGGCGGTGCTGCTCGTCGTTCCCGCCTATATCTACAACTTCAAGCCGATCAAGGAGATCGTGCTGTTCGGCGAGCTGATGGCGATCACGGCGATCTGCATGTGCCTGATGTTCGTCGTCATCGACATGGGCCGGCCCGAGCGGGCCTGGCACATCCTGCCGTTCATCGGCACGATGAACTTCCCGGCGTCGCTGCTGGCGTGGGACGTGGTGGTGCTGAACGGCTATCTCGCTATCAACGCCTTCGTCGCCTTCTACGTTCTGTACCGCCTGTCGACCGGCAAGGAATACAGCATGTCGCTGATCCTGCCGCTGATCATCCTGTCGATTCCGTGGGCGGTGAGCATCCACACCGTGACCGCCTTCCTGTACAACGGCCTTGCCGCGCGGCCGTTCTGGAACGCGTCGATCCTCGCGCCGCGCTTCCTTGCCTCGGCATTCTGTTCCGGCCCGGCGCTGATGATCCTGGTGTTCCAGATCATCAGGAAGCTGTCCGATGCCGACATCGAGGACCGGGCGATCTTCAAGATTGCCGAGCTCATCGCCTATGCGATGGGAATCAACCTGTTCCTGCTGGGCGCCGAGGTATTCAAGGAGTTCTATTCGGGAACGGTCCACATGGCGCCGATCCAGTACCTGTACTTCGGCCTGCACGGCAAGTCGGCGCTGGTGCCCTGGATGTGGTTCGCGACGATCCTGAACATCACTGCCTTCCTCCTGTTTCTGCTGCCCAAGACCCGCCAGAACTTCACCACGCTCAACATGGCCTGCGTGTTCGTCATCACCGGCATCTATATCGAGAAGGGCATGGGACTGGTGGTGCCGGGATTCGTGCCGGATACGCTGGGAGAGATCTACGAATACACGCCGACCAACCCTGAGATCCTGATCACGATCGGCGTATGGGCAACCGGCGCCCTGATCTACACGCTGCTGCTCAAGTTCGCGCTGCCGATCTACACGGGCAAGCTGAGGTTTGCGGCGCCAACGTAGGCGGGAGCCGGCGCAGGCTGTGTAGCCTGGTGCGGGACGCGCACGTTGGCCGGCGGCCAAGTGGGTGTGGAAGCCGGGGCGTGCTGGGCTGCGCGACGGCGGAGGCGCCGGCGGGCGGCCTTCTCCGGCCATCCCGCCGCCGGCGGAAACGAGTTTGCCTCTTCGCGGACTGTCGTCAGTTCGGCTTCGGTAGCCTGTGAGGGGCCCGCCGCGGCTGCAGCCGGCGCCCCGAAGCCTCTGTTGTGCTGAAGCGCCGCCCGGCGAAGGCAGCGGCAGGTCACGACCGCAGCCGCCTCCCTGATCGCGGTCAGGCGGACTCCCGGCCTGCGGGCCGGGCTGGTTCGGAGCCGACCGTGGCGACGGCTATTTGGCCGGCTGGCTCGCGTACCAGGAGGCGATGCTCTCGATCATCGCGTTGCTGTACGGGAAGCTCATGCGGTGCATGGTCGAGCTTTCCCGGTCGCCGTCGTCCCGATAGTTGCGCAGCGCCATGATGAGGTAGTCCTTGTCCTGGCCCCTCATCTTCGGTGCAGCCATGGCCAGGTTGCTTTCATCGTCATGGCAGCGGTTGCACTTCTCCGCCAATTCCTGGGTCGGGGTGGGCATCGCCTCGGCGGCGCGCGGCTCCTGCAGGACGTAGTAAGCGGTGAGATCGTCGACGTCCTTTTCGCTCAGCCCCGCCACGTAGCGCTGCATGCCCCAGTTCTTGCGGATGGTCCAGTAGGCCTTGGTCGCCTTGACCAGATATTCGAAGTCCTGGCCGGCAAGGCTAGGTGTCTGCATGTCCCGGCTGACGCCGTAGGCGCCGTGGCAGCCGCCGCAGGCGGTGCTCAGCGCCTCGCCGGCCTTCGGATCGCCCCGTTTCGGGGCGGCCCGCTGAACGGGCTTCTGCACCGAGAAGTACAGGGCGAGGTTCTCGAGGTCCAGGCGGTGCGAGTCGCTCAGCATCGATTGCATCGTGCCGAGCGCGCGATCGCCGCGGTGGTACTCGTGGATTGCGGCGACCAGATACGCCGGCTGCTGGCCGGCCAGGCTCGGCGTGCCGGTCTCGGTGGCGTTGCCGTCGGCGCCGTGGCAGCCTGTGCAGGCCTCGGAGAGTTTCTTGCCCTGCTCGTACGGAGAAGAATGCTTGATGTCAGCGCCCGGCCCGGCCGCAACCGCCGGCTGAGCCGCGTAGTACGCCGCGATGTCGCGGATGTCGGCCTCGGTCATCTTCTTCGCCAATTCGCGCAGCCCGCTGTGGTGCCGCCTGCCTTCCTTGTATTCCCGCAGCGCAGCGACCAAGTAGCGCTCCCTCTGCGCCGCCAGATGCGGGATCGCCGGCCCGGCGCCCTTGCCGTCCAGTCCATGGCAAGACTTGCAGGAGCGCTCGGCCAGCGCCTTGCCTGCGTTGACGTCCCCCGCCGGCGAGATCTGTGGCGCCGCGGTGGGGGCGGTTTCCCTGCGCTCGCCGCAGCCGACGAGCATCAGTACCAACGCCGCGCCTAGCACAAGACTTTTCATCGCACGTTCCATGAAGAAAGTAATTTGGCGAACGAATGTGCGCCACTGGCTGCTGTTGTTTACACCGCTTTGCCGCCGCCGGACTTAATCAGACGCAACTTCGTCGGCCTTTCCGCTTCGCCGGCGGCGCGCCAACCCTGCCAGCGGCGGTGCCAAGCGTTCGGTCGTCCGCCGTTTACATGCCCGCCGGCCAGATCCCGCGCGCATTCTGCGACAGATATTCACTCGGTTCGCATCGCTCTCAAGTTGCCGCAGGCTTGATCCTTGACGCCAGTCAAGTGGCCGTCGCAGCCGCTGCCGCAATCTGGCGGGCGCGCCGGGCGGCCCTGGCAGACGGATGCAGGTGCGTGCTTGTTCGAGTTCAGCGGAAGAGCCGTTGCCGGCCGCCGCGGATGGCGTGGTGGCCGGGCACCGCCCCATTGCGCCGATTGTTGCCACGTCGAGACGACGTGCATACTTGCGCGTCGCCTCCGCGCGCCGGGACGGATCGGGTCTGGGCGCGACGGCAGGAGGGCACCACGGCAGGTCCGATGTTGAGGAAGGTTCGATGAAGCGATTACGGGAAAGAATGATTCGCGCCGCCTTGTTGCTTTGCCTCGGCGTGTTGACGGCGGCAGCCGCGTCGGCGCAGAGCAGGCCGGCCGCTGCGGGAAAGGATCCCGCCACCGACATGCGCGCGGTGCTCGCCAGCCCCTCGGACATCGGCGAGGGCAGGAAGGTCGCACAGGCCAGCTGTGCCAACTGCCATGGCATGGACGGCCACAGCACCGGCAAGAACGTGCCGCACATCGCCGGCCAGCGCCCCGGCTACCTGTATGCCGAGATGCGCGTGTACCAGGCGGGTGGTCGGCCGGACAAGTCGATGGTCGACGCGGTGAAGTTCATGAACGACGACGCCCTGTGGAAGGTCGCCGCCTACTACGGCAGCCTCGAACCGGCGCCGCCGGTCGCCGTCGATCCCAAGGCGGCAGCCAAGGCGGCGGCGCGGGCCGACCCGGTCAAGGCCGGCAAGGCAGTGGCCGACAGCTGCGGTGGCTGCCACGGCGAGACCGGGGTCAGCAGCATGGCGGGGATGCCGAACCTGGTCGCGCTCGATCCGAAGCACTTCTACGACGCCACCGTGGCCTACAAGAACGGCCAGCGCAAGCACGACATGATGAAGCAGATCGCCGCCGGCATGAGCGACGCCGACCTGAAGAACGTGGCGCTGTTCTACGCGCTGCAGAAGCCGGAGAAGGCGAAGACCCCGGCAGCCGGCGACGCCACGGCCGGCGAGCGGGCCGCCGCCGCCTCCTGCGCCGGCTGCCACGGCGACCGCGGCGTCACCAGCAGCGCCACGGTGCCCAACCTCGCCGGCCAGGACGCCGAGTACTTCATCGAGGCGATGCGCGCCTACAAGAGCGGCGCCCGCAGCGACGAGACGATGAAGAATGCAGTTGCCAAGCTCGACGAAGCGACCATCAAGAACCTGGCCGCGTATTACGCCAAGCAGCAGCCGCTGCCGACCAAGGCGCGGGCGCCACTGTCCACCGCCGAGTGGGTGCAGCGATGCGACCGCTGCCACGGGGTGAACGGCAACTCCACCGATCCGCACATGCCGGCGATCGCCGGACAGCGCGCCGACTATCACGAGAAAGTGCTGCACGCGTATCGCACCGGGGAGCGCAAGAGTTCGGCGATGTCGGCGATGTCCGGCACGCTGACCGAGGCCGACGTCGAAGCGCTCGCCGCCTACTATGCGCGCCAGAAGCCGCGCTCGGTCATCTACGTGCCGGTGCCGGCGAAGTAACGCGCCTTCAGGCAAATTAACCTGGGAAATGAAGCATGTCTGCTGAACCACTGCACCGCTCGTACCTGCACTTCTCCGAGCTGCCGACCAGCCTGCGCGTCCTCTACACCGCCGTGCTGGCTTTGATGGGCGCCGGCTACCTGTTCGCGGTGATCTACCTGTACCACAGCCACTCGGGCCGGGACGGCGATCCCACCACGCTGTCGTACGAGGACGTCGTCATCGCCTACTCGGGCAGCGGCCAGGGCTCGAAGATGGAGGCGGCGCTGCGCGGCCCGATGGCATCGATGCTGCCCATCGACGAGTCGAAATCGATCATCAGCTGGGTGCAGCAGGGCGCCGACCGGGCGCAGTACGAGTCGGAGCTCAAGGCGGTGCTCGAGAAGCGCTGCGCCAACTGCCACGACGGCAGCAACCCGCACCTGTCGAACCTGGTCGGCTTCGACAACGTGAAGAAGACCACCGAGCAGGACACCGGCACCGACGTCTTCACGCTGGTGCGCGTGTCGCACATCCACCTGTTCGGCATGACGTTCATCTTTTTCATCATGGGCCAGATCTTCAGCCACGCGTACGTCCGGCCGGTGTGGTTCAAGTCGCTTGTCGTCGTGCTGCCGTTCATCGCCATTTCGCTGGACGTCAGCTCCTGGTACTTCACCAAGATCTACAAGCCGTTCGGCTGGGTGGTGATGCTCGGCGGCGCCCTGATGGCGCTGAGCTTCACCTTCATGGGTGCCGTGTCGATGTACCAGCTGTGGTTCAGTAAGACGCCGCCGGCGGTGGCGCAGCGCGGCCGGGAGGGCGAACGGCGGCTGGCCGGGCTCTGAGCCGGGCGGCATAATCCGCGTCAACGCCCGGCGCTGCCGGGCGTTAACGTTTTTGTTCCTGGGCCGACCGGCCCGGAAAATAGGGCCGGCCCAGCGGCCGGTGTCAACTAGGGCGTTTCAACCGAGGAGGATCGATGAAGACGTTTCTGATCGCGGCGGCCGTCACTGCTTCCGTGGCGTTCGCCGGCGCCGCCCAGGCCAGCGAGGCGCTGGCCAAGGAAAAGGGCTGCATGGGCTGCCATGACATCGACAAGAAGAAAATGGGACCTTCGTTCAAGGACATTTCGGCCAAGTACAAGGGCAAGGCCGACGCCGAGGCCACGCTGACCGCCAAGGTTGCGGAGGGCAAGGGCCATCCGAAGGTCAAGGCTAATGCCGACGAGACCAAGACGCTGGTCAAGTGGATCCTGGCGATGTAGTAGGCCCGGCAAGGGCCTGAAGAAGAGCCGGCGCACGCCGGCTTTTTTTTCGGCTGCGTCGCCTGCGACCGCGCACGGGAGCAGCGACCAGCACTGACCTGCAGCTGCCATCTGCACTGGATTCGATGGTGCGCTGCGAGCCTCTCTGGCCCAGCTGCGGTCCCCCGCCGCGACGGCGGACCCGGCGGCGGGCGACATGTCCGACCGCTGATGGGGACGACTCACCGACATGAGGTCCAATGTCAACCTTGGTGCCGCGGAGCGCTATTCTTTGTGCCCAGGCCGACCGGTCCGGAAAATCAAACCGGCCTGGCGGCCGGCGTCGAATGGGGCTTTCCAACTGAGGAGGATCGATGAGGACATTTCTGATCGCGGCCGCTGCCGTTGCTTGCATGGCGTTTGTCGGCACTGCCCAGGCCAGCGAGGCCCTGGCCAAGGAAAAGGGCTGTCTCGCCTGCCACGACATCAACAAGAAGAAGATGGGTCCTTCCTACAAGGACGTGGCTGCCAAGTACAAGGGCAAGGCCGACGCCGAAGCAATGCTGGTCGCCAAGGTCTCCGGCGCCAAGGGCCACCCGAAGGTCAAGGCCAATGAGGAAGAGACGAAGACCATCGTCAAGTGGATCCTGGCGATGTGAAAGGCCTAGCAAGGGTCCGAAGAAGAGCCGGCGCACGCCGGCTTTTTTTCGGCCGTCGCAATGGCGTGCCCCTGCGCGCCAATGCCCGTGAAATCGGCGCGGCGACCACCTGCCATCCGTCTGAACGCCCGGCGGCAAGCGCCGCCGCCTTTTGATCTTGCGCAACCGATTCGCTCGACCAGCGGGCGCGGCTATCGCTGTGGCAGCTGCAGGGTGCTATCGTCCTAAACAATAATGATTATCATTTAACCCGAGATGCTCAAGAGCACCCTGGCCGATCTGGCGCTGCAGGCCGCCGCCGTCGTCGAGTCGCTCGACATGGACTTCGCGCTGCGCGAACGGCTATTCGCGCTCGGGCTACGAGTTGGCCGCACGATCCGCGTCGTGCGGCGTTTCGGCCGCCACGGCCCGCTGCAGGTGCGGGTCGACCATACCGACGTCATCCTGCGCGGCGCCGAGGCGCGCCGGATCCGGGTCGTGCCGATCGGCGGGGAGGCGCAGGCGTGAGCGCAGCGCGGCCGCGCTGCCGCATCGCCCTGGTCGGGATGCCGAACACCGGCAAGTCGACGCTGTTCAACCGCCTGACCGGCGTGCAGGCGAAAGTCGCCAACTGGCCCGGCATGACGGTCGACCTGCTGACCGCCAAGGTGATCCTCGGCGGCCGCACGGTCGAACTGGTCGACCTGCCGGGGCTGTACTCGCTGCACGGCTTCAGCGAGGACGAGCGGCTGGTCCGCCACTTCCTCGAGCAGGAGGACATCACCGCGCTGGTGGCGGTGGTCAACGCGGTGCAGCTGGAACGGCAGCTGCCGCTGGTGCTGCAGCTGCAGGCACTCGGTCGGCCGCTGGCGGTCGTGCTGAACATGGCCGACGAGGCGCGGCGGCTAGGCATCCGCATCGACGCGGCGCGGCTTGCCGAGCAACTCGCCGCGCAGGTGCTGCTGGTCGACTCCAAGCACGGCCTCGGCATCGCTGCCGTTCGGCAGGCGCTGCAGCAGCTGGTGGCCAACGCTTCCAGCGCCGGGGCCGCGACGGAGCCGAAGGTCCCGGCGGAGGTCGAGCGGCTGCGCGCCGACGACGGCTTCGAGGCACAGGCGGCGGCAATTGCGGCGGCGGCGGTCGACGTGCCGCACGTGCTGCCGGCAAGGTTCACCGACCGGCTCGACCGCGTGCTGCTGCACCCGGTGGCCGGCGTGCCCCTGTTCTTCGCGCTGATGCTGCTGCTGTTCGAGCTCATCTACGGCATCGGCCTGCCGCTGCAGGATGGCCTGCAATGGCTGATCGACCAGGCCAAGGAGGCCTGGCTGGCACCGTGGCTGGCCGCGGCATCGCCTGCGGTGCGCAGCTTCGTGCTCGAAGGACTGGTCGACGGCGTCGGCACCGTGCTCACCTTCCTGCCCGTGATCCTGGTGTTCTTCTTCGCCATGGCGCTGGTCGAGGACAGCGGCTACCTCGTCCGCATCGCCTTCCTGATGGACCGCTGGATGGCCAGGCTCGGTCTGGACGGCCGCGCCTTCGTCATGCAGCTGATGGGCATGGGCTGCAACGTGCCGGCGATCATGGGCACGCGCGTGCTGCGCTCGCGCGCCTCCCGCCTGCTGGCCATGCTGGCCATTCCCTTCTCGCTGTGCTCGGCGCGGCTGCAGGTGCTGGTGTTCATCGCCGCGGCGTTCTTCTCACGCCAGACCGCGCCGCTGGTGCTGGCCAGCCTGTACGCGGTGAGCTTCGTCGTTGCCTTCGGCACCGCGCTGGTGTGGCGAAAGCGCTTTGCCGGCGACGAGCCGATGCTGCTCGAGATGCCGCCGTACCGGCTGCCGACCTTGCGCGCGCTGCTGGCGCAGGGCTGGCAGTCGTCGCGCCACTTCCTCGAGAACGCCGGGGTGTTCATCGTCGGCGGCGTGCTGCTGATCTGGTGGCTGACCCATTTCCCGTTCGACGCCGCGCCGGCCGGTCCGCAGACGCTCGCCGGCCGGCTGGCGGCGTTCAGCGCGCCGCTGTTCGCGCCGATCGGCATCGACTCGATCCTGTCGATCGCGCTGATCTTCGGCTTCGTCGCCAAGGAGATCGTCCTCGGCGGGCTGGCCGTGATCTACGGCGCCGGGCAGGACGAGCTCGGCCGGGTGCTGGCCGAGCGGCTGACCTGGGTGCAGGCCTACAGTTTCATGCTGTTCACGCTGGTGTACACGCCCTGCCTGTCGACGGTGGCGACCATCTGGCGTGAGTCGCGCAGCACCGCCTTCACCGCGCTGGCGGTGCTGTGGCCGCTGGCGGTGGCGTGGCTGGCGAGCTTCGCCTTCTACGCGCTGGCCAGCCGCGTGCTGGCCTGAGGCTTCAGGCGGCAGCGGCGCTGGCGGCGCGACGCAGGAATCCGGCCTCGTCCTGCTCCAGTTCCTCGAGGCTCGCCTCGACCTCGTGCAGCGTCTGCTCGATCTCCGGCAGCAGCACGTCCTGCAGCGCGCGCACGCGACGCACCGTCTTGCGGTACTCGGCGTGCAGCCGCGCCAGGTTGCCGCTGACGGCGGCCAGCTCGGCGAGCCGCGCCGCGTAGGCAGCGAAGGCGGCGCTGCAGGCAGGCGCTTCCGGCGAGGCAGCCACCGCCGGCGGCAGGTCGCCGGGCTCGCCCTGCAGCTCGGCATCGCGCATCGCCACGCCGAGCAGGGCGCGACGATCGACGCGCAGGCGCTGCTCGCCCGGCGCCGCCGGGTAAACCTGCAGGCCGTTCAGGCCATGCCGCCGCAGGGCGGCGGCGAGGGCGCGACGGGCCCTGGCCTGCAACGGCGCGAGCCGCTCGACGATCGCGCGGTGCCGCTTCACCTCGCGCAGCATCTCGCCCGCCAGCAGCAGGCACTTCTCGTCGAGGAAGGCGTAGCCCTCGCGCATCGTGCGCCGCTCTTCGGTGAGCGCGATCGCCAGGCTGCGCGTCGGCGTGAATTCGGCCACGGTGGTTCCAGTCAGGGCGCCGGCACCGTCGCGGCCGTCCGGCCGGACAGGTAGCGCTCGATCTGCGCGTCGGACAGCCGGCCGAGCTCGCCTGCCGGCAGCGCGGCCAGCAGCCGCCAGCCGACTTCCATGCTTGCCTCGAGCGAGCGCGCACCGCGCTGGTGGATCAGCTGCTGCTCGAACTGCGTGCCGAAGGCGAGGTAGCTGCGGTCGGTCTCCGACAGTCCTTCCTCGCCGACCACGCTGGCCAGCACGCGCGCCTGCACGGCGCGCGCATAGGCCGCGTACAGCTGGCTGGCCAGCGCCGGATGGTCCTCGTGCGTGAAGCCCTTGCCGGTGCCGTCCTTCATCAGCCGCGACAGGCTCGGCAGCACCGCGACCGGCGGGTGGATGCCGGCGCGGTCCAGTTCGCGCGACAGCACGATCTGCCCCTCGGTGATGTAGCCCGACAGGTCCGGGATCGGGTGGCCGATGTCGTCGGAGGGCATGGTCAGGATCGGCAGCTGGGTGAGGCTGCCGGAGGCGCCGTGCACGCAGCCGGCGCGCTCGTACAGCGTGGCCAGGTCCGAGTACATGTAGCCGGGGAAGCCCTTGCGCCCCGGCACCTCGCCCTTGGCGCCGGCTACCTCGCGCAGCGCCTCGCAGTAGTTGGTGATGTCGGTGACGATCACCAGCACGTGCTTGTGCTCGACGAAGGCGAGGTACTCGGCGGCGGTCAGCGCGAAGCGCGGGGTGAGCAGCCGCTGCGTGCTCGAGTCGCTGGCCAGGTTGAGGAACAGGCTGGCTCTCTCGAGCGCGCCCGACTGCTCGAGCGAGCGGCGGAAGTACTCGGCGGTGGTGTGCGGCACGCCGATGCCGCAGAAGACGATCGCGAATTCGCTGCCGGCACCGGCGCGCGCCTCGCCGCGCAGCCGGGCGTGACCGGCGATCTGAACCGCGATCCGGTCGTGCGGCAGCCCGCCGCCGGAGAAGATCGGCAGCTTCTGCCCGCGCACCAGGCTGTTGAGCAGATCGATCGCGGTGATGCCTGTCTCGATGAAGGCGCGCGGCGTGGCGCGCGCCAGCGGGTTGATCGGCAGGCCGTCGACCCGCAGCCGCTCGCGCACCGCCAGCGGCGGGCCGTCGTCGATCACCTGGCCGACGCCGTCGAACACGCGGCCGAGCAGGCCGGGCCCGACGCCGAACTCGATCGGCGTGCCGAGGAAGCGCACCACGGTGTCGACCAGCGCCAGCCCGGCGCCCGGCTCGAGCAGCTCGACGGTGACGAACTGCTCGTCGAGTGCGGCGATGCGGCCGAGCCTGCGCTTGCTGTCGGCGCCTTCGACCTCGACCGCCTCGCCCAGCCCGACGTCGAGCGTGCGGCGCAGGAACAGCAGCGGGCCGTCGAGCTTGAC
Source organism: Burkholderiales bacterium (assembly GCA_020355165.1). Taxonomy (GTDB): domain Bacteria; phylum Pseudomonadota; class Gammaproteobacteria; order Burkholderiales; family Burkholderiaceae_F; genus JADJWR01. The sequence continues at coordinate 2,949,421 of CP070661.1, forward strand.
CGCCGCTTCGTGGACGGTGACCCGTGGCTGCATTGCCTATCCCGCGGCGGCCGCCGCCGATTCGCCGGCCGCCGCCAGCTCGTCGAACGCCGACTCGAGCTGGGTTTCCAGCTGCGCGAAGCGGCCGCGCATCGACTCCGCGTCGCGCTCGTCGATCTCCTCGCCCATGCGCGTCAGCCGGCGCAGCAGCGGCATGGCGGCGATCGCCTCCGGCGTCGTGCCCTCGGCGAGCGCCCCTTCGGACCGCTCGATGAAGCGAGCCAGCAGCCGCAGCATGCTGGCCTGCCGCTCGGGGCCGCAGTAGCGATCGGTTTCCGAGAACGCCGACTGGCGCAGGAACGCCTCGTTGACCAGTTCGGCGTTGGCGAGCGTCAGCCGCTGGCGTGCCGGCAGCGCGTCCTTGCCGATGATGCGGGCCATGCGCTCCAGCCGCGCCTGCTCGTCGAGCAGCGTCAGCACGCGGCGGCGCAGCTCCAGCCATTCGTTCTCGCCGCTGGCGGCGCGTGCCCGCGCGGCGCTCGTCTCGCCGTAGACGTGCTGCCACCACAGCGCGCAGTCGAGCGAGTCCTCCGAGTAGCTCTGCAGCGGGTTGACCGCCGGGTAGAAGCGCGCCTGCGCCCGCTTGGCGTCGAGCGCCCAGAAGCTGCGCACGTAGCGTTTGGTGTGGCTGGTCACCGGTTCGGAGAAGTCGCCCGACGGCGGCGAGATCGAGCCGAGCAGCGTCACCGAGCCGGTCTCGCCGGCCAGCGTCGTGACCTTGGCCGCCCGCTCGTAGAAGTCGGCCAGCCTGCTCGACAGGTAGTTCGGGTAGCCGCCTTCGCCGGGCAGTTCGCCGAAGCGGCCCGACACTTCGCGCAGCGCTTCGGCCCAGCGGCTGGTCGAATCCGCCATCAGCGCCACGTGCAGGCCCTGGTCGCGGAAGTACTCGGCCACCGTCACCGCCGAGTAGATGCTCGCCTCGCGCGCCGCCACCGGCATGTTCGAGGTGTTGGCGATCACCACCGTGCGCTCCATCAGCGGCCGGCCCGAGCCCGGGTCCTCCAACTGGGGAAACTCCTCCAGCACGCCGGCCAGTTCGTTGCCGCGCTCGCCGCAGCCGAGGTAGACGATCACGTCGGCGCTGCAGCCCTTGGCCAGCGCCTCGAGCAGGATCGTCTTGCCGGTGCCGAAGCCACCTGGGATCGCGCCCTTGCCGCCGAGCGCGACCGGGAACAGCGAATCGAGGATGCGCTGGCCGGTGACCAGCGGCTCGTCCGACGGCAGCCGCGCCCGCACCGGCCGCGGCGTGCGCACCGGCCAGTGATGCGAGGCGGCAATCTCGCGCATCGCGCCGTCGGCGCCGCGCAGGGTGAGCAGCGGCGCGTCGAGCGTGAACTCGCCTTCGTCGGCGATCGACACGATCTCGCCGGCACAGTCCGGCGGCAGCCGCGCGGTCCACACGCGTGCCAGCCGCGAGCTGCTTGCCGCGCGCTCGCCGGCCGCCGGGTCGAGCGGCAGCAGGCGGCCGAACTCGGCCGCTGCCTTCAGCGTGTCGCCGCGCCGGGCGGTCGGCGAGAAGCGAAGCGGCAGCTCGACCGGCGCCGCCGCGCCGGGCGCGATGTGCCGCTCGGGCGCGCTGCCGGCACGCGCCAGCGGTCGAAGCAGGCCGTCGAAGATGCCGCCGAGCAGGTGCGGCCCGAGCAGGATCGAAAGCAGCGATCCGCTGCCCTCGACCGTCATCCCCGGCCGCAGGCCGGTCGTGTCCTCGTAGACCTGGGCGACGATCTCGCCCTCCTGGACGCGGATCACCTCGCCGAGCAGGCCGGCTTCGCCGACGCGGATCGATTCGCGCAGCCGGAACGGCCCCTCGGTGCCGGCGCGCAGCACCGGGCCGCTGATCCAGGTGATGCGGCCGCGGCTCATCGGGCGCCGCTCCCGCTCAGAGCCAGAGACTCGCCGGCGCCGGCAAGCGGATCCTCGTCGCCGCCTTCCTGCAGCAGGTCGAGCAGGCGCCCCTCGAGTGCGGCGCGGTCGCCGAGCAGGCCGTCGATGGTCGCGTCGACGATGTTGTTGCCGGCGCGGATGCGCACGCCACCGTCGATGTCCTCGCGCGCGTGCCACGACGCGCCGGCCACACCGGCGGCATCGGTACGCTCGGCGAAGGCTTCGCGCTCCTCGTCCGGCCAGTCGGCCGGGAACTCGATCTGCCATCGGCTCTCGGGCAGGGCGCCCAGCGCGCGCACCAGGTGCGCATCGAGCCACTGCTGGCGTGAGCCGGCATCGCGCCAGCGCGCGCGCAATGCCTCGCGCAGCGCCGACCAGGCCTCCTGCAGCAGCTGCACCGCGTCGCGCTGCCCGGCCAGCCGCCGCTCGGTGGCCAGCCGTGCCTGCGCCGCGCCCAGTTCGTTGGCCATCCGCTGCCGCGCCTCGGCGATCGTCGTGTGCACACGCTGCCGGCCCTCGGCGCGCGCGGCGCGCAGCAGCGCGCGCGCCTGCTCGCGCGCCGGCTCGAGCAGTTCGGCGCAGCGTTTGGCCCGGTACTCCTCGACCAGCGCCAGCAGCGCCGCGGTACGTTGTTCGAGCGTCAGGCGCATCGTCGCTTCACCGGCTGCTCACCGCTCGAGCCCCAGCTGCGCCCGCACGCGCTCGGCCGGATCGAGCGGCGAGAGCTCGTCGCCCTCCGGCACGATCGCCACCAGCGGCTGCAGCGCCGCCAGCGCCTTCTCCAGTTCGGCGCGCGGCACCGCCGCCGCGGCCTCGCGCGACAGCAGCACCACCTGCGCGGCGCCGCGCGCCTGGGCCAGCGCGGCGCCTTCCTCTCCGGCAAGCGGCGTGAACACCCTTGCACCGGCGAGGCGAAAGCCCGCCGCGTCGACGGCGTTGCCGACGTAGGCGAGCGGGACGCGGGCGCTCATCGTCAGGCGAGGCGGTTCAGGATCAGGATCGAGATGATCACGCCGTAGATCGCGATGCCCTCGGCCAGGCCGACGAAGATCAGCAGCCGGCCGAACAGGTCCGGCTTCTCGGCCAATGCGCCGACTGCCGCGGTGCCGAGCTTGGCCACCGCATAACCGGCAGCCAGCGACGACAGGCCGGTGGCCAGGGCTGCCGACAGCAGGCCCCAGGTCCAGACCTCGGGCGGCAGCCGGCTGGCCGCGGCGCCCTGCGCCAGCGCGGGCGGGGCCAGCAGCGCGAGCGCGGTGGCACCGCCGGCGAGCACCGCGGCCAGCACGGTAAGCGCCAGCGGCAGCGCCAGCAGCGATTTGCGGTTCGTTTCGGGCATGGGGTCAGGTCTCCTTGACGGTGACCGGGGGCGGTGCGAGCGGTCGGAACGCGCGCCCTTCCGGCCGGAAGAAGCGGGTGAAGAATTCGAACAGCACCAGCCGCGTGGTCTGGATCGAGACGATCAGGCCTTCGATGGCGAGGATCAGCAGATTGCCCACGACGAGGATCAGCCAGAAGCCGATCCCGTGGCCGGCTGCCTCGGCCAGCGCCACCACGGCAGAGGCCAGCCCGGCGTGCGCCAGTGCGAAGGCGCCGACGCGGGCGAACGACAGGGTGTTGATCAGCACCTGCAACGTCTTCTCGACCAGCTCGCCGAGGCCGGCGAAGCCGGCGCGCAGCCGCAGCGCGAGCGCCGTGCCGGGGCGCTTGACGCCCGCCGCGCCCCCGGCGATCGCCCACAGCACGCCGACGACGACTGCCAGCCAGCCGGCCGGATGCAGCAGGGCGCCGAGCACGCCGAGGTACACCAGCAGTGCCGGCGCATCGTCGCGCGCCCACTGGGCCAGCCGCAGCTGCCACCAAGCCTCGAGCGCCTCGATCAGCAGGCCGACGGTGAGCAGCACGCCGCCCGCTGCCAGTGGCACCACCAGCACCGGCAGCGGCGAGTCCAGCGGCAGCAGCCACAGCGGATGGATCACCGTCTCCAGGCAGAACACGCTTCCGAAGACGAAGCCGAAGCCGCTGGCGGCGATGCCGCCCGGCACCAGCAGGCGCAGCGTCGGCACGCGGTTGCGCAGGGCAAGGCCCACCGCCGCCAGCACCAGGCCCTGGCCGACGTCGCCGAACATGTAGCCGAACATCAGCGGCACGGCGAACGCGAGTAGCACGCTCGGGTCGGCGCCGCCCGCGCCCGGCATGCCGACCAGGCGCGGGAACAGCTCGAACGGCCGCGCCCACCACGGGTTGCGCAGCACGAGCGGCGGCCGCACGCCCTTCGGCCACTCGCTGCTCGGCGGCAGCCGCAGCAGCGCCCGCGCGCCGCTCGCCTCGACCGCCTCGACCAGCCGTTGCGGCTCGGCGGTCCAGCCGGTGATGCGCGCGAAGACGTCGCCGGGCGATGCGCCTTCGGCCTGCGCGAAGCGGATCGCGCCGCCGTGCTCGAAGCACCAGGTGGCGCGTGCCACGTCGGCGAGCAGCGCGTCGAGCCGGTGCGACTCGATCGTCTGGTGCAGCCTGGCCCGCTGCACCGCCAGCTCCGCCTGCAGCTTGTGCTTCTGCTCGGCGACCAGGTCGAGGTTGGCCTGGGCGCTCGGCGCCAGCCAGTCGGGAAAGCGGGCGCGCCGGCCGTTGGCCTCGGTGACCGCGCGGCCCATCGTCTCGATCGACTCGGCGGCGCCGACGGCCAGCAGCAGCCGCTCGCTGGCGAGGTCGACCGTGCGGATCAGCAGGTCCTCGGGCACCGGCACGTCGATGCCGCGCGGCAGCGCGAACAGCGCCGCCGACACGCCGTGGTTGGCCTGGCCGAGCAGCGAGAAATCGATGTGGCTGCCGGCCAGCTCGGCCAGCGCGCTCTCGGCCAGCGCGAGCTCGGCCTGCCGGCCCTCGGCTGCCTGCACCGCCGCGACCAGCGGCTCGGCCGCCTTGGCCCAGGCGGTGAGTCCGTCGACCGCGGCGGCGAGCGCATCGCCCGGCGACTTGCGCTCCGCCTCGCGTTGCGTCGCCGGCGGCGGCCAGTACGGCCGGTAGCGCTGCGCCAGCGCCGCATAGCGCTTGAGCAGCTCGTCGGGCCGGCCGCCCTGCGCGACCATCGAATCCTGCGTGTGCCATTCGATCTCGGCGGTGCCGGCGCCGGCCAGCGCCTCCAGCGCGATGAAGGCGTCGTCGCGCGCGACCACGACCTCGAACCAGCGGCAGGGCTGCGGCCGGATCACGAGTGCTGCTCCCCGTCGACGAAGGCGAGGCCGGCGGCACGCAGCACGAATTCGCCGCGCAGCCGCTCCAGATCGAGCGCCACCAGCATCAGGTAGGCGAACAGCGCCGCCGGCTGCGCGGCGGCGTCGTGCAGCTGCCGGCGCATGCGTTCGCCAAGGCGTTCGCGCGAGGCTGCCGTGTCCTCGGTCGGCAGGGAGGCGAAGGCGGCGAGGTGCGCGTCGACGGTCCGCACCAGCAGCTGCAACGCCGAACCCTGCTCGGCGCTGCAGCTCGGCCAGCGCTGCCGCCACTGCGCCTGCCAGGCGTGCAGCAGCGGATGGAGCCGGTCGCCGCGTCGCCCGCGGCGGCCGGCCCGTGCAGTCCCGTCGTGGCGGGAAAGGGCGGCCAGCAGCGGCGCCAGCGGGCCCTCGCTCAGCCGCGCGCGCCGGGCGATGCGGTCACCTTCCGCGTAGGCGGCCAGGTGCGGGTCGTCGCGCAGCCAGCGTGGCAACGGCGCCTCGCCGAGCAGGTGCCGGATCGCCGGCAGGTCGACCAGCACTTCGGTCCAGCGCAGCGCCGCGCGCCAGGCCTGCGGCGCCCAGTTCACCACTTCGTGAATGCGTGCGCGCAGGTGCTGGCGGAAGGCCAGC
>CP070661.1:2955285-2970145 GCA_020355165.1 Burkholderiales bacterium
AGATGACGGCCGGCTCGTGGATCTACATCGGCAGCCAGGGCATCGTGCAGGGCACCTACGAGACGTTCGCCGAAGCCGGCCGCCAGCACTACGGCGGCGACATGCGCGGCCGCTGGATCCTCACCGCCGGCCTCGGCGGCATGGGCGGCGCGCAGCCGCTGGCGGCGACCTTTGCCGGCGCGGTGTCGCTGGTCGTCGAGTGCCAGCAGTCGCGCATCGACTTGCGCCTGAAGACGCGCTACCTCGACGAGCAGGCCGAGAGCCTGGACGACGCGCTGGCACGCATCGCCCGCTACAAGGCCGAGAACAAGGCGGTGTCGATCGGCCTGCTTGGCAATGCCGCCGACGTCGTGCCGGAGCTCGTGCGTCGCGCGCAGGCCGGCGGCCTGCGGCCGGATCTCGTCACCGACCAGACCTCGGCGCACGACCTGGTCAACGGCTACCTGCCGTCGGGCTGGACCGTCGAGCAGTGGCGGCAGGCGCAGGCCGACGGCGCCCAGCACGAGCGGCTGCGCGCGGCCGCCGCCGGCAGCTGCGCCGTGCACGTGCAGGCGATGCTCGCCTTCCAGGCGATGGGCGTGCCGACGGTCGACTACGGCAACAACATCCGCCAGGTCGCGTTCGACCAGGGCGTGGCCAATGCGTTCGACTTCCCCGGCTTCGTGCCCGCCTACATCCGGCCGCTGTTCTGCCGCGGCAAGGGGCCGTTCCGCTGGGTGGCGCTGTCCGGCGACCCGGAGGACATCCGTCGCACCGACGCGAAGATGAAGGAACTGTTCCCCGAAGACCCGCACCTGCATCGCTGGCTCGACATGGCAGCAAGCCGCATCGCCTTCCAGGGCCTGCCGGCGCGCATCTGCTGGATCGGCCTGGGCGAACGGCACCGTGCCGGCCTGGCGTTCAACGAGATGGTGAAGTCGGGCGAGCTGAAGGCGCCGATCGTCATCGGCCGCGATCATCTCGACGCCGGCTCGGTGGCCAGCCCGAACCGCGAGACCGAGGCGATGCGCGACGGCTCCGACGCCGTCTCCGACTGGCCGCTGCTCAATGCGCTGGTCGCCACCGCCGGCGGCGCCACCTGGGTCAGCCTGCACCACGGCGGCGGCGTCGGCATGGGCTACTCGCAGCACGCCGGCGTGGTCATCGTCTGCGACGGCACCGATGCGGCGGCGAAGCGGATCGAGCGGGTGCTGTGGAACGACCCCGCCACCGGCGTGATCCGCCACGCCGACGCCGGCTACGACGAGGCGATCGCCTGCGCGCGCGAGCACGGAGTGAAGATGCCGATGCTGGGGCGGTGAATGGCGTCTCGCCCTGGATCGACACGGATCGAATCGGCCGCCGAACCGACTGCGCGGTGCCATCGGCGCGATCCGTCCGCTTCCCTGCCAGGCGTCCTGCGGCCGCCGTGCTTCGGCGTGTCGAGCGGTGAAAGAAGCACTTGCTGCTGAGCCGATGAAGCTGACCCCGGGCAAGCTGACGCTCGAACACCTCGCGGCGATCCGCAGCGGCGCGCCGATCGAGATCGACCCGTCAGCGCAGGAGGCGATCGCCGCCAGCGCGGCGGTGGTCGAGCGCGCTGCCGCGGGCCACTCGCCCGTCTACGGCGTCAACACCGGCTTCGGCAAGCTCGCCTCCACCCGCATCAGCGAGGGCGACCTCGCCACGCTGCAGCTGAACCTGATCCGCTCGCACAGCGTCGGCGTCGGCGAGCCGCTGGCGCCCGCCGTGGTGCGGCTGATGCTGGCGCTGAAGGCGGCCAGCCTGGCGCGCGGCTATTCCGGCGTTCGGCCCGCCGTCATCGACGCGCTGGTGCAGGCGCACAACGCGGGCGTGGTGCCCTACGTGCCGAGCCAGGGCTCGGTCGGCGCCTCGGGCGACCTGGCGCCGCTGGCCCACATGACGCTCGCCCTGATGGGCGAAGGCGAGATGCTGGTCGACGGCCGGCGGCAGCCGGCCGCGCCGGTGCTCGCCGCGGCCGGCATCGAGCCGCTGGCGCTGCGGGCCAAGGAGGGGCTGGCGCTGATCAACGGCACGCAGACCTCCACCGCCCTGGCGCTCGACGCGCTGCTCGCCTTCGAGCCGGTGCTCGAGGCGGCGCTGGTGATCGGCGCGCTGACGGTGGACGCCGCGCGCGGCAGCGACGGGCCGTTCGACCCGCGCATCCACGGACTGCGCGGCCAGCCGGGCCAGATCGACGTCGCCCAGTACTACCGCGCGCTGCTCGCCGACAGCGAGATCCGCGCCTCGCACCGCGAAGGCGACGACCGCGTGCAGGATCCGTACTGCCTGCGCTGCCAGCCGCAGGTCGTCGGCGCCTGCCTCGACCAGTTGCGGCACGCGGCGCTGGTGCTGCTGCGCGAAGCCAACGCGGTGACCGACAACCCGCTGGTGTTCTCCGCCGACGGGGCGCTGGTCTCGGGAGGCAACTTCCACGCCGAGCCGGTGGCGCTGGCCTGTGACGCCATGGCGGTGGCGATCGCCGAGGTCGGCGCGATTGCCGAGCGGCGCATCGCCATGCTGATCGACACCGGCGTGTCGCACCTGCCGCCGTTCCTGGCGCACGAGCCGGGACTGAACTCCGGCTTCATGATCGCGCACGTGACGGCGGCGTCGCTGGCGAGCGAGAACAAGTCGCTGGCACACCCGGCCAGCGTCGACAGCCTGCCGACGTCGGCCAATCAGGAAGACCACGTCAGCATGGCCACCTTCGCCGCCCGGCGCCTGGCGCCGATGATCCGCAACACGGCGCACATCCTCGGCATCGAACTGCTGGCGGCGGCGCAGGGCATCGACTTCCTGCGGCCGCTGACGAGCTCGCCGGCGCTCGAGGAAGTGCACGCGCTGCTGCGCCAGCGGTGCCCGTCGGTGCAGCGCGACCGCTATCTGGCGCCCGACGTCGACCGGGCCACGCTGCTCGTCACCGACGGTTCGCTGTCGCGGATCTTCCGCCGGCTGCCGCGGCTGCCGATGCTGTGGATTGCCGCCTGAGGGCAATCGCCAGGCGCGGCGCTCTGCCCGCCTTTCGCTGTCGGCCGGTCAGCCTCGGCGCACGCCCGTGCCGTCGCCCCGGCGCAGGCCGCGGCCAAAGTTCGCCAACCGCCAGATGAGTTAGGCCCCGGCCGGCGCCGGGGCGGCGATGCGGGGCCCGAATTCCTGCCGAACGCGCCTCAGCGCGCCCCGGCCTCGCCCTTCAGGTAGGCGGCCAGCGGCGCGTCCTGGTTCTGCGCGTGGGCGGCGAACCAGCCCATCAGTTCGTGCGCGTAGTGGCGCACGCCGTCGACGTCGCCGGCGTCGAAGCGGCGCCGCATGTCGGCCAGCCGCTCGACGAAGCGGTCGTGCTCGCGCTTGTGCACGCCGTAGTGGGGATAGTTCTCCTGCAGCATGTACTGCTCTTCCAGCGCCGTGTGCCGGAGCATGTGCTCGTGCAGCGCCAGCAGGTGCTCGCCATAGTCGGCCTCGGCCGGATCGGTCAGCGCGTCGACGATGGCCTGGAACTCGTGGTGCAGGTCGTCGATCGGCTTGAAGCCGACGAAGATGTCGTCGTGTCGAATCCTGGGCGCGGCCTGGCTCATGGGGTTCTCCAGCGGTAAACGGCCAAAAGTACGGCGGCGGCCGGCCGGCGCGCTTGACCGAGCGCAAAGCCCGCCCGATCGCACTTGCGCCGCCCGCCGCAGGCGGCAAACTTCTGCCGTCCGGATTATTGCCGGAGAAGACGATGCTCGAACTGGCCTCACTGATCAACCGGCAGGCACGCTTCCGCGGCGCAGCACCCGCGCTGACCTTCGAGGGAACGACGCACACCTACGCGCAGTTTGCCGAGCGCGTCAACCGCACCGCCCACGCGATGGCCGGCCTCGGCATCGGCCGCGGCGACAAGGTGGCCAGCCTGCTCGGCAACTGCCGCGAACTGGTCGAGCTGACCTTCGCCATGCCGTCGCTCGGCGCGGTCAACGTGCCGCTGTCGCCGCTGCTGATGGGGCCGGGGCTGCGCACGCTGCTGGCCGATTCGCAGGCCGCGGCGCTGGTCACGCAGGTGTCGATGCTGCCGGCGATCGAATCGATCCGCGGCGAGCTGTCGCCCGAACTGCACCGGCGCATCGTGCTGGTCGACGGCGCCGAGCCCGGTTGCTTCGGCCTGGCCGAGCTGCGCTCGGCGGCCTCGGCCGAACCGCCGCAGGTCACCGTCACGCAGGACGACCTGTTCAACATCATGTACACCAGCGGCACCACCGGCCTGCCCAAGGGCATCATGCACACGCACTTCGTGCGTGCCATGTATGCGCTGCAGATGGGCCCGGCCTGGCGGATGACGCCGGAGTCGGTCGTGCTGCACACCGGGGCGATCGTCTTCAACGGCGCCTACACGACGCTGATGCCGTGCGTGCACCTCGGTGCGCACTACGTGCTGGCGCGGCAGTTCGACGCCGCGGCGGCGATCGCGCTGATCGAGCGGCACCGGGTCACGCACACGATGATGGTGCCGGCGCAGATCACCGCCGTGCTGGATTCGCCGGCGTTTGCGCCCGAGAAGCTGGCTTCGCTGCAGATGATCCTGTCGCTCGGCGCGCCGCTGCACGAGGAGCAGAAGAAGCGGCTGAATCGCCTGCTGCCGGACCGCTTCTACGAGCTGTACGGGCTGACCGAGGGCTTCGTCACCGTGCTCGACGTCAGGGACTCGGTGCGCAAGTCGGGCTCGGTCGGCGTGCCGCCGCCGTTCTTCTCGATGCGGATCGTGCGCGAGGACGGCACCGACGCCGCGGTCGGCGAGATCGGCGAGATCATCGGCCGTGGGCCGATCCTGATGAGCGGCTACCACAACCGGCCGGACCTCACGGAGAAGGCGATCCGCAAGGGGTGGCTGTTCACCGGCGACATGGGCTTCGTCGACGACGAGGGCTACCTGCACCTGGTCGATCGCAAGAAGGACATGATCGACTCGGGCGGCGTCAAGGTCTACCCGCGCGACATCGAGGAGGTCGCCGCGCGCCACCCGGCGGTGGCCGAGGTCGCCGTCTTCGGCGTGCCCGACGACAAGTGGGGCGAGACGCCGGTGGCGGCGGTGCTGCTGCACAGCGGCGCGCAGGCGAGCGAGGACGAGCTGCGCGAGTGGATCAACGGCCAGGTGGCGGCGCGCTACCAGCGCCTCTCGCGGGTGCTGATCATGAAGGACTTCCCGCGCAGCGCCGCCGGCAAGATCCTCAAGCGCGAGATGCGCGCGCCGTTCTGGCAGGGGCGGGACAAGAGCATCTAACGCCGGCAGCGGCGAACATGCACGCGGTGTCGCCCCCGCGCAGGCGGGGGCCCAGTGTCTTTTCATGACGGTGGGCAACGACACTGGGTTCCCGCCTGCGCGGGAACGACGGAGGTCCAAACACAGAAAGACGGCGGGCCAGGCACCTCCCGGTGGCTGGCCCGTCCGAGGGCAGGCTCGATGCCTGCCGCTGGTGGTGTATCAGCGATACACCAGAACCGGAATCGTCGAGTGCGTCAGCACCTTCTGCGTTTCGCTGCCGAGCAGGACCGCGCTCAATCCGCGCCGCCCGTGCGAGGCCATGAAGATCACGTCGCAGCCGCTCTTCTGGGCCGCGTCGATGATCGCTTCGTAGGGCGAAAACGACTTGACCGCCATCGTCTCGCACGGGACGTTGGCCGCCTTGGCTGCCTGCAGCAGCGGCGCCAGCCGCTGCTCGGCCGCCTGGGCATTGCGCGCCTCGAACGCCTCGAGCGTCTCGGGCCGGTACTCCGACAGCGTCGAGTACGAGTACGGCTCGACCACCGTCAGCCCGACCACCGAGGCGCCCAGTTCGCTCGCCATCTTGATCGCGCCCTGCACCGCCTTGACCGAGAGCTCGGAGCCGTCGGTCGGCAGCAGGATCTTCTTGAACATGTCTTCGTCTCCAGTGGGTGCGGATGATCCTAAGCGGCCGCCACTGCGCCGCTCTTGATGGCTGTCAAGGCGCCACGAAGCGGGACTGCGCCGCTGACAGATGCCGCATTGCGGCGGCCGCGGCGGCGAACCCCATCGCCCCGGTGACCGCCACGGTCGAACCATAGCCGGCGCAGGCCAGCCGCGCCTGCGGCGAGCACTCCTGCGGCGTGCGGATCGGCTCGTCGGAGTAGATCGCGGCGACGCCGAACTTGCGCACCCGCCTGCCGTCCTCGCGCGGGAAACCGTAACGCCGGCGCAGCCGGTAGCGGACCTTGGCCAGCAGCGGGTCACCGCTGGCGCGAACCAGATCGTCCTGCCGCAGGCGGGTCGGGTCGACGCGGCCGCCGGCGGCACCGCAGGTGACGACGATGATGCCCAGCGCCCGGCAGGCGGCGATCAGCGCCGCCTTGGCACTGACCTGGTCGATGCAGTCGAGCACCAGGTCGTGGCCGGCGACCAGCCGGGCGGCGTTCTCCGGATCGGCGAATTCCTCGACCGGCACCACCGCGCAGGACGGATCGATCGAGGCGATGCGCTCGGCCATCGCCAGCACCTTGGCGCGGCCGTAGGCGTCGCCCAGGGCGTGAATCTGCCGGTTGGTGTTGCTCTCGGCTATGTGGTCGAGGTCGATCAGCGAGATCGCGCCGACGCCGCTGCGCGCCAGTGCCTCGGCTGCCCACGAACCCACGCCGCCGATGCCGACGACCGCGACCCGCGCCGCCCGCAGGCGCCGGTAGCCGGCCTCGCCGTACAGTCGCGCCACGCCGGCGAAGCGTCGCTCGAGGTCGGGCGCCTCCGTCGTCGTGGCCGCAGTCGCGGGCGTCGGGTCCATCGCCTGCCGACTCAGCTGTCGCGCACCATCTGCACGATCCGGTTCACGTCGATCGAGCGCGCCTGCTGCTCGATCTGCGGCTGGTAGCGCTGCTGCAGCCCGCGCGCCTGCTGCAGCATGTCGTCGAAGGCTTCCTTCAGCATCTGCGTGCTCATCGTGCGTCCACCGGCGTAGTAGCGCACCGCCACCTTGCCCAGCGCGTAGGTGGTCGCGAACGAAAAGGCCATGCCGGCGGCGCCGCGCGCCACGGCACCGACCATGCGCCCGGCCGCCTTGCCGAACAGTCCGCCGATCAGCTTGCGGCCGATCTCCTCGAGGTACTGGCCGGTCAGGCCCACGCCCACCGCCGCCAGCAGGTCCCTGATGTGGCCGCGATCGAGCTCGTAGCCGTGCGCCTTGCCGATCCGGTAGACGAGCCGCATCTGCAGCGGAATGATCGCCATCGACGCCATCGACTGCGGCAGCAGCTCGAGGGCGCCGTTCACGATCGCGGCGTTGACGATCATCCCGTCCAGCTCGGCGGCGTCCGCCGCGACGGCCACCGGCGGGCCGGGCTTCGACGGCGCCTCCGTCGCAACCGGCGCCGGCGCCGGCAAAGGCAGCGTGACCAGCGCATCGGCGACCGCCGCCGGCTCGGCCATCTGCGGCGGCGTCAGCTTGAGCAGGGCGCCGAGATGGGCGAGGAACCTCGTCTCGGCCTCGTTGCGCAGCTCGTCGGCATCGCACACGCCCAACGCCAGTTCGAAGGCGAGTTGCCTTGCCTCGCCGCTGCCGAGCGTGGCCGCCGCCCTGGCCAGGTCGATGCGCTTGAGCAGCACGTCCTGGTACAGCGCCGGCAGGTTCAGGCTGCCGGAATCGGCACCGAGCGCCTCGGCCACGCGCCGCACCTCGTCGCGCTCGGCATCGGCCTTGCGGCCGTCGGCGTAGGCGGCCATCAGCGCGATGGCGAGCACCGCCCGGGTTTCCTCGGCATTCATATCGACACTCCGCTTTGCTTCGACTCGGGCGGAAAGCTTGCCACATCGGCGCACCGCGGATGCCGCAGAGCGGGACACGCTCGCGTCCGTGAAAGCCGCAGCCCCTCCTTCGCCGGCCGACCGCTCGCGGCGGCTCGCCGCCGACCCGTCGCTGGCCGACGGGCGGGAACTGCATACGCCGCACGAGAGGCCGGCTCACCGGCTCGGTGCATCACGCGAAACCGTGAGCCGTACGTTGAAGGTCTTGCAGGGCAGCGGCTGGATCCGGCTGCGGCCCTGGGCTCATCGAGATCCTGCAGCCGCAGGCGCTGCGGGCCGCCGCCGACGGCAAGCCGGTTCTGTGACGCCGGTCACTGAAAGGCGGTCGCCGCGGCAATAACCTGCCTGCACGGGCCCGATCCGCGGGCCGGCTTCCCGCTTGAGGAGAATTCCATGAAGGCCAACGTAGGCGGCATCGACCGCATCCTGCGCATTGCCGTCGGCGCCCTGCTGATCGTGCTGGCGGCGCTGAACGTGATCGGCCCCTGGGGCTACATCGGCGTCCTCGGGGTCCTGACCGGGCTGTTCCGCTTCTGCCCGATCTACCTGCCGTTCAGCTGGAGCACCTGCGCAACGAAACAGGGACACGCCGGGGGCTGACGGGGGCCGCCAGCCACCGCGCTGGCGCCCGCCGGCGCAGTCGGCTGCGGGGGCGGCGCTACAGCACCGCCTTGACCATGTCCTCGACGACCTTCTTCGCGTCGCCGAAGACCATCATCGTCTTGTCCATGTAGAACAGCTCGTTGTCCAGGCCGGCGTAGCCGGCCGCCATCGAGCGCTTGTTGACGATGATCTGCCGCGCCTTGTAGGCCTCGAGGATCGGCATGCCGGCGATCGGCGACTTCGGGTCCTTGGCGGCGGGGTTCACCACGTCGTTGGCGCCGAGCACCAGCACCACGTCGGTGTCGGCGAACTCGGAGTTGATGTCCTCCATCTCGAAGACCTGGTCGTACGGCACTTCGGCCTCGGCCAGCAGCACGTTCATGTGCCCCGGCATGCGGCCGGCCACCGGGTGGATCGCGTAGCGCACCTGGATGCCCCGCTCGATCAGCTTGTCGGCCAGTTCCTTCAGCGGGTGCTGCGCGCGGGCCACCGCCAGCCCGTAGCCGGGCACGATCACCACGCTCTCGGCGTTGGCCATCAGGAACGCCGCGTCGTCGGGCGAGCCCGACCTCACCGGCCGCTGCTCGGCCGCGCCGGCGGCGACGCCGCCCTCCTGGCCGAAGCCGCCGAGGATGACGTTGAAGAACGAGCGGTTCATCGCCTTGCACATGATGTAGGACAGGATCGCGCCGGACGAACCGACCAGGCTGCCTGCGATGATCAGCATCGAGTTGTTGAGCGAGAAGCCGATGCCCGCCGCCGCCCAGCCCGAGTAGCTGTTCAGCATCGACACCACCACCGGCATGTCGGCGCCGCCGATCGGGATGATGATCAGCACGCCGAGCACGAAGGCGATGGCGAGCATCACCCAGAACGGCATCCACTGCTGGGTGGCGGCGAACCAGATGCCGAACACCAGCATGGCGACGGCCAGCGCCAGGTTGAGCATGTGCTGGCCGGGAAAGATCACCGGCGCGCTCTTGAACACGCGCAGCTTGTAGCGGCCGGCCAGCTTGCCGAAGGCGATCACCGAGCCGGAGAAGGTGATCGCGCCGACGAAGGCACCGATGAACAGCTCGACGCGGTTGCCCAGCGGGATCGGTCCGCCGCGCTCGACGATGTTGAAGGCCCACGGCTCGGCCACCGCCGCGATGGCGATGAACACCGCCGCCAGGCCGATCATCGAGTGCATGAAGGCGACCATCTCCGGCATCTTGGTCATCTCGACCTTGAAGGCGATCGTCGTGCCGATCGCCCCGCCGACCACCAGGCCGAGCAGGATCCAGGCCATGCCGATCGTGGCGACCTGCGGCGCCAGCATGTAGATCAGCGCCACCGTGGTGACCATCGCGATGGCCATGCCGACCATGCCGAACACGTTGCCGGCGCGCGAGGTGGTCGGGTGCGACAGCCCCTTGAGCGCCTGGATGAAGCACACCGAGGCGACCAGGTACAGCAGGATGACGAGGTTCAGGTTCATTCAGCGCTCCGCTCACTCGCCATCCCGGCGCAGGCCGGGATCCAAGTTTGGCCGCGTTCAGATTGGGCCCCGGCCTTCGCCGGGGAGACAAGCAAATGGGGCGTCATCACTTCGCCCCCTCCGCCTTCTTCGGCTCCTTCTTCTTGAACATCTCCAGCATCCTGCGCGTGACCAGGAAGCCGCCGAAGACGTTGACGGCGGCGAGTGCCACCGCCAGCACGCCCATGCCCTTGCCGAGCCACGTCTCGGTGAGCGCCGCGGCGAGCATCGCGCCGACGATGATGATCGCGGAAATCGCGTTGGTGACGCTCATCAGCGGCGTGTGCAGCGCCGGCGTCACGTTCCACACCACGTGGTAGCCGACGTAGATGGCCAGCACGAAGATGATCAGGTTGATGACGGTGGGGTTGACGGCTTCCACGGGGGTGCTCCTACAGAAGTGCTTCGGGTCCGCGCTGCAGCCGGCCGACGACCTCGCCGTCCGGTTCGGTTCCGGCCAGGCCGGCTGCCCGGCCGGCCCACAGCGAGACGTAATCGGCCCTGCCCTGCGCGTTGGCGGCGGCGCGGATTTCCTGCGTCAGCCGGTTCCGGATCGGGTACTCGGCGATGTCGCCGGCGGCGTCGATTTCCTGCATCAAGCGGTTGACGACGCCGCGCGCCCAGCGGCCGCTGAAGGCGCGCGTCAGCCTCGTGCTGGTGTCCTCGACGCCGGCCATCGGCCCGCCGACGATCGCGTGCTCGATGCCGAGCGGCGAGGCGAGCCGCGCTGCGCGGGCGCGGATCAGTTCAGTCGCTCGCATTCGTCATTCCCGCGCAGGCGGGAATCCAGTGTCTTTCCGACCAAAGACGCTGGGTCCCCGCCTTCGCGGGGACGACAGAGGATGTCCCGATTATCTTCATGCGCCCTTCCGCCGGATCTCGCCGCCCATGCACATCAGGCAGGCGGCGACGATGTCGTCCTCGAGATTGACGGCGAAGTTGCCGTCCTTGTCGACCACCAGCTTCAGGAAGTCGAGCAGGTTGCGCGCATACAGGGCCGACGTGTCGGCCGGCACGGTCGCCGGCAGGTTGGGCACGCCGATGATGTGCACGTTGTGCCTGGTCACCGTCTTGCCGAGCTCTGAAAGCGCGCAGTTGCCGCCCTGCTCGACCGCCATGTCGAGGATCACCGAGCCGGGCTTCATGCTCTTCACCATCTCCTCGCTGACCAGCACCGGCGCCTTGCGGCCGGGAATCAGCGCGGTGGTGATGACGATGTCGGCCTGGGCGATGCGCTTCGCCACTTCCGCCGCCTGCCGCTTCATCCAGCTTTCCGGCATCGGGCGGGCGTAGCCGCCCGCTCCTTTCGCGATCTCGCGCTCCTCGTCGGTCTCGTACGGCACGTCGATGAACTTGGCGCCGAGCGACTCGATCTGCTCCTTCACCGCCGGTCGCACGTCGGAGGCCTCGATCACCGCGCCGAGCCGCTTGGCGGTGGCGATCGCCTGCAGCCCGGCCACGCCGGCACCGAGGATCACCACCCGCGCCGCCTTGATCGTGCCGGCGGCGGTCATCATCATCGGCAGCAGCCGGCCGTAGGTGTTGGCGGCGAGCAGCACCGCCTTGTAGCCGGCGATGTTGGCCTGCGACGAAAGCACGTCCATGCTCTGCGCCCGCGTCGTTCGCGGCGCCGCTTCGAGCGCGAACGCCGTCAGGCCGGCCGCGTTCATCGCCGCGATGCCGTCGGCGTTGAACGGCTCGAGCATGCCGATCAGCGCCGCGCCCTTGGTCATCTGCGCCAGTTCGTCGGCCGAAGGCAGCCGGACCTTGAGCACCATCTCGGCGCCGAGCGCCTGCGCGGCCGTGCCGATCTGCGCGCCGGCCGCGGCGTACATCTCGTCGGTCTGGCTGGCGGCCAGCCCGGCGCCGGACTGCACCAGCACGGTGTGCTTGGCCGCGACCAGTTTCTTCACCGTCTCGGCAGTCGCGGCAACGCGCGTCTCGCCCGGCCTTGTCTCGGCCGGCACCCCGATCAACATGGAGCTCTCCCCCGCTGGTTCTTTCTGCGCCGGGCCGATCGCCAAGGCCCAAGTGACTAGAATTTACGCGATTGTCCCACCCGCCTCCACCGGCGCATCCGGCGCCCCCCTCGAAAATGACCGGTCCCTGGAAGCCCTCTGTCACCGTCGCCGCCGTGGTCGAGCGCGACGGCCGCTTCCTGCTGGTCGAGGAGGAGACCGGCGACGGGATCCGCCTGAACCAGCCGGCGGGGCACCTCGACCCCGGCGAGAGCCTGACGGCGGCGGTGGTGCGCGAGACGATGGAGGAAACCACGCATGCCTTCGCGCCGACGCACCTGCTCGGCGCTTACCTCTGGCGCGCGACGCCGCCGGCGGCCGAAGCGGTGACCTATCTGCGCTTCGCTTTCTGCGGCGAACTCGGCGAGCGCGATCGCGGACGAGCCCTCGATCACGGCATCCTGCGCACCCTGTGGCTGACGCGCGAGCAAATCGCCGCCCGCGCCGCGCAGCACAGGAGCCCGCTGGTGCAGAGGTGCATCGATGACTACCTGAGCGGCGTGCGTTACCCGCTCGAGTTGCTGTTCACGCACGCTTCGGCCGTCGTGCCGGTCGTCACATCGACCTTTGCGTCGGCAGCGTCTTCGGCCCTCGCCCCGTCGGATCCTTCAGCCGTCGCCCCCTTGGATCCTTCAGCCTTCGCGCTGGCCGCCTCCCCAGCCGTCGCCCCGACGGATCCTTTAGCCGTCGCCCCGGCGCAGGCCGGGGCCCAAGTTCACGGCGCCGCAGACTGGCTCCCGGCCTGCGCCGGGACGACGCGCGCGAAATGACGCGAAAGCGCGTCGTCGTCGGCCTGTCCGGCGGAGTCGACTCCTCCGTCGCCGCCTACCTGCTCAAGCAGCAGGGCTTTGACGTCGTCGGCCTGTTCATGAAGAACTGGGAGGACGACGATGACGACGAGTACTGCTCGAGCCGGCAGGACTGGCTCGACGCCGCCTCGGTCGCCGACCTGATCGGCATCGACCTGGAGGCGGTCAATTTCGCCGCCGAGTACCGCGAGCGCGTGTTCGCCGCCTTCCTCGCCGAGTACTCGGCCGGCCGCACGCCGAATCCCGACGTGCTGTGCAACGCCGAGATCAAGTTCAAGGCCTTCCTCGACCACGCGCTGCGGCTCGGCGCCGAGCACATCGCCACCGGCCACTACGCGCGCGTGCGCCATGTGGCGAGCGACGGCCGCGTTGCCGACGAGGGGCCGCGTGCCGATACACGCGTTGGAGACGGCCGCTTCGAGCTGCTGCGCGGCGTCGACCCCGGCAAGGACCAGAGCTACTTCCTGCACCGGCTGAACCAGGCGCAGCTCGCCAAGACGCTGTTCCCGGTCGGCCACCTGCTGAAGAGCGAAGTGCGGCGCATCGCCCGCGAGATCGGCCTGCCCAACGCCGCCAAGCGCGACTCGACCGGCATCTGCTTCATCGGCGAGCGGCCGTTCCGCGAGTTCCTCAACCGCTACCTGCCGATGAAGCCGGGCCCGATCCGCACGCCCGAAGGCAGGGTGGTCGGCGAGCACGTCGGCCTCGCCTTCTACACGCTCGGCCAGCGCAAGGGCATCGGCGTCGGCGGCACGCGCGAGGGTTCGGGCGAGCCCTGGTTCGTCGCCCGCAAGGACATGGCCAGCAACACCCTGTGGATCGTGCAGGGGCACGACCACCCGTGGCTGCTGGCAAACGAGCTCGTCGCCGAAGACGCCAGCTGGATCGGCGGCGCGCCGCCGGCGGCCGGGGCACGGCTCACC
Organism: Burkholderiales bacterium; assembly: GCA_020355165.1. Taxonomy (GTDB): domain Bacteria; phylum Pseudomonadota; class Gammaproteobacteria; order Burkholderiales; family Burkholderiaceae_F; genus JADJWR01. Next base: position 2,968,938 of record CP070661.1, read on the forward strand.
GCCAGGACGCGCTACCGGCAGGCCGACGCGCCGTGCACGGTGTCGCGCGTCGACGGCGGCGAGTTCACGCTGCAATTCGATTCGCCGCAGTGGGCGGCGACGCCGGGCCAATCGGCGGTGCTGTACGACGGCGAGGTCTGCCTCGGCGGCGGGGTGATCGATCGCGTCGCCGTGCCGCAGCCCGCCGCTACGCCCTCCGGTAGCGGCGTATCAGCCAGCGCGGCCTGAGGAACGCGGCGACGTAGGCGACCCCCAGCGCCAGGTAGGCGCCGAACAGCACCGGCTCCGACACGCCGGACCGCCAGCCGATCGTCCCGACGGCGCCCAGCAGCGCGTTGGCGGCCATGAGAAGCACCCAGGTCGCCTGGCTCGACAGGCCGCAGCGCTGCAACAGGTGATGGATGTGCGCGCGGTCCGCCGCCACCGGACTGCGCCGTCGCAGCAGCCGGCGCACGGTGACGGTGAACAGGTCGAACAGGACCAGCCCGACCACCCACAGCATCACCACCGGCGGCACCGTCAGCGGCCGTTGCTGCGTCAGGTCGATCGTGAACCAGGCCACCGCGAAGCCGAGCACGAGGCTGCCGGCGTCGCCCATGAAGGTGCGCCAGCGGCCGCGCCAGGGGTGCGGGACGTTGAACAGCAGGAAGCCGAGCACGGCGCCGAGCAGGGCGACGATCACCGCCAGCGCTTCCGCCTCGCCGAGCCAGTAGGCGAAGGCGCCGAAGTAGCCGAGCATCACCGCCACCAGCCCCCCGGCGAGGCCGTCCAGCCCGTCGAGCATGTTGATGCCGTTGACCACGGCGACGGTGGCGAAGATGGTGAACGGGATCGACCAGCCATCGAGTTCAATGGGGCCGCGGCCGAACAGGTTGCCGAGGCTCAGCAGGCGGTGCTCGCCCCAGGTTGTCATCAGCAGTGCCGCCAGCAGCTGCACGGCGAGCTTGCCTCGCGGCGAAGCCTCGATCAGGTCGTCGATCAGGCCGATGAAGGCGAGTACCGCGAGCAGCGCCAGCAGCAGCGCCAGCTTGCCGAGGACGGCGATCGACAGGAGCAGCGCGGCGTAGAAGCCCAGGGTCAGCGCGATGCCACCGGTCAGCGGCACCGGATGGCTGTGCCGCTTGCGCCCGCCGGGGTGATCGATCAGGCGCATCCGCTCGGCCGGCCGGCGCAGCAGCACGATCAGCAGCACAGTCAGGCCGCACGCA
>CP070661.1:2970245-2976885 GCA_020355165.1 Burkholderiales bacterium
GGCAGTCGAGCACCGGCGCTTCGGCGACGCGGACTCCTTCTTCGCCGCGCTGGCGCAGGCCTGCGCCAGCGACGCCGACTTCGTCGAGGCAGTGGTGTTCGACGCCGGCACGCTGGTGCTCAGCACAGGCCGCTTCGTCGAGGCGGCGCCGTACGTCTCCGACTACACCTTCGAGCGCATCTACTACCGCTCGCTGCTCGAGCGCGAGCTCGACTACCTGACCGTGCGCGACTTTCTGTGGCGCTGGGATACCGACTGGTTCTGGTGCTCGAAGAACCTCGGCGCGCAGCGGCCTTTGCTGCGGCGGCTGTACGGCCGCCAACGGCTGAACTCGCGCACCTACACGCGGCTGATGCGGCTTAACAGCCGGCTCGGGCTGACCCGGGTGGTCGATCGCTTGTCGGGCTGGCATCGCGAGTCGGTGATCCAGGACGTCGACCTGCCGATCGACAAGGCGCCGCAGTTCCTTGCCTTCCTGCTGCGCGAGATCGGCCTGCTGCCGGTCTGGATCTGCCCGATCGGCGCCACGCGGCAGGCGGATCGCTTCCCGCTGTTCCCGCGCCGTTGCGCGCTGTACGTCAACTTCGGCTTCTGGGACGTGGTGCGGCGGCGCGCGGCCCATCCGCCGGGCCACTTCAACCGGCTCGTCGAGCGCGAGGTCGCCCGGCTGGGAGGGATCAAGTCGCTCTATTCGGACAGCTACTACCCTGCCGACGAGTTCGCGGCGATCTACGGCGGCGACACCTATCGCCGGCTGAAGGCGCGCTACGACCCGCAGGGCCGGCTGGGCGACCTGTACGGCAAGTGCGTGCTGCGGCACTAGCGGCCCCGCAACCGGCATCGTCGACTGCGCGCGGCCCTGACTCGATGAAGCTCGTCTTCCGGCTGATCCTTCCCTTCCTCGCGCTGCTGCTGCTGGCGGCGCACTTCTACCGCGGCGGCTGGCTGCCGCTGGCGGCGCTGTCGGTCGCCCTGCTGCCGCTGCTCGCGGTGCCGCGGCCGTGGGCGGCGCGCACGCTGCAGGCGGCGCTGGTGCTCGGCGCGCTCGAGTGGCTGCGCACGCTGGCGGGACTCGTCTCGATGCGGCTCGCGCTCGGCCAGCCCTACCTGCGGCTGGCGGTGATCCTCGGCGCAGTGGCGGCGTTCACATTGCTCGCCGCGTGGATCTTCCAGCACCGTGCGCTGCGGACCCGCTTCGGCCTCGCGCAGCCGTTGCGCTGAATGGCGCCAATGCGGTAGCCGCCTGTTTCAGGCGATCCCCTGATTGACCGAGGGCATCCCTCAGGCCGTCTCTGCGGTGTAGGTTGTCGATGAGTTCGCGCACCGCCAGGGAGGGCAGATGGTCGCGATCATCGAACGGCCGCCTGCGGCGACGGCGCAGCCGAAGCACGAGTGCTGGCGCGAGCGCACCGACCGTCTGCTGGCGCGCATCCCGAGCGCCTGGGTGCGCAGTGCGATGGCGATCGTTCTCGCCGGCGGCCGCGGCACGCGGCTGGGACAGCTGACCGACTGGCGGGCCAAGCCGGCCGTGTCCTTCGGCGGCAGCTACCGGATCGTCGACTTCGTGCTGTCGAACTGCGTCAACTCCGGGCTGCGCCGCGTCGGCGTGTGCACCCAGTACAAGGCGCAGAGCCTGATCGGTCACCTGCACCGCGCATGGAGCTTCCTCGACGGCCGCTTCGACGAATTCGTCGAACTGCTGCCGGCACAGCAGCGGCTCGAGCCGGTGTGGTACCGCGGCACTGCCGACGCCGTCTACCAGAACATCGACCTGCTGCTGCGGCACGGGCCGCAGTATGTGGTCATCCTGGCCGGCGACCAGGTCTACAAGATGGACTACCAGGTGCTGCTGGCCGAGCACGTCGAGTCCGGCGCCGAGGCGACGATCGCCTGCGCCGAGGTGCCGCTGGCCGAGGCATCGGCCTTCGGCGTGGTCGAGGTCGACGACGACGGCTGGATCCGCCGCTTCGAAGAGAAGCCGGCGACACCGCGGGCGATGCCGGGCCAGCCCGGCCGCGCGCTGGTCAACATGAGCATCTACGTGTTCGACGCCAAGGCGTTGTATGCGGCGCTGTCGCGCGACGCCGCCACCCCCGGCTCGCGGCACGATTTCGGCGGCGACGTGATCCCGGCGCTGCTCGCCGCGGGCTGCCGGCTGCGCGCGCACAACTTCTGCACCAGCTGCGTGAAGATGACCGGCTGCCGCTGCTACTGGCGCGACGTCGGCACCATCGACGCGTTCTGGGCGGCCAGCCTCGAGCTGACACGGGTGGTGCCGGATCTGGACCTGTACGACCGCGAGTGGCCGATCTGGACCTACCAGGAGCAGTTGCCGCCGGCCAAGTTCGTCTTCGACGGCGACCACCGGCGCGGCATCGCCGCCGATTCGCTGGTCGCCAGCGGCTGCATCGTCAGCGGCACGGTGGTGCGGCGTTCGCTGCTGTCGACCAACGTCAGGGTCGACGACGCCGAGTGCATCGAGGACTCGGTGCTGCTGCCGAACGTGCACGTCGGCGAGGGCGCGGTACTGCGGCGCGCGGTCGTCGACAAGTACTGCCGGATCCCGCCGGGCCTGGTCGTCGGCGTCGACCCTGACGCCGACCGCCGCCGCTTCCACGTCACCGATCAGGGCGTGACGCTGATCACGCCGGAGATGCTCGGCCAGGTCGTGCACGTGCACCCATGAGGCGGCCGCAGCGGCCGTGCACCGGCGCAGCAAGATCAACGTCGAAGCGGAGGAGGCAATGACACCCACATCGCGCAGGCCGCGTGGCGCGTCCACCGCCGCCGGCACCGACCGGGTGGTGGCCCGGCCCGACGGCTACTACTGGGTGGCCGACGACGGCGAGCAGGAGTTCGGCCCGTATCCGACCGCCGCCGAGGCGTTGGCTGCCGCGAGCGAGGCGATCGAGACCGCGGTCGAGGAAGAGCAGGCGCTACAGGAGGTCGAGGCGGAGATCGGTGTTGCCGACCGGCAGGACCGCGACATCGTCGAGACCGACGAGCAGACCGCCGCCGCCGGCGAGCGAAGCTGAGGCAGCGGCGGCTGTTGCAGGCTGGCTGACGCCGCGCAGGCGGGACGGCGCGGCGCTGGCGACGGCGGCGCGATTCACGGCTGGTGCTTGCCGGCGCTCACCCGCTTGGCCTGCGGGCCCTCGGCGGCCAGATCCTCGATGAACTGGACGGTGATGCCCGGCTCGAGGTGCTCGAACGGCGGGTGCACGACGTTGTCGCGGCTGAAGTACAGCTCGCGGCCATCGCCCGTCTCGATGAATCCGTAGCCTTCGTCGAGCCGCATGCGGGCGACCGTACCGTGCAGCGCCGTCGCGTGCGTCTTGACGTCGCCGCGCAGCTCGCGCGCCGCCTCCTCGAGCTGCCGCTTGGCCGAGTCGAAGGCGTCACGCAGGGCGACGTAGACGTCCTCGTCGTGGTCGCGCGTGGCGGCGATCTCGCGACCGGGAACGCGCAGGTCGATCTTCACCGCGAAGTGACGCCCCTGCAGGTGATGCCGGCGCAACTGCTCGACGGTCACCCGGCAGCGGGTGATCCGCGAGTGAAACTGCTCGAGCTTGGCGGCGTGCTCATGGATGGCCGCATCGAGCGCGTCCGATCGGTCCATGTCGCGCATCGTGATCTGGAGCGGGATTTGCATCTCTTGCACCTTCTCTCGGTTGAAGGAGGCGACCGGCGAGCCGGTCGGCGTGGCGTCGGCGCAGGCCAGCCGCAATCGAAGCCGCGTGCGGCCGCCGCAGTGCGCGGCGGCCAGGGGCCGGGGAGCCCGGTCAGCTCGGCACTGGCGCGACGTCGAGGCGAGCCCTGCGCATGGCCGGCGGCGGCTCAACGGGCCCAGTGAACGCGCAGCAGGCTCTGCTCCTTGTTGTAGTGGTACTCGAGGTTGCCCTGGTAGGCCGAGTGAACCGCCTCGCCGATGTCGCGCGCCAGGTGGGTGTCGGTCGTCGTGATCTGCACCCCGTCCTCGATGTCCTCGACCGCCATGATCCGCTCGAGCGGATGCTCGGCCTTCTCCATCGCTTCGCGGTTGCGGGCCAAGTGCAGCACCTCGTCGCGGTGCCCGGCGAGGAATTCGCCGGTCAGCACCACGTAGCCGGCCGGATACCGGTCATGCACGCGCTGGCAGGCCGGGCAGCGCTGCCGGTGTGCGCCCTCGGGAGCCAGGCCCCAGTTCCAGCGGCCGCCGCTGTAGATCACACCGCATTCCGGGCACTGCGTCGGCTCCGGAAGCTTCTTGCTGGACTTGTAGGAATCGTGAACGAGCTCGTCACGCAATTCGTCGCGCCTCAGCGGGCGCCAGGATCCACGATCTGTCTTCATCGTTTACCTCGCTTGCCGCCGGGGCTCGCCCTGGGCTGCCCCGGGCACTTCCAACATAGACCCCGAGCCGGTGCGGCTGATGACCTCAGTCAACACCCGGCGAAGGTCGGCTTCGCATCGCGAAGCGAAGCCGGGGCGCCGCGTGCAGACTCCTGCCGCACGACGCCAAAGCCCGGTGTGTCGTTCGTCAGCCGGCCGCTGCGGCACGGCGCAGCCACGGCACGACCGCGCGCTCGACGCCGGACGGCAGCGCCAGCAGCCGCTCGATCTCGTCGTCCGGCGTCGCGCCGCGGTTGAGCAGCCGGTCGACCATGGCGGTGATCGGCATGTCGATGCCGAGTCGTTGCGCGAGCGCCGCCACGGCGCTCGCCGAGTGCACGCCTTCCTGCACCGTGATCCGGCCGGCGAGCACCTCGGCCAGTTCACGGCCTTCGCCGAGCGCGATGCCGAGCGACATGTTGCGCGACTGCGGGCTGTTGCACGACAGGTCGATGTCGCCGATGCCCGACAGGCCGAGGAAGGTCTCCAGCCGCGCGCCCAGCGCCAGGCCGAGGTCGACCGTCTCCGCCAGCCCGCGGGCGACCAGCATGGCCCGCATGCTGTTGCCGAGCCGGCGTCCGGTGACGATGCCGCAGGCGATCGCCAGCACGTTCTTCATCACGCCGCCCAGCTGCGTGCCGACGACGTCGTCGGTGAGGTAGGCACGGAAGCGCGGCCCGTCGATCTCGCCCTCCAGCCACGCGCCGAGCACCGGGTCGGCGCAGGCCAGCGTCACGCCGGCCGGCCGTTCGCTCGCGATCTCGGCGGCGAACGACGGGCCCGACAGCGCGGCCAGCGGAGCCTCGGGCAGCGTCTCGCCGATCACCTGCGACATCAGCGCGCCGGTGTCGCGCTCCATGCCCTTCGAGCAGGTGATCACCGGCACCCCGGCCGGCAGGTGAGCGCGCAGCCGCGCGGTGAGTGCCCGCGTGTACTGCGCCGGCGGCGCCAGCAGCACGAATGCCGCCTCGCTCGCCGCCGCCGCCAGGTCCTGCGTCGCGGCGATGCCGTCCGGCAGCGGCACGCCGGGCAGGAAAGTCGGGTTGATGCGGTCGCGGTTGATCGCCGCGACCACCTCGGCTTCGCGCGCCCACAGCCGGACATCGTGGCCGTGGCGGCGCAGGACGCAGCACATCGCGGTGCCGAACGCGCCGCCGCCGACGATGCCCACGCGCGCCATGCCGGCCCCGCCGGTCGCTCGCCGAGGGCTAGCCGCCGCGCCGCTTGGCGAGGATCAGCCGCGCCAGCTCGGCGAAGCCGGCCCCCTCGGCGCCGCGCGTCACGAAGGCCGGCGGGTGCGCGATCAGGTGCGCGAACTCGGCGATGTTGGCCACCGCGATCGAGTTGGGAAAGAAGCGGAACATCGGCTCGTCGTTCGGCGAATCGCCGACGAAGGCCAGCCGATCGCGCTCGCGGTCAAGCTCGATGCCGAACTGCTCGCCCATCAGGCGGCGCGTCATCGTCAGCTTGTCGTAGGTGCCGAACCAGGCGTTCACGTGGATCGAGCTGACCTTCACCGTCAGCCCGTGGCCTTGCAGCAGGTCGACCACCCGCTGCACCTGCGTCTGGTCTAGGGCCGGCACGTCCTCGCACCAGTCGATCGCCAGATCGGCCTCGCGGTAGCGCTGGTCGGCGGCCAGCGCCGTGCCCGGCACCTGCCGCAGCACCTGCTCGCCGATGCCGGCGAGCAGCGCCCGATCCTGCGCCCGCTGCGCGTCGTCGCGCGCCCAGGCGCGCGTCATGCGGCGCGTCGCATGGTCGTAGCGGAAGTAGAAGGCGCCGTTCTCGCCGACCACCGCCGTCACCGGCCAGAAGCGTGCGATCAGGTCGCACCAGCCCGCCGGGCGGCCGGTCACCGGCACCACGTGCACGCCGGCCGCCTGCAGCTGTTCCATCGCGCGGTAGGCGGCGGCGCCCAGCCGGCCGTCGCTGGTCATCGTGCCGTCGATGTCACACAGCAGCGTGTGCACGCGCGCGACCGCCGGCTTCGGCCACGCCGACGCGCGCTTCACAGCTTGCGCCCGCAGTAGTCGACCAGCTTGTCGAGCGTGGTCAGCCTGGCGGCGTCGGCGTCCGGGATGTCGATGCCGAGCCGGCCGTGCAGCGCGACCAGGAAGTTGAGCCAGTCGGCCGAGTCGAGGTCGACCTGGTCGCGCAGCGGCTTGGCCGGCGCGAGCGCGGCGGTGTCGACCTCGGGGGCGATGCCGGACAGCGTGTCGAGGATCGCGGCGAGCAGTTCTTCGCGGGTCATGTCGGCCCTTTGACCAGT
>CP070661.1:2976985-2981921 GCA_020355165.1 Burkholderiales bacterium
ATCCCGCCCTTGGTGAACTTCTCGACGTAGTCGGCGTTGACCCGCGCGGCGCGCTCGAGCAGGCGCGAGTGCAGGTAGAACACGTCGCCCGGGTACGCCTCGCGGCCCGGCGGCCGGCGCAGCAGCAGCGAGACCTGGCGGTAGGCCCACGCCTGCTTGGTCAGGTCGTCGTAGATGATCAGCGCGTCCTGGCCGCGGTCGCGGAAGTACTCGCCCATCGTGCAGCCGGAGTACGGCGCGATGTACTGCATCGCCGCCGACTCGGAGGCGGAGGCGGCGACCACGATCGTGTAGGCCATCGCGCCGGTTTCCTCGAGCTTGCGAACCACGTTGGCGATGGTCGAGGCCTTCTGCCCGATCGCCACGTAGATGCAGATCAGCTCCTTGCCCTTCTGGTTGATGATCGTGTCGACCGCCACCGCCGTCTTGCCGGTCTGGCGGTCGCCGATGATCAGCTCGCGCTGGCCGCGGCCGATCGGCACCATCGAGTCGACCGCCTTCAGGCCGGTCTGCACCGGCTGCCCCACCGACTGGCGGGCGATCACCCCGGGGGCGACCTTCTCGATGACGTCGGTCATCTTGGCGTTGACCGGGCCCTTGCCGTCGATCGGCTGGCCAAGCGAGTTGACCACGCGGCCGATCAGCTCCGGCCCGATCGGCACCTCGAGGATGCGTCCGGTCGACTTGACGGTGTCGCCCTCGCGGATGTGCTCGTAGTCGCCGAGGATCACCGCGCCAACCGAGTCGCGCTCGAGGTTCAGCGCCAGGCCGAAGGTGTCGCCGGGGAACTCGAGCATCTCGCCCTGCATCACGTCCGACAGGCCGTGGATGCGGCAGATGCCGTCGGTCACCGTCACCACGGTGCCCTGGGTGCGGACGTCGGCCGAGACGCCGAGGCCCTGGATGCGGCTCTTCAGCAGCTCGCTGATTTCGGACGGGTTCAGTTGCATGGCGGGACTCCGGATTCGGAAACTATGCGGTCAGCGCCGAGTGCATTCGCGCCAGCCGCGCCTTGATCGTGTCGTCGAGCACGTGGTCGCCGACGCTGACGCGAACGCCGCCGATCAGCTCGGGGTCGACCTTCACTTCGGGGATCAGCTTCAGGCCGAACTTCTTCGACAGGCCCCACAGCAGGTCCCGGACCTGCTCCTCCGAAAGCGGCAGCGCGCTCTCGATCAGGCAGTCGGCCTGTCCTTCGGCCGCGTTCTTCATCGCGCGGAACTGGCGCACCACCTCGGGCAGCGTCGCCAGGCGGCCGTTGTCGATCAGAAGCCTGAGGAAGTTCTCCGCCGCGATCGGCAGCGGCGAGCTGATCAGGCCGCGCACCAGTTCGTAAACTTGCGCCGCGCCCAGCTTCGGGTCGTTGACGACCCGGGCCACCTCGGCGTTGCCGGCCACCGCCGCCATCTCGGCCAGCTGGCCGAGCCACTGGTCGAGCACCCCGGCGGCCGACCGGTCGCTCTCCGCGGCAGCGAACAGCGCCTCGGCGTACGGACGCGCGATCGTCGACAGCTCGGCCATGGCTACAGCCGGCCCTTCAGCTGCGACAGCAGGTCGGCATGCACCTGGGCGTTGACCTCGCGGCGCAGGATCTGCTCGGCGCCGGCCACCGCCAGCATCGCCACCTGGTCGCGCAGCGCGGTCTTCGCCCGCTGCATCTCCTGCTCGGCCTCCTGGCGCGCCGCCTCGATCAGCCGGTCGCCCTCGGCCTTGGCCTGCCCCTTGGCTTCGTCGACCAGCGCCTGGGCCCGCTTCTCGGTCTCGGCGACGATCGTCTGCGCGCGGGCCCGCGCGTCCGCCTCGAGCTGGGCGATCTTGCGCTGCGCGTCGGCCAGGCTCTGGTTGCCGGCCTCGGCCGCCTTCAGGCCGTCGGCGATCTTCTTGCGACGCTCGTCGAGCGAGCGGATCAGCGGCGGCCAGATGAACTTCATCGTGATCAGCGCGCCGACCAGGAAGACCACCAGCTGCAGAAACAGCGTGGAATTGATGTTCATGACAGTGACCCGGATGGGGCCGGGCGGGCCCGCAAGGGCCCGCCGGCATCGATTGTCCGTGCGGCGGCGGCTCGGCCGGCTCAGCCCGCGAACGGGTTGGCGAACGCGAACATCATCGCGATACCGACGCCGATCAGGAACGCCGCGTCGATCAGGCCGGCGAGCAGGAACATCTTGGTCTGCAGGGTGTTCATCAGCTCGGGCTGACGGGCCGCGGACTCGATGTACTTGCCGCCCATGATGCCGATGCCGATGCAGGCACCGATGGCGCCCAGGCCGATGATCAGACCGCAGGCCAGGGCAACGAAAGCGACGTTGGTCATTTTGAGAGACTCCTTGTTGGGAATGGATCTGGGTGCGAAGCGCGGACCGTCAGTGCCCCTCGTGGGCCTGGCCGATGTAGACGAGCGTCAGCATCATGAAGATGAACGCCTGCAGGATCACGATCAGGATGTGGAACAGCAGCCAGCCGGTGCCGGCGAGCACGTGGCCGAGCGCCAGCAGCAGCGAGCCGTCGGCGCGGAACGCCCAGGTGCCGCCGAGCAGCGCGATCAGGAAGAACAGCAGCTCGCCCGCGTACATGTTGCCGAACAGCCGCATGCCGAGCGAGACCATCTTGGCCAGGTACTCGATCAGGTTGAGCAGGAAGTTGAACGGCCACAGCAGCGGGTTGGCGCCGAACGGCGCGGTGAACAGCTCGTGCAGCCAGCCGCCGAAGCCCTTGATCTTGATGCCGTAGTACAGCATCAGCAGCAGCACGCCGAACGACATGCCGATGGTGCCGTTAAGGTCCGCCGTCGGCAGCGGCCGCAGGTACTCGATGTGGAACACATTGTGCGCGATCCACGGGAACAGATCGACCGGGATCAGGTCGATCGCGTTCATGAAGATGATCCAGATGAACACCGTGATCGCCAGCGGCGCGATGAAGCTGCGGTCGCCGTGCACGATCGACTTGCTCTGCTCCTCGACCATCTCGACCATCATCTCGACGAAGGCCTGGAAGCGGCCTGGCACGCCGGTGGTGGCGGCACGCGCCGCGCGGTGCAGCAGGAACAGCGTCAGGCCCAGGCAGGCGAGCGAGAAGACGATCGTGTCGACGTTGACGACCGAGAAGTCGACGATGAACTTCTGTTTCTCGGTCGACAGGTGCGTCAGGTGATGGACGATGTACTCGGTGGCCGTCGGAGCCTGGCTGCCCGCCATGGTGTTGTTCCGTTGTTCAGCGCCAGATCAGGGCGATGAAGTAGCTTTTCAGAGTCACGATGACCGCGCCGATCATCGCCAGCCAAACCAGATCCCGGTAGGCCCAGGCCGCCAGCGCCAGCAGCGCCACCGTCGAGCCCACCTTGAGGAACTCCCCCACGAAAAACGTTGCCGCGCTCGTTCCCTGCGGCCGCCGCGCCGCGGCAGCGAGCCGCAGGGCGAACAGGCCGTTGGGCACCACGCACGCCGCGCCGCCGGCCAGGGCCGACCACGCCGCTGCGGCGCCGCCCAGCGCCCACGCCACCAGCGTCGCCAGCAACGCGGCGATGCACTGCAGGAGAATCACGCGAAACATCGACCCGCTCCGCCGCCGCCCCGGCTCTCCCCCGTGGCGGCCGCTCCCGCAGCACAACGATTTCCGTAAAGCCTGCGGATTCTAAGAGGCGGGTCGCAGGCGGGTCAAATTTGGGTTGCGCCGCAACAGACGCCTGCGACAGGGCATCAGCCCCGCAGTCGGGCGACGATGCCGTCGAGCTGATCGAGGCTGGAGACCTGGATCACCACGCGCCCCTTGCCGCGGGCGTCGACCTGCAGGCGCACCGTGGCGGCCAGCGCGTCGGACAGCTCCTCCTCCAGCCGCTCGAGGTCGCGGCTGCGGGCCGGCGCCGCCCGGGCGGGTGAGGACAGCGCCCGCTGGGTCCGCGCGACCAGTCCCTCGGCCTCGCGCACCGACAGCCCCTTGAGCACGATCTGGTGGCCGAGCTGCACCTGGGTGGCCGCATCGACGGCGAGCAGCGCGCGCGCGTGACCCATGTCGAGCCGTCCCTCCAGCAGCATCTCCTGCACCGGGGCCGCCAGGTTCAGCAGCCGCAGCAGGTTCGAAGTCGCGCTGCGCGAGCGGCCGATCGCCGCCGCCGCCTGCTCGTGCGTAAAGGCGAACTCGCGGACCAGTCGCTGCACCCCCTGCGCCTCCTCGAGCGGATTGAGGTTCTCGCGCTGGATGTTCTCGATCAGCGCCATCGCCAGTGCCGCCTCGTCGGGCACGTCGCGCACGGTGACCGGCACCTCCGCCAGACCCGCCATCTGCGCGGCGCGGAACCGGCGCTCGCCGGCGATGATTTCGTAGCGTTCGTCGCCGAGCGGCCGCACCAGGATCGGCTGGATGACGCCCTGGACCCGTATCGAATCGGCCAGCTCGGCCAGCGCCTCGGCGTCCATCCGCGTGCGCGGCTGGTAGCGCCCCGGCTGCAGCCGCTCGACCGGCAGCTGCGGCGGCCCCGCTGAGGCTACGGCCTGTGGCTCCGAACCCAGCAGCGCATCGAGGCCGCGCCCCAGTCCCTTCATCTTCTTGATCACGAGTCTGCCCCCCTCGGACTGCCGGCGCCTGCATGGCCTGCCGGCTCGGTCCGGTACCGATAGACATGGCGGTCGACCAAACCGGGCCTGCGATAGATCTCCCGCGCCGCCATGTTATCGGCCGGGACCTGCGGATACGCAACGGCCGCGCCATCGGCGAGCGCATCGCCGGCAGCGGCAAGCGGCGGCGGAAGCGGCGCCGGGTCGAACATCAAGGCGGGCTGCGCCTCGCCTCGCGCGGGCAGTCCGCCAGCGCCGAACGCGAGCGGCGGGCGGCTGGTCCGTTCATCGGCCTACAGACTCTTCATCCGCTCGACCATCTCGGCGCCGAAGGCGACATACGCCTGCGCGCCCTTGGCCGCCGGATCGTAGGCGACACC
>CP070661.1:2982021-3000099 GCA_020355165.1 Burkholderiales bacterium
TGGGCGAAGGAGCGCATCGCGGTCAGCAGACCGAGCATGACCAGCGACAGCAGGGCCGTGGCGACCAGCACCTCGACCAGCGTGAAGCCACGCGGCAGGCGAAGCATCCTCATCGCGCGCCCCGCTTCGCGCTATCGACGCGCTCCGGCCGCAGGCTGACCAGCGAGAAGGTCCGGTCGCGCAGGCCATCACTCCAGGCGACATCGACCTGCACGCGATGCAGCGGGACACCTGCCCCGCTGCCCGGCTGGTACGGCGCGCTGGCCACCGACCAGCGAAAGCCCTCCCACTGCCCTGCCTCGTTCCAGCCCTCGGCCGGCACCGAGTCGCGCATCTGCAGCACCGACTCGCCGATCGCCACCGCGCGGCTGTAGGCGGACAGGTCGCCGACCGTGCGCACGCCGCCGCCGACCGCGCGATACAGGACGCCCAGCGCGATGGCCATGATGGCCAGCGCCACCACCACCTCGAGCAGCGTGAAGCCGGCCGACCTGACAGGGCGACGGCTCACTGCATCAGCCCTTCGAGCGACACGCGCCCGTCCAGCCAGTCGGTGCGCAGCCGCACTCCGCTGCCTGACGCCCGCACCACCTCGATGCTGCCGCCGGTGGCATTGCCACCGGGAAAGAAGCGGATCCGCGCGACGTTGTCGACCAGATCGGTGTCAGCGACCGTGGCGCGCACGGCGATGCTCTCCGGCAGGTCGCGCCTGGCTCCGCCGTCGACGCCGTAGTGCCGCGCGCCCAGATCGACGCTGAAGGCGACCACCCGGCCGCCGGAGATCGCCGAGTGCCTGGCCTCGGTGAGCGCGGCGGTCATCGTACGAACGGTGTCGCGGTAGTCGGTCGATTCGCGATACCGCTGCAGCGCCATCGGTGCGACGGCCAGCAGCGCGGCGGCGATCGCCAGCACCACCAGCAGTTCGACCATCGTGAAGCCGCGTTCGCGCATCGTTGTCGGGGGCAGGCCGTTGACGAAACTCGCCGCGTTACTTTCGCGTGCTGCTGACGTCGGCGTTCTCGCCTTCGCCGCCCGACGCGCCGTCGGCGCCCAGCGAGACGATCTCCGGCTCGGCGGTGCCCGCGAACGAATACTTGTACGGCCGGCCCCACGGATCCTCAGGCACCGAGTTGCCCTTCAGGTACGGGCCGTTCCAGCCGCGTGCGTTCGCCGGCTGCCTGACCAGCGCATCCAGGCCCTCCTCGCTGGTCGGGAAACGGCCGACGTCGAGCTTGAACAGCTCGAGGCCCTTCTCGAGGTCGTGGATCTGGATCGCCGCCGTCTTGCTCTTGGCGCCGCCGAGCTGGCCGAGGAAGCGCGGGCCGACCAGCCCGATCAGCAGGCCGAGGATCGCCAGCACGACCAGCAGCTCGATCAGCGTGAAGCCCGCGGCGCGCGAGGCTCGCGCCGGTTGCCTGGTTTCAGATCGCAAGTTCATTGACGGTAAGGATTCCCATGAGGATCGACACGATCACGACGGCGATGACCAGGCCCAGGCCGAGGATCAGCACGGGCTCGAGCAGGGTCAGGCCGCGCTTGATGCCGGTCTCGACCTTGCGGTCGAGGATGGCCGCCAGCTCCAGCACCATGCGGTCCAGCGTGCCGGTCTCCTCGCCCACCCGCACCAGGTTGATCGCCAGCGGCTCGAAGATTCCGGTGGCGGCAAGGGCCTCCGCCAGGCGCCCGCCCGACTTGACCTTCGGCGCCACGCCCTTGAGCGAATCGCGCAGCCGCGCGTCTTCCACCGTTTCGCCGGCGATGCCGAGCGCGGTGAGGATCGGCACGCCGTTGGCGAGCAGCGTGCCGAAGGTGCGGGTGAAGCGGGCAAGGCTGTACTCATGGCGGACCCGGCCCAGCACCGGCAGGCGCGTCAGCCGCGCCTGCCACCAGCGCTGCCCGGCCGTCGAGCGCAACCAGCGCGCGAACAGGAAGCCGCCGGCAACGAGCCCGACGAGCAGTGCCACGCCGTAATCGAGCACCAGTTTCCCGGCACCGAGCACCAGCCGCGTGGCCAGCGGCAGGGCCTCCCTGGCGTCGCGGAACAGCTGCTCGAACTGCGGCACGATGAAGACGAGGATCGCGAGCACCGACAGCACCGCCACCGACAGCAGGATGGCCGGGTAGATCAGCGCCGAGACCACGCTCTCGCGCAGCGCGCGCATTCGCTCGAGGTGCTCGACCAGCCGGGTGAGCACCGCGCCGAGCTGGCCGCTCGCCTCGCCCGAGCGGACCATGTTGACGTAGAAGGGGCCGAACAGCTCGCCGCGGGCGGCCAGCGCGCGCGACAGCGGCATGCCGCCCTTGACCGCCTCGAGGATCTGCGACACCAGCGCCGCCACCGGCGGCCGGTGGTCCATGCCGAGCAGCACGCGCAGCGCGCCGTCGAGCGGCAGCCCGGCGCGCAGCATCACCGCCAGCTCCGAGGTCAGCGCCAGCACCTCGGCCCGCGTCGGCTTGTCGCCGCCGACCGACCAGCGCTTGCCGGGCTGCCGCGCCGCGCCTGCCGGCGCCGCCGCTGCCATGGCGCGATCGAAAACGCCGACCGGCGTCAGCCCCTGTTCCACCAGGCGCCGGATCGCCTCGTCTCGGCTGCGCGCCTCGATGCGACCTTCGACCACGCCCCCGGCGGCGCTGGCCGCCTTGTAGGCGAACTCAGCCATCGCTCTGGTCCTGCGTCACCCGCATGACCTCCTCGAGGCTGGTAGCGCCGGCGGCGACCTTGCGCAGGCCGTCCTCGTACAGCGTGACCAGGCTGCCGCGTCGCGCGAGCTCGTGCAGCTGCGAGGCGTCGGCGCCGCGCAGGATCGCCTCGCGGATGACGTCGTCGACGAGCAGCAGTTCGTGGATCGCCGACCGGCCCCAATAGCCGGTGCCGCGGCAGTGCGCGCAGCCGGGCGCGGTCAGGGCGGCCTGCCCCGGCTGAAGAACTCGCGCCAGGCCGCTGCTGGCGACGACCTCCGCCGGCAGGTCGGCCGGCCGACGGCAGTGCTGGCACAGGCGGCGCACCAGCCGCTGCGACAGCACGCCGTTGACGGTGGAGGTGATCAGGTACCGCTCGACGCCCATGTCGGTCATCCGCACCACCGCGCTGGCGGCGGTGTTGGTGTGCAGGGTGGACAGCACCAGGTGGCCGGTCAGCGCCGACTGCACGGCGATCTGCGCCGTCTCGCCGTCGCGCATCTCGCCGATCATGATGATGTCGGGGTCCTGGCGCAGGATCGAGCGCAGTGCGCTGGCGAAGGTCAGTCCGATCTGCGGATGGACGTGGATCTGGTTGATGCCGTCGAGCTGGTACTCGACCGGGTCCTCGACCGTCAGGATCTTCAGCGCGTTGGCGTCGAGCTTGGACAGCGCGCCGTACAGCGTCGTGGTCTTGCCGGAGCCGGTCGGGCCGGTCACCAGCAGGATGCCGTGCGGACGCGCCAGCAGGGCCTCGAATCCCGCCAGCGTGTCCGGGCTGAAACCGAGGTCGGCCAGGCTGAAGCGGACGCTGGCGCGGTCGAGCACGCGCAGCACGACGCTCTCGCCGTGCACCGTCGGCACCGTCGACACGCGCAGGTCGAGCTCCCTGCCCTTCACCCGCGTCTTGATCCGTCCGTCCTGCGGCAGGCGGCGCTCGGCGATGTTCAGCTGCGCCAGCAGCTTCATCCGCGAGACCACCGCAGCGGCCAGCCGCGGCTCGATCACCTCGTAGGTGTCGATCACGCCGTCGATCCGGTATCGCACGTGCAGGCCGTCGTCGAACGGCTCCAGGTGGATGTCGGAGGCGCGCAGGTCGGTGACCCGGCCGATCAGCACGTTGACCAGGCGGATCACGGGCGCCTCGCTGGCCAGGTCGCGCAGGTGCTCGACGAAGTCGCTCGCCGAGGCCGCATCCAGCTGGTCGGCATCGGACCCTTCCTCGCCTTCGTCCTCCAGCCCCCGCGCCAGCGCCGCATCGATCTCCGACTCGATGCCGATCGCCGTGCTGATCTTCAGGCCGGTGGCCAGCCGCAGTGCCTGCAGCGCGAACTCGTCCTGCGGCGTGGCCATCACCACCTGCAGCGTCTCGTCGCGCACGTCCAGGGGCAGGATGCGATGGGTACGGAAGAAAGCCGGCGCGACCTGCTTGATCACCGGCAGCACGGCCGGGAAGGCATCGGCCAGCAGCAGCGGCAGGCGCGTCTGCGCCGCCAGCGCCTGGGCCACGTCGAGCTCGGTGACCAGGCCGAGTCGGACCAGCACCCGTCCGAGCAGCCCGCCGGTCTCCCGCTGGGCAGCCAGCGCCCGATCGAGGTCGCGGGCCGACAGCTTGCCCTCGGCAACGAGGCGCTGACCGAGCAGGACTCGCTGCTCGGCGACTTCCGTCGATGGTGATTCAGCAACTAGCAATATGGACTCCGCCACGGCCCCGCCGCCCGCGAATCGGTGCCACGGACGGCCGCCCGCCGCTCTTCGTCATCCGGCGCGATCACAGGCCGCTGACGCTAACCTGCCCCGGCGGTAACGAACCGGCAGAGTTTGTCACGAATCGTATCGGCTCCTGCGCAGCGCCGGTCAGGCGGGCAGCAGTTCGCGAGCCAGATTCGCAACGCGCGCGGTGGCGCCGCGGTGCGCGCTGGCAAATCCAAGCGCCGCCTCGCCCATCGCCCGCAGCCGCTGCGGGTCCCGGCACAGGGCGTCCATCGCCGCCAGCGCCTCGTCGGCATCGCCCACCTGCAGCGCCGCGCCAGCGGCGGTCGCATCAGCAGCCGCCTGCGCGAAGTTGAACGTGCTCGGCCCGAGCACCACCGGCGTGCCGACGGCGCAGGCTTCGATCAGGTTCTGCGCGCCGAAGTCACGCAGGCTGCCGCCGATAAGCGCCACGTCGGCCGCCGCGTAGTACAGCGCCATCTCGCCCATGGTGTCGCCAAGCAGCACCGTGCCCGCGGGCAGGCTCTGCGGCCAGACGCCGCGCGAGCGGCGCAGGCAGGCAAGTCCGCGGGCCTCGATCAACTGCGCCACCTCGTCGAAGCGCTGCGGGTGCCGCGGCACGATCAGCAAATTGGGGTCAGAGTCGAATTTCCCGCCTCGGCGCATCCATGCGTCGAGCAGCAGCGCTTCCTCGCCGTCGCGGGTGCTGGCGAAAAGCCACAGCGGTCGCTCTCCCCAGCCGGCCCGCAGCGCCCGGCCGGCGTCGACCAGCGCTCCGCTCACCGCGAGGTCGAATTTCAGGTTGCCGGTGACGTCGATCGGCCTGCCGTACCAGCGGGCGATCCGGGCGCGATCGGCGTCGCTCTGCGCGGCGATCCGGTCGAAGGCCTCGGCAGCCGGCTCTAGCAGTGCCGCGAAGCGCCGCCCGCGCGCAGCCGACTTCTCCGACAGCCGGGCGTTGGCAAGCAGCATCGGCACGGCCGAGCGCCGCGTCGCCTGCAGCAGGTTCGGCCAGACCTCGGTCTCCATGATCACGCCGACCGACGGCCGCGTCTCGTGCAGGAAGCGCGCCACCGCGAAGCGCAGGTCGTACGGCAGGTAGCGCTGCGCCACCCGCCCGGCAAGCGCGGCGACGATCGACTGGCCGACGGCGCGGCCGGTCGGCGTCGTGTGCGTGAGCAGGAACGACGCCTCGGGCAGTTCGCGCGCCAGCTGCTCGATCAGCGGCTGCGCGGCGCGCGTCTCGCCGACCGACACCGCATGGACCCAGATCAGCGGCCGGCCTGCCGGCGGGGCCGCGCCGCGGCCGAGGAAGCGCTCGCCCCAGTGCCGTCGGTACTCCCGCTGCGCCAGGCTTCGCCACAGCAGGTACAGCGCCGCCAGCGGCGCGGCGAGCCACCAGGCGGCCGAGTAGGCGGCGAGCGCCAGCCGTTGCTTCGGCGTCACGGCAGCCGTGGCGCGGCGGCGCCGGAGCCGAGCAGTTGATCGACCGCGGCGACCACGGCTTCGGCCGTCGGTGCGGCGTTCACGCCGCCGAGGCTGGCGCACGGCGCCGGCCCGGTGATGCCGACCAGCCGCGGGTCGTAGTCGCAGAAGATGCCAACGGTCGGCGCACCCAGCGCTGCCGCCAGGTGCGACAGGCCGGTGTCCAGGCCGACCACGACGCGGGCGCGCGCCAGCGCCGCCGCCACGGTGTCGAGGCCGCAGCGCGGCGCGACCCATGCGTCGGCCATGCCGGCGGCGCGCGCGCGTGTGTCGGCCTCCTCCGCCGCGCTGCCGGCGAACAGCAGCGCGCGCAGGCCGCGGCCGTGCAGCGCCTGCGCCACGTCGCGCCAGCGCTCGTCCGGCCAGCGCTTGCTGGCCCGGCTGGCGTTGGTCAGCAGCACGGCAAAAGGCCGCGACGTCGCGTCGGCCCACGGCGAACCGGCGATGGCCGGGGGCTGCAGGCCGAAGGAGGCCGGCGCCGTAACGTCAGTGCCGCAGGCTGCCCGGCCGAGCGCGCGATTGCGCACGATCGCGTGCTGCTCGCGCGCCACCGCCACGACGTTGGTGTACAGCAGCGCCGCCAGCGGCTCGCGGGCGCTGGCCCGGTCGAATCCCCAGCGGGTCCCGCGCGCCCAGCGGGCCATCCAGGCGCTCTTCAGCAGGCCCTGGCAATCGACGATCGCGCTGTAGCGCTGCGCGCGAAGCTGCTGCTTGGCCGCGCGCAACTCGCGCCAGGTCTGCGCCGCCGCAGGCGCGCGCCGCCAGCGGCGCACGGCGACGGTGATCACGCGGTCGATCGAGCGATGCATGCGCGGGATCGCCGCGAAGCTCTCCTCGACCAGCCAGTCGATGGGCGCCGACGGCCAGCGCCGCGCCAGGTCGGTGGCCAGCGGCAGCGCGTGCACGACGTCGCCCATCGACGAGGTCTTGACGATCAGGAACCGCTCGCCGCTCGTGTCCATCGCGGCGGCGATTCTAGGCGCGCGCCCCGACGGCGATCAGAACGGCAGCTTCGCGTCGGGCTTGATCGCCAGCAGGGCGCGGCGGAAATCGGTCTGGATGCGCGCCAGCGCGGCCGCATCGTCGGCCTCGAAGCGCAGCACCAGCACCGGCGTCGTGTTCGACGGGCGGGCGAGACCGAAGCCGTCGGCGTACTCGACGCGCACGCCATCGATCCTGATCACCTCGCGCGCATCGGTGAAGCTCGCCTCGCGCTGCAGCCGCTCGACGAGGGCGAAGTTCTCGCCCTCGGCCGTCTTCAGGTGCAGTTCCGGCGTGCTCACCGCGTCCGGCAGCGCGTTGAGCACCGCCGAGGGATCGCTGGCGTGCGACAGCAGTTCGAGCAGCCGCGCGCCGGCGTACATGCCGTCGTCGAAGCCGGGCCAGCGGTCGTTGAAGAAGATGTGACCGCTCATCTCGCCGGCCAGCGGCGCGCCGCTTTCCTTCAGCTTGGCCTTGATCAGCGAGTGCCCGGTGCGCCACATGGTCGGCCGGCCGCCGTGGGCGACGATCTCGCGCGCCAGATGTCGCGAGCACTTGACGTCGAAGATGATCTCGGCGCCGGGATTGCCCTGCAGCACGCCGCGCGCGAACAGCATCATCTGCCGGTCGGGGTAGACGATGTTGCCGTCCTTGGTGACCACGCCCAGCCGGTCGCCGTCGCCGTCGAAGGCCAGGCCGATCTCGGCGTCGGTCTCGCGCAGGGCGCGGACCAGGTCCTGCAGGTTCTCCGGGTGCGCCGGATCGGGATGGTGGTTCGGGAAAGTGCCGTCGACATCGCAGAACAGCTCGGTCACCTCGCAGCCGAGCATGCGGTACAGCGCCGGCGCGAAGGCACCGGCGACTCCGTTGCCGCAGTCCACCGCGATCTTCATCGGTCGCGCCAGCTTCACGTCATCGGCGATGCGCCGCAGGTAGGCGTCGCGCACGTCCGCCGTGCGCAGCACTCCGGCTGCGGCGGCGCGCGGCGCGGCGCCCTCCTCGACGATCTGCCGCAGCTTCTGGATCGCCTCGCCGTGCAGCGTCGCGCCGCCGAGCACCATCTTCAGCCCGTTGTACTCGGGCGGGTTGTGGCTGCCGGTGATCTCCACGCCCGAGCCGGTGCCGAGCAGGTGCGTCGACAGGTACAGCACCGGCGTGGCGACCATGCCGATATCGATCACGCCGATACCGGTGGAGCGGATACCCTCGACCAGCGCGTCGCGCAGCTGCGGGCCCGACAGGCGGCCATCGCGGCCGACGACGATCTCCCGCTGCCCGAGAGCGAGCGCCTGCGTACCGAGCGCCGCGCCGATTTCCCGCACGGCCTCGGTCGTCAGCGTGCGGTCGACGATGCCGCGGATGTCGTAGGCCTTGAACAGCGATGCGTCGACGGCGGCAGTCATCAGCGGCGATTTGGCAGGCAAAGGCGGCGGGCGTTGCGGCGGCGGGCCAGCCGTCGCACCAGCGGCAGGCGGCCGCCGATTGTACGGTTGCGCGCACCGGCGATGGCGAGAGAGGGCATCGGCGATAATTCGCGCTCGCGATCGGTCGCGCAGGCGCGAGGAGCGCCGACAACAAGGTACGGGGAACGACACCATGCTTGCGGTGATCCTGTCGGGCGGCTCGGGGACCCGGCTGTGGCCGGTCTCGCGGGAGGCCTTGCCGAAGCCCTTCATGCGGCTGGGCAATGGCGCGTCGCTGCTGCAGCGGACCGTGGCCCGCGCGGTCGACGCGGGCTGCCGCGACTGCCTGATCGTCACCAACAGGGAATACGGCTTCCGCACCGGCGAGGAGATCGAGTCGATGAAGAGCGGCGCGCCGCGCTCGACCCAGCTGCTGCTGGAGCCGGTCGGCCGCAACACGGCGCCGGCGATCGCCGCTGCGGCGCTGTGGGCCGCCGGCGCCGGCCACGACAAGGAGCCGCTGCTGGTGCTGCCGGCCGATCACCTGATCCAGGACGAGGCGCGCTTCGCGATGCTGGCGGCGCAGGCGCGCGTACTGGCGCTGGCCGGGCGCATCGTGCTGTTCGGCATCCGGCCGACGATGCCGGAGACCGGCTTCGGCTACCTGGAGTGCGGTGCGCCGGACGCCGACGGTGCCGCGGCGGTCAAGCGCTTCGTCGAGAAGCCCGATGCCGACAAGGCGGCCGAGTACCTCGCCTCGGGACGCTTCCTGTGGAACAGCGGCATGTTCTGCTTCACGCCGGCGACGATCATCGGCGCGCTCGAGCAGCTGGCGCCGGAGGTGATCGAGGCGGCGCGCGCCGCGCTCGCCTACGCCAAGGTCGACGCCAAGTTCGCGCACCGGCTCGAGCTGGACGGCGCCACCTTCGAGCAGGCGCCGAACATCTCGATCGATTACGCCGTGATGGAGCGGGCCGGCAACGTCGTCGCCCTGCCCGGCGACTTCGGCTGGAGCGACATCGGCTCGTGGAAGGCCGTGGCACAGGAGCTGCCGGCCGATGCGTTCGGCAACACCGTCAGCGGCGAAGTGGTCATGGCCGATTGCAGCAACACCCACGTCCAGAGCGAGGACCGGCTGGTCGCCGCCGTCGGCCTGCGCGACGTGGTGGTGGTCGACACCCCCGACGCCCTGCTGGTGTGCGACCGCAACTCGACGCAGAAGGTCAAGGACGTGGTGGTCGAGCTGAAACGGCGCGACCACGAGGCGCACCGGCTGCACCGCACCGTGGCCCGCCCCTGGGGCACCTACACCACGCTGCAGGAAGGGCCGCGCTTCAAGATCAAGCGCATCGAGGTGAAGCCCGGCGCGTCGCTGTCGCTGCAGATGCACCATCACCGCAGCGAGCACTGGGTGGTGGTCAGCGGCACCGCGCGCGTGACGGTCGGCGACAAGGTCGTGCTACTGGCGCCGAACGAGTCGACCTACGTGCCGGTAGGCAGCCAGCACCGGCTGGAGAACCCCGGCCGCGTGCCGCTGACGCTGATCGAGGTGCAGTGCGGCGACTACGTGGGCGAGGACGACATCGTCCGCCTCGACGACAAGTACGGCCGGACCGGCTGATCGATCGTGACCCTAACCAAGACTGCGCCCTGGCAGGCATTGCAACGACACCGCGAGACGCTGTCGTCGTTCCGCCTCGACGCTGCGTTGCGCGGCGATCCGGCGCGGGCACGCTCGTGGCGCTTCGAGGCGGCCGGCATCGAAGCGGACCTGTCGCGCAACCTCGCCACCGACGAGACCTGGAGGCTGCTGCTGGCACTGGCCGACGCGGCGCAGCTTGCCCGCTGGCGCGAGCGGCTGTTCGCCGGCGAACCGATCAACAACACCGAGGGCCGGCCGGCCTGGCACACCGCGCTGCGCGCGGCGCCGGCCGACAGCGGCGTGGCGCGCGCCGTCGGCGAGCAGCGCAGCCGCATGCTCGACTTTGCCGAGCGGCTGCGCTCGCGCCAGGTCAAGGGTTCAACCGGCAAGCCGATCGAGACGGTGATCTGCATCGGCATCGGCGGCTCGGACCTCGGCCCGCGGCTGGTGACAACCGCGCTCGGCGAAGCCTCGGGCCCGATTCGCCTGCATCTCGTCAGCAACATCGACCCGGTCGAGCTCGATGTCGCGCTGGCAGAGGCGGCGCCCGAGTCGACGCTGGTGGTCGCCATCTCGAAGAGCTTCACGACGCTGGAGACGCTGGAGAACGCCCGCGCGGCGCTGGCGTGGCTGCAGCGCGCACCCGGCGTCGATGCCCGCCGGCACCTGGCAGCGGTCACCGCGCAGCCGGAGCGGGCACAGGCCTTCGGCGTCGATGCGAGCATGGTCTACACCTTCGCCGAGTGGGTCGGCGGGCGCTACTCGCTGTGGTCGGCCTGCGGCCTGCCGATCGCGGTGGCGCACGGCGCGGCGGCGTTCGACGACCTGCTGCGCGGTGCCGCCGCGCTCGACCGCCACTTCATCGAGGCGCCGCCGGCAGGCAACCTGCCGCTGCTGCTCGGCGCACTCGGCGTTTGGTACGTCAATTTCTGGGGCTGCCGCTCGCGCGCGGTGATGCCGTACGCGCAGCGCCTGCGCCACTTGCCGGCGTACCTGCAGCAGCTGGAGATGGAGAGCAACGGCAAGCGCGTCGACCGCGACGGCCGCCTGCTCGACCACGACACCTCGCCGGTGGTGTGGGGCGAGGCCGGCACCACCGCCCAGCACAGCGTGTTCCAGTTCCTGCACCAGGGCACGTTCTTCTCGCCGGTGGACTTCGTCACGGCGGCCGGCTTCGAAAGCTCCGCCGCGCCGCGCGAGCGGCTGCTGTACGCCAACGCGCTGGCGCAGGCCGACGCGCTGGCGCTCGGCGAGGCGGCGCTGAAGCCTTCGGGCAGCGCCAAGCCGGCCTACGCCGTCGTGCCCGGCAACCGGCCGAGCACGTTCATCACGCTGCCGCGCATCGACGCCTTCTCGGTCGGCGCGTTGCTGGCCCTTTACGAGCACCGCACGTTCGTCCAGGGCGTGCTGTGGCAGATCAACAGCTTCGATCAATGGGGCGTGGAGATCGGCAAGCAGCTGCTCAAGCAGCGGCTGGCCGACTGACGCCCGCCAACGGACGACCTCGATGAGCGCGAAGAAAGTGCGCAAGGCGGTGTTCCCCGCGGCCGGCTTCGGCACGCGATTCCTTCCGGCGACCAAGGCGATGCCGAAGGAGATGATGCCGGTGGTCGACAAGCCGCTGATCCAGTACGCGGTCGAGGAGGCGGCCGAAGCCGGCATCGAGCAGATGATCATCATCACCGGCCGCAACAAGCGGGCGATCGAGGATCACTTCGACCGCGTGCCGGAACTGGAGCAGGAACTGCTGGCCAAGGGCAAGCACGATCTGTACGAGGCGCTGCACTCGGCGACGCCGAACAACGTCAACTTCATCTTCATCCGCCAGCCAGAGCAGCTCGGCCTCGGCCATGCGGTGCTGTGCGCGCTGCCGGTGGTCGGCGACGAGCCGTTCGCGGTGATCCTCGCCGACGACCTGATCGACGCGCAGCCGGGCGTCACGCGCCAGCTGGTGCAGGCCTACGAGAAGCACGGCGCCTCGGTGCTGGCGGTGCAGGACGTGCCGCTGGCCGAAACCTCCCGCTACGGCATCGTCGCCGCGGCGCCGCTGGACGGCGCCACCGAGCGCGTCACCGGCATGGTCGAGAAGCCGAGGCCGAGCGAGGCGCCGTCGACCCTCGCCGTGGTCGGCCGCTACGTGCTGCGGCCGGAGATCTTCGACGAGCTGGCGAGGACCGAGCGCGGCAGCGGCGGCGAGATCCAGCTGACCGACGCCATCGCCCGCCGCATCCGCCATGGCGAGGTGCTGGCGCATCGCTTCAGCGGCACCCGCTTCGACTGCGGCAACAAAGAAGGATTCCTGACCGCGAACATTGCCTTCGCGCGCAAGCAGGGCCTGCTGCCGGCGCGGCGGGCGGGCGACCCGGAGGACGTCAGCTTCCCGGGCTGAGCACGGCCTGGTCTTTCTGCGCCTGACCAGGACGGACCGGGCCGCCTTCGACGATCCTCTCGATGAAATAGCGCGGCCGGCGCTTGGTCTCGACGTACAGCTTTCCGAGGTATTCGCCGATCACGCCGAGCGCGAGCAGCTGGACGCCGCCGAGAAAGTAGATGGGCAGCGTGATCGACGCCCAGCCCGGAATGGCACGGTCGGTGAACAGCGCCACCCACAGCGTCCAGGCCAGCACGATCAACGAAGCCAGGAACACCAGAATGCCGATCGCGCTGATCAGCCGCAGCGGCACCACTGAAAAGGACGTCACCGCGTTCAGGGCCAGCGAGATCATGCGACGCAGCGGGTACTTCGACTCGCCAGCGACGCGCGCCAGCCGCGCGTACTGCACCGTCGCCGAGCGAAAGCCGAGCAGCGGGATGATGCCGCGCAGATACAGGTTGGTCTCGCCGTACTCGCGCAGCGCCTCCACCGCGCGCCGGCTCAGCAGCCGGTAGTCGGCGTGATCACGCACCGTCTGCGCGCCCAGGCGCTCCATCAGCCAGTAGAAGCCGCGCGCGGTCTGGCGCTTGAACGCCGTGTCGGTGTCGCGGGAGGACCGGACACCATAGACGACATCACAGCCCTGCCGGTAGTGGTCGACCATCGTCTCGATCGCGTCGATGTCGTCCTGCAGGTCGGCATCAACGCTGACGATCGCGTCGCCCCTGGCGGCGAACAGTCCGGCGAGCAATGCGTTCTGGTGGCCGCGGTTGCGCGACAGCTTGACGCCCACCACCGGCAGGCCCGACGCGGCGTACTCTTCTATCATCGTCCAGGTCCGGTCGCGGCTGCCGTCGTCGACGAACACGACCCGGCTGGCGTCGGCGATCTTGCCGGCCGCGATCAGCCGGCTGCGCAGAACCAGCAGCTGCCGGCACGTCTCCGGCAGCGCTTCCTGTTCGTTGTAGCAGGGAACGACGATGGAAAGGACGGTCATTTGAGCAAGGTCAGTGGGGAGCCAGCCTGCCGGGGGTCGGCTGCGGCGTGCAGCCGCGGCACTCGTGCCGTCCGGTTGCGGATCCACTTCGCATGAAGCAGTCCGAGTTCGACAAGTTCGCGCATGAGTATGCCGAGCTTCACCGGGCCAACATCGCCGCCTCGGGCGAGGACCCCGAGTACTTCGCAGAGTACAAGATCCGCGATCTCAGGGACCTTTGTGACGAAGCGGGCCGCGGCGGGCTGCCCGGCAGGATTCTCGACTTCGGTGCAGGCATCGGCGGCTCGGTAGCGCACGTCAGGCGCTACTTCCCAGCAGCGCAACTGACCTGCGTCGACGTCTCGGTCGCCTCATTGCGCATCGCCGCCCAGCGGTTCCCCGGCGCGGCCGACCTGGTTGCCTTCGACGGCAGCCGGCTGCCATTCGCAGATGGCAGCTTCGACTGCGTCTTCTCGGCCTGCGTGTTCCACCACATCGAGCCGGCGCTGCACGTCGGCCTGCTGGCGGAACTGCGCCGCGTGCTGCGGCCCCGCGGCCTGATCATGGTCTTCGAGCACAACCCGCTTAACCCGCTCACGGTTCGGGCGGTACGCAGTTGCCCGTTCGACGAGAACGCGATCCTGATGCGCGCCGCCACACTGAAGGGGCGGCTCGTTGAAGCCGGTTTCACCGGCGCGACGGCACGCTACCGCCTGTTCTTTCCGCGCGCGCTTCGACTGCTGCGCCCGCTGGAACAGTGGATGAAGTGGCTGCCGCTCGGCGCGCAGTACTACGTGTTCGACACCCGATGAAAGAGGATGCGGGCCTGCCGTTGCAGTTCGCCAGGTTCGTCGCCGTTGGCGTTCTGAATACGGGCGTCGGGCTGGCCTGCATCTTCGCCGCCAAGGCGCTGCTCGGCTGGGGCGACCTGGCCGCCAATGTCGGCGGCTACGGGGTCGGGCTGATCACCAGCTTCGCACTGAACCGGGCCTGGACCTTTCGCGATCGCGGGCGGATCAGCCCTGCCCTGGCACGGTTCCTCGGCGCCTTCGTGATGGCCTATCTGGCCAACCTGGCGACGGTCTTCGGGCTGCGCGATCTGGCCGGGGTCGACTCGTACGTCGCCCAGGCCGCAGGGGTCGTTCCCTACACCGCCCTGTTCTTTCTCGCCAGCCGGGCTTTCGTCTTCCTCGATCGCCGCAACGCCAATCCGCCGGCGCCTGCCGGCCCGTCGGCCCGATGAAGACGGTCGGCGCGCACGGCGGGCAGCGCCTCGCGATGCTCGCGCTCACTGGGGCGCTGCTGGCCGTCGTGCTGTTTCGCGGAACTGCACTGCTGACCAGCGAACCGCTGCTAGCGCTGGCCAACAACTACGACATGATTCGCGTGCAGGCCTGCATCGACGCCTATCCAGTGCGCGCTCCGGGCATTCCGCCATGGGCGGGCAGCGGCGATGCCCCGATCGAGCGCTACCGGTTCCGTGACGACATCGACGCACCCTGCTTCCTGTCGAGCGAGGTGCTCTTCGCGTGGCTCGCGCGCCCGCTGTTCGACGCCGAGGCGCAAGACAGCGCGGATCGCACCTTTTCGATTCGCTGGCTCGGGCTGGTCAAGTTCGCGGCGTTCTTCGCGACGGTCGTCGGATTCACCATCGCCTGGTGGCGACAGGGCCGGCCGGCTTCGGCCGTTGCCAACGCCGCGATCGCGGCCCTCGTGCTGACCGACCCTGCGATCACGCTGTACCTGAACGGCTTCTACGCCGAGTACTCGACCGTGCTGTTCGGATACGCGAGCATCGCCGGCGCTGCGTTGCTGATGGGCCGGCAGCGTCCGCCCGGCGCGATCGCCCTGACCGTGCTCGCGATCACTGTCGCCGCTTTGGTCGCGACCAAGATCCAGCATATCGGCCTGGGACTGCTGCTGGCGCTGGCCATGGCGCCGCTGGCAATCGGATCCATGAGAACCGGGGGCCGCGTCATCACAGCCCTCGCTGCTGGCGGCCTGGTCGGCTTCGCCCTCCAGGCGAGCAACATGGCGCGGACAGACAACGAGATCATGCGCCTGGCCAACCTGACCAGCACGCTGCTGACATCGCTGCTGCCGCTCTCCGACGACCCTCATCGGACGGCCGAGAACATCGGCCTGCCTCGCCGCTGCGGCGATCACGCCGGCCTGAACTGGTACCTGCCGCCGATCAGCGAGCAACCCGCCAATCACCCCTGCCCCGAGGTCGGCCGGACCTCCTACCTGCGCCTGCTGGGGCTGGCGCTGCGCGAGCCCGGCGTGTTCGGTCGCTTCGTCGGCGGCAGTCTCGGCTACGTTCGCCCATGGATCCCCAGCAGCTACCGCGGCAAACCGCACCTTGGAGTTGTCGAAGGCGCAATGCAGGCTCCTTTGCCTGAAGGGTGGTTCAGCTGGAGCCGGGTGCTCGACCGCTTGCCGCTGTCGATGATTCACCTGCTGGTGCTCGCACCGGCCGCCGTGATTGCCCTGCTGCTCGCTTCGCAGCGGATCCGCGAGCTGCCGCTTGCTTCCGTGCTGGCCGCACTCGCCCTATTGCCCCTTGCCGTAATCACGACCGTCGTCTTGGGCAACGGATACGAGGACGCCGCCAAGCAGATGCACCCCGTCTTCGTCATGGTGTTGAGCTTCTGGATCCTGCTGGTCCTTGCCGCGTTGCAGCGAGCGGGGTCGTGGCTTGGCCCTTTTAGCAGCGACGCCAGCGCCAGCCGACGGTCGCTTTGAGACGCCCGCGGTCGACGTGCACGGACGGCGGCCCGCCGCTGCGTTGTTGCGTGCGGCCGCTAAGCCGCCTTGCGTCGGCCGCTACCGGACCGAGCCGCATCGGCCAGCGCAAAGAGCTCCTGCAGCGCCCGCCTGGCGACCGTGCGCGAAAAGTGGCGCCGCACGTTCGCGATGCCGCCGGTGGACAGCCGCTGCCAGAGATCCTCGTCGCGGTAGACGCGCTCGATCGCGGCAGCGAACTGATCCGCGTCGCCGGCAACCATCACGTCCTCGCCCGGCGCGAGGCGCATGCCTTCGACGGCCGGCGGTGTGGCAACGACCGGCAGACCGTAGCTCATCGCCAGATTGACCTTGCCCTTGACGCCGGCACCGTAGCGCAGCGGCGCGATCGACAGCCGGCAGTCGGTGAAGAAGGGCGCCACGTCCGGCACGTAGCCGGTGACGACGAAGTCCGGAGCGGCGAGCGCACGGATCGTCGACGGCACCTTGCTGCCCACGACGTAGGTCTTCACGCCCGGCAGCCGTTGCCGCACCGAGGGCAGCACCTCCCGCGCGTACCACAGCACCGCGTCGACGTTGGGCGGATGCTGGAAGCCGCCGATGAACACGATGCCCTCGCGATCCGCCAGCGGTTTGCCGCCCTTCATCGGTTCGTGGATGTTCGACAGCAGCAGCACCTTTGCCTCTGGCACAACCTGCCGCAGCACCTCCACCTCGATCGGCGAAACGACGATCGTCACGTCGGCGCGCTGGATCACGCCGAGTTCCTCGTCGCGGCTGGCGCGCGCCGCCGCCATCGCCGCGACGCCGCCATCCAGC
The DNA here is from genome assembly GCA_020355165.1 of Burkholderiales bacterium. GTDB lineage: Bacteria > Pseudomonadota > Gammaproteobacteria > Burkholderiales > Burkholderiaceae_F > JADJWR01. The sequence continues at coordinate 2,998,839 of CP070661.1, forward strand.
TCGGCGAGGCGCTCCGAGCGAAGGAAATGCAGATCGACGGTATCGAAGGCCAGCACGGCTTGCGGCGCGAATCGCCGGATGGCGTCGAGGTGCTTCACCGCGATGTAGTGGCGCGCAACGATGACGACGTCGAACTCGCCGCCCCGCGCTTCGAGCAGTTCGGCGATCGACTTGACGTAGGGGTAGAAGAGCACCTCGACGCCGCGCGCCTGCAGGTCGGCGACGTACGGCTGCCGGTGCTCGAGATTGTCGGCGACGAACGTCACCTTCGACCCCAGCTCGACCGCGAGCTCGAGCATCGCCTGCATGCGCACCGACCCGGAATCCTGGTCGGGCGTCAGCATGCACGCCTCGATCACCAGCACGCGCCTGGCGGCCGAGCGATCGCGCTCCAGTTCCGGATGGACCCCGTTGCTGCGGTGGCCGGCCAGCACCGGCGCCCACTTCTCGAGGAACGCGTGGCGGTTCAGCTCCTGGTGCCGCTTGACTCCGGAGGACAGGTCGGTGCCGGAGGTCTGCCCCTCGAAATGCACGATCCGGGCTGCCGGCTGGTAGTAGACCCTGCGTCCCACGGCACGCACGGCGAACGCGAGGTCGGTGTCCTCGTAGTAGGCCGGCGCGTAGCGGGTGTCGAATCCGCGGAGCTCGCGAAACAGGGATACCGGGATCGCCAGGCAGGCACCCGAGCAATAGTCAACCTCGCGCAGGTAGTTGTACTCAGGCCGCTCCGGATCGTCGTCGCGGCCGACGTTCCACGCCGAGCCGTCGCGCCAGACGATGCCTCCCGCCTCCTGCAGCCGGCCATCCGGATAGACGAGTTTCGCGCCGACGAGGCCGGCATCGGGACGGCGCTCGAAGACAGCCAGCAGCGCCTCGAGCCAGCCGGCGGTGACCACGGTGTCGTTGTTGAGAAAGACGAGAAACTCGCCACGGGCCAGCTCCGCCCCGCGGTTGCAACTGCCGATGAAGCCGAGGTTTCGCGGATTGCGCTCGAAGCGCACCCCACTGACCATCGCCAGCGCCTCCGCCGCCGGCTCCGAGGAGGCGTCGTCGACGACGATCAACTCGCAACGGTCCATCGGCGTTTCCGCGAGCACGCTCGCCAGGCAGGTGAACGTCAACTGCGGCTTGCCATAGACGGGGACGACGATCGACACGCGCGGGACCTCGGCGTGCGGAAACGCCAGCGGGTGCATCGACGTCGCCAGTCCGTATTCCGCCGGCGCCGAGGGGCGGAAGCGGTTGCCGCCGTTGAGTTTCC
>CP070661.1:3000199-3027049 GCA_020355165.1 Burkholderiales bacterium
GCGACGCCGCTGTTCGTCGTCATCCTGCTGATCGGCGTCGTCGACGTGATCTTCGCGGTCGACTCGATCCCGGCCATCTTCGCCATCACCACCGACCCGTTCATCGTTCTCACCTCGAACGTGTTCGCCATCCTCGGCCTGCGCGCGATGTACTTCCTCCTCGCCGGCATGCACGAGCGCTTCCACCTGCTGTCCTACGGGCTGGCCATCGTGCTGGCGTTCATCGGCGCCAAGATGCTGCTGATCGACGTCTACAAGATCCCGGTGGCGTGGTCGCTCGCCTTCACGGTGACGGTGCTGGCGGCGACGATGATCCTGTCGCTGCGCATCCCGCCGAGCGGCAAGGGCGGCGGCGCCTATCCGTTCGGCGCAAGAAAGCCCCGACCGCAGGCCACCGGCGATGGCTGACCGCCGGCGGCGGCGACGCCGGCACGACGCGCCCTATCGCCTCTCGATCCAGTACAGCGCGCCGAGCGCCACCGTCAGCACGACCAGGCTCGGCAGCACGGCAACCGCCATCGGCGGCCAGGTGTGCAGCAGGCCGAGATGCGCAAACAGCTTGTTCAGCATGTAGAAGAGGACGCCGATCATCACGCCGGCGAAGATCTTCAGGCTGACGCTGCCCTGCCGCACATGCAGGTAGGCGAACGGCAGCGCCAGCATCATCATCACGACGATGGCCAGCGGGTAGAAGACCTTGTTCCACAACGCGATCTCGTACGGCTCGGTCTGCTGGCGGTTGGCCGACAGGTGATCGATGTAGCGCACCAGCTCGGCGGCGGCCATCCGCTCCGGCTGCACCAGCAGCACGCCGAGGATGTTGGGCGTGATGGCGGACGCCCACTGCCGTTCCTTGGTGCGCACGATCTCGGTGCGCAGCTCGCCCGGCGTCGTGTCGGCGCCCGGCGCCACGGGCAGGCGCGTCTCGACCACGTCGGTCAGCTGCCAGCTCGGCCCGCCTTCGTGCGGGGCGAAGCGGCCGCTGGTCGCCGTGCCGATCGACAGCAGGCGGAAGTCGCGGTCGAACTCGAAGATCTTCCAGTGGCTCGAGGTGCCGTCGGGCCGCACCACGCCGACGTTGATGAAACGCCAGAGCTGCACCTCACCGTCGGCGCCGCGGACGGTGTCGCGCACCCAGACGCCGGAGCGCAGCCTGTTGGCGATCATCCCCTCCCCCCGCGTCTCGGCGCGCACCTGCTGCGCCTTGCGCTCCATGACCGGCGCGACCAGTTCTCCGATGACATAGGTCAGGGCGACGAACAGCAGGCCGACCCGCACCACGGCAAGGGCGAGCGACCTCGTGCTCATCCCCGATACGCGGATGATCGTGAATTCCGAGTTCGCGGCCAGCTGCGCCAGCGCGAAGATGGCGCCGATCAGCGTCGCGATCGGCATCAGCTCGTAGCTACGCGACGGCAGTGACAGCGCGACGTAGGCGAGCGCTGCCGACAGCGTGTAGCCGCCGGGTCGCAGGTCGTCGATCTGCGCCAGCAGGTCGAAGAAGGCGAACAGCGCCAGCAGGGCGAACAGCACGAAGCCGGTCGCCCGCACGATCTCGCGCATCAGATAGCGGCGCAGCGTCTTCACGCGGCCGCCCTGCGCCGTGGCGCGAGCCAGCGCGGGATCCAGCGCTGCCAGTAGACACGGCGCGCGAACATCAGCGCGACCAGCGCCGCCACCAGCGCGTGCGTGATCCACACGCCGATGCCGAAGCTCAGCCGCTCCTGCTGCACCCACGCCTGCACGATCGACATGCCGTTGTGATACAGGAGGAACACCAGCACGGCGATGATCAGGTTGGCCGAGCGGCCGACGCGCGGGTTGACGTGACCGAGCGGAATCGCCAGCAGCGCCAGCAGCAGCGCCACCACCGGCACGCCGATGCGCCACAGCAGCTCGGCGCGGTGAAACGGCGTCGGCTCGCGCAGCAGCTGACGGGTCGGCTTGGCGCGCGCGTTCAGCTCGGCCAGCGGCGCGTCCGCCCGCACGCCGATCCGGATCGCGTAACGGTCGAACTCCAGCATCCGGTACTGCGGCTGGCCCGGCGTGCCCTCGTAGCGGCGGCCGCGCAGCAGCACGAGGAAGCGGTCGCCTGCCGGCCCGACCTCGATCGCCCCTTCCCTGGCGACGATCACGCCCTCGCGGCCCTGGCTGCGGTGGCTGACGAACAGGTTGCGCACGGTCGCGCCCTGCAGGTCGACCGACTCGACGAAGAACACGCGCTGCGCCCCGGCCGACTCGATGAAGCGGCCCGGCGCGACGCGGCTCACGTCGTCGCGCTGACGAAAGCGCTGCTTGCTCTCCTCCAGCTGCTGGCCGGCCCAGGGGCTGATCAACAGGGCCAGCACGGCGATCAGCAGCACCATCGGCGCGGCGAAGCGCAGCACCGGCCGGATCCAGGCCAGCAGGCTCTGCCCCGAGGCGAGCCATACCACCATCTCCGAGTCGCGGTAGCTGCGCGACACCGTCATCAGGACCGCGATGAACAGCGTCAGCGCCAGCACCGTCGGCAGCGTCGTGAGCGCAGTCAGCGCCACCATCGAGAACACCGCGCCGCTGTCGACCGAGCCCACCGCCGCCTGGCCGAGCAGCCGCACCAGCCCCACCGAGAAGATGATCGAGAACAGCACGGTGAACACCGCGCCGGCGGTGGTCGACAGCTCGCTGACGATCGAGCGCGAGAAGACCATGGGGAGCAGTTTATTCGTCTCGCCGCGCACGATCGCGCGCGCGGCGGCGCTCCCCCCGTCGCTATACTCGCGCCCTGCCCGCCGAGGTGCACGCCGGCCGCGAACCGCGCCGGCCGCGCCGAAGGCCCACCGCGACCGTAAAGCGAGAGATCGATGGATTTCAGCACCCGCACCGCTGCCGCCGACGCCGTCAAGACCGACTGCGTCGCCGTCGGTGTGTTTGCCGGCGGCGAACTGGCCACCCAGGCGCGCGCGGTCGACACGGCCTCGAAGGGTGCGCTGCGCGCGGCAGTGAAGAGCGGCGACGTCACCGGCAAGCGAGGGGCCACGGTGATGCTGCGCTGCCTGCCCGGGGTGGCGGCTTCCCGCGTGCTGCTGGTCGGTCTCGGAGGCCGCAAGGAATTCAGCGACAAGGCGTTCATCGAGGCAGTCCGCACGGCGGTCAAGGGCGCCGGTCCGGGGGTCAAGGAGCTGGCCATCGCCGCCGCCGACTGGCTGCCCGCGGGACGCGACAGCCGGTGGCAGGCACGGCAGCTGGTGCTGGCGGCGCGCGAGGCGGTCTACCGCGTCGACGAATTGAAGAGCAAGAAGGAAGACGGCAACGGCGGGCCGGAGCGGGTCGTGCTCGTGCTGAGCAGCCGCGACGCAGCCGCCGAGCACGGCCTGGCGCAGGGCACGGCGATCGCCAACGGCGTCGAGCTGACCAAACGGCTCGGCAACCTGCCGGCCAACATCTGCACGCCGGCTTTCCTCGCCGACGAGGCGAAGAAGCTTGGTCGCAGCCACAAGCTGGCGGTCGAGATCCTCGACCGCAAGCGGATCGAGGCGCTGAAAATGGGCTCGTTCCTGTCGGTGGCCAAGGGCTCGACCGAGCCGCCGCGGCTGATCGTCATCAAGCACGAGGGCGCCGGCAGCAAGGGCAAGGCCGCGGCGCCGATCGTGCTGGTCGGCAAGGGCATCACGTTCGACTCCGGCGGCATCTCGATCAAGCCGTCGAACGCCATGGACGAGATGAAGTTCGACATGTGCGGCGCTGCGTCGGTCTTCGGCGCGCTGCGCGCGGCAGCCGAACTGAAGCTGAAGCTGAACGTGATCGGCGTGGTGCCAGCCTGCGAGAACCTGCCATCGGGCACAGCCAACAAACCCGGCGACATCGTCACCTCGATGTCCGGCCAGACCATCGAAGTGCTGAACACCGACGCCGAGGGGCGCCTGATCCTGTGCGACGCACTGACGTATGCGGAGCGCTTCAAGCCGGCGGTGGTGCTCGACGTCGCCACCCTGACCGGCGCCTGCGTGGTGGCGCTCGGCGAGGTCAACTCCGGCCTATTCAGCGCCGACGATGCGCTGGCCGACGAGCTGCTGGCCGCCGCCAAGGCCGCCGTCGACCCGGCCTGGCGCCTGCCGGTGCAGGACGAGTACCAGGAATTGCTGAAGTCGAATTTCGCCGACATGGCCAACCTTGGCACAACCGGCAAAGCCGGCGCGGTCATTGGCGCCTGCTTCCTTGCCCGCTTTGCCAGGGCCTACCCGTGGGCGCACCTGGACATCGCCGGCACCGCATACAAGGGCGGGCCGGCCAAGGGCGCGACCGGACGGCCGGTGCCGCTGCTGACCGAGTTCCTGATGCAGCGGGCCGGCTGAGGCGGCGCGCGCCTTCCGGGCGCGCAGCCGGATCGGCCGCCGCGCGCCGTGCGCATCGGCGCTGCTCCAGGGCCCGGCGCGGCAGGCGCTGCGCATGCCCTTCAAGCGCGTTTCTTCGCCACGGCCACACACGGCGCTGGCTATCATCCGCCCGTGCGCATCGATTTCCACTTCAACGTCGAGCACCGGCTGCAGTACGCCTGCCGGGTGGTCCGGCGGGCACGCGCCGCCGACTGCCGGGTGCTGCTGTTCTCGCGTGATGCCGACCGTCTGGCACGGCTCGACACCGCCCTGTGGACCTTCTCGGCGCTGGACTTCGTGCCGCACGTCGCGACCGATTCGCCGCTGGCCGATCGCACGCCGGTGCTGCTGACCGGTTCGCTGGACGGCGTCGCCCCGGCCTGCCCGGTGCTGGTCAACCTCGACGACGACGTGCCGCCGGCGCTGGCGTCGCTCAATGGCCGCTTCGACCGGCTGATCGAGATCGTCTCGCGCGACGACGACGACCGCCGCCGCGCGCGTGAGCGCTTCCGTGCCTACCGTGACGCCGGCTTCGAGCCGCAGAGTTTCGACCGGAGCACCGAGTGAGCGAGGAGCCCCGGGTGCCACCACCGGCCGAGGCGATCGACGACCCGTCGATCCCGCTGCTGACCGACCGCATCTTTCTGCCCGCGGTCGAGCTCGACACGGCGTTGCCGACCCTGCCGGCGCCCGGCGCGCCGGCGACCGCGGAACCGGAGAAGGAGTCGGTCGAGGCCGACGCGCAGGCGGCCGGCCCCGAGCGAGAGGTCACCGCCGTCGAAGCCGAACCGGCGATCGAGGCTGAGCTGGACCGCGACCTGGTTGCCGCCAGCGACGCCGATTTCGATGCCCTGCTGTCAGCCGAGCAGCCGCCCGAGGCCGGCGATGCGCTGGCCGAGGCTGCTAAGGCCGCAACCGCCGAAGCGCCGGCGGCGCCGGCGCCGGTCAGCGAGATGCCGCCGGTCGCTGCCGAGACTGCGGACGCTGGGCCCGCAGCCGCATCCGCGGCCGCTCAGCTGGCGGTGCAGGCGCAGGCAGAGGCGCTGCGCGCTGCCGTGCTGCAGCGGGTCGCCAACCACCTGCCCGAGCAGCTCCACGCGACGGTACGCGACCTGATGCAGCCGGCCATCGAGCAGGCGATGGCAAAGCTGGGCGAAGAAGCGGAAGTCGCGCTGCGCATCACGCTGCAGGAGCTGGTCGAGCAGGCGCTGCGCGAGGAGCTTGCCCGTCGCCGGGGCGACGGCTCGGCAGGCTGAGCCGCTGCGGCGCAGGCGACGCCGCAAAGGGCCGCAGCCGACAACCCGCGGTCAGGCGCCCTGCCTGTTCAGCGGGGCGGCGAGCGCTTCGCGCAGCGTTGCCAGGCTTTCGCCAAGATGGGCACGGGTCGCCGGGCTCAGGCTGCCGTTTCCCGCGGCGCGCGCCAGCTGCGCCTGCAGCCTCAGCGCCTGCGCACGGTGCACCGGCCGCACGTCGGCGGCGGCGGCCGGCGTCGGCCGCAGCAGTGCCGAAACCAGTCGGCGCAGGTGCTCGCGCTGCACACTGCGCCGCATGCTGCCGATGTCGCGGCCGGAACGAAGCTCGCTCCACACCGCATCGGCGAGCGTCGACTGCACCTCCGCGTACGACAGCAGCTGGCGCGGGTCATCGACCTTCGGCTCGGCGTCGGCCAGCCGCTGCGCCAGAGTATCGGACATCAGCTGGTCGAGCGTGCCGCGCTGGATGCGCAGCACCGATTCCGGCAGGCTGAAGTCCGGGCTGCGCAGCGAGCCGCCGGCGAAGCGGTCGAACTGGTCGACGCCGAGCCGGCGCATGAACTGCGGATCGAGGCGGAAGCTCGCCTCCTGGAAAACCTCGCGCGCGAGCAGGCGCAGCGCCTCGCGCTGCTTGGCCGGCTCGACCGGGGTCAGCAAGGGCCGACCCGAACCGGCGCGGTCGCGGTTGACGAACACGCCGCCGAGGTACTTGCCGATGCCCGGGGCCGCGTAGCCGATCTGCGCCAGGCCGCGCTCGAGATTGCGGCGGTAGACGCGGTAATCCTCGTCCGCGTCGAGCTTGCGCGCCTGCGTTCGCTGCCACAGCTCGCGGGCCAGCCTGAACTGCCGCTCGAAGTAAGCCAGCGGGTCGTCGCCGAGATCGAAACGGTTGGCGAGCGGGTCGATGCCGGGCGGCACGCCGCCACGCCAGGCATCGCCGCCGGCATCCTCGTCGGTGGCATAGGCCAGCCTCGGATTGGTAGCCGAGCGCGCGGCGAGCTGCTCGAGCGCCGTCTCCTCCTGGTCCGGTGCGTACTGCCGGTAGCCGTATTCGATCGCCCAGCGGTCGTACTCGCCGATCGTGTCCATCAGCACAGGGCCGACCTGCCGATCGGCGTCGGCCGGAATGTTCTCCGGCACGTAGTCCATGATCGACGCCGACAGGCCGTTGGCCGCCGCGAACGCGCGGTCCTGCAGCTGCCTGCCGCCGAACGCCGTCGAGGCCTTGAAGTTGTGCCGCAGCCCGAGCGCGTGGCCGACCTCGTGCATGACGACCTTCTTGATCGCCGTTTCGACGAAGCTGCGCGCGGCGGCGCTGTCGCGCACCAGCTGGCCGCGGCTGGCCATCAGCTCGAAAGCGAAAGATGCCTGCTCGAGCGCGTCGTAGGCAAAGTTGCAGGCGTCGTCGGCCCCGTGCGCGTGGCCGTCGTCGCCCGGCTGGCCCCGCACGCGCGGCGGCAGCACCTCGCCGAATCGGCTGCCGGAGAAGCGCGCCCACAGCTCCGGAATCAACGCCGCGCCGTACAGGATCTCGCCGGTACGCGGATCGACCTGCCTCGGGCCGATCGCCACGGTGCCGCCCGTGGCCGAATCGACGAACCACTTGACCGCCAGGTGGCGACCCTCGAGCACGTCCCAGTCGGCGTCGTCGGGCTGCTGCCGGACGACGATCGCGTCGTGCAAGCCGGCCTGCTCGAATGCCTTGTTCCACTCGAGCACGCCCGCCTCGACCGCCGGCCGCAGGTCGGCGGGAATATTGCGGTCGAGGTAGGCGACGATCGGCTGCTTCGGCTCCGATGACGCTGCCGCCGGGTCCTTCTTCTCCAGCCGCCAGCGCTCGATCACGCGCGTTCGCGTGTCCTTCGAGTAGTCGGCAGCGAGGTCGCGGTACTCGGTGACGAAGTAGCCGACCCGCTCGTCGGCACGACGGACCGGCATCGGGGTTTCGGGCAGCGCCGCGAACCGGTACTGCACGCCAAGGAAGAAGCTGCGTGGATCGGGGATCGCGCGCGGCGGCGTCGGCCGCGGCGTGCCCGCGGCCGGCGGCGTGGCCGGCGGCGCCGGCAGCTTGGGCACCGCGAAGTGCAGGTTGACCGCGATCGCCGTCTGCGCCGCCGAGACACGGACGCGCTCGATCGAGCTGTTGGCGCGGTCCAGCGCGTATGGCAGCCGGTAGGCGGCCTCGATCCGTGTCGACAGACCGGCAATGTCGGTCAGCAGCAGCGCGTTGGCATCGACCAGAAACGACTTGCGCTCGGGGTGGTCGGCCGACGCGACGGTGCCCGAGGCCAGCAGCGAGTCCGACACCGCGCGAACCGCGTGCTGCAGCGGCGAGCCCTCGGGCGCGCGAAAGCCGGTGTTCAGCGCCACCAGCTGCACCTGATTGCCGATGCGGCGGAAGGCCGCCAGGTCGCTGCCGCCCAGCAGCCCCGGTACGAACGGCATCTGGGCCAGTCCGCGCGACAGCACGGCGCTGATGAGGAACGGCTTGTCGAGCTGGTCGGGCCGCAGTTCGAGCCACAGCTTCTCGTCCTTCTGCCAGGTGACGAAGAACCCGTCGGTGCGCTGCGCCTCCTTGACCACGTCGGCGAACGGCCGTGGCTGGCCGGCCGGCGCGCCGGCCGGCTTGGCTGCGCCGGCGGCGCCCGCCGGTTGCACCGCGACGGGCGGTTTGCCGGCCGCCGTGTCGGCCGCCGTCGAGGCGGCAGTTCCGGTGCCGGCGGTCGATGCGCAGCCGGTCGCGACGGCAGCGGCCAGCGCGCCCGCCAGCAGTCCGCCGCGGGCCAGGGTCAGCGAATGTGAATGCCTCATGCTACGGGTCCGGCTGCAAGCAAAACTAAAAGCCTAGAGACGATCACCGTAAAATTCAAATCGACCGAAAGAACCGTGACCGAGCACGCCATCGAATGAACACTGCCGGCAGCAAGGAAGACAACGAACTGGCCAAGGCCTTCGAGCCGGCGGCGATCGAGGCGCGCTGGTACCCGGTGTGGGAATCGCGCGGCTACTTCGACGCCGGCACCGATGCCGGCCGTCCGGCGTTCAGCATCCAGCTGCCGCCGCCGAACGTGACCGGCATCCTGCACATGGGCCACGCGTTCAACCAGACGATCATGGACGCGCTGACCCGCTATCACCGGATGCGCGGCTTCAACACGCTGTGGCTGCCGGGCACCGACCACGCCGGCATCGCCACGCAGATCGTCGTCGAGCGTCAGCTGGAAGCCGGCGGCATCGACCGCAAGCAGATCGGCCGCGAGAAGTTCATCGGGCACGTGTGGGACTGGAAGGCGTACTCGGGCGGCGCGATCCTCGGCCAGATGAAACGGCTGGGCGACTCGGTCGACTGGCGCCGCACCTACTTCACGATGGACGAGAAGCTGTCGAAGGTGGTCATCGAGACCTTCGTGCAGCTCTACGAGCAGGGGCTCGTCTACCGTGGCCAGCGACTGGTCAACTGGGACCCGAAGCTGCAGACCGCGGTGTCCGACCTCGAGGTGGAGAACGAGGAGGAGGAAGGCCGGCTGTGGGAGATCCGCTACCCGGCCGCCGACGGCGGCGCCGGCGTGGTGGTGGCCACCACGCGGCCGGAAACGATGCTCGGCGACGTCGCGGTGGCGGTGCACCCGGGCGACGAGCGCTACGCGCAGCTGATCGGCAGGCACGTCGTCCTGCCGCTGGCCGAGCGCCAGATCCCGGTGATCGCCGATGAGATGGTCGACCGCGAATTCGGCACCGGCTGCGTGAAGATCACCCCGGCGCACGACTTCAACGACTTCGCGGTCGGCCAGCGGCACGCGCTGGCGCCGATCCCGATCTTCACCGCGACGGCGACCGTCAACGACAACGCGCCGGCCAAGTATCGCGGCATGGACCGCTACGTCGCCCGCCGGGCGGTGCTCGAGGACCTGAAGGCGGCCGGCCTGCTGGTCAGCGAAAAGCCGCACAAGATGATGGTGCCGCGCTGCGGCCGCACCGGCGAGGCGGTCGAGCCGATGCTGTCCGACCAGTGGTACGTGGCGATGAGCAAGCCGGCGCCGGCCGGCACGCGTCACCCCGGCAAGTCGCTGGCGCAGGTCGCGCTCGAGGCGGCCGAGTCGGGCGCGGTGAACATCTTCCCCGAACAGTGGCGCACCGTGTACCGGCAGTGGATGGAGAACATCCAGGACTGGTGCATCTCGCGCCAGCTGTGGTGGGGCCACCAGATACCGGCCTGGTACGACGACAATGGCGCTGTCTACGTCGCCCGCAGCGAAGCCGAGGCGCAGGCCAAGGCCGGCGCGGCGGTGAAGCTCACCCGCGACCCCGACGTGCTCGACACCTGGTACTCGAGCGCGCTGGTGCCGTTCTCGACCCTCGGCTGGCCGGAGGTCGAGAGCGAGGACGGCACGCCGGAGCGGCTCGCCTACGACCTGTACCTGCCCTCGTCGGTGCTGGTCACCGGTTACGACATCATCTTCTTCTGGGTTGCGCGGATGGTGGTGATGACGCTGCACTTCACCGGCCGGGTGCCGTTCCGCGACGTCTACATCCACGGCATCGTGCGCGACGCCGAAGGCCGCAAGATGAGCAAGTCGGAGGGCAACACGCTCGACCCGATCGACATCATCGACGGCATCGACCTCGAGGCGCTGGTCAAGAAGAACACCACCGGGCTGCGCCGGCCCGAGGATGCGCCGAAGGTCGCCGGCAAGATCCGCCGGCACTTTCCCGACGGCATCGCCGCCTACGGTGCCGATGCGCTGCGCTTCACCATGGCGGCCTACGCCACCCTCGGCCGCAACATCAACTTCGACCTGAAGCGCTGCGAGGGCTACCGCAACTTCGGCAACAAGCTGTGGAACGCCACCCGCTTCGTGCTGATGAACACCGAGGGCCGCGACTGCGGCCTCGATGCATCGGCGCCGGTCGAGCTGTCGAGCGTCGACCGCTGGATCAGCGGCGAACTGCAGCGTGCCGAAGCCGAGGTCGAGAAGGGCTTTGCCGAGTACCGCCTCGACCAGTGCGCCAACGCCATCTACTCGTTCGTCTGGAACGAGTACTGCGACTGGTACGTCGAGCTGGCCAAGGTGCAGCTGGCGCGCGGCAGCGAGGCGCAGCAGCGCGGCACGCGGCGCACGCTGGTGCGCGTGCTCGAGGCGGCGCTGCGCCTGGCGCACCCGATCATCCCGTTCGTCACCGAGGAGCTCTGGCAGAAGGTCTCGCTGCTGGCCGGCAGGCGCGCCGCCGGCCAGCAGACCTCGTTGATGATCCAGCCGTACCCGAAGAGTGATCCGGCGAGGATCGACCCCAGCGCCGACGCCGAGGTGGCGCTGCTCAAGCAGCTGACCGACGCGGCGCGCAACCTGCGCGGCGAGATGAACCTGTCACCGGCGGTGCGGGTGCCGCTCGCGGTCAGCGGTCCGGCGGCGAAGGTGACGGCGTTCGCGCCCTACCTCGCGGCGCTGGCGCGCCTGTCGGAGGTCAAGCACGTCGCCGAACTCGCGCAGGCCGCGCCGGGCTCCGCGGCGCCGGTGTCGGTGGTCGGCGACTTCCACCTGATGCTGGTCATCGAGGTCGACCTGGCCGCCGAGCGCGAGCGGCTCGGCAGGGAGATCGCGCGGCTGGAGGGCGAGATCCGCAAGGCGGAGGGCAAGCTTGCCAACGAGAGCTTCGTCGCCCGCGCACCGGCGGCCGTGGTGGCGCAGGAGCGCGAGCGGCTGGCCGGCTTTTCCGGCACGCTCGCCAAGGTGCGCGAGCAGCTGGCACGCCTGCCGACGGCGTAGCGGAAGCCTTCTCGCCACGCCGCCGCCCGGCGGCGACCGGGCCATGGCAGGCGCCCGACCGGCCCACAGCAGGCGGCGGCAGGCAACGGCCTGCATCGCTCCCGGCGCGGCGACCGAAGGGGCGGGCGCCGACGATCAGCCCCCGGCGTCTCAGACGATCAGCGTCTGCCGGCCCCACCACTGCTCGCCAGCGGCGAGGCTGACCGGCTGCTCGACCAGCGCCGCCTCGACGCAGACGAAGCGGCGGAAGTCGGTCGCCTGCAGGTCGGCCATCGCCGCCGCCCTCTCCGGCCCGGGATTCCACACCACCACGTCCGGAAAATTGACCGCCTCGATGCGCAGCTGCCGCCGCCCCTCGGCCAGCACCAGCGGCGCCGCGGCGCCGAAGTAGATGCGATCGATCTCGCCGTCGATGCGCAGCGTGTCCGACTCCTCCACGCACGACCTGCCGGCAGCGGAGTCCTCGCAGCGGCAGCCCTTCAGCCCGCTGAGCCGCACTGCCTCGACCTCCTCCACCCGCAGGTAGGTGTGCAGCGCCGCGGCGAAGGCGAACGCCGAATCGCCGCTGTTGCTCACCGCCAGCTCGACGTCGAGCCGTCGGTCGCGCACGCACACCGTCAGCTCGAGGGCGAACCGATGCGGCCACAGCGCCCGCGTCTGCTCGTCGTCGGCGAGCTGCAGCACGGCCAGGGCGTCGTCGGCTGCCGTTTCGGCCCGCGCCAGCTGCCAGGCCCGCGTGCGGGCGAAGCCGTGCCGCGGCAGGGTGCCGCGCTCGTTGAACTGCGGGAAGATCACCGGCATGCCGCCGCGCACCGACGCGCCCGAGCCGAAGCGTGCGCGCCCGGACAGGAACAGCTGCTCGCTGCCTCCCGCCGGCCGCCACGACACGACCTGCGCGCCGTGCAGCAGCACGATCGCGGTGGCGCCATCGGGCGCGCGCAGTTCGACCGCCGGCTGGCCGGCGAACGCGGTCAGCATCGACTGCGGGGCATCCACGGCAGCCAGTCTATGCCAGCCGCTACGATCGGCACTGTCCCGTCCGCCGAGCTCCGATCGACGATGAACCCGCTGCCTGCCCTGAGCCTGCTCGAAACCCGCGTCCTCGGCGTGCTGGCCGAGAAGGAGAAGACGGTTCCCGACACGTACCCGCTGTCGCTGAACGCGCTGACGCTCGGCTGCAATCAGAAGAACAACCGCGACCCGGTGCTTGCCGTCGCCGAAGGCGAGGTGCTGGCGGCGATCGAAACGCTGAAGGCGGCGGACTGGGTGATCGAGTCCAGCGGCGCGCGCGTCACCCGCTACTCGCACAACATCGGCCGCGTGCTGCGCATACCGGCGCAGGCGGTGGCGCTGCTGGCGGCGCTGATGCTGCGCGGGCCGCAGACCGCCGCCGAGCTGCGCGCGGCCACCGAGCGGCTGCACCGCTTTGCAGACGCGTCCTCGGTCGAGGCCTTTCTCGACGAACTGGCGCAGCGGCGGCAGGCCGGCGACGGCCCGCTGGTCGTGCTGCTGCCGCGACGCCCCGGCGAGCGCGAAGCGCGCTGGGCGCACACCCTGTCGGGCCCGGTCGAGGCGGCGCCGCCGCCGGCGCCGACGCGCTCCGGCCCGGCGCCGGTCGCCTCGACGGCGTGGGAGCAGCAGCTGGCCGATTTGCAGGCGCAGGTCGAGCAGCTGCGCACCGAGCTGGCCGCCCTGCGCGAGCGCCTCGACGCGCTGCGCTGAGCCGGCGAACGGCGGTCAGCGCGCGGGCGCTGCGGTGGCCGGCGACGGCGGCGGCGCTGCCGGCTGCGTTCCCGCCTGCGGAATGGCCACGCCCGGCACCAGCGGCACGTCGAGCACCACCGTCACCCTGTCGACCCAGTGGCGCGTCTCGCCGAAGCAGCTGGTCGGCAGGCCGACCTTCTCGTCGTAGTGCAGCGACACGCGCTTGCCCATCGCCTCGTTGATCTGGCGGGCGATCGCATCGTCCCAGACGGTGAAGTGGAACTTCTCCTGCGCCGCACCCGGCATGGTGATCATCGCCAGTTCGCCTTCCCAGGTCTTGCAGATCCAGCCCTTCTTGCTGAATTTCTGCACCCAGCCGGCGCGCTCGCCGCTCGAGTAGTTCCAGTTCAGCGCACCCCACAGGTACAGCGCGATCAGGCCGCCGATGAGCGGCACGCCGAGCAGCAGCAGCAGCCTGCGCATCTGGCAGTCAGCGCCGCCTGATGAAGTGCAGGAAGAGCTCGCCCTCCGTTTGCTGCGCCAGCAACTCGTTGCCGGTCTGCTTGGCGAAAGCCTTGAAATCGCGGATCGATCCCGGATCGGTGCAGACGATCTTCAGCACCTCGCCGCTGGCGAGCTCGGCCAGCGCCTTCTTCGCACGCAGGATCGGCAGCGGGCAGCTCAGTCCCCTGGCGTCGAGTTCCTTGTCGAAGGCGGTCGCGGCGGACATGGGGCGAAACTGCGTGTCGGTGCGTTTCAGGTCGCAAGCGGCAGAAAGTGTACCGGCAGGCCGCGCGCCCGCATCCAGTCGGCGAGCGCCTGCCCGGTGCCCTGCGGCCAGGGCCGCAGCTTCGCCGGCTCGATCAGCCGGTAGTCGGCCAGTTCCGCCGACAGCCGCACGGTGCCGCGCGCCGGCACGTGGAAGGCGATGATCACCTGGTTCATCCGCGCGAAGTCGTAGACGCCGATCAGGTGCGCCGCCTCGGCATCCAGATCGGTCTCCTCCTTGACCTCGCGCCGCACCGCGTCGGCAGGACTCTCGCCGCGCTCGAGAAAGCCGGTGACCAGCGCGAACATCTTCTCCGGCCAGTCGCGGTTGCGCGCCAGCAGCACGCTGCCTTCGTACTCGACGACGGCCGCCACCACCGGCGTCGGGTTGTCCCAGTGCACCCAGCTGCAGCCGGTGCAGGCATCGCGCTCGCGCTCGTCGACGACGCTGCGCGCCAGAGGTGCCGAGCACAGCGGGCAGAAGTGCCAGGCGGTCACGCGGGCCGCGACGGCTTCGCGGGCCGGCGCGCCGGGATCACAACCTCGACTCGGCCCAGCCCTTGACGCTGGCCAACGCCTTGGGCAGCGCGGCGGCATCGGTGCCGCCGGCCATCGCCAGGTCGGCGCGGCCGCCTCCCTTGCCGCCGACCTGCTGGGCAACGAAGTTGACCAGTTCGCCGGCCGGCATCCTCGCCGTCGCGTCGGCGGTGACGCCGGCGGCCAGCTGCACCTTGCCGCCGTCGACGGCCGCCAGCACGATCGCCGCCGTCTTCAGCTTGTTCTTCAGCCGGTCGACCGTCTCGCGCAGGCTCTTCGCATCGGCACCCTCGAGCGTTGCCGCCAGCACCTTGATGCCCTTGATGTCGATCGCCTGTCCGGCGAGGTCCTCGCCCTGGCTGGCGGCGAGCTTGCCCTTCAGCCGCCCCAGTTCCTTCTCGAGCGCCCGCACGTTCTCCAGCAGCGCGCCGATCTTCGCCGGCACCTCGGCGGCCGGCGCCTTCAGGCTGCCGGCGATCTCGGCCAGCTGCGCATCGAGCTTCTGCACCCAGGCGACCGCGCCGGCGCCGGTCACCGCCTCGACGCGGCGCACGCCGGCGGCGATGCCGCCCTCGGCGACGATCTTGAACATGCCGATGTCGCCGGTGCGCTTCACGTGCGTGCCGCCGCACAGCTCGGTCGACAGCCGCTCGCCGTGATCACCCATCGCAACGACCCGCACCTCGTCGCCGTACTTGTCGCCGAAGAAGGCGAGCGCCCCGGCGCGTATCGCGTCGTCGTACTTCATCACCGTGGCCGCCACCGCGGCGTTGCTGCGGATCGCGTCGTTGACGATCTCCTCGACGCGGCGGATCTCGTCGGCCGTCACCGGCTTGTCGTGCGCGAAGTCGAAGCGCGTCCGCTCGGCGTCGACCAGCGAGCCCTTCTGCTGCACGTGGCCGCCGAGCACCCGGCGCAGGGCCGCGTGCATCAGGTGGGTGGCCGAGTGGTTGTGCATTGACCGCGTGCGGCGGGTCACGTTCACGCGCGCCGTGACCCGCTCGCCGAACTCGAGCGAGCCGGTCCTGACCGTGCCGTGGTGGCCGACCACGTCGGCCTGGATCTTCTGCGTGTCGGCAACCTCGAACAGCCCGCCGGCGCCGACCAGCTCGCCGACGTCGCCGACCTGGCCGCCGGACTCGGCGTAAAACGGCGTCATGTCGAGCACGACGATCGCGTTCTGCCCGGCGCGCACCTCGTTCACCGCCGTGCCCTCGACGTACATCGCCACCACCTTGGCCTCGGCGGTCAGGTAGTCGTAGCCGACGAACTTGGTCTTGGCGCCGGCGTAGTCCACTCCGGCGGCCATCCTGAACTTGCCGGCGGCGCGCGCCTGCTCGCGCTGCCGCTCCATCGCCTGCTCGAAGCCGGCCATGTCCACCGTGACGCTGCGCTCGCGGCAGATGTCGGCGGTCAGATCGACCGGGAAGCCGTAGGTGTCGTAGAGGAGGAACACGGTCTCGCCGTCGAGCAGCCGCGCGTCGCCGCTGCCGAGGCGGCCGAGCGCGCCGTCGAGGATCTTCATGCCGTGCTCGAGGGTCTCGCCGAAGCGCTCCTCCTCCTGCTTCAGCACCCCTTCGATGCGCGAGCGCATCTCGACGAGCTCGGGATACGCGGCCCCCATCTCGGCCGCCAGGTCGCTGACGATGCGGTGGAAGAACGGCCGGGTCTGGCCCAGCTTGTAGCCGTGCCGCAGCGCGCGGCGGATGATCCGGCGCAGCACGTAGCCGCGCCCTTCGTTGCCGGGAATGACGCCGTCGGCGATCAGGAACGAGCAGGCGCGGATGTGATCGGCGATCACCTTCAGCGAATTGTCCGCCAGGTCGCGGCAGCCGGTCTCGCGCGCCGCCGCCCTGATCAGGTTCTGGAACAGGTCGATCTCGTAGTTGGAGTGCACGTGCTGCAGCACCGCCGCCAGCCGCTCCAGCCCCATGCCGGTGTCGACGCACGGCTTCGGCAGCGGGGTCAGCGTGCCCTTCTCGTCGCGGTCGAACTGCATGAAGACCAGGTTCCAGATCTCGATGTAGCGGTCGCCGTCGGCCTCCGGCGAGCCAGGCGGGCCGCCGGCCACCTCGGGCCCGTGGTCGTAGAAGATCTCCGAGCACGGGCCGCACGGGCCGGTGTCGGCCATCTGCCAGAAGTTGTCGGAGACGTACTTCGGCTGGCCGGGCTTGTCGCCGATGCGGATGCAGCGCTCGGCCGGCACGCCGATGTCCTTGGTCCAGATGTCGTAGGCCTCGTCGTCGTCGACGTAGACCGTGGTCCACAGCTTCTCCGCCGGCAGCCGGTAGACCTCGGTCAGCAGCTGCCAGGCGTAGCGGATCGCGTCGCGCTTGAAGTAGTCGCCGAAGCTGAAGTTGCCCAGCATCTCGAAGAAGGTGTGGTGCCGCGCGGTGTAGCCGACGTTCTCCAGGTCGTTGTGCTTGCCGCCGGCGCGCAGCGACTTCTGCGACGTGGTCGCCCGCGTGTAGGGGCGCTTCTCGCGGCCGGTGAACACGTCCTTGAACTGCACCATGCCGCTGTTGACGAACAGCAGCGTCGGGTCGTTGGCCGGCACCAGCGACGAGGCGCGCACGATCGCGTGGCCCTTGGACTCGAAGTACTTCAGGAACTGCTCGCGGATCTCGGCGCTCTTCATGGCTTGGGACGATGCGGCGGAGCGGCTGCGGCGGCCGCAGCTGGCCGGGCTGACTCGAAGGGCGTCGATGATATCAAGCGCCCCCGTCGCCACTCGCGCTACAGTTCGCCGGCTGCGCGCGGACCGCGCTCCAGTCGGCCGGACCGGCCGGCCGGCAGCGATGCCGCAGCGGAGGCCTTTCACGGTATTTTCGCGCCTGCCAGAGAGTCGCTGCACGATGTCTTCCCCCGCCCCCGCCCCGGCCCGTATCGACGTTCGGCCGGGCTCCCTCGACGCCTGGCGCATCGCGGTGCGTACCCGCACCCTGTGGATCGCCACCGTGCCGGTGTTCGTCGGCACCAGCGTCGCCTATCTGGCAAGCGGTCGGGTCGACGTGCTGTTCGCGTCGCTGGCACTGGTGGCATCGGTGCTGCTGCAGGCGATCGCCAACCTGCAGAACGACGTCGGCTACACGGCCCGCGGCGCCGAGACCGGCACCCGCGTCGGCCTGCCGCGCGCTACGTCGTGCGGCCTGCTGACACCGAGGGAAGTGCGGCTGGCGATCGTCCTGGCCGTGGCGGCGACGATCCTGGTCGGGCTGCCGCTGGTGGCACGTTGGGGGCTGCCGGTGCTGCTGATGGGGCTGACGTCGATCGTCGCTGCGCTTGCCTACATGGGCGGGCCTCGCCCGATCGCCTACACGCCGCTGGGCGAGCTGATGGTCTTCGTCTTCTTCGGACTGGTCGCGGTGATCGGCAGCGGCTATGTCCAGCTCGGCGCGGTGACGCCGGCGCTGCTGACCGCCGCAGCGGCGATCGGCGCGCTGGCGGCGGCCGTGCTGGTCGTCAACAACCATCGCGATATCGCGCACGACGCCAGCACCGGGCGGCGCACGTTTGCCGTGCTGTTCGGCGCGCGCGCCTCGGCCCGGCTGTTCGCCGTGCTGGCCCTGGCGCCGTTCGTGATGGTGCCCCTGCTGGTCTGGCAGACCGGCAGCCAACTGCTGTGGCTGCCGCTGCTGGCGCTACCGGGGGCGATCAGCCTGGTGCGGGCCCTGCCCACGACAGCGCCCGGCCTCGGCTTCAACGCGCTGCTGATGCGTACCGTGATGCTGCAGTTGATCTACGGCGCGATGCTGACGATCGGCACGCTGCTCGCCGCCTGGCTGTGAGACCTCGACGGTAAGGCGTCGAGCGTGGGCCGCCGGCTGCCGTCACGGCGGCACTCACTGGTGGCAGATCCGCGCGAACATGGCAATCGCCGGGTGCTCCGACCCGGCCACGCCGGCCACACGCGCCGCGTGCGCCAGTCCCGAGATTCCGAACACGACGATCATTGCCCCGGCCAGCGGCCTGACCCAGGCGATCGCGCGCGCCGGTGCCGACCGGCTCGCACGGCCGATGCCGTGCACAGCGACGTCCACGGCCAGCATGTTGGGCAGCGTGCCGAGACCGAAGGCGAGCATCACCAGCCCGCCCTGCAGCGGGCCGCCGGCCACCAGCGCCAGCGGCAGCGCCGCGTAGACCATGCCACACGGAATCCAGCCCCAGGCGAGGCCGGCGGCGAGCGCCTGGGCTGCCGTCCGCGGCGGGTAGACGCGGCGGGCGAGCGGGCCGATCAGTCGCCACAGCCATACACCGGCAGGTTCGATGCGCCTCATCCAGGCGGCGCGGCCGAACATCGACACGCCGATGGCAAGCAGCATGGAGCTGCCGATCAGCAGCAGCGCCGCCTGCACCGGCAGGACGTCGGCAGCGTAGAGCGCCGCGCCCAGGGTTCCGGCGAGCATGCCGGCCAGCGAGTAGCTGACCACGCGGCCGGCGTGATAGCCGGCCGCCAGCCGCGCCGCCGAGACGCCGGGGGGGCGGTTCAGCTGCAGGGCGCCGACGATCCCGCCGCACATGCCGGCACAGTGCAGCCCGCCGAGCAGGGCCAGCGAAAAGGCGGCGAACGACTGCGCCGCCAGCGAATTCAGCGAAGGCTCCATGGCGGCCGGTCCGGGTGGCCGCGGCCTGCCGTCACGACCTGCCGGGACGGCGTGGCGGGCGCTGCGCCCGCCAAGCGGAGGCGGGCGGCGTGCACGGCCGCCGGCGGCGCGGCGCGGGACCCTGGGCCGCAGCGGCCACCTTCATGGCGGGTCAGACGATCTTCGAGTAGCGGCGCAGACGCTGGTCCTGGCGCAGGTAGCGATCGAAGACCATGGCGATGCCACGCACCAGCAGCTTGCCCCTCGGCCGCACGCTGATCCAGTCGTGCGTGATCTCGACCAGCCCGGCCTCCTCGAAGCTGCGCAGGTCCTGAAGCTCGCGCTGGAAGTACTCGTCGAACTTGATCACGTGCGCCGACTCGATGCCTTCCTTGCTGACCTCGAAGTGGCACATCAGCGCCATGATGACCGCCCGCCGCAGCAGGTCGTCGCGGTCGAGCTGCACGCCGCGCGCCGTCGGCAGCAGGCCGGCATGCAGGCGGTCGTAGTACTCGTCGAGCTCGCGCACGCTCTGCGAGTAGGTCGGGCCGACCTTGCTGATCGAGCTGACGCCGAGCCCGATCAGGTCGCAGTCGGGCCGCGTCGAGTAGCCCTGGAAGTTGCGGTGCAGGCGGCCGAGCACCTGCGCGCGGGCCAGATCGTCGGTGTCCTTGGCGAAGTGATCCATGCCGATGTAGCGATAGCCGGCCTCGGACAGCCGGCTGATCGCGTCGAGCATGATGTGCGTCTTCTCCTCCGACGGCGGCAGCTCCGCCGCGACGATCCGGCGCTGCGTCTTGAAACGCTCGGGCAGGTGGGCGTAGTGGTACAGCGCGATGCGCTCCGGCGACAGTTCGAGCACCCGGTCGAGGGTGCGCGAGAAGCTGTCGCGGGTCTGTTTCGGCAGGCCGTAGATGAGGTCCAGGTTGACCGACTTGAACCCCGCTTCGCGCGCGGTGTCGATCGTTTCCTTGGTCATCTCGTAGCTCTGCAGGCGGTTCACCGCCTTCTGCACCTGCAGGTCGAAGTCCTGCACGCCGACCGACATGCGATTGAAGCCGAGCTGCGCCAGCGTGCGCACCTTGTCGGCGGGCGTCGATCGCGGATCGACCTCGATGCTGCATTCGACTCCGTCGGCCAGCGGGAAGCGCTGCGTCAGCATCGCCATCACCTGCTGAAGCTCGGCGTTGCTGAGGAAGGTCGGCGTGCCGCCGCCGAAGTGCAGCTGCTCGAGCTCGCGCGGTCCGGTCAGCAGTCCGCTCACCAGGTCGGCCTCGATCTGCAGCGCCCGCAGGTAATCGGCGGCGCGCTCGTGATGACGGGTGACGACCTTGTTGCAGGCGCAGTAGTAGCAGACCTTGTCGCAGAACGGGACGTGCACGTAGACCGACAGCCCCGGCGGAGATGGCTGGTCGCCGCGGCTGGCAAGCCGTGCGGCGAACGCCGCCGCGTCGAAGGCCTCGACGAAGCGATCGGCAGTCGGATACGAGGTGTAGCGCGGGCCCGGGTGGTCGAAGCGGCGCAGCAGCGCCTCGCCCGGCAGCTCGATGTCTTTGACGGTCATGACGGGGGCAAGCATACGCGTCCTGTGGCCTCGCCGCGGCGCACCGATCGTGGCCGACCCGGCCCGGCGATTATTCGAGTCACCCCTCGGCCCGGCTTGATGGCGGTCAACCGCTGCGGCCGACAAAGTCCTGCTGCCAAGAGGGAAAAAGCGCGCTGCGCACGACCGGCGGAGGCGACTCCGGCATCGCCCGCTCCGGGTTGCGCAATGTTTGTATGATACGGGTCCGGTTACTCTCAACCCGGCTGCAAGAGCGCCTGATCGAAGCCTGCGGAGACCTGTGATGAACGCGCCGAGCTTTTCCGCGCTCCATCTGAAAGTAGCGTGTTCGAACTGCAACCTGCGCGAACTCTGCCTGCCGGTGGGGCTGTCGCTGCCGGAGGTCGACAAGCTCGAGGAGCTGGTGGCGACGCGCAAGCGGGTCAAGCGGGGTGACTCGCTGTTCCGGGCCGGCGATCGTTTCGAGTCGCTCTACGCGGTGCGGCTGGGCTTCCTGAAGAGCACGGTCGTTTCCGCTGACGGCCGCGAGCAGGTCACCGGATTCCACATGGCCGGCGAGCTGGTCGGCATGGACGGCATCAGCAGCGAGCAGCACTCCTGCGACACGGTGGCGCTGGAGGACACCGAAGTCTGCGTGATCCCCTACGACCGCATCGAGGAGGTCGCCACCTCGGTACCCGCGCTGCGCAGCCACTTCCACAAGGTGATGAGCCGCGAGATCGTCCGCGAGCACGGCGTCATGCTGCTGCTGGGCAGCATGCATGCCGAGGAGCGGCTGGCCGCCTTCCTGCTGAACCTGTCGCAGCGGTTCGAGGCGCGCGGCTACTCCCGCTCGGAGTTCGTGCTGCGGATGACGCGCGCCGAGATCGGCAGCTTCCTCGGCCTGAAGCTGGAGACCGTCAGCCGCGCCCTGTCGCGCTTCGCCACCGACGGCCTCATCGAGGTCAACCAGAAGCACGTCCGCATCGTCGACCCGGAGGGCCTGCGCTCGATCATGGCTGGCCAGGGTCCGCCGGTCGAGCCGCACTGAACCGAGGGCGCGGTCCGGCCGCGCTTTTTTTTCGACCGCCCAGCGCAGCGGCGCGCGCGGCAAGCGCGGACCGATCCCGGCTGGTCAGCCGGGCGGGCCCTCCCCGTCGGGCCGCTTCGGGCATTCCGGCGGCCGGTCTTCGGCTTCGACCGGGCAGCGATTGACCTCGACCGGCGAGCGCCGCAGGAACACCGTCAGCGCGGCAGCGGCGGCGCCAACCGCCCAGAAGAAGAAGAAACCGATCGTGTAAATGGGCATCCGCCCAGCCTGCACCGGCACGCCGAAGACGTGCAGATCGGCCGGATCGATCACCGCGAAGACGAGCAGTTCGGCCACCGCGGCAACCAGGAACGACGGCCATAGCACCCAGAGGATCCGCTGCGTGGTGCTGCTGGCCAGCATCTTCGCCTCCTGCGCCAACCTGCCGCTCACTGTCCGGCCAACAGCCTGAAGCTGCGCACCTCGCCGGCGGCGATGCCGCCGTCGAGCCGCCAGTCGCGCCCTTCGATGACCACGCGCCAGGCCACCGGCGCATGCAACTCGGTCGCCTCGCCCCAGGCGCCGCGGTACTCGGCGCTGCGTCCCTCGGCATCGGCGGCGACGCGGCCGAGCGTGGCCGACCGGTCGGCGCCGCTTCGGCCCGGATGAACGAGCCGCACGCGCAGCGCCGCCTCGGGCGGCACGCCCGGCCCGGCGCTGGTCAGACGTACGTCGACGCTGTCGCCGGCAGCCTCGCCGCCGGTGCGCACCTCGGCAGCCAGCCCGAGCTCGGCCGCGCGCCGGCTGCGCGACAGCTCGGCGTTGATCGCCAGCCCCCGCTTGTAGTAATCGGCGGCGACCATGCCGTCGTTGCTGCGCACGGCCAGCACGATGGTGATCGCGCCGCCGATCACCGCCGCCAGCGGCGGCACCATCAGCAGCCACGGCCAGCGCTGCCGGTACCAGGGTGCGGTCGTGCTGTGCATGCGCGGCTCCTGCATCGCCAATCCCGCGGCCTGCGCTCAGCGGCGCAGGCCGATGAAGGTGGTGGTCTCGCGAACGACGACGCCGGCGTCGTCCTCGGCGCGCACCTCCACCGTGACCTTGTGCGATCCCGGCGCGACCTGCTCGCCGTCGGCGAGCAGGCGCAGGGGGATCGACGCCACCACCGCCGGGCCGACCTCGAAACGGGTCTCCGACCCGACGGCCAGGCCGGGCAGCCCGGCGGCCGAGACGAGGTAGGCGCGGCGCGCCTCGGTCGTGTTCGACACCTGCATCCGGTAGACGTTCTCGACCTGGCCGCCGTCGGCCTCGCGCGCCAGCGCGCCGCGGTCGCGGATCAGATCGACCTTCAGCGGCACGCGCAGCGCGAGGGCGGCCGCCAGCGCGATCGTGATGGCCAGCAGGAAGCCACCGTAGACCAGTACGCGCGGTCTGAACACGCGCTGCCACATGGCCCCTGAGTCGAGCGCCTGGCGCATCGCGTTGGTGGTCGAGTAGCGCACCAGGCCCTTCGGCAGGCCGACCTTGTCCATCGTGTGATTGCAGGCGTCGATGCAGGCGGCGCAGCCGATGCACTCGTACTGCAGTCCATTGCGGATGTCGATGCCGGTCGGGCAGACCTGCACGCACAGGCCGCAGTCGACGCAGTCACCCAGTCCCAGCTCGGCGCGGCTCTTCTTGCGGCTGCCGGCGCCGCGCGGCTCGCCGCGCGCCTCGTCGTAGGTGATGATCAGCGTGTCCTGGTCGAACATCGCGCTCTGGAAGCGCGCGTACGGGCACATGTACTTGCACACCTGTTCGCGCATCCAGCCGGCATTGCCGTAGGTGGCGAAGCCGTAGAACAGGATCCAGAACGCCGACCAGCCGCCGATCTGCAGGGCGAGCAGCTCGGCGCCGAGCTCGCGGATCGGCGTGAAGTAGCCGACGAAGGAGTAGCCGGTCCACAGGGACGCGGCGATCCACGCCGCGTGCTTGCCCGCCTTGAGCAGGAACTTGCGCGCGCTCATCGGCTCGCGGTCGAGCAGCATGCGGCGCGTGCGGTCGCCCTCGATGCGCCGCTCGATCCACATGAAGATCTCGCTGTAGACGGTCTGCGGGCAGGCGTAGCCGCACCACAGGCGGCCGCCGACCGCGGTGAACAGGAACAGCGCGAAGGCGGCGATGATCAGGATGCCGGTCAGGAAGACGATGTCCTGCGGCCACAGCACCAGGCCGAAGATGTAGAAGCGCCGCGCCGTCAGTTCGAACAGGACGGCCTGGCGGTCGTTCCACATCAGCCACGGCAGGCCGTAGAAGACGATCTGCGTGGCCCACACCGCGGCCCAGCGCCACTTCTGGAACCAGGCCAGGCCGCTGCCGATCTTCTGGCGCGGGTAGATCTCGACCCGCTTGGCGTACAGCGACTCGACCGCGTCGGCCTGCCTGGCCGCCGACGTCGATGCTTCCTGCACCTTCCGGCCTTCGTCGACGGCGTTCATTGCCTGTTCAGCCGACTGCCGGCGGCGCTGCGCGGCGACACGCGCAGCGCCGACCGCTCACTTCTTCGCCGACGACGAGGCCGACTGACCGGGGTTGGCCAGCCCGTAGACGTAGGCGGCGACCAGGTGGATCTCGGCTTCGCTGAGCAGCCCCTTCCAGGCCGGCATCACGCCGCTGCGGCCCTTGGTGATGGTCTCGCTGATCGTGGCCACCGTGCCGCCGTACAGCCAGGTCTTGTTGGTCAGGTCGACCGAGCCCAGCGCCGGGTTGCCCTTGCCGTCGGCACCATGGCAGGCGGCGCAGGCGGCGAACTTGTCCCTGCCGCGCGCCGCGCGCACCGAGTCGTGCGCCGAGCCGGAAAGCGACAGCACGTAGTGGGCGACATCCTCGACGTCCGCCGCGCCGCCGACCGCGGCGGCCATCGGCGGCATCGCCGCCTTGCGACCCTCGACGATCGTCGTCTTGATCGCCTCGGGCGCGCCGCCCCACTGCCACTCGCCGTCAGTCAGGTTGGGAAAGCCGCGCGAGCCGCGCCCGTCGGAACCGTGGCACTGCGCGCAGTTGTTCTGGAAGATGCGGGCTCCCATCTGCCGGCCGCGCTCGTCGGCCGCCACTGCCGCCACGTCCATCTTCAGGTAGGAGGCGAACAGCGGGCCGTACCTGTCCTGCGCCGCCTTCACCTCGGCCTGGTGCTGGCCGCCCGAGGTCCAGTTCAGGATGCCCTTGAACTGGCTGCCGAGCCCCGGATACAGGATCAGGTAGACGACCGAGAAGACGACCGTGATGTAGAACAGCCACATCCACCAGCGCGGCAGCGGGTTGTGGAACTCCTGCAGGTCGCCGTCCCACACGTGCCCGGTGGTGTCCGGCTCCGTCCCGGCGCCGACCTTGACCCGGCGCTTGCTCTGCGACCAGAGGAACACGCCACAGCCGATCACCGACACGACGGTGATGACGGCGATGAAGTAGTCCCAGAAAACGCTCGTAAAGTCGCTCATTCTCGGCCGCTCCCCAGAGTGCGGTCATGCAGCTCGTCGTCGGCGAACGGCAGGCGCGCCGCCTCCTCGAACCCCTTCTGACTGTTGCGGTGCCAGGCCCACCAGACGATGCCGATGAAGGCCGCGAACGCCAGCACCGTGGCCAGCGCGCGCAGGTCGTTGACGTCCATGGTCAGCCTCCGGTGCGCACGCTGCGCATCTCGACGCCCAGCCCCTGCAGGTAGGCGATCAGCGCGTCGAGTTCGGTCCTGCCCTTCAGCGCCTCCGGCGCCTTGGCAACCTGCTCGTCGGTGTAGGGCACGCCGAGCCGGCGCAGCGCCCGCATGCGCGCCTGCACGTCGGCGCCCTCGACACTCGCCTCCGCCAGCCACGAGTAGGCGGGCATGTTCGACTCCGGCACCACGTCACGCGGGTTGTTCAGGTGCACGCGGTGCCACTCGTCCGAATAACGGCCGCCGACGCGGGCCAGGTCGGGCCCGGTGCGCTTGCTGCCCCACTGGAACGGGTGGTCGTAGACGAACTCGCCGGCCACCGA
This sequence comes from Burkholderiales bacterium, assembly GCA_020355165.1. Lineage (GTDB taxonomy): Bacteria > Pseudomonadota > Gammaproteobacteria > Burkholderiales > Burkholderiaceae_F > JADJWR01. The sequence continues at coordinate 3,025,752 of CP070661.1, forward strand.
GTAGTGGCCCTGGTAGCGCAGCGTCTCGGCGCGGAAGGGGCGCACCATCTGCGAGTGGCAGTTGTAGCAGCCCTCGCGGATGTAGATGTCGCGGCCGACCAGCCGCAGCGGCTCGTACGGCTTGATGCCGGCCACCGGCTCGGTGGTCTGCCTCTGGAAGTACAGCGGCACGATCTCGACCAGGCCGCCGACGGCGACCACCAGCACGATCAGGATGATCATCAGCCAGGAATTGCGCTCGATGAAGTCGTGTGTGAGCTTCATGGTTGTCGTTCCTCGCTTTCCTCGATCAGGCGTGCGCCAGCGCCGCCGGCACCGGGTCGTCGACCGGCTTGCCGGCCCGCACTGTCTTCAGGACGTTGTAGCCCATGACACAGATGCCGGCGAGGTACATCAGGCCACCGAGCAGGCGGATCGTGTAGAAGGGATAGGTCGCCTTGATGCTCTCGATGAAGGTGTAGGTCAGCGTGCCGTCCTCGTTCACCGCGCGCCACATCAGGCCCTGCATCACGCCGGCGATCCACATCGCCGCGATGTACAGCACGATGCCGATGGTGGCGATCCAGAAGTGCAGCGTCACCAGCCTCATCGAGTACATCTCGGTGCGGCCGTACAGGCGCGGCAGCAGGTAGTAGATGGCGCCCATCGAGATGAAGCCGACCCAGCCGAGCGCGCCGGAATGCACGTGGCCGATGGTCCAGTCCGTGTAGTGCGACAGCGCGTTGACGGTCTTGATCGACATCATCGGCCCCTCGAAGGTCGACATGCCGTAGAACGACAGCGAGACGATCATGAACTTCAGGATCGGGTCGTCGCGCAGTTTGTGCCACGCGCCCGACAGGGTCATGATGCCGTTGATCATTCCGCCCCAGCTCGGCGCCAGCAGGATCAGCGAAAAGATCATGCCGAGCGACTGCGCCCAGTCGGGCAGCGCCGTGTAGTGCAGGTGGTGCGGCCCGGCCCACATGTAGGTGAAGATCAGCGCCCAGAAGTGCACCACCGACAGGCGGTACGAGTACACCGGGCGGCCGGCCGCCTTGGGGATGAAGTAGTACATGATCCCGAGGAAGCCGGCGGTCAGGAAGAAGCCCACCGCGTTGTGCCCGTACCACCACTGCACCATCGCGTCGATCGCCCCCGGGTAGGCCGAGTACGACTTGGTCAGGCTCACCGGCATGGCGACCGAGTTGATGATGTGCAGCAGCGCCACCGTGATGATGAAGGCGCCGAAGAACCAGTTGGCGACGTAGATGTGCGAAACCTTGCGCTTGGCGATGGTGCCGAAGAACACCACCGCA
>CP070661.1:3027149-3040500 GCA_020355165.1 Burkholderiales bacterium
ATGGCCTTGGCCTCGGCCCGCCCGAACGCTTCGTCATCGATGAAGCCGTCTGGGTCTGGTCCGGCTCGCTTGGGAATTGGCCAACGAAAAAGGGCGGGGACAGCCCCGCCCTTCGTCTTGCGCTGGGGCCGGCAGCCTGCACCGGCGCCAGGCCTGCGCGCTCAGAAGTTCCAGCCGTAGGCGACGCCGAACGACATCTGCTTCATCTTCAGGTTGATGTCGCCGCCGCCGAACGGCGGCGGGATCGAGTTCGAGCCGTTGACGGTGACCGTCGGTGCGTACATGAAGGCGAAGCTCAGCTCCGACTTGTTGGCCAGCGTCCAGGTGGCGCCGAGCGTCCAGTGGTCCTCGACCACGCCCGGCGCGAGGAAATTGAAGAAGGTCTCGCCGGACGGGATCGGCTGCTTGCCGTAGTTGTAGCCGCCGCGGATCGTCAGCTGCGGGTTGATCGCGTACTGCACGCCGAGCTTGTAGGCGGTGACGTCCTGCCAAGCGAAGCCAGCGCCGCCGTCGGCGCCGAGCGGCGCCTGGAACAGGTTCGGCAGCAGCGGGTTGTTGACCGACTTGATCCCCGAGTAGTCGATCCGCACCACGTCGAAGGCGATCGCCAGGTCCTTGGTCGGCGTGACCGTGATGCCGATGCCGTAGTTGGCCGGGATGTCGAAGCCGCCCTGCTCGGCGAACAGGCCTCTGTACTTGTCGAGATCGGTCATCCAGGTCTTGGTCTGGTAGGTCAGGCCGAGCGCGAAGTACGGCGAGAACCGGCCCAGATAGCCCACCCGCAGGCCATATCCGTAGGACCACTCGTAGCCGTTGTTGGTGACGTTGTCCGGATACATCGAAAAGCGCGGCGCCATCGGGTTCGAGCCGTCGCCGGTGAAGTTCTCCAGCCCGTAGGACTTGAAGCGCTGCACGGCGAGGTTCAGCGACACGCCGAGCGCGTGATCGGCGTTGACCTTGTAGCCGAAGGTCGGCGCGACGAACAGCTGCGACAGGTCGACGCCGGGCTGGGTCTGGCCGAACAGCGGAAACGGCTTGTCGTAGAAGGTGTTCATGCCGCCGTTGCCGTAGACGCTGACGCCGACCGACATGCTGCTGTTCAGCATCTGGTTGTAGCCGAACTCCGGAATGAAGAAGTCCGACTTCTCGTTGCCCTCGTAGACCGTGCCGTTGAAAGGCAGCGGACTGCCGACCAGCTGCGACTCGCGGGTCGGACGGAAATAGTTCAGGCCGAAGTCGAGCCGGTTGCCAAGCATCGCCATGCCGGCCGGGTTGATCGCCGCGGCGATCGCGTCCTGCGGCAGCGCGATGCCGGCGCCGCCCATGCCGATCGACTTGATGCCGTAGCCGTGCGAGAAGTAGCCGTTGGTTGCCTGCGCGGGGGCGGACAGCAAGGCAAAGGCGGCACCGACTGCCGCTGCGACCGGCAGTAGTCTCGTTTTCATCGTCGTCTCCCCATGGTGAGTGATGTCTGCCCCGTCGCACGGGGATGTGGCCAGGACCGCCCGCTGCGCGGTCAGGCCGGTGTCGACCATTCCGAGCCGGTCGTCATGGTCGCGGTTGCGGATCGTCGACGATGCGCGGGCCGACGGCGATACCCCTGATGGGTGGCCGGGTACCTGCCTCTTCCGGCGGGTCCGGCCGCTGCTAGGCCAGCTCGCCCCGCTCGACCAGGTCGCGGATCCGCCAGACCGTGTCGATGTCGGCGCTGCGGTAGGCCTGCTCGCGCAGCTGGCGGGTCAGCGCCTCGAGCTCGCCGCTGCCGGCGCCCTCGTCGGACTCATAGGTGAAGCGCAGGAACAGGCTGCCCTCGGCCGGCTCCTCGATGCGGATCGTCAGCCGGCTGGCCGGATAGGCTTGCGCTGCCTCGACCTCGGTGACGCTGACCCCGTCGTCGCTCAGGCGCACGCGGTCGCGGACCCGGAAGGCGCCGAAGTCCAGGGTGCGCTCGAGCAGCAGCTGCCCAGGCGCCTCGATGCGGCGGTCGATCGTCGCTCCGGCCAGGCCGAGCACGAACTCGGCCGGCCGCTCGGCGCGCCGCAGAAGACCGCGCCACAGCTGCGGCCGCGACACCTCGGTCAGCAGCGGCTGCAGCGGGTCATTGATCTGGACCAGGTGCTCGAAGTGCATCGCCGCCGGCCCCGTGCATCGCGGTCCTCAGCCGGTCTGGGCGGCGCGGCTGGCCTGCCAGGCCTGCCAGCCGGAGGCGCGCAGGCCGCAGGCCGGGCACAGGCCGCAGCCGCGCCCCCAGTCGAACAGCTTGCTGCGCTCGCCGAGGTAGCAACTGTTCGTTTCCTCGCGGATCAGCTGCACCAGCGCGTCGCCACCGAGCTCGTGCGCCAGCTGCCAGGTGGCGGCCTTGTCCAGCCACATCAGTGGCGTCTCGATCGTCACCGGGTGATCCATGCCGAGCGACAGCGCGACCTGCAGCGCCTTGAGCGTGTCGTCGCGGCCGTCGGGGTAGGCCGAGTAATCGGTCTCGCACATGCCGCCGACCAGCACCTGCATGTCGCGCCGGTAGGCCACGGCCGCCGCGTGGGTGAAGAAGATCAGGTTGCGGCCCGGCACGAAGTTCTCGGGCAGCCCCTTCGCCGCCAGGCGGGCGGCCGCCTCGGGCGTCAGCGCGGTCCCGGCCAGCTGTGCGAGCTCGCCCATTTCGACGCGGTGGTCGCTGCCGAGCTTGGCGCCCCAGCGCGGGAACCGCTGGCGAAGCGCGGCGATGAAGCCCAGCCGCCCGTCGACTTCGACCTTGCGCCGCTGCGCGTAGTCGAAGCCGATCGTCTCGACGCGCTCGAAGCGCGCCAGCGCCCACGCCAGGCAGGTGGCGGAGTCCTGGCCTCCGGAAAGAAGAACGAGCGCAGCCTTTTGCACGCGCGAGAGTCTAAGTGCGCATCGGTCGGATGCCGCGCGGGCGAACCCGCGTTGCGCGGGCGGTGCGCTGCTCGTGTCCTGTCCTGTCAGTCGAGAGGCGTGCGGCGCCGCGCTCGCCGTTCGGGTGATCGGACTAACGGAAATGGGTGTCTCGCCGACGAGCCGCTGCGCCGTCTCGCGATCGGCCGCCTGGCGGTTCTCGCCTGCGCGGTCGCTGCCGGGCTGCTTGCTATCCTCGTCGGCAAAGCACGAGGGGAGACTCCGATGAAGCTTTACTTCAGTCCCGGCTCCAGCTCGCTGGCGCCGCACATCGCCCTGCGCGAGGCCGGCCTGCGCTTCGAGCTGGAGCGGGTCAGCCTGAAGACGAAGAAGACGGCGAGCGACGCCGACTTCCTGCGCATCAATCCCAAGGGCTACGTGCCGACGCTGCAGTTCGAGGACGGCAGCGTGCTGACCGAGGGGCCGGCGATCATGCTGTGGATCGGCGACCAGGTGCCGGAGAAGCGGCTCGCCCCGGCGCCGGGCACGATGGAGCGCTACCACCTGATCGAGTGCCTGAATTTCATCGCCACCGAGCTGCACAAGAACTTCGGCGGGCTGTTTGATGCGGCGGCGCCCGAGGCTGCCAAGGCATCGGCGCGGGCGCGGCTCGAGAAGCGGCTCGACTACCAGGACAAGGCGCTCGGCAATGCGCCGTTCCTGCTCGGCGAGCACTTCACGGTCGCCGACGCGTACCTGTTCACCGTGCTCGGCTGGGGCAGGTTCGTCGACGTCGACCTGGCCCGCTGGCCGAGGCTCGCCGCCTACGTCGGCCGCATCGGCGCGCGGCCGAAGGTGCTCGACACGCTGAAGGCCGAGGGGCTGCTCAAGGGCTGAACGGCGTTCCCGCCGCCATGCCTGTTGCCGCGCCGGGCCTGGTCCTGCTCGACTCGGTCACCCAGGTCGGGTTGGCGCACGCGGGTCAGCTGGTCGTCACCGGCTCGCACGGCGGCGCCAGCGTGGTGCGATACGCGCGCGCGGTGCGCGCCTGGCTGTACGTCTTCAACGACGCCGGCGTCGGCAAGGACGGCGCCGGCATCGCCGCGCTCGACCTGCTCGCCGCCGACGGCATCGCCGCGGTCACGGTCGCCCACACTTCGGCGCGCATCGGCGAGGCGCTGGATTCGTGGGAGCACGGCGTGGTCTCGCGGCTGAACGCGATCGCGGCGGGCCTCGGGCTGCAGGCGGGGACGCCGCTGCGCGAACAGCTGCATTGCGACTGACGCGGCTGCGGTGCTGCGGGCCCGGCGCCTTGCGGCGGGTTACGCTTGCCGGGTGTTCCTGCGGAGGTCACGGCGATGGCCACCCATGCTGACGCCAAGCCGCCCGTCTGGCGGCTGGCCGACGGCGCGCCGGTGTCGTGCGTCGAGAAGATCAAGGTGCTGAACGACAACTACCGCGAGCTCGCGCAGCTTGCGCAGGACGCGTTCGAGGATGCCGTGCTGATGGAGTGCGACGAGGCGCAGATCCGGCAGGTGCTGCACGAGCTGGTCGAATCGCTGCACAACCCCTACGCGGGCCGGACGTAGCCGGCCGCGAGACGCTGCGGCGCCGCTGCGGCGCGGCGGCCGATCGTCGAGCCGCCGTTCGCTCGGCAACCGTCGCCCGCGAGCGCGGCGTCGCCGTAATCAGCCGATGATCGCCAGCCAGGGCAGGCCGATCGCCAGCAGCGCGACGAAGAAGATCACGCCGAAGATCGCGCCCAGCCGCCAGTAGTCCTTGGCCGGGATGTAGCCGCTGCCGAAATACACCGGGCTCGGGCCGGTGGCATACGGGGTCAGGATGCCCATGATGCCGAGCGTCAGCACCAGCAGCAGCGCGAACGTGCGGACGTCGAGCCCCGGGATGCCCATGCCGACGGCGAGCATCACCGGCAGCATCGCCGTCACGTGCGCGGTGATGCTGGCGAACAGGTAGTGGGTGAAGAAGAACACCGCGACCAGCAGCAGCATCGCCATCGTCGGCGGGAAGCCGGCCATCTGCGCGCCGACGGTGTCGGCGAACCACTTGACGAAGCCGACCCGGTTCAGCCCGTCGGCCAGCGCCACCAGCGTGGCAAACCACACCAGCGTGTTCCAAGCCGCCTTGTTGGCGAGGATGTCATCCCAGCTGACCACTCGCAGCAGCACCATGAGCACGATCACCGCCATCGCCACCGTGGTGGCGTTGATCACCGCGCCGCCGAAGATCCACAGCGTGAGCGCCAGCAGCACCAGCACCGCCAGCTCGATCTCGCGCAGCGTCAGCCCGCCCAGCTTGGCCAGCTCGGCGCCGGCCCACGTCGGCACCTCGTCGCCGCTCTTCACTTGCGGCGGATAGAGGAAGTAGACGGCCAGCGGCAGCACCAGCAGCAGCGCCGCGCCCACCGGCGCGAAGGCGACGAACCAGTCGGTCCAGCTGATCGCCACGCCGGCGGTCTTGCTGGCCATCTCGACCGCCAGCAGGTTCGGCGCCATACCGGTGACGAACATCGAACTGGTGACCGTCGTGGCGGCGATCGCCGTCCACATCAGGTAGCCGCCGACGCGCCGCGACGACGGGTCGTTGGGCTTGCTGCCATACAGCGCCGGCAGGTTGCGGATCACCGGGTAGATCGTGCCGCCGCTGCGGGCCGTGTTCGACGGCGTGAACGGCGCCAGCAGCACGTCGGCGATCGTCACCGCGTAACCCAGTGTAAGTGTGCGCTTACCCATCGCCTTGACCAGCAGCAGCGCGATGCGCTTGCCCAGCCCGCTCTTCTCGTAGCCGAGCGCGAACATGAAGGCGGCGAAGATCAGCCACACCGTCGAGTTGCTGAAGCCGGACAGTGCCCACGACAGGCTGGCGGTGGCCGGTTTGAAGCCGGCCTTGGCCAGCTCTTCCTGACCGAAGAGCACGTACGGCGATAGCACCGTGACGAGCACCACGCCGATCAGCCCGATCGCCGCGCCCGGCAGCGGCTCGAGCATCAGGCCGACGATCACGCCGGCAAAGATGGCGAAGAAGTACCAGGCGTGCTGGGCCAGGCCTTCGGGAGCGGGGAACAGCGCAATGGCGCCGGCGACGACGACCGGCAGCAGTGCTTTCCAGGGAAACCCGTGCGCCGCCTTTTGAGCGGCCGGGGTTCCCGGCGTGGTTGCGCCTCGTCCAGCGAGCGCGTTTGCCATGGTGACCTCCGGTGCAACAAACGGGCTGCCGGCCTCGGCAGCCGAACATGCAGATGACATTGTTGTCCCTTGGGACATCGCGCTTCCTGTCCTCGATCAGAACTGCATCGGCGGCCGAGCCGGCTCGCCGCGGCAGGCCAAGGCCAGCGCCGCCGCCCGATCGTCCTGAACCGGGTGGCCGGCGAACGTCGATTGACGCGTACCGGCCATGGGCAGCGGTCCGCGCGCGGCGAGCCTCCATGCTCCGGCGGCAGCCAAGTAATATCTGCTGCGCCGCGCCGGCGGCGCGGCGCGGCATCGACGGCAAGAAGGGGGATTCATGACTGCATCGGGCAGGCTTTTCGTCAGGCGCGTCCTGGTGATGCTGGTCTCGGTATCGATGGTCGCCGGCGGCATCGTGCCGGCGCAAGCGCAGGCGCAGAGCCCGCCTTCGTCGCCGGCGCCGGCGGCAGCGGAAGCCTCGCCGTTCAAGCCGGAGGAGATCGAGGCCCTGGTGGCGCCGATCGCGCTGTATCCGGACGACCTGCTGTCGCAGGTGCTGATGGCCTCGACCTATCCGCTCGAGATCGTGCAGGCGGCGCGCTGGCTGAAGGCCAATCCGAACGTCAAGGGCGACGATGCCGTCAAGGCGGTCGAGAGCCAGCCCTGGGACATCAGCGTCAAGTCGATGGTCGCGTTTCCGCAGGTCCTCGAGCCGATGAACGAGAAGATCGACTGGACGCAGAAGCTGGGCGACGCGTTCCTGGCCGACCAGAAGGCGGTGCTCGATGCCGTTCAGCGGCTGCGCGCCAAGGCGCAGGCCAGCGGCAACCTGAAGTCGACCGAGCAGCAGAAGGTGGTGGTCGAGCAGCAGGCGCAGCAGCAGGTCATCATCATCGAGCCGGCGCAGCCGCAGGTGATCTACGTGCCGTCGTACAACCCGACGGTCGTCTACGGCGTCTGGGCCTATCCCTATTACCCGCCCTTTTACTGGCCGCCTTCGCCGATCTACTACCCCGGCGGCTGGGGCGCCGGCTTCGCCTGGGGCGTCGCCTGGGGGTTTGCCGCCGGGGCGATCTTTGGCGGCTGCAACTGGGGCCGCGGCGACGTCAACATCAACGTCAACAAGGCGATCAACATCGACCGCAACTTCAACCGGACCAACATCGGCAGCGGCGGCCAGTGGCGGCACGACGCCAACCACCGGCAGGGCGTGGCCTATCGCGACAAGGCCAGCCGCGAGAGGTATGGCCGTGACGTCGCCGGTGCCGACCGGCGCCAGGATTTCCGTGGCCGCGACGGTGCCGGTGACCGGGCCGCGGCGCGGCCGGCGGACCGGGCGGCAGGGGCGGACCGTGGCCGGGTCGGCGACCGGCCGGCGACCGCCGACCGTGGTGCCGGCGCTGCCGATCGGGCCGGCGGCATCGACCGGGGCGGGGCGAGCCGCGACAACGCGTTCTCGAACGTCGGCAACGCCGGCGCGGCACAGCGCGACTTCAACCGTGGCAGCGCCAGCGACCGGTCGATGTCGGCCAATCGCGGTGGTGGTGCCGCGGCCTCGCGGCCCAGCCCGTCAGCGCGACCGGCGGCGCGGCCCGCGCCGGCGGCGCGGCCAAGCGGTGGCGGTGCGCCGCGCGGTGGCGGCGGTCGGGGCGGCAGGCGCTAAGGGAGCCGGAAGATGCCAATCACGAACAACTCGAAACGTACGGTGATGACCCTCCGCCTGGCCGGAATCGCCGGCGCGCTGGCACTTTGCTTCGCCCTGACGCCGGCGGCATTCGCGCAGCAGAAGGCCTTCGCGTCGCCGGAGGCGGCGATGGACGCCTTTGGCGACGCGGTCGCGCGAAGCGACGACGACGCGATGCGCGCCCTGCTGGGCGCCGACTTCCGCCGCTACATCCCGCCGGTCGGCGCCGAGTTGCGCTATCGCTTCGTCGCCGAGTGGGCGAAGGCGCATTCGATCAGGCGCGAAGGCGATGCGACGGCGATGGTGGCGGTGGGCACTGATGGCTGGACCATGCCGATCCCGATCATCAGGAAGGCGCAGGGCTGGCAGTTCGACGCGCGCGCCGGCGCCGAGGAGATGCGGATCCGCCGCATCGGTCGCAACGAACTGGCGGTGATGCAGACGATGCTGGCGATCTACGACGCGCAGATGGAGTACGCGACGGTCGACCGCGACGGCAACGGCGTGCGCGAATACGCGGCGCGCTTCGAAAGCTCGCCGGGCAAGAAGAACGGCCTGTACTGGCCGACCCAGGCCGGCGAGCCGGAAAGCCCGCTCGGCCCGCTGCTTGCTTCGGCGCAGGCGGCCGGCGGCGGCCAGGGCGCGGGCTATTACGGTTACCGCTACAGGCTGCTTGACGCGCAGGGAGGCAACGCCCCCGGCGGTGCCTACGAGTACACCGTGCGCGGCAAGAAGATCGGCGGCTTCGCCGCCATCGCCTGGCCGCTGAAATACGGCGACTCCGGCGTGATGACGTTCATCGTCAGCCACGACGGCGTCGTCTACGAGAAGGACCTCGGACCGAGCACCTCTGCGCGCGCCGCTGCAATCGCGCGCTTCGATCCGGATTCGACCTGGGTCAGGGTCGATCCGTCGAAGCCCTAGCCCGCCTCGAAGCCCAGTGAACGCGGGCGCGTCGCGCCCGCTTTTCTTTCGACCCGCAGCGTCGCGCGGCAACCGGCGGCCGCCGGCCGCCAGCCGTGCAGCGAAGCGCCGCGGTCGCGAGTTGCGAAGCGGCCCACACGGGCAGCACCACGCGAGGGCGTTCGACTTGATCGTTGTTTGCCGTCAATGCCGGCCGTGCTGACGCTCCTACAGTTTCTTCGAGTGCCGCTATCGATCGGTGTGGCGGCCCGGCCTCTGGTGCGCGGTCGCCCCGAAAGGACCTGCGATGCGGGAGGCGAAGATGGGCAACAAGGCAACAGTCGGCCTGGCGCTGCTGGCCGTCGTCAGCGGCGGTGCGCTGGCGCAGCCGAGCGCGGCGCTGTACGGAATCATCGACGTCGGCGTGCAGTGGAACAAGCAGTACGCCGCCGACAGCAACCAGCGCGAAAGCCTGTGGAGCATCGACAGCGGCTACCAGTCCGGCAGCCGCTTCGGCGTGCGCGGCTTCGAGTCGCTGGGCGGAGCGTTCGCGGCGATCTACCAGCTCGAGGGCGGCATCGACGTGAGCACCGGCCAGAGCACGCAGGGCGGCTTGCTGTTCGGCCGCCAGGCTTGGGTCGGCCTGCAGGGCGGCTTCGGCCAGCTGGTGGCGGGACGGCTCGCGACTCCGTCATCGGGCACCGGCTCGTTCGACATGTGGGGGGCGATCGATCCGTTCGCGGCCGGCTTCGGCGTCAATGCGACCGGTTCGACCTTCATCGCCGCCAACGCGCTGCGCGAGGACAACGCGGTGCTGTACGTGACGCCGCTGCTCGCCGGCTTGAAGGTGGCCGCCGGCTACTCGTTCAACCGCGGCGGGTCGGAAACGACGCCGCAGGACAGCAACAGCAGCGCCGTGAATCTCGCGGCCTCTTTCAGCGCCGGCGCGTTCTACGCCGCACTGACGTATGACATCCTCAGCTACCCCGAGGGCGGATCGGCGACGGCGAATGCGGGCAATCCGGACCAGCGGCTGCTGCAGCTCGGCGGCACCCTCGACCTGAAGGTGGTCAAGCTGCACGGGGCCTGGGCGAACCAGGACAACATCAGCGCCGTGCGAGCCGGTGTATCAATCGCCCCACCCGCCGGGGTGAACGCCTATGACAACCAGGCGTGGATGCTGGGCGCCTCGATGCCGGTCGGGCGCGGCTCGCTGATGGCCTCCTACCAGTACGCCAACGGCAGCAGCATCAGTTACGCCAGCGCAGCCGGCACGGCGACCTTCGACCCCGACTACCAGGTGTGGGGGCTGGGCTACTCGTACCCGTTCTCGCTGCGCACGAACTTCTACCTGGGCTACGGACAGGTGTCGGCCAAGGGCACGCTCGACTCGACCCAGGTCGACCGTCAGCAGGCGGCAATGGGGCTGCGCTACCGCTTCTAGCGGCGCGCCATCGGCTGGCAGGATCAGCACCGCCGGTTCGCGGCGGCGCTTGCGTTCCCGACACCGGTCTCGGCCGCTGCCCCGCCGGCAGCGGCCGCTCGGTGAATTACTTCTTCGCCGGTGCCGGCTCGACCGATAGCGCGACGGCCTCGGTGAAGGTCGCCTCGACCTGGTCGCCGACCTTGACCAGCTTGAACTGGTTGGGATCACGCACCTTCAGGTCGATCGTGCGCTTGACTCCGCGCAGTCGGATCGTCTGCCTGGCCGCATTGACGCCGACGACGTCGGCGACGACGGTCACCTGGCGGCCGACGATCACGCCCGGCTTGTCGCCCTGCGGGGCCCTCGCCCCGCCCTCGCGCTCGACCCGCTCGCGGATGCCGCCGGTGGCCTTCTTCAGCTCGAGGCTCAGCGCCTCGACGTAGCGCGCCACCACCTGGTCGCCGACCTTGACCTGGTCGAAGTTCCTGACCTCGGGACCGGCGGTGACGACGAACACGTTGCCGTCCGGACCCTTGAGCGTGACCTCTCTGGTGGCCTTGTCGATCGCCTGCACGGTTGCCGAGACCCTCACCGCCTCGGCCATTGACACTTTTCCAGGCTCCTTGGCCACGACCGCGCCCGCGGTCTGAGCCTGCGCGTGGAAGGGGGCGGCGACTGCGGCAACGGCGACCGCGACGGCGGTCAGGTACTTACGCATGGTGTTTCTCCATCTTGGTTGTCTGAGGGCCGGGACCTGCGGCGTCCCGGATCCGGCATCTGGCGGGCGTCGTGCGCCCGGCGCGGCAACGAGCATACGGGAAAGACGGTCGCTGTTCCGGCGCCGGCCGCCGACGGAAAGCCGCGCCGGGCGCGTCGATGTTTGACCCACGGCGACCGCGCAGCGACGAGCCGCGGCGAGAATGCCGGCACACGGGCAGACGGGGGCACTGATGGCAACGTCACCATGGGCCGGCAGGCCGGCGCCGCAGGAGCTGCTGGTCGACCTCGGCCGGCTCGAGCGGGAGTACCACGGGCGCACGCCCGACATGGCCGACCCGGCGCAGCGGGTCGCCTTCGGCACCAGCGGCCACCGCGGCTCCTCGCTGCGCGGCTCGTTCAACGAGGCGCACATCCTTGCCATCACCCAGGCGATCTGCGAGTACCGGGCGCGCCAGGGCATCGACGGGCCGCTGTACCTGGGCAAGGACACGCACGCGCTGTCCGGCCCGGCGCAGCGCACCGCGCTCGAGGTGCTGGCCGCCAACGGCGTGGCCGCCGTGATCCAGCGCGACGACGGCTTCACGCCGACGCCGTCGATCTCGCGGGCGATCCTCGCCCATAACCGCGGCCGCGGCGAGCACCTTGCCGACGGCGTCGTCGTCACGCCGTCGCACAACCCGCCGGAGGACGGCGGCTTCAAGTACAACCCGCCCGACGGCGGCCCGGCCGACACGCAGGTCACGCGGGCGATCGAGGAGCGCGCCAACGAGCTGCTGCGCGACGGCCTGCGCGGCGTGCAGCGGATGGCGCTCGAGGCGGCGCTGCGCGCGGCGACGACGCGACAGGAGGACCTGGTCCTGCCGTACGTCGAGGACCTGCGCCACGTGATCGACATGGAGGCGATCCGCGCCGCGGGGCTGAAGCTCGCCGTCGATCCGCTCGGTGGCGCGGCGATCGGCTACTGGGCGCCGATCAATGCCGTCTACGGCCTCGACATCGAGGTGGTGAACCCGAAGGTCGATCCGACCTTCGCCTTCATGACGGTCGACCACGACGGCAGGATCCGCATGGACTGCTCCAGCCCCTACGCGATGGCCGGCCTGGTCGGGCTGAAGGACCGCTACCGGGTGGCGTTCGGCAACGACCCGGACGCCGACCGCCACGGCATCGTCACGCCGTCGGCGGGGCTGATGAACCCGAATCACTATCTCGCGGTGGCGATCCGCTACCTGCTGACGCACCGCGCGCAGTGGCCGGCCTCGGCGGCGGTCGGCAAGACGCTGGTCAGCAGCTCGATGATCGACCGCGTGGTGGCCAGGCTCGGCCGCCGGCTGTGCGAGGTGCCGGTCGGCTTCAAGTGGTTCGCGCCGGGGCTGGCCGACGGCACGTTCTGCTTCGGCGGCGAGGAAAGCGCCGGCGCCAGCTTCCTGCGCCGCGACGGCACCGTGTGGACGACCGACAAGGACGGCCTGATCATGGACCTGCTCGCCGCCGAGATCACCGCGGTGACGGGCCGCGACCCCGGCGAGCACTACCGCGATCTGGCGGCGGAGTTCGGCGCGCCGCTGTACACGCGGATCGACGCCGCGGCGACGCCCGAGCAGAAGGCGAAGCTCGGCAAGCTGTCGCCGGAGTCGGTCTCGGCGGCCACGCTCGCCGGCGAGCCGATCACCGCCAGGCTGACCCGCGCGCCCGGCAACGACGCCGCCATCGGCGGCCTGAAGGTGGTGGCCGCCAACGGCTGGTTCGCCGCGCGGCCGTCGGGCACCGAGAACATCTACAAGATCTACGCGGAGAGCTTCAAGGACGAGCGCCACCTGCAGGCGATCGTCGCCGAGGCGCAGCAGATCGTCGATCAGGCGCTGGCAGCAGCCTGACCGCGGCGGCTGCGCCTGGCCGCGCGCGCCGACCGGCCGCCGGCCGGGCCCGGCTTCTGGCTTGTTACTTGAACCCCTGCGCCGCCATCTTGCGGCGGATGAAGGCGATCTGCGTCTGCAGCGGCAGCTCCTTCGGGCAAACGTCGTGGCAGGCGAGCAGCGACATGCAGCCGAACACGCCGTCGTCGTCGCCGACCAGCTCGTAGAAGTCGTCGTCGGTGCGGCCATCGCGCGGGTCGAGGCGGAAGCGGGCCATCTTGTTCAGGCCGACCGCGCCGACGAAGTCCCTGCGCATGCGCGCGGTGCCGCAGCCGGCCACGCAGCAGCCGCACTCGATGCAGCGGTCGAGCTCGTAGATCTTCTCGGCGAGCTCGGGATCCATCTTCTCCTCGATCCTCGTCAGGTCGAGCTCCCGCTGCTTCAGGTGCACCCAGGTCTCGAGCCGCTCGCTCATCGCCCGCATCCACTTGCCGGTGTTCACCGACAGGTCGGCGATCAGCTCGAACACCGGCAGCGGCGCCAGCGTGACGTCGGGGCCGACGTTCTTGGTCAGCGTGCGGCAGGCCAGCCCGGGGCGGCCGTTGATCATCATTCCGCAGCTGCCGCAGATGCCGGCGCGGCAGACGAAATCGAACGACAGCGACGGGTCCTGCCGGTCGCGGATCTCGTTCAGGGCGATGAACAGCGTCATCCCGTCGGCTTC
>CP070661.1:3040600-3196318 GCA_020355165.1 Burkholderiales bacterium
GGCCGAGCACCTCGCGCGTGGTGACCAGGAAGCAGGACTGGCTGGCCGCGTCGAGCCAGCGGCCGAGCGTTTCCTCGGCGTGGCGCACCACCTGCTCGAAGTTGTCGAGGATCACCAGGCACTCGCCGCGGCCGGCGATCGCCGCGCCGAGGCGGGCGATCGCGTCGCCCTTCTCCAGCGGCACGTCGAGCCCGTGCGCCACCGCGCTGGTGATGCCGTCGAGGCTGCGCGCCTGCGACAGGTCGCAGAACCAGACGCCGCCCGGAAAGTCGCCGAGCCAGGTCCAGCCGAAGCGCGTCGCCAGCCGCGTCTTGCCGCTGCCGCCCATGCCGAGGACGGTCACCAGCCGCGCGCCTTCCTCGAAGCGACGGGCGAGCTCGAGCAGCGGCTCGTGGCGGCCGACGAAGGCGTCGCGCTCGGCCGGCAGGTTGTGCCGGACCTCGCGCACCGGCAGCCAGAGGTCGCGCTGCTGCACGACCCGGTAGGCCTTGGCGCCGTCCGGCGGCGGCGTGAACGGCGCCTCGTCGTCGCCGGCCTCGAACAGCTCCACCGGCTCGGCCATGCCCTTCAGCCGCCAGAAGCCGTGCGACTGCAGGCGCAGGTCCGTCTCGCCCAGCGCCTGCCGCGCCGACGCCGTCAGCAGCGTCTGCCCGCCCAGCGCGATCGCCATCACGCGGGCGGCGATCGGCTTGGCCAGGCCCTCGACCTCGAGCGGCTTGGCGCCCAGCGCGACGTCATCGGCGCTGTTGCGGCGAAGAATGACGGGACCGACGTGCAGGCCGGCGCGCGCGCGCAGCGGCACGTCGAGCCCGGCCAGCGCACGGTGGTAGGCGAGCGCGTAGCCGAGCGCGTCGGCCGCCTGATCGAACAGCAGCAGGAAGCCGTCGGTGCGGTCGATCTCCAGGCCGCGCCACTCGTGCAGCAGGTCGCGCGCGGCGCGGTCGTGCGCCGTCCACAGCGCCGCGGCCGCTTCGTCGCCGAGCCGCTCGAGCAGCTGCGTGCTGTCGACGACGTCGGTGACCAGCAGGGCCCGCGTTTCGCTCACCGTCCCGCCTACTCCGCCCGCAGCGCCTCGACCGGGTCGAGCCGCGAGGCGCGCAGCGCCGGAGCCACGCCGGCGACCAGGCCGATCAGCCCGCTGACCGCGACCGCCAGCGCCGCGTAGAGGAACGGCGTCTGCACCGGCAGCGCCGGCACGGCGATGCGCAGCAGCTGCGCCAGGCCGAGGCCGATAACGAGCCCCATCAGGCCGCCGAGCACCGCCAGCACCACCGCCTCGCCGAGGAACAGGCCGAGGATGGTGCGCCGCTCGCTGCCCAGCGCCACCATCAGCCCGACCTCGTTGGTGCGCTCGGCCACCGCGATGGTCATGATGGTGACGATGCCGACCGAGCCGACCAGCAGCGAGATGCTGCCCAGCGCCGCCACCGCCATCGTCAGGATGTCGAGGATGTTCGACAGCGTCTTGAGCATCTCCTCCTGCGTGGTGATGGTGAAGTCCTCGCGGCCGTGGCGCGCGCTCAGCAGCTTCGTGGTGGCCTCGACCACCGGCGCCACCGCGGCGCCTTCCCGGTAGGACAGGTGGATCTCGGTCAGGCCGTCGCGGTTGAACAGCTCGAGGGCGCGCGCCGCCGGGATGAAGGCGGTGTCGTCCAGGTCGATGCCGATGAACTGTCCCTTCGACTCGAGCACGCCGACCACCCGGAACTGCAGCCCGCCGATGCGCAGCTTGGCGCCGAGCGCGTTCTCCGCGCCGAACAGCTCGCGCTTCAGCGTCGTGCCCAGCACCACCAGGGCGCGCGCCTGCGCCGGCTCCTCCGGCGGCAGGAACTGGCCGACGCGTACCTTCATGTTGAACACGTGGGTGGCGGCGCTGCTGACGCCGTAGACGGTGGTGCGCCGCGTGCGGCCGCCGAAGGCGACCTCGGCGTTGCCCCACGAGGTCGGCACCGAACCGACGACGTTGGGGATCCGCTCGAGGGCGACTGCGTCCTCGATGGTCAGCGGCCGCACCGAGGTCGGCAGTCCTGTCGGCGGCCCGCCGCCGACCTTGACCTTGCCCGGCGCGATGCCGATCACGTTGGTGCCGAACTGCGAGAACTCGCTCAGCATGTAGCGGTGGATGCCCTCGCCGATCGAGGTGAGCAGGATCACCGCGGCGATGCCCACCGCGATGCCGGACAGCGTCAGGAAGCTGCGCAGCCGGTGCGCGGTGATGGCGCGCAGCGCGAGGAAGACGGAGTCGCGGACGATCATCGGCGCGCCAGGGCCAGCACCGGGTCGAGCGCCGCCGCGCGGCGGGCCGGCATGACGCCGAACAGCACGCCGGTGACCAGCGCCGTGCCCAGCGCCGCCAGCACCGCCCAGTCGGGCGGATAGGCCGGCAGCGTCGGGTACAGATAGCGGATCACCCAGGCGCCGACGTGGCCGAGCGCGAAGCCGCCCAGCGCGCCGGCCATCGACAGCAGCCCGGCCTCGACCAGGAACAGCCGTCGGATCGTGGCGCCGCTGCCGCCGAGCGCCTTCATCAGGCCGATCTCGGCGCGCCGCTGCGTGACCGACACCAGCATCACGTTCATCACCAGGATGCCGGCCACGGCGAGGCTGATCGCGGCGATGCCGGCGACGCCGAGGGTCAGCGTGCCGAGCAGGCGGTCGAAGGTGGCGAGCACGGCGTCCTGCGTGATCACCGTGACGTCCTCCTCGCCGCCGTGGCGCTCCTTGAGGATCGCCGTGGTCTGCCGCTTGGCGGCCTCGATCGCCGAGCGGCCGCGCGCCTCGACCAGGATGCGGAACAGGGTGTTGGTGTTGAACATCTGCTGGGCCAGCGCCGCCGGCACGATCGCCAGCTCGTCGGTGTTCATGCCCAGGCCGCTGCCGCTGGCGGCCAGCACGCCGATGACGCGGAAGCGCCGCTCGCCGATGCGCACGAACTGCCCGAGCGACGGCTCGGCGCCGAACAGCTCGGCGCGCAGCTTGGCGCCGATCACCATCACCGGCGAGCCGCGGTCCCAGTCCTCCACCGGCAGGAAGCGCCCCTGCCCCAGCGTGAAGCGGCGGATGTGCAGGAACTCGGCCGTCGTGCCGACCACCAGCGTGTCGCGCAGCCGGCTGCCGACGCTCATCTCGGAAGTGCCGACCACCACCGGCGCCACGCGCAGCGCGCTCGGCGCGCGGGCCACGGCGAGCGCGTCGTCGATCGTCAGGTCGCGCGGCGTGCTGGTGATGGCGCTGGCCGGGTTGACGCCGCCGGTGGCGGTGCGGCCCGGCAGCACGATCACCAGGTTGGAGCCGAGCGAGGTGAACTCGCGCACCACGTAGCGGCGCGCGCCGTCGCCGAGCGCCGTGAGCACCACCACCGCGGCCACGCCGATGGCCATCGCCAGCGTCAGCAGGAAGGTGCGCAGCGGGTTGCCGGAGGCGGCGCCGAACGCCGAGGCGAAGACGTCGCCGGTGCGCATCAGCGCCCCTGCCCGCTGCCGCGGCCCGAGTCGCGCCTGATCGCGCCGTCCTCCATGTACAGGCGACGGTGCGCGCGGTCGCCGAGGGACTGGTCGTGGGTGACCATGATCAGCGTCACCCCGTCCTCGTGCAGGTCCTCGAGCAGGCGGATCACCTCCTCGCCGGTGGCGCGATCGAGGTTGCCGGTCGGCTCGTCGGCCAGCAGCATCGCCGGCTGCATCACGGTGGCGCGGGCGATCGCCACCCGCTGCCGCTGGCCGCCGGACAGTTCGTCGGGCCTGTGCCGGGCGCGGTCGGCGAGGCCGAAGTCGGCCAGCGCCTTCTCGACCCGCGGCGCCCGCTGCGAGGCCGGGATGCCGGCGAGCATCATCGGCAGCGCGATGTTCTCGGCGGCGGTCAGCCGCGGCACCAGGTGGAAGCTCTGGAAGACGAAGCCGATGCGCTGGCTGCGCACGCGCGCCTGCTCGGCCGGCGACAGCGTGGTGACGTCGCGTCCCTCGAGCAGGTAATGGCCCGCGGTGGGCGAGTCGAGCAGGCCGAGCACGTTCAGCAGCGTCGACTTGCCCGAGCCCGACGGCCCCATCACCGACAGGTACTCGCCGGCGTCGATCGCCAGCTCGATGCCGGCCAGCGCGTGCACGACGCTGTCGCCGAGGTGGAACACCCGCTCGATGCCCGCCAGCTCGATCTGCGGGCTGCCCGCGCCGCTCGCCGCCGTCACTTGCCCGTGCCGGTGCCGTCTTCGACCGCCACCGCGCCCGCCTTCACGCCCTCGCGCTCGAGCGAGGTGACGATCCGGTCGCCGGCGGCCAGGCCGTCGACGATCTCCGTGTACTCCCAGTTGGCCACGCCGCTCCTGACCTTGCGCTCGGCGAGCTTGCCCTGCTCGAGCAGCAGCACGCGGCCGCCCTCGAGCAGCGCCGAGGTCGGCACGCGCAGCACGTCCTGGCGCACGTCGAGGATGATCTCGACGTCGGCGCTGTAGCCGACCAGCAGGCGGCCGGCCGAGGCCGGGTCGTCGAAGGTCGCCTCGATGTCGACCGTGCGCGCCTGCTTCTCCACCGCGGTCACGTACGGCGCGACGCGCTTGACCTTGCCGGGGAACGACCTCTTCGGCAGCGCGTCGAGCGTGATGCGCACCGGCTGGCCGATCCGGATCTTCGGCGCGTCGACCTCGTCCATCGGCGCCTCGACGTACAGGCACGAGTCGTCGATCAGGTCGATCGCCGGCGGCGTGGCCACCCCCGGCGGCGACGGCGTCGAGTACTCGCCGACCTCGCCGACGATCTTGGCCACCGTGCCGTCGAACGGCGCGATCAGCACGGTGCGCCCGCGCGCCACGCGGGCCACCTCGACCCGCGCCTGCGCCTGCGCCACGTCGGTCTTGGCGGTCGTGCAGGCGGCGCTGCGCGCGTCGGCCTCGACCCGCGCCGTGTCGTAGGCGCTCTCGGAGATGAAGCCCTGCCTGAACAGGTCGCGCCGCCGCTCGGCCTCGCGCACGGCGTTCTCGGCCACCGTGCAGGCCTCGATCACGCGCTTGCGGGCGGTCTCCAGCGCCGCCTGCGTCAGCCGCTGCTCGGCCTGCTGGTCGTCGTTCCACAGCTGCATCAGCAGCTGGCCTTTCCTGACCTTGTCGCCCTCCTTGACCGCCAGCACCTCGATGCGGCCGCCGGCGATCGTCGACAGCTTGGTGCGCTGGCAGGCCTCGACCGTGCCGGCGCGGGTGTTGGAGATGGTCGACTCGACCGTGCCACGGCCGACTTCGGTCAGCACCACCTTCACCGGCTTCGGCCGGCCGAGCCACCAGACCAGCGCGGCCAGCGCGGCGACGATGACGACGCCGATCAGCACGCGGCGCGGCCACGGATTGGCGGACGGGTTCTTCATTGTTGTCGACAGGATCCGCGACGGGCAGACGCGCATCGGTTTAGCACAAACCGCGCCGCCACGGCCTGATGAGACCAGCCGCCGGCCGATTCGTGCCCGATCGCCGCTGACCGGGATCAAAGACCGGCCGCTGCAACGGCGCGCGCGGCGCCGCCGCAGCCGCGGCAGGGGGCTGCGGCGACTCGCCTAGACTACGCGGTTGGCCGTGCGACCCTGGCCCGCGCCGCTTTCTCACCGATGCCCGACGACCCGAACCGCTCCGACGCCACGCGCGCCATCCGCATCCGCGGCGCGCGGCAGAACAACCTGAAGAACCTCGACCTCGACCTGCCGACCGGCGAGCTGATCGTCGTCACCGGCGTCTCCGGTTCGGGCAAGAGTTCGCTGGTCTTCGACACGCTGTACGCCGAGGGGCAGCGGCGCTACGTCGAGACCTTCTCGCCGTACGCGCGGCAGTTCCTCGACCGCATGGACCGGCCGCAGGTCGACCGCATCGAGGGCGTGCCGCCGGCGATCGCCATCGACCAGACCAACCCGGTGCGCACGTCGCGCTCGACGGTCGGCACGATGACCGAGCTGAACGACCACCTCAAGCTGCTCTACGCGCGCGCCGGCACCCTGTTCTGCCGCGGCTGCGGCAGGCCCGTGCGGCGCGACACGCCGGGCAGCATCTTCGAGGCGCTGAGCGGGCGCTGCACCGCCGCCGGCGACCCGCGCGTCGTACTGACCTTCCCGGTGCACGTGCCGGCCAACTTCAGCGAGGAGGAGATCCGCGCCCACCTGCAGGCGCAGGGCTACACGCGGCTGTTCGGCCAGCGCGCCGCCTCGCCTGCTTCGCCGCCGGCGGAGGCCGGGCCGGCCGGCAAGAAGCGCGGGCCGAAGAAGGACGCCCACTCCGAGCTGGTCCTCGACGTGATCCAGGACCGGCTGCGGCTCGGCAGCGCCGAGCGGCAGCGGGTGATGGAGGCGCTCGAATCGGCGCTGCGCTTCGGCGGCGGGCGGGTCGATGCGCAGGTGCTCGACGACGACGGCTCGCTGAGTGCGACGTGGAAGTTCTCCGACGACCTGCACTGCGCCGACTGCGACATCCACTACGCCGATCCCAATCCCAGCACCTTCTCGTTCAACTCGCCGCTCGGCGCCTGCGAGACCTGCCGCGGCTTCGGCCGCGTGATCGGCGTCGACTACGGGCTGGTGATCCCCGACCCGAGGAAGACGCTGCGCGAGGGCGCCGTCAAGCCGTGGCAGACGAAGAGCTTCGCCGACTGCCAGCGCGACCTGGCCAGGCTGGCGCCGAAGTTCGGCGTGCCGCTGGACACGCCGTGGAACCTGCTTGCCGAGGCGCACAAGCAGTGGGTGATGGACGGCGAACCGGGTTTCTCCGGCAAGTGGCAGACGCAGTGGTACGGCATCAAGCGCTTCTTCGCCTGGCTGGAGAGCAAGGCCTACAAGATGCACGTGCGGGTGCTGCTGTCGCGCTACCGCGCCTACACGCCGTGCGCGGCCTGCGGCGGCGCGCGGCTGAAGGCGGATGCGTTGCTGTGGCGGGTCGGCGCGAAGGGCGATGCCGATGCGGCGCTTCAGCCCCATCCCCACCCTGGCCCTCCCCTTGAAGGGGAGGGAAGACAACCCCCTCTTCACGACTCTCATTTCGAGGGGGCGGGAACACAACGCCGCCTGCACGACTCGCACCTCGACGGAGAGGAAGAACACGTCCCCGTTCATGACACCTCCCGCGAGGGGGCGGGAAAGCACGTCCCCATTGATGACACCTCCCTCAAGGAGACGGGAAAGCACCTCCCCGTTCATGACGCCTCCATCGAGGAGGCGGCAAAACACCTCCCCCTTCAAGGGGGAGGCCGGGAGGGGGATGGGGTCCCCGGCACCTATCGCCGCTACAAGCCGATCGGCGCGGCGTGGAGCGACGCGCTGCTCGAGCGGCTCCCGGGCCTGTCGATCCACGACGTCATGCTGCTGCCGCTCGAGCGCGTGCGGCGCTTCTTCGATGCGTTGCGGTTCACCGGCGTGCTCGACGAGGCGACCGAACTGCTGCTGGAGGAAGTGCGGGCGCGGCTGCGTTTCCTGTGCGACGTCGGGCTGGGCTACCTGACGCTCGACCGGCAGAGCCGCACGCTGTCCGGCGGCGAGGTGCAGCGGATCAACCTGACCACCGCCCTCGGCACCTCGCTGGTCAACACGCTGTTCGTGCTCGACGAGCCGTCGATCGGCCTGCACCCGCGCGACATGCACCGGGTGATCGAGGTGATGCACCGGCTGCGCAGCGCCGGCAACTCG
Organism: Burkholderiales bacterium; assembly: GCA_020355165.1. Taxonomy (GTDB): domain Bacteria; phylum Pseudomonadota; class Gammaproteobacteria; order Burkholderiales; family Burkholderiaceae_F; genus JADJWR01. Next base: position 3,048,245 of record CP070661.1, read on the forward strand.
CTGGTGGTGGTCGAGCACGACCCGCAGGTGATGCTGGCGGCCGACCGGATGATCGACATGGGCCCGGGGCCCGGCGAGCGCGGCGGCCGCATCGTCTTCAACGGCACGCCGGCCGGGATCCAGGCGGCCGACACGCTGACCGGCCTGTACCTGTCGGGCCGCCGGCAGGTCGAGCTGCCGCTGCTCACCACCGGCGGCTACGCGACGCGCAACGTGCGGCCGAACACGCCGCGGCTGGTGCTCGAGGGCGCGCGGCAGCACAACCTGAAGAACGTCTCGGTCGAGCTGCCGCTCAATCACCTGGTGGCGATCACCGGCGTGTCGGGCTCGGGCAAGAGCACGCTGGTGCAGGACGTGCTGTTTCCGGCGCTGGCCAAGGCCAAGGGCAAGTCGACCGAGTCGCCGGGCGAGCACGACCGCCTGCTCGGCGACGACTGGATCGCCGAGGTGGCGATGGTCGACCAGTCGCCGATCGGCAAGACCACGCGCTCCAACCCGGCCAGCTACGTCGGCGCCTGGGACGCGATCCGCCAGCTCTTCGCCAGGGCGCCGCTGGCGCAGGACCGCGGCTACAGCGCCGGTCACTTCAGCTTCAACGCCGGCGACGGCCGCTGCCCGACCTGCGGCGGCAACGGCTTCGAGCACGTCGAGATGCAGTTCCTGTCCGACGTCTACCTGCGCTGCCCCGACTGTGACGGCAAGCGCTTCCGGCCGGAGGTGCTCGAAGTGACGGTCGAGCGCGGCGGGCTTCGGCTCTCGGTTGCCGACGTGCTCGACCTCACCGTCAGCGAGGCGGTGCAGTACTTCGGCAACCAGCCGGAGGTGATCCGCGGCCTGCAGCCGCTGGCCGAGGTGGGGCTGGAGTACGTGAAGCTCGGCCAGCCGGTGCCGACGCTCTCGGGCGGCGAGGCGCAGCGGCTGAAGATCGCCGGCTTCCTCGCCGAGGCGGCCAGGAGCGGCGTCACCGACATGCCGGCCGGCAACCGGCTGGCCCGCAAGGGCTCGCTGCTGCTGTTCGACGAGCCGACCACCGGGCTGCACTTCGACGACGTGTCGCGCCTGATGCGCGCCCTGCGCAAGCTGCTCGCCGCCGGCCACTCGCTGGTGATCATCGAGCACAACCTCGACGTGATCCGCTCGGCCGACTGGATCATCGACCTCGGCCCCGAGGGCGGCGACGCCGGCGGCGAGATCGTCGTCGCCGGCACGCCGCGCGAGGTGATGGCACACCCCACCTCGTACACCGGCCGCGCGCTGGCCGAGTACGAGGCGAAATTGGGGTCAGAGTCGAATTTCTCCCGGCTCGCCGCCGAGCAGGCGAGAGCCGGTCAGCCCGGCGCCGCCCGGGCCGCCGAGAAGCGCGCACCGTACTTCGCGCGGCAGCCGCAGCAGACGCCGGCAGCGGAGGGCGCGGCCGAAGGCGCCTATCTCGGCAACGCCATCACGATCCGCCACGCGCGCGAGCACAACCTGAAGGGCATCGACGTCAGCATCCCGCGCGACACCTTCACGGTGATCACCGGCGTCTCCGGCAGCGGCAAGTCGACGCTCGCCTTCGACATCCTGTTCAACGAGGGGCAGCGGCGCTACCTCGAGTCGCTGAACGCCTATGCACGCTCGATCGTGCAGCCGGCCGGCAAGCCCGACGTCGACGCGATCTACGGCATCCCGCCGACGGTGGCGATCGAGCAGCGCACCTCGCGCGGCGGCCGCAAGTCGACCGTGGCGACGATGACCGAGGTCTACCACTTCCTGCGCCTGCTCTACATGAAGCTCGGCGTGCAGCACTGCCCCGACTGCCGGGTGCCGGTGCAGCCGCAGAGCTTCGAGGCGATCGCCGCCAGCATCCTGCGCGAGTTCCGCGGCCGCCACATCGGCCTGCTGGCGCCGCTGGTGGTCAACCGCAAGGGCCTGTACACGGACCTGGCGCGCTGGGCCAGGAACAAGGGCTATTCGCACCTGCGCGTCGACGGCGAGTTCGTGCCGACCGCCCGGTGGCCGCGGCTGGACCGCTTCCGCGAGCACTCGATCGAACTGCCGGTGGGCGACCTGGTCGTCTACAGCAACGAGGAGGCGCGCCTGCGCTCGCTGCTGGCCACGGCGCTCGAGCACGGCCACGGCGTGGTCGGCGTGCTGTGGCCGCTCGACCGGTTGCGCGAAGCGCTCGCAGCGCCTCTCGCCTTCAAGGGAGGGGGCGGCGGTGAGGACGGAGTCGCCGGCCTCGGCGTCCGCGTCGACCTCGATTCGCGCGTTTACTCGACCCGGCGCGCCTGCCCGTCGTGCGGCACCTCGTTCCCCGAACCCGACCCGCGCCTGTTCTCGTACAACAGCAAGCACGGCTGGTGCCCCGCGTGCTACGGCACCGGCCTCGCGCTCTCGGGCTTCGACGAGCAGCAGACCGGCGAGGAAGTGTGGTGGAACGCCTGGTACGAAGGCGAGGAGACACCCTGCCCGGCCTGCGACGGCCAGCGGCTGAACCGCACGGCGCTGGCCGTGCAGTGGCAGGGCCGCTCGATCGCCCAGCTCGCCGCCGGCAGCGTCGGCGATGCAAGGCGGCTGTTTGACGCGCTGAAGCTCGAGGGCCGCGACAGCGAGATCGCGCGCGACGTGCTGGCCGAGGTCCGCACGCGGCTCGAGTTCCTCGAGGAGGTCGGCCTCGGCTACCTGGCGCTCGACCGCGCCGCGCCGACGCTCTCCGGCGGCGAGGCGCAGCGCATCCGACTGGCGGCGCAGCTTGGCTCGAACCTGCAGGGCGTGTGCTACGTGCTCGACGAGCCGACGATCGGCCTGCACCCGCGCGACAACCGCATCCTGCTCGACGCGCTGGGCAAGCTGCGCGGACGCGGCAACACGCTGGTGGTGGTCGAGCACGACGAGGCCACGATCCGCCGCGCCCAGCACCTGATCGACATCGGTCCCGGCGCCGGCGTGCGCGGCGGCCGCGTGATCGCCCAGGGTTCGCTGGCCGACGTGATGGCGGCGGGCGAGTCGATCACCGGCCGCTACCTGCTGTCGCCGCTGCAGCACCCGGCCGCGCCGCAGCGGCCGGTCGACGCGCGCACGGCGAGCCTGCAGCTGCGCGGCGCTCGCCTGCACAACCTGCGCGATGCTCAGGCGCGGATCCCGCTCGGCCGGCTGACGGTGGTGACCGGCGTCTCCGGCAGCGGCAAGTCGACGCTGGCGCGCGACGTGCTGCTGGCCAACCTGCTGCGCACGGTCGGCAGGCATCCCTCCGCGTCAAGAGCAGGGACCGAGGCTGGCGACGGGGCTGCAAAGCCGCGGCGAAAGCCCGTCGCCCGCCCTGCCTCCGCGCCGAAGGGACCGGCGATCGCGTGGCTCGGCTGCGACGGCATCGACGGCTTCGAGGCGGTCGACCGCGTGCTCGAGGTCGACCAGACGCCGATCGGCAAGACGCCGCGCTCGTGCCCGGCCACCTACGTCGGCTTCTGGGATGCGATCCGCAGGCTGTTCGCCGACACCGCCGAGGCGCGCATGCGCGGCTACAGCGCGTCGCGCTTCTCGTTCAACACCGCCGGCGGTCGCTGCGAGGCCTGCGAAGGCCAGGGCCTGCGCACGATCGAGATGAACTTCCTGCCCGACGTCAAGGTGCTGTGCGACGTCTGCCGCGGCGGCCGCTTCAACCGCGAGACGCTCGGCATCCGCCTGCGCGGCAGCAATGCCGGCGAGGTCCTGGCGATGGAGATCGACGAGGCAGCCGAGTTCTTCGCCGCACACCCGTCGATCCAGCGGCCGCTGCAGCTGCTGCAGGACGTCGGCCTCGGCTACCTGACGCTTGGCCAGCCCTCGCCGACGCTGTCGGGCGGCGAGGCGCAGCGCATCAAGCTGGTCACCGAGCTGGCCAAGGTGCGCATGGACGAGGGACTGACGCGCACCGGCCGCGCCTACCGGCCGCCGCAGACGCTGTACGTGCTCGACGAGCCGACCGTCGGCCTGTCGATGCATGACGTCGAGAAGCTGATCCGCGTGCTGCACCGGCTGGTCGACGCCGGCAACACGGTGGTGGTGATCGAGCACAACCTCGACGTCATCGCCGAGGCCGACTGGATCGTCGACCTCGGCCCGGAGGGCGGCCACGGCGGCGGCCTGGTGGTGGCGCAGTGCGCGCCGCAGCAGCTGCGCGCGATGGACACGCACACCGGCGAGGCACTGCGCCAGTTCCTTGCCGGCCACGCGCCGGCCTAGGCCGGCGCTCGCGCCGGGCCCGCGGCCGCACTTGCGTCGCGCGTCAGTACCAGACCAGATCGTCGTTGCGCTGCGGCAGCCGGGCCGGCCCGCCGATCAGTCGCAGCAATGCGGCGGCGAGCGCCTCGATCAGCGGCAGCGCCGCCTGGTCGACCAGATAGAAGTGCAACATCTTTTCCTCCATTTTCGCACGATCGTGCGATTAACGCCAAAGAAAAAACGCGCCGTCAATGCGCGGCCTTGCCCGCCAGCAGGCGGTCGAACGCGACGAGCGCGCGCTTGATCGCCCGCTCGTCGCGGAACAGTCGCAGGTCGTTGTGCAGGCCGAGCACGATGGCGGCGAGCTCGAAGGCGACCTGCTCGGGATCGGTGTCGGGCGGCAGCTGCCTCTCGTCGACCGCCTGCCTGACGTTGCGGGCCAGATGCCGTCGCAGTTCGCCCAGGCCGCTGAGCACCGCGTCGCGCACCGGCCCGGGCCGGTCGTCGTACTCGATCGAGCCGCTGATGAACAGGCAGCCGGCGCGGCCGGTGTCCGAGCCGATCCAGTCGGCCCAGCGCGCCACCAGCGCGCGCAGCCGCGGCAGGCCGCGCGGCTCGCGCAGCGCCGGCAGCAGCGCCGACTCGATGAAGCGCCGCTCGTACTCCTTCAGCACCGCCACCTGCAGTTCCTCGCGCGAGCCGACTCGCGAGAACACGCCGCTCTTCGACAGCCCCGCCTTCTCGGCGACGGTGCCGATGGTCAGGCTCTCCAGCCCGCCTTCCTGCGCCATCGTCAGCGCCGCGTCGACGATCGCCGCCCGCGTCAGTTCGGCCTTGGTCAGTCCCGCGAGTCCCATGCCCGCATTATTAGCACGCTCGTGCGAATTGTCAAGCGGGGCGGGGTCGACGACCTGATGGCGCGAGGCGCGGTCAGCCTGGCGCCACGCCGCCTGCCTTGTCCGGCGTCAACTCCCGGCCTCATCGCGGCCGCGGCACCGGACCCGGCTTGCCCGTCGACAAGGCAGGGCGCGCCCGCGCCGGCATCCTTGCCGCGTCCGTCGCCGCAACCCGTTGCATGATCTCGCGTCGCCGCCTGCTGCGCCTGACCGCGCTGACAAGCGCCGGCGCCCTGCTGCCGTCCTGCGGCGCATCGGGCTTCGACGAGGCGGCGCGACAGACCTGGCGCCACGCCACGCAGGTGCCGGACCAGCCGGTGGCGCTGCTGCGCGAGCTGGTGCGCTACGCCACGCTGGCGGCCAACAGCCATAACACCCAGCCCTGGCGTTTTGCGCTCGACGCCGGTGCCAGCGCGATCGCGATCCAGCCCGACCTGTCGCGCCGCACGCCGGCGGTCGATCCGGACGACCATCACCTGTGGGTCAGCCTCGGCTGCGCCGCCGAGAACCTGGCGCTCGCCGGTGCCGCCTTCGGCCGCCGCGCCGAACTCGAGTTCGACCAGCGGATCCACGTCATCCGGATGTTCCTGCGTCCGGTGGCCCCGGTCCGCTCGCCGCTGTTCACGGCGATCCCGCAGCGGCAGTGCACGCGCGCCGAGTACGACGGCCAGGCGCTGTCGATTGCCGAGCTGCGGGCGCTGGCGTCGACGGCGAGCGGGCCCGGCGTCGAGGTGATGCTGCTGACCGATCGCGCGCGCATCGACGCCGTCACCGAATTCGTGATCGAGGGCAACAGCGCGCAGATGCGCGATGCCGCCTTCATGCAGGAGCTGGAGCGCTGGATCCGCTTCAGCGACCGCGAGGCGGTGGCCACCCGCGACGGACTTTTCGCACGCTCGTCCGGCAACCCCGCCGCGCCGCGGTGGCTGGGCAGCCTGCTGTTGCGCCTCTTCTTCACGGAGACGGCGGAGAACGGCAAGTACGCGCGGCAACTGCGATCGTCAGCCGGCGTGGCGGTGTTCGTCGCCCGCTCGGCGCAGCCGGCGCAGTGGCTCGAGGTCGGGCGCGCCTATCAGCGCTTTGCGCTGCTCGCCGCCTCGCTCGGCATCCGCAATGCGTTCGTCAACCAGCCGGTCGAGGTGCCGCCGCTGCGCGCGCAGTTCGCGCGCTGGCTCGGCATCGGCGGGATGCGGCCCGACCTGGTCGTCCGCTTCGGCCGCGGGCCGCTGATGCCGCCGTCGCTGCGCCGGCCGATCGACGCCGTCATCGGCGGCCCGCGCGCGCTGCAGGCCGGCATCGGTCGACGCCTGAATGACGCGGCGGCGTAAGCGGTAGCTGGCGCCGACACCGCCATCCGCCGTGCGCCGCCCGGCCGCAGCGGGCGGCGTCAGCGCTCGCTTGCAGACGGCGCGCGATGCCTGCTGGCGCTGCCCGTTGCGCCTGCGGCGTGTGCCCGCAAACGCTGCGCCGCTTCCGGTCGTTCGACTTCGTCTGAGCGGCTGATAGCTACGGTGCATCTCAGCCCGCACAATCGGTGCACCTGAGTCCTCCCGCGTTCACGCGACGGGCACACGGCCTCGAGACCCACTGAAGCAGCTTTGCTGAACGACCGTCAAATGGAAGGCCCCAGAAAGGAAGAGTCGGAATCGATCCAGGTCGCGCGCGAGATGGCCGACACCGACCGGCGCAACTTCGCCCGCTATGGCGTACGCGGCCTGTGGCGCGTACACGATCGCGCCCGCAGCCGGCAGATCGGTGTGGTCTGCGACATCGGCCTCGGCGGCCTGCGCATGGAAGCCCCCGACCCGATTCCGCCCGCACGCCGCTTTGCGCTGTCGGTCGAAGTGTGCGTCGACGGCGTCGACCGGCCGCGCATCGAGGTGATCGCGCGCTGCGCCTGGCACCGCGCGCGGCCCGACCTGCAGTTCGAAACCGGCTTCGAGTTCGTCGAGATGACGCCGCAGATGCGCGACCGCATCGCGCAGTACATCGACGAACTCGCCGCCTGACGGCGGCCCGAACCCACGCTCGCCCTGCCGGCGTGCCGCTGCGTCCGCCGGTGGCGACCTGCCGCAGGCCGGCCGCTCAGGCAAGGTAGCCGATCGCCGCGACCGCCAGCGCCACCCCAGCGGCCAGCCAGACGATCGGCCAGCGCGGCCCGGCTCCCTGCTGCGCCGCTGCTTCTTCTTCGCTGGCCGGCGTGAAGCGGCTGCGCGTGGTCGCCACCCGGGGCAGCATCGGACCGACGGTCCGTTCGGGTTCCAGCGGCGGCAGCTTCTCCAGCGGTATGCGCGCGGTGAGGTCCATCGCCTCGACCATCAGTTCGGCCGGCAGCTCGCCGCGCACCTGGCGTGCCAGGCCAAACGCCACCAGGCGCGCGGCATCGCGCGCCAGCCGCACCGGCTGCAGGCGCGGATCGGCATCGGCGCACTGGCGCAGCGAACGCTGACCGTCGAGCTGCGCGAGCAGGCGGCGCTGGTGGCCGTGCAGGCCGAAGCGCTGCTGCTCGAGTTCCGCACGGCCCCGCCGCGTCAGCTCGAGCACCACCGCCGACGGTTCGGCGACAGCGCCCTTCAGGGCGCCGGCCGCCGGCGGCGCGGGGCGCGTCGTTGCGCTGTCGCCCGAGGACATGCCAGCCATGCACCGATGCTAGGCGAGCCGCCGGCGCACGTGCCTAATGCGGAAGGATGTCGCCCGCGCCGACGCTCCGCCGGGTGAACCGTCACCGCGACAGGACGTGATCGTCTGCTGCTACCGTGCCGGTCATGCAGACGGCCGACACGATCGCGCTCGACCGGCTGGCCGCCGTCGCGCTGGCCAATGTCGGCACGCCGTACCCTTTTCACCTGACGCATCTGGCGCGCACGAGCGCCGACGTGCTGGCGCCGGCGGCGCTGCATCCGCTGTTCCACGGCGCCTACGACTGGCACTCCTGCGTGCACATGCACTGGACGCTGGCGCGCTGCCTGCGACTGGGCGTCGGCGACGGGATCGCCGAATCGGTCGCCGAGCACTTCGATGCGCGATTCACGCCGGACCATGCCGCCGCCGAGCGCGCCTACCTCTCGGCGCCCGGACGCGGCGCATTCGAGCGGCCGTATGGCTGGGGCTGGCTGCTGCAGCTGGCGGCCGAGCTCGACGCGCTGGCCGCGGTCGCGCCGGCTGCCGCGCGGTGGCGGGACGCCCTCGTTCCGCTCGCTGCGACGATCGCCGAGCGTTTCATCCTGTGGCTGCCGCGCGCCGACTTTCCGGTGCGCGCCGGCACCCACGGCAACAGCGCCTTTGCGCTGCTGCTGGCGCGGCAGTACGCGCGACGGCACCATGAGCCGCTCGCCGCGGCGATCGACGACCGCGCGCAGCGCTGGTACGGAGCCGATCGCGCCTACCCGGTCGGCTACGAGCCGGGCGGCGATGACTTCCTGTCGGGCGGGCTGTGCGAGGCGCTGCTGATGGCGCGGCTGCTGCCGGCCGAGCAGTGGGCATCGTGGTGGTCGGCCTTCGCGCCGGCGGCGGCGATCTCGCCGTGGCTGGCGCCGGTGCCGGTGGCCGATCCGACCGACGCCAAGATCGTCCATCTGCACGGGCTGAACCTGTCGCGTGCCTGGTGCTGGCGGCAGCTGCAGCCGCTGCTGCCGGCACCGCTGCAGGCCACGGCGGCGCAGGCGGCGACGGCGCACCTCGACGCCTCGCTCGGCGCGGCCACCGACGGCGACTACGTCGGCACGCACTGGCTCGCCTCCTTTGCCCTGCTGGCCGTCAGCGGCGAATCCGTCGACGGCTGTTGACCGCCATCAACTCCACCGAGGACCGGACTGGTCTGATTGCCGGCGGAGGAACGGATGAACGAATCCTGGGACGCCATCGTCGTCGGCTCCGGCATCGGCGGGCTCGCCGCCGCGGCGGCGCTGTCGACCTGCGGCAGGCGGGTGCTCGTTCTCGAGCGGCACGCCCAGCCTGGCGGCCTGACGCAGACCTTCCAGCGCCAGGGCTGGCGCTTCAACGTCGGCATGCACTATCTCGGCGGCTTCGGCCCGGGCGAGACCAACCGGCGCGTGCTCGACCACCTCGCCGGCGGGCGCATCGAGATGGCGCCGATCGCCGGCGCCTACGACCGCATCCGCCTGCCCGGGCTGACGCTGCCGTTCGCGCCGCCGCGCGCCGCGCTGATCGCCACGCTGAAGGACGCCTTTCCGCGCGAGGCGGCGGCGATCGACCGCTACTTCGACGCGGTCGACCGCGCGGCGGCGACGATGGGCACGGTGTTCATGGCGCGCAGCATGCCGGGGCCGCTGGCCACTGCGCTGGCCTGGCTGCGCCGCCGGGAAGTCGCGCGCTGGGTCGGCCGCACGACCCGGGAAGTCGTGCAGGAACTCACCGGCGACCCGAAGCTGCAGGCGGCGCTGACCGCGCAATGGATCGACTACGGCAGCCGGCCGTCGGAGAGCTCCTTCGGCGTGCACGCGCTGGTCACCCGCTCCTACCTCGACGGCGCCTGGTATCCGGTCGGCGGCAGCCAGGTCTTCGCGCACGAACTGAGGCGCACGATCGGCGAGGGCGGCGGCGAGATCCGCACGCGCGCCGAGGTCGCCGCCATCACCGTACAGGGGCAGCGGGTCGCCGGCGTGCGCCTGCGCAGCGGCGAGCAGATCGCCTCGCGCTGCGTCATCTCCGACGCCGGCGCACACAACACGCTGCGCCTGCTGCCGTCGGGCGAAGTCGACTACGGCTGGGCCGAGGACATCACCGAACTGGAGGCCTCGACCGGCTACGTCGGCCTGTATCTCGGTCTGTCCGGCGACGTCGCGCAAGGCGGGGCCGACACCGCCAACACCTGGATCTACGAGTCGTGGGACGTCAGCCGCAGCTGGGACGACCCGCTCAACCAGCCGCGCGCGCCGGCACTGTTCGTCGCCTTCCCGTCGCTGCGCGATCCGGCGCACGAGCCGGGGCCGCAGAAGCGGCACACCTGCGAGATCGTCGCGCTGGTGAACTGGAGCGCCTTCTCGCCATGGGACCGCTCCGAGGACGCCGCCGGCATGGCCGCCGGGGCGGCGCGCGAGGCGAGCTATGCCGAGCTGAAGGAGAAACTGACGCGCAGCCTGCTGGCGCAGTTCGGCGAGCACTTCCCGGCGCTGGCGCCGATGGTGCAGTTCGCCGAGGCGTCGACGCCGATCACCGTGGCGAGCTTCACCGGCGCCGAACACGGCGCGATGTACGGGCTGGCGACGACGCCGCAACGGTTCCTGTCGCCGGCGCTGCGGCCGCGCACGCCGATTGGCGGCCTGCTGCTCGCCGGCCAGGACGCCTGCACGCCGGGGGTGACCGGCGCGATGGTCGGCGGACTGATGGCGGCGGCGAATCTCGAGCCGCGGTTGTGGCGGCTGCTGCGCTGACCGTCATCGTCGGCGCCATCGGCGCCAGCGCACGCAGGGTTGATGCGGACGACGACAGCCGCCGCCTGGCGTAGGCTTGCGGCGAGGTCAGGTGACATGTCGGGGTCTGCGCTCGGCGCGATCTTCGGGACTGCGTGCACACGGCCGCGGCGGCCCTGGGAGCGGATGCTGCGCGCGGCCGGGCTGCTGCTCGTCCTGTCGCTGACGGGCTGCGCCTGGCTGATCGACAAGCAGCACGAGCTGGCGCTGCGACCGACGCCGGGCCAGCCGGCCGGCTTCAGCGGCCTGCGTGACGGCGACGAGCGCTGGCTGGTGGCGGTCGACGGCGGCGGCAACGGCACGCAGCAGCTGTCGCTTTGGTGGCTGCCGAATGCCGATCCGGCCGCACCGACCCTGCTGTACCTGCACGGCACGTTCCGCAACCTGTACCAGAACCTGCCGAAGATCGACGCGCTGCGCGAGGCCGGCTTTGCGATCGTCGCGGTCGACTACCGCGGCTGGGGCGACAGCACGCCGATCATCCCGTCGGAGCACACCATCGTCGCCGACGCCTGGCGCGCCTGGGACGAACTGGTGCGGCGCCAGCGCGATCCACGCAAGCGGGTCGTCTACGGCCACTCGATGGGCGGCACGGTGGCGGTGGCGCTGGCCAGCAGCCTTCGCTACGGCGCCGATTACGGCGCGCTGGCGCTCGAGTCGACCTTCACCAGCATCCCCGACGTGGCCGCCGCCGCCGGCTTCTGGGGCCGCGTCGGCGCCGCGGTGACGACGATGCAGTTCGATGCCCGCTCGCGCATCGGCAGCGTCGATGCGCCGGTGTGGATGCTGCACGGGGCGAAGGACCACACGGTACCGATCGAGCTCGGCCGCCAGCTGCGCGACGCCGCCCGGCCCGGCGTGCACTGGGTCGAGTTCGCGGAGGGCACGCACAGCCGCCTGCACAGCCAGTACCGGCAGCAATACCGGCAGGCGTTCCGCCAGCTGATCGAGCAGCTGTCGCAGCCGGTGGCCGCGCGCTGAGCCTGCGCCAGCCGCCGGCAGCGGCGTCAGCCCGCCGGCTCCAGGCGCAGGATCGCGCCGTTCGGCTGGTCGGTCAGCAGATAGACGAGGCCGTCCGGCCCGACCCGCACGTCGCGGATGCGCGGCAAGGCTCCGGTCAGCATGAACTCCTCGTCGACGAACCTCTCGCCGTCCAGCCGCACGCGGATCAGGCTCTGCCCGCGCAGCGCGCCGAGCAGCAGGTCGCCGCGCCAGCGCTCGAACCGCGTGCCCTGGTAGAAGGCCATGCCGGACAGTGCCGGCGACGGCACCCAGTACTTGACCGGCTGCGCCATGCCGGGCTTCTCGGTGCCTTCGCCGATCTTGGTCCCCGTGACGTAGTTGACGCCGTAGGTGATGACCGGCCAGCCGTAGTTGACGCCGGCCTTGATGACGTTCAGCTCGTCGCCGCCCTGAGGACCGTGCTCGTGCGCCCACAGCACGCCGGTCGTCGGGCTGAGGACCGCGCCCTGCACGTTGCGGTGGCCCAGCGCAAAGATCTCCGGCCTGGCCTTCGGATGGCCGAGGAACGGGTTGCCCGGCGCCGGCCGGCCGTCGTCGGTCAGGCGAAGGATCTTGCCGGCGTGATCATCGAGCTTCTGCGCGCGCGCCATCTCGCCGCGGTCGCCGAGCGTGACGTAGAGCAGTCCGCCGCGATCGAAGACCAGTCGCGAGCCGAAGTGAACGCCGGCGCCCGACTTCGGCGCCATGCGGAAGATCGTCTCGACGTTCTCCATCCTCCAGGCGCCGGGGCCGCCCGCCAGCCGGCCGCGCGCCACCTCGGTACCGTTGTCGCCCTGCGCGTCGCGCTGCGCGTACGTCCAGTAGACCCAGCCGTTGTCGCGGAAGCCCGGATGCAGCGCGAGATCGAGCAGTCCGCCCTGGCCCTGCGCGTCGACGCGCGGCAATCCGGCGACCGGCACCGGGTCGAGCCGGCCGTCGCTGCCGACCACGCGCATCCTGCCCGGGCGCTCGGTCACGAGCATGCGGCCGTCGGGGAGGAACGCCAGTGCCCACGGCCGCTCGAGCCCCTCGGTGAAGGTGACCAGCCGCACCGCGTGCTCGCGGGTCTGGATCACCTGCGCCTCGGCGGGCGCAGCCGCCAGCACGGCGGCAAGAAGGACAGCGGTGCCGTTCATCGTCGGTAATCGAACGCGCCGAGCCTGCCGCAGTGGCGAGCCGCCGGCCAGCCAGGACTGTCCCGATGGCACGCCGTCAGCCGATCCGCCCTTCCTCGACCGCGTGGCAGGCGACCTGCGCCTCGCCCTGCGCCCCCCGGTGCTGCTTCAGCAGCGGCGCTTCGCGCCGGCAGCGCTCGTCGGCGTGCGGACAGCGCGGATGGAAGGTGCAGCCCGACGGCGGATTGAGCGGGTTCGGCACCTCACCCGCCACCGGCGTCCGCGCGCGGCCGGTCATCTCGAGGTCGGGAATCGCGTCGAGCAGCATCCGCGTGTAAGGATGGCTCGGCGCGGCGAACAGCCGGCTCTTGGCCACCAGCTCGACGATCCGCCCGAGGTACATCACGCCGACGCGGTCGGAGATGTGGTGCACGACCGCCAGGTTGTGCGAGATGAACAGATACGTCAGCCCGAGGTCGCGCTGCAGGTCCTTCATCAGGTTCAGCACCTGCGCCTGCACCGAGACGTCGAGCGCCGAGGTCGGCTCGTCGCAGACCAGGAACTCGGGATGGGTGGCCAGCGCACGGGCGATCGAGATGCGCTGCCGCTGGCCGCCGGAGAACTGGTGCGGATACTTGGCCTTGTCGGCCGGCGACAGCCGCACCAGCCCGAGCAGTTCATCGACGCGGGCGGCGACCTGCCGCGCATCGCTCATCAGCCCGTGGGCGCGCAGCGGCTCGGCGATGATGTCGGCCACCCGCCAGCGCGGATTCAGGCTGGCGTACGGGTCCTGGAAGATCATCTGCAGCTTCTGTCGCAGCCCGCGGCCGCTGGCGGTGTTGACCTCGCGCAGGTCGCTGCCGAAGAACTCGACGCGGCCGCGGGTCGGCGCATACAGCCCCACCAGCAGGCGCGCCACCGTCGACTTGCCGCAGCCCGACTCGCCAACCAGCGACAGCGTCTCGCCGCGCCGGATCTCGAAGCTGACGTCGTCGACGGCGTGCAGGATCGTGCGCGGCTTGCCCTCGAGCACGCGGTTCAGCCACGGCGGCGAGACGTCGAAGTACTTCGACACCCCCTCGGCGCGGACGATCACCTGCCCCGCCGCGACCGCCTCGGCGTCCGGCCGGCGCACCGCGCTCATGCCGCCTTCCTCTCGCCGCCGGCGACGTGCAGCCAGCACGCCGCCCGCGAGGCGCCAGCCGGCATCAGCTCCGGCCGCTCGCGGCTGCAGCGGGCGAAGGCCCGCTCGCAACGCGGATGGAAGGCGCAGCCGGGCGGGATCTCCGTCAGCCGCGGCATGCTGCCGTCGATCTGCACCAGCCGCTCGGCGTCGTGCTCCATGCTCGGGATCGAGCCCATCAGGCCGGCCGTGTACGGGTGCTGCGGCCGGTGGATGACCTCGGCCACCGGGCCGATCTCGGCGATGCGGCCGGCGTACATCACCGCCACGCGGTCGGCGGTCTCGGCGATCACGCCCATGTCGTGCGTGATCAGCATCACCGCCGTCTGCTTCTCGCGGCACAGACGCTTCAGCAGCTGGATGATCTGCGCCTGGATCGACACGTCGAGCGCCGTGGTCGGCTCGTCGGCGATCACCAGCTTCGGCTCGGCGGCCAGCGCCAGCGCGATCACCACCCGCTGGCGCATGCCGCCGGAGAACTGGTGCGGATAGTGGTCGATGCGCCGCTCCGGCGCCGGGATGCCGGTGGCCGCCAGCAGCTCGATCGCCCGGCTGCGCGCCTGCTGCGCCGACATGTGCAGGTGGGTGGTGATCGTCTCCACCAGCTGCTGGCCGACCGTGTACAGCGGGTTCAGCGAGGTCAGCGGGTCCTGGAAGATCGCGCCGATCTCGCGGCCGCGGACCTTGCGCATCTCGTCGGCCGGCAGGTTGTCGATGCGCAGGCCGGCCAGCTTGACTTCGCCGCGCGCGATGCGCCCCGGCGGCTCGAGCAGGCCGATCACCGCGCTGCCGGTCAGCGACTTGCCGGCACCGGATTCGCCGACCACGCCGAGCACCTCGCCCGGGGCGATCGAGAACGAGACGTCGTCGACCGCCAGCAGCGTGCCGCGCCGGGTCGGGAACTCGATCCGCAGGCTGCGGACCTCGAGCAGAGCCACGTCGCCGGAGGTCACTTCCTCTCCGGCTCGGGGGTGCAGCCCGCCAACGGCTCGGCGAAGTCGACCTTCGGCGTGAACGCTGCCGACAGGCGGTTCTCGCGCACCGCGACGATGTAGTAGGTGACGCAGGGCTTCACCTCGAGCCTGAGCGTGGCCGTTTCCTGCGGTGCGCCGGGCACCGGCGGCGCCTGCACGCGGACCTCGCGCAGCCCCGGGTCGACCAGCACCCGCCGCTGCGTGGTGTCGCGGCCGTCGACGCTGAGGATCAGCACCGGATAGGTGTCGGCGCTCGCCTTGTAGTAGCGCTCGCCGACCAGGAAGGAGCCGTGAAACGAGGAGGCGCAGGCCGACAGCAGCAGCGCCGCGGCGCACACCGCCGCGGCCCGGGACCGCCGGGTCGGCTTCACTTCGTCCCCGTGGCCGACATGAACTTGCGCTTGCACTCGCCGATGTCCTCGACCTTCTGCACGACCGGCGCCCACTTGCCGCTGACGTAGTCGGCCTCGTACTTGGCGGCGATGCGGTAGCGCTTGCAGGGCTCAAGTTCGAGCTCGATCGTCTGCAGGTCGTCGACGATGACCGCGGCGCGCGCGGAGGAATAGTGGACCTGGATCGAGTGCCTGCCCGGCGGCAGCGGGTCGGACCGCCGCGGATTGCGCGGGCTCTTGCCGTCGATGCGCGACAGTCCGATGACGTCCTCCTGCTGGGCGGGCTTGCGGTCGCCCGACTCGACCAGCGCGTAGGGCTGGTCGTACAGGCCGGCCCAGGCGCTGGCAGCGATCATTGCAGCGACAAGCGCCACCGTGGCTCGAATGCGTTTCATGCTGGCCTCCTGAGGTGCGTTTCGGCTGGTGCCCGGATTATCGGAGCTTCGGGTTGAGCGCGTCGCGCAGCCAGTCGCCGAGCAGGTTCACCGACAGCACCAGCAGTACCAGCGCCGCGCCCGGGAAGATCGTGATCCACCACTCGCCGGAGAACAGGAACTCGTTGCCGATGCGGATCAGCGTGCCGAGCGACGGCGTGGTCGGCGGCACGCCGACGCCGAGGAAGCTGAGCGTCGCCTCGGTGATGATCGCCGTGGCGATGTGCACGGTGGCCAGCACCAGCACCGGTCCGAGCACGTTGGGCAGCACGTGGCGGCCCATGATCGCCAGCGGCGACACCCCGATCACGCGCGCCGCCTGCACGTACTCCCGGTTCTTCTCCACCAGCGTCGAGCCGCGCACGGTGCGCGCGTACTGCACCCAGCCGGACAGTGCGATGGCCAGGATCAGCACGAAGAAGGCGACCTCGTCGTGCGCCTCGCGCGGCAGCGCGGCGCGGAACACGCCGTCGATCAGCAGCGCCACCAGGATCGCCGGGAACGACAGCATCACGTCGCACACGCGCATGATGAAGGCGTCCAGCCGCCCGCCGACGTAGCCCGACAGCAGCCCGAGGCCGACGCCGAGCACGACCGACAGGATCACCGAGGCCACGCCGATCGCCAGCGAGATGCGCATGCCGTAGAGGATCGCCGAGTAGACGTCGCGGCCCTGGTCGTCGGTGCCGAAGACGAAGCGCCGCTCGCCTTCGGCTTCCCAGGCCGGCGGCTTGGAGGCGTCGAGCAGGTTGATCGTCGCCAGGTCGAACGGGTTGTGCGGTGCCACCCACTCGGCGCAGGTCGCCGAGAAGATCAGCAGCATCGCCACCAGGAAGGCGACGATCGCCACCGGCGACCTGCGGAAGCTGTAGGCGACGTCGCTGTCCCAGAGGCGGGCAAGGCTACTCATCGGCAGGCTGCGATCTTCGGCTCGTGGCGCGACCATGTCGCGCGCCGGCGACCCGGGCGCTGCTCCGGCGCAGCAGCTGCGGCGCCGGATTCGCCACGGGTCCGCCGTCGCGGCTCACGTCACTTGACGACCGTCCACTTGAGGAACATGAAGTTGTCAGCCAGCTGGACGGTGTCGACGTTCTTCTTCATCGCCCACGCCAGCGCCTGCTGGTGCAGGGGGATGTGACCGATCTCGTCCTGGTGGATCTTCATCGCCTCGCTGATCATCGCCATACGCTTGGCGACGTCGGTCTCGGTGGCGATCGCCTTGGTCAGCTCGTCGAGCTTCGGGTTGCTGTAGCTGCCGAGGTTGAACTGGCCCTGGCCGCCGGCGCCCGGCGTGGCCATCAGCGCGAACAGCGGGTTGTGCGAGTCGTACGAGCCCGGCGTCCAGCCGAGCAGGTAAAACGAGGTGTTGCGCGACAGGATCTTCGGGAAGTAGGTGGCCTTGGTCTCGGCGGTCAGGTTCACCTTGACGCCGGCCTTGGCCAGCATCGTCGCCACCGCCTTGCAGATCTCCTCGTCGTTGACGTAGCGGTCGTTCGGGCAGTTCATGCCGACCTCGAAGCCCTGCGGGTAGCCGGCCTCGGCCAGCAGCTTCTGCGCCGCCGCCGGGTCGTAGGGCAGCCGCTTGTTCAGGTCGGCCGGGAAGCCCTTGATGCCGGGCGCGATCATCAGCCCGGTCGGCGCCGAGGCGCCGCGCATCACCGCCTTCTGGATCGCGTTGATGTCGATCGCCTGGTAGAAGGCCTGGCGCACCCGCTTGTCCTTGAACGGGTTCTTGCCCTTGACGCTGGAGAACAGCAGCTCGTTGCGCGACTGGTCCATGCCGAGGAAGATCGTGCGCAGCTCCGGCCCCTGCATCACCTTCAGGCTGGCGGCGGCGGCGATGCGGCTGACGTCCTGCACCGGCACCGGCTCCATCATGTCGATCTCGCCGGACAGCAGTGCCGCCACGCGCGTGCTGGCGTTGCCGATCGGCGTGAAGATGACTTCCTCGATGTTGGTGTCGATCGACTTGTCCCAGTAGTTGAGGTTGCGCACCAGCGTCGTGCGGATGCCGGGCTCGCGCGAGCGCAGGCGGAACGGCCCGGTGCCGTTGGCCTTGAACGAGGCGGTGTTCTCCACCCCCTTGCGCTTGTCGACCGGCACCACGGCACGGTTCTCCTCGCACCACTTCTTGCTCATGATCGCCCACAGCGAGATCACGTCCGGCAGGATCGGGAACGGCTCGTTGGTGACGATGTCGATCGCGTGGTCGTCGACCTTGCGGATCTCCTTGACTGCGCCGACGTAGGTCTTGACGTCCGAGCCGTCGGCCTTGGCGCGCTCGTAGGAGAAGATCACGTCGTCGGCGGTGAAGGGCGTGCCGTCGTGGAACTGCACGCCCTTGCGCAGGTTGAACCGCCACACCGTCGGCGCGGTCTGTTTCCAGTCGGTCGCCAGCGCCGGCACCAGCTCGAGCTTCTTGCCGCGGCCGACCAGCGGCTCGTAGATGTTGAACGTGAAATTTAACTGCAGCGACTCGTTCAGCGAATGCGGGTCCATCGACAGCGCATCGCCCTGGTTGGCGTACCTGAAGGTCTTCGCCGCCGCCGGCAGCGAGCCGCCGAGGACCGCACAGACCGCGATCGTCGCAGCGGCGAGAAGTGAACGTGTATTCATGGCCTGGCCTCCTTGGGGGTTCAGGTGGTCGTGATGGGCATGCGGCGCTCGGCCAGCGCCGCCAGGTAGCCGGCGCCGAGCGGGATCACCGCATCGTTGAAATCGTAGCGGCTGCTGTGCAGCCAGCAGCCGCCGTCGACACCGCCCTGGCCGAGCCGGGCGTAGCAGCCGGGGCGGGCCTGCAGCATGAAGGCGAAGTCCTCGGCGCCCATGCTCGGCGGCAGGTTGCGCGCCACCCGCTCGTGCCCGACCAGCTCCTCGGCCACCTGCAGCGCGTGATCGTACTGCGGCGCGTGGTTGATCGTCGCCGGGTAGATCCGCTCGTAGTTGACGGTCGCCTCGCCGCCGAAGGCCCGCGCCACCGACTGCACCAGCTCGCTCAGCCGCCGCTCGATCATCTCCTGGATGCTGTGCTGGAAGGCGCGCACCGTGCCGACCAGCGTCGCCTCGCGCGGAATGACCGAGAACGCCCCCGGGTTGCCGGCCGCGAGCGAGCACAGCGACACGACCGCGGCGTCGATCGGCGCCGTGTTGCGGGCGACGATGCTTTGCGCCGCGGTGATGATGTGGCCGGCGATCAGCACCGGGTCGACGGTAAGGTGCGGGTGCGCGGCGTGGCCGCCGCGGCCGCCGATGGTGATCTCGATGCGGTCGGCGGCCGCCATCATCGGGCCCGGGTTCAGGCCGATGTGGCCGGCCGGCAGCGCCGGCCAGTTGTGCAGCGCATAGACCTCGTCGCAGGGAAAGCGGACGAACAGCCCGTCGTCGATCATCACCTTGGCGCCGCCGAAGCCCTCCTCGGCCGGCTGGAAGATCAGATACGCCGTGCCGTCGAAGTTGCGGGTGGCGGCCAGGTACTGGGCGGCGCCAAGCAGCATCGTCGTGTGGCCGTCGTGTCCGCAGCCGTGCATCAGGCCGGCCGTGCGGGAGCGGTGGGCGAAGTCGTTCTCCTCGTGGATCGGCAGCGCGTCCATGTCGGCGCGCAGGCCGACCGCCTTGCCCGAGCCGTCGTGGCGGCCGTGGATCACGCCGACCACGCCGGTGCGGCCGATGCCGGTGTGCACTTCGATGCCCCAGTGGTGCAGCCGCTCGGCCACCAGTTCGCTGGTGCGATGCTCGGCGAAGCCGATCTCCGGGTGCGCGTGCAGGTCGCGCCGGATCGCCGTCAACCTCTCGTGCTCGGCCAGCACGAACGACACCGGCGACTTCAGCGCGAGGCCGAGGTAGGCGTTCATCGCAAGGGCCGGACGCCGCAGGGCACCGGCCCGCCCCCTCGGGCGGGCAGCCGGCGCAGCGGACGCGGAAGCCGCCTCATCTCAATGCGCCAGCGACGCGCGGTCGATGCGCAGGCGCGGATCGACGGCGAAGTACAGCAGGTCGACGATCAGGTTGATCAGCACGAACACCAGCGCGATCAGGCACAGGTAGGCGGCCATCACGGGAATGTCGGCGAACTGCACGCTCTGGATGAACAGCAGGCCCATGCCCGGCCACTGGAACACCGTCTCGGTGACGATGGCGAAGGCGATGATGCCGCCGAGCTGCAGGCCGGTGATGGTGATCACCGGCACCAGCGTGTTCTTCAGCGCGTGGCCGAAGTGCACCGCCCGGTTGGTCAGGCCGCGGGCGCGGGCGAACTTGATGTAGTCGGTGCGCAGCACCTCGAGCATCTCGGCCCGCACCAGGCGCAGGATCAGCGTCAGCTGGAACAGCGACAGCGTGATCGACGGCAGGATCAGGTGCTGCCAGCCCTTGACGGTGAGCAGCCCCGTGGTCCACCAGCCGAGCGCCACCGTGTCGCCGCGGCCGAACGACGGCAGCCAGCCGAGCTGCACGGCGAAGACCAGGATGAACAGGATGCCGATCAGGAAGGTCGGCAGCGATACGCCGAGCAGCGAACCGGCGAGCAGGAGGTGCGCGAACCAGGAATTGCGTCGCAGCGCCGTGTAGACCCCGGCCGGGATGCCGACGACGATGGCGATGATCGCCGCCGCGAACGACAGCTCCAGCGTGGCCGGCAGCCGCTCCTTGAGCAGCGTCGAAACCAAGCGGCCCTGGCGCAGGCTGAGGCCGAAGTCGCCCTGCGCGGCGTTGCCGGCGAAGGCAGCGAACTGCACGAAGAAGGGCTGGTCCAGCCCGAGCTCGGAACGCAGGCGGGCGCGGTCCTCCGGCGTGGCGTCCTGGCCGAGCATCTGCGCCACCGGGTCGCCGACGTACTGGAACAGCAGGAACGCGACGAAAGCGACCGTCAGCATCACGAGGATCGCTTGCACGAGGCGACGGACGATGAACGCGAGCATGTTTGCCGGCAAGAACGCGGCCGGGCAGGAAGCTGCCGGCCGGCCTGATACGCGAGCGAAATATACCTATACGCGGTCTTCCTGCAGACGCCGCTGCCCGCCGGGTGAACGGTGGCGGGCCGGCGCGGTCGAACGAGGTCCTGCGCCCGCTGAAAGATTCCGCCGCCGGCGCCGACCAAGCCGTTGCGTTCCTCGCTTCCGTGAGCCCTGTGAAGATGACCCGACGTAGCTTTCTTTCCGCCCTGGCCGCCCTGGCAGCACCCGCGGCGGCCAGCGACGCGCCGCCCGCGGCCAGCGCCGGCCGGCTGCAGTTGTCCGACGCCCAGTGGCGCGAGCGGCTGACCCCGGAGCAGTACGCCGTGCTGCGGCGCGAAGGCACCGAGCGCCCGTTCACCAGCCCGCTGAACGACGAGAAGCGCAAGGGCACCTACCACTGCGCCGGCTGCGGCCTCGCGCTGTTCGCCTCGGCGATGAAGTTCGACAGCGGCACCGGCTGGCCGAGCTTCTTCACCACGTTGCCGGGCGCGGTCGGGACCCGGACCGACTTCAAGCTGATCCTGCCGCGCACCGAGTACCACTGCGCGCGCTGCGGCGGCCATCACGGCCACGTCTTCAATGACGGCCCGCCGCCGACCGGCAAGCGCTACTGCAACAACGGCGTGGCGCTGAACTTCGTTGCGGAGGCCGGGTGAGCGCCGGCCGCGTGGTTGCCGCGGCGCTGGCGGCGCTGCTGCCGCTGGCCGAGGGCGGCGCGCAGTCGCCGGCACTGGCCAAGGCGACCTTCGCCGGCGGCTGCTTCTGGTGCGTCGAGGCCGACTTCGACAAGGTCGACGGCGTGGTTTCGACCACCTCCGGCTACATCGGCGGCCGGACGCCCAACCCGACCTACGAGCAGGTCTCGTCGGGCAGTACCGGCCACACCGAGGCGGTCGA
The DNA here is from genome assembly GCA_020355165.1 of Burkholderiales bacterium. Classification (GTDB taxonomy): domain Bacteria; phylum Pseudomonadota; class Gammaproteobacteria; order Burkholderiales; family Burkholderiaceae_F; genus JADJWR01. The sequence continues at coordinate 3,069,704 of CP070661.1, forward strand.
GGTCGTCTTCGACCCGCGCCGGGTCAGCTACGAGAAGCTGCTCGAGGTCTTCTGGGTCAACGTCGACCCGACGGTCAGCGACCGGCAGTTCTGCGACATCGGCTCGCAGTACCGGACCGGCATCTTCGTGCACGACGAGACGCAGCGTCGCGCGGCCGAGGCCTCGAAGGCCCGGCTGGAGAAGACCAAGCCGTTCAAGGCGCCGATCGTCACGCCGATCGAGCCGGCGACCGCCTTTTATCCCGCCGAGCAGTACCACCAGGACTACTACCTGAAGAACCCGGTGCGCTACCGCTTCTATCGCAGCGGCTGCGGGCGCGACGCCAGGCTGAAGGAACTGTGGGGCGACAAGGCGCCAAAGTAGCCTAGCCGCCGCGAGTCCGACCGGCCGGTCCTGCGGCGGCAGGCGTCCGGCCCGCTGGCCGCCCGAGGCGCGCCCGTGCGCGCGAGCCGCCGCCGCGGGCAGCCGCCGGCCATCGAACCGGCCACTGCCCGGGCCGCGCCGCTAGTCGATGCGCACCCAGCGCGCCTCGAGCCGGTTCTGCGCCCGGTGCACCACGCTCACCTTCTTCTGCATCGCCCAGGGAATCATCTGGTTGTGCAGAGGGATGTGCATGATGTTCTTGTTGTGGATCAGCAGCGCGTCGGCGATCAGCTGGTTGCGCTTCTTCTGGTCGACCTCGCTCTTCATCGCGTCGACCAGCTTGTCGAACTCCGGCACGCTGACGCGGCCGAGGTTGAAGTTGCCGTCGCCGTCCTTGCCGACGGTGCGGGCCAGCGACTGCAGCGAGTACAGCGCATCGAAGGTCGGCACGCCCCAGCCGAGCAGGTAGGCCGACGTGTCGTACTTCTGGATCTTCGGGAAGTAGGTCGCCCGCGGCATCGCATTGAGGCTCACCTTCAGCCCGACCTGCGCCCACATCGTCACCAGCGCCTTGCAGATCTCCTCGTCGTTGACGTAGCGGTTGTTGGGACAGTCGAGCGTGAACGAGAAGCCGTTCGGATAGCCGGCGGCGGCGAGCAGCTCGCGCGCCTTCTTCTGGTCGAACGGCAGGCGGACGTGCGCCTCCTTGGTCCAGCCATTGACCGCGCGCTGCATGATCGCGCCGGTGGGATCCGACGAGCCGCGCATGACCGACTTCTGGATCGCCTCGATGTTGATGGCGTGATACAGCGCCTGACGCACGCGCAGGTCCTTGAACGGGTTCTTGCCCTTGACGTCGGCGTACAGCAGCTCGTCGCGATGCTGGTCGAAGCCGAGGAAGATGGTGCGGTTCTCCGCCCCCTCGACCACCTTGACGCTGGCGTTCGACTTCAGCCGCGCCAGGTCCTGCGGCGGCGGATCGAGCACGAAGTCCAGTTCGCCGGACAGCAGCGCGGCGGTGCGGGTGGCGTCGGACTTCACCGGCGTGTAGACGACCTCGGTGACGTTGCCCTTCTTGCCGGCCTTGCCCCACCAGTTCGGGTTCTCGACGAACACCGTGCGGATGTCGACCTCGCGGCTCTTCAGGATGAACGGTCCGGTGCCGTTGGTGTTGCGCACCGCGTAGCTCTCCTCCTTCTGCACGAAGTTGGTCGGCGCGGTGACCTTGTGCTTCTCCGACCAGGCCTTGCTCATGATGCGCAGCTCGGTGAGCTGGCGCAGCAGCACCGGATTGGGCACCGTGGTGTAGATGAGCACGGTGTGATCGCCGACCGCGCGCGCGCCCTGGATGGCGGTCGTGTAGGCGCGGAAGTTCGAGTTCGGGTGCAGCGCCCGCTCGATCGAGTAGACGACGTCGGCGGCGGTGAAAGGCGCGCCGTCGTGGAACTTGACGCCACGGCGCAGCTCGAAGCGCCAGATCAGCGGCGTGTCGGTGCTCCATTTCACCGCCAGCGCCGGCTCGAGCTCGTACTTCTCGTTGTAGTCGAGCAGCGGCTCGTAGACGTACGAGTTGGCCGTGTTGTTCAGTCCCTCGTTCTGCGAGTGCGGGTCGAAGGTCAGGATGTCGCCCTGGCTGGCCCAGCGCAGCGTCTTGGCCTCGAGCGCGGGCGTGGCGACGAGCATGGCCGCCGCCAGCGCGGCAATGGCATGGCGAAGCATGGTTTTCTTCTCCCTGGTCATGAAGCCCGCGAAGCGCGGCCGGCGGATGCTGCGCCACGGCTGCCGGGCAGTCAACGCGGCGGCGCGCCACCGCGCACGGCTTGCGGGAAAACCCTTATCCGGGGCGCCCGGCGGGCGGGCAACCGGGCGCCGCGGCCCCGGCGGACACTGCGGTGCCGCGCCGTCGCCCGGCCGCGCCGGGCCAGTCAGGAGCCCGTCCGCAGCTCGATGTCGCCGTAGTAGGCCTCGACCTCGGCGCCGGTGTTGTCGGTGTCGGTCAGGATGCCGACGCCGATCAGCCGTCCCGGCCGCTCGCCAAAGGCGCGCGCGAAGTCGGCCACGTAGTCGCGCTCGAAGTGCTTCCACTGGCCAAGCCGGTCGCGGCCGCTGCCGGCCACCACCATCTTGACGCGGCCGGTGTGCGCGCTGCCGATCACGGTGCCCACCGGCTGCCGGTTCTCCCAGATGTAGGCGAGGGTGGCATACGGCACGCTCTGGCCGCTGACCATCTGCGCCATCTCGAGAGCCAGCTGATCGCGCGGCGGCAGGCGCCGCTTGTCGCCGTCGAAGAAGAGCAGCAGGCGGACCGGCGAGTCCTCGGCGTGGCGGTCCCGGTTGTCCGCCCCATTGATCAGCTCCTGTACCCGCCAGCGCCAGGCCACCCGCGGCCGGGCGGCGGCGTCGACGTCGAGCGGCTGCTTCAGGCCGGTGGCCGAGCGCGACGCGCGGGCGTGCACGACGACCGACCGCGCGCGCTCGTCGTAGACCAGCCGGTACTGGGTCGGCGCCTTGGCGCGGGTGATGATCAGCGGCTGCCAGCCGCGCGGCACCGCATCGCCCTCGCGATTGGCGGAAAACGCCGACACCTCGTCCTTCGACGGTGTCGGCTCCAGCACCGCGCAGGCGGCGAGCGCGGCCGCGAGCAGGACGGAGGCGGCGAGGCGAGGCAGACTCATCGTGGCGAGAGACCGGTCGGCGGCGTCGGGATGCTAGCCACTGCCGGCGCCGTCGAAAAGCCGCGTTTCACCTGACCGGGCGAAGCGGCAGCGGCACTCAGGCCGCCTTCAGCGCCAGCACGCCGAGCACCACGGCGACCACGCCGCTCCAGCGGCGTGCCGTCAGCCGCTCGCGCAGCAGCCGCGCGCCGATCAGCGTGGCGAACAGCACCGAGGTCTCGCGCAGCGACGCGACCAGCGCCACCGGCGCCTTGGTCATCGCCCACACCGAGATCGCGTAGGCGGCCGCCGACAGCCCGCCGCCGACGAGCGCCCGCCGGCTGCGGCGGCGCAGGTGGCCGAGGAAAGAAGCGCGGTGGGTGGCCAGCATCCACAGCGAGAACGGGATGCCGTCGAGCACGAACAGCCAGACGATGTAGCTCCAGGCGTTGCCGGAGACGCGCGCCCCGCGGCCGTCGATCAGCGTGTACAGGGCGATGACGACGGCGTTGGCCAGCGCGAAGACCACCGCAGCGCGCGACGGCGCGTGACCGAGCGCGCGGTAGCCGAGCAGGAACACGCCGCCGGAGACCAGCAGCATGCCGAGCCAGGCCACCGGCGGCGGCAGTTCGCCGAGCAGGAACACGCCGGCCAGCGCGGTGATCAGCGGCGCCACGCCGCGCATCAACGGATAGACCAGCGACAGGTCGCCGGCGCGATAGGCCGAGACCATCAGCCAGTAGTAGGCGAGGTGCGCGGCGACCGAGGCAGCGATGAACGGCCAGGCCGCCGGCGGCGGGACCGGGAGCACGAACAGGAACGGCAGCCCGATCAGCATCGCGCCGACGACGATGCCGGCGGTGTCGTGCAGCACGTCGCCGCCACCCTTGATCATCGCGTTCCAGCTGGCGTGCAGCAGCGCGGCCAGCAGCACCGCGATCGATACGGCGAGGCTCATCGCGCGACGGTCCGCTGTCGCGCGCTGCGCGGCGGGCTCACCCGAGCACGGCGTCGACAGCAGTGAAGGCGAGGCCGAGCGCCTCGGCGACCTCCCGGTAGGTCACCTTGCCGGCGGCGATGTTCAGCCCCGCCTTCAGGTGCGGGTCGCGTCGCAGCGCCTCGCGCCAGCCGTGCTCCGCCAGCGCCATCACGAACGGCAGCGTGGCGTTGTTCAACGCGTAGGTCGAGGTGCGCGGCACGGCGCCGGGCATGTTGGCCACGCAGTAGTGCACCACGCCGTCGACGACGTAGGTCGGCTCGGCGTGGGTGGTCGGCCGCGAGGTCTCGGCGCTGCCGCCCTGGTCGATCGCCACGTCGACGATCACCGAGCCGTTCTTCATCCGGCCCAGCATCTCGCGCGTCACCAGCTTCGGCGCCGCCGCGCCCGGCACCAGGACGCCGGAGATCACCAGGTCGGCGCGCAGCACCTCGCGCTCGACGTTGTCGCGGTTGGAAAAGATCGTCATCACCCGGCTGCCGAGCATGGCGTCGAGATGACGCAGGGCCTCGGTCGACTTGTCGATCACCACCACCTGGGCGCCGCTGCCGACCGCCATCTGGGCGGCGTTGCGGCCGACCACGCCGGCGCCGAGGATGACGATGCGCGCCGGCGCCACGCCGGCCACCCCGCCGAGCAGGATGCCCATGCCGCCGGCGGCACGCTCCAGGCAGTGCGCGCCCGCCTGCACGCTCATCCGGCCGGCCACCTCCGACATCGGCGCCAGCAGCGGCAGGCCGCGCGCCGGCGAGGTGACGGTCTCGTAGGCGATGCAGGCGGCTCCGCTGGCAAGGAGGTCCCTCGCCTGCTCCGGGTCCGGCGCCAGGTGCAGGTAGGTGAACAGCACCTGCCCTTCGCGCAGCATCCTGCGCTCGACCGCCTGCGGCTCCTTGACCTTGACGATCATGTCGGCGCCGGCGAAGACCTCGGCGGCACCGCCGACGATCGTCGCCCCGGCGCGCTGGTAGTCGGCGTCGGTGGCGCCGATGCCGGCGCCGGCCTGCGTCTGCACCAGCACCGAGTGGCCGCGGTCGACCACCTCGCGCACCGACGACGGCGTCAGGCCGACGCGGTACTCGTGGACCTTGATTTCCTTTGGAACACCGATCTTCACTGGCCTGTCTCCTGTACGGTTGTAAATGTCGCCTGTGCCGGCGTTGCGCTCACGCCGCGCGCAGGGCCGGCGCCGCGCTGCCGATGCCCATGTCGCGCAGCGTGGCGCCGATCGCCGAGACGACGTTGCGCATCTCGTTGGCGTCGATCGCGCCGATGCAGCCGACGCGGAAGGTTTCCACCTGCGTCAGCTTGCCCGGATACAGGATGTAGCCGCGCGCCCGCACCCTGTCGTAGAAGGCCTTGAACTGATAGGCCGGGTCGGACGGCGCATGGAAGGTGACGATGATCGGCGCCTGCACCGCCGGCTCCAGGAAGGGCCGGAAGCCGAGCGCGCGCATGCCCTCGACCAGGGTCGCGCAGTTGGCCGCATAGCGTGCGCCGCGTGCCGGCTGGCCGCCTTCGGCGACGAACTGGTCGATCGCCGAGCGAAGCGCCGCGACCACGTGCGTCGGCGGCGTGAAGCGCCACTGCGTGGTGCGCTGCATGTAGGTGAACTGGTCGTGCAGGTCCATCGCCAGCGAGTGCGAGTTGCCGGCGCTCGCCAGCAGCGTCTCGCGGCGCGCGAGCACGAAGCCCATGCCCGGCGCACCCTCGAGGCACTTGCCGCTGGCGGCGATCAGCGCATCGAACGGCGTGGCGCGCACGTCGATCGGCAGCGCTGCGAACGAACTCATCGCATCGACGATCAGCCCCTTGCCGCGCGCCCGGCAGACTTCGGCGATTCCCTCGAGGTCGTTGTGCAGGCCGGCGCCGGTCTCGCAGTGCACCAGCGCGACGTGGCTGATCGAGGCGTCGGCGGCCAGCGCCGCCTCGACCGCCGCGGCGGTCGCCGGCCGGTCCTCCGGGATCGCCAGGTCGACGACGGCGCGGTTCAGGTACTTGCAGATCCTGACGATGCGGGCGCAGTAGGCGCCGTTGTTCGGCACCAGCACCCGGCCCTGCCGCGGCACCAGGTTGCCGATCGCCGCCTCGACGGCGAAGGTGCCGCTGCCCTGCAGCGGCACGCACACGTAGTCGTCGCCGCCGTGCACGACGTCGACCAGGTCACGGCAGATGCTCGCGGTGATCTGGTTGAAGGCCCCGTCCCACGAGCCCCAGTCGCGCAGCATCGCCTGCTTGGTCTCGAGCGAGGTCGTCAGCGGCCCCGGCGTGAGCAGTATCGGGTCGTTTCCGCGGATCATCGGTGTCTCCGGATTCTTCGGGCCGGTCCTAGGGGTTCTCGCCGGCGGCCAGCCGCCGGTTGATGTCGGCGATCACCGCCGGAAGGCTCCGCAGGTCGTCGATCACGTAGTGCGCGCCGCTTTCCTTGACCAGCTTCTCCTTTGAGGCGCGCTCGCGCGCCTCGAGCTCTGCCGCGCTCATCTTCCTGACCGCATCCCAGCTGTCGGCGACGTAGTTGCTCCACTTCGACACGCCGACCCGCCAGCACAGCGGCGCGCCCTCGCCGGCGCCGGAGACCGTGTCGTCGACCTTGACGGTGCGGCGCATGGCGTTGGCCAGGTTGTGAACGCCGAGCCGCTCGAGGTTCTTGATCACCATGTAGGCGGTTGGCCGCGGCAGCTCGACCTCGTCGCCGGCGCAGGCGGTGTCGGGGACGAAGCCCTGCTTGGCGCCGCCGGCGAGCAGGATGTCGAGCATGGCGCGCGTGAAGCCGGTGGTGACGCCGATCCGGATGCCCTGCTGCTGCATTGCCTTGACCACCTCGGCCACGCCGGGCAGCAGCTCGTGGTAGTTGCCCTTGCGCAGCAGCTCGAGCTGCGTCGGCACGAAGTCGGCGAACATCGCGTCGACGTCGGCCTGCGTCGGCTCGCGGCCGAACTTGGCGGCGAAGCGGCCGCGCACCGAAGCGATCTCGGTGATCGCCTTGATGTGCAGGTCCTTGCGCAGGCCCATCGGCGCGCGCGCCTCCGGCATCGAGATCTCCAGCCCGTACTTGCGGAACACCTCGACGAAGACGATCGCCGGTGCGTCGACGTAGCGGTCCATGGTGGTGCCGGAGCAGTCGAGCATCGCGTAGCCGACGCTGCGCTCGGTGTTGTCGTCGTCGAACTTCTTCTGCTGCGCCGCCGCGTGGCGGATGTCGTCCGGCACGCGGCCGACGCTCGACAGTCGGGAAAGCACGGAATCCGTCATCAGGGTCTCCTCGTAAGCGATTCTTCAGCGGCGCGCCGTGCGGCGCCACGCCTGCGTGCGCACGACCAGCCACCATTCGGCCAGGAAGAAGGCGGCCGTGACCGCGGCCGAAGTGGCGACGATCAGGGTGGCCATTGCCGCCGCCGCGCCGACGTTGCCCGCCTCGTCCAGGTGCAGGATCGAGATCGCCGCCAGCGTGGTGTTCGGCGAGTAGAGGAACACCACCGCCGAGATGGTCGTCATCGCGTTGACGAAGTAGTAACGGCTGATGTCGATCACCGACGGCAGGCACACCGGCACCGTCACCCGCCAGAAGGTCTTGTAAAAGGGCACCTTCAGCGACGCCGACACCGACTCGAACTCGTTGTCGAGCGCCTTCAGCGCGGTGAGCGCGGTCAGGTGGCTGCTCGAATAGAAGTGCACGACGGTGGAGATGACCAGAATGGCCATCGTGCCGTAGAGAAAGCCGAACGGGTTGTCCGGGTTGTTGAAGAAGACGATGTAGCCGATGCCCAGCACCATGCCCGGCACGGCCATCGGCATCATCGCCTGCATCTGCGCCACCGGCCGCACCCAGCCGAGCGTCGGCGACTTCTCGATGCCGGTCTTCTCCAGCCAGTACGCGCCGGCAAAGGTGATGGCGGCGCCGACCAGCGCGCACCAGGCGGCCATCACCATGCTGTTGCGCCAGGCGTTCTCGACGCCGGCCTCCTCGAAGCCGTAGGTGTAGTGATTCAGGGTGAACGACAGGTTGTACGGCCAGATCTTGACGAAGGAGCCGAACACCGCCATCCCGAGCACCAGCAGCAGCACCGCCGACACCGCGACCACGTACAGGAGCATCAGCACGTCGCGTGCCGCTTCCGGGCGCGGCGAGTACGGGACGCTGCGCGTGGTGAGCAGCGCCTTCTGCCGGCGCCGCACGGCGCTGTCGATGACGAAGGCGAGCACCGCCGGCACCAGCAGCACCAGCCCGACCACGGCGCCCATCGAGAAGTTCTGCTGGCCTACCACCTGCTTGTAGATGTCGATCGCCAGCACCGAGTAGTTGCCGCCGATCACCTTCGGCACGCCGAATTCGGACACCGCCATGGTGAACACGACCAGCGCCGCCGAGATCAGGCCATAGCGCGCGCCGGGCAGCGTGATGGTCAGGAACTTGCGCCAGCCCGGCGTCGCCATCGAGTCGGCCGCCTCGTACAGGCGGGCGTCGGAAAGCGCCAGCCCGGCGAGCAGGATCATCACCGCGTGCGGGAAGGAGGCGAAGCTCATCGCCAGCACCATGCCCGGCAGGCCGTAGACCGTCGTGAAGCCGAGCCACTCGATGACGAACTTCAGCCAGCCCTGGTTGCCGAACAGGTAGATGAACGACAGCGCGGCCAGCAGCGACGGCGCCAGGATCGGGATCATCGCGACGTTGCGCCACAGCCCCTTGAGCGGGATGCAGCTGCGCTGGATGGCGTAGGCGAACAGGAACGCCTGCGGCACCGTGAACACGGTCGTCAGGGTGGCGAAGGTCAGCGTATTCATCGCCGAGTTGGCGAACGCCGGCGAGCTGAAGTAGGCGATGAAGTTGGCGACGCCGACGAACTCGCCCGACCGGTCCTGCAGGCTGCGCGCCAGCAGGCTGGCCAGCGGCACGGTCAGGAACAGCAGCAGGGCCACGGCGAGCAGCACCACGCCGCCGCGCGCCACCAGCGCCTCGGTGACGAGCGACAGGCGGCGCGGCCGCGGGCCGCGCTGCACGACGGCGCTCAAGGCGCCCCCTCGGGCCGTCGTGCGGCTGCCTCGAGACGGCGCGAGCCGGACCCGGGGTCAGGCCCGACGGCAAGGCGCGCGCCGGCCAGCTGGCTGGCGCAGGCGGCCGCGACAGCGGCCGGCCGGGTCGGACGACTGCCGAGCAGGCCGGCGGCGCTCATCGCACCGGGAACACGCGCACGCGCTCGCCGCGCAGCGCGAAGGGAATGCGCGCACCCTCGCGGACCTCGAGCTCGAGTGCCTGGTTCAGCGAGAAGTACAGGAGCATCGCCTGGCCATCGAAGCCGTCGACCTCGACCGTCGCCAGGCAGTAGGTGCCGAGGAAGTCGAGGCTGCGCACGGTGCCGGCGAGCAGGTTGGGCCGCTCCTGCAGCGGGCCGGAATCGGCCAGCAGGCGGTCCTCGGGACGCAGGTACAGGCGCACCGGCTGGCCGGGCGCGATGCCGTTGACGGCAGTGCTCAGCTCCACCTGGCCGACGCGATAGCGGCCTTCGCCGAGGCAGGTGGCGGCCAGCACGTTGACCTTGCCGACGAAGTCGGCGACGAACGGCGTCGCCGGCCGCTCGTAGACCTCGAGCGGCGGCCCGACCTGCTCGATCGCGCCCTCATTCATCACCACCACGCGGTCGGCCATCGACAGCGCCTCCTCCTGGTCGTGGGTGACCAGGACCGTGGTGACGCCGAGGCGCCGCTGCAGTTCGCGGATCTCGCCGCGCAGCCGCTCGCGCTCCTTGGCGTCGAGTGCCGACAGCGGCTCGTCGAGCAGCAGCAGGCTCGGCGCGGTGGCGAGCGCCCGCGCCAGCGCGATGCGCTGCTGCTGCCCACCGGAGAGCTGTGCCGGGTACTTGGCGCCGGACTCCTGCAGGCCGACCAGCTTCAGCAGCTCGGCAACGCGGCCGTCGATCTCGGCGCGGCCCCGGCGCCGGTTGACCAGCCCATAGGCGATGTTGTCGCGGATGGTCAGGTTGGGGAACAGCGCGTAGGACTGGAAGACGATGCCGTAGTCGCGCGCCGCCGGCGGCGCCTTCGACACGTCACGGCCGTTCTGGATCACCCGCCCGCGCGTCTGCGTTTCCAGGCCGGCAATGATCCGCAGCAGCGTCGTCTTGCCGCAGCCGGACGGGCCGACGAAGCAGACCAGCTCGCCGCGGTCGATCGTCAGGTCGATCGCCTGCAGGGCCACGAAGTTGCCGAAGGCCTTGTGGATGCCTTCCAGCCTGAGGGCTTCGGCCGCGGGATGGTTCGGCTGCATCGTGGCAAGCATCTCGCGCGGCCCGGCGAATCAATGAAGGTGGCGGCCACGCCGCCGACGAGGCCCGCCGGCGACGATCAGGCCGCGGGGCGGCGCGACGCCGCCACCGCGGCCGCCGGCCGCCTCAGCGGTCGCCTACTTCGGCGCCGCCTTGCTCTCGTAGCGCTTGCTCCACTCGGCGAGGATGCGGTCGCGGTTCTTGGCCGCCCAGGCGAAGTCGTTCTTCACCAGCCGGTTGCCGTAGTCGGCCGGCACGTTCGGCAGCGGCTTGTTCATCGCCGGCACGGCGACGATGGCGAAGTTCTTCGCGTACAGGCCCATCGCCTCGTCGGAGATCGACCAGTCGAGAAGCTTCTGCGCCGCCGCCATGTTCTTGGTGCCCTTGTAGACGCCGATCGCCTCCAGGTCCCAGCCGAGGCCTTCCTTCGGGAACACCAGATCGATCGGCTTGCCCTGCGCCTTCTCGCGGTTGGCGCGGTACTCGAACGAGATGCCGACCACGTACTCGCCGTTGGCAGCCGACGCGCAAGGCCGCGAGCCGGAGTGCATGTACTGGGCGATGTTCTCGTGCAGGCCGTCCATGAACTTCCAGCCGTCGGCCTCACCCCACAGCTGCAGCCAGGCCGAGACGTCGAAGAAGCCGGTGCCGCTGGAGGCCGGATGCGGCATGACGATCTGGCCCTTGTAGACGGGCTTGGTCAGGTCCTTCCAGCTCTCCGGCTTCGGGATGTTGCGCTTGGCCGCCTCCACCGTGTTGAAGCAGACGGTCGCGCCCCATACGTCCATGCCGACCCAGGCCGGCGGATTCTTCGGGTCGCGGTACTGGGCGACGATGCGCTCGAGCCCCTTAGGCGCGTATGGCTGCAGCATGCCTTCGGCGTCGAAGATCGCCATGCTGGTCGCCGCCACGCCCATCACGACATCGGCCTTGGGGTTGGCCTTCTCGGCCAGCAGGCGGGCGGTGATGATGCCGGTGGAGTCGCGCACCCAGGTGATCTCGATGTCCGGATTGGCCTTCTCGAATCCCTCCTTGTAGGCCTTGAGCTGGTCGGTCTCCAGCGCGGTGTAGACGGTGAGACTGGTCTTCTGCGCCACAGCCAGCCCCGAGGCCAGCGCCAGGCACAGGCCAGCGGCAAACGCGGTAAGACGTCGATTGAACATGCGGACCTCCTCCTTGAATGAAAACCGCGCGGCGCGGTGACGACCCGATTGCCCGTGCTCGTCCAGCCCGGCGCCGCCATTGTCCAGTGTCGCCGGCACGGGTGAACGTTCGGTGACGCGTCGCCGGCAAGTCGCCGCCTGCAAGGCGCCGGCCGGCCCTGGCCCGTTGCGGGCGCCTATGTCTCCCTGGGCGCGGCAGTCTAGGTAGCAAGCCCGCGCAACGTCAATTGTTTTTTGCAGATTGTCGACAATTTCGCCGCTGCAACCTAAAATCGCCTCCATGCCGACCCGCATCCAGCCCGGTAGCGCCGCCGTTCTGCCGCACCCGACGATCGCCTTGCTGCGCTCGGCCTCGCTTGCCTCGGCCGCGCAGCAGGAGATCGAGCGGCTGATCCTCGGCGGCGAGCTGCCGCCCGGGGCCAAGCTGACCGAGGCCGCCCTGTCGGAGCGCCTGGGGGTCTCGCGCGGCCCGATCCGCGAGGCCTTCCGCCGGCTCGAGGAGGCGGGCCTGCTGCGGCAGGAGAAGAACCGCGGGGTGTTCGTGCGCGACATCGCGCCCGACGAGGCGGCCGAGATCTACGACCTGCGGGCGGTGATGGACGAGCTGGCCGGCCGGCGCCTGGCGCAGACGATGACTGCCGAGCAGTCGCGCGTCCTGCGCGGCATCGTCGAGCGGATGGAGCAGGCGGCGCGCGCCGACGATGCCGATGCCTATCACCTGCTCAACCTGGAGTTCCACGACCAGCTGGTCGAGTTCGCCGGCAACCGCAAGATGGCCTCGATGTACCGCAAGCTGGTCAAGGAGCTTGCCCTGGCCCGCCGGCGCAACCTGGGCGAGGAGCAGGCGCTGCCGCACTCGGCGGCCGAGCACCGGCAGATCCTGAAGACAATCGCCGCGGGCGATCCCGACGCGGCCGGCCGGGCGCTGTTCGAGCACGCCGAGGCGAGCAAGCAGCGGGTGCTGCGCAGCGGGCCGCCGCCGGCGCCGCTGCGCGCCGGCGCCAGCCGCAAGGGAAACTGATCCGATGCTGACCGTCAACGGCCGCAGCTACGCGGCACCCAAACAGCCGACCGCGGTGATCTGCGTCGACGGCTGCGAACCCGACTACATCGCGCAGGCGGTGGCTGCCGGGGCCATGCCGACCATGAAGCGCTGGCTGCGCGACGGCACCGCGCTGCTCGCCGACTGCGTGGTGCCTAGCTTCACCAACCCGAACAACCTGTCGATCGTCACCGGCGCCCCGCCCTCGGTGCACGGCATCTGCGGCAACTACCTGTTCGACACCGCGACCGGCACCGAGGTGATGATGAACGACCCGAAGTGGCTGCGCGCGCCGACCCTGCTCGCCGCCCTCGCCGAAGCCGGCGCGCAGGTGGCGGTGGTCACCGCCAAGGACAAGCTGCGCCGTCTGCTCGGCCACGGGATGCGCGGCATCTGCTTCTCCTCCGAGCAGGCGGACCGCGTGGACGAGGCCGAGCACGGCATCGGCGACGTGCTGTCGCTGGTCGGCATGCCGGTGCCGAGCGTGTACAGCGCCGAGCTGTCGGAGTTCGTCTTCGCCGCCGGCGTGAGACTGCTGGAAACGCGCCGCCCGGATGTGCTTTACCTGTCGACCACCGACTACGTGCAGCACAAGCACGCCCCCGGCGACCCGCAGGCCAACCGCTTCTACGCGATGTTCGACCGCTACCTGGCCGAGCTCGACAGGGCCGGTGCGGTGGTCGCAGTCACCGCCGATCACGGCATGAACGGCAAGGTCAAGCTCGACGCCTCGCCGAACGTCATCTACCTGCAGGACCTGCTCGACGGCTGGCTCGGCGCCGGGCGCTCGCGGGTGATCCTGCCGATCACCGATCCGTACGTGGTTCACCACGGCGCGCTGGGCTCCTTCGCCACCGTCTACCTGCCGCCGGAGGCGGCCGGCGACGTGCTCGGCCGGCTGCGCGAGTTGCCCGGCATCGAGGCGGTGCTCGCGCGCGAGGAGGCGGCGCAGCGCTTCGAGCTGCCGGCCGACCGCATCGGCGACCTGGCGGTGGTCGCCGAGCGCAGCGTCGTGCTCGGCACCAGCGTGTCGCGCCACGATCTGTCGCAGCTGGAGCTGCCGCTGCGCTCGCACGGCGGCATCTCCGAGCAGCGGGTGCCGCTGGTGCTGAACCGCAGGATCGACGGCCTCGACGGCCGGCGGCGGTGGCGCAACTTCGATGCCTTCGATCTGGCCCTGAACCATGCGCAGTGACACTGCCCATGGGCCGGCCGACTCGGATCCCCGCCTGCGCGGGGACGACGGCGCTGTTTCCGATCGCTGCGCACTCGGACATCGCCGTCGCTTCGATGCCTTCGATCTGGCCCTGAACCATGCGCAGTGAAGCCGCTGGCGGCGATGTCGCACCGGATGGCGGCCGGCACGGCGTGGACGCCGCGCTGAGCCGCGCGCGGCGCATCGGCCGATGAACGTGCCGCTGCCCCCGGCCAGGCACGAGCGCCTGCGCATCGCCGGCGAGAAGGTCGCCGCCGAGCGCAGCTTCGAGGTGCGGTACCCGTACACCGGCGAGGTGATCGCCACCGTGCCGAAGGCGACGATCGAGCACGTGCGGCAGGCAATCGGCGCAGCGCGCCGTTTCCGCAGCCGCCTGACCCGCCACGAGCGCTACACGATCCTGATGCGGGCAGGCGAGATCATCGCCTCGCGGCGAGACGAGATCTCCCGCCTGATCACACTCGAGTCCGGCCTGTGCCTGAAGGACAGCCGCTACGAGGTCGGTCGCGCCAGCGACGTCCTGCTGTTCGCCGCCAACCAGGCGCTGCTCGACGATGGCCAGGTGTTCTCCTGCGACCTCACGGCGCATGGCCGCAGCCGCAAGGTCTACACGCTGCGCGAGCCGCTGCCCGGCGTGATCACCGGCATCACGCCGTTCAACCACCCGCTGAACCAGGTGATTCACAAGGTGGCGCCGGCGGTGGCGACCAACAACCGCATCGTGGTCAAGCCGAGCGAGAAGACGCCGCTGTCGGCCTTGCTGCTGGCCGACGTCCTGTACGAGGCCGGGCTGCCGCCACCGATGCTGTCGGTGCTGACCGGCGCGCCGGGCGAGATCGCCGACGAACTGCTGACCCACCCCGACGTCGACCTGGTGACCTTCACCGGCGGCGTGGCGGTCGGCAAGTACATCGCCGCCAAGGCGGTGTACAAGCGGCAGGTGCTCGAACTCGGCGGCAACGACCCGCTGATCGTGATGGACGACGCCGACCTGGAAGAGGCGGCGGCACTGGCCGCAGCGGGCTCGTACAACAACTCCGGCCAGCGCTGCACGGCGGTCAAGCGGATCCTGGTGCAGGAACGCGTCGCCGACGCCTTCATCGAGAAGCTGCTGGCCGCCACCGCCGGCGTCCGCTATGGCGATCCGCTCGACCCGGCGACCGACATGGGCACGGTGATCGACGAGGCGGCGGCGATCGAGTTCGAGGCGCGGGTGATCGAGGCCGTCGCGCAGGGGGCACGGCTGCTCACCGGCAACCTGCGCCGCGGCGCGCTCTATTCGCCGACCGTGCTCGACCGCGTAACGCCGCAGATGCGGCTGGTGCGCGAGGAGACCTTCGGCCCCGTCTCGCCGGTCATCCTTTTCTCCGACATCGACGAGGCGATACGCATCGCCAATGGCACCGCCTATGGTCTTTCCTCGGGGGTCTGCACCCAGCGGTTGGATTACGTCACGCGCTTCGTGTCCGAACTGAACGTCGGCACGGTGAACGTGCGCGAAGTGCCGGGATATCGGCTGGAGCTCACGCCCTTCGGCGGCATCAAGGACTCGGGGCTCGGGTATAAGGAAGGCGTACAGGAGGCGATGAAATCGTTCACCAACGTGAAGACGTACTCGCTGCCCTGGTAGGACCGCGGCGGCCGCCGGGCCGCCGGATTAGGCAACAAGCGGCCGCGCGGCCGACCGGTGCGCGGCGGCCGCTGCTTGTCGTGGAGGGCGGAAGGCGTTGCACGCGCTGCTGAACCTGCTGGCCGCAGTTGCGCTGCTGGTCTGGGGCACGCACATCGTGCGCACGGGCGTGCTGCGCGTGTTCGGCACCAACCTGCGCCAGGTCCTGCGCGCCAGCGTCGGACGCCGCTCGCGCGCCGTGCTGGCCGGCATCGGCGTGACCGGCGTGCTGCAGAGCTCGACCGCCACCGCGCTGCTGGTGTCGAGCTTCGTCGGCCAGGGGCTGATCGCGACCTCGGCCGCCCTGGCGGTGATGCTCGGCGCCGACATCGGCACCGCCCTGATGGTGCAGTTCTTCGCGCTGAACCTCGCCTGGCTCGCGCCGCTGCTGATCGTCGCCGGGGTGGTGACCTACCTGTCGCGCCGAACCGAAGTCACCGGACAGGCCGGCAAGATCGCGCTCGGCCTCGGCGTGATGATCATGGCGCTGCAGCTGATCATGCAGGCCACGGCGCCGCTTACACAGGCGGTCGGCGTGCAGGTGCTGTTCGGCCAGCTGACCGGCGATTCGCTGCTCGACGTGCTGATCGGCATCCTGGCGGCGATCGTCAGCTACTCCGGCCTCGCCGTGGTGCTGCTGACCGCGACGCTTGCCGCCTCGAACGTGATCACCGTCGACGTGGCGCTGGCGATCGTGCTCGGCGCCAACCTCGGCAGCGGGCTGCTGGCGGTGCTGACCACGCTGAAGGCGGCGCCGCTCGTGCGGCGGGTGCCGCTGGGCAACCTGATGTTCAAGCTGGCCGGCGTGCTGATCGCGCTGCCGCTGCTCGCCTATCTGCCCGGCTGGCTGGCCTGGTTCGGCGCCGAGCCCAAGTCGATCGTCGTCAACTTCCACCTTGCCTTCAACCTGGCGCTGGCGATCATCTTCGTGCAGCTGACCGGCAGCGTCGCCCGCATCGTCGAGCGCTGGCTGCCGACCCCGCCCGCCGATGCGCTGCCGGGAACGCCACGCCACCTGGATGCCACCGCGCTGGGCACGCCGGCGCTGGCGATCGGCAACGCCGCCCGCGAGGCGATCCGGCTCGCCGATGCGGTCCAGGACATGCTCGCCGGCCTGCTGGTCACGCTGAAGAGCAACGACTTGGCGCTGGCCGAGCGCCTGCGCGCCCGCGACGACGAGATCGACCGCCTGTACACGTCGATCAAGCTGTACCTGACCCAGGTCAGCCGCCAGGAGCTGGAGGCGGCCGAGTCGAAGCGCTGGGCCGACATCATGCAGTTCACGATCAACATGGAGCATGTCGGCGACATCATCGAGCGGATGCTGATCGACGTGGTCGAGAAGAAGATCCAGCGCGCGCTGTCGTTCTCGGAGGCCGGCATGGCGGAGATCGAGGAACTGCACACGCGGCTGCTCGGCAACCTCAAGCTGACGGTGGCGGTGTTCCTCAATGGCGACCTGAAGAGCGCGCAGCAGCTGATCGCCGAGAAGGTCGACTTCCGCGAGCTGGAGATGCGCTACGCCGACAACCACCTGCAGCGGCTGTCGGGAAATACGCCGCAGTCGGTCGAGACCAGTTCGCTGCACCTCGACCTGCTGTCCGACTTCAAGCGCATCAACTCGCTGTTCTGCTCGGTCGCCTACCCGATCCTCGAGTCGGCGGGCGTGCTCTCGCCGTCGCGGGTGCTGCCCGCCTCGGCCGGCAACGGCGCCGCGAGCGCCGCGCCGCGCGACGAGGCGCCGGCGCACTGAGCCGGCAGCCGCTGCTGCGCCTCTACCAGCTGGCGGCGATCGACAGGCGGGCCAGCCGCGGCTGCGCCGGGATCAGGTAGGTGCCGCCCCAGTACTCGGTCGGCGCCTCGCGCCAGTAGCCCCGGTTGGTCAGGTTGTCGATGCCGGCGGCAAGCGTCATCCGCCTTCCCGACCACAGCCAGCGGTAGGTCGCCGCGATGTCCCACTGCCAGTACGACGGCAGCTCGACCGAGTTGTCGGCGGTGACCGGCTTGCGGCCGCTGTAGTTCAGGTAGCTGGTCAGCTCGAGGCCGGGCGCGAAGGGTGCCGTCCACGCGAGCCCGGCAGAGGCCGCGAACGGCGCGACATTGGTCGTGCGCTTGCCGACCTCGGCCGGGTCGACCGCCTCGGTGGTCTTCGCGTCGATCCACGCCAGCCGCCCCTCCAGCCTGAGGCCGGGCCCGGCAACGAACCTGCCGCCCGCCTCCAGCCCGCGGTGGCGCGACTGCTTGGCGCCGGCCACCCGCAGCACGCGGCCGTCGGCCTGCGGCACGTCGTCGCCGTACGGCTTGTCGATCGAGAACAGCGCCAGCGTCAGCGCGTGGCCACCGGCCCAGACCTGCTTGAAGCCGAGCTCGACCTGCTCGCTCTCGAGCGCCGGCAGCGCGGCGCCGTAGTTGACGAACTGGTCGGCCCGGTTGGGAACCGACTCGATCTCGACGCCGCGTCCCCACGAAAGGTAGCCGAGTCCTCCCGCCCATGGCTGCCAGCCCAGGGCGACCCACGGCGTGACGAAGTCCTGCTCGTAGCCGACCGCCTCGGTGCCGTCGCTGCGCACGCTCGAGCGCTCCAGCCGCACCCAGCGGGCGCCGAGCCACAGCGATGCCGGTCCGCTGCGCAGCACGTCGGAGGCGGACAGCTCGCTGCTGGTCAGGTCCGACTGCGTGTTCAGCGCGCTCGCGGTCGGCTCCTCGGGCAGCACGACCGGTGCGAAGACGTTGGTCGTGCCGACGAAGTTGTAGGCCTGCCCGGGCGGGAAGCGCTCCGTATGGCGGGTGCGGCGGGCGCCGAAGCGCAGCTCGTGCGTGACCGCGCCGGTGACGGCGGCGCCGGCGAGCAGGGCATCGAAGGTCGCCGTGCGTCGCCGTTCGTCCTCGCTGCGGAAGTCGTAGACGTCGACGTCGTAGTTGCCGCACAGCCCGGGGTAGACGTAGGCAGGGCCGCTGCTGCAGCCGTCGGGGAAGGCCACGCGGTCGTCGGTGCGGATGCTCTGGCCGCCGGCCTGCAGCTCGAAGCGCCAGTCACGGCTGATCTTCTGCAGCCAGCGCAGCGAGCCGGCCGCCGCCTTGCTTTCGAACGGCAGCGACCAGGGCTGTGCATTCAGATTCAGCCGCGGCGAGATCGGTGGCGGCAGCGTTTCGGCGATGCCGTCGCCGTCGGTGTCGAGCAGCCCGTAGCCGGGCACGCTGATCTGCCGCAGTGCCTGGTAGTCGAACTCGGCCACCAGCGTGGTTGCGTCGTTCAGCCGCCAGTCGAAGTAGCCGCTGACGAAACCGCGCCGGCCGTCGGCGTCCTGCGGATAGGGCCGGCGCTCGTTCGCGGCGACGTTGATGCGGTAGCCGAAGGCACCGCCTGCTCCGAAGCGGCCGCCGAAGTCGCCCTGCGCCAGCAGGCTGCCGCGCTCGGAGACCTCGGCCAGCAGCATGCGCAGCGGCGCCTCGGTCGGCCGCTTCAGTCGGTAGTTGACCAGCCCGCCCGGGCTGCCGCTGCCGCCGAGCACGCCGGCCACGCCCTTGACGATCTCGATCGCCTCGAGGTTCTCCATCGCCACCGGCGTGTGGTTCGACACCGGCAGGCCGTCGCGGCGGTAGTTCAGCAGGCTGTCGAGGCGAAAGCCGCGCACCACCAGCGACTCGACGTAGCCGAATGTGTTGTAGGCGTCGCTGGCCGAAGGCTCCTCGCGGATCGCCTGCGACAGGCTCTGCACGCCACGGCTGCGCAGCCGCTCGGCATCGATCACGCCGGCCGACAGCGGTGTCTCCGCCAGCGGCGCCTCGCTCAGCGAGTCGATTCCGAGCCGCCGCAGTTCCGCCGGCGGCGCCGTCGTCTCGACGACTACGCGCGGCAGCGCGGTCGAGTCGGCCTGCGCGAAGGCGGTGCCGCAGCCGGCAAGGGCGAGCGCCAGCGACGCGCGAACAAGCGGGACGTTGCGGTGCGCCATCGCGTGCTGCTCCTTGACGATGGCAGGGGGCGATGGCGCCGGTCTCGGTGGACTGCCTCGAAAGACCGCTGCTTACGCTTCCCTGCGCAAGAATTAACTTGGTCAGGTTCCAAGGGTCTTTCTCACCCGTTCGCCCCGGCAGCCTTGCCGGTCCGAACCACTGCGTCGTGTCGACGCCGCGGATTTGTACGGGACCCCTAGCGTGTGCCGGAAATTATAGGTCGCGCAGCGCCCTCGAGGCGGCCTGCGCGCGCTCGTCGCCGAGGCCGCCGATCAGGGCGAAGGCAAGCCCAGACTGCCGCAGCCGCTGCAGCAGCAGCGCATGGAACGCCTCGCGCACGGCGGGGCCGTCGCGCTGGATGCCGTCGGCGACCCAGGGCAGGTCCGGCACCAGCAGCAGCGTCGCCTGGTAGCGAGCGTGATGGCGGATCGCCTGTTCGTGCAACGACACGTCGTCGAACAGCAGCTCGCTGTAGGCGGCGGTCACCAGCGGTGCCGAGTCGGCCAGCACCCACTGGAGCCGCCGCTCGTGTGCGCGTGCCGCCGCCTGTTCCTCGCGCAGCCGCTGCTCGGCGAGGATCTGCGCCTGTTCGTCCGGCCGCGGCGTGCGCTGCAGGCGGTCGCAGAACTCGCGCAGGTACTCCGGAACCCACAGCCCGGGCAGGCTGCCGGCAAGCCGCTGGGCAAGCTCGGTCTTGCCGACGCATTCGGCGCCAATGATCGCCACCCGGCGCACCGCCTTCATCGGACCAGCCGGCCCCAGCGCCGCCAGCCGGCGACGGCCAGCGCGCCGAACAGCACGTACAGCAGCGCCGTCAGCCACAGCGACTTGCTGCCGTACAGGGCCACGCTCACTGCATTGACGATCAGCCAGACCGGCCATGTCTCGACGAACTTCAGTGCCAGCAGGATCTGGCCGATGAAGCTGCCGATGGTCGGAAAGGCGTTGAAGTACGGCACGTCGGTGTCGGTGAAGCGCGCCAGCAGGAGACCGAGCGCCGGCCAGGCGGCCAGCCAGAGCAGGCCGACGACGGCGAGGCGCGCGCCGCCGAGCCGGGCGATACGCAGCGGTGCCTCGGCGCCACCGGCGTCTTCGCGCCGGCCGAACAGCCACTGGTACCAGCCCCACAGCGACGACAGGACGAAGAACGACTGCACCGCCACGTCGCCATAGAGCCGGCTGACGAAGAAAAGCCAGCCGTAAAGCAGGCTGGCGGCGATGGCCAGCGGCCAGGCCCAGTGGATCTCGAGCACGTTCAAGACGACGCAGCCGAGCGCCAGCGCGAAGGCGATCACCTCGAGCCAGGTGACGCCGGCGCCGAACAGCGTGAAGGCGACTTCCAGCATCGGGCGCGACTGTACGCCACGCCGCGGGCGCCGGCTGCCCGATAATCGCCGCATGAAAAGACCCTCCGCTGCCGCGCGCCGATCGCCGGCACGCCGCTACAGCGCGCCGATCACGCCGGCCGAGCGGCGCGAGTTCATCCCCTTCGTGCATCTGCTGATCGGCACCGCGTTCGGCGTGATCCGGCCGCTGTTCCTGCAGGGCGTGGCGGTGAGCGCGAAAGCCGACGACACGCCGGTGACGGCCGCCGACCGCGGCGCCGAGGCGGCGATGCGGCGGCAGATCGAGCGCCGCTATCCCGGCCACGGCATCGTCGGCGAGGAGTACGGCGAAAGGGCCGGCCGTCGCTACCGCTGGATCCTCGATCCCGTCGACGGCACGCGCGCCTTTATCAGCCACTGCTTTCTGTTCGGCACGCTGATCGCGCTCGAGCGCGACGACGGCGCCGGCTTCGCGCCGATCCTCGGCGCGATCGCCCACCCGGCGGCCGGCCTGGCGCTGATCGGCCACCGCGACGGCACGCGGCTGTACGCGGCCGACGGCTCCGAGCGCGCGGTCCGCGTGCGCCGCTGCGAGCGCATTGCCGAGGCCACCGTGCTGGCCACTGCGCACTGGGAGACCGGCGAGCAGCGCGGCGGCGAGGCAAGCGCGGCGCTGATCCGGCGCTCGCGCCTGTACCGGACCTGGGGCGACTGCTTTGGCTACTTCGCGCTGGCCACCGGCGGCGCCGATGTGATGCTCGACCCGTCGCTTTCGTACTGGGATGTCGCCGCGATCGTTCCGGTCGTCGAAGGCGCCGGCGGCCGCCTCACCAGCTGGTCGGGCGGCAACCCGCTCGCCGATTTATCGCTGATCGCCACCGGCGGGCCGCTGCACGAGGACGTGCTGCGGCTGGTCGGCACGCCGCCGGGCCGACTCGGCGCCGGCGCCTAGCCGAGCCGCCAGCGCTCGCCGCACTTGCGGCAGCACACGCGCACCCAGTGCGGTCGTCCCGCCTCGGGCGGATCGTCCGCAGCGACCGGCTCGGCGGCGAGCACGTCGAACTTCCCCCACGCGCTGCAGCGGGGGCAGCCGGCCGACTCGGCAAACAGCTCGGCGCGGGCCAGCAGCGCGGTGAAACGCTGCCACGCCACCCACATCAGCGTTCCCGCGGCGGCGGCGATGCCGAACACGGCGACGTAGTACAGCGGCGCACCGCGCAGCGCGTCCATCGCCTCGAAGCCGGCCAGCAGCAGGATCAGCGACAGGAAGGCGGTCACCAGGTAGGCGTGGCTTTCGACCAGCTGCCGCTCGTACCAGCGACGGAAGCCGCGCCGGCGGATCTCTTCACCGATGTCCGGGCCGTTCATGACCGCGCATTGTGCCGCTGGCCGCCGAAACGCGGCATGCGCCGGTTCGCGCGAGCGGCCAAGCCGTTCAGCCCAGCCCGGCAACCAGGGGCTGCGGCGGCGCTGCCTGCGGTTCGGCTTCCGCCACGGCGGTGAAGCGGATCGCCGGCGGCGCCAGTTCGAGCCGGGTGATGACCAGCGGCCCGAGCTGATCGACGCGCAGGCGCGCCCCGCGGTGCGGCAGCAGCGACTTGGCCAGCGCCAGCCCGCTGACGCCAGCGCCGACCCGCGCGAGATCGAAGCCCTCCTTCAGGCGCCCCGGCTGCTCGATGCGCAGCTCGACCCGGTCACCACGCGCGGCCAGCCGCGCCACCACGCGCAGATCGCCCTTGCTCCGGTACTTGATCGCGTTGCTGCCGAGCTCGTTGATCACCAGCGCCATCGGCACCGCTTCCTTGTCGGCCACCCGCCAGCCGGCCAGCGCCGGTCCCGGCGGCTCGACCTGGACGATCGCGTGGTGAGTGGCGGCAAGTTCCGAGAACACGCCCTGCACGAGCGTCGCCAGCGGCACGCCGCCATCGGTCGGCTGGATGCCGTGCACCAGCGCGATCGCCTGGATCTGCGTGGCCGCATCGACCAGCGGTTCGGCCAGCTCCGGCCGGGCGAAGGCCTGCTGCTGCAGCAGGCCGGCCACGCCGCGCAGGTTCTTCTTCAGCCGCTGCCGCACGTCGAGCACCACCAGCTCGTGCGACTTCAGCGCCGAAGCCAGCCGTCTGTCCTGCACGACCTCGCGTTCGGTGGCGTCCTCGGCCATGCCGAAGACGCGCAGGCCGCCGTCCGGCGTGCGCACCGGCGTGAAGCGCACGCTGATGCTGCGCGGGCCGAGGCTCGGGTGGTCGATCCGCACCGTCATCTCGGTGCGGCGCAGCCGCGCCAGCCGCGCCAGCAGGAACGGCAACCGGCGCGCCAGCGCCGGCCGCTCCTGCGCCTGCACGCACTCGAGCGCCAGCCGCGGGTCGGCCTGCAGCCGCGCCACCGCGATGCCGAGCAGCGCCTCGCAGCGCGGGCTGGCGTAGATGAGCGTGGCCAACGTGCTGTCGGCGATGAAGACGAAGGCGTCGATGTGCTCGGCAAGCTCGCGGAAGCGGGCCTCGGTGTCGTGCAGCGCCGCTTCCGTGCGGACGGTGTCCGACAGGTCGTCGACGATCGACATCAGGTAGCGCGGCGCGCGCGATCCCGTCTCGCCACCTCCCTCGAACACCGGCAGCACGCGACGGTGCACCGTCAGCGGCCGGCCGTCGATCGTCTGAGTGGCCGCGCGCGGCTGATCGATCATCTGCCCCGACTGCAGCGCCTGCGCATCGAGCGCCGCCAGTTCGTCGGCCAGCCGTCGCGGATAAAGCTCGTGCCAGGAGCGGCCGATGATCGCCTCGCGCGGCCGGCCGAGCAGCGCTTCGCCGGCGCGGTTCAGGCTGACGAAGCGGCCATCGCGCGCATCGCGCACGGCGATCGTCACCGGCAGGCTGTCGACCACCAGGTCGAGATAGTTGCGCATCTGCCGGACTTCCTGCTCCGAGCGCTTGCGCTCGTCGATGTTCAGCACCGTGACGATCTGGCCCACGGCCGGCCGCTGCGCGTCGATCGCGCGCATCGACACCAGCGCCCAGAACGGCGCGTCGCCGGCGCCGCGCATGCGTGCCTCGGTCGGCGCCGCGCTGGCGGGCGTGCCGTCGTCGTTCCACAGCGGCAGCTCGTCGGCCGCGCCGTCCAGCAGGTCGGCAAAGGCGCGGCCGATCGGTCCGCCATCGCCGCCGAACATCGCCGTCGCCTGCGCGTTGCAGCGGACCACCCTGCCGCCGGCGAGATGCAGCAGCGCCACCTCGGTCGAATCGAACACCAGGTTCAGCTCGAGCAGCGAGCGGGCGAGTGCCTCGCGGCCTTCGCGCTGCGCGGTGATGTCCTGGAACGTGTAGATCGCTTCCGACCCGCCGCCGGCCTGCACGGCGCGCGCCTGCACCAGGCACCACACCGGCTGCCCGGCAGCGGTCAGCAGCATGGTCTCGACACCGCCGGTCGAGGCCGCCGAGACGCCGGGCAACGGGCCGGCCGGCGCGCCGCCGGCGGTGCCCTCCGCGAGGCGGGCCAGCGGCAGGCCGGGCAGCGACGGCTCGGCATAACCGAACAGACGGGCGAATTCGCCGTTGGCCTGCACCACGCGGCCGTCGCGGACCTGCGCAACGGCAGCTGACATCGTCTCGAGCAGGGTGCGCTGCTGCGCGACCGCGGCTTGCAGTTGCGCGGCCGCCTTCTTGCGCTCGGTGTGGTCCTCGAGCACGAGCAGGCTGCGCCGGCTGCGCTCGGCGCGCCATCCACGCACGACCAGGCGCGCCCAGACGACACGCCCGTCGGCGTGCTGCAGGCGCACGTCCGCGTCGTCCTCGTGCAGCGCCTCGGCCAGCAGATCCCGGCGCAGCCGCGCGGCGGCCGCGCCATCCCCGGCGTGCAGCAGCGCCGGCGCCTCGGCGCCGACCAGGTCGATCAGCGCCCGATCGAGCAGGCGACTCGCCGCCCGGTTCGCCTGCAGCACGCGCAGGTTCTCGTCGAGCAGCAGCAGCGCCACCGGGCTTTCGTCGAACAGCGAGCGGAACCGCTCGGCGCTCTCGAGCAGCGCCAGTTCGCCGCGCTTGCGCTCGCCGATGTCGCGCGCCAGCAGCAGGACCGATTCACGCTGGCCCTGGCCGACCCGCTGGGCGATGACCTCGACGGCCACCGTCGCACCCGGCCGCAGGCGGCTCGCGTAGCGGGTCTCGCGGCGCTCGGCGCCGTTCAGCCGCAGCCGCTCGACCATCGCGGCGAAGTCGGCAGCCGACAGCTCGCCGTCGATCTGCGACAGCGGGATCCTGCCGAAGTCGGCGCGCGCCAGCCCGAGCGTGCGCAGAGCAGTCTCGTTGGCGTCGATCAGGGTGCCGTCGACGCCGACCTCGAGCACCAGCTCGCCGGCCTGCTCGAGCGCACCGCGAAGCGCCGACAGCGCCGTCTCGGCCTGGCGGTCCGGATCGAGGCGTTCGAGCAGCATGAACACGCCGTCGAAGCCGCCGCGCGCGTCGAAGATCGGCGTGCGTTGCTCGCGCACCCGCGGCCGCTCTCCGGCGGGCAGCGCGTACTCGTGCTGCTCCGTGCTGCGCGTCTCGCCGCTTCGCATCCGCCCGAGCGAGGCCATGACCTCCGGCATCGCCGACAGGTCGAAGATCTCGTCGAGGCGGCGACCGCAGGCCTGCTCGGCCTCGATCCCGGTCAGTTCCTCGAGGAAGCCGTTGAGGTGCTTCAGCCGCAGTTCGCGGTCGAGCAAGGCGATGCCGACGTTGTCGGCGGCCAGCATCGCCTCGGCCAGGGCGTCGGCGCCGCGCGAGGCGCGGACCACGCCCCGCGTGTAAGTGACGTCGCGCAGCACTGCGGTGGCGTGCGGTGCCAGCGGGTCGCGCTCGAGCAGCAGCCGCACGTCGAAGTGCCGGCGACCGAGCGGGTGGTCGAAGCTGAACTTGAACCAGCGCTCCTCCTCGGTCTGCAGCAGCTCGTGCAGCTGCTGCTCCCACAGCGCGGCGTAGGGCGCGAGGACCTCGACTTCGCCGAAGCGCCGGCCCAGCAGGCTGCGGCGTCCGACCAGCAGCGCCCGCTCCAGCGCCGGATTCACGTAGACCACGCGCGCCGACCCGTCGAAGCGCAGCAGTGCCTCCGGCAGCGCATCGAAGAGGCTGGCCGGGGGCAGCGAGACGAAGGCGCCTGACGGCGGCAAGTCGGAGGCGTCCACGAAGCGGGGCGGCCGGCAGGCCGCCCGGAATGGGTCTGACCGGCAGAATACCCCAGCCATACCCAGAATGCGGGGTCGCGGACGAAAGGTATGCCTTCCCTGCCGGCGTCTTGGCAGGGCCGGGGGCCCGGCCGCGGGCGGAGGCCCGTCCCGCCGGAAGCCTGAGGAAGGAAACGGCGGTCGGCTCCGCCAGGCAGCGCCGGCCCCAGAGGCCGGGCCGCGCCCGCTTAGAACGGGATGTCGTCGTCCATGTCGGCGATGTTCGGCGCCGGCTTCGCCGGTGCCCGGCCGCCGCCTTCGCGCGCGGCCGCGGCGCGCGGCGGCGCGCCCGCCGCCGGTTCGTCGAAGTCGCCGCCGCCGGCCGCTTCGCGCGAGCCGAGCATCTGCATGTTGTCGGCGACGATCTCGGTCGTGTAGCGGTCGTTGCCGTCCTTGTCGGTCCACTTGCGCGTGCGCAGCTTGCCTTCGACGTAGACCGGCCGCCCCTTCTTGAGGTATTCGCCGGCGATCTCGGCCAGCCGGCCGAAGAACACCACGCGGTGCCACTCGGTGGCCTCCCGCATCTCGCCACTGCCCTTGTCCTTCCAGCGGTCGCTGGTGGCGATCGTCACGTTGGTGACGGCGGCGCCGTCCGGGCTGTAGCGGGTCTCGGGGTCGCGGCCGAGGTTGCCGATCAGAATCACCTTGTTCACAGAAGCCATCGCTCTCCTCCCGACCGCAGGGCATCGACTGCTCGCCGATCCGTCGACGTGCGCGCCGATGATACCGAGCGGCTCCACCGGCCACCGCGCAGAGCAGTCGTCATCGCGGTCGCGCAATTCGCCATTGACACCGCCGTGCCGAGGCCTCAGCGGGCCGAGTCCGCCACGGCAACGGCGCGGCGAGGCGCGCGTGCCGGCACTTCGCGCATCCCTGCGGCCAGCGCCACCCAGCCCGCCATGGCCGCGGCGGCGAACAGGAACACGCTGCCGCGGCCGACGTGCTGCGCCAGCCAGCCGCCGACGGTGGCGCCGACCGCCAGCCCGATCGACTGCGTGGTGTTGTAGATGCCCAGCGCCAGGCCGCGCGCCGAGACCGGCGCCAGGCGCGAGGTCAGCGACGGGAAGCTCGCCTCGAGGACGTTGAAGGCGGCGAAGAACGCCAGCAGCCACAGGGCGAGCGCCGTGACCGTCGGCGCCAGCCAGCGCAGGCCGAGCTGCACGATCACCATCAGGGCGCCGGCGGCGAGCAGCAGCAGCCGCAGGCGGCCGCGCCGCTCCGCCATGACGATCGGCGGCATCGCCAGCGCGAACGATGCCAGCACGACGGGCAGGTAGATCTTCCAGTGCTGCGGCAGCGGCTGCCCGAGCTCGACCAGCTGCACCGGCACGACGACGAACATCGCCATCTGAACCGCGTGCAGCGTGCCGATGCCGGCGTTCAGCCGCAGCAGCTGGCGGTCGAACAGGACCTCGCGCCAGTGCGCCGCCTCGCCGTGCTCGATCCTGGCCGGCGCCGCCGGCACCAGCCACAGCACCACGGCGATGCCGGCCAGCGCCAGTGCGCCGGTCATTGCGAACAGTCCGCCCATGCCGACGGCGGCGTACAGCACCGGGGCAGCGACCAGCGACAGCGCGAACGTCAGGCCGATCGATGCGCCGACCAGCGCCATCGCCTTGGTGCGGTGCTCGTCGCGCGTGCTGTCGGCGATGAAGGCGGTCACCGCGGCAGAGATCGCGCCGGCGCCCTGCAGGGCCCGGCCGACGATCACCCACCAGACGTCGACCGCCGCGGCGGCGATGAAACTGCCGAGCGCGAACACCGCCAGCCCGGCGACGATCACCTGCTTGCGGCCGTAACGGTCGCTTGCCGCCCCCATCGGGATCTGCAGCAGCCCCTGGGTCAGCCCGTAGATGCCCAGCGCGAGGCCGACCAGCACCGCGTTGCCGCCGCCCGGTATGCCGCGCGCGTGCACGGCGAACACCGGCAGGATCAGGAACAGGCCGAGCATGCGCAGCGCGAATATCGACGCCAGCGCGACGCTGGCGCGAACTTCGGCCGCAGACATGCGGTTGGGATCTTTCATCGGGAGGGTCGGGAGCCGGCCGGCCGCGCGGGCCGCACCAAACGGCTGCGCACCGGCGCGTTGGCGTGCGCCGCGAGCGCGTGGCTATAGTAGCAAGTTGCCCTCCTGGCCACGTCCGCACGATGGACTGTCTGCGCATCCGCGGCGCCCGAACGCACAACCTGAAGAACATCGACCTGGACCTGCCGCGCGGCAGGCTGGTCGTCATCACCGGGCTGTCCGGCTCGGGCAAGAGCTCGCTCGCCTTCGACACGCTGTACGCGGAGGGACAGCGCCGCTACGTCGAGTCGCTGTCGACCTACGCGCGGCAGTTCCTGCAGCTGATGGAGAAGCCGGACGTCGACCTGATCGAAGGCCTCAGCCCGGCCATCGCGATCGAGCAGCGGGCCGGGCTGCACAACCCCCGCTCGACGGTCGGCACCGTCACCGAGATCCACGACTACCTGCGTCTGCTGTTTGCGCGCGCCGGCGCGCCGCACTGCCCGGACCATCCGCAGCAGCCGCTGGCGGCGCAGAGCGTGGCGCAGATGGTCGATGCGGCGCTGACGCTGCCGGCCGAGTCGCGCGTGATCGTGCTGGCGCCGCTGGTGCGCAGCCGCAAGGGCGAGTTCGCCGAGCTGTTCGCCGACCTGCAGGCCCAGGGCTTCGTCCGCCTGCGGGTCGACGGCGCGATCGTCGAGATGCACGATCTGCCGAAGCTGGCGCGCACCGAGAAGCACTCGATCGACGTGGTGGTCGACCGCCTGAAGGTGCGGCCGGAGGCGCGCCAGCGGTTTGCCGAGTCGTTCGAGACGGCGCTGCGCCTGGCCGACGGCCGCGCCCTGCTGCTCGACACCGACAACGGCACCGAGCAGCTGTTCTCCAGCCGCCACGCCTGTCCGGAATGCTCGTACTCGGCGCCTGAACTGGAGCCGCGGCTGTTCTCGTTCAACAGCCCGAGCGGCGCCTGCCCGACCTGCGACGGGCTCGGCCGGGTCGACTACTTCGACCAGGCGCGCGTCGTCGAGCATCCGGAGCTGTCGCTGGCAGCCGGCGCGATTCCGGGCTGGGACCGTCGCAACACCTACTACTTCCAGCTGCTCGCCTCGCTGGCGCGCCACGCCGGCGTCGACATCGAGCAGCCGTTCGCCGAGCTGCCGGCCGCGTTCCGTGCGCAGGTGCTGCACGGCACCGGAGAGGAGCCGGTCGCCTTCACCTACGCCAGCGAACGCGGCCGCCGGGTCACCCGCCACCACCCCTTCGAAGGAGTGCTGCCCAACCTGGAGCGGCGCTGGCGCGAGACCGACGCGCCGGCGGTGCGCGAGGCGCTCGGCCGGCTGCGCAGCGCCCGTCCGTGCCAGGCCTGCGACGGCACGCGGCTGCGCCGCGAGGCGCGGTTCGTCTTCGTCGGCGAGGGCAGCCAGCGGCGGGCGATCTTCGAGATCGAGAGGGCGCCGCTCGCTGCCGCGCTCGCGCTGTTCGAATCGCTGCAGCTGCCGGGGGCGCGCGGCGAGGTGGCGATGCGCATCGTGCGCGAGATCGCTGCCCGGCTGCACTTCCTCAACGACGTCGGCCTGACCTACCTCACGCTGGATCGGGCCGCCGACACGCTGTCCGGCGGCGAGGCGCAGCGGATCCGGCTGGCCTCGCAGATCGGCTCGGGGCTGACCGGCGTGATGTACGTGCTCGACGAGCCGTCGATCGGCCTGCACCAGCGCGACAACGCGCGGCTGATCGCCACGCTGAAGCGGCTGCGCGACCTCGGCAACACGGTGCTGGTGGTCGAGCACGACGAGGACGCGATCCGCGCCGCCGATCACGTCGTCGACATGGGGCCCGGCGCCGGCGCGCACGGCGGCGAGGTGGTCGCCGCCGGCCCGCCGTCGGCGATCGAGCAGGCGAGCGACTCGCTCACCGGCGCCTACCTGTCGGGCCGGCGCCGCATCGAGGTTCCGGCGGCACGCGTACCGCCGGGGCTCGACTGGCTGCACCTGAAGGGCGCCCGCGGCAACAACCTGAAGGACGTCGACCTCGACTTGCCGGTCGGCCTGTTCGTCTGCGTGACCGGCGTCTCCGGCTCCGGCAAGTCGACCCTGATCAACGACACGCTGGCCGCCGCGGTGGCGCGCAGCGCGCACGGAGCCGGCACCGAGCCGGCGCCGTACGCGTCGATCGACGGTCTGGAGCACTTCGACAAGATCATCTGCGTCGACCAGAGCGCGATCGGCCGCACGCCGCGCAGCAACCCGGCCACCTACACCGGGCTGTTCACGCCGATCCGCGAGCTGTTCGCCGAGACGCCGATCGCGCGCGAGCGCGGCTACGGGGCGGGACGCTTCTCCTTCAACGTCAAGGGCGGCCGCTGCGAGGCCTGCCAGGGCGACGGCCTGATCAAGGTCGAGATGCACTTCCTGCCCGATGTCTACGTGCCCTGCGACGCCTGCCACGGCCGCCGCTACAACCGCGAGACGCTGGAGGTGCGCTACAAGGGCAGCAACATCGCCGAGGTGCTCGACCTGACGGTCGAGGACGCCGCCGCGTTCTTCTCCGCCGTGCCGGTGCTGGCACGCAAGCTGGCGACCCTGGCCGACGTCGGCCTCGGCTACCTGCGGCTCGGCCAGAGCGCCGTCACCCTGTCGGGCGGCGAGGCGCAGCGCGTCAAGCTGTCGCTGGAACTGTCCAAGCGCGACACCGGCCGCACCCTGTACGTGCTCGACGAGCCGACCACCGGGCTGCACTTCCACGACGTCGCGCTGCTGCTGTCGGTGCTGCACCAGCTGCGCAACGCCGGCAACACGGTGGTCGTGATCGAGCACAACCTCGACGTGATCAAGACCGCCGACTGGGTGATCGACCTCGGACCCGAAGGAGGCGACGACGGCGGCCGCATCGTTGCCGCCGGCCCGCCGGAGACGATCGCCGGCAACGGCGCCAGCTACACCGGCCGCCACCTCGCCGCGCTGCTGGCGCGCACGGCGCGGCGCCGCGCCGCCTGAGTCTCCGGCGCCCGGCCCCCGCTCAGGCGAAGCGCAGGCGGCCCGCCAGCTCGCCGGCACCGTCGCCGGTGCGCACCAGCAGCGCCTCGCCCATGCCGACGGCCTGCCCGGTGAGCGCGGCGATATTGACGTGGTGCGTCACCAGGACGACGCGCCGCCGCGGCGGCAGGCGTGCGAGGAACCCGCGCAGCGCCTCGGTCTGCGCCGCCCGCGTGCTGCCGTCGGCAAAGAACGAGTTCAGTGCCTCGAAGACGCGCACCTCGTGCCGCGGGAAGGCCAGCCTTGCGGTGTCCACGCAGCGGCACCAGCGGCTCGACAGCACCTCGTCGACCGCAATGCCGCGGCGGCCGAACTCGGCGCCAAGGCGCCGTGCCTCGGCGCGGCCCGCGTCGGAGAGATTGCGCTGGGTCGAGCAGTCATCGAGGCGGAATCCGGGCGGATCGCCGATGCCGGCCACCGTCTGCGCGTGGCGCAGCAGCACCGCGCAGCCGCCGGCTGCCAGCACCGCCCAGGCCGCTTCTTCGCCGGCCGCAGCCGACGCCAGACGGCCGCCGGCCAGCAGCGGCACGGCGAGCAGCAGCTGGCGGCGGCGGTTCACTTTTCGCTCAGTCGCAGTTCGGCCAGCTCGAGCGCTTCCTGCGACCCGCGCAGGACCAGCACGTCGCCGACCTTCAGCACCAGGTCCGCTGTCGGATCGGCGCCGCGGATGCCGCGCCGGCGCACGGCCGTCACCTCGGCGCCGAGCTCGGCCAGGCCGAGCTCGCCGAGCGAGCGGCCGACCGCGGCGGCGTCCTTCTCCAGCGCCACCGAGTGCAGGCGCGCGTGCGCCTCATCGTCCTCGAACTCGACCCGGTCGTCGGCGCCGTGGAAGTAACCGCGCAGGAAGCGGTAGCGCGAGTCGCGCGCCTTCTGCACGCGGCGCACCACGCGCGACAGCGGCACGCCGAGCAGCACGAGCGCGTGCGAGCCCAGCATCAGGCTGCCCTCGAACACTTCCGGCACCACTTCGGTCGCACCCGCCTTCAGCAGGCGGTCCAGGTCGGCGTCGTCCTGCGTGCGAACGATGACCGGCAGCGTCGGGCTCAGCTCGTGCGCGAAGTGCAGCACCTTCAGCGCCGAGTGCGCGTCGTTGTAGCTGATCACCAGCGCCGAGGCGCGGGCCAGGCCGGCGGCGATCAGCGTCTCGCGCCGCGCCGCATCGCCATAGACGACCGAGTCGCCGGCGGCGGCCGCCTCGCGCACGCGGTCGGGGTCCAGGTCGAGGGCGACGTAGC
Source organism: Burkholderiales bacterium (assembly GCA_020355165.1). Taxonomy (GTDB): domain Bacteria; phylum Pseudomonadota; class Gammaproteobacteria; order Burkholderiales; family Burkholderiaceae_F; genus JADJWR01. Next base: position 3,101,814 of record CP070661.1, read on the forward strand.
CGATGTCCTCGTCGCCCAGCATGCGTGCCAGGTGCTGGCCGCTGCGGCCGTAGCCGGCGATGATCACGTGCTTCTCCACCGCCATCGATCGTGCCGCGATGCTGTGCAGTTCGAGCGCCCGCTGCATCCACTCGGAGGCGACGAAGCGCATCGCGATGCGATCGCTGTACTGGATCAGGAACGGCGCGGCCAGCATCGACAGCAGCATCGCCGCCAGTACGATCTGATGCAGCGTCGGGTCGAGCATCGGCGCCCCCTGCGCCAGCAGCACGAAGCCGAACTCGCCGGCCGTGGCCAGCCCCAGACCGGTGCGGATCGCCGTGCCGGGCGTGGCGCCGAAGACGCGGGCCAGGCCGACGATCAGCAGGCACTTGAAGGCCACCGGGCCGATCAGCGCCAGCATCACCCAGCCGAAGTGCTCGACGACGACGTTCACGTCGAGCAGCATGCCGATGGTGATGAAGAACAGCCCCAGCAGGACGTCGCGGAAGGGCTTGATGTCCTCCTCGACCTGGTGCCGGTACTCGGTCTCGGCGATCAGCATGCCGGCGACGAAGCTGCCCAGCGCCAGCGACAGCCCGGCGTGCTCGGTGAGCCAGGCCAGGCCGAGCGCGATCAGCAGCACGTTCAGCACGAACAGCTCGTGCGCCCGCCGCCGGGCCACCAGGTGCAGCCAGCGGCGGACCACCCAGCGCCCGCCGACCAGCAGCAGCGTCAGCAGCAGCGCCGCCTTCAGCGTCGCCCAGGCAAGGGACTCGACGAGGTCCTCGGCCTGCGCCCCCAGCGCCGGGATGACGACCAGCAGCGGCACCACCGCCAGGTCCTGGAACAGCAGCACGCCGACCATGCGGCGGCCATGCTCGGCTTCCAGTTCCAGCCGGTCGGCCAGCAGCTTCATCAGGATCGCCGTCGACGACATCGCCAGCGTCGCGCCGAGCAGGAATGCCGCCGACAGCGGCAGCGGCCGGAACCAGCCGATCACCCAGCCGCCGGCCAGCACGGCCGCGATGGTCAGCATCACCTGCCCCATGCCGAGGCCGAACACCGCGCTGCGCATCGTCTTCAGTTTCGGCAGCGAGAACTCGAGGCCGATCGAGAACATCAGGAACACCACCCCGAACTCGGCCAGATAGCGGGCTTCCTTGGTGTCCGGCACCAGCCCCAGCGCATTCGGGCCGATCAGGATGCCGACCGCCAGGTAGCCGAGCATCGGCGGCAGATTCAGCAGCCGGAACGCGACCACGCCGAGCACGGCAGCGGCCAGCAGGAGCAGGGTCAGTTCGAGCGCGGTGGGCATCGGATCGGCCGGATCGGCTAATACGAGCAAGAGCCGTGCCAGGCAGCAGGTGCCAGAGTATCATCGACTCGAATTACCGCCCTTTCCGACGGCTTTCCGTCGTCCCCGCCGCATCCGCGACATGCCCGCTGCCGAGGCCCCCGCCCCGACCCCCGCCAATGCGCTGGAACTGGCGCGCACGGTGCTGCGGATCGAGGCGCAGGCGGTCTCCGCGCTGGTCGACCGCCTCGACGGCAGCTTCCTGCGCGCGGTCGAGTTGCTGCTGCAATGCCGCGGCCGGGTGGTGGTCAGCGGCGTCGGCAAGAGCGGCCATGTCGGCCGCAAGATCGCCGCCACCATGGCCTCGACCGGCACGCCGGCGATGTTCGTCCACGCCGCCGAGGCGGCACACGGCGACCTGGGCATGGTCACCCGCAGCGACGTGCTGGTGGCGCTGTCCTATTCGGGCGAGACCAGCGAGCTGCTGACCATCGTGCCGACCCTGAAGCGGGAAGGCACGCCGCTGGTGGCGATCACCGGCGACGCCGGCTCGTCGCTGGCCCGGCACGCCGACGTGCATCTCGACGTGCACGTCGACAAGGAGGCCTGTCCGCTGAACCTGGCGCCGACCTCGTCGACCACCGCGATGCTGGCGCTCGGCGACGCGCTGGCGGTCGCCTGCCTCGACGCGCGCGGCTTCGGCCTGGCGGATTTCGCCCGCTCGCACCCCGGCGGCGCGCTCGGCCGGCGGCTGCTGACCAAGGTCGAGGACGTGATGGCGACCGGCGAGGACATCCCGTCTGTGCCTGCCACCGCCAGCGTGATGGAGGCGATCCGCGAGATCTCGCGCAAGCGGCTGGGCATGACCGCGGTGCTCGAGGCCGACGGCCGCGTGGCCGGGATCTTCACCGACGGCGATCTGCGGCGGCTGCTCGAGCGCGGCACCAGCGTGCGCGACCTGCGCGTGGCCGAGGTGATGACCCGCAACCCGCTGACCATCGACCCCGGCGCGCTGGCGGCCGAGGCGGCGCAGCTGATCGAGTCGACCCGCAAGAACCAGTTGCTGGTCATCGACGAGGGCGGCCGGCTGGTCGGCGCCCTGCACGCGCACGACCTGACCGCGGCAAGGGTGCTGTGAGATGACCGCCGCCTGGCCGCTGCGCAGGTGTTCGGCGCCGCCGGCGGCGCCGGCCGGAGTGCGCGCCCGCACCGGCGCGGGCGCTGGCGCCGGACAGGCGGCCGTCGGCGGCTCCGGCCAAGCGGGAACGACCGCCGGCCGGGCGAAGGCGGCGCAATGACCCCCGAGCAGCGCGCGGCTGCCGTCCGCCTGCTGGTGCTCGACGTCGACGGCGTGCTCACCGACGGCCGTCTTTACTTCGGCGCCGACGGCGAGGCGCTGAAGGTCTTCGACGTGCGCGACGGTCACGGCGTCAAGCTGCTGCGCGAAGCCGGTATCGAGGTGGCGATCCTCTCGGCGCGCCGCTCGCCGATCGTCGAGCGGCGAGCGCGCGAACTCGGCATCACGCAGGTCATCCAGGGAGCGGCCGACAAGGGCGCGGGCTTCGCCGAGCTGGCCAGCGCGATGGGAGTGGATCCCGTCCGCTGCGGCTACATCGGCGACGACTGGCCCGACCTCGCTGCGCTGGCGCAGGCCGGCTTCGCCGCCACGGTGGCCGACGCGGCACCGGAGGTGCGGCGGATCGCCCACTGGATCAGCGCCGCGCCCGGCGGCCGCGGCGCCGTGCGCGAGCTGGCCGAGTTCATCCTGCGCGCGCAGGGGCGCCTGGAGGCGCTGCCGCGCCCGGCCGGCAGCGCCGCGGGAGGCAGTAGTGCGTGACCGCCTGTCGACGCTGATCGCCGCCGTGCTGCTGGCGGTGGTCACGGTCACCAGCTACTGGTACTCGCGCGAGATGCGTCGGCCGATCGTCCGCACGCAGCCGACGCCGGGCACGCCGGATTTCATCGTCGAGCACGTCGTGCTGACGCAGTTCGACGAGCACGGCCAGGCCCGCTACAAGCTGTTCGCGGAGGAACTCTCGTACTTCAAAGAGAACGACGACATCGACCTGAACAAGCCGCGGCTGGTCAGCCTGCTGCCCGACCAGCCCCAGCTGCAGGCATCGTCGGCCCGGGCGCGGGTGACCAATGCCGGCGAGCGGGTCCTGATGCAGGGCGACGTGCAGCTTCGACGCGCTGCGACGGCGGACCGGCCGGCGCTGAGCATCCGCACCGAGCGCATGGCGGCGATCCCGGACGAGGAGCGCTTCTCCTCGGACGTCCCGGTGCTGATCGAGCAGGGCGGCACCCGACTGGCCGGCTCGGCGATGGACTACGACAACCTGACGCGCGTGCTGACGGTCAGCGGCGGCCTGCGCGGCGAGATGGCGCCGCCGCGCCGCTGAAGAGAGGAATCCGCATGCGATTGCTGCTGTTGCTGATCGCTCTGGCCGCCTGCACGCTGCCGGCGCGGGCCGAGCGGGCCGACCGCGAGCAGCCGACGATCATCGAGGCCGACCGCGGCGTCTTCGACGAGCTGAAGCAGGTCAACGTGGTAAGCGGCCGGGCGACGTTGACCCGCGGCACACTGCGCATCACCGGCGAGCGGATGGAGCTGCGCACCGCGCCGGACGGCTACCGAAGCGCCGTCGTGACCGCGGCAGCCGGCGAGCTGGCAACGTTCCGCCAGCGGCGCGATCCGACCCGGCCCGGCGTCGAGGAGTACATCGAAGGCACGGCCGAGCGCATCGAGTGGGACGAGCGGTCCGAGTCGGTTCGCTTCGTCAACCGGGCGCAATGGCGCCGGCTGGAGAACGGCGCGGTCCGTGACGAGATCAGCGGGCAGGTGATCTCCTACGACGCCGCCGCGTCCACCTACCGCATCGAGGGCGGCGATCAGGGCAGCGGCCGTGTGCGGGCGGTGATCGCGCCGCGCACCTCGGAGGCGACCAAGCCGGCACCGGCGCCGCTGCGGCCGGCTCCCGAGCTGCCGGCCGGAAGGAAGTGATGCAGCCGTCCCGCCGAAGCCCGACGGGCACCGCCGCCCGCGGTGCCGCAGCGGCAAGCCGATGAACGCGGCCGGCGCCGCCGCCGTCGATGCCGGCCAGGTCAGCGGCGCCGCTGGCGACGCCAGCCAGCTGCGCGTCGAGCACCTGCACAAGCGCTACGGCGCCCGCGTGGTCGTCAAGGACGTCTCGCTGTCGGTCGAGGCCGGCGCGGTGGTCGGCCTGCTGGGTCCGAACGGTGCCGGCAAGACCACCTGCTTCTACATGGTGGTCGGGCTGGTGCCGATGGACGGCGGCGCGATCTTCCTCGACGGCGTGTCGATCGCCCACCTGCCGATCCACCGGCGCGCGCGGCTCGGCCTGTCCTACCTGCCGCAGGAGGCGTCGGTGTTCCGCCGCCTGACGGTCGAGGAGAACGTTCGCGCGGTGCTCGAACTGCAGCGCGCCGCCGACGGCGGGCCGCTGCCCGCAGCCGAGGTGGCCCGCCGTCTCGACGGCCTGCTGAACGACCTGCAGATCAGCCACCTGCGCACCAACGGCGCGCTGTCGCTGTCCGGCGGCGAGCGACGGCGGGTCGAGATCGCGCGCGCGCTGGCCGCTGCGCCGCGCTTCATCCTGCTCGACGAACCGTTCGCCGGGGTCGACCCGATCGCGGTGATCGAGATCCAGCGAATCGTCCGCTTCCTCAAGGAGCGCGGCATCGGCGTGCTGATCACCGATCACAACGTGCGCGAGACGCTGGGCATCTGCGACCACGCCTACATCATCAACGAGGGGCAGGTGCTCGCCGCGGGAAGCCCGCGGGAGATCGTCGAGAACGAATCGGTACGCCGGGTCTATCTCGGCGAGCACTTCCGGATGTAGCGATGGCGATCAAGCCCGGTCTTCAGCTCAAGCTCGGCCAGCAGCTGACGCTGACGCCGCAGCTGCAGCAGTCGATCCGCCTGCTGCAGCTGTCGTCGCTCGAGCTTGCCCAGGAGATCGAGCAGGCGCTGAACGACAACCCGCTGCTCGAATGCGACGACCCGCCGGTCGGCGCCGCGATGCGGATCGCCGCCGACGGCGCCATCCTGAGCGAGATGGCGCCGGCCGGGTCCGGTGCCGGCGCGGCCGCCGAGCAGGACGCAGGCGAAGGCGAGAACGACACCGCGGCCGGCATGTCGGGCCTCGACTGGGGGCGCGTGCGCAGCGAGCGCGACGAGGACGACGATGCACCGGGCGCCTGGGCCGCCACCGCGACGTCTTTGCGCGATCACCTGAAGGGGCAACTGGCCACGACCTCCGCGTCGCCGCGCGATCGCGCACTGGTCGAGATGCTGATCGAGTCGCTCGACGAGCATGGCTATCTGGCCGCCTCGCTGGAGGAACTGCTGGCGATCTGCCCGACCGAGGCCGGCGTCGAGCTCGAAGACCTGGCCACGGCCCTGAAGCTTCTGCAAAGCTTTGATCCGCCGGGAGTCGGCGCGCGCAGTGCAGCCGAGTGCCTGGGCATCCAGCTCGATGCCTTCGCCGCGCGGGTCCCTGCCCCCTGCCCCAGCGAGGTCATTGCCCACGCCAAGACGATCGTCAGTGAACACTTGCACCTGCTCGCCGCCAGGGACCTGCAGAAGCTGGCGCGGACGCTGGAACTGACCGAGGAGCAGGTGCAGCAGGCGAGCGCCCTGATTCGTAGACTCAATCCGTATCCGGGCGTAGGCTTTACCGAGACGGCGATCGACTACGTCGTCCCGGACATCCTGATCAGGAAGCACCGGAACGGATGGGTCGCGCAGCTCAACCCGGACGTGATGCCCCGCCTGCGGCTGAACCTGGCTTACGCAGCCGTGGTCAGACAGGAAAGAAGCAAGGAAGGCTTTTCCCAGTGGTCTTCGCGCCTGCAGGAAGCGCGCTGGCTGATCCGCAACATCCAGCAGCGCTTCGAGACGATCCAGCGAGTGGCGCAGGCCATCGTCGATCGGCAGGCCGGCTTCTTCGCCCACGGCGCCATCGCCATGAGGCCGCTGGTGCTGCGGGAGATCGCCGAGACCCTCGAACTGCACGAGTCGACGATCTCGCGCGTCACCACCAACAAGTACATGTCGACGCCTTTCGGCGTCTTCGAGCTGAAGTACTTCTTCGGCAGCCACGTGGCGACCGACACCGGCGGCGCGGCGTCCAGCACGGCGATCCGCGCCTTGATCAAGCAACTGATAGGAGACGAAGACCCGAGGGAACCGCTATCGGATAGCCGTATCGCGGAGCTTCTCGCCGGACAGGGTCTCGTGGTCGCGCGGCGCACGGTCGCCAAGTACCGCGAGGCGCTGAAGATCCCGGCGGTGGCACTGCGCAAGAGCCCGTGAGACCCCAGCCGCCGGCCGTGCCGGCGACCAACCACAGGAGTGCAGCATGAACCTCATCATCCAGGGCCACCACGTCGAAGTGACTCCGGCCATGCGCGACTACGTGCACGGCAAGCTCGAACGGATCCGCAGGCACTTCGATCACGTGATCGATGCGGATGTGGTGCTGGCGGTTGAGGACAAGCTCAGGCAGAAGGCCGAGATCACGCTGCGCGTGCGCGGCGGCAGCCTGCATGCCGAATCCATCGACGGCGACATGTACGCCGCGATCGACCTGCTGATGGACAAGCTCGACCGGCAGGTGCTGCGCCACAAGGACCGGGTCAAGACGCACACGCGCGACCCGCTCAAGCACCAGCAGAGCCCGTCGCAGCAGTGAGCGGGGCCGGGCGCCGCCGCGGCCCGCTTCGGCGGACCGCGCCGAGTAAGGGAAAGCGCGTAGCAGCCCGAGGGGGCCGAATCTGACCGCCTGCGCCGGGCGCCGACCAGCGGTGCCGGCACTGCCGGCCGCGTTGCCGCGGGACGACACGCACGGCGCGCAGTGCCGCGCGCCCGGCAGTTCGCCGACGGGCACCGCCGCGGCCGCCCCTATACTGCGCCCCTTCGCGAAGTTGCCAGACCGCTCATGAACCAGATCTCCCGCCTGTTGCCCGTGTCGAACGTGGTGCTCGACATGCAGGCTTCGAGCAAGAAGCGCGTCTTCGAGCAGGTTGGCCTGCTGTTCGAGAACCACCAGGGCATCGCCCGCGCGACCGTCTTCGACAGCCTGTTCGCACGGGAACGCCTGGGCTCGACCGGGCTCGGCCAGGGCGTGGCGATCCCGCACGGCCGCATCAAGGGGCTCAAGGAGGCGGTGGCCGCGTTCGTCCGGCTGGCCGAGCCGATTGCTTTCGACGCGCCGGACGGCCGACCGGTCGGCATCCTGGTGGTACTGCTGGTGCCCGAGCAGGCCACCCAGCAGCACCTGGACATCCTGTCGGAGCTGGCGCAGATGCTCTCCGACCGCGCGTTCCGCGAGAACCTGTTCGCCGCCACCGACCCCAGCGTCGCGCACACCCTGCTGGCGCAGTGGGAACCGATGCGCCCGGCAGCCTAGGCTGCTGCTGAGCCGCGCCCGCGGCTGCCCCGATGCCGACGCTGCAGACGCTGTTCGACGACAACGAGCAGACGCTGAAGCTCGCCTGGGTCGCCGGCCGCAGCGGCGGCCTGCGCACGCTGATCGGCACGACCGGTGCCGAGGTGCAGGCTGCGGACATCGTCGGTCACCTTAACCTGATCCACGCCGACCGGCTGCACGTGCTCGGCGCGCCGGAGGTCCGCTACATGGCGCGCATGGACAGCGGGCGGCGCGCGCACTACGCGCACGACCTGATCGCCGGCGGCGCCCTGGGGCTGATCGTTGCCGAGGACCTGCGGCTGCCCGATGACATGGCCACCGTCGCCGAACAGGTCGGCCTGGCGATCTTCTCGTCGCCGCTGGCGGCCGGGCTGGTGATCGACCGGCTGCGCGTGTACCTGAACAAGAAGCTCGCCGCGCACTGCACCATGCACGGCGTGTTCATGGACGTGCTGGGCATGGGAGTGCTGATCGCCGGCGAGTCCGGCGTCGGCAAGAGCGAACTCGGGCTGGAGCTGATCAGCCGCGGTCACGGGCTGGTGGCCGACGACGTGGTCGACTTCGCGCGCACCGATCCCGATTCGATCGAAGGACACTGCCCGCCGCTGCTGGCCAACCTGCTCGAGGTGCGCGGGCTCGGCCTGCTCGACATCAAGGCGATCTTCGGCGAGACCGCCGTGCGGCGGAAGATGAAGCTGCGGCTGATCGTCGAGCTGCGCCGTCAGGCCGCCGCCGCCCTGATGGAGCGGTTGCCGCTGGCCGGCACCAGCGAGGAGGTGCTCGGCCTGCCGGTGCACAAGGTGGTGATTCCGGTGGCAGCCGGCCGCAACCTGGCCGTTCTGCTCGAGGCGGCAGTGCGCAACACCATCCTCAAGCTTCGCGGCATAGACACGATGGCCGAGTTCATGCAACGGCAAAGGCAGGCCATCGACGGCGGATAATTCCGTCGCCGCCGCCGGCCGGCGGCGCTCAAATGTCTCCCGGGACAGCCGCCACGGCGCAGCAGGGCCGGCGGCCTACCGCAACCAACCTGGGAGACACCTCATGTACGTAAAGCTGTTGCTTGCCGCCGCGATGGCGCTGCCACTCGCCGCCCACGCCGCCGAGACGAAGAAACCGACTCCGCAGCAGGAGAAGATGTCAGCCTGCAGCAAGGAGGCGTCCGCCAGGAAGCTCAGTCGGGAGGAACGCAACAAGTTCATGTCCTCCTGCCTGTCCGGCAAGACCGCTGCCCCGGCCAAGCAGGACAAGTAGCGCGGCGTCCCCCGGCAGGCGTCGGTCAGTCGCTGACATGGTGCCGTCGGGACCGGGTGCACCGCGCCGGCCGCCTCGCCGCGGCCGGCCGGGCCGAGTGCAGAGGGCGCGGCCATGCCGCGCCTTTTTGTTCTTTGCTCCGCGTGCGTGACAGAATGAGTTCGGTTCGGTTGCGCTTGCGCAGGAGATGCTCGCCCGATGCGGCTGGTGCTGATTACGGGAATGTCCGGCTCCGGCAAGTCGGTCGCCCTGCGTCTGCTGGAAGACATCGGCTACTTCTGCGTCGACAACCTGCCGCCGCGTTTCCTCGCGCAACTGGCCGCCTATCTCGCCGACGCGGGCCAGGAGGAGGTCGCGGTGTCGGTCGACGCGCGCTCGGAGCTCTCGCTCGGCGAATTGCCGCAGATCATCGGCCACCTGCGCAGCGCCGGCCATGACCTGCGCGTGCTCTTCCTGACCGCCTCCACCGAGGCGCTGGTGCACCGCTATTCGGAATCCCGCCGACGCCACCCGTTGTCGGAGCGGCTGGCGCTGGCCGAGCGCGGCCTGGAGCCGACCCTGATCGAGTCGATCGATGCCGAACGCGAGCTGCTCGCGCCGCTGGACAAGGCCGGTTATGTGATCGACACCAGCGGACTTTCTCCCGGCACGCTGCGCGAGTGGGTGCGTCGGTTCGTCGGCGGCGCCGCGGCGCCGCTGACCCTGACCTTCGAGTCGTTCGCCTTCAAGAGCGGCGTGCCGGATGCGACCGACCTGCTTTTCGACGTGCGCAACCTGCCCAATCCCTTCTACGAGCCGGAACTGCGCCCGCTGACCGGCCTCGAGGCGCCGGTGGCGGAGTTCCTCGCCCGCGCGCCGATCGTCGGCCAGATGATCGACGACATCGAACGCTTCATCGACAGGTGGCTGCCCAGCTACCACGCCGACAACCGTCACTACCTGACGGTGGCGATCGGCTGCACCGGCGGACAGCACCGCTCGCCCTACGTGGTCGAGCAGCTCGCCGCCCGCTTCACCGCCCGCGGCAAGCAGCGGGTGCTGACCCGGCACCGAACGCTCGCCCGCTGATGCAGGTGCCGCTGTTCCCGCTGAACACCGTGCTGTTTCCCGGCGGCGTGCTGCCGCTGCGGGTATTCGAGGCGCGCTACATGGACATGGTGCGGCAATGCATGAAGGCGAGCGCCCCGTTCGGCGTGGTGCTGATCGGCCGCGGCGGCGAAGTCGGCGCGCCGGCAACCACCGAATCGGTCGGCACGCTGGCGCGAATCGCCGCCTGGGACATGCCGCAGCTCGGGCTGCTGCATCTGCGCGCCATCGGCGGCGACCGCTTCCGCATCGAGCACAGCGACGTGCAGCCGGACGGCCTGCAGGTGGCGCGCGTCGAGCCGGTCGCCGCCGACGACGACCCACCGCTGGACGAGCAGTACCGTCCCTGCGCCGACCTGCTGCGGCGGGTGATCGACGACGTCGGCCGCAAGGGCGGCGAGCAGGACGATGGCTCGCCGGATCCGGTCCGCTCGATCCCCTTCGAACCGCCCTATCAATTCGACTCCAGCGTGTGGGTCGGCAACCGGCTGTGCGAGTTCATGCCGATCCCGCTGCGCGCCAAGCAGAAGCTGATGGAGCTGCGCGATGCGACCTCGCGACTGCAGCTCGTGCAGCGATTCCTCCTTCAGCACGGCGTGCTGAAGTCGTCCGACTGAAGCGAGACTCCGCCCATGCCGCGAATCGCCTACCAGCCAGAAGATATCGCCCAGCCCGCCGCACTGGTCGAGGCGATCCGCGCCCGCCGCGGCGGCCGCCTGCTCCATCTCGACCGCATGCTGCTGCACAGCCCGCCGCTGGCGGCCGGCTGGAACGGCTATCTGAAGGCGGTGCGCACCGAGCTGGCGCTGGATCCGCGCCTGCGCGAGCTGGCGATGTGCGTGGTCGCCTCGCTCAACGGCGCGCATTACGAGTTCCACCACCACGCGCCGGAGTTCCTGCGCGCCGGCGGCACGGCGCCGCAGGCCGAGGCGCTGCGCGACCCCGAGCGGGCGCTGCAAGACGGCGCGCTGTTCGATGGCACCGCGCTCGCGGCGCTGCGGCTGTCGATCGAGATGACGCGCCAGGTCGCCGTCGACGACGAGAGCTTCGCCGCCGTTCACGCCGCGCTCGGCGACCGGCAGACGGTCGAACTGGTCGCGGTGATCGCCACTTACAACATGGTCTCGCGCTTCCTGGTGGCGCTGGGCGTCGAGCCCGAGCCGACCGCCTGAGTCGGCTCAGGCTCGCGCACGGCCCCGGCGCCGCGCGGTCGCGCCGCTGGCGGCCGCGCCTGCCGCGGCGCCGGTGATCTCGCGCAGCAGGGCGAGGACCGGCGCCGGCAGCGGCGCGCCCTCGATGTCCGTCAGCGGCAGCCAGAGCAGGTCATCCTCGCGCAGCGCGGGCGCCGGCGCAGCCACCTCGAGACGCCGCGGCATCAGCGTCAGCGTGAAATGGGTAAACGCGTGCCGGCGCGACGGCAGCGGAAGCAGCCTCGGTCGGGTGTCGATCTCGCCGGCGGCACGACGCAGCGACGCCGCCGAGTCGAACTGCGGCAGCGCGTACAGGCCGCCCCAGATGCCGCTGGGCGCGCGCCGCTGCAGCAGAACGCGGCCCTCGTGCAGCGCCAGCAGGGCCCAGGCACGCCTGCCCGGCAGAGCCCGCCGCCGCCTGGCCCTGGGCAACTGCTCGGCGCGGCCGCTGGCGTGCGCCGCACAGCTGCCGACCAGCGGACAGGCCGCACACTTCGGGGCGGTCCGCGTGCACACCGTCGCGCCGAGATCCATCATGCCCTGCGTATAGGCGGGCATGTCGGCAGAAGCCGGCAGCAGCGACGCCGCCTTGGCCCACAGAACTCGCTCGACGCGGGCCGTCGTCATGTCGCCATCGACCGCGAAGTGGCGGGCGAGGACGCGCTTGACGTTGCCGTCGAGGATGGGTTCGCGCGCACCGGCACAGAAGGCGGCAATCGCGGCCGCCGTCGAGCGGCCGATGCCGGGCAGCTGCGCCAGCAGGCCCGCGTCGAGCGGCAAGCGGCCGTCGAACCGCTCGACGACCTGCCGGGCACAGGCGTGCAGGTTGCGGGCGCGGGCGTAGTAGCCGAGCCCGGCCCACAGCGACAGGACATCGGCCAGCGGCGCCGCTGCCAGCGCGGCGACGTCGGCGAAGCGCTCGCGAAAGCGCCGGTAGTACGGGATGACCGTGGCGACCTGCGTCTGCTGCAGCATCACCTCGGCCAGCCAGACGCCGTAGGGATCACGGCTCGCCTGCCAGGGCAGGTCGTGCCTTCCGTGCTCGGCCTGCCAGGCGACGACCCGCGCCGCGAAGCGGCGGCCGCCCCTAGGCGCTGACACGCTGCCTGACGAGCCCGAGTTCCTCGGCACTGATCAGCGGACGGTCACCGGCGGCCGGCCGAGAGGCGGCGAGCGCCGCCGGCTTGCGCTCGGCCCCGCCATCGGCGGCCCGCATGCCGTCGAGCTGCTGCTTCAGCGACTCGATCTTCTGCCGTACCGCCTGCAGCGCCTCGTCGAGCTCGCCGATGCGGCCCTCGAGCGACTCCTGGGCGTCGCGGATCTTCTGCACCGACTCGGCGCGGCGGACCAGCGTCGCGCGCTGCTCGCGGACCTGCGCCTCCACCGGCGGCAGCAGCGAACCGATCCAGGCTTCGACGTCGCGCTCGGCAGCGACGAAGATGTCGCGCGACCTGGCGACCACCGTTTCCAGGAAGCGCTCGATCAGCCCCCACTTGCCGCGGGTCAGCACGGCGAAGGTGGCGAACTGCGCCCGGGCGGCCTCCTGCAGGCGGTCGACCTCGGCCAGGTAGGAGTCGATCGAGAAGGCCATCGGCGGCGTCAGGCTCCAGCCGAGCTCCTGGGCGAAGCTCGCCTGCACGCCGACCATCATCTTGTGCATCTCCGCGATGCGCGCATTGCTCTGCCGGATGTCATCGCGCAGGCCGTCGAAGTACTCGCCGATGATCGGCGCGAAGGCGGTCGGCAGCCATGCCTTGTGCATTCTTTCGCGGGCCCTGGTCGCCGACTCGCGCAGGGCCTCGCGCTTCAGGGGAGCCAGCGCCTGCGCGGCGATCTTGCCCAGGACGAACCGCGTCGCCACTGCCTTGCGCGCGACTTTTTCGAACTCCGCCGATTCCCGCTGCGCGCGCAGCAGCATGCGGCCGACCGAGCCCTGGTTCTTGCCCTGCAGCGAGCGCATCTCGTACAGCTGCTCGACCAGGCCCCTTTCGCGCACCGCCAGCGTCTGCCGTACCTCCTCGCCGACCCGCCCGACCAGCGACAGCGCCCGCGAGCGGATGATTTCCTGCTTGGCCGGCAGCATCGTGTCCACCAGCGCGTTCTCCAGCGCCGGCAGGCGGCTGGCCGCCAGCAGCGCCTGGTCGTCCTGCAGCTTGGCAAGCAGTCCCTTCTGTGCCGAGACGGCGAAGACGCGGCTGCGCGAAAGCGCCAGCCGCTGGCTGACTAGGTCGACCTGCCGCTGCACCTCGACGTCGATCTGCTCGTCCGTCTTCAGCCCGTCCCACAGCCCGTCGATCTTGTTCAGCACCGCGATGTGGTGCTCGCTGGCGCCGGAATCGCGCACCAGGTGCCGCCACATCTCGAGGTCGCTCTTGGTCAGTCCGGTGTCGGCGGCGAGGACGAACAGCACGGCGTGCGCGCTCGGCACCAGCGACAGGGTCAGCTCCGGTTCGGCGCCGATGGCATTCAGCCCCGGCGTGTCGAGCACCACCAGCCCCTGCCTGAGCAGCGGGTGGGGAAAATTGATCACGGCGTGCCGCCAGCGCGAGATCTCGACGGTGCCGTCGGCGTCGACGGCGTCCTGGTGGTCAGGCTCGTCCGGATCGAACAGGCCGTACAGCCTCGCTTCCTCGGCGCTCACGCGCACCGTCTCCGAGACCAGCTTGAACGCCTCCAGCATGCCCTCGGCGGAGCTGGCATCGACCGGGTAGGTCCGCCATTCGTCGGCGGTCTTCCGGAACTCGGCAGTGCCGCCGGCCCGCGCGCGCGTCTCGATCGGCAGGGCGCGGATGCATGGCGGCAGCGACTCGTCGTACATCAGCTCGGTTGGGCACATCGTCGTGCGCCCTGCCGATGTTGGCAGGATGCGCCGGCCGCAGTCGGCGAAGAAGATGGCGTTGATCAGCTCCGACTTGCCGCGCGAGAACTCGGCCACCACGGCGACGACCAGCTTGTCCTCGGCCAGCCGGTCGAGCGCCAGTCCGATCCGGCGCGACGCCTCGGCGTCGAGCAGCTTGTTCTCCTGCAGCCAGCGGCGGAACTGGACGATGGCCCGCGCCAGCGTGTCACGCCAGGCGCCGTACTGCTCGAACGAGCCGGCGAGTTCGGCCATAAGTCAGTCGCGCATCAAGCCAACGAATCGATGACGCCGGGGGTTCCGGCGGCGCCGCAGGTGCGAATTCAATCTAGCACGGCGTCTTCGAGCGACGCCGGCCAGAGCCGATCAGCGGCGCTGGCAGTGCGGACAGAAGTAGGTCGCCCGCCCCGACTGGACGATGCGCCGGACCGTCGCCGCGCCGCAGCGCAGGCAGGCTAATCCGTTCCGCTCATAGACCCGCGCCGCCAGCGTGAAGTAGCCGCTGCGTCCCTCGGCGTCGACGAAGTCACGCAGGCTGCTGCCGCCGGCCGTGATCGCCTGCGCCAGCACCGCCCGGATGGCCTGTGCCAGCCGCTCGCAGCGCCGCCGGGACAGCCGTGCCGCCGGCACGCGAGGATCGATGCCGGCCTCGAACAGACATTCCGACGCGTAGATGTTGCCCACACCGACGACCAGGTCGCCGGCCAGCAGCACCTGCTTGACCGGCCCGCGGCGCGCGCGCGTGTGCCGGTACAGGAACGCAGCGTCGAAGCGCGGGTCGAAAGGCTCGATGCCGAGTCGAGCGAGCAGCGAGCTGCGGCGCAGTGCCCGTTCGCCGCCACGCTGCCACAACAGCGCGCCGAAGCGGCGGGGATCGGTCAGGCGCAGCACGAACACGCCCTGCGGCTGCTCGACGGTCAGGTCGACATGGTCATGGCGGCCGGGCGACGGCGCCGTTCGTCGGTAGATCCGCCACGAGCCGGACATGCCGAGGTGCGAGATCAGCGTGCCGTGCTCGAACCGCCACAGCAGGTACTTGCCGCGCCGCTGCAGGCACAGGACCTTGCGCTGGACGATTCGACGCTCGAGGGCCTTCGGCACCGGCCAGCGCAGTCGCCGCTCGCGCACGACCAGATCCCGCACCACGCCGCCCTCGACCACCGGCGCCAGCGCCCGTCGCGTCACCTCCACCTCGGGCAGTTCGGGCATCGGGGGCGGGATAAGATCGCAGGCTTACGGTCGCGGCAGCGGGTCGACGACCGGGTAGCGGAACGATGACGATGAACAGTTGTTCGCCTCCAGCCGCCGCTGCAGTCGCTCGCGCTGCAGTCGCCGCGCTGTTGGCGCTGACCATTGTAGGTGGCGCGGCCGGGCTGCGCGCTCAGACGATGCTGCCGCGGAGCGGCGAAAGCGTCGAGCCGGGCGCCAACAGCGGCCTGCCGGAGATCGACCTGACCGGCCCGCTGCTGTACCAGATCATGGCCGCCGAACTCGCCCTGCAGCGCGGCGAGGCCGCCGCCGCCTTTGCCACCTATCTTTCGGTGGCGCGCCAGACACGCGACCCGCGCGTCGCCAGGCGCGCGGCCGAGATCGCCGTCGCCGGACGCGCCGGCCCGCAGGCTCTCGAGGCGACGGCGCTTTGGCGCGAACTGGCGCCCGACTCCCGCGAAGCACGCCAGGCCCATGCGCTGCTGCTGGCCGGCAGCGGCCAGCTCGCCGAGGCCGAACCTCTGTTTGCCGCCAACCTGCGCGAGTCGCGGCAGCCGGCGGCCGAGTTCGCGCAGATCCAGCGGGCGCTGGCACGGGTCGACGACCGTGCCGCCGCTTTCGCCACCCTCGAGCGACTGGCGACGCCGCTGCTGCAGCAGGAGGCCATCGCCGCCGATGTGCACCTGACGCTGGCGGCCGGCGCGCACCAGGCCGGCCTGCCCGAGCGCGCCGTGATGGCCGCGCGCTCGGCGCTCGCGCTGCGGCCCGACGACCCGCGGACCGTGCTGGCAGCAGCGCAGCTGCTCGCGCGGCCGCAGGGCAAGGACGATCCGGCCGGCCGCGCCCAGGCAATGCAGCTGCTTGCCGAAGCGCTGACCCGCCAGCCCGGCCAGCCCGACCTGCGGCTTGCCTACGCGCGGCTGCTGCTCGCCGACGGGCAGCGCGCGGCAGCGGTGAAGCAGTTCGAGCAGGTGCTGGTGGTCGATGCCGACAATCTCGACGCGCTGTTCGCGCTCGGCGTGCTGACGCTGGACGACCGCCCGCCCCGCACGCGCTCGCGCGGCTATTTCGAGAGCTACCTGCAGGTGCTGGAGAAGACTGCCGGCATGACCCACGACCCCGACCCCGCCTACCTGAACCTGGCCCGCATCGCCGAGGACGAGCGGCGTTTCGACGAGGCGCTGCAGTGGCTGGCACAGGTCGAGGACGGCCCGCAGGTGTTCACCGCGCGGCTGCGCCAGGCGATCGTGCTGGCCAAGCTGCAGCGTGTCGACGAGGCGCGCAGGCTGCTGGCCGAGACCTCGCCGGCCAGCGACGATCAGCGCCAGCAGCTGACGCTGGCCGAGGCGCAGGTGCTGCGCGAGGCGCGCCGGTTCGAGGAGTCGTACCAGCTGCTGGCCAAGGCACTGGAGCAGTCGCCGGAAGACACCACGCTGCTGTACGACGCTGCGATGGCCGCCGAGCGGCTCGACCGCATCGACGAGATGGAGCGGCTGCTGCGGCGGCTGATGCAGCTGAAGCCGGACGACCCGCACGCCTACAACGCCCTCGGCTACACCTTCGCCGACCGCAACCAGCGCCTGCCGGAGGCCTACGAGCTGGTCGGCCGGGCGATGAAGCTGGCGCCGGAGGATGCGCACATCATCGACTCGATGGGATGGGTCCACTTCCGCATGGGCAACTTCGCCGAGGCGCGCCAGCTGCTCGAGCGCGCCTTCGCCTTGCGGCCCGAGGCCGAGATCGGCGCGCACCTGGGCGAGGTGCTGTGGGCGATGGGCGAGCACGACGCGGCGCGCCGTATCTGGCGGCAGGTCCGCGCCGACGAGCCGGACAACGAAACGCTCAGCGCGACGCTGGCGCGGCTGCAGGTCAAGCTGTAACAGGGTGCGCCAGTCGACGCGACCCGCAGCGATGCAGCAGCGACGCGGCGCTTTGGCCCGCGGCAGGCGAACGGCGATCCTCGCCGCGCTGGCAGTTGCCGCCACCGCCTGCACCAGCTTTGCGCCGATCGAGCCGGCACCGCACGTCTACAGCGGCCGCTTCAGCGCCAGCATCGCGCGCGGCGAGCAGCGTGAAGCGGTTTCCGGCCGCTTCACGCTGGCGGCGGCCGCCACGCGGACCACGCTCGATCTCGCCTCGCCGCTCGGCAATACGCTGGCCCGCGTCGAGGCCGCAGCCGGTCAGGCGAGCTTGACCGCGCCGCAGCAGGACGGAACGCTGGCCACCTGGCAGGGCGAAAGTGCCGACGCACTGGCCGAAGCCGTACTCGGCTATCGGCTGCCGGTGGCGGGGCTGCCGGACTGGATCGCCGGCCGCGCCGTGCCCGGGCGCGCGGCGCAGGTGTTCCCGGGCAGCGGCCCGGCGCAGCGCATCGAGCAGGACGGCTGGGTGATCGTGATCGACGAACGTTTCGCCGACAGCGGCGCGCCGCGCCGGCTGTCGCTCGGGCGTGAGGCTGGCGGACCGGCCGCGCCGTCGGTGCGGCTGCGCCTGGTGCTCGACGCCGACGCAGGCACGCTCGACGCATCGGGACGGTCTCGACCATGAGCCGTCTCTTCCTCGGCCTGCCGGCGCCGGCCAAGCTCAACCTGTTCCTTCATGTCACCGGCCGCCGTGCCGACGGCTATCACGAGTTGCAGAGCCTGATGGTGCCGATCGCGCTGGCCGACACGCTCGACTTCGAACTGCGCGGCGATGGCCGCATCGATCGCCGCGGCGACCTGGCCGGGCCGGCCGAACAGGACCTGTGCAGGCGCGCTGCCGAGCTGCTGCAGCAGGCGAGCGGCACCGCGCTCGGCGTCAGCATCGTGGTCGAGAAACGCATCCCTGCCGGCAGCGGGATGGGCGGCGGGTCCTCGGACGCCGCGACCACCCTGCTGGCACTGAACCGGCTGTGGCGGCTGGGCTGGCCCCGCGATCGGCTGGCGGCGCTGGCCCTGCAATTGGGCGCCGACGTGCCGTTCTTCCTCGGCCATGGACCGGCACTGGCCGAGGGCGTCGGCGAGCGGCTGACCCCGTTTCACGTTCGGCCCCGATGGTTTGCCGTTATTCACCCGCAAGTCTTTGTTTCTACAGCCGAAATCTTCTCGGCGCCGGAATTGACACGGTCGACGAAAGCGCTGACAATCGCGGACTTTTCTGCGTTGCGGGATAATTCGACGCACGGCGAAGCGGGGCTGTCGGCTGACCGGTTTGGCGCCAACGATCTGGAACCGGTGGTGCGGCGCCGTCACGCCGCGGTCGACGCCGCGATCGTTCATCTATCCCGGTACGGTCCGGCGCGGATGACCGGTTCAGGCTCGGCGGTGTTCTCGATGTTGTCGTCGGAAGGCGCAGCGCAGGAGGCAATACGCGATCTGCCGGCGGGCTGGCAAGGCTGGGCAGTCTGCAGCCTTGCCGAACATCCGCTGGCGGGGTGGTGAGCGATCGCCGTGCCGCAGCGGGCGCGCCGGTTTCGGTTGCAGGGGGTTTCGCGCTGGGGAGTCGCCAAGCTGGTTAAGGCACCGGATTTTGATTCCGGCATTCGAGGGTTCGAATCCTTCCTCCCCAGCCATTGACACGACACCGCCAGCGGCGGCGCTGACGGCGCTGCAGCCGGCGAATCGGTTCTGCATCCCGCGCCGCGCGCCGGGCACGACGTGCAAGGACCGTACGCGCAGTTGAAGATATCGGGAGCCGCTGGCGCGGAGCCGGGGTGATGAAGTCTTTCGAGGGCCGCAACATGGGACCGAAGGTGCCGGAGAACCTGATGGTCTTTTCGGGTAATGCCAACCCGAAGCTGGCCCTGGCGGTCGTGCAGCACCTGAACCTGCCGCTGGGCCGCGCGCAGGTGTCCCGCTTCTCCGACGGCGAAGTGATGGTCGAGGTCAACGAGAACGTCCGCGGCAAGGACATCTTCTTGCTGCAGTCGACCTGCGCGCCGACCAACGACAACCTGATGGAACTGATGATCATGGTCGATGCGTTCAAACGCGCGTCGGCCGCACGCATCACCGCCGCGATCCCCTACTTCGGCTACGCCCGGCAGGACCGCCGGCCGCGCTCGGCGCGCGTGGCGATCAGCGCCAAGGTGGTAGCCAACATGCTGCAGTCGGTCGGCGTGCACCGCGTGCTGACGATGGACCTGCACGCCGACCAGATCCAGGGCTTCTTCGACATCCCGGTCGACAACATCTACGCCAGCCCGATCCTGCTCGGCGACCTGTGGAAGCACAACTACGAGAACCTGGTGGTGGTCTCGCCGGACGTCGGCGGCGTCGTGCGCGCCCGGGCGCTGGCCAAGCGGATGGAGGCCGACCTGGCGATCATCGACAAACGGCGGCCACGGGCCAACGTCGCCGAGGTCATGCACATCATCGGTGAGGTCGACGGCCGCACCTGCGTGATCATGGACGACATGGTCGACACCGCCAACACGCTGTGCCAGGCCGGCGACGCGCTGCGCGAGCACGGCGCGGTGAAGGTGATGGCGTACTGCACGCACCCGGTCCTTTCGGGCCGGGCGGTCGAGCGCATCAACGCCTCGGTGCTCGACGAGGTGGTCGTCACCGACACCATTCCGCTCGCCGACCAGGCGGCGGTGAGCCCGAAGATCCGCCAGCTGTCGTGTGCGGCACTGCTGGCGGAAACGATTTCGCGCATTTCGCGCGATGACTCGGTGAGCAGCCTGTTCATCGATTGACAACGCCTGCAGTGGCTGGTCGCGGCCCGCAGGTCAATTCCGGAGAAGGCAATGAAAGTCGTAGCAAACACACGTAAAGCGCAAGGCACGAGTGCGAGCCGCCGCCTGCGCCACGCCAACAAGGTGCCGGGGATCCTCTACGGCGGCAGCGGCGCACCGATCCCGATCGAGGTCGACCACAACCCGCTGTTCCACTCCCTGCGCAGGGAAAAGTTCCACGCCTCCATCCTCGACATGGAACTCGACGGCAGGAGCGAGCAGGTGCTGCTGCGCGACTTCGAGATGCACCCGTACCGGCCACTGGTGATGCACGTGGACTTCCAGCGCGTCTCGGCAGACAAGCCGATCCACGTACGGGTGCCGCTGCACTTCGTCGGCCAGGAGAACTCGCCGGCGGTGAAGCTCTCGAGCGCCCTCATCGGCCACGTGCTGCAGGAGGTCGACATCGCCTGCCTGCCGAAGGACCTGCCCGAGTTCATCGAGGTCGACCTGTCCGGCCTGACCGCGCAGGACACCATCAAGGTGCGCGAGCTGAGGATGCCCGCCGGGGTGACGCCGGTGCTCAAGGGCAAGGAAAATCCGGTCGTCGTGTCGGTGACGACGCAGGGCGCCCAGGTCGAGGAGGAGGAGGTGGCTGCCGCCGCCGCGCCGGCGGCGGTCGAAGTGCCGGCCACGGCGCAGAAGGCGCCGCCAGCCGCCGCCGCGCCCGCCGAGAAGAAGGGCGCGGACAAGGAGAAGAAGAAGTAGACCGCCCCTGCTGCAAAATGCGGCCCGACGACGGCGACGTCTCGGGCCGTTTTTTCTGAGTCCCCCGCACCCCCTTGAATCCACACGACCCATCGATCCGGCTGATCGTCGGCCTCGGCAACGTCGGTGCCGAGTACGAGCGCACTCGGCACAACGCCGGCTTCTGGTTCGTCGATGCGGTGGCGCGCAAGGCGGGCGCCCGCTTCGCCGCCGAACGCAAGTTCCACGGCGAGGTGGCGCGGCTGCGCGACGGCGGCCGCGAGCTGTGGCTGCTGAAGCCGACTACCTACATGAACCGCTCCGGGCAGTCGGTGGTCGCCCTCGCCCTGTACTACCGGATCGTCCCGACCCAGATCCTCGTCGCGCACGACGAAGTCGACCTGCCGCCGGGCACGGTGAGGCTGAAGCGCGGCGGCGGTACCGCCGGCCACAACGGCCTGAAGGACATCCAGGCCCGCCTGTCGACGCCGGACTTCTGGCGGCTGCGCATCGGCGTCGGCCACCCGCGCACGCTCGCGCTGACGCAGGAAGTGGCCGACTTCGTGCTGCACGGGCCGAGCCGCGAGCACGAGGCCGCGATCGACGAGTCGATCGGCCGCGCGCTGCAGGTCGTGCCGGCGCTGGTCGAGGGCCAGTTCGAGCGGGCAATGATGCAGCTGCACGCCGCGCCGAAGACGCCAGCGCCGTGAACGGCAATCGCTCGTTCGCCGTGCACGCCGGGGCGCGCGCGGCGGCCCACCTGCGCGCCGACGGCCTCGCGCCGTCGGACGTCCGCTGCGTGCCCGCGGCTGCCGGCGGGCCGAAGGGCCTGGCGCTGATACCGCTCGACCGGCGGCTGTTCGATCCGGCGCACGGCTGGCTGCGCGAGGCGGCGCTCGAACTGGTCGGCGCCTCGATCGGCGCCTGGCGCATGGCGGCGGCGGCGATGCCCGAGCCGCTCGCCGCGCTCGACCGGCTGGCCAGCGCCTACGTCGGTCAGGCCTATTCGCGCCAGCCGACACCGCGCGAGGTCGCCGAACAGTGCCGCCGGCTGGCGCGGGCGGTGCTCGGCGACGCACACCGCATCGACACCCGGCCCGGCCGGGCGCTCAGCGTCGTCACTGCGCGGGCGCGCGGCTCCCTCGAAGGCGGCGGCACGCGCACTGCCTTCGCCCGCGCCGCGCTCGCCAACACGCTGTCTCGCTCGCGGCTGGCGGCGCACCTGCAGCGCGTCGTGTTCACCGCCGGCGGCTGCCGCTTCCCCGCTTCGTCCTTCGACCGCTTCGGCTTCGACCGGGTCACGCTGGATGCTCGCAACAGCGAGGACGCGCTGCTCGCCTCCGGCTCGATCCCGCTGCTGTGCGAGCCGGTGCGCAACCCTTCCGGCGCCCCGCGCGGCGAATACTGGGACGGCGGCCTGATCGACTACCACCTGCTGCTGCCTTACGCGCAACTGCCGGGGCTGGTGCTGTATCCCCACTTCGCGCCGCACGTGACGGCGGGTTGGCTGGACAAGTTCCTGCCGTGGCGCAGGCACGCCGGCCCGCACCCGTGGCTCGACAATGTGCTGGTGGTCTCGCCCTCGCCGGCCATGCTCGCGCGGCTGCCGAACCGCAAGCTGCCCGACCGCAACGATTTCTACCGCTACGGGCCCGATCACGCCGGCCGGCAGCGCGATTGGCGGCGGGCGATGGCGGAGAGCGAGCGCTTTGCCGACGAGGTGATGCGCTGGCTCGAGCGACCCGATCCATCGCTGGTGCGACCGCTGTAGGCCTGGTTGCCGCCGCGGCTCCTCGTCCCCCAGGGTCGGCCGCCGCGGCGGACGGCGCACGCGAGCGATGGCTGACCGGTCGAGCAACTGGGCGCGGCTTGACGCAGGTGAACCGGCTCCGGCTGCCGCGGGCGCACACTGTGCACAGCGAGTGACAGTCGGCCGCCGGTCGGATTCCGCAGGGGTGCCGACGACGGCATCGCCGCACCCGGAGCCGAGGCTTCCCAGCGGGCGCGGCTGATACCGGCGGCCCTGGCCTGTGCGCCGGCCGCCGCTTTGTTGGTCAACGGGAGCAGTCGCGTGCCCCGCCAGACTCATCGATCCTCACCAGGCCGGCCGGCCCGCTGCCCGGCCGTGCGCCGTGCGCTGCCCGCCGCCCGCAGGATCATCGGAGACGATCATGGACAGACTTCCTGAAGTGGCATTGAACCGTATCTGGCTGTCGCAGTATCCGCAGGGCATCCCCGCCGATGTCGACGTGACGGCGTACGCCTCGCTGAAGGAGATCCTCGAGCAGAGCTGCGAGCGCTTCGCCGGCCTTCCCGCCTACAGCAACATGGGCGTGGCGATGACCTACCGCGAACTCGACCAGGCGAGCCGCGCCTTTGGCGCCTACCTGCAGAAGGACGCCGGGCTGCAGCGCGGCGACCGGCTGGCGATCATGATGCCCAACCTGCTGCAGTACCCGATCGCGCTGTTCGGCGCGCTGCGGGCCGGCATCACGGTGGTCAACACCAATCCCCTGTACACCGCGCGCGAGCTGGAACACCAGCTGAAGGACTCCGGCGCGGTGGCGATCGTCGTGCTGGAGAACTTCGCCGCCACGCTGCAGCAGGTGCTGCCGAGCAGCGCCGTGCGCACGGTGATCACCACGCAGGTCGGCGACCGGTTCCCGGCGGTCAAGCGCCTGCTGACCAACCTCGTCGTCAAGCACGTCAAGAAGATGGTGCCGCCGTGGAGCATCGACGGCACGACCGCCTTCAACGACGCGCTGGCGGCCGGCCGCGCGCGGACGCTCGACGAGGTCGCCTTGACGCGCGACGACCTCGCCTTCCTGCAGTACACCGGCGGCACCACCGGCGTGGCCAAGGGAGCGATGCTCACGCACGGCAACCTGGTCGCCAATCTGCAGCAAGTACACGCATGGATCGCGCGGGACTTCGTCGAGGGCAAGGAAGTCACCGTGATTCCGCTGCCGCTTTATCACATCTTCGCGCTGACCGCGAACATGGTGTTCATGAAGACCGGCGCGCATACGATCCTGATTACCAACCCGCGCGACATCCCGGCTTTCGTCAAGACGCTGAAGCACACTCCGTTCACGGCAATGATCGGAGTGAACACCCTTTACAACGCACTGTTGAACGCGCCGGGATTCGGCGAGGTGCCGCTGAAGCAGGCCAAGCTGTGCGCCGCCGGCGGCATGGCGGTGCAGCGCGCGGTGGCCGAGCGCTGGAAGGCGGCCACCGGCGTGCCGATCGTCGAGGGCTACGGCCTGACCGAGACCTCGCCGATCGCGATCTGCAACACGCTCGCCATCAAGGACTGGACCGGCAACATCGGCGTGCCGATCCCGAGCACCGAGGTGGCGATCCTCGACGAGCGCGGCGAGCGGGTGCCGCTCGGCGAGGTCGGCGAGATCTGCATCCGCGGGCCGCAGGTGATGAGGGGTTACTGGAACCGGCCCGACGAGACGGCCAAGGTCTTCACCGCCGACGGCTGGTTGCGCAGCGGCGACATGGGTGTGATGGACGGCAACGGCAGCGTCAAGATCACCGACCGCAAGAAGGACATGATCATCGTCTCCGGCTTCAACGTGTACCCGAACGAGATCGAGGACGTGGTGATGCTGCACCCCGGGGTGCTCGAGACCGCCGCGATCGGCGCGCCCGACGAGAAGTCGGGCGAGGTGGTGAAGATCGTCGTCGTCAGGAAGGATCCCGGCCTGACCGAGCAGGACCTGCTCGCGCACTGCAGGAAGCACCTGACCGGCTACAAGGTGCCGAAGCTGGTCGAGTTCCGCGCCGAGCCGCTGCCGAAGACCAACATCGGCAAGATCCTGCGCCGCGAGCTGCGCGCGCCGAAGCCGGCCTGAGCCGGCGCGAGGCGGGCGGCGCGCGGCGACGCGCCGCCTGTGCATCGCATCGGCGGCGCGGCGAACTGGGATAATCGTCCGCTTTGCGCCGACCGGCGCGCGGGAAACGCTTCATGTCCCTGAGATGCGGCATCGTCGGCCTGCCCAATGTCGGCAAGTCGACCCTGTTCAACGCGCTGACCAAGGCCGGCATCGCCGCCGAGAACTATCCCTTCTGCACCATCGAGCCGAACCTCGGCATCGTCGAGGTGCCCGACCCGCGGCTGGCGGCGCTGGCGGCGATCGCCAAGCCGGAGAAGGTGATCCCGGCGACGGTGGAGTTCGTCGACATCGCCGGCCTGGTGGCCGGCGCCAGCAAGGGCGAGGGTCTCGGCAACCAGTTCCTCGCCAACATCCGCGAGTGCGACGCGATCGCGCACATCGTCCGCTGCTTCGAGGACGAGAACGTGGTGCACGTCGCCGGCCGCGTCGACCCGGTTTCCGACATCGAGGTGATCGACACCGAGCTGGCGCTGGCCGACCTGCAGACGGTCGACAAGCAGCTGGCCAGGTGGAGCAAGGTGGCCAAGGCCGGCGGCGACAAGGAGGCCAGGCGGCTGGTCGAGGCGCTGGAGAAGATCGCCCCGGCGCTCAACGAGGCCAGGCCGGTGCGCAGCGTCGAGCTGTACGAGGAGGAGAGGGCGGTGCTGCGCCCCCTGTTCCTGCTGACCGCCAAGCCGACCATGTACGTGGCCAACGTCGAGGAGCACGGTTTCGAGGGCAACCCGCTGCTGGACCGGGTGCGCGAGTACGCGGCGAAGGAGGGTGCGCCGGTGGTGGCGGTGTGCGCCAAGGTCGAGGCCGAGATCGCCGACCTGTCCGACGACGACAAGGAGGTGTTCCTGGCCGACATGGGGATGAGCGAGCCGGGGCTGAACCGGGTGATCCGCGCCGGCTACGAGCTGCTCGGCCTGCTCACCTACTTCACCGCCGGGCCGAAGGAGGTGCGGGCGTGGACGGTGGTCCAGGGCGCGACGGCGCCGCAGGCGGCCGGCGTGATCCACACCGACTTCGAGAAGGGCTTCATCCGCGCCGAGACCATCGCCTTCGACGACTACGTGCAGTGCCGGGGCGAGAACGGCGCCAGGGAGGCCGGCAAGATGCGGCTGGAAGGCAAGGACTACGTCGTGCGTGACGGCGACGTCATGCACTTCCGCTTCAACGTCTGAACCGGCGCGCCGTCCCGCTGCCATGACGCCGGCCTGCCGACCCTTGCTGCGGCGCCTGCGCCGGGGCATGCTGCGCACCGCCACGCCCAACCTGTCGAGAGCCTGCCCGTGAACGAAGCCGCCGCCCGCCGCACCGTGCTGGTCCGCGCCTTCGACCAGGAGCCCGCCTCCGACGTCTGGAGCGATGAAGATCGCGCCTGGGCCACGCAGGCCGCAGCCAAGGTGGAGGGCGAAGGCGCGACCGACGACGCCTTCATTGCGCGACGCGCCTCGCTTGCCCTGGAACGACTGGCCGCGCGCGAGAAGCGCGTGCCGCGGCTGCTGGCATCGGTCAGCTGGCCGGCGTGGATCGGCTGGCTGATCCCGCTGCTCGCCTTCGCCGCCGGCGCCGCCGCCGATTCGATCGGCGCCGGTCAGCGCGTCAACCTGCTGGCGCCGCCGCTGCTGGCACTGATGGTGTGGAACGTCTTCATCTACCTGGCGATCCTCGTGCGCGGCACCTGGGGGCTCGTCGACGCGCGGGCGCGCGGCCTCGGTCCGATCGCGCGGCTGCTGGCGCGGCTCGCTCACGTCACCGGCGCTGCACCGAGGCGCGGCGGCAAGGCCGCCGCCGAGTTCTTCCGCGAGTGGATGCAGGTCAGCGCCGGGCTGACCGCGGCGCGCATCGGCCGCGTGCTTCACGCCTCGGCGGCGGCCTTCGCGCTCGGCGCGCTGGCGGCGCTTTATGTGCGTGGCATCGCCTTCGAGTACCGCGCCGGCTGGGAGAGCACCTTCCTCGAGGCGCCTGCGGTGCATGCGCTGCTCGACACCGTGCTCGGACCGGCGTCGGCGCTCACCGGTATCGCGCTGCCCGACCTCGACGGCTACGCCCGCCTGCGCTTTTCCGCCGGTGGCGGCGTGATCGCCGCACCGTGGCTGCACCTGTACGCGGTGACGGTGGGCCTGGTCGTCGTGCTGCCGCGGCTGCTGCTGGCGCTCGGCGACCGCTGGCTGGAAAAGCGCCGGACGGCGCGCTTCCCGCTGCCGCTGGAGGCGCCGTACTACCGGGCGCTGATCCGCGTGCTGCGCGAGGAGCCGGTCATCGCGCGCGTCGTGCCCTACAGCGTGCAGCTGTCACCGCAGGCAACGCTGAACCTGAGCTCGCTGTTCACCCAGGCGCTCGGCGCCCGCACCACCATCAGCGTCGCCGCGGCGACGGCCTTCGGCGCCGAGGACGACATCGACCTGCAGCCAATCGTCGGCGACGCGACGCTGCTGGCCGGACTGTTCGCGCTCACCGCCACGCCGGAAGCGGACAACCACGGCGCCTTCGTCGACAGGCTGCGTGCCGCGACGCAGGCGCACCAGCTCGTCGTGCTGGTCGACGAGTCGGCGTTCCGGCGCCAGTTCGGCGCGACGCCGCGACTCGACGAGCGGCGCGCGCTGTGGCGGGACTTCGCGGCCGAGCGCGGCGCGGCGGTCGTGTTCATCGATCTCGAGCAGCCCGACCTGCCGGCCGCCCGGCGGTCTCTGCAGGCGGCGCTGGCGAGCCCGGCCGCATGAGTGACGCCGATGTGCGGCGCGTCGCGCTGGCGCTGGTGTCGCACACCAACGTCGGCAAGACGACGCTCGCCCGCACCCTGACCGGCCGCGACGTCGGCAGCGTGCGCGACGCCCCGCACGTCACCGAGACCGCCGAGCGTTTCACGCTGGTCGAGACCTCCGACGGCGATTCACTCGAGCTGTGGGACACCCCCGGCTTCGGCGACAGCGTGCGACTGGCCCGCCGGCTGGCGCAGCGGAGCAACCCGCTCGGCTGGTTCCTGAGCGAGGTCTGGGACCGCTTCCGCGACCGCGCCTTCTGGTCGACCCAGCAGGCGGTGCGCGCGACGCTGGAGCACGCCGACGTGGTGCTGTACCTGGTCAGCGCCGCCGAGGGCCCGCAGTCGTCCGGCTATGTCGAGTCCGAGCTCAAGGTGCTCGAGCTGATCGGCAAGCCGGTGCTGGCGCTGCTCAACCAGACCGGGCAGCCGAAGCCGGCGCGCGAGGAAGCGGCCCAGATCGAGCTGTGGCAGCGGCAGCTCGGCGCGCATGCCGCCGTGCGTGCCGTGCTGCCGCTCGATGCCTTCGCCCGTTGCTGGGTGCAGGAGATCGCCCTGCTCGAGGAGGTGCGCCGCGCATTGCCGGCCGCCAAGCAGGCGTCGTTCTCGCGGCTGGCCGCCGCCTGGCGCGAGCAGCGCGAGGCGACCTTTGCCGAGTCGATGCAGGTGCTGGCGCAGCGGCTGGCGCGCGCCGCCACCGATCGCCAGCCGGTCGAAGGCGACGGGCTGCGCGGCCGGCTGCGCGAGCTCGGCGCCGCACTCGGGCTGCCGGGCAACGGCGAAGCCACGCCGAAGCAGGCCGCGATGGCGGCGCTGGCCGCCCGGCTCGACGCCGACATCCGCGCCAGCACCGATCGGCTGATCGCGCTGCACGGGCTCGGCGGCCATGCCCGCGACGAGATCCTGCATCGGCTGGCCGAGCACTATGCGGTCAGCGAGAGGCTCAGTGAAGGCAAGGCGGCGCTGCTCGGCGGCGCCATCACCGGCGCGCTGGCGGGCCTGAAAGCCGACCTCGCGACCGGCGGCCTCACGCTCGGCGGCGGGCTGCTCGTCGGCGGCGTGCTCGGCGCCCTGGGCGCGGCCGGACTGGCGCGCGGCTACAACGTGATCCGCGGCACCGAGCGGACCGAGATCGGCTGGACCGACGAAGTGCTCGACGGGCTTGCCACGTCCGCCCTGCTCGCCTACCTGGCGGTGGCGCACTTCGGCCGTGGCCGCGGCGACTGGGCCGAGTCCGAGCACCCGGCCCACTGGCAGGAGGCGGTCCGCGGCGTGATGCACGAGCATCGGGACGCCTTCGCCTCGCTATGGGCGCGGCGCGCCGGCATGCGCTCCGCTGAGCAGCTTGCCGCCGCTTTCGAGGCGGAACTGACGAAGGCTGCCCGCGCCGTGCTGGCCGGGCTGTATCCGCAGACGGCCGCCACCGGCCCGGCTGCCGGGCCGGCGCCCCGCTGACGCGAAGCCGGCCGGCGGCGCGGTCAGAACCTCAGTTCGACCTCGACTGCGTCGCCGACCCGCAGCGCGGTGCCGGCACCCTCGACGACGATCGCGTTGACGCCGAACGTCACCCCGTCCGGCGTCGAGCGCATGGCCGCGAGCAGGTCCGTCACCACCGGCGAATGCTCGCCGGTGGCCGGATCGACGCCCGGCACCGAGCAGCGCGTGCAGGGCTTCACCGGCCGGATGGCCAGCGGGCCGACCCTCAGCAGCTTGCAGTAGTCCTCCTCGAACGCCGGCAGCCCGTCCAGCACGATGTTCGGCCGGAAGCGCGACATCGCGACAGCCGCCGCGCCCTGCCGCTGCAGGCGGCTGTTCAGCTCGCCGAGCGAGGCCGTGCTGGTGACCAGCAGCGGAAAGGCGTCGGCGAACTTGAACGGCGCATCGTCCTTGCCGGTGTAGCGGTGCGCCGCCAGCCGGGTTCCCTCGTAGTCGAACCGCATCAGCCGCGCCGGCACGCCGAGATACGTGCTGAGCCACAGGTCGGCGATCTCGCCCTGCGTCACCGCCGAGATGCGGTCGTCCCACACGCGCACCTTGACCACCTCGCCTTCGGATGCGAGCGGCACCTCGAGCAGCAGCATGCCCGGCGCCTTCATCAGCAGGCCCTTCGGCGTCAGCCGGGTCTCGATCAGCGCCATCTTGGGGTACTCGCGCTGCGAGAGGAACTCGCCCTGCCCGTCGACCACCAGCCACTCGCGGTCGCCCACGCCGTCGACCTGCAGCCCGGTGGCGGCGAGTGTGGCTTCCTTCAGAGCGACGCCGCGGCAACCCTTGACGGGAAACAGGTTCAGTTCGGCAATGCGTGCGTTCATGCTTGCGGCAATCCCATCTGAGGCAGGCGCCCGGCGGTCGGATTGGACCCGAGGGTGGCGGCTGCGCTGATCGACGACAACTTAGCAATTATGCTTACCGGCGAAGGTTGCCTGACCCGAACCTGCCAACGACGGCTGCGCAACCCCCGGACCACGACCGCCATGCCCGACGACACCCC
Organism: Burkholderiales bacterium; assembly: GCA_020355165.1. Taxonomy (GTDB): domain Bacteria; phylum Pseudomonadota; class Gammaproteobacteria; order Burkholderiales; family Burkholderiaceae_F; genus JADJWR01. The sequence continues at coordinate 3,131,696 of CP070661.1, forward strand.
CGGCAAGACCGCCACGCGACCCGCTGCCGCGGGCGCCGCTTTTCTGCCCGCGCTGGGCGAGTGGCCGGCGCGCGACGCGCAGTCGGCGGCGCTGGAAGCGGCGCTGCTCGACAGTGCCCGCGTGCTGCAGGCGCTGCGCGAGCGGCCGGTCGCCGTCGGCGACGAGCTGCGCGACATGCTCGGCCGCTGCGACGCGCTGCTGGCGCGGGCGGGCGAGGCAGCGCGGGCGCAGCGGGCCTACGTGGCGTGGGACTGCCTGCAGCAGATCGAGCGCGAGCGGGTGCTGGCGATGTCGGAAGAGGAGCGCCGTGCCGAGATGTCGCTGGCGCTCGCCGAGAGCCGCGCGTTGCCGTCCGGCTGGCGGCAGGAAGCCGCCGAGGCGCTGGCGGCGAGCGCTCGCGGCCACGCGCCGACGGTGCCGGTGCTGCAGGGACTGCTGCGCAACATTCACGCCGTGCACCAGGAGCGACGGCATCGCGTCGCCCTGGTCCGCCAGCAGCTGCCGGCACTGGCGGCGATGCTGATCGCGGCGGTGGTGTTCTTCGGCCTGTGGGGCCTGCTCGGCGGCTTCGACTGGCTGGCGCGCGACGACGTCGACGTGACGGTCGGCATGCTCCTCGTCTCGGGCGTGCTGATGGGCTACTTCGGCGGTCTGGTCAGCTTCGCCTTCAACTGGCTGCGCGCCGACCTGTCGGCGCGCAGCCCCGACCTGCGCACGCACCGCTGGCTCAGCCTGGCCCGTCCCCTGATCGGCGCCGCGGTGGCCGTGCCGATCGTGCTGTTGGTCGAGGCCGGGCTGCTCAACCTCGGTCAGCTGTCGCCGGCGCTGGTGCTGGTGCTGTGCTTCCTCGGTGGCTTCACCGAGCGGTGGTTCGTCGCCCGCATCGACCGCGTTGCCAGCGGCAGCGCCGATCGCGGCTGAAGCGGCGGCGCGGCACCGGTCTCACTTCCAGCGCTGCGCGCCGTAGGTCGCCCGGCGCCACAGCGCCTCGAGCGGCCCCTGGCCAAAGCGGCCGACCCATGCGTGGCTGGCGAGGAGCTGGACGGCGACGATCGCCAACGCCAGCAGCGCCAGATCGACGCGGTCGAGCGTCGATCCCAGCCCGAGCCCCCAGCCGGAAAGCAGCAGCCCCATCGCCACCGACTGGCCGACGTAGTTGGTCAGCGGCATCCGCCCGGCCGGCGCCAGCCAGGCGATGAGGCGACGGGTCGACGCCCGCTCGCCCAGGCGGATGAACAGGACGACGTACAGGCAGGCCATCAGGGTGCCGACGTTCTGCAGTGCATAGCCGATGGCCGCCGGATCGCCCGGCGAATCGCGCATGGTGACGAAGTTCAGCCACGCCCCGCCGATGGCGAAGGGCAGCGCCGCGACGCCGACCAAGGCGGCCGCGCGCCAGACTCGCGGGTGCCGCTGCGGCTGCGCCAGCCAGCCGAGCCGGCCGGCGATGGCGCCGAGCAGGAACAGCGCCATGATCTGCGGCACGCCGAGCACGGCTGTCGTGCCGAGGACGCTCAGGTAGTCGGCCAGCCGCGGCCCGATCTGCTCGAGGTAGCCGGCCTGCGTGTAGATGGCGAGCCGGTCGATCGCCCAGGCCGGCACCCGCGCCGGATCCTCCTCGGGCGGCAAGACGCGCCTGAGCCCTTCGATGGCCGCGGCGCTGGCCACGGTCAGCAGGGCAAAGCCCAGCCACCAGGCGCGCGCGGCGGCCAGCAATGCCGACAGCCGCTGCCGCGCGTGGCCCAGCAGCAGGAAGCCGATCAGCGCATAGCCGGCGAGTATCTCGCCGAAGTACAGCAGCACGCCATGCGCCAGTCCGAGCACGAGCAGGAACCGCAGGCGGCGCCGGTAGACGCGCTGCGCCTGGTCAGCCGCGAGCCGCCGGGTCAGCGAGCGCCATTGCAGCGCGAAGCCGAGACCGAACAGGAAGGCGAACATCGACAGGAACTTGCCGGAGACGAAGATGCCGACCAGCAGGTGCGCCAGCGCATCGGCCGGGCCCGGCGGCTCGGCGAAGAAGCCGAGCGGGTCGCCGGCGCCCCAGGCGAACGACTGGATGTTGACCTGCAGGATGCCGGCCAGCGCGAAGGCGCGCAGCGCGTCGACGACCTCGATGCGCCCGTGCTCCGGCTGCCGCGATCGGTCCACGCCGGGCGTCGCCGAGGAACCTTTCAGTCGTCTTCGGTGCGGCCCATCTGCTCCAGCTTCGCCTTCAGCCACCGTTCCACCGACGGGAAGACGAACTTGCTGACGTCGCCGCCGAGCATGGCGATCTCGCGCACGATGCTGCCGGAGATGAACTGGTACTGGTCCGACGGCGTCAGGAACATCGTTTCGACGTCCGGCAGCAGGTAGCGGTTCATGCCGGCGAGCTGGAACTCGTACTCGAAGTCGGACACCGCGCGCAGCCCGCGCACGATCACCCGCGCCTGGTGCTCGCGGACGAAGTCGCGCAGCAGACCGCGGAAGCCGGCGACCTCGACGTTCGGGTAGTGGCCGAGCACCTCGCGGGCGATCGTCAGCCTCTCGTCGAACGAGAAGAACGGCCCCTTGGTGCGGCTGTCGGCGACGCCGACCACCAGCTTGGCGAAGAGTCCCGCCGCCCGGCGCACCAGATCCTCGTGCCCGCGCGTCAGCGGGTCGAACGTGCCCGGATAGACTGCGATGACCATCAGTGATCCCCCCGGGTGCCGGCAGGCACCCCAGCCCGGTGGGGGATTATTCAGGCATTGCGCAGTCGCAGCAAATGGAAGCAGACGCGGCCGGCGCGCGACGAGCGCATCGGCTCGAGCCCGTGCGCCGCCGCCTCATCCGCCGCGACCGGCTCGTCGGTTTCCGCGTAGAGGAGCCCACCGGGGGCCAGCAGCCGGCGACTGGCCTCGACCGCCGGCCACAACAGCCCGGCGCCGAAGGGCGGATCGAGGAAGACGATGTCGAAGGACGCTGGCGGCAGGCGGGCAGCGACCGCCAGCGCATCGCCGGCGATGACCTCGACCGACGTTGCCTGCAGCCTTGCCTGCAGCTCGCGCAGCCGCTGCAGCAGCAGCGGCTGCCGCTCGACCAGCACGACCCGCGCGGCACCGCGCGAGGCGAGCTCGAAGCCGAGCGCGCCGGTGCCGGCAAACAGATCGAGCCCGCGGAGCAGGTGGATGTCGGGACGCAGGTGCGCGAGCCAGTTGAACAGCGTCTCGCGCACGCGGTCCGGCGAGGGGCGCAGGCCGGGCACCCCGGCCACCGGGATCGGCGTGCGCCGCCATGCGCCACCGATGATCCGCACCTGCTGCGGCGCCCGCGCCGGGCCTGCGGCCGGTCGCGTGCGCGGCGGGCGTACCGGCTTGCTCACTTAAACTGCGCCCCCTTGCTGACACGCAGCGATTCTCGCAGAGCATGAGCACGGAAAAGAGCGGCTGGCTGGCGCGGCTGAAGAAGGGGCTGGAGCGCACGCGGGTGAACATCGTCGGCGTGTTCTCCGGCGGCGTGATCGACGACGCCCTGTTCGACGATCTCGAGGTGGCGCTGCTCGGCGCCGACTGCGGTGCCGGCACCACCGCCGAACTGCTGGCCCGGCTGCGCGACCGCATCAAGCTCGCCGGCCTGAAGACGCCGGCCGAGGTGCGCGAGACGCTGCGCGACGAGCTGGCCGCGCTGCTGGCGCCGTGCGAGGCCCGCATCGATCTGGACCGCGCCCGGCCGCTGGTGATGATGGTCGCCGGCGTGAACGGCGCCGGCAAGACGACCTCGATCGGCAAGCTGGCGCACTGGCTGGCCGACCAGCACAAGACGGTGCTGCTCGCCGCCGGCGACACCTTCCGCGCGGCCGCACGCGAGCAGCTGGCCGTATGGGGCGAGCGCAATGGCGTCGAGGTGATCTCGCAGAAGAGCGGCGACCCGGCGGCGGTGGTGTTCGACGCCGTCGCCGCGGCGCGCGCGCGCGGCATCGACGTGCTGATCGCCGACACTGCCGGCCGCCTGCCGACCCAGCTGCACCTGATGGACGAACTGAAGCGCGTGAAGCGCTCGATCGGCAAGTGCATGGACGGCGCGCCGCACGAGGCCATCCTGGTGATCGACGGCACCAACGGCCAGAACGCGCTGGCCCAGGTGAAGTCGTTCGACGAGGCGGTCGGACTGACCGGACTCATCATCACCAAGCTCGACGGCACGGCCAAGGGCGGCGTGCTGGCGGCGATCGCGCGCGAGCGGCGCGGCCGGCCGCTGCCGATCTACTTCATCGGCGTCGGCGAGAAGCTGGAGGACCTGCAGCCGTTCGTCGCCGAGCGCTTCGCCGCCGCGCTGGTCGGCGCCGACTGAACGGTTCCGCGCCGCGCGCAGTCGGTCAGGAATCGGACTCGGCGCGCACCGGCGGCGCGGTCTGCGCGGGTCCTGCCGGCGCGGCCGCTGTCGCCGCCAGCGCCTCGTTGGGCTTCGGCGGCGCCGGCCGCCTGCCGTCGACGACGTGCATGACGGCCAGATACGGATGGCGCAGCATCATGCGCGGTCCCGCATAGCGCATCGTGTCGCGCACCTGCTCGCGCTGGCGCGGCCCGTAGCAGTGAATCCTGCAGTTGACGCAGGTGGGCTTGTCGGCGCCGTAGGGGCACAGGGCGAGCCGCTTGGCGGCGTAGTCGGCCAGCGCCGCGCAGTCGGCGCACAGGCCCCGCGCGGTGCCGTGGCGGTCACGGCAGGCGATGCGCAGCATCGCCCGGATCGTCTTCAGTTCTCGCGCCAGCCGCGGCGCCGACAGCCGCGCCAGGCGGTCCTCGTCCTTGCTCTGCATGGGCGGCATGGTGCCGCAGCGGCGGCGCGCGGAACATGCGCTGAATCAATTCCGACGGCGCCGCAGCGCGGCAACCATAGAATGCGACGAATGCGCACGCTCCTGCTCCGGCCGCATGCAGCTCGCCGCCGTTGACCTCGGCTCGAACAGCTTCCGCCTGCAGATGGGGCGGGCCGACGGCCGGCACATCGAGCTGCAGGGCTACTGGAAGGAGACGGTGCGGCTGGCCGCCGGCACCGGCGCCGACCGGCGCATCTCGCGCAAGGCGATCGAGGCCGCCTGCGAGTGCCTGGCACGGATGAACGAGCGGCTGCGCGGCCTGCCGCCGGAGCAGGTGCGTGCGGTCGGCACGCAGACGCTGCGCGAAGCCCCCAACAGCGACGAGTTCCTGCTCGAGGCACAGCACGCGCTCGGCTACCCGATCGACATCGTCTCCGGGCGCGAGGAGGCGCGACTCACCTTCGAAGGCTGCATGCACTCCGTCCCGCCGTCGAAGGAGCCGCGCCTGGTGGTCGACATCGGCGGCGCGTCGACCGAGCTGATCGTAGGCCAGGGCTTCGAGCCGCGAGCCGCCGAGTCATTCAAGGTGGGCTGCGTCAACACGACGCTGCGCTTCTTCCGCGACGGCGTGCTCGACCGGGCCAGCTTCCGCAAGGCGCAGGTCGCCGCGGCGGCGGAGATCGAGGAAGCGGTCAGCGTCTTCGGCCGCGCCCACTGGCAGCAGGCCTTCGGTGCCAGCGGCACGATCGGCGCGGCGGCAGAGCTGATCCGCCAGGTCGACTGGGGCGACGGCACGATGATCACTGCCGACATGGTGCTGAACCTGCGGCAGCTGCTGATCGAGTATGGCGAGATCCGCAAGCTGAAGCTGCCCGGCATCAAGCCGGAACGGGCGCAGGTGCTGCCCGGCGGCATCGCCGTGCTCGGCGCCGTGTTCGAGACGCTGGGCATCACCGAGCTGGCGCCCGCGCGCGGTGGACTCAGGCTCGGGCTGCTGTACGACCTGCTCGGCCGGCGCGAGCGGCGCGACCTGCGCGACGCCACGGTGGCGCGGCTGCAGAGGCGATTCGACGTCGACCGCGCGCAGGCGCAGCAGGTCGGCCGCATCGCGCGCGAACTGCACGACGCGCTCGACCCGCGGGCCGGCGAGGAGGAGGTCAAGCGGCTGGCATGGGCGGCAGCGCTGCACGAGGTCGGCTTCGCCATTTCGCACAACGACCACCACAAGCACGGCGCCTACCTGGTCGGCAACGCCGACCTCGCCGGCTTCTCGACGACCGACCAGCAGCGCATCGCCACGCTGGTCCTCGCCCAGCGCGGCAACCTGAAGAAGGTGAGCGAGGCGCTGCAGGATCCGTCGCGCGCCGCCAAGATCCTGGCGCTGCGCCTGGCGGCGATCTTCTGCCACGCCCGCCGGCCGGTGCAGCTGCCGAAGTGGACGCTGCGCGCCTCGCGCGACGCCTACGAACTGCGGCTCGACGGCGACTGGCTCGGCCGCCACCCGCTGACGCAGTTCCTGCTCGACGAGGAGGCCGCGCAGTGGGACAAGACCGGACTGCGACTGACCATCAAGCCGCTCTGATCCTGCGGCGCCGGCGGCCCGCGGTCAGAGCAGATCGGGACTGAGCACGGCGCGCAGGACCACCTGTTCGACGCCGTCGCGCTCGCGCGAGCTGAACCACCAGACGGCGCCCTTCTTGATCGGCCAGTCGGCCTCCGCGCCGGCCAGCAGGTGGCCGGCAACCCGGCCGAGCGTCGGCTGGTGCCCGACGAGCACCACCACCGACTGGGCGTCGGGCCAGCGCGCCGCGCGCAGCAGGTCGCCGACGCTGGCGCCGGGTGCCAGCGCATCGACCGTCTTCAGCTTGCGCGGCGCCAGTTCGGCCAGCGCCTGCGCCGTCTGCCGCGACCGTCGCGCCGGACTGGCGAGGATGCGCGCCGAATCGGGCAGGTGGGCATGCAGCCAGGCCGCCATGCGCTGCGCCTGCTTCTCTCCCTTGGCGGTGAGGGCACGGCCCAGGTCCGGCTCGCCGGCTTCGGCTTCGCAGTGACGCCAGAGCAGCAGTTCCATTGCTGCCTCTAGGCCCGCTCGGCCAGCGCCTCGAGCAGCGAGCGCTGCGCGCTGCGACCGCCGCTGCCGGCCTTCGGCGGCTGATAGGCGCCGTCCGGGCCGAGGACCCAGGCCTCGACGGTGTCCTCCAGGTACGGCTTCAGCCCCTCGTCGAGCACGCGCCGCTTCAGCCTGGCGTCCAGCACCGGCCAGGCCACCTCGATGCGGCGGAACAGGTTGCGGCCCATCCAGTCGGCGCTCGACAGGTAGACGTCGTCGGCGCCGCCGTTGCGGAAGTAGTAGATGCGATGGTGCTCGAGCAGACGGCCGATGATCGAGCGCACGGTGATGTTCTCCGACAGGCCCTTGACGCCGGGGCGCAGCGCGCAGGCGCCGCGCACCACCAGGTCGATGCGCACGCCGGCGCAGGAGGCCTCGTACAGCGCGTTGATCGTCGCCTCGTCGATCAGCGCGTTCATCTTGGCGATGATCCGCCCGGGCTTGCCCTGCCTCACCCAGGCCGCCTCGCGGGCGATCGCCGCCAGGACCTGCTTGTGCAGGGTGAACGGCGCCAGCCACAGGTGGGTCAGCTTCTCGACCTTGGCCAGGCTGGTGATGTGCATGAACACCCGCTCGACGTCGCGGCAGATCGCCGGCTCCGCCGTCAGCATGCCGAAGTCGGTGTACAGGCGGGTGGTGGCCGGGTGGTAGTTACCGGTGCCCAGGTGCGCGTACTGCACCAGCTTCTGCCGCTTGCCCTCGCCCTCGCGCCGCAGGACGAGCAGCAGCTTGGCGTGCGTCTTCAGGCCGACCACCCCGTAGACGACCTGCGCGCCCTCCTTCTCGAGCCGCTCGGCCAGCCCGATGTTGGCCTCCTCCTCGAAGCGCGCCTTCAGCTCGACCACCACCGTGACTTCCTTGCCGCGCCGCGCCGCCTCGATCAGCAGGTCGACCAGGACCGACGACACCCCGGTGCGGTACAGCGTCATCCGCAGTGCCACCACCCGCGGGTCGGACGCCGCCTGGCGCAGGAATTCGATCACCGGCTCGAAGCTCTCGAACGGATGGTGCAGCAGCAGGTCGCCGGCGCGCAGCCGCTCGAACATGTCGACGCCGACCTTGAGCTTCGCCGGCCATGCCGGCGTGAACGGCGTCCAGCGCAGCGCCGGCCCTTTCAGGTGGTCGACCAGTTCGTTCAGCCGCACCAGGTTGACCGGCCCGTCGACGCGGTAGACGGCCTCGTTGGGCAGCGCGAACTGCTCGCGCAGCAGGTTCTCCAGGTGCTGCGGGCAGCTGCGCAGCACCTCCAGCCGCACGGCGGCCCCGTAATGCCGCTGGGTCAGCTCCATGCGCAGCGCCTGCCGCAGGTTGTGCACCTCGCGCTCGTCGATCCAGAGGTTCGAGTCGCGGGTGACGCGGAACTGCGAGAAGCCGGCCACATTGCGTCCGGCGAAGACGTCGGCCAGATGCGCGCGGATCACCGACGACAGCATGACGAATGCCTGCGTGCGCGGCGCCAGCTTCGCCGGCAGCGGGATCACCCGCGGCAGCACGCGCGGCACCTTGAGCACCACGATCGACGACGGCCGGCCGAAGGCGTCCTTGCCCTCGACCTGCACGACGAAGTTCAGCGCCTTGTTCATCAGCAGCGGGAACGGGTGCGACGGATCGAGCCCGATCGGCGACAGCAGCGGCCGCACCTCGCGTTCGAAGTACTCGCGCACCCACTTGCGCTGCCGGCTGCTGCGCTGGCCGTGGCTGACGATGGCGATCCGGCGCCTGGCCAGCGCCGGCGTGAGCACCTCGTTGAACAGGCGGTACTGCTTGTCGACCAGCGCGTGCGCGCGATCGGAAACGCGGACGAACGACTCCCACTGCGGCGCCGCCGGCCCCCAGCCACCCGACTCGATCATCTCGTCGATCAGGTCGGACATGCGGACCTCGAAGAACTCGTCGAGAATCGACGAGACGATGCACACGTAGCGCAGCCGCTCGGCCAGCGGCACGTCCTCGCGCACCGCCTGTGCCAGCACGCGATCGGCGAAGGCCAGCTGCGACAGCTCGCGGTCGAGGAGACGTTGCGGCGGCGTGGCCGCCGGCAGGCGGGCGCGGGCGACGATCGGAGAGTCTGCCTTGCTCTGTCTGCGCTGTTTCTTCTTGACCATGGGCAGCACACGTGACGTCCGGATGACGGCGCGCCGCCATCGCCTGCCGGCGCACTGTACCGCGGGCGTGCGCCGGCGCTCGCCGGCCCGTTGCGGTCGAGAACCTAGAATCGGCGCCGCCGCGCGGGACGCTGCAGCGGCAATCGAATACGGACTGTCCAGCCGATGACCGAGGCCGACGCCACTGCCGAGCTGCCGCTGATCGAGTTCGACCGGGTGCGCAAGGCGTTCGGCGTCGGACCCGCGGTGCTGGAGCAGGCGAGCTTCACCGTCGGGCGCGGGCAGCTGGTCGTGCTCAGCGGAGCCAACGGGGCCGGCAAGTCGACCGTGCTGAAGCTGATCACCGGCGACCTCGCGCCCGACCGCGGCCGCGTCGCCGTCGCCGGCGAGCAGCCGGCACGGCTGCGCGGAGCGCCGCTGCGCACGCTGCGGCAGGCAATCGGCATCGTGCCGCCGGACCCGCACCTGCTGGCCGATCGCAGCGTGCTGGAGAACGTGATGCTGCCGGCGCTGGTCGGCGGGCTGTCGCGCCGGGCGGCGGCCGAACGGGCCCGCACGGCACTGCTGCGGCTTGGCGTATCCGACCACGCCAGGATGCCCGCGCAGCTGTCGGCAGCGGCGCAGCTGCGCGCGGCACTGGCCCGCGCGGTCGTCAACCGGCCGGCCATCCTGCTGCTCGACGAGCCGACCGCCTTTCTCGACACCGAGGGGGCGGCCGGGCTGCTGCGCCTTCTCGACGAGTTCGCCCAGGCCGGCATGGCGGTGCTGCTGGCCTCGCACGGTGAACCGGCACCGCTGCCGCCCACCGCACGCCGGCTGCGCCTGGTCGAGGGACGGGTCTGCGCATGAGGACGCTGGCAGTGCGCGCTCATGGGCTGCGCGAGATGGCGCGGCTCATCGGCCGCCGGCCCGGCAGCTTCCTGCTCGCCGTCCTGCTGGCGGCTGCGGCTTTCACGGTGCCGCTTGCCGGCGCCTCGATCGCCCGTTCGGTCGCGCCGCTGGCGGAACAGCTTCCGCTCGGGCCGGAGGTCAACCTGTTTCTCGCATCGTCGGCGTCGCCGGCCGACATCCGCCAGCTGCAGTCGCAGCTGGCCGGCCGGGCCGACGTGAGCCGGGTCGAGTGGGTCAGCCGCGACGAGGCGCTCAGGGCGCTTGCCGAGCGCACCGGCGGGAGCAGGCTGGCCGAGCTGAAGGTCAATCCGCTGCCGGACGTCCTGGTGGTCACGCTGATGCCGCGGACGCCGCCGGCCGAGATCGAGGCGGCAGTCGGCGAGCTGCGCAGAATCGCGCGAGTGGACTCGGTGGCCGCCGACACCGGCTGGCATCGGCAGCTTCACACCCTGCTGCGCGCGCTGGCGGCAGCCGGGGCGCTGGTCGGCGGTCTGGCGGCCTGCCTGCTGGTCCTGATCGTGCTGGCCTCGGTCCAGCTGCAGCTCAGCGGTTCCGCCGAGCAGGTGCGCCTGCTGCGCCTGGTCGGTGCCGAGCCCCGCTACATCGTCCGCCCCTACGCCTACGCCGGTGCGCTGACGCTGGCCGCCGGTGCCGGTCTGGCAACCGGACTGGCCTGGATGTTCCTGGCCGCGGCCGGCGAGCCGGCGACCGAACTGGCGCGGGCCTATCGCGCCGCCGTCACCCTCGAGCCCCTGCCTTTGCCCTGGCTGGCCGCCTTCGTCGCCGGCGCTGCTGCCGTCGGCGGCCTCGTCGCCTCGATCGGCACCCGCTGGGCCCTGCGCCGCAACCCCGACGCCGGCCATCGGCACTGACGGGCACGACGTAGGTATGCGCTCACTTTCATAAAACAGCATATAAAACAATGTTTTGGCCGCGCGCTCTCGCGGCTGAACCAATAGGTTGGCGGGCGGTCTATGGTTTGGCACTCGATCGCACCGAGTGCTAACATCACCCTCAAAGGAGATGGCTGCATGACCGGTCGGACCTCGCTGGTTCCCTTCAAAAACGCTGGCGCCCTCGCCCTTCACCCGGGCAGCCTCGGCAACCTGGACGCCTACATCACGGCGGTCAACCAGGTGCCGCTGCTGACGCAGGAGGAGGAGGTGTCGCTGGCCCGGGCGTTCCGTGACCGGGAGGACCTCGACGCGGCCCGTCAGCTGGTGCTGTCGCACCTGCGGCTGGTGGTCGCCGTGGCCCGCAATTACCTCGGCTACGGCCTGCCGCATGCCGACCTGATCCAGGAAGGCAACATCGGCCTGATGAAGGCGGTCAAGCGCTTCGATCCCGAGCGCGGCGTGCGGCTGGTGTCGTTCGCCCTGCACTGGATCAAGGCCGAGATCCACGAGTTCATCCTGCGCAACTGGCGGCTGGTGAAGGTCGCCACCACCAAGGCGCAGCGCAAGCTGTTCTTCAACCTGCGCAGCATGAAGCAGGCTGTGGGCACGATGTCGCAGGACGAGGTGGCGCGGATTGCCCGCGAGCTGAACGTCAAGCCGGAAGAAGTCGCCGAGATGGAAACGCGGATGAGCGGCGCCGACCTGTCGCTCGAGGGCCGCACCGACGACGGCGAGGAGGAGTTCGCGCCGATCGCTTATCTGGCCGACCCCGACACCGAGCCGACCCAGGTTCTGCAACGGCGCCAGCACGAGCAGCTGCAGACCGACGGGGTGCGCCGCGCCCTGACGCGACTCGACGATCGGAGCCGACGGATCATCGAGGCCCGCTGGCTGGACGAAGACGCCGACGGCAACGTGGGTACTGCGACCCTGCACGACCTGGCGGATGAATTCGGCGTATCCGCGGAACGCATTCGGCAGATCGAGGTCAAAGCCTTGCAGAAGCTGCGGAGCGCGCTCGAGGCCTGAGTTGCCAGAGCGCTGATCGCTGGCTGCTTTCTTGCAGTGTCCGCCTCTCCTCCTCCCCCTCTCCTCCGAAGAGGCGGATTTCAGAACCCCGCACCCCCTGCGGGGTTCTTTTTTTGCGCCGGTGAAGGCGGGATTCGCTGACCTCGGCTGCGCGCCGGCCATCTGCCGATGCGCGGGCGCCGCCGACCGCGGCAGCGCGGCGCGGCTGCTCGCCGGAAAGCTCGCCCTGCCTGAACTGCCACTGCCCGATCTGACGGCCGTGCGCAGGCCGGGGCAGGTCCTGGGCCTCGGCCGTTTCGCCAGCCGCGAGATCCAGCGGGCGCTCGCCCGGGTGCTGCCGGCTGCCGTGGGCGACTCGCTGCGCAGCGAGTTCGAGTGGTACGCCTGCCGCGGCGCCTTCTTCCACAATGACGCCCACTACGGGGCGGTGCTGTTCGGCGCCTGGTGCGCGGCCGGTCCGCCGCGGGAGATCGTCTTCGCAAGGGCGGCCACCCGCGTGCCCGCCGGGCCCGGCCAGTGGGTGGTCTTCGATCCGTTCGAGCCGCACGCGGTGCTCGAGCCCGGCGCGCGCCACTACCGGCGCGAGCGCTATGAGGGCGCGCCGGTCAGCCTGTTCGTCGGCTTCGAACTGGAACTCACACCCGCCGTACGCGAGGTGTTCGGCATCGGCGAGGCGCCCACTGGCGCGCCGGTGCTTGCCAGCAGCGTCGCCATCAACGCCGAGACCGGCGTCCTGGACTGAGTCGTCGGCCGCGACGGCGCCGTCGCTACAGCAGCTGCCGCAGGTCGGCGACGATCGGCGCGGCGCCCTGGTTGTGCTTGAGGAACAGCCGCGGCTCGCCCGACCTGTCGATCACGTAGCTGCCGGCGGTGTGGTCGATGGTGTACGAGGTCTCGGTCGGGCCGGGAACCTTCTGGTAGAAGATCTTGAACTGCTTGGCTACCCGGGCGGTTTCCTCGGTGGTGCCGTACAGCCCGACGAAGCTCGGGTCGAACCCCGGCACGTATTGCGCCAGCACCTCGCGCGTATCGCGCTGCGGGTCGACGGTGACGAACAGCACCTGCACCTGGTCGGCATCCTTGCCGAGCGAGCGCCGGACCTCCGCCATCTCCTGCATCGTCGTCGGGCACACGTCCGGGCACTGCGTGTAGCCGAAGAAGATCACCACCACCCTGCCGCGGTAGTCGGCGAGCGTGCGTCGCGCCCCGGTGTGGTCGGTCAGCGAGAACTCCCTGGCGTAGCTGGCGCCGCTGATGTCGACGTTGTTGAAGCCCGGCTTCGAGCAGGCGGCGAGGACGGCGGCAAGGGCGACGGCGAGGAGGCGCTTCATGGCACTGCGGCCGTTGCCGCGGCGGCGCAGCAGGTGCCTAGCCGGCGATGTAGTGGTCGACCAGCAACGCGGCGAACAGCGCCGCCAGGTAGACGATCGAGTAGTTGAAGGTCGCGCGCGCCAGCCGATCGCTGTAGCACCGATAGAGCCGCCAGGCGTAGGCGAGGAAGATGGCGCCCAGCCCGAGTGCGCAGGCGAGATACGGCAGGCCGGCCATCTGGATCGCATGCGGCAGCGTGGTGGTGGCCACCAGCACGATCGTGTACAGCAGGATGTGCAGGCGGGTGAACTGCTCGCCGTGGGTGACGGGCAGCATCGGCAGGCCGGACTTGCGGTAGTCGTCGAGGCGGTACAGCGCCAGCGACCAGAAATGCGGCGGCGTCCAGACGAAGATGATCAGGGCCAGCAGCCACGCCTGCGCCGGCGCGTCGCCGGTCATCGCCGCCCAGCCGAGCACCGGCGGCATGGCGCCGCTGATGCCGCCGATGACGATGTTCTGCGGCGTGTTCGGCTTCAGCAGCACCGTGTAGACGACTGCGTAGCCGACGAAGGTGGCGAAGGTCAGCCACATCGTCAGCGCGTTGACCTGCGTGTACAGCACCCACATGCCGATGCCGCCGATCACCCCCGAGAAGACGATCGCCTGCAGCGGCGTGATCTCGCCGCGCGCGACCGGCCGCATGCGAGTGCGGGCCATTTTCGCGTCGATCTGCCGCTCGATGATCGAATTGACCGCGAAGGCCGCGCCGGCCAGCAGCCAGATGCCGACGGTCGACACGGCCACCGAAGCCAGCGCCGGCAGTTCGCGGCTGGACAGGAACATGCCGATCACGGCGCAGAAGATCGCCAGCTGCGTCACCCGCGGCTTGGTCAGCAGCCAGTACTGGCGCGCGAGGTGCTGCCAGGCGGGACGCAGGACGGTGTCGGCTTGAAACTGCATGTTGGTTCGGTCGGCGCCGGTGGACGGGCGCGGGCAGGCGCGGAAAGGGCGGGATTCTAACCGCGGCCCTGCGCCGGTGCACGGGCCAACGCGCCGCCGACAGGCAGGTTGCCGCCCGCCGAAAGCCGGTAATTGATCGTCACCAGCAGTGCCAGCAGCACCGCCGCGCCGCCGTTGTGCAGCACCGCCAGCAGCAGCGGCCAGCCGAGCAGGACGCTCGACAGGCCGGTGGCGAACTGCAGCGCCAGCACCGCTGCCAGCGCGCGCGCCGGCCCGGCGAGCCCCGCCAGCGACCACAGCCGCCAGGCCAGCAGGCCCAGCACCGCGACGACCAGGTAGGCAAAGCTGCGGTGTGTCCAGTGGATGGCGACCAGGGCCTGGAAAGCAATCGGCGTGCCGTCGGCGGTCATGCCCAGATCGCGCCACAGGGTGAACCCGGCACCGAAGTCCATCTGCGGCGGCACGAGTCGGCCGTGGCAGGTCGGGAAGTCCGGGCAGGCCAGCACCGCGTAGTTGGTGCTGACCCAGCCGCCGAGTGCGATCTGCACCACCAGCAGCAGCACGGCAACCGCGGCCAGCCACCGCACGCCGCTGGCCCGCGGATCCACCGGAGGCGACGGCGACTCGCGCAGCGCCAGCCAGGTGAGCAGCGCCAGCAGGCCGACGCCGCCGAGCAGGTGACCGGTGACGATCGCCGGTTGCAGCTTCATGGTGACGGTCAGTGCGCCGAAGGCACCTTGCAGGCAGACGGCGACGAGGGCGAACGTGGCGAGCCACGGCGATCGCCCGGGCACACGCCGCCAGCGGCGCCAGGCGAGCACGGCCAGCACGATGATCAGGAAGCCCACCGCCATCGCGAAGTACCGGTGCAGCATCTCGATCCACGCCTTGGTCATCGTCACCGGGCCGGACGGCAGCGCCGTCTCGGCGGCACGGATCTGCTCGCCGGCAGACAACGGGTTCGAGTGCCCGTAGCAGCCCGGCCAGTCCGGGCAGCCAAGGCCGGAGTCGGTGAGCCGCGTGAAGGCGCCGAACATGACCAGGTCCAGCGTCAGGAACGCCGTCACCCAGGCCAGCTTGCGGTGCTTGTCCGGATCCTTCGACAGCGTGACGTAGGCGAGCGGCAGCGCGGCGATCGCCACCGCCTTCAAGGCCAGCCAGGACAGCGCGGACGGGTCCATGTCAGTGGCGCCCGGCCGCCCGAAGCCGGTGACGTCCCGCTCGGGGTGCAGCGCGCGAAGGCGACCGCTGGGATCGTTTCATTTCAGCCGATCTTGGAGGTCTTCAGCAGCTTGATCAGGTCCTTCTTCATCCGGCTCGGATCGGCATCTTTCGGCCAGCGCAGCATCAGGTTGCCGAGCGGATCGATCAGCCAGATCGGGCCGGCAAGGCCGGCCCCCGGCTCGGCCGGCAGCGGCAGGAAGGCGGCCAGTTCGTCGGCGCGCGCCCGCAGGAACAGCGTGCCGTCGTACTCGCGCATCACCAAGGTGGCGAGCGGCGCCTCGTCGACGATCAGCCAGAGCCGCTGCACGCGGTCGGCGTCCTTGCCGGTCGTCAGCCTGACCTGCCGCATCTTCCACAGCTTCTGCTCGCAGGCGGCGTCGCAGGCGCCACCGTCGACCTGCACCATCAGCCACGAGCCGCGCAGGCTGGCGGCTTGCACGGCGGTGCCGTCGAGCCGCCGTAGGGACAGCGCCGGCAGCGGCCGCTGCGGCTCGACCAACGTGCCGTAATTGGTGCGCCCGGAGGGCGGCAGAAGGTAATAGGCGGTGTACGAGGCGAGCACCGGCGCCACGCACACGGCGAGCAACAGGTACAACGTGCGGTAGCGGCGCCAGTGCGAAGCCGGCCTCGACGCGGGCACTGTCTCGGTCATCGGTTCACGTCCGACGGGAACGCCGGCGCAGCGCGCGCAGGCCGAAGAAAGCGGTCAACGCCGTGATCAGCGCCGCCAGCGCAAACCACTGCAGCGCGTAACCGTAGTGCTTGTCCACCCCGGCACTGAATCGCGGCCAGTTGCGCAGCAGGCCGTCGTCGGCACCATTGGTCTGCTGCACGACCCATCTTGCCACCGACAGCCCGCTGGCGCGCTCGAAGGATTCGTAGTCGAGATTCTGCCAAACGACCGGCCCGCTGCCGGCCGGGGCGTTCTCGCCGAGCTGCAGCACGCGTGCCGTGTGCGCCATGGCCAGCCCGTCGACCGTGACCTCGCCTTCCGGCCGCTCGACTGCCGGCAGTCGCATCCGGTCGCGCGGATCGCGCCGAGCGAAGCCCCGGTTGACCAGCACCACGGCACCGTCAGCGAGCTGCAGCGGCGTGACCAGCATCAGGCCGGCCTGGCCGTCCATCTGCCGGTTGTCGAGCCACACCTCGTGCGCGAACACGAAACGGCCACGCAGTCGCACGCGCAGCGGCAGGCGATCCGCGACGCCGGCGATGTCGACGCCGGCCACCGGTAATGCCGGCGTCTGCTCGGCACGGTCCCACGCCGCCTGCAGGGCCAGCTTCTCGTCGGCCCGCCGCAACTGCCAGTTGCCCAGGGAAACGGTCAATGCGATCGCCGCCAGGGCGGCGACGAAGGCGACCATAGTCGGTGTGCGCGTCATCAACCGCTCGTCGCAGCGGCACTGCGATAATGTGCTCGGTCAATCGCATCGCGTGAGATGAAAGCTGTCATCGCCATCGCGTTCGCCGGCATCCTGGTCGCGCTCGGCTCGGCGCTGCTGTTCCTCGTTCGCGACCGCGGCTCGACCAGCCGCACCGTCAACGCGCTGACCGTTCGCGTCGCCCTGTCGGTGCTGCTGCTGCTGTTCATCTGGTTCAGCTACTGGATGGGCTGGATCGAGCCGAGCCGCTACGGCTGACGCCGAGGTGCGGAAAAAAACGGCGCCCGCGGGCGCCGTTTTCGCTTGCCGCGGCTGGCTGGGGGCTACAGCCAGTACACGATGATGTACAGGCCGATCCAGACCACGTCGACGAAGTGCCAGTACCAGGCGGCGGCCTCGAACGCAAAGTGGTGCTCCGGCTTGAAGTGGCCCTTCAGAACGCGCAGCAGCACCACCGTCAGCATGATCGCGCCGACCAGCACGTGGAAGCCGTGGAATCCGGTCAGCATGAAGAAGGTCGAGCCGAAGATGCCCGAATCCAGGCGCAGGTTCAGGTCGCGGTAGGCGTGCATGTACTCGTAGGCCTGGATGCCGACGAAGGTGAAGCCGAACAGCAGCGTCATGAACAGCCAGAAGGCCGTCTTGCCGCGCTGGTTGGCGCGCAGCGCGTGGTGGGCGATGGTCAGCCAGATGCCCGAGGTCACCAGCAGGATGGTGTTGATGGTCGGCAGCGGCCAGGCGTGGATCTTGGTGAATTCCTCGACGATGCCGGCCGGGCCGGCGTGCGGCCAGGCGGCGGTGAAATCGGGCCACAGCAGCTTGTGGTCGAAGTCGCCGAGCGACGGCAAGGTGATGACCCGCGCGTAGAACAGGGCGCCGAAGAAGCCGGCGAAGAACATCACCTCGGAGAAGATGAACCAGCCCATCGCCCAGCGGAAGGAGACGTCCTCCTTGTGCCGGTACTTGCCACCCTCCGACTCGCCGATGACGGTGCCGAACCAGCCGAACATCATGTAGGCGAGCACCGCCATCCCGGCCAGCAGCAGCCAGCCGCCAAGCGGCACCTTGTTCACCAGCATCGCCGCACCGAAGGTGGTCAGGACCATGGCGATCATGCCGACCATCGGCCAGTTCGACGGCGCCGGCACGAAGTAGTCCGGCGCCGTGCCGCTGTGCGTGTTGCCCATGTTGCTCTCCCCTCTCGTGCCTCTCGCTTTGCGCTGCGCCGGCGGTCAGCCGACGACCCAGCGGACGATCAGGATCAGCACGGCGACGAAGATCGCCGCGCCGATCACCCCCATGATGATCACGTGCACCGGATTCAGCTGCGCCGAATCGGCCTCGTAGTGGGCGCGCTTGCGCACGCCGAAGAACGACCAGGCAACCGCGCGCGCCGTCTGCGCCAGCGACGCCTTGCGACGGTGCGGAGCCTCGGCCGGCTTCATCTCAGCTGCGTGCATCCCTGCCGCCCGTGGCCGCCGGCGCTGCCGCCGCGCCCGCCACTTCGAAGAAGGTGTAGGAAAGCGTGATCTGCGTCACATCCTTCGGCAGATCCGGGTCGATGAAGAACACCACCGGGAATCTGCGCGTCTCTCCGGCCGCCAGCACCTGCTGCTTGAAGCAGAAGCACTCCAGCTTCTGGAAGTAGCGCGCCGACTGCATCGGCGCGTAGCTCGGGATCGCCTGCCCGGTCATGGCGCGCCCCTCGAGGTTCACCAGGTCGTAGTCGACGTGGATCAGTTCGCCCGGGTGCACGGTGAGGTGGTTGACGTGCGGCCTGAAGCGCCAAGGGCCCTGCTTGTTGGCGTCGAACTCGACGACGATCGTCCGGCTGGTGTCGACCTGGGTGTTGCGCGCCCGCGCCTCGACCGCCGGGTCCTTGTTGGTCAGCAGGTTGATGCCCGTGACCTCGCAGATCTTGCGGTACAGCGGGATCAGCGCCCAGCCGAAGCCGAACATCAGCACCGCCACCACCAGCAGCTTGCGCAGGATGGTGCGGTTCTCGGCCGCTGCGGCGCGGGGCTCGCTCATCTGGGTCGCTCCAGGTCAGCCGCCGTAGAGCCAGTGGCGGAGCACGACGCCGATGAAGAACACGGCCACCACCGACAGCAGGATCAGCGCTGTCCTGCGGTTGGCCCGCTTGTCGCCCTCGGTCATCATGGTCCGGCCGGCCGCCCGCCCGCTCAGTGGACGTGCTTCCACTGCACCTTCGGCGGCGTCTCGAAGGTGTGGAACGGCGCCGGCGACGGCACCGTCCACTCGAGCCCGTCGTCCTGCGCGTCGAAGTAGTTGTCCTTGGCCTTCTGGCCGCCCTTGATGCACCTGAGCACGGCGACCAGGAAGATCAGCTGCGACAGGCCGAAGCCGAAGGCGCCGATGCTCGCCACCATGTTGAAGTCGGCGAACTGCATCGGGTAGTCGGCGTAGCGGCGCGGCATGCCGGCCAGGCCGAGGAAGTGCATCGGGAAGAAGGTGATGTTGAAGGTGATCATCGAGGCCCAGAAGTGCCACTTGCCGAGCTTCTCGTCGTACATGTGGCCGGTCCATTTCGGCAGCCAGAAGTAGGTGCCGGCGAACAGCGCGAACAGCGAGCCGGCAACCAGCACGTAATGGAAATGCGCCACCACGTAGTAGGTGTCCTGCACCTGGATGTCGATCGGCGCCATCGCCAGGATCAGTCCGGTGAAGCCGCCCATGGTGAAGACGAAGATGAAGCCGACCGCGAACAGCATCGGCGTCTCGAAGGTCAAGCTGCCGCGCCACATCGTCGCCAGCCAGTTGAAGATCTTCACGCCGGTGGGCACCGCGATCAGCATCGTCGCGTACATGAAGAACAGCTGCCCGGTCACCGGCATGCCGGTGGTGAACATGTGGTGCGCCCAGACGATGAACGACAGGATGGCGATCGACGCGGTGGCATAGACCATCGATGCATAGCCGAACAGCGGCTTGCGCGCGAACACCGGCACGATCTGGCTGACGATGCCGAACGCCGGCAGGATCATGATGTACACCTCGGGGTGGCCGAAGAACCAGAAGATGTGCTGGTACATCACCGGGTCGCCGCCGCCGGCGGCGTTGAAGAACGAGGTGCCGAAGTGGCGGTCGGTCAGCGTCATCGTGATGGCGCCGGCCAGCACCGGCATCACGGCGATCAGCAGGTAGGCGGTGATCAGCCAGGTCCAGACGAACATCGGCATCTTCATCAGCGTCATGCCGGGGGCGCGCATGTTCAGGATCGTGGTGATGATGTTGATCGAGCCCATGATCGAGCTGGCGCCCATGATGTGCAGGGCGAAGATGCCCATGTCCATCCCCATCCCCATCTGCAGGGTGAGCGGCGCGTAGACGGTCCAGCCGGCGGCAATCGCCCCGCCGGGCACGAAGAACGAGGCAACCAGCAGCAGCGCCGCCGGCGGCAGCAGCCAGAAGCTGAAGTTGTTCATCCGCGCGAAGGCCATGTCCGGCGCGCCGATCTGCAGCGGGATCATCCAGTTCGCGAAGCCGACGAACGCCGGCATGATCGCGCCGAAGACCATGATCAGCCCGTGCATCGAGGTGAGCTGGTTGAAGAACTCCGGCCGGAACACCTGCAGTCCCGGCTGGAAAAGCTCGGTGCGGATGCCCAGCGCCAGGACGCCGCCGGCGATGAACATGGTGAAGCTGAACCACAGGTACATCGTGCCGATGTCCTTGTGGTTGGTGGCGAACAGCCAGCGCCGCCAGCCGTGCGGATGGTCGTGCGCGTGATCGTGTCCGTGCAGGTGGTCGTGGGCGACGGCGCTCATGGGCTACCTCGGTTGCAAATTGCTGGTCGACTGATCCTGGATCCCCGCCTGCGCGGGGATGACGCGGCTGTTTCCGTTCGCCGCGACGCTGCGCATCTTGCTCACGGACATCCGCGTCACTTGCGGGCGGCGGCGAACTCGGCCGGCTGCACCGCCGAGCCGGCGCTGTTGCCCCAGCTGTTCTTGACGTAGGTGGCGACCGCCGCCAGCTCGACGTCCGACAGCTGCTTCCACGGCGGCATCGCGCCCTTGCCGTTGAGCATGATGGCGATCTGCTGCTCCTTGTTCATCACCACCTGGCTGCCGTCGAGGGCGGGGAACGCGCCCTTGACGCCCTGCCCGCTGGCCTGGTGGCAGGCCTGGCAGTTGGCGGCATAGACCTTGGCGCCGCGCTCCTTCAGCTCGGCCAGCTCCCAGGTCTTGTTCGGGTCGTCCCTGGACGCGGCCAGCGCCTGCTTCTTGTCGTTGACCCACTTGCTGTAGTCCTCGGCGCTGACGACGCGCACGACGATCGGCATGAAGGCGTGGTCCTTGCCGCACAGCTCGGCGCAGTTGCCCCGGTAGGTGCCGACCTTTTCGGCGCGGAACCAGGTGTCGCGGACGAAGCCCGGAATGGCGTCCTGCTTGACGCCGAAGGCCGGCACGAACCACGAGTGGATGACGTCGTTGGCGGTGGTGATGACGCGCACCTTCTTGTTCACCGGCACCACGACCTCGTTGTCGACCTCGATCAGGTAGGTCTTGTTCGCCTCGCGGGCGGCCTTGTCGCCGCCGTCGATCTGCGAGCGCGGCGTCGACAGGCGCGACAGGAACGAGATGCCCTCGCCCTCGCCCTTCAGGTAGTCGTAGCCCCACATCCACTGGTAGCCGGTCGCCTTGATCGTCAGGTCGGCGTTGCTGGTGTCCTTCATCGCCACCACCGTCTTGGTCGCCGGCACCGCCATGCCGATCACGATCAGGAACGGGATCACCGTCCAGATGATCTCCACCTTGGTGCTTTCGTGGAAGTTGGCCGGCACCGCCCCCTTCGACCTGCGGTGGGCGTAGATCGAATAGAACATGACGCCGAAGACAGCCACGAAGATCACGCCGCAGATGGCCATCATCATCCAGTGCAGGCCATGGATCTCCTCGGCGATGCGGGTGACCGGCGGCGCCAGGTTGTAGCGGCTCTGGACCGCGGCGGCGCTGCCGGCGGCGGCGAGCGCCGCGGCGGCCACGGCGGACCTGAGAAGTGTCTGCCTCGTCGAGCGAATGGTCATGTCTTGATTCCCGCGCTGCAATTCACGATCCGTCGAAGGGCGCTCATGCCGGCAGTGGCCGGGCGAGCGCCGTCTTCAGTTCCTCCGCCAGCTGCACGCGCCGCGCATCGAGCAGGTGCCGACCCACCTCGATACGCCGCGCTCCGGCCACCAGCCATACCCTGACGCGGCCAGCCCGGCCATGCCGCTGCAGTTCGACCCGCACCCACGGCGACGGCAGGCACCGCACCGTGCGCTGGCTCCCCTCCACCTGCTCGACGGCGACCTCGCCGCCGACGATCTCGATCCGCTCGTAGTCCGCCGCCCGCCGTCCGTAGCAGAGGAACGCCGCCGCCACCGCCAGCATCTCGATGCCGACGAACGGCAGCACCAGCCACAGGCCCTGCGCCGCGAACACCGCGCCGAAGGCGAACGAAACGGCGACGATCGACGCGAAGACCCCGGCCACCTGCATCGGGCTCGCCGAGCAGTTGCGCTTGATCATCCAGCGGCAGGCGGGATCAACCATCGACAGGGCTTCGCGAAGGACCACGCGCACACGGGTACCACCGGCGGAGCCCCGTCGATCGGGCCGCCCATGGCGGGCAGCCCGGCGCAAAGCGGCGGATTATATGCATTCACGGCCGCCTTGCATCCCCCTTAAGGGGAGAGAGCGCACCGGCCGACCGGGGGTGGCCGGCGCAGCAACGCGGCTACTTCGGCGGAATGCGCAGGTTCTGCCCCGGGTAGATCTTGTCGGGGTCGGCGAGCATCGGCTTGTTGGCCTCGAAGATGCGCATGTACTCGTTGGCGTTGCCGTAGAACTCCTTGGCGATCTTCGACAGGGTGTCGCCCTTGACCACCGTGTAGAACTTCGCCTGCGGCGCAGCGACCGACACCGTCATCTGGTCGTCGACGCCGGCCACCCCCTCGACGTTGCCGGCGGCGAGGATCGCCTTCTCCTTGGCTGCCTGGTCGTCGGCCACGCCGTAGACCTTGGCGATGCCGGTGGCGCTGTCGAAGGTCACGGTGAAGGCGGTGATCTTCAGGCCCAGGGTCTTGACGTAGTCCTCGATCGCCGTGGCCGCGGCCCGGTCGACCTCGGCCTTCTTCGCGGGATCCGCCGCCGCGGCCTGCTCGGCCGCCTTGACCTCCTTGCCGAAGAGCTTCTGCCCTGCTTCCTTCAGGAACGTGAACAGACCCATCGTTGCGTCCTCCTGTCATCAAGCGCGGCCGGTCGACCGCATTGGTCGGTGAATCGGTGTCCCGCCGCCGTCACGGGCGCAGCTGCGCCCGCAGGCGTTCGAGCGATATGGTCGACTCGCCGCGAGTGCGCGGCGACGGCCGCCACCCATGGCCGTAGGCGATCTCGAAACTCAGCGCGATCCGGCCGTCCCGGTCGCGCATCTGCTCGAGCGCCGCCAGCAGCGCTCGAGCGCGCCGGCCGGAGACCAGCCCGGCGGCGCGGTCGTCACGCGGGTTGCCGCCGAGCGCGGCCACCTCCCGCAGCAGCGCCTCCGGCGTCGCGTAGGTGAGGCGGATCGTCTCCGCATCCATCACCGGGGCGGCGAAGCCGGTCGCGACCATCATATCGCCGAAGTCGTGCATGTCGACGAACGGCATCGGCCGCGCCGCGATGTCCGCCGCGCCGAAGGCACGGCGCAGTTCCTTCAGCGTGTCCGGGCCGAAGCAGGAGAACATCAGCACGCCGTCGACGCGCAGCACGCGCAGCCACTCGGCGAACACGGCATGCGGCTGCGGATGCCAGTGCAGCATCAGGTTGGAGAACAGCAGGTCGGCGCTGCCGTCGGCCAGCGGCAGCGCCGCCGCGTCGGCGCATACCCGTGGCGCGCGTGCCGCCCGCCGCGGCCACCATCGCGCCAGCATCGGCGCCGGCGCTGCCCGGGCCAGCATTGTCGGCGAGAGGTCGACGCCGAGCCATTCGGCGCGCGGATAGCGCTCGCGCAGCGCCGCGCGTGCGCCTGCTGCGCCACAGCCGACATCGATGATCCGCCGCGGATCGAGGCGAATGAAGTGCAGCCGTTCGAGCAGCCGCCGACCGACCTCGCGAACGATGAACTCGTGCTCGGCGAATCGTGCGGCGCGGCGGTCGAACTGCCGCCGCACGGTGTCGATCCGCGCCGGCATGCGCGGCGGATCGACGATGGTCGGCGTCAGTTCGGAGGTGCCGGGGCCGAGCGACATGGCGGCGGACCAGGGCGGCGCGCGACGCGCCTGGCAGGCAGCGCGGGCGCCGAGTATATGCTGGCCTGCATGGCGAACGTCGACTTCGACGGCTCCCGCAGCGCCGCGCGGCAGCCGTGGGCGCATGGCCTGGCGCGGCTGCGCCGGCTGCTGGCGCCGCGCTGCGTCGTCTGCGACCTGCACCACGGCGATCCGCTGTGCCCCGGCTGCGCCGGCGACTACTTCGCCGACGCGGTGGCTCGTTGCGCTGCCTGCGGCATTCGCCTGCCGGCGGCGCGCGACGGCGAACGCTGCGGCCGCTGCCTGCATTCGCCGCCGAGCTTCGACGGCACGGTGGCCGTCGCCGACTATGCGCCGCCGGTCGACCGCATGGTCGCCGCGCTGAAATTCGGCGGCCGGCTGCCGCTCGCCGAGGCGTTCGGCAGGCTGCTGGCTCGCGCCGGAGCGCAGTTGCTGCGCGACGCCGACGCGATCTGCCCGGTGCCTCTCGCCTTCGAGCGCCAGGCCGAACGCGGCTTCAACCAGGCGCAGGAGATCGCGCGGCGCGTCGCCGCCGATTGCGGCCGCCGCCTGCGCACGGACATCCTGCTGCGCGTGCGGCACACCTCGGCACAGATGGATCTGGCGCCGGCCGAGCGGCGGCGCAACGTGCGCGGCGCCTTCGTCGCCCGCGGCGCGCTCGAGGGCATGCAGATCGTGGTGGTCGACGACGTGATGACCACCGGCGCCACGCTCGAGGAGATCGCCGCGGCGCTGAAGCGCAGCGGCGCATCGCGGGTCAGCAACCTGGTGGTCGCACGCACGCCGTGACGGCGGCGGCCGTCCCGCGGATCAGCCGGTTCAGCCGACGCAGGCCAGCCTGCCGGCGATCGCCGCGCGCAGCGCGCCCAGGCGCGCACGGCGGGCGGCCAGCTGCGCCGGATCGGCCTGGCGCTGCCTTGCGCCCCAGACCGGCTCGGGGAAGTGCGGGTCGTCGGCGTAGCGCGGGATCACGTGCCAGTGCAGGTGCGGCGTCACGTTGCCGAAGCTGGCGAGGTTGACCTTGTACGGCGCCAGCACCTCGCGCTGCGCTGCCTCGACGGCGAGCACCGCCGCCAGCAGCCGCTGCCGGTCCGCCGGCGCGAGGTCGGTCATCTCGCGCAGGTGCGCGTTGGCGATCACCCGCACGTAGCCTGGATAGTCGGCGTCGTCGACCAGCACCGCGCGCAGCAGGTCGTCGCGGAACAGCACCTCGCCGCCGTCGCCGGCGCACAAGACGCAGCGATCGCGCGTCACACCAGCACCCGCTCGATGCCGCCGTTGTTGGCCGCCGCCACGTAGCGCGGCAGCCAGTCGGATCCGAGCAGGTGGCGCGCCAGCTCGACGACGATGTAGTCGGCGTCGAGTCCGGCGTCGTCGTTGTAGCGCTTCAGGCCCTGCAGGCACGACGGGCACGAGGTCAGCACCCGGACCTCGCCCCGGAAGCCGTCGGCGCGCAGCTGCCCGGCGCCGGCGCGCATCTCGCCCTCCTTGCGGAAGCGCACCTGGGTGGCGACGTCGGGCCGGGTGACCGCCAGCGTGCCGCTCTCGCCGCAGCAGCGGTCGTTCTTGTCGATCTTCCAGCCGTCGGCGGTGGCGATCAGCGCGTTGACGGTCTTCACCGGGTCCTGCTGCTTCATCGGGCTGTGGCAGGGGTCGTGGTACAGGTAGCGCACCCCGCCGACGCCTTCCAGGCGGACGCCCTTCTCGAGCAGGTACTCGTGGATGTCGACGATGCGGCAGCCCGGGAAGATCTCGCCGAACTGGTAGCCGATCAGCTGGTCGTAGCAGGTGCCGCAGGAGACCACCACCGTCCTGATGTCGAGGTAGTTCAGCGTGTTGGCGACGCGGTGCAGCAGCACCCGGTTGTCGGTGATGATCTTCTCGGCCCGGTCGAACTGCCCCGCGCCGCGCTGCGGGTAGCCGCAGCACAGGTAGCCCGGCGGCAGCACCGTCTGCACGCCGACGTGCCAGAGCATCGCCTGGGTGGCCAGCCCGACCTGCGAGAACAGCCGCTCCGAGCCACAGCCGGGGAAATAGAACACCGCCTCGGCGTCGGCCGGCGTCGTCGCGGGGTTGCGGATGATCGGCACGTAGCGGCGGTCCTCGATGTCGAGCAGCGCGCGCGCGGTCCTCGCCGGCACGCCGGCCGGCATCTTCTTGTTGACGAAGTGGATCACCTGTTCCTTCAGCGGCGGCCGGCCGGTGGACGCCGGCGGCTGGCGGGTCTGCGCGCGCGCCGCCAGCGCGAAGAAACGGTTGCCGAGCCGCTGTGCCCTGAAGCCCCAGCCGATCATCAGCCGGCGCACCAGCTTGATCGTCTCCGGCCGCGTCGCGTTGAGGAAGAACATCGACGCCGCCGCGCCGGGGTTGAAGCGCTTCTTGCCCATCCGCCGCAGCAGGTCGCGCATCGCCATCGTCACGTTGCCGAAGTCGATGTCGACCGGGCACGGCGTGGCGCACTTGTGGCAGATCGTGCAGTGGCCGGCGACGTCGTCGAACTCGTCCCAGTGGCGCAGCGAGATGCCGCGCCGCGTCTGTTCCTCGTACAGGAACGCCTCGATCAGCAGCGAAGCGGCGAGTATCTTGTTGCGCGGCGAGTACAGCAGGTTGGCGCGCGGCACGTGGGTGGCGCAGGCCGGCTTGCACTTGCCGCAGCGCAGGCAGTCCTTGATCGCGTCCGACACGCCCTTGATGTCGGACTGCTGCATGATCAGCGACTCGTGGCCCATCAGGCCGAAGCTCGGCGTGTAGGCCGCCTCGAGCGTCGCGCCGGGAAGCAGCTTGCCCTTGTTGAAGCGGCCCGCCGGGTCGATGCGGCTCTTGTAGGCGCGGAACTCGCGCAGCTCCTCCTCGGCGAGGAACTCCAGCTTGGTCATGCCGATGCCGTGCTCGCCGGAGATCACGCCGCCCAGCTGGCGGGCGATCGCCATGATCCGCGCCACCGTGCGGTGCGCGGTCCTGAGCATCTCGTAATCGTCCGAGTTCACCGGGATGTTGGTGTGCACGTTGCCGTCGCCGGCATGCATGTGCAGCGCGACGAACACGCGGCCGTGCAGGATCCGGCGGTGGATCGCCTGGCACTCGGCAAGCACCGGCGCAAAGGCCGCTCCCGAGAGGATCCGCTCCAGCGGCGCGCGGATCTCGATCTTCCAGGAGACGCGGATCGTGCGCTCCTGCAGCAGGTCGATGATCCGCGCCGTCGGCCGGCCGTCGGCGCCGGCCACGTGCGTGATGCCCAGCCTGGCCAGCTCCGGCGCCGCCTGCGCCACCGGCTCGTCGAAGTGCTGCAGCAGGAAGGTCCAGCGGCGGCGGGCGAACGCCAGCAGCTCGCGCGCCGCCTCGACGCGGTCGCCGACGATCTCGTCGCGCGACAGCCGGTCGAAGTCCGGATCGCCGGTGCTGCCGAGCGCGAACTCGGTGCCGAGATACTCCTCGAGGGCGTCGAGCAGCGCCAGCTTGTTGCGGATCGACAGCTCGATGTTGATGCGCTCGATGGCGTCGGTGTAGTCGCCCATCCGCTCGAGCGGGATCACCACGTCCTCGTTCAGCTTGAAGGCGTTGGTGTGGCGGGCGATAGCCGCCGTCTTGGCCCGGTCGAGCCAGAACTTCTTGCGCGCCTCGCCGCTCACCGCGATGAAGCCCTCGCCGCCGCGGGCGTTGGCGATGCGCACGACCTCGCTGGCGGCGAGCGCCACCGCCGTGTCGTCGTCGCCGACGATGTCGCCGATCAGCACCATCTTCGGCAGCTCGGCCCGCCGCGACTTGGTCGTGTAGCCGACCGCGCGCAGGTAGCGCTCGTCCATGTGCTCGAGCCCTGCGAGACGGACGCCGCCGGCGGACGCCTCGGTCTGCACGTAGCCCTTGATCTCGACGATCGACGGCACCGCCTGGCGCGCCGGGCCGAAGAACTCCAGGCACACGGTGCGGATGTGCGGCGGCATCCTGTGCAGCACCCAGCGGGCCGCGGTGATCAGCCCGTCACAGCCCTCCTTCTGGATGCCGGGCAGCCCGCCGAGGAACTTGTCGGTGACGTCCTTGCCGAGGCCGAGCCTGCGGAACCGCCGTCCCTCGATCTCCAGGATCTCGCGGCGCAGCGCCTTTGCCCGCGCCGCCGCCTGCCGTCCGTCCTTCCACAGCAGCTCGAACCTGGCCACCGGCACGTCGTGGATCTTGCCGCGGTTGTGCGCCAGCCGCGTCACCTCAAGCCAGTTGCCCTCCGGGTCGACCATCCGCCACCAGGCGAGGTTGTCGAGCGCCGTGCCCCAGAGCACCGCCTTCTTGCCGCCGGCATTCATGGCGATGTTGCCGCCGACGCACGACGAATCGGCCGAGGTCGGGTCGACCGCGAACACCAGCCCGGCCGCCTCGGCCGCGTCGGCCACGCGCCGGGTGACGACGCCGGCGCCGGTGAAGATCGTCGGCACCTCGCCGTCGACGCCGGGCAGGCCGATCCGCTCGACCGCGTCGAGCTGCACCAGCTTCTCGGTGTTGATCACCGCCGACCGCGAAGTCAGCGGCACGCAGCTGCCGGTGTAGCCGGTGCCGCCGCCGCGCGGGATCACCGTCAGGCCGAGATCGAAACAGGCCCGCACCAGCGCCGGCACCTCGTCCTCCTCGTCCGGCGCCAGCACGACGAACGGGTACTCGACGCGCCAGTCGGTCGCATCGGTGACATGCGAAACCCGTGCGAAGGCGTCGAAACAGACGTTGTCGGCGCGCGTGATCCGCTCGAAGCGCCGGCGCGCCGCCTTGCGCAGGTCCCAGGTATCGGAGAACTCGCGCTTGAACGCCTCCACGCAGCGGGTCGCCGCCTGCAGCAGATGGCCGACCTTGGCATCGCGCGCCGGATCGGTCGGGTCGCGCCGCTTCTCGACCTCGTGCAGCCGGTGATGCAGCGCCTCGACCAGCATCGCACGGCGCTTCGGGTTGTCGAGCAGGTCTTCCTGCAGGTACGGGTTGCGCTGCACTGCCCACACGTCGCCGAGCACCTCGTACAGCATGCGCGCGCTGCGCCCGGTGCGGCGCTCGCCGCGCAGTTGGTCGAGCACCCGCCACGCGTCCGCGCCGAGCAGGCGGATCACGATCTCGCGATCCGAGAACGACGTGTAGTTGTAGGGGATCTCGCGCAGGCGCACGCCCTCGACCGGCGGGGCAGCAGGCTTGAGCGAACCTGGCGGCGGCGGGGCGTTCATGACGGAGCAGCCAACTTGGGGCGGCAGGATCCTGCAGCGGACAGTGTATCTGTTGCACCGCATCAACACCTGCGCCTGACATGGGGTCAAGCACTCCGCGCCCGAGCCGCTATCGTGGGCGGGAGATCGCAGCCGACCGGATCGATGTGAGAGCGAGCGACGCGCACGACGCGCTGCGGCTGTGGTGGCTGCCCCTTGCCGCGGGGCTGCTGCCGGCGGCGGGTACCGTCATCGCCTTTTGCCTCGCGGTGGCGCAGGGTCAGTTTCCCTCCTGCAATCCGCTGCTCGACGGCTGCGTGTCGATCAGCCGCGCCGGCCGCCACGACCTGCCGAACATCGTCTTTCGCGCGCTCCTGCTGCCGGGCGCGACGCTGCAGGGAGTCGTCTGGCTGCTGACCCGCGCGTGGCTGGGCAGCCTCGGTGCGCCGCCGGATCGCCTGCTGCGGCTGCTGCCCTGGGTCGGTGTCACCGCGGCGCTGTTCCTCGTCCTGTACGGCACCTTTCTCGGCACCGAGGGTCCCGGCTACCAGTGGACGCGACGCTACGGCGTGGTCGTCTACTTCGGCTTCACCTGCATCGCCATGCTGATCGTCGGCGGGGCGCTGCAGCGCGTGGCGGCGGCCGCCGGCCGGCTGCGCCACTCGTCGGTCGTGCTGTACCTGCTGGTCGCGGCGCTGCCGGTGCTGGGCCTCGTCAACTCCACCTCACCGCTGTTCCTGCAGGGCGAAGCGGCGCGGGACGCGCTCGGCAACGCCACCGAGTGGTGGGGCGCGCTGGTGTTCACCGTGTTCTTCGTCCTGCTCGCGCGGCTGTGGCACGCGACGCGTCTTTCGGCGCGCCTCGGCGCTCGTGCCGGCTGAGCCGAAGCGGGCCCGTGGCGGCGACCGGCCCGCAATCGGTCCGGGGCGCCGTCAGCGCAGCGGCGCGGCGGCAAGCACGGTTGCCGGGTAGGCGGCCTGCTGGCCGGGCTTCGAGTGATGCTGCGCCAGCCCGTCGATGAAGACGCCGGTCGAGAAGGTGGCAACCAGGGCGACGATCACGAACACGGTGCGAAGCAGCGGCCGGGTCGGGGTGTAGGACTTGTTCATCGCGTACTCCTTCAGGGTCGGGCGGCATAGCGATCGGTGATCGCACCGTCGATGGCCACACTGTGCGCGCCGCGCCCCGCTTCAGTCCTTGAGCGGCCTGAAGCCCGGCTTAAGCGTTCTGAAACCGCGTTGCCGCCGCGCTGCAGGCCCTCGCCCGGTTGAGGCGGGCGGCGGCTGGCGCCGTGACGGCGACGCCGGCTCGGAGCGAGTCCGTCGAGCGGCCGGCGCTCGGCCTCGCACGGCGCAGGCGAGGCAGACCGGCGGCAGCAGCCGCTTCAGCCCGCCAGCGGCGGTTCCTGCATCGCCGCGACCTGCTCGCGCAGCTCGAGGATCCGCTCTTCCCAGTAGCGCGGCGTGTCGAACCAGGGGAAGGCGGCCGGAAACGCCGGATCGTCCCAGCGGCGCGCGATCCAGGCGCTGTAGTGGACCAGCCGCAGCGTGCGCAGCGCCTCGATCAGGTGCAATTCGCGGCGGTCGAATTCGGCGAAGTCCTCGTAGCCGGCCAGCAGGTCGGCCAGCTGCGCCTGCCGCTCGTCGCGCGAGCCGGACAGCAGCATCCACAGGTCCTGCACCGCCGGCCCCATGCGCGAGTCGTCGAAGTCGACGAAGTGCGGCCCCGGCTGCGCGCCGCTGTCGGTCCAAAGCACGTTGCCGACGTGCACGTCGCCGTGCAGGCGGATCGTCCGCAGGTCGCCGGCGCGCCCGTAGCAGCGCCGCACCTCGTCGATCGCCTGGGCGCTGACGCCGGCGTACACGTCGCGCAGTTCGTGCGGCAGCCAGCCGCTCGCCAGCAGGTACGCCCGCGGCTCGTCGCCGAAGGTGGCCACGTCGAGCGACGGCCGATGCTGGTAGCGCGAGGTGCCGCCCACCGAGTGGATGCGGCCGATGAAGCGGCCGAGCCACTCGCGCACCTGCCGGTCCTCGATCTCGGGCGCGCGGCCGCCGCGCCGTGGATACAGGGCAAATCGGTAGCCGCCGCGCTCGTGCAGCGTCGCGCCGTCGATCGCCAGCGGCGGCACCGCCGGCACCTCGACCCCGGCCAGTTCCCCGGTGAAGGCATGCTCCTCGACGATCTGCGCGTCGGTCCAGCGGCCCGGCCGGTAGAACTTGGCCACGACGAAGCGCTGCGCGTCGTCCTGCACGCCGACCTGGAAGACGCGGTTCTCGTAGCTGTTCAGCGCCAGCAGCGTGCCGCTGGTAGGCACGCCGATCGCGTCGATCGCGTTCAGAACCGCGTCGGGCGTCAGGTCGGCGAACGGTGCGATGCGGTCCATCTGGCGCGGGGCCCGGCCTGTCGCTGCAGGCTAGCGGCGCGGCTGCACCCGCACCGGGGTCCAGGCGAGCCCGTCGGGTTCCCTGCCGCTCGGCAGCGTCCTGAGCAGCCTGCCGTCGGCCGCATCGAACTCGGCCACCTGGTCGGCGTTGGCCTGTGCGACGTAGACGCGCCGGCCCGCGCCGTCGGTCACGACGCCAATGGGCACGGTGCTGCGGCCGAACATGGCGCCGAGCAGCCTGCCCTCGGTCTGCACCGCGGCGGCCGGCAGCCCGATCCGGCGCTCGAGCACCCGGCTGCTGCGGTCGAAGACCAGCAGGGCATCGTCGCGCGGCACCGTCACGAAGGCGCGCGCGCCCGCCGGATCGAAGCGCACGCGGATCGGGAAGCCCGGGGCCGCCAGCGAGGCAAGCGGCTGCAGGCTGCCGGCATCGATCACGCTCAGCGTGTCGGCGCCGCGGTTGCTGACCCAGACCTCCCGCCCGTCGGGGCTGACGTCGACGCCCTCTGCACCCTGCCCGGTCGGAATGTGCGCGACGGCGGCACCATCGCGCAGGTCGAGCACCGACACGCTGCCCGATCCGATGTTGGCGACGAAGGCGCGCCCGCGGCCGGGCGACGCGGCGACCATGTGGGAGACGCGCTGGCCGGTCGCCATCACCTTGTCGATCCGACCGCCGACGACGTCGACGATCAGCACGCTCGCCTGCGCTTCCGCGGTCACGACGACCCGGCGCTGGTCGAGGAACTGCAGGCCGTGCGGGCGCTGGTAGGGGTCGACGACGACCGTCCTCACGACCTGCGCCGTCGCCACGTCGATCACGCTGAGGCTGTTGCCGGGCGTCGTCTGGCCGTAGTTGGTCACCACCACCACGCTGCCGTCGGGCGACGCGGCGGCTTCGTGCGGGCCGTCGCCGACCGGGATGCGCGCGACCTCCGTGCCGGAGGCCAGGTCGATCAGCGAGGCGCTCGCCTCGGACTTGTTCAGCACCACCAGCGTGCCCGCCGGGCTGGCGGCGTCGCCCGAGGCGGCGCCGCCGGCAAGCAGCGGCCACAGCAAAGCCACAAACCAGCCGATCCTGCGCGCCATGCTCCTCCTTTGCTGGGCCACCGGCGTCGCCCGGCGGCGCCCGCTCGGTCGTCATTGTCGCAGCGCCGGCCCGGCGCCGCCGAGGCAGGGCGGCCGCGGTGCGGCGTGATAACTTCAAACAAGACCGGCCCCCGCGAGGACGTTCCATGCCCGCACAGGAATACCTGCGCCGCATCCTGAATGCGCGCGTCTACGACGTCGCCGAGGAGACGCCGCTGGAGGTCGCGCCGCAGCTGTCGGTTCGGCTGGGCAACCGGGTACTGCTCAAGCGCGAGGACCTGCAGCCGGTGTTCAGCTTCAAGCTGCGCGGCGCCTACAACAAGATGGTCGGCCTGCCGCCGGCGCAGCGCAGGCGCGGCGTGATCGCCGCCAGCGCCGGCAACCACGCGCAGGGCGTGGCGCTGGCGGCAGCCAAGCTCGGCTGCCGGGCGGTGATCGTGATGCCGGTGACCACGCCGCAGGTGAAGATCGACGCCGTGCGGGCGCGCGGCGCCGAGGTCGTGCTGCACGGCGACTCGTACTCGGACGCCTACGACCACGCGCTGGCGCTGCAGGCGAAGAAGGGCCTCACGTTCGTGCACCCGTTCGACGATCCGGACGTGATCGCCGGCCAGGGCACGATCGGCATGGAGATCCTGCGCCAGCACCACCCGGCGGAGCACGGGCCGCTGCACGCGGTATTCGTCGCCATCGGCGGAGGCGGGCTGATCGCCGGCGTCGCCGCCTACATCAAGGCGCTGCGGCCCGAGATCCGCGTGATCGGCGTGCAGACCGAGGACTCGGACGCGATGGCCCGCTCGTTCGCCGCCGGTCGTCGCGTGCAGCTGCACCAGGTCGGGCTGTTCTCCGACGGCACCGCGGTGCGGCTGGTCGGCGAGGAGACCTACAAGCTGGCGAAGCTGTACGTCGACGAGGTCGTCACCGTCGACACCGACGCCATCTGCGCGGCGATCAAGGACGTGTTCCAGGACACCCGCTCGATCCTCGAGCCGGCCGGTGCGCTCGCCATCGCCGGCATGAAGAAGTTCGTCGAGCGCGAGAAGCTGAAGGGCCGCACGCTGGTGGCGATCGCCTGCGGCGCCAACATGAACTTCGACCGGCTGCGCTTCGTCGCCGAGCGCGCCGAGGTCGGCGAGCAGCGCGAAGCGGTGTTCGCGGTGACCATTCCGGAGGAACGCGGCAGCTTCAGGCGCTTCTGCTCACTGGTCGGCAACCGCAACGTCACCGAGTTCAACTACCGCATCGCCGACGCCAAGGAGGCGCACATCTTCGTCGGCATTCAGCTGGCCGACCGCCGCGACGCCGGGGTACTGGCGAAGACCTTCGGCAAGCACGGCTTCGCCACGCTCGACCTGACCGACGACGAGCTGGCCAAGCAGCACCTGCGGCACATGGTCGGCGGGCGCTCGCCACTGGCCAGGGACGAGCTGCTGTACCGCTTCGAGTTCCCGGAGCGGCCCGGCGCGCTGATGAAGTTCCTCACCAGCATGTCGCCGAACTGGAACATCTCGCTGTTCCACTACCGAAACCAGGGCGCCGACTACGGCCGCATCCTGGTCGGCATGCAGGTGCCGGCCGACGAGAAGAAGCAGCTGAAGGAGTTCCTCGCCGCGCTCGGCTACCGCCACTGGGACGAGAGCGGACACCCCGCCTACCGGCTGTTCCTCGCCTGAGTCAAGCGGCCGCGTGCCGAATCTTCCGGCCGCGGCGGGCGCAATTTCCGGCAGCGCCCGGGGCGGCGCGCCCCGCAAGATGCCCGTCATTCGCCCGGGCGCGGGCGCGACGGCGCGAGGAGGCTGCCATGGACCCGACGAAGGACTCGATCGAAGTCGCCGCGGCGCGATGGGAGCAGTGGCTCGGCGCCGCGATGCGCGCCGAGCGCTGCCGCGCCCTGAAGGCCAGCGCCCGGCCGCCGCGTCGCAGTACGCGGGCGCAGCGGGTCCGGCCGCGCATCCGCGCCGGCCTGCTGTGGCTGCTGGTCGTCAGCGTCGCCGGCTACTGGCTGCTGCGCTAGCCGCCGGCTTGAAAGGCGGCGGCTGGCCGCCATCTACAATTGGTTCCATCGCCGCAGGAGCCGCCGCCGATGCACGCCATCACCGCCACTGGGATCGTCCGCCCGCGCTCGACGCGCAGCCGCAGCAGGAAGAAGGCCTCGTCGAGCAGCGCTGCCGCCGCGGCCCGTCGGCAGGCGGCGCGCGAGCGGCTGATCACCCTGACGCGGCTGATGGACGGGCTGTTCGAGATCCCCGTCCTCGGGCGCCGGGTCGGACTCGACGCGCTGATCGGCGTCGTGCCGGTGGCCGGCGACCT
Organism: Burkholderiales bacterium; assembly: GCA_020355165.1. Lineage (GTDB taxonomy): Bacteria > Pseudomonadota > Gammaproteobacteria > Burkholderiales > Burkholderiaceae_F > JADJWR01. Next base: position 3,166,590 of record CP070661.1, read on the forward strand.
CGTATCGGCCGGCGTCGGCCTGTACCTGGCGTTCGAGGCGCGTCAGCTCGGCGCCTCGCGCTGGCTGCAGGCGCGCATGATCGGCAACCTGCTGCTGGACTTCCTGGTCGGCGCAGTGCCCGTGCTCGGCGACTTCTTCGACGTGCTGTTCCGCGCACATCAGCGCAACCTCTCGCTGCTGCAAAGAGAGCTCGGCGAGCCCTACATCGACGCATCACGCTGAGCCGGCACCGCCCGTTCGGCGGACCGCCATCGCCTCGAAGTCGCGCCAGTCGCGCCGCTCGCCGCGCGCCGCACCGAAGCCGCCGTGCGGCCGCCGTCACCGCCAGCGGGCGTCGGACTGCCGGGATCGGCGACCGCCGCAGCCACCGGCTCTTCGCAGACTGCCAAACGCTACACTTTGCTGATCGCCGCCGGTCAAGCGCCGGGTCGGCGCGCTCACAGGAGAACCCCGATGAAACAAATGCTGAAGTCGGATCCCGACCAGGACCGGCGCCGAGCGCTGCTCGCCTCGGCGGCGGGCGCCGCGCTGCTGTTCGCCGCGCCGCTGGCGCACGCCGACGATGCCGCCGACGCGCGCGCCGTCGTCGAGAAATCTCGCCTGACCATCGATTCGCTGGCACGGGACAAGAACTTCGGTGCGATGCGCGCGGCGCTGAAGCAGGCGCGCGGCGTGCTGGTCTTCCCGCAGATCATCAAGGGCGCGTTCTTCGTCGGCGGTTCCGGCGGCACCGGCGTGCTGCTGGCGCGTGACGAGAAGGGCGACTGGAAGGGGCCGGCCTTCTACACGATCGGCTCGGCCAGCATCGGCATCGCCTTCGGCGGTGAAGCGGCCGAGACGGTGATCGTCATCGGCAGCCAGAAGGCGCTCGACGGCCTGTACTCGAACAAGTTCAAGCTCGGCGCCGACGGCTCGGTCAGCGCCGGACCGGTCGGGCAAGGGGCCAACGTCACCTTCACCACCGACATGATGAGCTTCTCGCGCAGCAAGGGCGCCTATGCCGGCGTCAGCTTCGACGGCTCGGTGCTCGACGTGCGCGACAGCCTGAACAACGCCTACTACAAGACCAAGGCCACGCCGCTCGACATCCTGGTGCGCGGCAAGCCAGCGTCCGATCACGCCGCCGGCCTGCGCGCCGCCGTCGCTGCGGCCGCCCGCTGAGCGGCCTCAGGGCCTGGCCGCGGGTCCGCCGTCGTCGGTGCGCGGCCGCGCCGGCGACGCGCCGGCGCCTTACTTGCGCGCGCCGCGCCGCGCGTAGGTGCCGACCAGCTCGGCGTGCGCCAGCACGTGGCCCTTCATCGCCTGCTCGAGCTGCTGCTTGGTCGGCGGATGGGCGAACGACAGCGAGCTGTCCAGCGCGTAGAGCTTGAAGAAGTAGCGGTGCCGGCCCACCGGCGGGCACGGCCCGCCGTAGCCGATGCGTTTCCAGTCGTTCAGCCCGTCGCGCGCGCCGGCGGGCAGTGCGCCGCCGTCGGGCAGGCCGGCCGCGCCCGGCGCGATGTCGTAGACGACCCAGTGCACCCAGGTCATCTTCGGCGCGGCCGGGTCCGGCGCGTCCGGATCGTCGACGATCAGCGCCAGCGACCTGGCGCCGGCCGGCACGCCGCTGAACTGCAGCGCCGGCGCGATGTCGCGGCCCTCGCAGGTGTGCACCGAAGGGATCTCGCCCCTGTCTGCAAACGCGGTCGATGTGATCTTCATCGGCTCTCCTTGCCTGCCAGCCAGGCGCGCACCCGGCGCAGCGGCTGCGTGTTGATCAGGTCGCCCTTCTCCAGCCAGCCGCGCCGTGCCTGGCCGATGCCGAACTCGAGGTTGTCGTACTCGTGCTCGGCGTGCGCGTCGGAATTTATGACGACCTTCGCCCCCTCGTCCTTCGCCATGCGGCAGCCCAGGTCGGTAAGGTCGAGCCGCTCCGGATGGGCGTTCAGCTCCAGCGCCACGTCGCGCGCCTTGCACTTGCGGATCACGGCGAGCAGGTCGACGTCGTAAGGCTCGCGCTTGTCGATCAGCCGGCCGACCGGGTGGGCGAGGATCCTCACCTTCGGATGGTCGAGCGCGGCGAGGATGCGCCGCGTCTGGGCGGCACGCGACAGGCCGAACTTCGAATGCACCGCGGCGATCACCACGTCGAGCGGCGCCAGCGCCTTGTCGGGCAGGTCGAGGCTGCCGTCTTCCAGCACGTCGACCTCGATCCCGGTGAGCAGTTCGATGCCGTCGAGCTTGCCGTTCGCCTTCTCGACCTCGGCGCACTGGCGCGCCAGCCGCTGCGGATCGAGACCGTTCGCCACCGTCAGCCGCCGGCTGTGGTCGCTGATCGCCAGGTACGACAGGCCGTGGGCTTTCGCGGCGCGCGCCATCGCGGCGATGCTGGCGGTGCCGTCGCTCCAGTCGGTGTGCACGTGCAGGTCGCCCGCCAGGTCGGCGCGCTCGATCAGCGCCGGCAGCCTGTTCTTCAGCGCCGCCTCGATCTCGCCGCGGTCCTCGCGCAGTTCGGGTGCGATCCACGGCAGGTCCAGCGCCCGGTAGACCTCTTCCTCGGTCGCCGCGGCAACGGTCCGGCGGCCGGCAAACAGCCCGTATTCGTTCAGCTTCAGTCCGCGCTCGATGGCCAGCGTCCGCAGGCGGATGTTGTGCGCCTTCGAGCCGGTGAAGTACAGCAGCGCCGCACCGAAGCTCGCCGTCGGCACCACCCGCAGGTCGACCTGCAGTCCCGATTGCAGCAGCACAGTCGCGCGCTTGCCGCCCGAGGCGCGCACTTCGGCGACCTCGGGATAGGCGAGCAGGTGCCGGCACACGGCGGCGCCGTCCGGCGCGCAGGCGAGCAGGTCGAGGTCACCGACCGTCTCGCGGGCGCGGCGCAGGCTTCCGGCAGGCGCCACTTCGCTCACCCCGGGTGCCTTGCGCAGCCAGTCGAGCAGCGCGGCGGCGTACTGCGACGCGGCGACCAGCTTCAGCCGCTGGGGCCTGTGGCTGTGCGCGTCGATGGCATCGAGGATGCTCGCCTCGGTCCTGGCGCCAAAGCCCGGCAGCGCACGGATCCGCCCGTCGCGCGCGGCGCGCGCCAGCTGGGCGAGCGAGGTGACGTGCAGTTCCTCGTACAGCGCGCGCACCCGCTTCGGGCCGAGCCCGGGCAGCTGCAGCATCTCGGCCACGCCGGACGGGATCTGCCGGCGCAGCCGGTCGAGCAGCGCCAGGTGCCCGGAGTGAGCGAACTCCTCGATCTTGCCGGCCAGATCGGCGCCGATCCCAGGCAGCTTCGGCAGCGGCCTGCCCGCCTCCACCTGCGCCACCAGGTCGAGCTTCAGCTCACCGACCAGCCGCGCCGCGTTCCGGTAGGCGCGGACGCGGAAGGGATTGGCCTCCTGCAGCTCGAGCAGATCGGCGGTCTGCTCGAATGCAGCGGCCAGATCGGCGTTGGTCTTCGGCACCGCATGGCCCCCGGCGTTTGCCCTCGGCTCAATGTAGCCGCCGCGCCCCGGGTCGCCGTGACCGGTATCAAGCGCGACCAAACGCGGCGGCGCCGGCCCGGCGCCGAAGTCGCTACCTGCGCGTCGCGCTCTCGCGCGTCTGCTCGGCCTTCAGCACCCGCACCACCGCGTCGAGCTGCTCGGCCAGCGCCTCGAGCAGGTTGTCGACGGCGACGATGCCCGACAGGTGCCCGGCATCGTCGAGTACCGGCAGCCGGCGCACGCCGTGCTCGCGCATGCGCGCCAGCGCGTCGAGGATGTCGTCGCCGTCGCGCACGGTCGCCAGCGGCGTCGTCATCACGTCGCCGGCGGTCAGCGTCGACGGATCGAGGCCGACCGCCACCGACTCGACCACGATGTCGCGGTCGGTGACGATCCCGCGCGGGTTGTCGCGCTGGCCCTGGTCGTCGACCACGACCACGGTGCCGACGTGCTGGGCGCGCATGATCTGCGCGCACTCGGCAAGTGTCGTCGTCGGGGTCACGGTCACCACTTCGTGCGCGGCCAGGTCGCGCACCGTCACGGTACGGGCTCTCATGGCACCTCCTTGAAAGCCATGTTGCGCCGATGCCCGGCGGCAGCGCTGACCTGAATCAAGCGGCCGGCGCCGCACGACCGCGGTGCGGCCGGCGCCGTCAGTCCGGGCCGCTGCCGGCGAAGCGGATCACCTCGCCGGCGGCAGCCGGCGGCTCGCACGGCTGATCGTCGAAGGCGATGTCGCCGCCGCCGTCGGCCAAGCCGGTGGGCACGAGGTCGCGGAAGCCGAACAGCGTCGGATCCATCAGGTGCGACGGCACCACGCGCGCCAGGCTGCCGAAGATCGTCTGCACCCGGCCCGGATGGCGGCGCTCCCACTCGGCCAGCATCCTCCTCACCTGCTGCCGCTGCAGGTTCTGCTGCGAGCCGCAGAGGTTGCACGGGATGATCGGAAAGCGCTTGACCTGCGCATAGCGCGCCAGGTCGGCCTCCTTCACATAGGCCAGCGGACGGATGACGACGTGGCGCCCGTCGTCGGAAACCAGCTTCGGCGGCATGCCCTTGAGCCTGCCGCCGTAGAACAGGTTGAGGAAGAAGGTGGCGACGATGTCGTCGCGGTGATGGCCGAGCGCGATCTTGGTCGCGCCCAGTTCGCTGGCGACCCGGTACAGGATGCCGCGCCGCAGCCGCGAGCACAGCGAACAGTACGTCGCGCCCTCGGGGATCAACCGCGTGACGATCGAATAGGTGTCCTGCGTCTCGATGTGAAACGGCACGCCGAGCGAGCCTAGGTAGGCCGGCAGCACGTCCGGCGGGAAGCCGGGCTGCCTCTGGTCGAGGTTGACGGCGACGATCTCGAAGTCGACCGGCGCGCGGCTGCGCAGCGTCAGCAGCAGGTCGAGCAGGCCGTAGCTGTCCTTGCCGCCGGACAGACAGACCATCACCCTGTCGCCCGCCTCGATCATCCGGTACTCGGCGATCGCCTGTCCGGCCAGGCGCAGCAGGCGCTTGCCCAGCTTGTTCTCCTCGCGCGCCGCCTTCTGCCCTGCCTGCACGGTCGGCGCGGCCAGTTCCGCCGGCGCATTCATGCGGCGTCCTCGCGGAAGTGGAACACCTCGACCCCGACCGCCTCGACATCCTCGTAGACGTCGGGCTTCTCGCTCGCCACCCGCACCGCCGCCACGCTCGGGTGCGCCAGCAGCGCGCGCGCGATGTCGTCGACCAGCGTTTCCTGCAGGTTGATATGGCCCCGCTCGATGCGGCGGCTGATGGTCAGGCGAACGAAGTCGTAGTCGAGCACCTCGCTGATGCGGTCGTGCCGCGGCGTGCTCACCGCCAGCGGCACGAACAGGTCGACGCTGATCACCAGCCGCTGGCTGCCCACGCGCTCGAAGTCGTGGATACCGATGTTGGCATCGACCAGCACCTCGCGCAGAAAGATCCGCCGGCACTTCGCCAGCCGGGAGTCGAGCAGCCAGGTCATGGTCCTTCCGTCAGGAACATCACGTCGCGATCCGATGGCACCAGGTGCTGGCCGCCGTCGACCAGCAGCGTGGTGCCGGTAACCGCCTGCGCGCGCACCGCGTAGACGACCGCCTGCGCCACGTCCTCGGGCGTCGACGAGCGACCGAGCGGCGTCTTCGCGTGCGCGGCGGCAAAGCCGGCGTCGGACTGATCGCCCGAGCGCAGGGTGATCCCGGGGGCGACGCCGACCACGCGCAGGCGCGGCGCCAGCGCACGGGCCAGCAGCCTGGTCGCCTCCTTCAGCGCGCTCTTCGACAGCGTGTAGCTGAGGAAGTCGGGATTCGGGTTGAACAGCTTCTGGTCGAGCAGGTTGACCACCACGCCCTGCCGGTCCGCCGGCAGCTGCGCGGCCAGCGCCTGCGCCAGCAGCAGCGGCGCGGCGACGTTGACGCTGTTCAGGCGCGCCAGCGTTTCCGGCCGGAAGTCGGCGGCACTGTCGTACTCGAACAGCGCCGCGTTGTTGACCACGCAGGTGAGCGGCCCGAGCGCCTCGGCGCAGCGGCCGCACAGCGCGCGCACGGCGCCGGCATCGGCCAGGTCGCAGGCCAGCGCCACGGCGCGCCGCCCGCGCGCCTCGATCTCGCGCACGGTATCCGCGGCCTCGTCCCGCGAGCGCCCGAAGTGCACTGCAATGTCCCAGCCGTCGGCGGCGAGCGCGAGAGCGATCGCCCGGCCGATGCGCATGGCACCACCGGTGACCAACGCCGCGCCGCTGCGATTCGCCTCCATGGGACGCCGCAGTTTACCGGTAGCATGGCCGCGACCATGACGCTCGCCCGACCGTCGCTGCCCGAGCCGTCGCCCGAAGCACTGGCGTTGAGCGAGCGACTCGCCGCGCTGGTGGGCGGCGAGATCGACGCCGCCGGCGGCTGGATCGGCTTCGATCGCTACATGGAGCTCGCCCTGTACGCGCCCGGGCTGGGTTACTACGCCGCCGGCACGCGAAAGTTCGGCAGCGGCCCGGAAGGCGGCGACTTCGTCACCGCGCCGGAGATCTCGCCGCTGTTCGCCGGAGCACTTGCCGTGCAGGCGGCGCAGGTGCTGGCGCAGACCTCGCCGCGGATCGTCGAGTTCGGCGCCGGCAGCGGGCGGCTGGCGGCCGACCTGCTGGCCGCGCTCGACGAGCGCGGCGTGGCCGTCGAGCGCTACGAGATCGTCGAACCGTCGCCCGACCTGCGCGAGCGGCAGCGCGCGCTGATCGCCGATGCGCGCGTGCGCTGGCTCGAGGTGCCGCCGGAAGGCGTCTGCGGCGTGATGTTGGCCAACGAGGTGCTCGACGTGATGCCGGTGCGCCTGTTCGTGCGCCGCGGCGAGGCGGTCGACGAACGCGGCGTGATGCTGCGCGGCGGCGCGCTGGTGTTCGGCACCCGGCCCGCCGAGCGGACACTGGCCGAGGCGGTGACCGAGATCGAAAGCGAGGTCGGTCGCCTGCCCGACGGCTACGGCTCGGAAGTCGGACTGGCCGCCCGCGGCTGGATGCGCTCGGCGGCGCAGTGGCTCGAGCACGGCATCCTTCTGGCGATCGACTATGGCTTTCCGCGCCGCGAGTACTACCACCCGCAACGGCTGATGGGCACGCTGATGTGCCATTACCGGCACCGCTCGCATGCCGACCCGCTGTGGCTGCCCGGGCTGAACGACATCACCGCGCACGTCGACTTCTCGGCCATGGCGCAGGCGGCGCACGACGCCGGGCTCGACGTGCTCGGCTACGCGTCGCAGGCTCACTTCCTCGTCAACTGCGGCCTGCTCGACGCCGTCGGCCGCGCCGGCACGGCACAGGCATCCGGCGCCGCGCACCGGCTGGTCTCGGAAGCGGAGATGGGCGAACTGTTCAAGGTGCTGGCCGTCGGCCGTGGCATCGACACGCCGTTGCTCGGCTTTACCCGCGGCGACCGCACCCACACGCTGTAGGACGACACGATGCGCTGGCTGCTGACGATGTTCATCGCCCTGGCGGTACTGACCGCGCTTCAGCCTTGGCTGCGCAGGCTCGGCATCGGCCGGCTGCCGGGCGACGTCAGCTTCCGCATCGGCGGCCGCGAGTACTCGTTTCCGTTCGCCAGCACGGTGCTGATGACGGCGCTGATGTTCCTGATCGGCCGGCTGATCTGACCGCACCGCCGACGCCGTGCGGGCATGCCACGCGCCGCGGCCGAGCATCGTCGGCCGCCAGCCGAGCGGTCCGTGCACCGCCAACACCAGTGGCCTCGCACCGCCTGGATGGCTTAGGCGAAGGTCAGCTCGATGCGTCCCAGAACCCCGTAGTCGGCCGCGACGACATCGCCCGGCGCGATCGGCATCGGCACCATGCAGGTCCCTGTAGAAACGACCTGGCCTGCGTGCAGGGTCAGTCCGAGCCGACTCAGTTCATTGACGAGCCACATCAAAGCGGTACGCGGGTCGCCCAGCACCGCCTCGCCGGTTCCCGCGCGCTCGACGGCGGGCGCTCCGTTCCTCAGCACCGTGCCGCGCACTTCGTGGTGCCGCAGATCCGACGTTCGCCAGCCGTCGCGGCAAGGCTCGCCGAAGACGAAGCGCCCGGCGCAGGCATCGTCGGCGAGCAGCTGCGCCTCACCGGCCCGCACGAAGTCGGCAAACCGAGACGAGGGCACCTCGATCGAAGGAAAGACATGGTCGACCGCTTCGAGCACTTCGTCGACGCTGTAGGCCGACTCCCGTGGCGCAAGGTCGGTCGCCATCGCAAAGCCGAATTCCGGCTCCGCCACGCGCATGCCGTTGCCGAGCGAGGAGATCTCGCTGCCCGACGAATGGACGCGCGACTGCAGAATCCGGCCCGCCAGCGGTCCGTTCACGCCGATGTGGCGGCGACCCGCCTCGCTGGTGGCGGCGATCTTCCAACCGACGACGCGCTCGCCGGAGACCTTCGGCCAGTGCGCCTGCACCTGGTAGCCCTCAGCCCGTGTGCTCGGCCTGATCTGCTCGGGAAGGTCGTCAATGAACCGGCCCGACTGCGCGCAATCCCACAGCAGACGAGCCGCCTGAAGAAACCTGTCCATTCTTCCCCCGCTTGCACAAGCCCGGCTTGTGGTCGACCGTAGCAGAAGCGGCTCCGAATCGGGCTGCCTTCGCCCGGCGCAGGGTCGGACGGAGGAGCAGGTAACGCGTAACCGGCCGAGCGCAGGCGCCGCTCGCCGTTCCGATCGAATGACGGCCGACCGGTAGTGCTCTGCGGGCGGAACAGCGGTCGATCGACGCGACCCCGCCTTCAGCCAGTTGCCCGCGGGCAACTGGCACCGCTGTGCTCGCAGCGCTGTCTCTGAGACGCTGGCGCCGACCCGCTACGATGCGCCACTCGATACCGACCGTCTCGGCCGTGACCCTCCGATGAGCATCGAAACAGCCAGCCCGACCGGCTTTCGGCTGCCCAGGCCGCTGCTGCCGCGGCCGGGCATCGACCTGCGCAAGTGGGCGGTGATCGCCTGCGACCAGTACACCTCCGAGCCGGACTACTGGCGCCGCGTCGCCGACGAGGTAGGCGACGCGCCGTCGACGCTGCACCTGATCTTTCCCGAGGTTTACCTTGACCGGCCCGACGCGCCCGCGCGGATCGAACAGATCAAGCGCACGATGAGGCGCTACCTCGAGCAGGGCCTGCTGGTCGAGCACGCGGGCCCGATCTACGTCGAGCGCCGCCTCGGCACGCGCGTGCGCCGCGGACTGATGCTCGAGCTCGACCTCGAGTGCTACGACTTCAGCGCCGGTTCGACCAGCCTGATTCGCCCGACCGAAGGCACGATGGTCGAGCGACTGGCGCCGCGCATCGCCGTGCGCAGCGACGCCGCACTGGAAGTGCCGCACATCCTGGTGCTGATCGACGACGCCGAGGGCACGGTGATCGAGCCGCTGGCGGCGGCACGGCCCGCACTGGCGCCGCTGTACGAGACCGAGCTGATGCTCGGCGGCGGCCACGTCGCCGGCTACGCCGTCGACGCGGCGCGCGGCCAGCAGGTCGTGCGCGCGCTGCAGGCGCTCGCCGAGCCGCACGCCTGCGCGCAGCGCTACGGCCTGCCCGAGGGCGCGCCGCCGATGCTCTTCGCGATGGGCGACGGCAACCACTCGCTCGCCACCGCCAAGTCGGTCTGGGAGCGCATCAAGGCCACGGTCGGCATGGACCACCCGGCGCGCTGGGCGCTGGTGGAAGTGGAGAACATCCACGATCCGGCGCTCGGATTCGAGCCGATCCACCGGCTGCTGTTCGGCGTCTCGGCCGACGTGCGGGCGGCGCTGCAGGGCGAATTCGGCGAGCGGGTCGCCTTCACCGACCTGCCGTCGGCGCCGGCCATGCGCCAGCGGTTGCGCGAGCTGCCGCCGGGCCGGCAGGCAGCGGGACTGGTCGGCCCCGGCGAGCGCTTCGCGGTGGCCGAATTCGCCGATCCGCCGTCGTCGCTGGCGGTCGGCACGCTGCAGCCCTTCGTCGAGCGCTTCGTCAGGCAGGGCGGCGCCAGCCACGTCGATTACGTGCATGGCGACGAGACGCTGGCGCGGCTGGCGCAGCAGCCCGGCTGCGTCGGCCTGCACATCGGCACGGTGGGCAAGCGCGAGCTGCTCCGGCGCGTGGTGCGCGAGGGTCCGTTGCCGCGCAAGACCTTCTCGATGGGCGAGGCGGACGAGAAACGCTTCTACGTCGAGGCGCGGCGCATACGCTGATCGGCGGCCGGGCCGCCGGCGGCACACCGCCGACGCAAGCCCGGCCGGCCGGTCGTCAGGCTCGGCACGGCACTGTTCGCGGGCGTCGCGGCGCCGGTGCTCGCTGCGCCCGTACGCCCCTCAGCCGTCGAGCCGGGCGGCAATCGCTGCCACCCGCGCCCGATGCACCGCCTGCGCGATGCGCTCGCCGTCAGGCCCGGCGCGTGCAGCAATCGCGCCGGCGTCGACGCCGCGCGCCGCTTCGAGCGCGGCGAGGATGCGCTGCCGCTGCGGATAGGCGTCGCCCTCGTGGCCGCCGCGCCCCGGCGCGGCGGCCTCGCAGGCATCGAGCACGTGCGCCAGCAGCGCCGGCCTGCGCAGGGCGTCGCAGCGCTCGAGCAGCTGCAGCAGCGCCGCGGCGTCGAGTTCGAGGGCGCGCTGGATGTGTCCGTGCTCGCGCGCGGCGACGATCGACGCGTCGCGGCAGTCGTTCGGCGCGCGCAGCCGCTCGTTGACCTGGCGCGCCAGCTCGACGCCGCGCCCGTCGTGACCGATGTGCGGCGGCCGCTCGCCCGGCGGCGCCGCACCCTCGCCGAGGTCGTGCAGCAGCACCGCCCAGCGGACCGGCAGCGCCGCGCCGATACGCGCGGCCGCATCGAGCGCCCGCATCAGCGGCACGCCGGCGTCGGCCGTCGGCTGCACCGCGGCCGGCAGCGACACGCCGCACAGCCGGTCGACCTCCGGCAACAGCCGGGCGAGCGCGCCGCAGGCGCGCAGCGACTCGAACATGCGCGAAGGCGCCGCCTCCATCAGTCCGCGCGACAGTTCCTGCCAGACCCGCTCCGGCACCAGGGCGTCGACTTCGCCGGCCTCGACCATCGAGGCCATCAGCCGCATCGTTTCGTCGGCGATGCGGAACCCGGGCAGCCGCGCGGCGAAGCGCGCCACCCGCAGGATGCGCACCGGGTCCTCGGCGAAGGCCGGGCCGACGTGGCGCAGCACCTTCGCCTGCAGGTCGGCGCGGCCGCCGAACGGGTCGACGAGCACACCATCCTCGCCGAGCGCCATCGCATTGATCGTCAGGTCGCGCCGCGCCAGGTCCGCTTCCAGGGTGACGTCCGGCGCGGCGTGGAACACGAAGCCGCGGTAGCCGGGCGCGGTCTTGCGCTCGGTTCGCGCCAGCGCGTATTCCTCGTTGGTCCGAGGGTGCAGGAAGACCGGAAAGTCGCGGCCCACCGGCCGGAACCCGGCAGCCACCATTTCCTCGGCGGTGGCGCCGACGACGACCCAGTCGCGGTCGGCGACCGGCGCGCCGAGCAGCTGGTCACGCACGCAGCCGCCGACGGCGTAGATCTTCATCGCCAGGCAGTGCTCAATGGTCGCCCAGGTCCTCGACCTCGGCCGTCGCGTCGGCGATCCAACGCTGCATCGGCGCCAGGCCGACCACGCGGTCGCGATAGGCGGCCAGCTGCGGCGCCAGATCGACGCCGTAGGTGACGAAGCGCATCACCACCGGAGCGAAGAACGCGTCGGCGATCGAGAAGTCGCCGAACAGGAACGGCCCGCTCGACTGCAGCAGCGCGTCGAACCACAGCGCGCGGATGCGCGTGATGTCGGCGGCGACGTCCTCGCGTGCGATGGCGGCGGCGCCGCGCTCGAACTTGCGCGCGCGGATGTCCATCGACATGTGCGTGCGCAGGGCGGCGAAGCCGGCGTGCATCTCGGACGCTGCCGAACGGGCGCGTGCCCGTGCGGCGCGATCGGCCGGCCACAGGCGGCCGTCGGCGTACGCCTCGTTGACGTACTCGCAGATCGCCAGCGACTCCCACACCGTCAGCCGGCCGGCGCTGCCGGTGTCGATCAGGCATGGCACCTTGCCGGTCGGCGAATGCCGCAGGATGCCGGCCTTGGTGTCAGGCTGGTCGAGGGGGATGCGCAGCTCGTCGAAACCGATGCCGGCCATCTTCATCGCCAGCCAGGGCCGCAGCGACCACGACGAGTAGTTCTTGTTGCCGATCACCAGCGTCAGTGCCATCGCTCTCTCCTCGGGCCGCCGCCGGCCGCTGGTCCATGCTTGGCCGACGCCCGGCGCCCGCTCAGCGGCGCGCGCGGGCGCGGAAGCCGCCGAAGCGCGTGCGCGGATGCAGGCCGGCCAGGTACAGCGACGCCTCGGGCTCCATCGGCGTCGCGCTGATGCCGAGCTCGGGCGCCGGCGCGTACGGCTGCCGGCTGGCGACGCTGTCCCGCTTCATCGAGTCGAGGTTGTCGCGTGACAGCAGCGGCTCGCCCGGCGCCAGCTCCATCAGCCGTGCCTGCAGCCGCGCGATGCCGTCCGGCAGGGCAAGCACCGGCCGCCGGTGGCCTGCGGCCTCGGCGGCGAACTGCACCAGCTCGCGCAGCGTGTAGACCCGCGGCCCGCACAACTCGTAGGTCCGGCCGACCGTGGCCTCGTTGTCGAGGCTGTTGACGAAGGCGTGCGCGACGTCCTCGACCCACACCGGCTGGAACTTCACCTCCGCGCCGCCGATCGGCAGCACCGGCGCGATCGCCGCCAGCCGGGCGAACATGTTGAGGAAGCTGTCCTCGGCGCCGAAGATCACCGACGGCTGGAAGATGGTCCAGGCGAGCTTCGAATCGCGCACCGCCTGCTCGGCGCGCCCCTTGCTGCGCTGGTACATCGACGGCCCGCTCGGGTCGGCGCCGAGCGCGCTCATGTGCAGGTAGCGACGGACCCTGGCGCCGGCGCAGGCATCGAGCAGCCGCTGCGTCAGCGTCACGTGCACCTGCTCGAACCTCGCCTGGCTGCCGTGCAGGATGCCGGCCAGGTTGATCGCGGCGTCCTGGCCGGCTGCCAGCGCCTGCAGCGACGCATCGTCGTGCACGTCGGCTTCGACCACATCGCAGGTCGGCAGCGTGATCAGGTGCTTGGCGCGATCGCGGCGGCGCGCCGGCACCAGCACGCGGCAGCCGCGGCCGGCCAGTTCGCTGACGATGTAGCGACCGACGAAGCCGGCGCCGCCGATGACGAGGATGTTCCTGTGCCGCATGTCCGCGCTCGAGTACGGGCGCGACGATTCTACGGGCCACTCCGCGCGGTGCGGGCGGGCCGGCTACGGCAACGAGGTGCTCCCCGCGGCCTTCGGAGAGACGGTGCCGAGCCGCTGCTTCAGCGACGGCGCGCGGTCGTCGAACAGCGCCGCGTAGTAGATCGCGTTCGACATCACCTTCTTGACGTAGTCGCGGGTCTCGTTGAACGGGATGGTCTCGGCAAAGACCGCCCCTTCGACCGGGCCCGGCAGCGCGGCGCGCCAGGCGCGCGGCCGGCCGGGGCCGGCGTTGTAGCCGGCCGAGGCCAGCGCCGGATGGCCGTCGACGTCGTCGAGCACCATGCGCAGGTAGCTGGTGCCCAGCTTCAGGTTGACGTCGACGTCGGTGACCCGGCCGGGACTGTAGTCCCTCATGCCGACCTTGCGCGCGACCCAGCGCGCGGTGGCCGGCATCAGCTGCATCAGCCCCGAGGCCCCCGCCGAGGAGCGGATGTCCTCGATGAAGCGCGACTCCTGGCGGATCAGCCCGTAGACCCACGGCGGGTCGAGGCCAGCGGCACGCGCGTGCTCCTCGAGCTGCTCGCGGTACGGCGCCGGGAAGCGCTGCGTGAAGTCGAACTGCTCGCGCGTGCGCTCGGAGGTCGAGATCATGCGGTCGATGACGCCGTTGCGGCGCGCGAATTCGGCCGCCGCCAGCATCTGCCGGTCGGTCATGCGGCCGCCTTCGTTGGCCACGCCGATCTGCCAGTTCCATTCGCGGTGGCCCTCGAAGCGCAGGCCGAGCTCGTAGAACTTCAGTGCCCGGCGCAGGCCGGCATTGCCCTGCATCTGCGCCAGTTCATCGCCGCTGACGGGCGCCGCCGGCGCGGGCAGCGCGATCGGCCGGCCGAGCTCCTCGGCGGCGAGCTTGCCGTAGAACTCGAAGCGGTCGGCGATCCGCGCGTACTCGCGCGCCGCCGCCTCGTGCTCGCCGGCGGCTTCGAGCGCGCGGCCGTGCCAGTACACCCAGGCCGGCTCGTCGGCCAGCGCTCCGGGCATCCGCCCGATCGTGCTGCGCACCGTCGGCCAGTCACCGGCTCGCAACGCCGCCCGCACCTGCCACTCGAGCACCTCGTCGGCGCGCACGGTCTCCGGTGCCACGCCGACCTGCTCGCCACCTTGCCGGTACCAGGCCAACGCTTCCGGCATCAGCTTCAGCGACGCCATGTGGCCGATGCGGCCCCAGACCAGGCCACGCTGCTCGGCGCTCAGGTGCAGGTTCAGCGAGGAGGCGAACTGCGCCGCCCGCTCGGGGTCATCGCGGGCGAGCCGCGCCAGCGCCAGCAGCGCCGGCTCGATCTGCTGACGGCTGATGCGGCGTTCATGCGTGGCGAGCCAGCGCGCCGGCTGGTCGAGGATCTTCGCCGCCTGCGCCGCCTCGCCGGCCGGCAAGGCCGCGGCAGCCCGCTTCGCCGAGGCGAGCTGGTTGTGCTCGACCAGCGCCCGCACGCGCGTCCACGCCGACAGCTGGCCATCGGCGATCAGTTCGTCGACCAGCGCCGCGCAGCCCTCGCTGGCCGATTCGCGCGTCGTGGCGAGCAGGCTGCGCGCCTCGGCGGCGACCTCCTGCCGCCGCTGCTGCGTCACGTAGCGGGCGAGCAGCTCGTAGCAGCGCAACTGCGCGTCGTCGTCCCAGACCACCGCTGGCCGCTCGCGCAGCAGGGCGGCGAAGTCGCGTCGACTGCCGAGGTTGAGCAGCCACTCGAGGCGGATCCGGTCGGCAACGTAGGTGCGCGGATGACGCTGCAGGAAGCCGGCAACGTCGTCATCGAGCGCCGCGGCGGCGTCACGCTCGTTGCGCAGGCGCAGCTGCAGCGACCAGAACTCGCCGTAGGACCGCAACGGATGTTCGCCGATCGCCGCAGCGGCAAGCGCCAGCCGCTTCTGATCGCCGGCGACGAACGCCTCACGCGCGGCAAGCACCGCCGCGTCGCCGCTCGCAGCCCCGCCCCGCCCGTCGGGCGAGTGCGCGTTCGCCACGCCGCCCGCGAACACGGCAGCAAGCGCTAGCACCGCGATGTGTACGATGCGTGTTGCCCCCACCTGCAGCATGAGGGCAGGCTAGCACAGGCATCCGACGATGACCCATCGAGCCTCGCCGCCACCGGCGCCGAACGGACTACCGCCCGACTCGCGGCGCGGCGCGCTGCGCGCGAAGCTGCTCGCCGCCCGCAACGAGCTGACCGATCGCGAGGCGCGCTCGCGCGTGCTCAGCGATCGGCTGATGCGCTGGCTGCGCACCATGCCGCTGCAGCGGCTGGCGTTTTACTGGCCGACCCGCGGCGAGCCCGACGTGACGGCGGCGATCACGACCTGGCTCGCCGAGAACCCGGCGCACGCGGCGGCATTGCCGCTGGTCGCCGGGCAGCTGCTCGAGTTCGCGCCCTGGCACCCGCGGATGCCGATGAAGACCGGGCAGTTCGGCATCCAGGTGCCGGACACGGCGGAGCGGATCAGGCCGCAGCTGCTGGTGATCCCGTGCGTCGGCATCGACGAGCAGCGCCATCGACTCGGCTACGGCGCCGGCTTCTACGATCGCACGCTGGCCAGCCTGGCAGTGCGGCCGTCGACGGTCGGCATCGCTTTCGACTGTGGCCGCATCAAGAGCATCGATCCGCAGCCGCACGACATCCAGCTCGACCTGGGCATCACCGAGTCCGGCGTGCTCTAAGCGGGCTCGCCGACCGCTGCCGGCACTCTGGCTGCCGCCGCCGAAGCGGCTTCGCCGATCCGCAATCAGTCGACGAGCTGCGGCACCCGCCGGAACTCGTCGGCCAGCCAGCTGCAGAACGCCGCCACGTGCGGGCGCTTGGCGCTGCCGGGATTGACCACCAGCACGTGCCGGTAACCCACCGGCATGCGCAGCTTCGGAAAGGGCATGACCAGATCGCCGCTGGCCACGCAGTCGTGCAGGAACGGCGAGCGCACCAGCGCCACGCCCTGGCCGCGAATGGCCGCCTGCACGGCCTGGTCGACGAAGGAAAACACCAGCCGCCCCGCCGCCGGCTCGATTGCGCCGGCGCCGGCGAACTCGAACCAGGCGGTCCAGCTCAGCCGTTCCGTTCCCGGGATGCTGTCGTCCAGATCGAGCAGCGGCCACTGCGCCAGGTCGGCCGGCCTGCGCAAGGCGGCCGACTGCAGCAGGCGCGGACTGACCGCCGGCGCCGCGACGTCGTCGATCAGCAGCGTCGCCCCCGCGGGCGTCGCCGCTGCCGGCAGCCAGCGGACGGCCACGTCGATGTCCTCGGCCTGCAGGTCGAGCACGCGATCGGAGGCGTCGATGCGGATCTCGATGTCCGGGTAACGACGCTGGAAGGCAGCCAGCCGCGGCACCAGCCACAGCGAGGCGAACGACGCGTAGGTGGTCAGCGTCATCCGCCGCGCGCTGCCGACGCCGCGCAGCTCGTCGACCCCCTGGTCGATCGCCGCCAGCGCCTGCTGCACGGCCCGCTGCAGCCGCGCGCCGGCGGCGGTCAGCGCCAGCGAGCGGGTCCTGCGCACGAACAGCGGCTTGCCGATCTGCCGTTCGAGGCCGGCGATCTGCCGGCTGATCGACGACTGGGTCAGGTTCAGCTCGGCCGCCGCCTCGGTGAACGACAGCAGCCGCGCCGCCGCCTCGAAGCCGCGCAGCGGTGCCAGGCTGATCGGTCGCCGGCGGCGGCGCGCCGGCGATGCCCCAGTGGTCGCCATCACCGCACCATACATGCAGGAAATGCATCCATCAACTGCGTACTTTTCGTTTGTCAGTTCACTGGCGGAGGCGTCAAATCCAGTCATCGACCAGCGCAGGGATGCGCAAACCGCATGAGGGAACAGATGAAGGTCAGAGCTGAAACAGTGACGACGATCGACCTCGGCTACGAGCAGCTGTTCGTCTTCGACGGCGGCCCCGGGGCACGCGTGCGGGTGCTGTACGGGGCCACCTGGCTGACCGAAGAGGGCCAGCCGGGCGACGCCGTGGTCGGCCCGGGAAGCGAGCTGGCGCTGCATGGCGGCCGCGCCCTGGCCGAAGGGCTGGCGCCGACGCGGCTGCAGATCGTCGAAGCCCGGCCGGCCTCAGCCGCGCGCAACGCCGGGCGCTGGCTGCGGCGCGCCGCCGGCAGCCTGCGCCAGCGGCTCGGCCGCTTGCAGCTCGGCATCGCGCCGGTGCAGCCCAACGCCTGAGACGGCCAGGGCACGGGCCTTGACGCCAACGGAGGCACACATGAACGGTCGAAATCGTCTGATCGGCAGCGCCGGCTGGGCCGAGCGCCTCGGCATCGGTGCGGTGTTCGCGTGGTGGGTGCTGACGATCGGCGGCCTGCTGCTCTGATGCGGCGGGCCTGACGCGGCGGCCCGCCGCCTAGCGCGGCAGGCCAAGTCGGCGCCACAGTTCGAGCGTCGGCCGCGCCTGGTTCATCGTGTAGAAGTGCAGGCCGGGCGCCGACGCGGCGAGCAGCCGCTCGCACAATTCGGTGACCACGTCGAGGCCGTAGGCCTGGATCGAGGCGCGATCGTCACCGAAGCTCGCCAGCTTCAGGCGTATCCAGCGCGGGATTTCGGCGCCACAGGCATCGGAGAACCGCGCCAGCTGGGCGAAATTGGTGATCGGCATGATGCCGGGCACGATCGGCACCTCGCAGCCGGCGGCTCGTGCCGCGTCGACCAGGCGAAAGTAGGCATCGGCGTTGTAGAAGTACTGGGTGATCGCCGAGTTCGCGCCCGCGTCGACCTTGCGCACGAAGTTGGCCAGATCGTCGGCCGGCGAGCGCGACTGCGGGTGGTACTCCGGATAGGCGGCGACCTCGATGTGGAACCAGTCGCCCGCCTCGGCGCGGATGAACGCCACCAGTTCGTTGGCGTACTGGAAGTCGCCGGCGCCGCCGGCGGCGCCCGACGGCATGTCGCCGCGCAGCGCCACCAGCCGTTTGACGCCGGCCTGGCGGTAATCGTGCAGCAGGCGCGCCACCTCGGCCCGCGTCGTGCCCATGCACGAGATGTGCGGCGCCACCGGCAGGCCGGCGCGGTGCATCTCCATCACCGTCCTCCAGGTGCCCTCCCTGGTCGAGCCGCCGGCGCCGAAAGTCACCGAGAAGAACGCCGGCCGCACCTGCGCCAGCTCGGCCCACACGGCGCGCAGCTTCTCTGCTCCCTGCTCGCTCTTCGGCGGGAAGAACTCGAAGCTGAAGGTTCGCCCGCTCACCGGCGCCCTTCCTGGGCCAGCAGGTTCGAGAACGCCCAGGCCAGGATGCTGTACAGCAGTGCCCCGCCGACCCCCCACCAGAAGCCGTCGACGTGGAAGCCGGGCAGCAGCGAGGCCACGCCCCAGAAGAGCAGGCCGTTGAGCACCAGCAGGAACAGGCCGAGGGTGAGGACGGTCGCCGGCAGCGTCAGGATCACCAGCACCGGCTTGATCACCGCATTGACCAGGCCGAGCACGATCGCCGCGATGAGGGCGCTCAGTTCGTCGTCGACCCGCACGCCGGGCAGCACCAGCGTCACCAGCCACAGCGCCACCGCGTTCAGTATCCAGACCAGCAGGATGCGCATACGTCTTCCTCCCTCGCTCAGGCGCCGCCGCCCAGATACGGCTTGAGCGCCGCGTAGATCGTCGAGTTCACCGGCGCCGGCAGGCCGGCCGCCGCCGCCATCCGCACCACCGCGCCCGCCAGCCAGGGCGCCTCAAGGCGGTTGCCGGCGACGAGGTCGTTGAGCATCGACGAGCGCATCTGCGCCGGCAGGCCATCGACGAAGGCCAGCTGCCGGTCGACGAACTTCTCGTCGAAGGCGACCCCCTGCGCCGCCGCCACCGCGACCGTCTCAACCATCGACGCCGCCAGCACCGCGCGCAGATCGGCATCGGCGCGCACCACGCCGATCGGCTGCCGCGCCAGCGCGGTCGCGCCCGACATCGCCACCAGGAAGACGAACTTTTCCCACAGCACGCGGCGGATGTCGTCGACATGCTCGATGTCGACACCCGCCGCCTGGCCGGCGGCGACGAACTCGCGCAGCCGCGGCTGCTGCCGAGCGTCGAAGGCGCCGACGCGCAGCCTGGCCATCGTGCCGGTGTGGGCGATCACGCCCGGCGCCTGGATCACCGCGCCGATCTGCGCCACCCCGCCGGCGACGCGCTCGGCGCCGAGCCTCCGCGCCAGGATCTCGTGGCTCTCGACGCCGTTCTGAAACGGGATCACCACGGCACGGCTGTCGAGCAGCGGCGCCAGCGCCGCCGCGCCCGCCTCGACGTCCCACAGCTTGACGCAGAACATCACCAGGTCGACCGGCCCCACCTCGGCCGGGCTGTCGGTGGCGAGCACGCGCAACGACCGCACCGGGCCGACCGCGCTGTCGACGGTCAGGCCGTGTTCGCGCAGCGCCGCCAGGTGCCGGCCGCGCGCAACGAAGGCGACCTCGTGGCCGGCGCGCGCCAGCTGGGCGCCGAAGTAGCCGCCGACGCCGCCTGCTCCCATCACCGCAATACGCATCGATGCCTCCCCTGAGCGAAGCGAGAACCCCACGACAATGACGACGCCGGTGCCGCGCGGCACCGGCTTCACCGCGACTGGCCGCTTCCCCTAGTAGCGGTAGTGCTCGGGCTTGTACGGGCCGTTCCGATCGACACCGATGTAGCGGGCCTGCTCGTCGGTCAGCTCGCTGAGCTGCGCGCCCAGCTTCGCGAGCTGCAGCCGCGCGACCTTCTCGTCGAGGTGCTTCGGCAGCACGTAGACGCCGACCGGGTACTTGTCGGTCCGCGTGTAGAGCTCGATCTGCGCGATCACCTGGTTGGAGAACGAGCTGGACATCACGTAGCTCGGGTGCCCGGTGCCGCAGCCGAGGTTCACCAGCCGGCCCTCGGCGAGCAGGATGATCCGCCTGCCGTCGGGGAAGATCACGTGATCGACCTGCGGCTTGATGTTCTCCCACCTGTACTGCTTCAGGCCGGCGACGTCGATCTCGTTGTCGAAGTGGCCGATGTTGCAGACGATCGCCTGGTCCTTCATCTTCCTCATGTGCTCGTGCGTGATCACGTGGAAGTTGCCGGTCGCGGTGACGAAGATGTCGGCCTTGTCGGCCGCGTAGTCCATCGTCACCACGCGGTAGCCCTCCATCGCCGCCTGCAGCGCGCAGATCGGGTCGATCTCGGTGATCCACACCTGCGCCGACAGCGCGCGCAGCGCCTGCGCCGAGCCCTTGCCGACGTCACCGTAACCGCAGACGACCGCGACCTTGCCGGCGACCATCACGTCGGTGGCCCGCTTGATGCCGTCGACCAGCGACTCGCGGCAGCCGTACAGGTTGTCGAACTTGCTCTTGGTGACCGAGTCGTTGACGTTGATCGCCGGAAAACCGAGCCGGCCCTCCTGGGCCATCTGGTACAGGCGCTTGACGCCGGTGGTCGTCTCCTCGGTGACGCCCTTGACCCTGCCCAGCCGGGTCGAATACCACGACGGGTCCTTGGCCAGCTTGGCCCGGATCGACTTGAACAGCGCCGTTTCCTCTTCCGAGGTCGGCTTGGCGATGCAGGAGGCGTCCTTCTCCGCTTTGGCGCCCAGGTGCAGCAGCAGCGTCGCGTCGCCGCCGTCGTCGAGGATCATGTTCGAGTAGCCGCCGTCGGGCCACTCGAAGATGCGGTGCGTGTAGTCCCAGTACTCGTCGAGCGACTCGCCCTTGACGGCGAACACCGCCGTTCCGTGGGCGGCGATCGCCGCCGCGGCGTGGTCCTGGGTGGAGAAGATGTTGCAGCTGGCCCAGCGCACCTGCGCGCCGAGCGCCTGCAGCGTCTCGATCAGCACCGCCGTCTGGATCGTCATGTGCAGCGAGCCGCTGATGCGCGCGCCCTTCAGCGGCTGGCCGGCGGCGTATTCCTCGCGGATCGCCATCAGCCCCGGCATCTCGGTCTCGGCGATGCGGATCTCCTTGCGGCCCCAGTCCGCAAGCTTGAGGTCCGCGACCACGAAGTCGCTGGTCGTGCTGGGTTTCAGTACGGCGCTCATCCCGCGCCCTCCTTTCGCAAAAAAAGAGTTTGCGAGCGCCGTTGGAACAGGCTGCCTGCCGGCAGCCGCCCCGAGCCTGGCAGGTCGGGCGACCTGTCGCAACGCTCCTCGGGGCAAGGGCGCAGTTTAACCGCTCGACCGCGCCGCATCCTGCCTTGCGGCCGACCGCAGGCGACCGGATCGCAGCAGCCGCGCTACCGGCCCGCCGCCGCCCGCAGCGCCTCTGCCCTGTCGGTCCGCTCCCAGCTGAACTCGGGCTCGTCGCGGCCGAAGTGGCCGTAGGCGGCGGTCTTCTCGTAGACCGGCCGCAGCAGGTCGAGCATCTGCACGATGCCCTTCGGCCGCAGGTCGAAGTGCTCGGCCACCAGCTGGCTGATCCTCTCGTCGGGCAGCTTGCCGGTGCCCTCGGTGTAGACGGTGATGTTCATCGGCCGCGCCACGCCGATCGCGTAGGCCAGCTGCACCTGGCACTGCCGCGCCAGCCCGGCGGCGACGACGTTCTTTGCCACGTAGCGCGCCGCGTAGGCCGCCGAGCGATCGACCTTGCTCGGGTCCTTGCCCGAGAAGGCGCCGCCGCCGTGCGGGCAGGCGCCGCCGTAGGTGTCGACGATGATCTTGCGGCCGGTCAGCCCGCAGTCGCCGTGCGGCCCGCCGATGACGAAGCGGCCGGTCGGATTGATCAGGTACTTCGTCTCCTTGGTCAGCCACTCCTTCGGCAGCACCGGCTTGATGATCTCCTCGCGCACCGCCTCGTAGAAGCTCGCCTTCAGCTTGGTCGACGACTCGCTCTGGTCGGGGCTGTGCTGCGTCGAAAGCACCACGGTGTCGATCGAGTGCGGCTTGCCGTCGACGTAGCGCAGGGTGATCTGGCTCTTGGCGTCGGGACGCAGGAACGGCAGGCGGCCGTCGCGACGCAGGCTCGCCTGCCGCTCGACCAGCCGGTGCGCGTAGAAAATGGGCGCCGGCATCAGCTCGGGCGTCTCGTCGCAGGCGTAGCCGAACATCAGGCCCTGGTCGCCGGCGCCCTGGTTCAGGTAGTCGTCGGAGGCCTGGTCGACCCCCTGCGCGATGTCGTTGCTCTGCTTGTCGTAGGCGACCAGCACCGCACAGCCCTTGTAGTCGATGCCGTACTCGGTGTTGTCGTAGCCGATCCGCTTGATCGTGTCGCGCGCGACCTGGATGTAGTCGACGTAGGCGTTGGTGGTGATCTCGCCGGCCAGCACCACCAGGCCGGTGTTGACCAGCGTCTCGGCGGCGACCCGCGAACGGGGGTCGTGGGCGAGGATCGCGTCGAGAATCGCGTCCGAGATCTGGTCGGCCACCTTGTCCGGGTGACCTTCCGACACCGATTCGGAAGTAAAGAGGAAGTCGCTTGCCACTTGTCGCTCTCCAGGGGTCTGATGTTCGAACGGGCGTCGGGCCCGCGGTGGAGAGCGCGGTGACGCTTTAGCAGTACTCGCCCGGCCCCGCGGCCCGGCCCGCCCTGCAAGTTGTTCCTTAACTCGGCGGCTGGCGGAGGATTATAGGCGAGCGGCGCCGGCCATCCTCTAGCATTGCCGTCGTCGTCCGCTCCGTCCGCCGCCCGCCTCGGCCGTCGTGCTCTCCGCCCTGTTCCGCCTGCTGTCGCGACTGCCGCTCGCCTGGGTGCACGTGCTCGGCGCCGCGCTGGGCTGGCTGACCTACCTGCTTTCGCCGGCCTATCGCCGCACGCTGCGCGCCAACCTTGCGCAGGCCGGCCTCGACGAACCGCGGCTGCGCCGCTCGGCGATCGCGCATGCCGGCCGGCAGGGCATCGAGGCGGCGTGGCTGTGGCGGCGGCCGGCGTCCGACATCGCCGGTTGCGTGCAGGAGTCCGAGCCCGGCGCTCTCGCCGCGCTGCTGGCACGCCGCCAGCCGCTGCTGCTGCTGACGCCGCATCTGGGCAGTTTCGAGGCCGCGGCGCAGTACTACGCGACGCTGCCGCAGGCAAAGGCGCGGCCGATGACCGTGCTGTACCGGATGCCGCGCAAGGCGACGCTGCGCGCACTGATCGACCGGCGCGGCCGGCCTGGCCTGCTGCTGGCGCCGGCGAGCCTCGCCGGCGTGCGCATGCTGATGCGCTCGCTTAGGAGCGGACAGACGGCCGGCATCCTGCCCGACCAGGTTCCCTCGCGCGGCGAAGGTGCGTGGGTCAGCTTCTTCGGGCGACCCGCCTACACGATGACGCTGCCCGTGCGTCTGGCCGCGGCGAGCCGGGCGCGCATCGTCTTCGCGCTGTGCGAGCGCCTGCCGGCCGGCCGCGGCTACCGGCTGCGGCTGGTGCCGTTCGACGAGCCGCTGACCGGCGACCTCGAGGCCGACACCCAGCGGCTGAACCTGGCCCTCGAAGCGCTGATCCGCCAATGTCCGGCGCAGTACCTGTGGGGCTACAACCGCTACAAGACGCCAGGCGGCACGGCGGCGGCGGGCGCCACGGCGGCGGAGGCGCCGTGAGCGAGGCGCTGGCGCGCGCATGGATCGCGCTGATCAACACGACCGCAGGCTGGTCGGTCGCGGCGCGGGCGCGGCTGGCCGGCCTGATCGGCGACCTGCTGTGGCTGCTGGTGCGTCCGCGCCGCCGCGTCACGCTGGCGAACCTGCGCGCCTGCTTTCCCCACATGAGCGAAGCGCAGCGGCGCGCTGTCGGCCGGCGCCTGTTCCGCAACATCGCGCGCAGCGTGCTCGACCACTCGGTGCTCTGGCGTGGCAGCCGTGAAGCGGTCGAGCGGCTGGTGCGCGTCGAGGGCGCGGAGCACGTGAGCAGCCCGGCCAACCGGCCGCTGATCCTGCTGGCGCCGCACTTCGTTGGACTGGATGCAGGCGGCCTGCGCGTCAACACGCTCGTGCGCGGCGTCTCGATCTACGCGCGACAGAGCAACGCGGCGTGGGACGCGCAGCTGCTGGCCGGGCGGCAGCGCTTCAACGAGCCGGTGCTGATCCCGCGGCGCGGCGCGTCGGAACTGAAGGAGGTGCTGCGGGCGATGAAGGCCGGCCTGCCCCTGTACTACCTGCCGGACATGGACAACGGGCCGACCAACTCCATCTTCGTGCCCTTCTTCGGCGTACCGGCGGCGACCCTGCCGATGGTCAGCCGCCTGGCGCGGCTGATCGACGCCAAGGTAGTGATGGCGGTCACCGAGATGACCGACGACGGCTACGTGCTGCACTTCGAGGAACCGTGGCGCGACTTCCCCGGCCCCAGTGTCGAGGCGGACTCCGAGCAGATGAACCGCGCAATCGAGCGCTGGGTGCTTCGCCTGCCGGACCAGTACCTGTGGACGCACAAGCGCTTCAAGACGCGGCCGCCAGGCTCGCCGCCGTTCTACTGACGGGACACCACCGGCGCGCCCGTCGGCTCGTGCGGCGATAATCCGCGCCATGAGACTGCGCTTCACCAAGATGCAGGGAGCGGGCAACGACTTCGTCGTGCTCGACGGCATCTCGCAGCGGGTCGAGCTGTCGGCGGCGCAGCTGCAGCGGCTGGCCGACCGGCGCTTCGGCATCGGCGCCGACCAGATCCTGCTGGTGCAGCGCCCCGGCCAGCCGGGGCTCGACTTCCGCTACCGCATCTTCAACGCCGACGGCGGCGAAGTCGAGCAGTGCGGCAACGGCGCCCGCTGCTTCGTGCGCTTCGTGCACGAGCGCGGACTGACCCACAAGCGGGCGATCCGCGTCGAGACGCTCGGCGGCGTCATCGAGCCGCGGCTGGAGGACGACGGCGGGGTGACGGTCGACATGGGCACGCCGGTGCTCGAGCCGGCAAGCGTGCCGTTCGACGCCGAGGGCCTGGTCGCCCGCGCCGAGCAGCACGACCGGCTGTGGCCGCTGCAGATCCACGGCCGCACGGCGGAGCTGTCGGTGCTGTCGATGGGCAATCCGCACGCGGTGCAGGTCGTCGTCGACGTCGAGCAGGCGCCGGTGGCGAAGGACGGACCGGTCATCGAGCATCACCGGCGCTTCCCGCGGCGGGTCAACGCCGGCTTCATGCAGGTCCTCGACCGTCACGCGATCCGGCTGCGCGTCTGGGAACGCGGCGTCGGCGAAACGCTGGCCTGCGGCACCGGCGCCTGCGCGGCCGCGGTGGCCGGTATCCTGCGCGGCGCGCTCGACTCGCCGGTCGCCGTGCACACCCGCGGCGGCGAGCTGCGCATCGCCTGGGCCGGCGCCGGCCGGGCGGTGCTGATGACCGGTCCGGCGGAAGCGGTTTTCGACGGCGAAATCGAACTCTAAGGGCCCCCGATGACCCACGAAGAAGTTGCGCAGTTCCTGTCCCAGCACCCCGATTTCTTCGTCCGCCACCCCGACGTGCTGGCCAGCGTCGCCATTCCGCACCCGCAGGACGGCCATGCCGTGTCGCTGGTCGAGCGACAGTCGATGGTCCTGCGCGAGCGGATCAAGTCGCTCGAGTTGCGCCTGGCGGACATGCTCCGCCACGGCGAGGAGAACGATGCCATCGCCGACCGCGTCGTGCACTGGGCCCGCGCGCTGCTGATGCAGACCGACGCGGCGCAGCTTCCGCGCACGCTGCTCGACGAACTGATACGGCAGTTCAGCGTGCCGTTCGGTGCGCTGCGGCTGTGGGACGTGGCGCCGGAATTCGCCGGCCAAGACTGGGCGCAGCCGGCCGGCGACGACATCGTCCGCCTGGCCAGCAGCATGCAGGCGCCCTTCTGCGGCTCGAACGTCGGCTTCGAGGCGGCGGGCTGGATGGCGACCGACCCGGCGAGCATCCGCAGCCTGGCCATGATGCCGCTGCGCGTCGGCGGCGAGCCGAGGGCGTTCGGGCTGCTGGCGCTGGGCTCGCCCGACCCCGACCGGTTCCAGATCACCATGGGCACGGCCTTCCTGTCGCGCATCAACGAGCTGGCCAGCGCGGCGCTGGCTCGGCTGCGCCCCTGAGGCGCGATGGACGAGACAACCGGCGACAGCGCGGTCCGCACGCCTGAGCCGGTCAGCCGGTTCCTCGACGAACTCGCCCGGCAGCGCCGGCTGTCGCCGAACACCGTCGCCGCCTACCGCGGCGACCTTGCCGAACTCGCCGAGCTGACCGGTGGCAGGCCGCTGCCCCAGCTGCTGGCCGCCGATGTCCGGCACGCGCTGGCGCGGCTGCACGCCGGCGGCATGGCGCCGGCATCGCTGTCGCGCAAGCTGTCGGCCTGGCGCCGCTTCTACGAGTGGCTGGGGGCGCGCGGCGAGGTGGCCGGCAACCCGGTGCTCGGCATCCGGGCGCCGCGACGGGCCAAGCGGCTGCCCAAGGCACTGGCCCCGGATCAGGCGGTCCGGCTCGCCGGACACGAGCCGGCCGCCGCGCCGCTGGCGCTGCGCGACAAGGCGATCGTCGAGCTGCTGTATTCCAGCGGCCTGCGGCTGTCGGAACTGGTCCGGCTCGACCGGCAATACTTCGACCCCGACGGGGACGGGGCCGGATCGACCTCGTGGCTCGACTTGCGGGCACGGCGGGTCACGGTCGTCGGCAAAGGCGGCAAGGTGCGACAGGTGCCCGTCGGTGCGCCGGCACGCGAGGCGCTGCGCCAGTGGCTGCACGCTCGGGGGACCCTGCCCGGCGCCGCTTCGCGCGCGCTGTTCATCTCCGCCCACGGCGGCCGGATCGGCGCGCGCAGCGTTCAGCTGCGCCTGGCCAGGCTGGCAGTCGCGCTCGGCCTCGGCGTGCGCGTGCACCCGCACGTGCTGCGCCACTCGATGGCCTCGCACGTCCTGCAGAGCAGCGGTGACCTGCGCGCGGTGCAGGAGCTGCTCGGCCACGCCAGCATCGCGACGACGCAGATCTACACCCGGCTCGACTGGCAGCACCTGGCGAAGACGTACGACGCCGCCCATCCGCGCGCGCGCCGCAGAACCGGCGGCTGAAGGTCGGCCGGCGCAATGAACGCCACCGCCGAACTGATCCTCAAGCCAGGCAAGGAGCGCTCGCTGCGGCGCCGCCACCCTTGGCTCTACGACACCGCGATCGGCCGCGTCGCTGGCGCACCGGCCGCGGGCGAGACCGTCGCCGTGCGCAGCCACGACGGGCAATGGCTGGCCTGGGCCGCCTATTCGCCCTCGTCGACCCTGCGCGCGCGCTGCTGGAGTTTCACCGAGAGCGAGCGCATCGACGCCGCCTGGCTGGCGGCGCGCGTGAAGGAAGCAGTCGGCCGGCGCGCACACCTGGCCGCCGCCAGCGACGCGCTGCGGCTGCTGTTCGGAGAAGCCGACGGCCTGCCGGGGATGATCGCCGACCGCTACGCCGATCAGCTGGTCGTGCAGTTTCAGGCCGCCGGCGTCGAGGCGCACCGCGACGCGCTGCTCGACGCCCTGGTTGCGGCGACCGGTTGCGCCAACGTCTTCGACCGCTCGGACAGCGCCGGCCGGGCGCGCGAAGGGCTGGCGCCGGCCTTCGGCGTGGCGCGCGGCGCCGAGCCGCCGCCGCGCATCGCCATCCGCGAGCATCAGCGGCGCGCCTGGGTCGACGTGCGCCGCGGCCACAAGACCGGCTACTACATCGACCAGCGCGACAACCGCGAACTGGCGGCGGCACTGGCCGGGCGCGCCCAGGCGCAACTGGGCCGGCCGGCGAGCGCCCTGAACTGCTTCTGCTACACCGGCGCCTTCTCGGTGGCACTGGCGGCCGGCGGCGGCGACGTGCTGTCGATCGACTCGTCGGCCGAGGCGCTGGCGCTGGCGCAGGAGAACTGGCTGCTCAACGGCCTGGCCGGCCCGGCCGGCCAGTGGCAGTGCGCCAACGTCTTCGATGCGCTGCGCGCCCTGCGCGCCGACCAACGCTCGTTCGACCTGATCGTGCTGGACCCGCCCAAGTTCGCCGCCAGCCACCACCACGTCGAGCGGGCGGCGAGGGCCTACAAGGACATCAACCTGAGCGCGCTGCGACTGCTCGCGCCGGGCGGCTACCTGCTGACCTTCTCGTGCTCGGGCGCGATCGGCGTCGAGCTGTTCCAGAAGATCGTCGCCGGCGCGGTGATCGATGCCGGCGTCGATGCGCAGCTGCTGCGGCGGCTGGCGGCCGGCGAGGACCACCCCCTACGGATGACCCACCCCGAGGGCGAATACCTCAAGGGCCTGCTGCTGCAGCGGCTGAGCTGAGCGCGGCGCGGATCTTCTACAATCGCGCCCCTTCCGCAGCCGGCGCGTGTGCCGGCGGGAGCTGGAGATGAACGAACCGAACGTACCCGTCACGGTGCTGACCGGATTCCTCGGCGCCGGCAAGACGACGCTGCTGAACCGGATCCTGAAGGAGAGCCACGGCCACCGCATCGCGGTGATCGAGAACGAATTCGGCCCCGAAGGGGTGGACAACGATCTGCTGGTCGCCGACACCGAGGAGCAGATCGTCGAGATGAACAACGGCTGCATCTGCTGCACCGTGCGCGGCGACCTGGTGCGCATCCTGGCCGAACTGAAGGACAAGCGCGCCCGCGGCGATCTTGCTTTCGAGCGCGTGATCATCGAGACCACCGGCATGGCCAACCCGGGGCCGGTGACGCAGACCTTCTTCATGGACGACGACATCGCCTCGTACTACCTGCTCGACGCGGTGATCACACTGGTCGACGCCAAGCACGGCCATGCGACGCTCGACGCCCAGCCGGAGGCGCAGAACCAGGTCGGCTTCGCCGACCGCATCCTGCTGAGCAAGACCGACCTGGTCTCCGCCGACGAGGTCGATTCGCTGCGCGAGCGGCTGATGCGGATGAATCCGCGCGCGCCGATCCGCGCCGTGCACATGGGGCAGATCCCGATCGCCGAGGTGCTCGACCTGCGCGGCTTCAACCTGAACGCGATCCTCGAGATCGACCCGCAGTTCCTGGCCGCCGAGCACCCGGATGCCGAGCGCGCCCGCGGCGACGACCATCACCATGATCATGACCACGATCATGATGGCGACCACGGGCACGGCGATCATGACCACGGTGACCATCACCATCACCAGCACGACGATGCGATCAAGGCGTTCTTGTTCGAGTCGAAGCGGCCGTTCGACGCCGCCAGGCTCGAGGAGTACATGGGCGCCCTGACTCAGGTTTACGGTCAGGACATGCTTCGGTATAAAGGCGTGCTTTTCATGGATGGCAGCCCGCGACGGATGATCCTGCAGGGCGTGCACATGCTGATGGGCGCTGACGTCGGGCGCCCCTGGGCCAAGGACGAGAAGCCCGGCAGCAAGATGGTGTTCATCGGGCGCAACCTTCCGAAGGACGCGATTCTCAAGGGCTTGGAGGCCTGCCTGGCGCGCTGAGCGCGCTGCGGGCAGGACGGCGACGAGGTAGAAAAGAGATGGTTGCGAAAGCGAAGACAGCGAAGCCGGCAAAGAAAGCGGCGACCAAGGCGGCCAAGGCGAAGGCCCCGGCGAAGAAGGCGGCCAAGGCGGCGGTGAAGCGCGCGGCGAGGCCCGCCGCCAAGCCAGCGAGAAGGACTGCCGCCAAGCCAGCGACGAAGGCCGCGACGAAGGCCGCGACGAAGTCGACGACGAAGGTGGCCGCGAAGGCGGCAGCGCGACCGGCGCCGAAGGCGGCAC
>CP070661.1:3196418-3217644 GCA_020355165.1 Burkholderiales bacterium
CCGTTTCCGGGGCGACAGTCAGCGGAACGTGGAGCGGCGCCGACAGTGGTACCGGCTCGGTCCTGACCAACTCGTCCGGCCAGGCGGATTTCCGTTCAGCAAGAGTCAGGGCCACCAGCGGCAGCGTCTTTACCTTCACGGTGACGGGCATCTCGCTGTCCGGCTACACCTACGACCCGGCCAGAAACGTCGAGACCAGCGACTCGATCACACGCTAGGGACACAGGTTGACCCGGGAAGGCCCGCGGGCGCCGTTCGCGGTCTCCGCAATCGCGCCGCGACGCACAACAGCGGCGCTGCCGGAATGCCGGCGCAGCGCCCTACTTGACCAGGGTCACCGGCAGGTCCGACAGCTGCACGACCTTGAACGAGGTCGAGCCGATGAACACGTTCTGCAGCTCGCCCAGGCCGCGCGTGCCCATGACGATGCCGCTGCAGCCGTGGTCCCTGGCCACCTGCACGATCGTCTCGGCCGGCTTGCCGAACACGATCAGGAACTCGTAGGGGCAGCCGGACTCGTCGAGCAGCTTGCGTGCGGCTGCGGCCTGCGCCTGGCCCTGCTGCTTCAGGTGCTCGCGCGACGAGTCGCTGGCCAGCCCGTGCGCGTACCAGCGCTCGAGCTGCTCCTGCACGTTGAGCACGATCACCTTCATCCCCTGCACCGCCTGCGCCATCCTGATCGCGAAGGCCACCGCGCGGTCGGCGTTCGGCGAGCCGTCCACGGACACCAGAAGTGATTTCATCTCGATTCCCCGCTGTGCTGGCGTGATCCTCGCCGCCCTCGGTTGAATTGTCCGCAGCGTCGGGGTAGCGCGCGCTGACCGGCATCAACTGTGCCGCCACCGGCCCCGGCCGCGTTCACCCGCGACCGGTCGCTACGGCGCCCGCGCCAGCAGCAGACCGGCGGCCCGCTCCGACAGCACGACCAGCAGCTTCATCGATGCGCGGGTGAAGCCGACGAACAGCTTGCGCTGCGCCAGGTCGTCGAATGCCTCGAAGTCGACCTCGGTCAGGATCACGCAGGGCGCCGACTGGCCCTTGAAGCGGTAGACGGTGTCGATCAGCAGCTCGCCGTCGGAGAACTCCGGCCGGCCGAACAGGTCGTAGCGCCCCTGCCACGACCTGAGCCGGTGCGGGCCGACCTGGTCGAAGCCGTGCAGCACCGACCGCTCGCGGCCGCTGAAGGTCACCAGCACCGTGTCGCCGATCCGGAAGCCGCTGTGCAGCGCCTTCGTCACCGCGCGCCTGGTTCCGGCCAGCAGCGACTCGGAGTCGGAATAGGTGAGGAACTCGACCTCGCCGCCGGCGATCGGGCTCGCCGCCTCGATCGGCCTTGCGCTGGCGAGCAGCCGGTTCAGGTAGCCGAGCACGTCGCGCGGGCTGCGGTAGTTGGTCTCGGCGCGCAGCGCCACGAAGCCGGGCAGCTCCACCGGCGGGCGCTCGTACAGCCGCTGCATCGGGTCTTCCAGCCACCAGACCCGTCCGCCCGGCCGCAGCCAGCGCAGCAGTGCGTCTTTCCAGGCCGGCTGGAAGTCCTGCCCTTCGTCGATCACCAGCTCGTCGAACTGCTCCTGCGACGGCACCGGCAGCGCGCCGAAGCGCTCCTCGATCAGCGCGAAGGCGTTCGGCTGGCGGTAGTCGATCGACTCGCCGGCGGCGCGCAGGCGCCGGTCGCACAGCTGGTGAAAGCTCGCCACTTCGACCTCGCCCGGCACGAGCTGCGCCAGGTGATCGGCCAGCGGCCGGTTGAAGCACGCATACAGCGCCCGCCGGCCCTGCGCGGCGGCGTCCTGCAGCACCGCGAGCGCCAGCTGCGTCTTGCCCGAGCCTGCGGTGCCGATCACCCGCAGGCGGAACGGCTCGAATTCGAGCTTGCGTGCCCAGACGGCCAGCCCGCCGGCGAGCCGGGTGACCATCTGCTCGGCGCGACCGAGCAGTGCGCTGACGTCCGGCACCAGCTGCAGCTCGTTCTCGAAGAAGCGGCGCAGCTTGTGCGCCAGCAGTTCGCGCGGCGGCTCCGGCGGCAGCGCCTCCAGGACGCGCGCGCACAGCCGCGGGCGCGTTCGCTCGTCGACGATCCGCTCGGGCGGCAGCCCGGCGGTGCCGGGCTGCTTCACCGTGTAGTCGGGGCAGTAAAGCAGGTATTCGATCGCAACCGGCTCGCCCTGCAGCACTGTCGCCAGACGGGCACGCAGCGCCTGCAACGTGCGGTCGAGCTGCACCGCGACGAGCCTTTCCTTGCCCGAGTACTTCTTGACCAGCCCTTCCGGCGTCTCGGTCAGGAAGCCCGACTTCTGCTCGATCAGCAGGATCCGCGCCGACGGCGAGACGACCACGAAGTCGACCTCGCCGAACGCCGCCGTTGCCTTGTCGACGCGCGTCCAGTGCACGCCGTGGAACACGGTGAGTTCCTCCGGCAAACCGGCGCCGAGCACCTCCAGCGTCTCGCGTTCGCGCTGCGCGGCGCCGGTCGACTCCAGGGTGCGCCAGTCGGTCGGGATGATGCGTGCCATGGACGGGCCTGCAGCCGGACCCCGGGTCCGGCGGTGAATCGCTTCTAGCACAGCCGCGACAGGGGCAGGTGCCGGGGGTCGGGCTATCCTCGCCGGCGTCGACCGGGAGCTGCGATGCGCGAGATCGATCTGCTGGTGCGGGCGGGATTCCTCTATCCGATGACCGGGGAGCTGCCGGTCCTGCGCGACGCCGAGGTGGCCGTCGACGACGGGCGCATCGTCCACGCCGGCGAGCGCCTGCCGGCGGGCAGCTGGCGGGCGCGGCGCGAAATCGGCGGGCCGACGGTGGCGGTGCTGCCGGGCTTCGTCAATGCGCACACGCACGCGGCGTCGCTGGTGTTCCGCGGCCGCACCGACGACGTGGCCGGCGGCTCGGCGCTGTACGACGTCGCCTTCCGCATGGAAAAGACGATCGGCCGCGAGGAGTGGCGCGATCTCGCCTGGGCTGGCGCGGCCGAGATGATCCGCTCCGGCTTCACCACCGTGAACGACCTCTGGTACGCGCCGGACCTGCTGGCCGAGGCCTGCGCGGCGAGCGGACTGCGGGCGCAGATCGCCAACAAGGTGTTCGACGTGGCGCTCGACCGGCTGGCGCTGGACGACTACACCCACCAGCCGGCGATCGGCGAGCAGCGGCTGCGCGAGGGCGTCGATTTCGCCGAGCGCTGGCACGGCCGCGAAGGCGGCCGCATCCAGGCGCGCCTCGGCCCGCACGCCAGCGACACCTGCTCGCCGGCGCTGCATCGGCAGCTGCGCGCCGAAGCCGACCGCCTGAAGGTCGGCCTGCACGTGCACACCGCGCAGTCGCGCCGCGAGGTCGCCGAGATCCGCCGCGCGCAGGACCGCGGCCCGCTCGAATACCTGCGCGATCTCGGCGTGCTGGCACCCGACGTGGTGGTGGCGCACCTGAGCTTCGCCACCGACGCCGACCTCGATGCGGTGGCCGCCACCGGCGCGACCTACGCGCACACCCCGACCATCTATCCCCGCCGCGGCTGGTATCCGCGCTTCGACGCGATCGTCCGCCGCGGCATCGCGACCGGCTTTGCCACCGACTGGATGCAGAACGACCCGTTCGAGATGATGCGCAACGCGGTCAACGCGCTGCGCCTGGTGGCCGGCGACGCCGGCGCGATCAGCTGCCGCGAGGCGCTGTGGTACGCCACCGTCGGTGCGGCGCGGATCATGGGCCTCGAGCACGAGATCGGCACCCTCGCCCCCGGCAGGAAGGCCGACCTCGTGCTGGTCGAGCTCGACCGGTCGCACCTGCAGCCGTTCTACGGCGACTACGCGGCACTGGTGTTCTACGCCCGCGCCGACGACGTGGTGGCGAGCGTGATCGACGGCCGCGTGGTGATGGAGCAGCGGCGGCTCGCCGCGGTCGACGAGGCGCAGATCCAGCGGGCGCTGCGCCGCCACGCGGCGAGCTGGCAGCAGCGCCTGGTCGGGCTCGGCGCGCTGCGCCAGTGAGCGGGCGCGCGATGACGCAGTCGCAGCCGCCGAGCGAGGCAGTGCTCGAGCGCATCGAGGCGCTGCGCCGCCTGCCCGATGATCCGAAGGCGATGCTCGAGCTCGCCGGGTGCCTGCAGACCCTCGGCCGCGAGCACCTGCCGGAGGCCGACCGCCTGTGCGCCGAGCTGATCGCGCGCTTTCCGGGCTCGTCCGTCGCGGCGCGGGCCGCGCAGGCACGCACGCGCATCGCGCAGGCGAGCCTGCGCTGCGTCGACCACGGCGAGATCCGCGGCGAGGTGGTGAACTACATCGCCGTCGCGCTGCGCGAGTTCGGGCGGCTCGGGCCGCAGGAGATCGAGAAGATCGCGCTGGAGATCGCCGTGCTCGGCCAGCGGGGACTCGACATCGACGATCCGGCGCCGAAGTACACGCTGCGCGCCCTGCCCGGGCGCTACTGCGGGCTGAACCTGCTGGCGATCCTGTACGCGGCGCTGCGCCGGGTCGACCCGACGATCGACGTCGGGGCGGACTTCCTGCGCGAGTACGAGATCGCGCAGGCGGCGCAGCGGTAGCGGACGGCCTGCCCGCTCAGGTGCCGGCGACGAACGGGTTGCTGCGACGTTCGCGCCCGAACGTGCTCTCCGGACCGTGGCCGGGAATGAACACCGTGTCGTCGCCGAGCGGCCAGAGCCGGCCGGTGATGCTGGCAATCAGCGTGTCGTAGTCGCCGCCCGGGAAGTCGGTGCGGCCGATGCCGCCGGCGAACAGCACGTCGCCGACGAAGGCGCGCTTCGATTCGGCATCGTGGAACACCACGTGGCCCGGCGTGTGACCCGGCGTGTGCCGCACCGCCAGCGTCACCTCGCCGACCCGGACCGTGTCGCCGTCGCCCAGCCAGCGGTCGGGCACGAACGGCTCGGCCGGCGGCATGCCGAACATGCGCGCCTGCTGCGGCATGCCGTCGATCCAGAACCGGTCGCCTTGGTGCGGGCCGACGATCGGCACGTTCAGCGCTCGCGCCAGCGCGCCGGTCCCGCCGGCGTGATCGATGTGGGCGTGCGTCAGCAGGATCTGCTCGACGCGCACGCCGCGCCTCGCCGCTGCCGCGGTGATGCGATCGATCTCGCCGCCCGGGTCGATCACCGCCGCGGCGAGCGTGCGGTCGCACCACAGCAGCGAGCAGTTCTGCTGGAAGGCCGTCACCGGGATCGTTTCGTAGCGAAGCATCGTCAACTCCTGTCCCGCGTCGGCGCCAGTTCCGGCAGCACCGCCGCCGCACCGCGGCTGGCCACGAGCATCCAGGCGACCGCCGAGACCTGCAGCGCCAGCAGCAGCGCGAACGTGGCCCGGTACGACTCGCTCGCCGACCAGCCGAGCGCGCGCAGACCGTCGACCAGAACGCCCATGCCCCACTGCAGGCCGAAGGCGCCGGCGAATGCGGCGAGATTCAGCGCGGTGTTGGCGCGGCCGGACAACGCCAGCGGCAGCGAGCGCGTGAGGATCGGATAGGCGATGTTGGAGATCGGGAAGACGAAGGCGAGCAACGCCCACAGCCAGCCCTGGCCGTGGCCGGCAGCTGCGTTGATGGCGGCGAACACCAGGACGAACAGGATCGCCACCGTGTTCAGGATGCCCGCCTCGCTGATGCCACGCCGCAGCAGCGGCGTGGTCACGAAGCCCATGAACAGGCAGCCGGCGAGGAAGGCACCGTTGAGCAGCGTCAGCTGCCCGGCGATCGCCGCGCGGCCGAAGCCCTCGACTTCGGCCATCCAGCGCGACACCCACAGTCCCTGCACGGCCATGAAGCCGCCGAGGCTCAGCATCACCATCGGCGCGTAGCGCCAGAACTGGCGCGCCGTCATCACCTGCCTGACGCCGGCGAGCTGCTCGGCCAGGCCGCCGCCCCGCGACGGGCCGCCGCTGTCGGGCACGACGAGCCAGATCGCCGCCGAAACGAGCACCGTCACTGCGGCGAGCCCGAGCATCACGTCGCGCCAGCCGGTGAAGCCCAGCGCAGCCTCGAGCGGCTGCGCCGCGAACACCGCGCCGAGGCCGCCGGCCGCCATGATCCAGCCGATCAGCGAGCCCTGTCGGTCGGGCGGGAACGACTCGTTGAACGCCTTGAAGGCCGCCATCAGGCACGCCGAGACGCCGAGCCCGATCAGCGCGCGGCCCCAGGCGAGCCCGGCGAGGTCGGCCGCCATCGCGAAGACGGCCGCGCCGGACGCCGCGACCAGCAGCAGAAGCGATTCGACTCGCCGCGACCCGAACCGGTCGAGCAGGATGCCGAGCGGCAGCTGCGCGGCGCCGAAGGCGAGAAAGTAGGTGCTGGTCAGCAGGCCCAGCGCGTGGTCGGGCAGCGACAGGTCCCTCGCCAGCACCGGGCCGATGACCGCGTTCGACGTGCGGTACAGGTACGACAGCAGGTAGCCGGCGGCAAACGGCAGGAACAGGCGCAGCCACGGCGCGCGCGGCGGGAAGGTGGTCACGACGACTCCGTCTTAGGCGCCGCGAAATGTAGCCGGTCGGCGTTCGCCCGTGCCGGCCGCCGACTGCGCAGCCGTCGCGCGCGACGAACGCCCGTTACCGCCACCGCTCGCGCATCCGGGCAGCGATGTCGACGGCCCTGGCGGCCGGCTGGGCGGCCGCCGGCGCTCCGCCGGCCGCCACCTCCGGCCACGCCCGCGGCTCGAAGAGTCCCGTCAGCGATGGCGGAATGAAGCGCGTGCGGGCGCCGTAGACGTGGCGGTCGCCGCCGGCGGCCTGCTGGTGCACGTAGAAGCGCTGCGGCACGATCACGTGCAGGTGATCCCTGGCGCGTGTCATCGCCACGTACAGCAGGCGGCGCTCCTCGTCGATCTCGGCCGGCGTGCCGCTGGCCATGTCCGACGGAATGCAGCCGTCGACCGCGTTCAGCACGTACACCGCGCCCCACTCCTGCCCCTTGGCCGAGTGGATGGTCGACAGCGTCAGGTAGTCCTCGTCGAGCAGCGGCACGCCCGCCTCGTCGCTGGTGGCATCCGGCGGGTCCAGCGTCAGTTCGGTGAGGAAGCGGCTGCGCGACGGATAGGTGGCGGCGATCGCCTCGAGCGCCGCGAGGTCGGCCATGCGCGCCTGGGCGTTGTCGTGGATGCGCTCCAGCTGCGGCTCGTACCAGAGCCGCGCCTGCGCCAGTTCGGCCGGCCAGGCGGCACTGCGCCCACGCAGAGCGCGAAAGAGCGCGACCAGCGATTTCCAGTCGGCGGCGCAGGCCGCCGGCGGCGCGACGCCGGCAAAGGCGTCGGCCGGATCGGCCGAGGCAGCGATGGCTTCCAGCGTGCGTGCCGCCGTCTTCGGTCCCACGCCGGGCAGCAGCAGCAGCACGCGGAAGCCGGCCACCCGGTCGCGCGGGTTCTCCGCCCAGCGCAGGCAGGCGAGCAGGTCCTTGACGTGCGCCGCCTCGAGGAACTTCAGCCCGCCGAATTTCACGAACGGCACGTTGCGCCGGCCGAGCTCGAGCTCGAGCTGCAGGCTGTGGTGCGAGGCGCGGAACAGCACCGCCTGCGCGCGCAGCCGCAAGCCCTCCTCGCGTCGCGCCAGCACCTGGTCGACCACGTAGCGCGCCTGCGCCGTTTCGTCGGCGAGCGACACCAGCAGCGGCCGCGCCGACGACTCGCGCTCGGAAAACAGGCGCTTGCCGAAGCCTTCGGCTGCCTGCCCGATCACCGCGTTCGAGGCGTCGAGGATCGGCTGCGTCGAGCGGTAGTTCTGCTCCAGGGTGACCACGGTCGCCGGCGGCTCGAACTGGCGCGGGAAGTCGAGGATGTTGCGCACGGTGGCGCCGCGGAACGAGTAGATCGCCTGCGCGTCGTCGCCGACCACCGTCAGCCCGCGGCCGTCCGGCTTCAGTGCCAGCAGCACCGACGCCTGCAGCCGGTTGGTGTCCTGATACTCGTCGACCAGCACGTGGCGGAAGCGACCGCCGATCTCGGCGCCGAGCGGAGCCTCGGCCATCATCGCCGCCCAGTAGGCGAGCAGGTCGTCGTAGTCGAGCACCTGGTGCCGCTGCTTGGCCTCGACGTAGGCGGCGAACAGCCGCTTCAGCTCGCCCTCCCAGCCGGCGCACCACGGAAAGCTCTCCGCCAGCACTGCCGGCAGCGGCTGCTCGGTGTTGACCGTCTTCGAGTAGATCGCCAGGCAGGTGCCCTTCAGCGGGAAGCGCTTCTCGGTGCCGGACAGGGCGAGCTCGTGCCGGACCAGGTTGATCAGGTCGGCCGAGTCCTCGCGGTCGTGAATCGTGAAGTCGGGGGCCAGACCGATGCGCGGCGCGTACTCGCGCAGCAGGCGCGCGCCGATCGCGTGGAAGGTGCCGGCCCACGGCAGCGACGGCGCGGCCTGCATCGCCCGCGTGCGCGCCATCGCAGCGACGATCCGCTCCACGCGCCGGGTCATCTCCACCGCCGCGCGGCGCGAGAAGGTCAGCAGCAGCATCTCGCGCGGATCGGCGCCGCGCGCAATCAGTGCCGCGACCCGATGCGCCAGCGTGCTGGTCTTGCCCGAGCCCGCGCCGGCGATCACCAGCAGCGGCCCCGGCTGCTCCTCGCCCGCGCCGTGCTCGGCGGCGGCGCGCTGCCGCGCGTTGAGCCTGTCCAGGAAGCCCAGGTCGGGCGCGCGTTCGATCGGTTCGGCGACGGCGTTCATCGATGGGCGGCGGTCAACGGGCGAGTGTCAGCGGCCATAGGTGCTGAGGTCCGGCGTCATCGACGCCAGCCCAGCGGGCCGGCCGGCGCTGAAGGTCTCGGGATCGAAGTACACGGTGCGGCAGCCGCGGCAGCAAAACAGATCGGTCTGCCGCAGCATGCCGCTCGGCAGGCGTACGACCACCTGCTCGAACTCGGTCGAGCCGCAGGAGCGGCAGCTGAACGTCGCCTGCATACTGGATGAATATACAGCAGCGCCAGCGCGGTTGCCGAGGCGCCGCCAGCGAAGGGCGGCCGACGGCGGCTCAGGCGGCGCACTCGTCGAGCGTCGGGTAGTCGGTGTAGCCCTTCGCGCCGCCGCCATAGAGCGCCTTCTTGTCGAACGCGGCGACGGGCGCGTCCTCGCGCAGGCGGCGGACCAGGTCCGGATTGCCGATGAAGGGGCGGCCAAAGGAAACGAGGTCGGCCGCACCGCTGGCGACGGCCTCGATCGCCGTGTTGCGCTGGTAGCCATTGTTGACCATCCACGCGCCGTCGAAGCGGCGGCGCAACGCCGCGTAGTCGAACGGCGCGAAGTCGCGCGCGCCGCCGGTGGCCCCCTCGACCACCTCGAGGAAGGCGAGCTTCAGCGGCGCCAGCTGCGCCACCGCGTGCTCGTAAAGGGCCTGCGGGTCGCTGTCCTGGCCGGCGTCGTTGGCGGGCGTGACCGGCGACAGGCGCAGCCCGGTGCGGCCGCCGCCGATCTGCTCGACGATCGCCCGCATCACCTCGACCAGCAGCCGGACGCGGTTCTCGATCGAACCGCCATAGGCGTCGGTTCGGTCGTTGATGCTGTCGCGCAGGAACTGCTCGATCAGGTAACCGTTGGCACCGTGCACCTCGACACCGTCGAAGCCGGCGTGAATCGCACAGCGCGCCGCGTGGCGGTAGCTCGCCACCACGGCGGCGATCTCCTCGGTGCGCAGGGCACGCGGTGCGGATACCGGCTCCCAGCCTTCGGCGGTCAGCGTCTTCGTCTCCGCCCGCCTTGCCGTCGACGACACCGGCGCCTTCCCGCCCGGCTGCAGCGAGACGTGCGAGATCCGCCCGACGTGCCACAGCTGCGCCACGATGCGCCCGCCGACCGCATGCACCGCATCGGTGACGCGCCGCCAGCCGGCCACCTGCTCGGCACTGTGGATGCCCGGCGTGTCGAGGTAGCCCTGCCCCTCAGGGCAGACCTGCGTCGCCTCCGAGATGATCAGCCCCGCGCCGGCCCGCTGCCGGTAGTACTCGACCGCCAGTTCCGATGGCACCTGCCCGGCCGCCGCCCGGTTGCGGGTGAGCGGCGCCATCACGACGCGGTTGGCGAGATCGATCTCGCCGACGCGGACCGGATCGAAGAGCGTTGCCATGCGCTGACTGCCTGCGGCGATCGCTCAGCGGAGGTGGCGGGCGAAGAACTCCATCGTGCGCTTCCAGGCCAGTTCCGCCGCCTGCGGGTCGTACTTCAGGATCGGCAGGTTCTTCGAGTCGGCCGTCTCGTTGGCGAAGGCGTGCTTGCAGTCGTAGCGGAAGAACTCGAAACCGACCCCGGCGGCGCGCAGTTTCTGCTCCAGCGTGTCGACGCCGGCGATGGCGAACGCCGCGTCGTCGGTGGCCCAGTGACCCATCAGCGGCGCCTTGATCCTGGTCGCGTCGACGAACTCGAGCGGCGGATAGCCGTACCAGGTGCAGGCGGCATCGGCCTCGGGCACGTTGCAGGCCGCCAGCAGCGTCAGCGCGCCGCCCATGCAGAAACCGGTGACGCCGACCTTCCCGCTGCCCGTGCGCTTGAGGTACTGCACCGCGCCGCGCACGTCCTGCCCGGCAGCGTCGCCGAAGTTCAGGTCCTTCATCAGGTGCTCGGCCTCGTGCGCCTCCAGTGCCACCCGGCCGCGATACAGGTCGGGCACCAGCGCCCGGTAGCCGGCCGCGGCCAGCTTGTCGGCGACGCCGCGGATCTGGTCGTTCAGGCCCCACCACTCCTGGATCACGACCACGGCCGGAGCGGCCGGCGCGCCCGCCGGCTCGGCCAGGTAGCCGCTGACACTCTGGCCGTCGGGACGCTGGTAACTGATCGTCTTGCTCATCGGTTCCTCCGTGAATGTCCGGTTGATGGCGCGGTCTTGCGCCCGGCACCGAATCGTATCCGTCCCGGCGCCCGGGCGACGCCCGGCGTCGCCACGGCCGCCGCCTCGTCGTCGGCGTCAGTCGCCGCCGAAGCGCAGCCGCGCCGGCGGCCGTTCATCGGCCGAGGTGTCGATCCGCTCGAACTCGGCGATCACCTGCGCCCCGAGCAGCAGCAGCGTCGAGGCGACCTCGAGGCTGAGCAGGACGACGATCGCGGTGGTCAGCGAACCGTACACCGCGCCGATCTGCGACAGCGTCGCGAAGTACCACACCAGCAGGTGCCGCGTCAGTTCCCACAGCACCGTCGCCGTCACCGCACCTGCCAGCGCGTGCGACAGCCGCAGGCGCCCGACCGGCATCACCATGTAGATCGAGGTGATGACGAAGATCTCGCCCGCCACGCCGAGCAGGTACAGCGCCACGCCCGAGGCGCCGCCGAGCGACCAGGTGTGGCCGAGGAAGTCGACCTGCTCGTGTCCCACGGCCTGCAGCGTGCCGGCGACGAGGGTGGCCAGCAGCAGGCCGAATCCCAGCGACAGGATGTAGCAGTACGGGATCACGGCCGAGACCGCGAAGTGACGCCGGCGGATGGCGACGCGGTGATGGAAGATCACCGACATCGCGTTCTCCAGCACGGTGAAGGCGAGCGAACTGAAGAACAGCATCGTCGCCAGCAGCACCCAGCTGATCACCTCGCGGTGCTGCAGGAAGCGGCCGAGCTCGGCGACGATCAGGGCCGACTGGCCGGGCATCAGCCACTCGAGGTAGCGGCCGAGCGTGCCCAGCAGTTCGGCCGGCTCGATCCAGTGCGACAGCGCGATCACGGTCAGGATCAGCAGCGGCACGATCGACAGCAGCGCGTAGTAGGCCACCGCGCCGGCCAGCAGCAGCCCCTGGTTGGCGCGAAAGGCACGCAGCGTTCCGAGCGCGAACGCCCCGGGGTGCTGCGCAACGTAAATGGCGCGTGATCCCAGCATGAGAGCGATGCGCAGACGGTGCGTGCGCCAGCGGCCGTCGGTTCCGCCCTCTCAGCCCGGCTAGCGCCCGCTTGTCGAGTCAGCGTAGCGCGCGGCTGGGGAGCAGGACGCCGATAGGCTCAAATTCCGGGCTGGCGATGGAGAGCCGATCGCGGCTCACGGTGGTCTGCATCGGGGCATCCGTCGGGGGGGCCAGGTTAGATCGACGATCCGCAGCCGATGTACGGTCGCGGCAGAAGCGGCCGCCACGGTGAAACACGCCGTTACCACTCTGACGCCTCCGTTGCACTCCGACCCGACTGATGCCGTGTACCCCCATGCAACAATCAGCGCCGTAGCTGGACCGACCCGATCCGGCTCACCCCGGTCCGGCCCTTGCCGTCAATTCTCGGAGAACATGATGCGACTGACTGCCCTCCTCGCTTGCGCGCTGCTTGCCGCGGGCGCCCCCTTCGCTCACGCCGCCGCAGGCGACACCGCCAGCAGCACGGCCAGCAACACCGCCAGCGCCACTGCCGGCACCGCCGCGAGCGACGCTGCCAAGGCGCACACCACCTCGGCTACCAAGCGCAAGGCAGCCAAGCCGAATGCCGAGGAAGGGTCGACGGCACGGCGGAAGTCCAGGAAAGAGTGGGAATCGATGACGCCGGAAGAGCGGGCAGAGGCCAAGAAGCGCTACGCCGCCAATAAGCCGGAAGGCGCCAAGGCAA
The DNA here is from genome assembly GCA_020355165.1 of Burkholderiales bacterium. GTDB lineage: Bacteria > Pseudomonadota > Gammaproteobacteria > Burkholderiales > Burkholderiaceae_F > JADJWR01. Next base: position 3,208,901 of record CP070661.1, read on the forward strand.
AGGCGGAAGCCAAGGAGAAGAAGGCCACGCCTGCCGCCGACCTGCCTCCGCCGAGCGCCGGTCCGCGCTGATCGAGGTAACCCGGCGCGGCGCCGCAACCATCAGCGGCGTCGCGCATTCCGCCTGAAGAACAGGCGCCGCCCTGCGGCCATCCTTCCTTTCTATCGCTGGCCTGTCCAGTACTCGGCTGCCCTCTGCAGCGCGCGGCGACCGATCTGCTCGCCGATCCGCCTGCCGTACAGATCGCCGTCCTGGAAGTGGATGCCGCCGTAGCGGCGCGAGAAGCCGGCCTCATCGGCGGCCTGCTTCAGCGTAAGCCAGCGCAGCACGACCGGCTGGCTCGGCAGCCCCGGCTCGATCGTCAGCGAATCCGGCGGCGCAATGAACTCGCCGACGAAGTCGCTGACCCCGTCTCGATTGCGGTCATGCGGCACCTGCGTGACCCCGTCGAACAGCTGATCGCTTCCGGTAAAGCCCCGCAGGACTTCGGCGGCAGCCGCGCTGAACGTGCTGTGCCCGGACGTGTATTCGGAGAATGCGGGCGTGACGAACGTGAGCGACTGGAACGGCCGCCAGCTGGCGCCCGGCATTGTCTGTGTGCCCCGCCCGGGCCCGGCCCATCCCGGCACGGTCGCCCCTGAGTACAGGTGCCGAATCGCGGAGATCGGGCGGATGAAGTCGTAGAAGCGCTTGCTCTCCCAGCAGGCGATGGCCGAGTCGAGCAGCGCGCCGTTCAGCGCGAAGAACAGCTTGACGTCCTCGTCGATGCCGTAGCGGTACTTGTACGAGAGATCCGCCGCAAATTCATTCCAGTGCCCCGGCGGCGTCACCGAATCGGGGCCGTCGGCCCAGTACTCGGCCATGACTTTCTGCCGCTCGGTGAGCTGGGCGGTGAGCTGGACGATCTCGTCGGCCTGCTTCCGGTAGGCCTCGTCACTGCTCATGGTGACTCCGAGCGCATCGGTGTAGGGAGCGTCAGAACCCGGGCGTGGCGGTGGTGGCGGCCGCACTTCTGCCCCGGCAGCCAGCGCGAAGGGGGTCACGCCGCCCCAGTGCGGCGTCAGGAACTTCTGATCGGCGTAGGTCGAGGGGTCGGCGTCATCCGCCAGCGGGAATCCCGTCAGGGGGTCGGTCACCTTTCCGTTTGGTACGCGCAGCGGTTGCCAGCGTGCCGGATCGAACGCCGGTCCGCCGACCGCGTTGCTCGCTGCCGGGTCGGCGCTGTTCGCCGGCAGGTAAGGCGCCGGATAGGTCGCGGAAAGGACCTCCGCGCAGTCGTTGGCCTGATTCGAGCCGTCGTTGAGTCGCGCATTGAGCAGCGTCTCGGCAGCGATGTTGCCGATGCCGGCCGCAGTGCCTGCGTCGCGACTGGCCAGCGTTGCAGCATCCGTGGGCAGGCCCAGGCCTTTCATCTGCGCCGCAAATGCCCCGGTCCGCTGTTCGTATGCGGGGAACAACTGCAGCAGGGCCGCGTAGGCAGCGTAGCTGACTGCCGCGCGCTTGTTCGGGTCGTTGTGCTCGGCCGTCGGCCGGCGCAGCTGGCCGCCGAGTTGCGTGCTGCTGGCAACGGGGCCGTACGACGACCACGCGTCGTACATCGAAGTGTGCAGCAGAAACAGGGCCCGGCTGTTGACGGTCGGCCGCGGCGGCGAATTACGGATCGCCTCGAGTGCGGCCTGGTTCCAGCGTACGACCACCGACGGCTCGAAGACGCCACTCTCGCCGCCGCCCCCGCACCCGCTCGCCAGCAGCACAACCAGCGCCGACATCAGGACATTGCAGGCGCGCATCTGTCGATCTCCTGCTGCTCAGCGTCTCCCCACCCAAACGGGTTCTGCTCGTTTGATTCAACGATGCGCGCGTTGGCGAGGCCGCTCGTTGACGTGCGTCACTCGATGCGCCGATCGAGCCGCGAGGCAGGACGACCCGGCAATCGGCGCCGGCCTCGTCGACGCCTTCGACTCGTTGCAACGCTGCAGCCCGGCGGCAACCGCCACGCCATCGGGCCGCACTTCAGGCAGCGCCCGTCGCCGCCCGGCGGACCGCGCGTGCCTGCCGGCTGCAAAGCTCAGCGTGCGGTTCGTCTCATCAGACCCGTGCAATCGGCCCCCGTGGGCGAGCCGCACTGGATCATCGTCTCTTGCGATTGCCCGAAGAGCACGTAGACGGTGCTCTGCCCGCCCGTGCTGTCCTCGACAGAGCCGTTGCAGTCCCGTCCACCGTCGTCCCTGACGGTGACGACGGTCACCCGGTAGCGACCGTTCGGCTCCGGCGCCCAGGACATCCGGTAGGTGTTCTCCGTCTGCTCTTCGCCGCGCCTGACCGACAGCGTGCCGTCCTGCCGATAGACGTACTGCTCGGGACAGTTGTCCTTCTTGCGTTTCCACTCCCATGTGCCGACGATCTCGGGCTGCCGGCCGAACGCGCTCGCGCAGGCGCCGGCCGCCAGCAGCGCGGGCACGGTCAGCAGAAGAAGGCGTGCCCGTTTGCGCATGAATCTCTCGAGAAGGCCTGGTGAGCTGACGAAGGCAGCTACGCCGCGTTCTGCTCGCCGAAGGCGGCGGGGTGCCGCCGCCTTCAACTGCAGGCGAAGAAGGTGACGAACCCCTCGGACTTCGCGATGCCCATGCGCACGATCTTCGGCTCGAGCAGGTTGCGCTGATGGCCCGGTGACTCGCGCCATCCGTCGAGCTGGGCCTTCGCGTGCGGGAAATTCACGCCGACGTTCTCGACGCAGACGCGGGCGCGCGTGCGGTCGAAGCGGTTGCGGAAGCCGTCGTGGCTCAGGAGGCGATGCTCGGCCATCTGCGACGAGTGCTCGGACGCCAGCGCACTCAGCTCGGAGGCGAGTTCGAGCGACGGCAGTCCCCGGTCGGCGCGGTACTCGTTGATCAGCAACGCCAGGTAGCGCACATACGGACTGACCTGTGCAGCAGGTTGATGCAGTTCTGGCCCGCGAGCAGCAGCGAGCTCGATCCGGCCGGCCGGCCTCGAGCCATCGGCCGCCATGACCGGCACCGCAACGACGAGCGCAGCGACTGCGCCGGCGGCTCGAACGCACGCCCCGCCCTTCCTGCAAGCCGACGCCGCGGAGCCGTAGACCTTGCTCATGGTTCGGTTCATGGTCCCTGGCCGCAACCGGCAGAGGCGAGCAAGCCGGCCGCCCCGGGAACGCCCTCCCGTGCAGCACGGCTTCAAGCATCGGCCGAAGCAGCGCAGCGACATCACGGTCGGCAGCGTTGCACTGCTCAGCCGCAGCGTCAATCGTTCGAATTGGCGGGAAGATCGATCGTCAGTGCAAGGCCGGTTCGCGCCGCCTGCCACACGAGGGCCGCGTCGCTCGTCGAATCACGTCGAAGCAGGGAGAAACGGCGAAGGAGTGCTCACTCACAATTGCCTCAGTTGCCTCTGCGGCAACCGCGATCAAGTCGAGGCGGGCTATCGGCAGGCGCGCGGCAAGCGGCCGCTGCGGGTTGAACGGAATGCCAGGGCAGCGTCTTGCGCGCCCCCGCCGGCGAGCCCTCACCGCCGTCCCCTGGCGTTCCACTCCTTCTGCCGCTGCCGCACTGAGCCGACACGGCCGCCGTTTCGCAACGTCGCCGCGGCGAGGTCGCACATCGACGATCGGTCAATGCGCCGCTTCAGCAGTCGTGTCTTCGACCGTCTGCTCGCCGACGACGGATGCTCCTTGCGATGGCCGCCGCCGCCAGGGCGGCTCCGATGCTCGCCAGTGTCCCCGGCTCGGGGACGCTCTGGACGGTCGCCTGCGCTGGCGTCGCGGAGCCCGGCACGCTACTGCGCGGAAAGCTCGATCCACGCCGCGTGCCTTGGCGCGGCAGGTCGCTGCGACCCACCGTCGTACCGCCGGGCACCTTCATGAAGGCCGTCGCGACGTCATCGCGCTCTGCCCTGGCGGCAAGCACCGAAACGTTGCCGCAGACGTACGGCACCATGACCGCGAAGCTGTTGCCCTTGCCATCCGTCGCTTCGTACAGGTCGGCGAACTCGACGTGTCCCGGCTGGAAGTTCACGCGGGTGGCGAAGCACAGCGTGTCGGCGAAGCCCATGGCGACGATCGTCGGGTCGAACCGCCGCTGGGTACGGACTGCCTGTATCGATTCGCGCGAGATGGCGACCTGATCGCTGACCAGGCCGAGGGACACCATCACGTCGATCTTGCGAACGACCTCCTCCGGCAGGCGGGCAGCTTCCAGCGCCTGGGCGACCGTCCCGCGGTAGGGCCGCCGGCCGGGCACGCCCCAAGCGCAGTTCTGGCGCAGCTGCAGACCGCTGCGGTTCGCCGTGACCCGGCTGTCCCCGGCGGGCACTTCCAGCCCGTCGAAGCTCTCGCCGTAGGAGACCGATGGCGCCGCTGCCACGGATGGGACATGGGCAGCACGGCGGTCCAGCATGGCCTTGACGCCCCAGGCGCCGGCTGCCGCGACCGCGAAACCGAACGCCAGCGCCGCCAGCGGAACAGCCCACCTGCGCTTCAGCTGGTCAAATGAGGGCGGCGGCGTCGGCGATGCGGAACTCATGCCGGCTTCCACGCATCAGCCACCGTCTCGGCAACGGCGTCTCGTCGCCTGCTGCTGCGCGATCAGCCGCCAGCCGCCGAGGCCGGAGCGCGCATGCGGCCATCGCCGCTCGACACGGACACAAGCTAATCGGCTCGCTACCGCTTTCATGGGATAAATCAGCGGGGTCCTTCAGGCTTGTATACCGTATTTTGGTTATGCCTAATCGGGGCCGCACACCGGTGGACGCTTCCGGCGGATCTGCGGTGGCTGCGCCTGGGGTGCCCGCTGGCGTGGAACTTCGAGAACCGGCGACCGCAGCGGGTGGCCAAAAACCGCGACAGCCCAGACCCGCGTCGACCGGCGGCAACGACCGCCCTGCTTGCGGCACCGCCTGCGCCGCCTCGGCGCAGGCGTCGAGCGACAGCCAGCGGACCTCGCGGTCTCATCACGCCGCTGGAAAAGCGCGCTGTCGCCCAGAGCGGTCTGCCGGGCAGCGGTCCCGCGACCTGTCCTGCCACTTCAGACGGCTACCGGTCAGCACGCCTCGAATGCGCGGTCAACCCCGCGGCCGTTGCCGCCCGCCGAGTCGCCGACGAAGCGGAGCAGCTCGCCGGTCGGCGCGCACGCCGCCGCCTCCGGTGGCCGGTGCGCGATCCGGCCGGCGGCAGCGGCGAGGCGCAGGTGGAACCGACGCGCGACTCGCATCGGCTTTCCGCAAGCGCGGCCGCGCGTCAGCGATGTCCGCGCGGCCGTTGCGCCGTACGCTTCGAACTGCGCAAATGAGCGCCAGCGAGAGCGGCCTGCGCGGTCGCGCCGCGCGCCGGCGGAGAACGTGCTGGCAGCGGCACCGCCTCTCCCGCGAAGCTATCCGTCTTGCGCGGCTGCCCGACCCCTTCGTTCTGCAACGGCGAGCATCATGCGAATCAGCCTGGACCATGTGCACGTGTTTGCTTCGGACGCCGCCGTCACGGTTGGCTTCCTGCAGACCATGTTCGGCGCAACTGTGGTCTGGGATCGGACGGTGGCCGGCGTGCGCGGCATCCGCGTGCAGATCGGCCGCGCCTTCGTTCACGTCTACGACCAGCCGCCGAAGGCTCCCCGCGGCGGTCCCGTGCACCACCTGGGCATCGAGACCGATGATCTGGACGGTCTCGTGCGCCGGATGGCCGACCATGGCTTTGCCTTCCGCAACGCGATTCGCGAAGACGAGACGTTCAGGTACGTCATGATCGCCGGGCCGGACGATCTCCTCATCGAACTGTTCGAGTGCCGCGAGCCCGCTCGCTGGCGGATCCAGGCGGGCCAAGTGTGAAGCGTCACGAGGTTGCTGCTGCTCCGAGCGAGACACCAGGGGCTTGGCTTGATGCCCGCATAGGCCGCTTTCGCCGCCGGAACGGTTCGTCACGGCGTCGCGATGAGGCGCTGCGGAATCCGCGCTGGCCGGACGCGAACTGAGACAGGCCGATCGGGCTGGGCCAGCGCGGCGGTCCGGCAACGGCGAAAGACCGCCCGCGACCGTACTGAACCGGCGGATCGAGAAAAGCCGAGACATGGCACGCGGCGATCGAGCTGTTGTTGCAGGCCAAGGCGAATAGGGATCTGCAGGCGGGTCTTTGGCGTCAGGTTCCTTGCGTTCGGTCAGTACCCAAGGACGCGCCGCGCCGCTGGCGCCAACACCGCGATCGAGGAAGCGCACGCAGCAGCCCGCACTGACGCGCAAGGGTGCTGCTGGAATCATGGCCGCGAGCTCGCCTACCATCGGGACGAGCCCGAATCGCCGCACCACCGGAGAACACCACCATGGCACTCGCCGGCATGCTCGGTCGCTTGGCAATGGCGCCGTTCACCAGGGCGCTGCCACCAATCGGCGATACCGAAAGAGCCGCGCTCGAGGCCGGTACGGTCGGCTTCGAGGGGCGGCTGTTCGCCGGCCGTCCGGACTTCGATGCGCTGGCTGCGGTCGGCCCGAACCGATTGACCGCCGACGAGCAATCCTTCCTCGACAACGAGGTGCGCGCGTTGATCGCCATGCTCGACGATTTTGCGATCGACGAGGAAGGCGACCTGCCGGCCGAGGTGTGGCAGTTCATGCGCGAGAAGAAGTTCTTCGGCATGATCATCCCGCGCGAGCACGGCGGCTTGGGCTTCGGCCACTTCGCGCATGCGGCCGTGGTGACCCGCATTGCCACCGTCAACGTCGCCGCGGCGGTCACCGTGATGGTGCCGAACTCGCTCGGTCCGGCCGAACTGCTGCTGCACTACGGCACGGACGCCCAGAAGGCCAACTACCTGCCGCGGCTGGCTGATGGCCGCGAACTGCCCTGCTTCGGCCTGACGTCGCCGTACGCCGGTTCCGACGCGGCGTCGATCCCCGACCGCGGCGTGTTGGTGGAGCGTCAGCTGAACGGCCGCACGGTGCGCGGCTTCATCGTCAACTTCGACAAGCGTTACATCACGCTGGCACCGGTGGCCACCGTGGTCGGCCTCGCCTTCCACGCGGTCGATCCCGACCGGCCGGAAGGCGAACAGGAACTGGGCATCACCTGTGCGCTGGTGCCGGTGCCGACCGAGGGCATGACGATCGGCAGCCGCCACCGGCCGATGAACTCGGCGTTCATGAACGGGCCGATCCGCGGCAAGGACGTGTTCGTGCCGATGGACTGGGTGATCGGCGGCGAAGCGACGGTCGGCCAGGGCTGGCGCATGCTGATGGAAAGCCTGGCGGCCGGGCGTGCGATTTCGCTGCCGGCGCTGGGCAGTTCGATGCAGCAGTCGGCGCTCTACATCGCCAATGGCTACGGACGGATCCGCGAACAGTTCGGCCTGCAGATCAGTCGCTTTCACGCGATCGCCGGGCTGATCGCCAGGATGGCCGTCGAGCTCTATGCGAGCGATGCGGCGCGCCGCTATACCGCCGCGGCGCTCGATGCCGGCGAGCGGCCGAGCGTGGCCAGCGCGATCCTCAAGGTCCACCTGACCGAGGCCGGGCGCCGCGCCGTCAACCATGGCATGGACATTCTCGGCGGCAAGGCGATCATCTACGGGCCGAAGAACCTCCTTGGCATCGGCTACCGGCAGGCGCCCATCGCCATCACCGTCGAGGGCGCCAACATCCTGACGCGCGCGCTGATCATCTTCGGCCAGGGTGCGGTGCGCTGCCACCCGCACTTGCTGGCCGAGATGGCGGCGGTCGAGAGGCGCGACGGCGATGCGCTCGGCAGGGCCCTGCTCGGCCATATCGGCCACCTGCTGCGCAACCTGTGGGCTAGCCTGGTGTCGGCGCCGGTGATCGGCTCGCCGCCGGCCGATCTCGCCAAGGAGGCGCGGCTGATTGCCCGCGTCTCGGCCAAGTACGCGCTGACCGCCGACCTGGCGATGGGCCTGCTTGGCGGCCGGCTCAAGCGCATGGAACTGCTGTCGGCGCGGCTGGGCGACGTGCTGTCGTACCTGTACATGGCCGCCGCCTGCGTCTGGCGCTACCAGGTCGAAGGCGAACCGAAGATGCAGCCGTTCGCCCGCGCCGCGATCCGCCTACACCTCGATCTCGCCGCCGCCACCCTGCGCGACCTTTATGCCAACCTGCCCTCGCGCCTGCTGCGTTTCGTCTCGCCGCTGATCCTGCGCGGGACCCGGCACCTGGCGCCGCTGCGCGACCGCGACCTGATCGCCCTCGCCGATGCGCTGCGCGAGGACCGCAGCCTGATTGCGCGCCTGTGCCCCGACGTCGGCGTGCCGTCGACCGGCGGTCTGCGCGACCTGATGCAGGCGCTCGAACTGGCCGAGCCGGTCGCCGACGAGGTGCCGGAATTGAACAGGGTCCTGCGCCGCACCAGCTCGCTCGAGCATGCGGCGACGAAATCGCGCGATCCTGCCGCGGCGCTCGCCTACCTGCTTGCTGCCGACCGCGTGATCCAGGTCGACGAATTTGCGCAGAGGGAGTGACGATGAACTTCGGCTTGATCGGCCTCGGCCGCATGGGCGCCAACATGGCGCGCTGCTGATGGCTGAACGACCGCTTCGAAGAACCTGGCGCTGACAGCCGGACTAGGCAAAGTGTCCGCTCGGCCCTCGGGATCGATCATTGCCCCTGACCGGTTTCGAACAATTATCCGCCTGGAATTGGCCGATCTGCGCCCGCCAACTAGCAGCGGGATCAGCGTTGCCGTCGGGGTTCGACATGCCCTCGTCGCAAGGACTCGCGCCGCGGGGCTGCGCCGCTGTCAG
>CP070661.1:3217744-3236343 GCA_020355165.1 Burkholderiales bacterium
CGGCAGGTTTAGCCACTTGGCCGCTCCGGCGCTTGGCCCCTCGCCGGCCGCCAGCGCGGCGGCCGCCCTTCCCGGTTCTTCCTAGCCCGTCCTGAGCGCCGCGCCGCGCGCCCTTGCGGCCGCGAGCTCGCCGATCAAGGCGTCGATCAGCCGCGCAACCTCGGACGGCGCGCGCAGGTACAGACGGGCGTGGCTGCTGTCGTCGCGGCCGACGCGCACGGTCAGCAGGTCCGGCTGGTGCAGGCAGAAGACGTCCTCGTCGGTGACGTCGTCACCCACGTACAGCCCGGCCTCGGCCCGCGAAAGCTCGAGCAGCCGCAGCATCGCCGTTCCCTTGTCGGCCGCCGCCGGCGGGAGCAGGTTGAACACCATCTTGCCGGTGACGATGCGCGGCGCCGGCTCGAGGCCGGCGAATACCGCCGGCAGCGAGGCTACTGCCCGGCCGGCGTCCCTCGCCTGCCGGTAATGGACCGACAGCGAGACCCCCTTGTCTTCGAGCAGCAGGCCGGGATCGAGCGCGCGCAAGGCCTCGCCGCTGCGCAGCTGCGCCAGCCAGCCCTGGCTGACGGCGACGCACTCGGCAGCTTCGCGCTCGGCGCCCGGCAGCCCGTCGACGCCATGGTTGCCGACCGCATAGTCGACCGTGACGCCGAGCCGGCTGATGACGTCCTCGCGCGAGCGGCCGCTGATGACCGCGGTGGTGCACCAGCCGCGCAGCCGGTCCAGCGCCGCCCGCGTGCCCGGCGGGGTGATGACCTGCTCCGGCCGCAGCGCAATCGGCGCCAGCGTGCCGTCGAAGTCGAAGGCGGCCAGCAGGCGGCGGCCGCGCAGCCGGCGCAGCGCCGCGGTGCCCTCGCGCGAGAACGCGTAGGCGGGGGGCGGCGGTCCGCTCACGAGGCCACCTTCAGGTGGCGGCGCTGCAGCTGCGCGATGCGCGCGCTGACGCGCTCGCGCGAGCGCACCCGTGCGGCGTCGATCAGCATCGCACCCGCCCAGCGGTAGATATTGTGGCCGTGCACCCAGGCGCGCATCGTCCGCATCCTCTCACGCTGCTCGGCAATCGGCATTGCCAGCGCGCGCGCCAGGGCGTTGCCCGTCTCCTCGGCCGAATACGGATTGACCAGCAGCGCCTCGTGCAGCTCGCGCGATGCACCGGTGAACACCGACAGCAGCAGCACCCCGAGCTCGTCGTCGCGCGCGGCGACGTATTCCTTGGCGACCAGGTTCATGCCATCGTGCAGGCTGGTGACCATGGCGACGTCGGCGCTGCGGTACAGGTCGCGCACCGTCTGCGCGCCCTGGTTCTCGATCTTCAGCAGGATCGCCGGCGCCCGCTCGTTGGCGAACTCCTCGTTGATCCGCTGCGCCTCGGCGACCACCCTGTCGTGGAATGCCTGGTACTCCGGCAGGTCGCTGCGCGACGGCGATGCCACCTGCACCAGGGTGAAGCGGCCGCGCCACTGCGGCTGTGTGCGCAGCAGGTGCTCGACGGCGGCGAACCGCTCGGTCAGTCCCTTGATGTAATCGAGCCGGTCGATGCCGATCGCCACCCGGTGGTCGGCGGGCAGCTCGAGCCAGCGATGGATGCGGCTGCGCGTGACCTCCAGCGGCTCTTCGGTCGGTGGCGGCCAGGCGATCGAGATCGGATACGGCGCCACCCGCGTCAGCTGGCCGCCGCGATGGATCGTCTGGTCCTCGTGCTCGATGCGCGACTCGAGGAAGGTGTCCACCGCGTCGATGAAGTTCCGGCAGTGCGAAGGGGTCTGGAAGCCGACGATGTGGCTGCCGAGCAGCCCCTCGAGGATCTCCTCGCGCCACGGGCAGATGCCGAAGGTCTCCGACATCGGCCAGGGAATGTGCCAGAAGGTCACCACCGTGGCCTGCGGCAGGCGGTCGCGGATCAGCTGCGGCACCAGGGGCATGTGATAGTCCTGCACCAGCACCAGCGGGTCGGCGCGCTTGGCCGACTTCACCACCGCATCGGCGAAGCGCTCGCTGACGTCGACGAAGTGCCGCCAGTCGTCAGCACGAAACACCGGCCGCACGTGGGCGATATGGCACAGCGGCCACAGGCCCTCGTTGGCGAAGCCCTCGTAGTAGCCCTTGAACTGCTCCGAAGTCAGCCAGATCCGTCGCAGCGTGTAAGCGGGCCGGTCCGGCGGTACCTGGACGCAGCCGTCGCGGTCGCTGACCTCGGCGTCGGCCGAGCCGCTGCCGTGGGCAATCCACGTGCCACTGGCGGCGCGCAGCACCGGCTCGAGCGCGGTGACCAGGCCGCTGGCCGGCCGGTTGACGACGATCTCGTCGCCCCGCCGCTCGTGCGAGTACGGCTGGCGGTTCGACACGACGATGATCTCGTCGCCGGCGTACTGGCTCTGCAGCACCGAGCGCAGCCGTTGTGCCGACCACCCTTCCCCGGCGCCCGTCTCCGCCGCCCGCTGACGCTCGAGCCGACGGAAAAGGCTGCGTATCTCCGCCTCAAGCGGCAGCAGCGCCTTGTCGATGTTCGGCGGACCCTCGGCGAACGGTCGAAGCAGCCCCTCGCCGGTCAGCATCGCCCGCACCCCGCGCATCCAGCCGCGCCAGCTCATGTGCGCCACGGCCACGGTGATCAGCGCGACCACCAGCGCCAGTACGGCGAACGTCGCCACCGCGTACCAGCGGGTCTCGGTCGAGCGCAGCTCGATGAAGCTCATGTCGTGCAGCACCAGCATGCTGTGCGTGGCGGCCGGTCCCTCGCCCAGGCGCAGCGGCACGCGCGTCGGGTGCAGCACCGCCGAGTCCACCCGCAGCACGCGATCGGCGGCTTCGGTGCTGGTACAGGACACGCCGGTCGGGAACTTCTCCGAGCGGGCGACCATCCCCCCTCGCTGGTCGCACAGGGCCGCCGACTGCAGCCGCTCGTCCGTGGCAGCGGCGTTCAGAAGCGCGGTGATACGGGCGCCCGATCCCTGCTGCAGCGCCTCGCGCAGGGGGTCGGCGACGGTGGCGACGATCGCCTGCGAGCGCTGGTCCAGATCGCTCATGAACCAGCGCAGCGTCAGCCGGTCGATCAGCGGCACCGACAGGTAGGCCAGCGCGGCCACAGCGAGCAGCAGCGGCAGGACGAAACGAAGAGAGAGTTTCAGCATGCAGAATGGGGATCCGGCGACGGTGAGCGGCCCTTCGGGCTTGCCTTGCGGCAGCGCACACCGCACGGTTCGCTGTCCGGCCCCCTGCCCCATCGGCGCGCCCCGGGGTGACGGCTCGGCGGAAACGATCCGACGCGCCCGCCCGGTGCGGGCGGCGGCAGGCGACCGATACTTACGTGGCAGCATAACGGCCGCAACGGTGCATGCCTTCGGTAACAGCACGTACGGCCTTCGCGGCTGCCGCGCGACTCGCCAACGCGAACCAGCCCGCGCACGTACGGGAAAAGACAGCCTCGCGCCCTTACGCGATAATGCGGACGGAAATCGGTCCGGCAGCCCCACTCTTCAGCCGACATGTCACTTGCCCCCACCGCCTACCTGGTCGACGACGACAGCGCGATTCGCGACTCGCTTTCGCTCTGGCTCGGCATGCGCGGCATCCGCTGCGTCGCCTACGAATCCGCGGAAGCCTTTCTCGCCGCGGTGCAACCCGAGTCGCGCGGCTGCGTGCTGATCGACCTGCAGCTGGAGGGAATCGACGGCCTGCAATTGCAGGCGCGGCTGGCCCAAAGGAAGGTCACCATGCCGATCATCTTCGTCACCGGGCATGGCGACGTGGCCGCCGCCCGCGACGCGCTCAAGGCCGGGGCCCTGGATTTCATCGAAAAGCCGGTCGACAACGAGCGTCTGGTCGAACTCGTCGAGACAGCCTTGACCAAGGACACGGCGGCCGCGCAGCGTCAGGAGCAGGCGGCGCTCGTCTCCGGCCGCCTGCAGCGGCTGACCCAGCGCGAGCGCGAAGTGATGGAGCAGGTGGTCGCCGGCAGGCACAACCGCGAGATCGCCGTCGACCTCGGCATCAGCCCGCGGACGGTCGAGGTATACAAGTCGCGCCTGATGGACAAGCTCGACGTGCGCCGGGTCGCCGACCTGGTCAAGCTCGCGCTCGAGGCGCAGGCCGACAGCCGCAGCTGAGGCAGACGTCGCCGGCGCCGCCGGCCCTGCGTTCTGCGGGCATTGCGTAGGTGCGGCTGCTCTTCTGCCACCTGGCGGGCCTCCATAGACTGAACGGCTCCAAGACCTCCGCGGCGGTCGGCCCATCGGCGCCGGCTCGCCATGGCCGGGCGGCAAGACGCTATGGGCGACGCCGGCCCCGCTCAGCGTCCTGCTGATCCAACGCAAGCGGCAACGGACACGGCGAATAACATGAAGCAAATGCGGCCCGAAGCCACCGTGCTCACAGCGCGCGAGGGTGCGCCCGCGCCCACCCGGTGCGCCGCGGCCCCCCCGGCGTGGCAGCGCCTCGCTTTGCTGTGGCTGATGCTGTCGGTGCTGCTCGCCGCTGCGAGCGCGCGTGCCTCGACCGTGGCCGTGCTGCAGGTCGACGGCGCCATCAGCCCGGCCTCGGCCGACTACGTCGAGCGCGGCATCGGCAAGGCGCATGCCGAGGGTGCCTCGCTGGTGGTGCTGCAGCTGGACACGCCCGGCGGCCTCGATACCTCGATGCGGCAGATCATCAAGGCCATACTCGCCTCGCCGGTGCCGGTAGCGGCGTTCGTGTCGCCCGAAGGCGCGCGGGCGGCCAGCGCCGGTACCTACATCCTCTACGCCAGCCATATTGCGGCGATGGCGCCGGCGACCAATCTGGGCGCCGCCACGCCGGTGCCGGTGGGCATGCCCGGCTCGCTGCCGGCGGACGAGCGGCCGCAGACCAAGCCGCAGCCGGCGGCGGAGAAGGACGCCGCCAAGAAGGCGCCCGAGTCGCCCGCGGTGCCGGGCGCCGGCGAGGCAATGCGCGCCAAGCAGGTGAACGACGCCGTCGCCTACATCCGCAGCCTGGCCGAACTGCGCGGCCGCAATGCCGACTGGGCCGAGCGCGCGGTGCGCGAAGGAATCAGCCTGACGGCCGAGCAGGCGCTGAAGGAGAAGGTGATCGACCTGGTCGCGGCCGACGTGCCGGCACTGCTGAAGGCGCTGCACGGACGCGAGATCAGGGTGCTCGAGCGCACGACGAAGCTCGACACCGAATCGGCGACCCTGCTGACCATCGCTCCCGATGCCCGCAACCGCTTTCTCGCGGTGATCACCAACCCGAGCGTGGCGCTGATCCTGATGCTGATCGGCGTCTACGGCCTGTTCTTCGAGTTCTCGTCGCCGGGTTTCGGGGTGGCCGGGGTGGCTGGCGGCATCTGCCTGCTGCTGGGCCTGTACGCGCTGCAGCTGCTGCCGATCAACTACGCCGGGCTGGCGCTGATCCTGCTCGGGCTGGGGCTGATGATCACCGAGGCGTTCCTGCCCAGTTTCGGCGTGCTCGGCGTCGGCGGCATCGTCGCCTTCGTGCTCGGCGCGACCCTGCTGATCGACACCGAGGTGCCGGGCTTCGGCATCCCGCTGCCGGTGATCATCGCCAGCGCCCTGGCCAGCGGCGCGCTGCTGGTCCTGGCCGGCGGCATGGCGCTGCGCGCAAGGCGCACGCGCGTGGTCAGCGGCCGCGAGGAACTGGTCGGCGCCCTCGGCGAAGTGATCGACGCCGACGGCTGGGCCTACGTGCACGGCGAGCGCTGGCGGGTGCGCAGCGACCGGCCGCTCGGGGTCGGGCAGAAGGTGCGCGTCAGCGCGGTCGAAGGCCTGACGCTGAGCGTGGAGCCGGCCGCTGCCGCGCCGGCAGACAAGCGAAAGGAGTAAATCATGCTTTTGAATTTCCAGTTCGGACTCGGCACGCTGCTGCTGCTGCTGCTGGTGCTGGTCGTCGCGTCCTTCCGCATCCTGCGCGAATACGAGCGCGGCGTGGTGTTCATGCTTGGCCGCTTCTGGAAGGTCAAGGGGCCGGGCCTGGTCATCATCATCCCCGGCATCCAGCAGATGGTGCGGGTCGACCTGCGCGTGGTGACGATGGACGTGCCCGAGCAGGACGTCATCTCGCACGACAACGTGTCGGTCAAGGTCAACGCGATCGTCTTCTTCCGTGTGGTCGAGCCGGACAAGGCGATCATCCAGGTCGCCAACTTCCTGCAGGCGACCAGCCAGCTGGCGCAGACGACGCTGCGTGCGGTGCTCGGCAAGCACGAACTGGACGAGATGCTGGCCGAGCGCGAGAAGCTGAACATGGACATCCAGAAGATCCTCGACGCGCAGACCGACGCCTGGGGCATCAAGGTCACCAACGTCGAGATCAAGCACGTCGACCTCAACGAATCGATGGTGCGTGCGATCGCCCGCCAGGCCGAGGCCGAGCGCGAGCGGCGCGCCAAGATCATTCACGCCGAGGGCGAGAAGCAGGCCTCGGCGACCCTGCTCGAGGCGGCGCAGATGCTGGCGCAGGCACCGCAGGCGATGCAGCTTCGCTACCTGCAGACGCTGACGCAGATCGCCGGCGACCGCAGCTCGACCATCGTGTTCCCGCTGCCCATGGATCTGCTGAACCAGTTGACTGGACGCAAGGGCGTCTAGACGGCACTGGTCGCCGGGCGTGCTCGGGCCCGGCAAGAGAAAGACGAAGCGCGCGCCCGCGGCGCGGCTCTGGTTCAACCGAAAGCTCGATCAAGGAGGCTACTTGTCCTCGAAACTTGTCAACGCAACCGTCGAGGCCGGAACGCCGGCCGGAAAACGCGCACGCTCGCCGCTGACCGAACACGACGTCTATCTGTTCCGGGAAGGCACGCACTGCACGCTGTACGAGAAGTTCGGTTGCCAGCTGACGGCCGACGGTGCGCACTTCGCCGTCTGGGCACCGAACGCCCGCGCGGTATCGGTCATCGGCGAGTTCAACGGCTGGGATCCGAATGCGGCGCCGATGGCCGCCCGGCCCGATTCGTCGGGCATCTGGGAGGCGTTCCTGCCCGGCGTCCGTTCCGGCGCGAGTTACAAGTACCGGATCGATAGCCGCGATGGCCATGCCTTGGACAAGGCCGATCCGTTCGCCTTCTACGCCGAAGTGCCGCCGGATACCGCCTCGCGCGCCTGGTCGCTCGAGTATCGGTGGGGCGATGGCGAGTGGATGGCCACGCGCGCCGCACGCAACGGCCTGTCGGCGCCCATGTCGGTCTACGAAGTGCATCTCGGCTCGTGGCGGCGCCGCGACGGACGCATGCTGTCTTACCGCGAGGCGGCGGACGAACTCGCGGCCTACGTCGCCGAGATGGGCTTCACCCACGTCGAGCTGCTGCCGATCTCCGAGCATCCGTTCTATGGCTCCTGGGGCTACCAGTGCACCGGTTACTTCGCGCCGACGTCGCGCTACGGCTCGCCGCAGGAGCTCAAGTACCTGGTCGACACGTTGCACCAGCATGGCGTCGGGGTGATCCTCGACTGGGTGCCGTCGCACTTCCCGGACGATCCGCACGGGCTGGGGCGCTTCGACGGCACGTACCTCTACGAGCACGAGGACCCGCGCCAGGGCTATCACCCGGACTGGCACTCGTCGATCTTCAACTACGGACGACATGAGGTGCGGGCGTTCCTGCTGTCGTCGGCGCACTACTGGCTTGCCGAGTACCACTTCGACGGCCTGCGCGTCGACGCGGTGGCGTCGATGCTGTATCTCGACTACGGCCGCAAGGACGGCGAGTGGATCCCGAATCAGTACGGCGGCAAGGAGAACCTCGAGGCAATCGACTTCCTGCGCACGCTGAACCTGTCCGTGTACCGGGACTTTCCCGATGTGCAGACGATCGCCGAGGAGTCGACTGCGTGGCCGATGGTGTCGCGCCCGACATATCTCGGCGGCCTGGGCTTCGGCATGAAGTGGAACATGGGCTGGATGCACGACACGCTCAAGTACTTCAAGGAAGACCCGCTGTATCGCCAGTACCACCACAACACGATCACCTTCTCGCTGATCTATGCGTTCAACGAGAACTTCGTGCTGCCGCTGTCGCACGACGAGGTCGTGCACGGCAAGGGCTCGCTGATCGGCAAGCAGCCCGGCGACAACTGGCAGCAGTTCGCCGGCATGCGCACGCTGTATGGCTACATGTGGACGCATCCGGGCAAGAAGCTGCTGTTCATGGGCGGCGAGTTCGGTCAGCGGCGCGAATGGACTCACGAAGGCGAGCTCGAATGGTGGGTGCTCCAGTACGCCGACCACGGCGGCCTGAAGCAGTGGGTCGCCGACCTGAACCGCGTCTATCGGGCCGAGCCGGCGCTGCACGAGATCGACTTCGACAGCGCCGGCTTCGAGTGGATCGACGCCTCCGACCACCTGGACAGCACCCTGTCCTACGTGCGCCGCTCGCGCAACGGCGAGCTGGTGCTGGTCGTGTGCAACTTCACGCCGATGCCGCGGCACAATTTCGCGGTCGGCGTGCCGCAGGCCGGTTACTGGCGGGAGCTTGCCAACAGCGACGCGCGAGACTACGGCGGCAGCGGCATGGGCAACCTGGGCGGCGTTGCCAGCCAGCCCATCCCGGCACACGGCCGCAACCAGTCGCTGACGCTGACCCTGCCTCCCTTGTCGACGGTGATCTTCAAATGCGAGTCGAACCGATAACCACATGCGGCGTTGCGGCCGCCAGCACTGTCGTCGACGGGCGGGTTCGAGCGGTAGTGGAGAACATCTCGCCGATGGTCGATGGCGGCAGGTTTGCCGCCAAGCGGGTCGTCGGCGACCGGGTGGCGGTCGAGGCCGACTGCTTTGCCGACGGCCACGATGTGATCGCCGTGCGCCTGAAGTGGCGGCGCGAGGACGACACGCAGTGGAAGGAGGTGCCGATGGTGCCGGTCGGCAACGACCGCTGGCGGGCGGTCTTCGAGCCCGAGTCGAGCGGCCGCTGGTACTACACGGTCGGCGCGTGGGTGGATCGATTCCTGACCTGGCACCACGATTTCGAGCGCCGGATCGACGAGGCCGACCTGCGGCTGGCCGCCCGGGTAGGCGCCGAACTGATCGAACAGGCCGCTGGCCGCGCCAGCGGTGACGATGCGCGTCGTCTGGCGCACTGGGCGTCGCAGCTGGGCGCGGCTGTCGAGCGGCAGGCCGCTGCGGCCGAGGTCAGGGCGCTGGCGCTCGATGACGATCTCGGCCGGATCGCGGCGCGCTATCCGGACCGCAGCCTCGAGTTCACCTTCCCGGTCGAGTTGCCGCTGGTGGTCGACCGCGAACGCGCCCGCTTCTCCAGCTGGTACGAGTTCTTCCCGCGCTCCGCCAGCCGCGAAGCCGGCCGCCACGGCACGTTCAAGGATTGCGAGGCCATGCTGCCGTACGTCGCCGAGATGGGTTTCGACGTTGTCTACTTCCCGCCGATCCACCCGGTGGGACGGGTCAACCGCAAGGGCAAGAACAACACCCTGCTGGCGGCCAGCGACGACGTCGGCAGCCCATGGGCGATCGGCGCCGAGGAAGGCGGGCACAAGTCGGTGCACGTGCCGCTCGGCACGCTGGCCGACTTCGAGAAGCTGGTGGCGCGCGCCCACGAGTTCGGCATCGAAATCGCACTGGACATCGCCTACCAGTGCGCGCCCGATCACCCGTACGTGAAGAAGCACCCGGCCTGGTTCCGCTGGCGCCCCGACGGAACCGTGCAGTACGCCGAGAACCCGCCCAAGAAGTACCAGGACATCTACCCGTTCGACTTCGAGTCCGAGCAATGGGAGCAGATGTGGTGCGAGCTCACCGACGTGATGGAGTTCTGGATCGGCAGCGGCGTCAAGATCTTCCGCGTCGACAACCCGCACACCAAAGCCTTTCCCTTCTGGGAGTGGTCGATCACCCAGCTCAAGCGCAAGTACCCCGACGTGCTGTTCCTGTCCGAGGCCTTCACCCGGCCCAAGGTGATGCACCGGCTGGCGAAGCTCGGCTTCACGCAGAGTTACACCTACTTCGCCTGGCGCAACACCAAGCAGGAACTCACCGACTACTTCACCGAACTGGCGCACGGGCCCGGCCGCGAGTACTTCCGGCCCAACGTGTGGCCCAACACGCCGGACATCCTGACCGAGGCGCTGCAGTTCGGCGGCCGACCGGTATTCATGTCGCGGCTGGTGCTGGCCGCCACATTGAGCGCCAGCTACGGGATCTACGGGCCTGCCTATGAACACCTGGAGGCGGCGCCGCGCGAACCGGGCGCGGAGGAATACCTGAACTCGGAGAAGTACGAGCTGAAACAGTGGAACCTCACGCGTCCGGACTCGCTGGCTCCGTTCATCGCGCGGGTCAACCTGATCCGCCGGGAAAACCCGGCGCTGCACGACAACGCGTCGCTCAGATTCCTGTCGATCGACAACCCGCAGATCATCGCCTACTTGAAGTCGACGGCGGCCCTGGACAACGTCGTGATCTGCGTGGTCAACCTCGACCCGCACCACCGGCAAAGCGGCTGGCTGACGGTCGACCTGGCCGAGCTCGGCATCGACCCCGCGACGCCGTTCCAGGTGCATGACCTGCTCACCGATGCGCACTTCCTGTGGCAGGGATCGAGCAACTACGTCGAGATCGATCCGCAGCGCGCGCCGGCGCACGTGTTCCGCCTGCGCCGGCGTCTGCGTCGAGAGCAGGACTTCGATTACTTCATGTGAGGACCTGGCTTCGGTGAAAGCAGAAAAAGAGACCATCGCGGCGGCGGCCGTCACGGCAGCGGAGGCCGGAACCGATCCGCTCTGGTTCAAGGACGCCGTCATCTACGAGCTGCACGTCAAGGCGTTCTTCGACTCCAATGGCGACGGCATCGGCGACTTCCGCGGACTGACGGAGAAGCTCGACTACGTCGCCGACCTCGGCGTCAACACGATCTGGCTGCTGCCGTTCTATCCGTCGCCGTTCCGCGACGACGGCTACGACGTCTCCGACTACCACAACATCAACCCGGCCTACGGCACGAGGCAGGACTTCCGCGCGCTGGTGCGCGAGGCGCACAAGCGCAACCTGCGCGTGATCACCGAGCTGGTCGTCAACCACACTTCGGACCAGCATCCGTGGTTCCAGGCCGCCCGGCGGGCGCCGAAAGGTTCGGAGAAGCGCAATTTCTACGTCTGGAGCGACGACCCGAACAGGTACGCCGGCACGCGGATCATCTTCACCGACACCGAGAAGTCGAACTGGACCTGGGACGAGGTGGCGCAGCAGTACTTCTGGCACCGCTTCTTCAGTCACCAGCCTGACCTGAATTTCGACAATCCGCGGGTGCGGCAGGCGGTGATCCGGACGATGCGCTTCTGGCTCGACATGGGCGTCGACGGGTTCAGGCTGGACGCCATCCCCTATCTGATCGAGCGCGACGGCACCAGCAACGAGAACCTGCGCGAGACGCACGAGGTGATCAAGGAGATTCGCGCGCGCCTGGACGAGAAGTACACCGGCAAGCTGCTGCTGGCCGAAGCGAACATGTGGCCGGAGGACGTGCGCGAGTACTTCGGCGACGGCGACGAATGCCACATGGCTTACCACTTCCCGCTGATGCCGCGCATGTACATGGCGATCGCGCAGGAAGACCGGCATCCGGTGGTCGAGATCATGCAGCAGACGCCGGACATCCCCGAGAACTGCCAGTGGTCGATCTTCCTGCGCAATCACGACGAGCTGACGCTCGAGATGGTGACCAGCAAGGAACGCGACTACATGTACAACATGTACGCGGCCGACAAGCGGGCGCGCATCAACCTCGGCATCCGGCGCAGGCTGGCGCCGCTGATGGAGAATGACCGCGAGCGCATCAAGCTGATGAACAGCCTGCTGCTGTCGATGCCGGGCTCGCCGATCATCTACTACGGCGACGAGATCGGCATGGGCGACAACATCTTCCTCGGCGACCGCGACGGCGTCCGCACGCCGATGCAGTGGACCTCGGACCGCAACGGCGGTTTCTCGCGCGCCGATCCGCAGCGGCTCTACCTGCCGCCGATCCAGGATCCGGTCTACGGTTTCGAGGCGATCAACGTCGAGGCACAGTTGAGGGCGCCGGGCTCGCTGCTGAACTGGACCCGCCGCATGCTTGCCGTGCGCAAGACCTCGTCCGCCTTCGGCCGCGGCGCATTCACGCTGCTGCACCCGGGCAACCGCAAGGTGCTTGCCTACGTGCGCGAGCTCGGTGACGAGGTCATCCTCTGCGTGGCCAACGTCAGCCGCGCCGCGCAGCCGGTCGAGCTCGACCTCGGCCGCTTCAAGGGGCGGGTGCCGGTCGAGATGCTCGGCCGCAATCCGTTCCCGCCGATCGGCGAGCTGCCCTACCTGCTGACGCTGCCCGGTCATGGCTTCTACTGGTTCCGCTTGACCACCGATACCGCGGCGCCGGACTGGCACGCGGAGCGCCTGGCCCCCGACACACTGCCGGTGCTGGTGCTGTTCGACGGCTGGTTCAGCCTGTTCCGCGAACGCGTGGTGCCGTGGCGGATGGGGATGGCGGAGAAGCTGCGCACGCAGTTCGAGCGGGACCTGGCGCCCGCCTTCCTCGGCCGGCAGCGCTGGTTCGCCGCCAAGGGCGAGGACATCGAGCGGGTGCAACTGGTCGAGTACGGGCTGCTCGAGGAAGGAAAGCGGGCCTGGCTGCTGTCGCTCGCCGACGTCGTCGGGCCGCGAACGACCGAGCGCTACTTCCTGCCTCTGGCGCTGGCCTGGGAAGACAGCGAGGAGGAGCGAGTCAAGCAGATCGCTCCCGGCGCGCTGGCGAAGGTGCGGCAGCAGGCCAACGTCGGCCTGATGGGCGATGCCATGACCGACGAGGCCTTCTGCCACGCCGTCGTCGAAGCCATCGGCGCCGGGCGCGAGGCCAAGGCGACCGCTGGGCGGATCCGTTTCGTGCCGACGCAGTCGTTTGCGGAGCTGACACGGTGTCGACGTGATGAGCTGTGCCCGGTCCGGGTGCTGGGCCAGAGCAGCAACAGCGTCGCCCTGCTGGGCACGCGGCTGTTCCTGAAGGCCTACCGCCGCATCCGCGAAGGGGTCAACCCGGAGCTCGAGGTCGGCCGTTTCCTCACCGATGTGGTCAAGTTCCCGCATTGCGTACCGGTGGCCGGTCATGTCGAGTACGTCGACAAGGACGGCAAGCCAACCACGCTGGCGCTGCTGCAGAGCTACGTCGCCAATCAGGGCGACGCCTGGACGTTCACCGTCGATGCGCTGCTGCGGCAGCTCGAGAGGACCGGCGCGGCGCCCGAGGCTGCCGCCGACAGCGACGGCTTCCTGGCGCTGATGCGCACGCTGGGGAGCCGAACGGCACAGCTGCACGCCGCGCTGGCCAGCCGCACGGGGGACGAGGCATTCGATCCGGAGCCGGTGCAGGCAACAGACCCTGCGCTGTGGGTCAAGCAGGTTCGAGACGATGCGCTGGCCACGATGGACATGCTGTCGGTGCATCGCGAAAGGCTGCCGCTGCAGCTGCAGCCGCTGGCCCTCGAGGTCTTTGCCGCCGGGCCCAGGCTGATGCAACGCGTCGAGCGCTACGCGCAGCAGCCGCCGCACGGTTTCAAGACCCGCTATCACGGCGACTATCACCTGGGCCAGGTCCTGCTCGCCCGCAACGACTTCGTCATCATCGACTTCGAGGGCGAGCCGGCCCGTACGCTCGCCGAGCGGCGGCGCAAGCACTCGCCGCTGCGCGACATTGCCGGCATGCTGCGTTCGTTCGATTACGCACGCCACGTGGCCCTGCAGCAGGCCTCGCGGCACGAAGGCGACCTCGACAAGCTGGCGCCGGCGGCGGCCGACTGGATGAATCGCGTACGAACTGCCTTCCTCGAGGCCTATCGCGACGAGGCAGTTGCCGCCGGCCTTTATCCAGACACGCAGGACTTCGAAGGGCAGCAGCCGCTTCTGGAGCTTTTCGAGCTGGAGAAGGCGCTGTACGAGCTGCGCTATGAACTCGCCAACCGCCCCGACTGGGTCAGCGTGCCGCTGAACGGCGTGACTGCTCTGGCCGGGCTCGCTTCGGGCACCTAGGAAAGGAACAGCCATGGGCAACCTCGACGTCGTCATCGAACCGGTCCGCGCGTTCCTGGTGCAGATCGGCGCCTACCTGCCGCGGCTGGCTGTGGCCATCGTCGTCCTGATCGTCGGGTGGCTGATCGCCAAGGCGATCCGCTTTGCGGCGGTCAAGGCGCTGCGGGCGCTCAATTTCCACGTGCTGACGGAGCGCGCCGGGATCGACGGCTTCCTTCAGCAAGGCGGCACCGAGCGCGACACCACGGCCCTGTTCGGCGCCGTCATCTACTGGGTGGTCGTCCTGATCGCGTTGATCATCGCCTTCAACGGGCTGGGGCTGACGCAGGTCACTGACCTGCTGACCCGGGTGCTGCTGTTCCTGCCCAAGCTGCTGGTCGGGCTGCTGGTGCTGATCTTCGGCAGCTACTTCGGGCGCTTCGTCGGCAACGCGGTGCAGACCTACCTGCGCAACATCGGCATCAGCGACGCCGAGCTGCTCGGCCGCGTCGCCCAGTACGCGATCGTCGTCTTCGTCGTGCTGATCGCCGTCGACCACCTGGACATCGGCGGCGACCTGGTGCAACAGACCTTCCTGATCCTGCTCGGCGGGGTGGTGCTGGCGCTGGCGCTGGCCTTCGGGCTCGGCGGTCGGGACTGGGCGGCCGGGCTGCTGGCGCGCTGGTTCCCCAAGCGGGAGCGCAACGACCGGTGATCCTGACCGGCGACATCGGCGGCACCAAGACCCTGCTTGCGCTGCACGGCGAAGACGGGGCGATCGTCGTCCGCCGCCGCTACCTGTCGCGCGACGCCGCCACCTTCGACTCCCTGGTCGCGCGTTTCCTCGACGAGACCGCGGCGCGGCCGCGCGCGGCGTGCTTCGGCATTGCCGGGCCGGTGCTCGGCACGCGCGTCAAGGTCACGCACCTGCCGTGGGAGATCGACGCCGCCGAGCTGGCAGCGCGCTTCGGGCTCGAACGCGTCCATCTGCTCAACGACTTCGCCGCCGCCGCGCACGGCATCGGCGCGCTGACTGCCGGCGATCTGGTGACGCTGCAGGCGGGCGAGCCGCTGCCGCAGCGCCCGCAGGTCGTCATCGGTGCCGGCACCGGGCTGGGCATCGCCTACCTGCTCGGAGAGCAGGTGCTTTCGGGCGAAGGCGGGCACGCGAGCTTCGCCCCCGTCGACGCCATACAGGCAGCGCTCTGGCAGTGGCTGCACCGGCAGGTGGGGCGGGTGCAGGTCGAGCACGTGGTCAGCGGACGCGGGCTGGTTCATGCCTACGAGTTCCTGCTCGAGCGGCACACCGGCGGGGCGGCGCCGGGCGCACGCGACGTGCTCGACGCCGACGACGCCGCGGCGGCGATCGGCCGCAAGGCGCTCGACGAGCGAGACCCGCTGTCGCTCGCCGCGGTCGATCTGTTCATCGCCTGCTACGGCGCGCTGGCCGGCGACCAGGCGCTGGCGGTGCTGGCCCGCGGCGGTGTCTACGTCACCGGCGGCATCGCACCGAAGCTGCTGCCGCGTCTGCGCGACGGTGGCTTTCTCGCGGCGTTCGGCGCCAAGGACTCGTTCTCGCCCCTGATGCGCAACTTTCCGCTGCACGTGGTGA
Organism: Burkholderiales bacterium; assembly: GCA_020355165.1. Lineage (GTDB taxonomy): Bacteria > Pseudomonadota > Gammaproteobacteria > Burkholderiales > Burkholderiaceae_F > JADJWR01. Next base: position 3,233,334 of record CP070661.1, read on the forward strand.
CAAACCCGGAGCTGCCGCTGCTCGGTGCGGCGCGTCACGCGGCGCGAAGCTTGACCACCGTTTAGATGGACCGTGCGCGTCCATGCTGCAATGGACGCCGACCGATGGAGGACGCAATGGCCACCCGCAAGACCGCGAGCAAGACTGCCGCCAGGACGAGCGGCAAGGCGCAGGACAAGCCTGCCGCCGCAGCGACCAGGCGCCCGGCGGCCTCGGCGCCGAAGAAGCCGCCCGCGACACCGGTTGCGAGGTCGGCGCCGGTCAAGCCGGCGCCCGTGAGGGCGGCCAGAGCCCCTGCCCGCCCCGCCGAGGCACCGACGGGCGAGGCCCGCTATCGCTGGATCGCCCATGCGGCCTATCTGCGGGCGGAGAAGCGCGGCTTCGCGCCCGGGCAGGAAGTCGACGACTGGCTCGCCGCCGAGGCGGAATTCATCGCCGCCTTCGCGACGGGCTGACAGCCGATCCGCGGTCCCCGGCGCCGACGCGCCGCCGCGGGCCGTCTTCGGAGGAGCAAGCGATGGCCAGTGATCCGAGCCGCAGCCAGCGGCGCCCTGCTCACAGGCAACTGTCCGAAGAATCAGTCGCCCTGATCGACGCCTACTGGCGGGCCTCGAACTACCTGTCGGTCGGCCAGATCTACCTGCTCGACAACCCGCTGCTGCGCCAGCCGCTGGCTGCCGAGCACGTCAAGGTGCGCCTGCTCGGTCACTGGGGCACGACGCCGGGGCTGAACTTCATCTACGTGCACCTGAACCGGGTCATCAAGGCGAAGGACCTGTCGATGATCTTCATCACCGGTCCCGGGCATGGCGGACCCGCAGTCGTGGCACAGACCTGGCTCGAAGGCGTCTACAGCGAACTGTATCCCGACGTGTCGCTCGACGAGGACGGCATGCGCCGGCTGTTCAGGCAGTTCTCCTTCCCCGGCGGCATCCCGAGCCACGCCGCGCCGGAGACGCCTGGATCGATCCACGAGGGCGGCGAGCTCGGCTACGCGCTGGCGCACGCCTACGGCGCGGTGTTCGACAACCCCGGGCTGATCGCCGCCTGCGTGATCGGCGACGGCGAGGCGGAGACGGGCCCGCTGGCGGCGAGCTGGCACTCGAACAAGTTCCTCAACCCGGCGCGCGACGGCGCCGTGCTGCCGATCCTGCACCTGAACGGCTACAAGATCGCCGGGCCGACCGTGCTGGCGCGGATCCCGCGTCAGGAGCTGGCGCAGCTGCTGCGCGGCTACGGCCACGACCCGATCTTCGTCGAAGGCGATCAACCGGCGCCGATGCACCGTGCGATGGCGGCGGCGCTCGACACCGCGATCGCGCGCATCGCCGCGATCCAGCGGCAGGCGCGTGGCGCCGGTCTGCCGAAGCGGCCGGCCTGGCCGGCCATCGTCCTGGCAACGCCCAAAGGCTGGACCGGACCGAAGACGCTCGACGGCAAGAAGGTCGAGGGCTCGTTCCGCTCGCACCAGGTGCCGTTCGGCGCGGTGGTCGGCGATCCGGATCGACTGCAGCTGCTCGAGGCCTGGCTGCGCAGCTACCGGCCGGACCAGCTGTTCGACCAGGCAGGACGGCCGCGCAAGGAACTGCTCGAGCTCGCACCACGCGGCGACCGGCGCATGGGGGCCAACCCGCACGCCAACGGCGGAGCGGCTCTGCGCGACCTGCGATTGCCCGACTACCGCACCTACGCCCTCGGCGTCAGCGCCCCGGGCGCGCTGACCGGCGAGGCGACGCGCGTGCAGGGCGATTACCTGCGCGACGTGATGACGCTGAATGCGGCCGCCGCCAACTTCCGGGTCTTCTCCCCCGACGAGACCGCGTCGAACCGCTGGACGGCGCTGTTCGAGGTCACCGACCGCTGCTCGGCCGGCGAGATCCGCGACGACGACGAGCACGTCGCCGCCGACGGGCGGGTCATGGAGGTGCTGTCCGAGCACCTCTGCCAGGGCTGGCTGGAAGGCTACCTGCTGACCGGCCGGCACGGCTTCTTCTCCTGCTACGAGGCGTTCATCCACATCGTCGACTCGATGTTCAACCAGCACGCCAAGTGGCTGAAGGTGACCCGCGAGATCCCGTGGCGGCGGCCGATCGCCTCGCTGAACATCCTGCTCACCTCGCACGTCTGGCGGCAGGACCACAACGGCTTCTCGCACCAGGACCCCGGCTTCATCGATCACGTGGTCAACAAGAAGGCCGAGGTGATCCGCGTCTTCCTGCCGCCGGACGCCAACACCCTGCTGCACGTGACGCACCAGTGCCTGGCCAGCCGCAACCTGGTCAACGTGATCGTCGCCGGCAAGCAGCCGTCGCCGCAGTGGCTGTCGATGGAGGCGGCGATCAAGCACGCGACGGCCGGCATCGGCATCTGGGAATGGGCCTCCAGCGACCAGGGCGCCGAGCCCGACGTGGTGATGGCCTGCTGCGGCGACGTGCCGACTCTGGAGACGCTGGCCGCGGTGTCGCTGCTGCGCGAGCACGCCCCGCAGCTGAAGCTGCGCGTCGTCAACGTCGTCGACCTGATGAAGCTGCAGCCGCCCAGCGAGCATCCGCAGGGCCTGTCCGACCGCGACTTCGACGCCCTGTTCACGAGGGACAGACCGATCGTGTTCGCCTTCCATGGCTATCCGTGGCTGATCCACCGCCTCACCTACCGGCGCACCAACCACGACAACCTGCACGTGCGCGGCTACAAGGAAGAAGGCACGACCACCACGCCCTTCGACATGTGCGTGCTGAACGACATCGACCGCTTCCATCTGGTCGAGGACGTCGTCGACCGCCTGCCGGCCTTCGGCGCGCGGGCGGCCTACGTCAAGCAGGCCATGCGCGACGCCCTGATCGAGCACAGGCAGTACATCGCCGAGCACGGCGAGGACATGCCGTCGGTGCGCGACTGGCGCTGGACGTCCTGACCATGCCGCCGCCGCTGACCACCGACCGCGTCGGCCGCGGTTGCGTCAAACGGCCGGCGGTTGCGGCGTGTCAGAACGGCGCGGCGCGGTGGGTGT
>CP070661.1:3236443-3259383 GCA_020355165.1 Burkholderiales bacterium
ACGCCGAGCCCGTGCTCGGCCTGCGCGAGAGCGACCTGTGCTTCTCGGCCGCCAAGCTGTTCTTCGCCTACGGGCTGGGCAACGCGCTGAGCTTCCCGCTGTCGGTCGGCGCCAGCGTGCTGCTGATGGCCGAGCGGCCGACGCCGGACGCGATCTTCAAGCGCTGGACCGAGCGCAAGCCGACCGTGTTCTTCGGCGCGCCGACCGGCTACGCCGGCATGCTGGCCTCGCCCGCCCTGCCGCCGAAAGAGGCGGTGGCGCTGCGGCTTTGCTCGTCGGCCGGCGAGGCGCTGCCGCGCGAGATCGGCGAACGGTTCACGGCGCACTACGGCTGCGAGGTCATCGACGGCATCGGCTCGACCGAGATGCTGCACATCTTCATCTCCAACCGGCCCGGCGACGTGCGCTACGGCACCTCGGGCAAGCCGGTGCCCGGCTACCTAATCGAGATCCGCGACGAGGCCGGCCGGCCGATCGAGGCGCCGGGGAAAATCGGCGACCTGTACATCCACGGGCCGTCGTCGGCGCTGATGTACTGGCAGGACCGCGCCAAGAGCGACGCCGCTTTCCAGGGCGGCTGGACCCGCAGCGGCGACAAGTACGAGCGCGATGCCGACGGCTACTACGTGTACTCCGGTCGCAGCGACGACATGCTGAAGGTCAGCGGCCAGTACGTCTCGCCGTTCGAGGTCGAGGCCACGCTGGTGCAGCATCCGGCGGTGCTCGAGGCGGCGCTGATCGGCATCACCGACGAGAACGGCCTGACCCGGCCGAAGGCCTACGTGGTGCTGAAGGAGCGGAGCCGGGCCGGCGAGGCGCTGGCCGAGGAACTGAAAGCGTTCGTCAAGGGGCGCCTGGCGCCGCACAAGTATCCCCGTCTGCTCGAGTTCATCGACGAACTGCCGAAGACGGCCACCGGCAAGATTCAGCGCTTCCGGCTGCGCGAGGCCGAGCAGGCGCACCGGTGAGACGGCTCTCGCGACTCGGCGCCACGCGCGGGCGGGCCCGCCCGCCCGGCTCCGCCCGGGTCAGGCGCCGCGGCGCCGCGCGCGGAGCGCGCCGTCGCCCGGCGGGCAACGAGGCAAGCCAGCCCCGATGAGCCCCGCGGCGCCGGGCGGTCACCTCCAGTTCGCCGCCGTCAGGCAGGGCGGACGCGAAGTGCGACTCGAATACCGCTGGGTCGGCAGCAGCGAGGCGTCGGCGCCGCTGCTGGTGTTCCTGCACGAAGGACTCGGCTCGGCGTCGATGTGGAAGGACTTCCCGGCACGCCTGTGCGCGGCCGGCGGCTGGCGCGGGCTGGTGTACTCGCGCACCGGCTACGGGCGATCGACGCCGCGGCCGCACGGCGAGCGCTGGGCCCCGGCCTACATGCACGAGCAGGCGCGCGAGGTGCTGCCGCAGTTCCTCGCCGCCGCGGGCGTCGACGTCGCGCTGGACCGCCCGTGGCTGTTCGGCCACAGCGACGGCGCCTCGATCGCGCTGATCCACGCCGCCACCTACCCGGATGCCGACGCCGGGCTGATCCTGCTGGCGCCGCACATCTTCGTCGAGGACCTGTCGGTCCGCAGCATCGAGCAGGCGAAGTACGCCTACGCTGCCGACCTGCGCCAGCGGCTGGCGCGGCACCACGAGGACGTCGACTCGGCCTTCTGGGGCTGGAACGACGTCTGGCTCGACCCGGCCTTCCGCAACTGGAACATCGCAGACCTGCTGCCGTCGATCCGGGTACCGGTGCTGGCGATCCAAGGGCACAATGACGAGTACGGAACGATGGCCCAGGTCGACGGCCTCGCGGCGGCAGTCGCCCGGGCGGAGGTGCTCAAGCTCGACGACTGCGCCCACTCGCCGCACCGCGACCGGCCCGAGGCCGTGATGCGGGCGACCACCGATTTCATCGGCCGGCATCTACCATGGCGGTCCCGCAGCAACCCACAGACGCAGAGAGAGGAGACAACATGAACCGTCGCAACACCCTGGCCGCCCTGCTGGCCTCCGCCCTGCTTGCCGCCGGCGGCGGCGCCCACGCGCAGGCGAAACTCAAGGTCGGCGTGATGCTGCCGTTCACCGGCACCTACGCCGCGCTCGGCACCGCGATCGACAACGGCTTCAAGCTCTACGTGCAGGAACAGGGCGGCAAGCTCGGCGGGCGCGAGATCGAGTACGTCGTCGTCGACGACGAGTCCGATCCGGCCAAGGCCACCGACAACGTCAACAAGCTGATCAACCGCGACAAGGTCGACGTGGTCGTCGGCACCGTGCACTCCGGCGTGGCGATGGCGATGGCCAAGGTGGCGCGCGACTCGAACACCCTGCTGATGGTGCCCAACGCGGGGGCCGACGCGGTGACCGGGCCGATGTGCGCGCAGAACATCTTCCGCAGCTCGTTCTCCAACTGGCAGCCGGGCTTTGCGATGGGCAAGGTGGCGGCCGAGCGCAAGCACAAGACCGCGGTCACCATCACCTGGAAGTACGCCGCCGGGGCCGAGTCGGTCGGCGGCTTCAAGGAGGCTTTCGAGAAGGGCGGCGGCAAGGTGCTCAATGACCTTACGGTGCCGTTCCCCAACGTCGAGTTCCAGGCGCTGCTCACCGAGATCGCGGCGCTGAAGCCCGACATCGTCTACGCGTTCTTCGCCGGCGGCGGGGCGGTGAAGTTCGTCAAGGACTACGCGGCGGCCGGCCTGAACAAGTCGATCCCGCTGTACGGCCCGGGCTTCCTCACCGACGGCACGCTGGAGGCACAGGGCGACGCGGCGCAGGGCATGCTGACCACGCTGCACTACGCCGACAGCCTGAACACGCCGCGCGACGACGCCTTCCGCCTGGCCTACGTCAAGGCCTACAAGATGCAGCCGGACGTCTACGCGGTGCAGGGCTACGACGCGGCGCAGATGCTCGCCATCGGCCTGAAGGCGGTCAAGGGCGACCTCGGCAAGCGCGCCGAGTTCGCCGCGGCGATCGAGAAGGCGACGATCGACAGCCCGCGCGGCCCGTTCAAGATCTCCAAGGCGCACAACCCGGTGCAGGACATCTACCTGCGCAAGGTCGACGGCAAGCAGAACAAGGCCGTCGGCGTCGCCATCAAGGCGCTTGCCGACCCGGCGCGCGGCTGCAGGATGTAGCGGCGAGATTGGCGCGGGAGTGTCGTCCCGGCGCAGGCCGGGACCCACTTTCGCGCGTCCGGACTTGGGCCCCGTCCTCCGCCGGGGCGACGAAGTGGGCCGATGGACTTCGCCACCTTCCTGATCCAGTGCCTGAACGCGGTCCAGTACGGGCTGCTGCTGTTCCTCGTCGCCAGCGGCCTGACGCTGATCTTCGGCATCATGGGCGTGATCAATCTCGCCCACGGCAGCTTCTACATGATCGGCGCCTACATGGCCTACGCGCTGGCGCCGTGGGTCGAGAGCTGGCTGGGCGGCGGCTTCTTCGCCACCCTGGCGGTCGGCGTCGCGCTGTCGGTGCTGCTCGGCTACCTGCTCGAGTGGCTGTTCTTCAGCTACCTGTACGAGCGCGAGCACCTGCAGCAGGTGCTGATGACCTACGGGCTGATCCTGGTGTTCGAGGAGCTGCGCAGCCTGCTGGTCGGCGACGACGTGCACGGCGTGCAGGCGCCGGAGTGGCTGGCCGGCAGCATCCCGTTGTCGGACGTCCTCAGTTACCCGCTCTACCGGCTGTTCATCTCGGCGGTCTGCATCGCGCTGGCACTCGCGATGTGGGTCGTGATCACCCGCACGCGCCTCGGCATGCGGGTGCGCGCCGGCGCCAGCAACCGCGAGATGGTGCGGGCGATGGGCGTCGACATCCGGCTGCTGTACCGGCTGGTGTTCGCCGTCGGCGTGGGCATCGCCGCGCTGGCCGGCATGATCGCCGCGCCGGTCAGCTCGGTCTACCCCGGCATGGGCAGCCAGGTGCTGATCATCTGCTTCGTCGTCGTGGTGATCGGCGGCATCGGCTCGATCCGCGGCGCGCTGGTCGCGGCGCTGCTGGTCGGCGTGGTCGACACCTTCGGCAAGGTGCTGTTCCCCGCCGCCGCCGGGCTGCTGATCTACCTGCTGATGGCGGCCGTCCTGCTCTGGAAGCCCGAAGGGCTGTTCAGGGTCAGCTGATCCGTCTGCCGTGAACGCGCCACCGACCGCCAGCGCCGCACCGCGGTCCGACGCCGCGACGCTGCGGCGCGCCGCGCCGCTGCTGCTGGCGCTGGCGCTGCTGGCGGCCTTCCCCGCCTTCGGCTCCAAGTTCTACGTCGACCTGGCGGTGAAGATCATGATCCTCGGCATCTTCGCCCTCAGCCTCGAGCTGCTGGTCGGCCAGACCGGGCTGGTGAGCTTCGGCCACGCGGCGTTCTTCGGCATCGCCGCCTACATCGCCGCCCTGATGACGCCGACCAGCGAGGCGGCGTCGCTGTGGATCGTGCTGCCGGCGGCGATCGGCGCCGCCGCTGCCTATGCGCTGGCAGTCGGCGCGCTGTCGCTGCGCACGCGCGGCATCTACTTCATCATGATCACGCTCGCCTTCGCGCAGATGGCCTACTACGTGTTCCACGACACGCCGATCGGCGGCAGCGACGGCACCTACCTGTACTTCCGCCCCGATGCCTCGATCGTCGGCTGGCGACCGTTTGACCTGGAGGAGGCGACGACCTTCTACTACGCGGTGCTCTTGTGCCTGGTCGGCACTTTCGGCGTGCTGGCGGTCATGCTGCGCAGCCGCTACGGGCACGCGCTGGCGGGCATCCGCGTCAACGAGCAGCGGATGCGCGCCGCCGGATTCCCCACCTACGCCTACAAGCTCGGCGCCTTCGTGCTCGCCGCCGCCCTTGCCGGGCTGGCCGGCTTCCTGCACGCGCTGAAGGACGGCTACGTCAATCCGGAGATGCTGTCCTGGCACCAGTCGGGCGCCGTGCTGCTGATGGTGATCCTCGGCGGCATCGGCCACCTGCGCGGCGCGGTCCTCGGCGCCTTTGCCTTCACGATGCTGCAGGAGATGTTCCAGTGGGAGGCGATCTTCGGCAGCTTCGCCAAGCACTGGCAGCTGACGCTCGGGCTGACGATCATCGGCTTCGTCGCGGCGATGCCGCGCGGCCTGATCGGCCTGTCCGACCGGCTGCGCCGGGGGCGATGATGAGCGCCGCGGCCACGCTTCTTGCGGCGCACTCGGTGTCGCGCCGCTTCGGTGGCCTGCGCGCGGTCGACGAGGTCTCGCTGTCGCTCGAGCGCGGCGTGCTGCACGCGCTGATCGGCACCAACGGTGCCGGCAAGTCGACGCTGATCAACGTGCTTTCCGGCGAGCTGGCGGTAAGCGGCGGCCGCGTCGAACTGCTCGGCCACGACGCCACCCGGTGGAGCCAGCCGCGCCGTGCCCGCGCCGGGCTGGGCCGCAGCTATCAGCGCAGCACGCTGTTCCCGAGCTTCACCGTGCGCGAGAACTGCCGGCTGGCGGCGCAGGCGCACTTCCCGCGCGCCTGGGACTGGATCACGCCGGCGCAGCGCTGCCGTGACAGCGTGCAGGCCGCCGAGGCGGCGATCGGGCGCGTCGGCCTGGGCCAGGTCGCCGACCGCACGGTGATCACGCTGTCGCACGGCGAGCGGCGGCAGCTCGAGATCGCGGTGTGCCTGGCCACCTCGCCGCAGGTGCTGCTGCTCGACGAGCCACTGGCCGGCATGGGCGCCGAGGAATGCGCGCGCATGCTCGAGCTGCTGCGCGAGCTGAAGGCGGGCCACGCGATCCTGCTGGTCGAGCACGACATGGACGCCGTGTTCAAGGTCGCCGACCGGATCACGGTGATGGTCAACGGCCGCGTGATCGCCAGCGACACGCCGCAGGCGGTGCGCGCCAACGCCGAGGTGCAGCGCGCCTACCTCGGCGACGGCGACTAGGACGCCGATGGCCGCTGCCGGCACGCCGATCGTCGAGGCACGCGAACTGCACGTGCACTACGTGCAGAGCCACGTGCTGCACGGCGTGTCGATGGCCGTGCATGCCGGCGAAGCGGTCGGGCTGCTCGGCCGCAACGGCATGGGCAAGACGACGCTGATCCGCAGCCTGCTGGGGCTGGTGCCGGCCAGCCGCGGCCGCGTCTACGTGCGCGGCGTCGACGTGACGCAGCAGCCGACCGAGCGCATCGTCCAGCAGGGCATCGGCTACGTGCCGGAAGGCCGCGGCATCTTTCCCAACCTGTCGGTGCGCGAGAACCTGGTGATGGCGGCGCGCGACGGCCGCGACGGCCGCCGCGACTGGACGCTCGAGCGCGTGCTCGACACCTTCCCGCGCCTGGCCGAGCGGATCGATCACGGCGGCAACCAGCTCTCCGGCGGCGAGCAGCAGATGCTGGCGATCGGCCGCGCGCTGATGACCAACCCGCAGCTGATGATCCTCGACGAGGCGACCGAGGGCCTGGCGCCGCTGGTGGTCGCCGAGATCTGGCGGATCATCGCCCTGATCCGCGAAAGCCACATCGCGTCGCTGATCGTCGACCGCAACTACCGCGCCGTGCTGTCGCACAGCGACCGCGGCATCGTCCTCGAGAAGGGCCAGGTCGCGCTCGAGGGATCGGCGCGCGAGCTGCTGACCGACGAGCAGCGGCTGCAGCGCCACCTCAGCGTCTGACCCGCCGGCGGGCCTCCGTCAGCCGGCGATGCGCCCGCCGTGGGTGTAGACGCTGAAGCTGCCACCGCGCGCAAAGCCGATCAGGGTCTGACCGCAGTTTTCCGCCACCTGAACCGCCAGCGCGGTCGGCGCCGACACCGCCGCCAGCACGGCGATGCCGGCGGCCGCGCTCTTCTGCACCATCTCGACGCTGGCCCGGCTGGTGACCAGCGCGAAGCCGGCTCGCGTCTCGAAGCCGTTGCGCATGAGCGCGCCGATCAGCTTGTCGAGCGCGTTGTGGCGGCCGATGTCCTCCCGTGCGCAGGCAATCGCGCCGTCGGGCCCGCACCAGACGGCGCCGTGCGCGGCGCCGGTGCGCCGCTGCAGCGGCTGCACGTCGGTCAGTCCGGCGCAGGCGCGGGCCAGCGCCGCCGGGGCGATGCGCAGCGGCAGCGCCGACAGGTCGGGCAGCGGCCGCAGCACCTGGTCGAGGCCCTCGGCGCCGCAGATGCCGCAGCCGGTGCGGCCGGCCAGGGTGCGCCGGTGCGCCTTCAGCAGCGCGAAGGCGGAGGCGGCGACCTCGATCGCCAGCGTGATCCCCGCCGCGCCCTGCTGCACCTCGACGCCATAGCACTGCGAAGGCTGTGCAATCCCCTCGCTGAGCGAGAAGCCGATGGCGAAGTCGTGCAGGTCGGCCGGCGTGGCCAGCATCACCGCATGCGAGATGCCGTTGTACTCGAAGGCGACCGGCACCTCGCTGGCAACCTCATCGGTGGCGGTCGCCGGCAGGCCGGCCCCGTAGCGCCGCACTGGTCGCGGCTCGGCCGCCACCGCCGCGGCAATGTCTTGGTCTGCCATGAAGGCGCAGGTTACCGGGCCGGCGGCGCCCACGGGGATCCGCCCGTCTCCGCGGCCATCTCGCGCAGCAGCCGCTGCGCCAGCACGATCGCCACCTGGCGGCGGTAGTTCGACGCGGTCACCGTCGTACGCATCGGGCTCGCCTGCTTGCCGATCCGCTTGCCCAGCTGGGCGAGCATGGCCTCGTCGATGGCGCCGCCGCACAACGTCCCGGTGTCGGCGAGCAGCAGCGGCCGCGGATTGGTGCCGGTCAGCGCCAGCCGAAGTTCGCGCAGCCGCTGGCCTTCGAACACCGCCCGCGCCGCCACACCGGCCAGCGGGAAGTCGATCGCTCCGCGGACGCGCGCTTTGCGATAGCCGCTGCGCGCACCGACGGGCTGCGGCGGGACGTGCACGGCAACGAGCAGCTCGTCGGCGGCCAGGCGCAGCGATGCCGCGCCGTCGTCGGCATACAGGTCCGCCAGCGCCGACGTACGCGCTCCGTGGCTGCCGACGATCTGCACCGTGGCCTCGAGCGCGATCAGCGCCGGTGCGATGTCGCCGCTGAACGCCGCGTGGCAGCGCTTGCCCTGCGGCGCGACGTGGCAGGTCTCGCCACCATGCTTCAGGCAGTAGTCGTTCGACTGCCGCCACCATTCGCTCTGGTTGTAGAACACGCAGCGCGTGTCCAGGCAGAGGTTGCCGCCGAGCGTGGCCACGCTGCGGTGAGCCGGGCCGGCGACGCTCGCCGCTGCCTGCGCCAGCGCCGGCAGTTCGCGCGCGATTGCAGCGTCGGTGGCCAGCGCCGCGACGGTGAGGCCGGCGCCGAGCCGCCAGCCCTGCGCGTCTCGCGCGACGGCGCCGATCTCGGCGATGCAGCTCACGTCGACCAGTGCCGGCGGCTCGCCGATGCCCCGCCGCAGGTTCGGCAGCAAATCGGTGCCGCCGGCGATGATCCGCGCGCCGGGAAGGCTGGCCAGCAGCGCCGCTGCCTGCGCGATGGAGCCGGCCCGGTGCAGCGTGAAAGGCGCGACGCGGTCCACGTCACGCCCCCGCCTGCTGCTTCGCTTCGGCGATCGCCCGCTGCACGCGCTGCCGCCGCGCGCGCGCCTGCAGGGCGTCGAGCAGCCGATCGGGCGAGGCCGGCAGCTCGGTCAGGCGCAGCCCGGTGGCATCGGCGACGGCGTTGGTGAGCGCCGGGAGGAAGCCGGACAGCGACCCCTCGCCGGCCTCCTTGGCACCGAACGGCCCGTTCGGGTCGGGCGCCTCGACGATGAAGATGTCGATCGGCGGCGACTCGACGATGGTCGGCACCCGGTAGTCGAGCAGGTTGGCGGCGAGCGGCAGCCCGTCCGAGTAGCGGGTCTCCTCGCCGAGCGCCTGCCCCATGCCCATCCACACCGAGCCCTGCACCTGCCCTTCGACCGCCAGCGGGTTGATCGCCCGGCCGCAGTCGTGCGCGACCCACACGCGCAGCACGCGGACCATGCCGGTCGCCTCGTCCACCTCGACCTCGACCACCTGCGCCGCGTACGAGTAGCCGGCGCCGGTGCCGACCGCCGCGCCCTTGAACTTGCCGCCCTGCACCTCGACCGGGGTGGACCAGCTGCCCTTGACGGTCAGCGTGCCGCCGTCGGCGAGCGCCGCGGTGACCACCTCGCGGTAGCCGACCGTCCTCTCGCCGTCAACAGTGCGGTACAGCTCGCCGAGGCAGTCGACCTCGGCCTCGTCCACGCCGAGCCGGCGCGCCGCCGCCGCGACCAGCAGCGCGCGCAGCGCCTGCGCCGCGCGCACCGCCGCGTTGCCGACCATGAACGACACGCGCGACGAATACGAGCCGTTGTCCTTCGGCGTCACCACGCTGTCGTTGGCGATCACCCGCAGCCGGTCGAGCGACAGCCCGAGCACCTCGGCCACCGCCTGCGCGAGCAGGGTCGACGAGCCCTGGCCGATGTCGGCGGCGCCGGTCAGCACGGTGATGCCACCGTCGAAGTCGAGCTTCAGGTTGACCACCGCGTGCGGCTCGCCGGTCCAGTGCACCGGCTTGGCCGAGCCGCTGACGTAGTGCGAGCAGGCCATGCCGAGGCCGCGCCCGGCGGGCAGGCGGCCGCGCCGCTCGCGCCACAGCGACGCCGCCTCGACCTTGTCGAGGCACTCGCCCAGCCCACACGAATTGACCTGCAGTTCGTTGATCGTCCGGTGCGGCGCGGTGAAGAGATTCACGCGCCGCACGTCGAACGGGTCGAGGCCGAGTTCGGCCGCCATCTGGTCGAGCAGCGCCTCGAAGGCGTGGCGCACGTCGACCGAGCCGTGGCCGCGCATCGCGCCGTTCGGCGGCGTGTTGGCGTACACCCGCAGGCCGTGGTAGCGGCTGGCAGGAACCCTGTAGATCGCGTGCAGCAGCGCGCCGGCGTACAGGATCGTCACCAGGCCGTAGCCGGCGTAGGCGCCGCCGCGCTGGATCACCTCGCAGTCGATGGCGCTGATGCGGCCTTCGCGGGTCAGGCCGATCTTCAGCCGGATGTCGGTCTGCGGCCGGCCGCGGTGGGTGAGGAAGGTCTCCTCGCGCGACAGTTCGAGCTTCACCGTGTCGGCAGCGGCGCGTGCCAGCAGCGCGGCGACGATCTCGAAGTTCAGCGTCTCGGTGCGGTGGCCGAAGCCGCCGCCGACGAAGGGCTTGACGACGCGGATCTGCGACTCGTCCAGCCGCAGACAGCGGGCCAGCGCCAGGTGCACGTAGTACGGCACCTGGGTGACCGAGTGCAGCGTCAGCCGCTCGCGCGCCGCGTCCCACTCGGCGAGCGCCGCGTTCGGCTCGATCATCGCGTGCGTCACCTCGGCGTAGTGGAAGCGCTGCTCGCGCACCAGCGCCGCCGCGGCGAAGCCGGCGTCGACGTCGCCGAAGCTGTGGTCGACCTCGCGCTCGACGTTGCCGGGCTTGTTCTCGTGCAGTTGCACCGCCTGCGGCAGCAGCGCCGACTTCGCATCGAACAGCGCCGGCAGCGGCTCCAGGTCGAGCACGATCGCGGCGAGCGCCGCGCGCGCCGTCGCAGCGTCGACCGCCGCCACCGCCGCCACCGGCTCGCCGCGGTAGCGCACCCGCTCGCGGGCGAGCGGGAACTCGTTCTGGGCGATCGGGATCACGCCGTACGGCACGTCGCAGTCGTCGCCGGTGACCACTGCCCGCACGCCCGGCATCGCCCGGGCGGCGCGGGTGTCGATGCCGCGGATGCGCGCATGCGGCAAGGGGCTGCGCAGGATCGCGCCGACCAGGGCGTGGCGCGCCGGCAGGTCGGCCGTGTACAGCGCGCGGCCGGTGACCTTCTCGACCCCGTCGATCAGCGGCTGGCGCACGCCCACCGCCGGCGCAACGGCGACGCGCAGTGCCCTGTCGTCGGGGGCGTTCATCGCGGCGCGCTCACTCGGCCGCCGGCGCGGCCGACGCCGCCTGCACCGACTCGATGATCTTCACGTAGCCGGTGCAGCGGCACAGGTTGCCGGACAGCGCCTCGCGGATCTGCGCCTCGGAAGGCAGCGGGTTTCGCCGCAGCAGCGCCTCGGCGGCCATGATCATCCCCGGCGTGCAGAAGCCGCACTGCGTGCCGAGCTTCTCGTGGAAGGCCTGCTGCAGGCGGTTCATGCGGCCGTTCGCTGCCAGTGCCTCGATCGTCTCGACGTGGCTGCCCTCGCAGCGCACTGCCAGCGTGATGCAGGCCAGGCGCGGCTCACCGTCGATCAGCACCGTGCAGGCGCCGCACTCGCCGCCGTCGCAGCCGCGCTTGGCTCCGGTCAGCCCGAGGTCCTCGCGCAGGTAGTCGATCAGCAGTGCGTGGTCGGCCACCGCGTCCTCGCGGCCGCGGCCGTTGACGGTGATGCGCAGCAGGCGTTTGGCCATCGGCGGTTGCGGGCGAGGCGGGCCGCGACGGCGGGTTCGGCTAGCCGCTGAACGGGCGTGCGCCACGCACAGGCATCTCCCTGAGCACGAAGCCGCGGTTGTGTCCGGCGCGGGTGATCAGCGTGAACTTCATGTAGGCGCCACCGAGGACCGCCAGCGCTCCGGCCAGCGCGGCGAGCCAGCCCGGCCCGGCGCCGCTGCCGGCGGCCGCCAGCAGCAGCGCGAGCGGGACCGCGGTGCCGCCGATCAGCAGCACCCGAGCGGCCCGGTCGAGCGCCGCCTTCGCCCGCGCCGCCAGCCGGTCGCCGAGCCGCTGCCGGTAGACCACCCAGATCGCCGCGCGCAGCAGCAGCAGCGCGCCGAACAGCAGCGCCAGCGTGGTGCCGCCGCGGCCGTGCCACGGCTGGGTCAGCCAGTACAGCCCCGCTCCCTCGGCGAGGCTGGTGCCGACCAGCAGCGCCACCGCCAGCGGCTCGTGCCAGGCGGTGATGCCGCGCGCCGCCTGCAGCATGCGGCTCTGGCAGTAGACGAAGACGGCCGCGAGCAGCGCCGCCGGCCACGCCGCCCCGCCGACGCCGAGGTGCGCGGCGACTGCCGCGGCCAGGCCGACCGGGAACAGCACGGTGGCGGCGATCGCCTCGCGGGTCATCCACGAGGTGTTCGGGTTGAAGAACACGTGCAGCGCGCGCAGCGGCCGCCCGAGTTCGAGCCACACGCAGGCCAGGCCGAGACCGACCAGCGCCAGGCCGACGAGCAGCAGCACCGCCGCCGCCGTGCCCTCGACGCCGGCCAGCGCGGTGAACATGATCAGCCCGCTGCCGGCGCCGCCGCCGATGAAGTTGCCGGCGGCGCGCCAGTCCCAGTTCGTCTGCTGCCAGGGGTTGGGGCCGAAGCTCATGCTCCACCTCCGCCAAGCGCCGCCCTGTTCCCCTGCCCTTCAAGCGGAGGGGAAAGGGGTGGGGATGGGTCTTCCCCAGCCTGGTCCCACAGATAGAAGAAGCCCGGCCCGTTGCCGAGTTCCTCCTGCATGCGGAAGTGCTGGCTCTCGGCGAGCAGCCGCGACACGCCGCTGTGGGGATCGTCGAGGTCGCCGAAGGTCATCGCCTTGGCGATGCAGGCATTGACGCAGGCCGGCGTGGCCTCCGGATCGACGCCGGGCTTCAGTCCCCTCGCCAGCCCGTCGTCGATGCGGTCGACGCAGAACGTGCACTTGGTGGCCACCGCCAGCCGTGCCTCCTTGTGCGTCATGGCCTCGCTTTCCATCGGCTCGCCGTAGGCAAAGCTGGCGTGCAGCGTCCGGTAGCGCGCCTGGTACGGGCAGGCCACCGCGCAGTAGGCGCAGCCGATGCACAGCTCGTAGTCCATGGTGACGATGCCGTCGGCGCGCTTGCGCGTGGCCGTGCTCGGACAGGCATCGACGCACGACGGCTCGTCGCAGTGCTGGCAGCCGACCGGCACGAAGACGCGCCGCACCTCCGGGTACTCGCCGAATTCCATGTCGATCACGCGCCGCCACTGCACGCCCGGCAGCGTCGCGTTGGTGACCTTGCACGATGCCGTGCAGGTCTGGCAGCCGACGCAGCGGCGCAAGTCGGCGACCATCGCCCAGCGGGTCATTCGCTCATCTCCCTGGCACCTCCCTCGCTCGTCCCGCGTCGCCGCCTGTTCGCCCGTTGCCGCCCGACGACAGGCTTCGCGGCCCCGGCATAGCCAGCCGCGACGTGCCTGCCTGCCCACTTCCTGATCCCCGTCATGCGTCGCCCCCGCCACGGGCGCCGCTTCCCCGGGGTGTCGAGTCGGGCTATTCTTGCAATTCAATACCAGTATTCTTTAATTCAGGTCAATGAGCAGAAGAAAAGCCGCGCGCAACGACGCGGCTCCTGCGGCAGCGCAGCGCAGCGAACTGGCGATCCGGCCGGTGCGGCGCGGCGACCTCGAGGCGGTGATCGCCATCGACACGCAGGTCACCGGCCTGGAGAAGCGCGAGTACTGGCGCTCGGTCTACCGCCGCTACGGCGAATCGGCGACGACGGCCAGCGCGCAGTTCCTCGTCGCCGAGGCGGCCGGCGAGGTGGTCGGCTTCATCATCGGCGAGGTGCGCGACTGGGAGTTCGGTGCCCCACCCTGCGGCTGGGTCTTTGCCATCGACGTGCGGCCCGATGCACGCCTGGCGGGAACCGGCACGCGGCTGCTCGAGTCGATCTGCGCCAGCTTCCGGCGCGCCGGCGTGCGCAAGGTACGCACCATGCTCGCCAGCGACAACACGCTGATCCTGTCTTTCTTCCGCAGCCAGGGCATGATGGCCGGCCGCTTCATCCCGCTCGAAATGGACCTCGAGGGATGAAGCTGCAGCAGAACAGCCTGCTGGCGCTGTACAGCCTGGTCGAGTTCGCCAGCGATCCGATGCGGCACATCTCGGCGGCCGAGATCGCGCAGAAGTACCAGGTCTCGCCGCACCACCTGGCCAAGGTGCTGGCCGAGCTGGCCCGTGGCGGCATCGTGCAGTCGGTGCGCGGGGTCGGCGGCGGCTACCGCTTCGCCGCCAACGCGCGGCGGCTGACGCTGCTCGACGTGATCTCGCGCTTCGAGGACGTCGGCAGCGGCACGACCGAGCGCAATGGCCGCACGCCGGCCGACCGCGCACTGTCGATCGTGCTCGGCGAGATCGACGAGATGGCCAAGGCGACGCTGAAGTCGATCACGCTGGCCACGCTGCTGCGGCTGCTGCAGCACAAGACGAATGCCGCCGCTGCGGCGGCCGAAGCGAAGGCTGGTCCATGAGCGAGCCCTCGGCCAAACGGTTCGGCAGCTTCGACTACGTGATCGTCGGCGCCGGCTCGGCCGGCTGCGTGCTCGCCAACCGGCTGTCGGCCGACCCGGAGGTCTCGGTGCTGCTGGTCGAGGCCGGCGGCCGCGACGACTGGATCTGGATCGACATCCCGGTCGGCTACCTGTACTGCATCAACAACCCGCGCACCGACTGGTGCTACCGCACCGAGCCGTGCGACGGCCTGAACGGCCGCTCGATCATCTATGCGCGCGGCAAGGTGCTCGGCGGCTGCTCGTCGATCAACGCGATGGTCTACATGCGCGGCCAGAAGCGCGACTACGACGAGTGGGCGCGGCTTACCGGCGACAGCAGCTGGAACTGGGACGCCGTGCTGCCGGTGTTCAAGCGCAGCGAGGACCATTGGCGCGGCGCCAGCGATGCGCACGGCGCCGGCGGCGAGTGGCGGGTCGAGCAGCAGCGCCTCGAGTGGGAAATCCTGAACTCGTTCCGCACGGCGATGAGCGAGACCGGCATCCCGCTGACCGACGACTTCAACCGCGGCGACAACGAGGGCGCCGGCAAGTTCGAGGTCAACCAGCGGCGCGGCGTGCGCCTGAGCGCGTCGAAGGCGTTCCTGCATCCGGTCGCGCACCGCGAAAACCTCACCGTCGTCACCGAGGCGCAGGTGACCCGGCTGCGCCTGCAGGGCAGGCGCGCGGCAGGGCTCGAGTTCGTACGCGCCGGCGAGCGACAGTTCGCCGAGGCGCGGGTCGAAACCGTGCTGGCGGCCGGCTCGATCGGCACGACGCAGATCCTGCAGCTCTCCGGCATCGGGCCGGCGGCCCTGCTGCAGCGGCACGGCATCGCGGTGGCGCACGAGCTGCCGGGGGTCGGCGAGAACCTGCAGGACCACCTGCAGCTGCGCATGGGCTTCAAGGTTCAGAACGTGCTGACCCTGAACAAGCTGGCCAACAGCTGGATCGGCAAGGCGAAGATGGCGCTCGAGTACGCACTGTTCCGCACCGGGCCGCTGACGATGGCGCCGTCGCAGCTCGGCGGCTTCACCCGCTCGTCGCCCGAGCACGCCACGCCGAACATCGAGTACCACGTGCAGCCGCTGACGCTGGACAAGTTCGGCGAGCCGCTGCACCGGTTTCCGGCCTTCACCGCCAGCGTGTGCAACCTGCGGCCGACCTCGCGCGGCCACATCCGGATCAAGACCGCCGAGTTCCGCGACGCGCCTGAGATCCAGCTCAACTACCTGTCGACGGCCGAGGACCAGCGGGTGGCGGCCGACTCGCTGCGGCTGACGCGCCGCATCGTGCAGGCGCCGGCGCTGGCCAGGTACTCGCCGGACGAGTTCCTGCCCGGGCCGAAAGTGCAGAGCGACGCCGAACTGGTGCGCGCCGCCGGCGACATCGGCACGACGATCTTCCACCCGATCGGCACCTGCAAGATGGGGCGGGCGGACGACCCGGCGGCGGTGGTCGACTCGCGGCTTCGTCTGCGCGGCATCGAGCGGCTGCGCGTGGTCGATGCCTCGATCATGCCGACCATCACCTCGGGCAACACCGCGGCACCGGTGATGATGATCGCCGAGCGCGGCGCCGAGATGCTCCGGCAGGACCGCAACAGGATCGGCTAGCCGCGGCCGCTCAGCCGCCGCTGGCCTTGGCGGCCTTCGCCTTCAGCCGCTGCGCGGTCTTCTCGACGCCGACGATGAAGCGGTTGTGCCTGCCGCGGGCGACTTCCTCGACCGCGTCGCGCACGGTGAAGTCGAAGGTCACCGCGTTGCCGTCGACCTTCGCCAGCGTGACCGTGATCTCCACCCACATGCCGAGCAGCGTGGCGCCGACGTGGTCGAGCTCGACCCGGGTGCCTACCGTGTCCTTGCCGGGCTCGAGATGCTCCTTCACCAGGTCGCGGCAGGCGAACTCGACGTCGTAGAGCATCAGCGGGGTGGCGTAGACGCGGCACTCGTCGCCCATGAAGCTGATCGTGCGGTCGCGGTCGACGTCGATGCGGCGGGTCAGCGTGAGTCCGGGCTTCAGCGTTTCGCTCATCGGGGATCCTCTGGGTTTGCCTTCAACGTAGCAGCGTACAGGCGCGCCTCGACGTAGCGCACCAGCGCCGTCGTCGCGCGCGCGCAGTTGCGGAAGATGCACACGCCCTGGTCCATCAGCCGCGCGGCGAACGCGTCGTACAGCCGGCCGGCGTCGATCACGCCGATCAACGGCTTGTCGTTGCGCTCGGCGATCGGCGGCATCAGGTGGACGGTGCTGGCCGGGTCGTTGATGTCGAAACCCGGCCGCAGCTTGCTCGACTCGAGCGCCCGCACCGCCGGCGCCGTCGGGTCGAGCGCCACCACCACCGCGTCGACGTTCGGGTCCTGCAGGAAGGCCTCGGCGATCTGCAGGTGCGCCTCGTCGTCGGCCCCGGGGTTGATGTCGATCGGGTTATTCACCTCGACCAGCGCGTCGAGCCGCTTCGCCTTCAGGATCTCCTCCAGCCGCCTGATCGTCGCCGGCTCGAGGGCGCCCATCTCCATCGCAAAGCCGTCCGACTCGATCGAGTCGGCCATGCTGACCGCCTCGAAGCCGGCGCCGCTGATCGCGCCGAGCCGGCCGCCGCCGACGCGCTTTCCGTGCAGCGCCCCGGCGATGTAGAACAGGTCGTCGAAGGTGGTGACGTCGGGCGCCACGATCGCGCCGGCGTGCCGCAGCACCGACTCGAACAGCGCGTAGCCGCCGGCCACCGACGCGGTGTGCCCGAAGGTGCTCGCCGCTCCCGGCGCCGTCCGCCCGGCCTTGTAGACGACCACCTCCTTGCCCTGGCGCACCGCCCGCCGCACCGCGCGGGCGAAGTCGAGCCCGTCGAGGTCGCGGAAGCCCTCGACGTAGATGCCGATGGTCTCGATCTCCGGCCGCTCGGCGAAGTACGCCAGCAGGTCGCCGTGCGTGAGGTCGGTCTGGTTGCCCATCGCCAGCATGTAGCGCGGATCGAGCCACGGGTTGTGCGACAGGCGCGTGATCATGAAGGCGCCGCTCTGACTCAGCATCACCGAGTTGCGCTCCGGCTTCTTCTGCGGCTTCGGCAGCCGCTCGAGCGGGATGAACCACGAGTCGTACGAGCCCGGGTGCGACACGACGCCGAGGCAGTTGGCGCCGAGGAAGACCGGGCCGCCGCCCGCCCTGCCGTGGGCGGCGTTGATCCGCGCCGCCATCGCCGCTGCCGGCTCGCGGCTCTTCCTCGTCTCGCCGAGCCCGCCCGGGATCAGCATCACCGCCTCGACCTTGTCGGTCTCGATGATCTCGTCGACCAGGCCGTAGACCGCATCGGCATTGACGGCGACGATCAGCAGGTCGAGCTTGTGGTCGAGCGCACCCAGGCTGCCGGCGCAGCGCACGCCGTCGATTTCCGTCTCGCCGGGTCGGATGATGGTGATCCGTTCCTTCGGATAGCCGCTTCCGACCAGGTTGCGCAGGATGATGCGGGCGAAGTTCATGCCGGTCGCCGACACGCCGACGATGCCGAGCGAAGCGGGATGCAGCAGCTTGTCGATCTTGTCGATCGGCCGCGGCAGCGGTCGCGCCACCGGCGCGCCGATCGAGCAATGCGCGGCGACCAGGGTCAGCGCCTCTCCCGTGCAGGCGCAGTCGAGCACGACCTTCTGCAGCGAGAAGCGTGCTCCCGGCTCGCCCGCCGGGTGGGCCCGGGCCAGCGCAAGCAGCGCGCCGAAGCACGCCTCGAGCCGGCCGTCGGGCACCGGCAGACCGAGCGGCCCGGCGAGCGCCACCAGCTTGCGGTACGAGACCGTGCGCCGGAAAAGCTGCAGGAAGCCCGCCGCGTCGGCCAGTTCGGCGGCGGCGTGAACGGTGCCGCGGCCGGACCTGAAGCTGCGCTCGCCTGTCGCGTCGAGCCCGCCCGGCCCGGCCGACAGCACGAGCCCGAACTCGCGCGTGTTCTCCAGCCCGATGCGCAGGTCGACCGCCGCCGCCGGGCGCGCGGCGCTGCTGTCCAGTTCAATGCCGAGGCCCGCCAGCAGTGCCGAGGCTTCGGCCGCCGCGAGGTCCGCACGGCCCTCGCCGGCGGCGCGCTCGAGCATCGCCGTTGCCGTGGCGACGTCGGCGGTGCCGAAGCGGCCCCCTGTCGGCGACGGGTTCACCATTCTTCGCTGCGCGTCGCCTACGCGCTCGCGATCGAGCGTCGCGGCTCGACCTTGTGCAGCAGCCGCGCCCAGCTGTCGTCGACCTCGGCCTGCAGCGCTTCGATCTGCTCCGCCGTCAGGTGACGGTAGCGCCGCTGCAGCGACAGGTAGTCGGCCACCGGCCGCGTGCGGGTCGGGTGATTCAGCGTCCAGGTGCGGCCGTCCTCGACCTCGTACAGCGGAAAAGCACCGCATTCGACCGCGTAGCGCGCCGCGGTCAGCCCGGCGTCGTCGGGCATGCCCCAGCCGTCCAGGCACGGAATCAGCAGGGTGATGATGCGCGTGCCGCGGAGCGCCTTGGCCTTCTTCACCTTGGCGAGCAGGTCTGCTAGGTACGCGACGTTGGCGGTGGCCACGTACGGCACCTCGTGCGCGGCCATGATCTCGACCAGGTTCTTCTTGCGCGAGGTCTTGCCGGCAGGCGTCGAGCCGGTGCTGGCGTAGTGCGGGGTCGACGAGGACTTCTGCGCCCCGGTGTTCATGTAGCCCTCGTTGTCGAGGCAGAAGTAGATGAAGTCCTCGTTGCGTTCGGCAGCGGAGGACAGGCACTGGAAGCCGATGTCGTAGGTGCCGCCGTCGCCGGCCAGCACGATCACCTGCGTGTCGTGCTTGCCCTGCGCGTCGAGCGCCCGCCGCAGGCCCGAGGCGGCGGCGGCGCTCGCCTCCAGCGTCGGCTGGTAGACGGGGATCTTCAGCGAGCTGTACGGCTGCGGCCCGGCGATGATCGCCATGCACGACGGCGGGATCACCGCCATCGCATCCGGCCCGACGGCGGCGAGCACGTGCCGCACCGACAGCGCGTCGATGCAGCCCGGGCAGGCCGCGTGTCCCGAGCACAGCATCGCTTCGTCGCGGATCTCGATCCTCTGCATGCGGCTCACCTCACCCAAACCGATTCCGGCTGCGGCTCGGCGGCGCGCGCCTGTTGGACGAACCCGCTGATCCGGTCCGGCGGCACGTTGACGCCGCCGACGCCGGCAAGATAGCCGTGCACGCGCGGCGCATCCACCAGCCCGTACAGTGCGCCGAGCAGCTCCCGGTGCAGCACGCCGCCGGCGCCCGGCGAGTGGTTGCGGTCGAGCACGATCACCTCCGGCACGCCGGCCAGCCGCGCGCGCAGCGCCGCCACCGGCAGCGGCCGGAACAGCCGCACCTTGAGCAGGCCGACCGCGTCGCCCGCCTCGCGCATCGCGTCGACCGCCTCGCGCACGGTGCCGCACATGCTGCCCATGGTGACGATCACCGTGCGCGCGCCGTCGCAGCGGTAGCTCTCCAGCGCACCGCCCCAGCTGCGGCCGGTGGCGCGCGCCCAGTCGCGGTCCGCCTCTTCGGCGAGCGCCGGCACCCGCGCCATCGCCGCCTCCATCTCCTGCCGGTGGCGATAGAACATGTCCTGGGTGACCACGTTGCCCCACGACTCGACCTTCTCGGTGTCGAGCCGGTGCGGCGGCGCATACGGCGGCAGGAATGCGTCGACCAGTTCCTGCGCCGGCACCTGCACCGGTTCGAGCGCGTGCGAGACGTAGAAGGCGTCGTGGCTGACCATCGCCGGCATCAGCACGCTCTCGGCGATGCGGAAGGACTGGATCGTCGTGTCGAGCGATTCCTGGGCGCTTTCCGAGTAGAACTGGATCCAGCCGGTGTCGCGCTGCGACAGGCTGTCGGTCTGGTCGGGCCAGAAGGCCCACGGCGAGGCGACCGTGCGGTTGATGTTGGCCATCACGATCGGCGCCCGCGCGCCGGCCGCGTAGTGCAGCAGCTCGTGCATCAGCAGCAGGCCCTGCGAGGCGGTGGCGGTGAACACGCGCACGCCGGCCAGCGAGGCCGGGATGCAGGCCGCCATCACCGAGTGCTCCGACTCCGGCGTGATGATCTCGGCGTCGAACTCGCCCGCCGCGGCGAACTCGGTGATCTTTTCGAGGACCGGCGTCTGCGGCGTGATCGGGTACACCGGCACGACCTTCGGCCGCGCCAGCTTCGCCGCCCACGCCACCGCGTGGTTGCCGGTCATCAGTTGCGGCCGGCTGCGCGCGCTGTCCCGTTCTGCCGCGGTCAGCTCATCGCGCGCGTTCATGTCGCCCCCTTCGCCATCCGCGCATCCCGCGGCCGTGCGGCGCTCACCTCGCCTCCTCCACCATCTTCATCGAGCCGGTCGGACACTCCTTGACGCACAGGCCACAGCCCTTGCAGTAGTCGGCCAGCACCACGTAGCCGTCGCCGGCGCGCTTGACCGCCAGGTCCGGGCAGTAGTTGACGCAGTTGTCGCAGAACACGCAGGTGCCGCAGGAGAAGCAGCGTTCGCTCTCCGCCAGCGCGCGTTCGAGCTCCAGGCCGAGCTGCACCTCGGCGTCGCTCCTGAGGCGCTCCCCGGCGTCGAGCCGCTGCTCGGCGGCGCGCGCCTGCTTCGGGTAGTAGGCGGTGGCGATTGCGCCGAGCTTCACCAGCGGCTCCGCCTCGGCCGCTGCCTCGTCACCGCCGCGCAGCGCGCGGTCGATCTCGGCGGCGGCGCGCTTGCCCATGCCGACCGCCTCGGTGACGAAGCGGGCCATGCTCGACAGGTCGCCGCCGGCGTAGACGCGCTCGGCGCTGGTCGCCTGGCGCGCGTCGACCTTCAGCAGGCTGCCGTCGGCGGCGAGCGCGCCGAGCGGCGCCAGGTCCGGGTCCTGGCCGATCGACGGCACGATCGCGTCGGCGATCAGCGCGAACTCGCTGTCCGGGCGCGGCGTCACCTTGAACTGGCCGCGCTGTTCGCCGGGCTCGAAGCGCACCCGCACCAGCTCGAGCCGCAGGCCACGTTCGCCTTGAGTGACGGCGGTGAGCATCGCCCCGGCCACCAGCACGATGCCCTCTTCCAGCGCCTCGTTGACCTCCTCGCGCTGGGCCGGCATCTGCGCCGCGCTCTCCAGAGCGACGAGGGTGACCTCGTGGCCGGCGCGGCGCGCGCTGCGCGCCACGTCGAGCGCGGCGCTGCCGCCGCCGATCACCACCACGCGGCGGCCGAGGGCGGGCTTCTCGCCCATGCTCGTCCTGGCGAGGTACTCGGCACCGTCCATCACCCACGGCTGCGCGTAGTCGAGCTGCGGCAGCCGCTTCTGCCGCCGCGCGCCGGTGGCCAGGAACACCGCGTCGAACTCGGCACGCAGCCGCTCGAAGTCGGCCGCGCTCGCCAGCGGCTCGCCGCAGCGCACCTCGACGCCGAGCGCGACGATCCTGGCGATCTCGCCGTCGAGCACCGAACGCGCCAGCCGGTACGGCGGGATGCCGTAGCGCATCAGCCCGCCGAGTTCCGGCTGCGACTCGAACAGGGTCACCCGGTAGCCGCGTTGGCGCAGCCGGTACGCCGCCGACAGCCCCGACGGCCCGCCGCCGACCACCGCGACGCGCTCCCTTCGTTCCTCGGCCGGCGGCGCGAAGCTCCAGCCTTCCGCCAGCGCCCGGTCGCCTACGAAACGCTCCAGCTTGCAGATCGCCAGCGACTCGTCGAAGCCGGCCCGGTTGCACGCCGCCTCGCACGGGTGGTGGCAGATGCGGCCGGCGATCGCCGGGAACGGGTTGTGCCTGGTGAGCACCTCCCAGGCGCCGCGGAAGTCGCGTGCCCGGGCCAGGCCGATCCACTCGGCGATGTCGCCGTTGACCGGACAGGCGGCGTGGCACGGCGACGGCGCACGGATGTGCTGCGGCAGCGCCGCCCGCCAGCTGCCGGTCCTGAAGACCTCGGTGCTGCCGGTGGTCCAGATGGCCGGGACCGGCGCATTCATGCCGCCACCTCCGCGCGCGCGCCCAGTTGCGCATCGACCCAGCGGTAGCCTTCCTCGCAGGCGGCGATGTTCGCCTCGACCAGCTTCGGCGCCTCCTCGGTCAGCGTGCGCTCGAGGATCTCCAGCGTCGGCGCCCCGATCGCGCGGGCGAAGGCGCCGAGCAGCGCCGAGTTGACGATGCGGCCGAGCCCGTGCCGGCGCGAGATCGACAGGCCGTCGACCGGGATCACCCGGTGGCCCGGCAATGCCTGCTCGAAGTGCCCGGGCGACTGCGCCGAGTTGACGACGATCAGCGTGTCGGGCCGCGCCGCGGCGAGCAGCCGCGCGTCGAGCAGCGTGGCGTCGAAGCACAGGATCGCATCGGCCCGCTCGATGTCGCAGCGCAGGCGGATCGGCCGGTCATCGATGCGGATGAACGAGCTGACCGGGGTGCCGCGCCTGCCGGGGACGACCTGTGTTCTCGCCGAGACCTTCGTGGCCGTCACCCCGCTCAACGGAGGTCTCAGGCTGGCCGGTACCGTCGAGCTCGGGGGAGTGAACCTGCGCCCGACTCGACGGCGAATGGACATGTTGCCCGTCGGAGCCAGGGCCTACATCCGCGGAATCGACGAGGCGCGAGTCGAGTCGACCTGGTGTGGGCTCCGTCCGATGACGGCGGATGGACTCCCGGCCATCGGCTGGGCGCCCGGGGTCGAGGGCGTGTTCATCGCCACGGGCCACGCGATGATGGGGTTCCTGCTCGGCCCGCTGTCAGGACGGTTGGCGGCAGAGGCCATCCTCGACCGGGAGACCTCATTCGACCTCACCGCCCTCACCCCGGCTCGTTTTTGCTAGAAGTGGGGTCAGGTCTTGAAATGCCACATTCTTATAGAACCCCCGCGGGGGGTTCTA
>CP070661.1:3259483-3284940 GCA_020355165.1 Burkholderiales bacterium
CCGACTTCAACTCCTACGGCGCCCGCCGCGGCAACCACGAGGTGATGATGCGCGGCACGTTCGCCAACGTGCGGATCAAGAACCTGATGATCCCGTCGAAGGCCGATGGCTCGCGTGTCGAGGGCGGCCTGACCATCCACCAGCCGTCGGGCGAGCAGATGTCGATCTACGACGCGGCGATGCGCTACCAGGCCGACGGCGTGGCGACCGTGGTCTTCGGCGGCGAGGAGTACGGCACCGGATCGTCGCGCGACTGGGCGGCCAAGGGCACGCAGCTGCTCGGCGTGAAGGCGGTGATCGCCCGCAGCTTCGAGCGGATCCACCGCAGCAACCTGGTCGGCATGGGCGTTCTGCCGCTGCAGTTCAAGGGCGACGATTCGGTGGCATCGCTGGGCATCGCCGGCGACGAGATCTTCGACATCATGGGACTGGAGCGGGAGATCAGGCCGCAGCAGGACGCCACGCTGCTGATCCGCAAGCCCGACGGCTCGAGCCGCACGGTGTCGCTGACGCTGCGCATCGACACGCCGATCGAGGTCGACTACTACCGGCACGGCGGTATCCTGCCGTTCGTACTGCGCCAGCTGCTGGCCGCCTGAGTTCCGGCGCCCCCGCAGCGAGGCGCGCGACGGGGGCTGCGGCCCCCTTCCCCTCGCCCGACTCAGCGAGCCTGCCATGCAACACTCGCCCGAGAACGTGCCCAGCGCGGGCGTCACCGACCGCGGCGATACCCGGCGCGGCTTCGGCGGCGCCTGGCCGCTCGCCGCGCTGGCGCTGATCCTGCTCATGCTGCTTCGTGCCTGCCTGCCATCGACACCGGGCACGGCGGCGACGAAGGCGGCATCGCTTGCCGGCCCGCCGGCTACCGCCGACGCCGGCGCGCCGCCGGTGCACGGCGGGCGCCGCACCGCATCCTGAGCGCCTGCCGCCCGAGCCGATGTCCGACGCCCGCGCCGAGGCTGCCCACTTCGAACTGAGCCACGACCGCCTGCGGTTGCGGCTCGCCGGTGCCTGGCGGCTGGCGGCGCTTCCGGCGCTGTCGGCCGCACTGGACGAGGTGCGCCCGCAGGCGCCGCTGACCGTCGACGGCGAGTCGCTGACCGCGCTGGATTCGGCGGGCGCGCTGGCACTGGTTCACGCCATCGACACCGCCGGCGTGCCGGCCGCTGCGATCGACTGGCGCGGTTTCGCGCCACCGTTCCGCCGCATCCTCGACGACGTGCTCAGGCGCCGCGCCGAACTGGCCGAGATGCCGCCGCACTGGCGCCGCCGCTGGCTGGCGCAGATCGGCATGCACGCGATGGTGATCTACCGGCAGGGGATCGACCACCTCAACTTCCTCGGCGAGGCGACCAGTGCCTTCCTCGGGATCGCCGTGGCGCCACGACGACTGCGCCTGCGCGAGCTCACGGCACAGCTGGAGCAGTCGTGCCTGAACGCGATCCCGGTGGTGGTGCTGGTCACGCTGCTGATCGGCGTCGTCTTTGCCTACCTGCTCGGCCTGCAGGCCGAGAAGTACGGCGCCAACATCTTCGTCGTCGATGGCGTCGGCATCGGCATGGCGCGCGAATTCGCGCCGATCATCGTTGCCGTCATCATCGCCGGCCGATCCGGCGCCGCGTTCACCGCGCAGCTCGGCTCGATGCGGCTGACCGAGGAGATCGACGCGATCCGCACCCTCGGCCTGTCGGCGATGCAGGTGCTGGTCGTGCCGCGCGTGCTGGCGCTGCTGATCGCCATGCCGCTGCTCTCGTTCGTCGGCCTGGCGGCGGGGCTGGTCGGCGCGGCACTGGTCGCCGACGCCATGCTCAACATCCCGCCGCCGGCCTTCGCCGACCGGCTGCACTCGGCACTCGACATCCGGCATGTCTGGGCGGGGCTGATCAAGACGCCGGTGTTCGCGCTGACCATCGCGATCATCGGCTGCCGCATGGGCATGCACGTAGGCCGCGACACGCGCGCCGTCGGCCTGGCCACCACCTCCACCGTTGTGCAGAGCATCGTCTCGGTGATCCTGCTCGATGCCGCCTTCGCGGTGCTGTTCCAGGAGATGGGGATCTGATGGCGCGCGATCCGGCGGGCGGTGCCGATGCGGTGATCGAGGTCGACCAGATCGTCACCCGTTTCGGCGACAACACCGTGCACGACGGCGTCTCGTTCTCCGTCGGGCGCGGCACGCTGGCCGCGCTGATCGGCGGCTCGGGCACCGGCAAGTCGGTGCTGCTGCGCGAGATCATCGGCCTGCATCGGCCCGACGAGGGCTCGGCTCGCGTGCTCGGCACCGACATCTGGCGGTCGCACGAGGAGGAGGTCGACGGCGTGCGCCGCCGCTTCGGCATGACCTTCCAGGACGGCGCGCTGTTCTCCTCGCTCACCGTGGCACAGAACGTCGAGGTGCCGCTGGCCGAGCACACGGCGATCGCGCCGCCGACCCGCCACGAAATCGTCCGCCTGCGGCTGGCGCAGGCGGGACTGCACGCCGACGTCGGCAGCAAGATGCCGAGCGAGCTGTCCGGCGGCATGCGCAAGCGGGCGGCACTGGCCCGCGCCCTGGCGCTGGAGCCGGAGATCCTGTTCCTCGACGAGCCGACCTCCGGCCTCGACCCGATCACGGCGCGCGCCTTCGACGCGCTGGTCCGTTCGCTGGTCGACAACCTCGGCATCACCGTGTTCCTCGTCACCCACGATCTGGACACCCTGCTGACCGTGGTCGACCGGCTGATCGTGCTCGCCGACGGCAAGGTGCTGGCCGACGGCCCGGTGGCCGAGGTCGCGCGGCTCGACCACCCCTGGATCCGCTCGTACTTCTCGATCCGTACAATGATCGACGGATCGCCGGTGCGCACCGATGGAAGCTGAAGCGAAATATACGTATGTCGGCATAGCGGTCGTCGCGCTGATCGCCGCGCTGATCGGCTCCGTGCTGTGGTTGAAACGAGCGGGCACCGAGCGGGACTTCGCGCGGTACACGATCTTCTTCCAGGAGCAGGCGCTCGACGGCCTGGCGGTCGGCTCGGACGTCAACATGCGCGGAATCAGCGTCGGCCGCGTGCTCGACTACCAGCTGTCGCCGGACAAGCTCAACCGCGCCCGCGTCGAGGTCCGTCTCGACCGCCGCGCGCCGGTGCGCGAGAACACCTCGGCCGTGATCACCCGCAACTTCGTCACCGGAATCGCGCAGATCCGGCTGGTCACGCCGGAGCCCGCCGGCCCGCCGCTGACCGAGGCGCCGGAAGGCGAGCACTTTCCGGTGATCGCCGAGGGCAAGTCCGACGTGGCCGAGATCACCGGCCGCGTCACCGAGCTGGGCGAAATGGCCGGCGAGGTGCTGCAGAACCTCAATCGCCTCTTCACCACCGAGAACCGCAATGCGGTGGGCGAGACGCTGAGCAACCTGCGCGCGCTGACGAGCAACCTCGACCGCCAGCTGGCCGGGCTCGCCGGCACGCTGGCCGAGATCCGCGGCACGGCGGGCGCGTTCCGCGAGACCGCCGCGCAGATCTCCTCGGCGAGCAGTCGCGTCGGCGACGGCGCCGTCGCCGTGGTCGAGGACACCCGGGCGCTGATCGCCGATCTGCGCGGCGTCGCCGAGCAGACCCAGCGCGCGGTGACCCAGGCCACGCAGACGCTCGCCGCCATCGAGTCGCAGATCGGCGCCGCCGCGCGCCGGGTCGACGACAGCGCCGCGCACCTGGACGACCAGCTGCTGGTCGCCGTCACCGAGCTGCGCACGAGCCTGGCGACCGTGCAGCGCTCGCTCGACCGGCTGAACGATCCGCGCGCCGCCCTGCTGGGGCCGGAGCCGTCGCGGCTCGGACCCGGCGAGAAGCTGCCATGAAGTTCACGGCGGCGCTCGTCATCGCAGCAGCGGCTCTGCTGGCCGGCTGCGTCTCGGTCAGCGTCGGCTCGTCCGATACGCCGGCCATCGTTTACTACGTTCTGGCCGACGCCAGGCGGGCGGCCGTGCCGACCGGGCCGCCGCAGGCCACGGACCGGCTGGCCGTCCAGGGCATCGCCGGTGATGCCATCGCCGACTCGCTGTCGATCGTCTATTCGCGCCAGAGCAGCGAGCGCGCCTTCTACCAGTTCGCTTCCTGGAGCGAGCGGCCGACCAGCCGCATCGCCCTGCTGGCGCAGCAGCGCCTGCAGGCAGGCGGACGCTTCGCCTCGGTGACCCAGCTGGGCCAGCCCGTTGCCGCCGACTGGCTGCTGACCCTGGCCCTCGATACGCTGGTCCACGACGTCAGCGTCACGCCAGGCCGGGCGCAGCTGGTGCTGCGCGCCGACCTCATCAGCCGCCGCGACCGCAGCCTCGTCGCGCAGCGCTCGTTCAGCGCGGCGCCACCAGTGGCGGAGCCCGCGGCGGCAGCAGCGGTCGATGCTTTCGCCACCGCCACCGCCGACGTGCTCGACCAGCTGACAGCCTGGGTCGAGGCGACCGTGGCGGCGAACGCCAGACGCTGAGACGGGTGCGCGACCCGGCCTACCCCTCGTCGGCGCGCAACGTCTACGGCGCGCCGCTCGCCTGCTGCGGCACCTCGCCGCGCACCGGCTTTCAGCGCGACGGCCACTGCCACACCGGCCCGCACGATCTCGGCTCGCACACGGTGTGCGCCGTGATGACGACCGAGTTTCTCGACTTCTCGCTGCGCCAAGGCAACGATCTGGTGACGCCGCGGCCGGAGCTCGACTTTCCCGGACTGATCGCCGGCGACCGCTGGTGCGTGTGCGTCGGCCGCTGGAAGGAAGCGCTGCAGGCCGGCGTGGCGCCGCCGGTGCTGCTCGCCGCCACGCACGAGAAGGCGCTCGAGGTGGTGACGCTCGAGCAGTTGCAGGCGCACGCCGCGCGCGACTGAGGCCCCAGGCGATGCCGGCCGCGCAGGCGATGGTGCTCGACGCTCCCGGGCAGCCGCTGGTCGCGCGGCGACTGGCACTGCGCGATCCCGCCGCCGGCGAGGTCCTGGTCAGGGTCGCCGCCTGCGGCGTGTGCCGGACCGACCTGCACGTGGCCGACGGCGAGCTGACGCAGCCGAAGCTGCCGCTGGTGCTCGGGCACGAGGTCGTCGGCCGCGTCGCGGCGGTCGGCGCCGGCGTGCAGCGGTTTCGCGAAGGCGACCGCGTCGGCGTGCCCTGGCTCGGCGCCACCTGCGGTCACTGCCCGCACTGCGTCGCCGAACGGGAGAACCTGTGCGATGCGCCCGAGTTCACCGGTTACACGCGCGACGGCGGCTACGCCAGCCACATGCTGGCCAAGGCCGGCTACGTCTTCGCCCTGCCCGATGCCTACGACGACGCCCATGCCGCGCCGTTGCTGTGCGCCGGCCTGATCGGCTATCGCAGCCTGCGCTTCGCCGGCGATGCGCACACGCTCGGCATCTACGGCTTCGGGGCGGCGGCGCACCTGATCGCGCAACTGGCGCTCTGGCAGGGCCGCCGCGTGTTCGCTTTCACCAAACCGGGCGATGCCGACGGGCAGGGGTTCGCCCGCCGTCTCGGCTGCGCCTGGGCCGGCGACTCGTCGCAGGCGCCGCCCGAGCCGCTCGATGCCGCGCTGCTGTTCGCGCCGGTGGGCAGCCTGGTGCCGGCGGCACTGCGCGCCACGCGCAAGGCGGGCACGGTGGTCTGCGGCGGCATCCACATGAGCGAGATCCCGTCTTTTCCATACGCGATCCTGTGGGGCGAGCGCGTGGTGCGCTCGGTGGCCAACCTCACCCGCGCCGACGCCGAGGAGTTCCTCGCCGTGGCGCCGCGGGTGCCGATCCGCACCCATGTGCAGACCTGGCCGCTGGCGCAAGCCAACGAGGCGCTCGCCGCGCTGCGCGCCGGGCGCGTCGAGGGCGCGGCGGTGCTGCTTTGCCCGTGAGCGGCGTCCGCATCCCGACCGCGGTGCTCGACACCAACGTCCTGCTCGACCTGTGGCTGTTCGACGATCCCTCGGTGCGCCGACTGCGGGCAGCGATCGAGCAAGGAACCCTGCGCGTGCTGCGCAGCGCCGAGTGCGATGCCGAGTTCGGGCAGGTCATCGGCCGCGCGCAGTTCGGCCTCGACGAACCGGCGCGGGCGCGGATGCTGTCGCGCTGGACCGCCTGCAGCGAGGCGATTGCGCAGGTGAGGCCGGCGCCACTGGCCTGCGCCGATGCCAGCGACCAGAAGTTCCTCGATGCCGCATTCAGCGCCGGCGCCGAACTGCTGCTGACGCGCGACAAGGCCCTGCTCGGACTGGCACGCCGTGCCGAAGCGGCCGGCCTGCGAATCGCCAGCCCGGCCGTGGCAATGCCGTACGATCGGCCGGCGGCCAATCCGGGCCGGGCATCGGTGCCCTCGCCCGAGCACGCCGCCGAGGGCAAAGGAGGCGGCCAGGCGCCCGCCTCCGCCGCCAGCCGCTGAGGCGGTGGGCGCGGCGAAGGTGCGGGATCGAAGGCCAGCGGCTCGAACGACGGCAATGGACATCGAAAGCAAGCTGCCCGGCGTCGGCACGACCGTTTTCACGGTGATGTCGGCCTTGGCGACCGAGCACGGCGCGGTCAATCTCGGCCAGGGCTTCCCCGACTTCAGCTGCGACCCGCAGCTGCAGGCGCTCCTCGCCGAGGCCGTCGCGGCAGGCCACAACCAGTACGCGCCGATGGCCGGCGTGGCGGCGCTGCGCGAGGCGGTCGCCGACAAGACGGCGCGCCTGTACGGCCGCTCCTACGACGCCGGGCGCGAGGTGACCGTCACCGCCGGCGCCACGCAGGCGATCATGGCCGCCGTGCTGGCGGTGGTTCGGCCGGGCGACGAGGTGATCGTGCTCGAGCCGACCTACGACAGCTACGTGCCGTCGATCCTGCTCGCCGGCGGCACGCCGGTGTACGTGCCGCTCGATCACAGGCGCGGCTACGCGCCGGACTGGGAGCGCGTGCGCGCGGCGATCACGCCGCGAACGCGGCTGCTGATGCTGAACTTCCCGCACAACCCGAGCGGCTACTGCCTGTCGGCGGCCGACCTGCAGGCGCTCGAGGATGTCGTGCGCGACACCGGCGTGCTGGTGCTGTCGGACGAGGTCTACGAGCACATCGTCTTCGACGGCAAGCCGCACCAGTCGCTGGCCCGCTCGGCCGAGCTCGCCGCGCGCAGCTTCGTCGTCTCCAGCTTCGGCAAGACCTTCCATATCACCGGCTGGAAGGTCGGCACCTGCTGCGCGCCGGCGCCGCTGACGACCGAGCTGCGCCGCGTGCACCAGTTCATGGTGTTCGCGGTGAACACGCCGGCGCAGCACGCGTTGGCACGCTTCCTCGCCGAGCCGGCGCACTACGGGCGGCTGCCCGCCTTCTACCAGGCCAAGCGCGACCTGTTCGTCGCCGGTCTGCAGCGCACCCGGCTGCGGCCGCTCGCCTGCCCCGGCACCTACTTCGTGCTGGCCGACTACAGCGCGGTGTCGACCGAACCGGAGGCCGACTTCGCCCAGCGGCTGGTGCGCGAGTTCGGTGTGGCCGCGATCCCGATCGCCGGCCTGTACGCGCAGCCGTTCGAAAACCGGATCGTCCGCTTCTGCTTTGCCAAGAGGGACGACACCCTGCGCGCCGCGCTCGAGCGGCTGTCGAGAGTCTGACTGCCATGACCGCACACATCCAGGACACCAACAGCGCCGCGCTGGAGAACCTCAACGTCGTCGGGCTCGACCCGATGCCGACCCCCGCCCAGGTGCACGAACGCGTGCCGTTGACCGCCGCCGCTGCCGCGGTCGTCGCCCGCGGACGCGAGGCGCTGCGCTCGATCCTCGAGCGGCGCGACCAGCGGCTGTTGATCGTCGTCGGCCCCTGCTCGATCCACGACCCGGCTGCCGCGCTCGACTATGCGCAGCGGCTGGCGCGGCTGGCGGCGGAGGTGGCCGGGACGATGCTGCTGGTGATGCGCGTGTATTTCGAGAAGCCGCGCACCGCCACCGGATGGAAGGGCTTCATCAACGATCCTCGGCTGGACGACTCGTTCCACATCGAGGAGGGCATCACCGCCGCCCGCCGGCTGCTGGTCGACATCGCCGAGCTCGGCCTGCCGGCGGGCTCGGAGGCGCTCGACCCGCTGTCGCCGCAGTACCTGGCCGATCTCATCAGCTGGTACGCGATCGGCGCCCGCACGACCGAGTCGCAGACGCATCGCGAGATGGCCAGCGGGCTGTCGACCCCGGTCGGCTTCAAGAACGGCACCGACGGCGGGCTCGAAGTGGCGATCAACGCCATCCGGTCGGCCGCCAATCCGCACAGCTTCCTCGGCATCTCGGCCTCCGGCCGCACGGCGATCGTGCGCACGCGCGGCAACCCGCACGGCCACCTGGTGCTGCGCGGCGGCGGCGGCCGGCCGAACTACGACTCGGTCAGCGTCAAGCTGGCCGAGCGGGCGCTGCTCAAGAGCGGCCTTGCGCCGAACATCGTCGTCGACTGCTCGCACGCCAACTCGCTGAAGGACCCGTCGCTGCAGCCGCTGGTGTTCATGGACTGCGTGCACCAGATCCGCGAGGGCTCGCAGGCGATCCGCGGCATGATGCTGGAGAGCCACATCCACGCCGGAGCACAGCCGATTCCCGCCGACCGCTCGCAGCTGAAGTACGGCATGTCGATCACCGACGGCTGCATCGGCTGGGAGACCACCGAGGAACTGCTGCGGCGGGCGGACAAGGAATTGCAGGCGCTCCGCCCGCTACCGGCCGCCGGCGGCTGATACCGCGCCGGCCCCGCGGCGCGGCAGCCGATCGCCGCACCGGTTCAGCGCTGGTCGCCGCTTGACGCCGTCGAGCCGGGGTGGGTATCGGCACAGCGGATCGCCCTGAACTGCCCGGTGAGCGCACCGATGTCGTCCAGCTCGTCGAGCCGCCACAGCGTGTCCAGCAGTCGCTGCGCCCCTGCCGGCGGCAAGGCGCGCTGCGCAAGGCGATGGAACTTCGCCTCGAGTTCACCGTCGCTCAAGGGGTTGCGCGGGTGCCCCTTCGGCCAGCGAATCCGGCGCGCGAGTCGCTGTCCGGTCCGAAGCACGACCTCGACGCTCGATGGCCAGTTCGGAACTTCGCCAGCGTGTTCGCGGGTCAACGCCGGGTCTTCGCGCACGGTGATCCGCTGCATCAGCGCGCGCAGCGCAGGGTCGTTGCGACGATCGTCGCCGAAACTCGCCGGCGTGACCTCGCCGTCTAGCAGGGCGACGGCGAGCGCGTACGGCAGGCTGTGATCAGCCGATTCGCGCGTCGACGGATTCCATTTCTCCTCGCGGTCCCCCTGGCCCCCGCCGGATTCGTACCAGCCGCCCCAGTGCAGTCCGACGTCGATCCGATCGACGTCGTCGAGCCGCAAGCCGGAGCGCAGCTCCAGGATGGCCGCGAGCGGGCCCTGCGCGTTGTACTGCGCCGGGAACAACTTCAGCCCGGTCGACTGCAGCGCGCCGAGGCCCCCGCGCTGCTCGCCGATGCGCTCCATCCGCAGCGGTTCGATGCCGACCAGCTGGCAGAGCCCGCCGATGCCGTTGAACGGCTCGGGCGGTCCCGTCAGCCCGGCGTGTGCCCAGCGTGCGGCAAGCACGCCCATCATCGCGCCGTGCGCCGTCGCACACCCTTTCCATTCGGAAAGCCGGCCGGCGCGGGTGGCGCGCAGCGGAATGTTCGGCGTGATGGCCAGCGAAACCGCGTTGGCCATGCGCGCGCAGTCCAGCCCGAGGATGAAACCCGCGCCGGCTGCCGCGCCGACCACGTTCTGCGCCTGGTCAACGTTCCAGCCTCGCGGCGCGAAGCCGCCCCTGCGCAACGCGGCGAAGACTTCGTAGGCGGCGTGGATCGCTGCGACCACCATGCGCCCCGACGCCTGCCGCGGCTCGGCGACGGCCAGCACGGCGGGAATCATGTCGCTCGGATGCCCGCCGATACCGGTGTCGTTGAAATCCAGGTAGCGCAAGGCGCACGTATTGGCGAACGCTGCCTGCTCGGTCGTCGTGCGGTCCTGCAGACCGATGACCGAGGCACCGAAGCCGCTCGATGCGGTCGACGCAATGCGTCGCGCGATCGCCACCGGCGGCGCGTCGACGGCGCCGAGCGCGCAGCCGACGCTGTCGATCAGGTGGCGCGTCGCGGCAGCGACAGTCGATGGATCGAGCATCGCGGCGCGCACGCCTGCGGCATACTCGGCGATCGCCTGCGTCGGCTGGTCCATGGCCGTCGAGAACGCCAAGGCCGAAGTGCGCTTCTGTCCCGCGGCCGTTCTACGCCAGCGGAATGCGGTCCTTGTTGCGCGCCAGCCAGTCGGCGAAGCTCTGCAGCTGCGGGTTCAGCGAACGCGACACCTCGACGCTGCGCGCGCCGCAGACGTACTCCTCGAACTCGGCATAGAACTGGAACATGTTGCCGAGGTCCTCGGCGCCGGGGAAGCCGAAGCCGCGGTACTCGGCCGGGCTCACCGCGTTGTATACGACCGCGCGACCGATCGCCTGCGTCAGTGCTGCCGCCATCTGCGCGCCGGTCAGGTGCTCGCCGGCGATGCCGATCGTCCTGCCGACCGTCTCGGCGCCCTTGCGGAAGACGCCGTAGGCGCACTTGCCGATGTCCCCGGCAGCGATGCCGGCCAGCTTCCTGTCGGCCATCGGCAGCGTGAGGGCCAGCCTGCCGTCGCCGGCCGGCTTCGGACCCATGCCGAAGTGGATCAGGTTGTCCCAGTAGAACGAGGTGAGCAGGAACGTGGTCGGCACGCCGGCATCGGTGAAGTACGCGTTGGCCTCGCCCTTGGCGTCGAAGTGCGGCACCTTGAACCTGCCCAGCAGGGTCGGCATCCGGTCGTCGGACAGCGGCACCCACTTGCGCGTGTCCTCCAGCGTCGACCAGATCACGTGCTTCACGCCGGCGTGCCGGGCCGCCGCGGCCAGGTTGCGCGCCTGCGCCTGCTCCTTGTCGGGCGAGAAGTGCTCCCAGAAGTTGGTGACGAGGAACGCGCCGTGCGCGCCGGCGAGCGCCCTGACGAGGCTCGCTTCGTCGTCGAGGTCGGCGGCCACGACCTGCGCGCCGCGCCGGGCCAGGGCCCCGGCTTTGGCCGAGCCCACGTTGCGGGTGATGGCGCGGGCGGCAAACCCGCCCTGCACGTCGTCCAGGACCGCCTGCACCAGCCCGCCGCCCTGGGCGCCGGTGGCGCCGACGACGGCGATGATCTTCTTCTCCGACATGTCCGTTCTCCTCGACAGTTGGCTTGCGGCTGCGACGGCGCTTCGCGTGGCGGGCGCTGCGCTGCCGGAGGCGCGGCGCTTCGCCCCCGCCGCGCCCGTCGGGGTTCAGCCGTCTTCGGCGCGCTCTGGTGGCAGCAGGCGCTCCGCTTGATCGGCCGGCAATGCCTCGACCGAGCGCAGCCGCCGGTCCATCTGCCGCGTGCGGGTCTCCGCCTGCTCGATGGTGTTCGACGCCGTCGCCAGCTGCCGCTTCAGCGAGGCCAGCACCTCGCCGAACTTGCCAAACTCGGTCTTCACCGCGCCGAGCACCTCCCACACCTCGGCGCTGCGCTTCTCCAGCGCCAGCGTGCGGAAGCCCATCTGCAGGCTGTTGAGCATGGCGAACAGCGTCGTCGGCCCGGCGATGACCACGCGCAGGTCGCGGTTGAGCGCCTCGCTCAGGCCGGGGCGCCGCAGCACCTCGGCGAACAGCCCCTCGGTGGGCAGGAACAGGACGCCGAAGTCGGTGGTGTGCGGCGGCTCGACATACTTCTCGCGCATGGTCTTCGCCTCGTTGCGGATCCGCGCCTCGAGCGCGCGGCCGGCGGCCTCGACCGCCGCGGCGTCGGCCACGTCGTGCGCCGCCAGCAGCCGTTCGTAGTCCTCGGCCGGGAACTTGGCGTCGATCGGCAACCACACCGGCACGCCGTCCTCGCGGCCCGGCAGGCGGATGGCGAACTCGACCCGCTCGCTCGAGCCCGGCCGGGTGGCGACGTTGGTGGCGTACTGCTCCGTCGTCAGCACCTGCTCGAGCAGCGCCGCCAGCTGCACCTCGCCGAAGGTGCCGCGCGTCTTGACGTTGGTCAGCACGCGCTTGAGGTCGCCGACGCCCGAGGCCAGCGTCTGCATCTCGCCCAGGCCACGGTGCACCTGCTCGAGCCGCTCGGAGACGATGCGGAACGACTCGCCGAGCCGCGCCTCGAGCGTGCTCTGCAGCTTCTCCTCGACAGTGGCGCGCATCTGATCGAGCTTCGCCTCGTTGCCCTGCTGCAGCGTCTGCAGCCGCCCTTCGAGCGTGGTGCGGACCTCGCCGAGGTTCAGCTGCACTGCCCGTGCCAGGTCAGCCACCTGCGTCTGCAGTTGCTGCGCCAGGCGGGCGACCTGCGCGGCACCGTCCTCGCGCTGCGCGCGGGCGCTCGATTCCGCCACCTCGGCCGCGTGCGTCATCTGCTGGCCGAAGCCCGACAGCTGCGCCGTCTGCACGTTCGACAGCGAGGTGACCTGGGCGACCAGCGCCGTCTGCATCTCGGTCAGACGGTGCCCGGTCTCCACGCGGACCTGGCTCGCCGACGACTCCACGGCCGCTCGCAACTCACGCTCGAGCCGCTCGCCCTGCGCCTCGCGGCCGCGCTCGCCTTCCGCCAGCCGCCGCGCCACCGACCCGTCGAGGCTGCGCTTGAGCCACAGCAGCGACAGCAAGATCGCCCCCAGCAGGACACCTGCAGCCAGAAGAAGGATCTGAATGTCAGTCAACGACAGCCTCCGTGGCCTGATCTTACCGGCGCGGCGGCCGCGTCCCGGCGCGCTTGCGATACTCCGGGGCGATGCAGGCGATCCTCTCCGTCACCATCCCGTTCTTCGCGCTGGTGCTGTGCGGCTACCTCGCTGCGCGCACGCGGTTCCTGCCGGAATCTTCGATCCCCGGGCTGAACGGCTTCGTCCTGTTCTTCGCCCTGCCCTGCCTGCTGTACCGCTTCGGCGCCTCGCTGCCGGTTCGACAGCTGCTCGATCCGGTCGTGATCATTGTCTACCTCGCCACCGCGCTGCTGATGGTGTTCGGCACCATCGCCCTGACCCGTTCGGCACGGGTGCAGATCAAGGACGCCGCCTTCGGCGCGCTGACCGCCGCCTTTCCGAACACCGGCTTCATGGGCGTGCCGCTGCTCGCGGCGCTGCTCGGCCCGCGCGCCGCCGGACCGGTCCTCACCACGGTGCTGGTCGACCTGCTGCTCACCAGTTCGCTGTGCATCTCGCTGGCGCATGCGCAGGAGCGGGCCGGCGCAAGCCTCGCCGCCGACATCCTGCGCGCGCTGCAAGGCGCGCTGCGCAACCCGCTGCCGTGGTCGATCGCCGCCGGCATGGCCGCGTCGCTGACCGGCTTCGTCCTGCCCGGCCCGCTCGACACGGTGGTGAAGATGCTCGCCGACGCCGCCACGCCGGTGGCGTTGTTCACCATCGGCACCGTGCTTTGGCGCGCCGGCCAGCACGTCCACGGCCGTACCCCGGCGGCGCTGTACTTGCCACTGGCGCTGATCAAGCTGCTGCTCCACCCGCTGCTGGTGCTGGGCATCGGCAGCGCCGCGATCTGGTTCGGCGCCCCGCTGCCGCAGTTCACGCTGTGGGTGCTCGTGCTCGCCGCGGCCCTGCCGTCCGCAAGCTCGGTGTCGCTGCTCGCCGAGCGCTACGGCGCCGACAACGGCCGCGTGACCCGCGCCATCGTCGCCTCGACCGTCCTTGCCTTCGCCAGCTTCACGCTGATCGCCTGGGTCGCGATGGCGGCACTCGGTTGAGCCTCAGCCAGCCTTGTTGCGCATCCAGTCGGCGGTCTGGAAGAACGCCTGCCGCAGCCGCTGCCGCAGCTCGTCGGCCACGCCCCGCTCGACCATCGCCTGCTCCATGCAGGCCAGCCACTGGTCGCGCTCGCGGATGCCGATCGGAAACGGCAGGTGTCGCGCGCGCAGCATCGGATGTCCGTAGCGTTCGATGTACAGGCTCGGTCCGCCCAGCCAGCCGGACAGGAACAGGTACAGCTTCTCGCGTGCATGGGTCAGATCGGCCGCATGCAGCGCGCGCAGCCCGGCGTACTGCGGCTCGAGGTCCATGAGGTCGTAAAAACGGTCGACCAGCGCCCGGACTGCCCGGTCGCCGCCAAGCAGCGCGTAGGGTGTCTGCGCGGCCGTGTCCGCGGCCGCGGTCGGATTCGGCACGTTGCTCACGATTCAAGCCTCCCTGAGCGTCGCCAGCGGCGGCGACTTCAGGACGTTGCGCAGGCCGAGCCAGCCGCCGGCCAAAGCGCACAGCACGCCGCCGCCGATGCCGAGCACGAACACCCAGGGCGCCACCGTGTAGTCGAACTCGAAGGCGAACCGCGCCAGCGACCAACCCACGGCGGCCGCCGCAGCCGCCGCCAGCAGCCCGGCCAGCGCGCCGAGGCAGATCATCTCCGCCATCTGCGCGCGCGACAGCTGCTCGCGCGAGGCACCGAGGGCGCGCAGCAGGCCGGCCTCGCGCACCCGCTCGTCGAAGGTGGCGACGAGCGCCGCGTACAGCACCAGCACGCCGGCGGCCAGCGTGAACAGGAACAGGAACTCGATGGCGGCGATCACCTGATCGAGCACGGCCTGCACCTGGCGCAGGATGGCGCTGGTGTCGAGCACCGTGAGGTTCGGCATGTCGT
Organism: Burkholderiales bacterium; assembly: GCA_020355165.1. Lineage (GTDB taxonomy): Bacteria > Pseudomonadota > Gammaproteobacteria > Burkholderiales > Burkholderiaceae_F > JADJWR01. The sequence goes on from CP070661.1 coordinate 3,274,086, forward strand.
GCACCAGTCCGGCCACCAGTGCGCTTCTGCCCGCCGGCAGATGGAATGCCGTGATGTAGCTCTTCGGCTGGTCGGCCAGCAGCCGGCTGGGCATGATGACGAAGAAGTTGGCACGCAGCGAATCCCAGTCGACCTTGCGCAGGCTGCTGGCGCGCGCGCTGACCCGCCTGCCGGCGATTTCGAAGGTCAGCTCGTCGCCGAGCGTGATGCCGAGCCGCTCGGCGACGCCCTGCTCGATCGACAGCTCCGCCGCATCGGCAGCGAACCAGCGGCCGGCGACGATCGGGTTGTGGGTCGGCGCTGCGTCGGCGTAGGTCAGGTTGAACTCGCGGTCGACCAGCCGCCGTGCGCGTTCGCTGGCGAAGTCCTCCGGGCCGATCGGCCTGCCGTTGACCTCGATCAGCCGGCCCCGCACCATCGGGTGCAGCGGCGCATCGCTGATTCCGGCCTCGCGCAGCCGCCGCTCGACGGCCTGCGCCTGATCGGGCTGGATGTTGATGACGAAGCGGTTCGGCGCGTCCGGCGGCGCAGCGGCGCGCCAGGCGCCGATGAGGTCGGTGCGCACGACGGTGAGCAGCAGCAGCGCCATGATGCCGACGGCCAGCGCGATCAGCTGCACCACCGCCGCCACCGGCCGCCGCTGCACGGCGGCGACGGCGAAGCGCCACGACACCCCGAGCCTGCCGATCGAGCGCAGCGGCGCCAGCAATCGCAGTGCAGCCCAGGCGCAGCCCGCAAAGACGATCACGCCGATGCCGAAGCCGCCCGCGGTCAGGCCGCCGATCCTCGCGTCACCCGCCGTCCAGACCACCAGCAGCAGAAAGCCGGCCAGGCCGAGCAGGTAGCCCGCCAGCGAGCGCGACGACGCCGGCCCGACGTCCTTGCGCAGCACGCGCAGCGGCGGCACCGAGCGCAGCTGCGCCAGCGGCGGCAGCGAGAAGCCGAGCAGCAGCACCAGACCGGTCGCCCCCGCCTGCAGCGCCGGTGCCAGCGACGGCAGCGGCAGCGAAGCCGCGATCAGCGAGCCCAGCGCCGAGACCAGCACGAAGTGCAGGACGAAGCCTGCGGCCATGCCGACGGCGCACGCGGCCAGGCCCACGTAGACGAACTCGAGTGCGAACAGGCGGAAGATGTCCCGCTGCGCCAGCCCGAGGCAGCGCATCATGGCGCAGGAGTCGAGGTGCCGCAGCGAGAAGCGGCGGCTCGCCACTGCCACCGCCACCGCCGCGATCATCGCCGCCAGCAGCGCCACCAGCGCCAGAAAGCGCTCGGCGCGCTCGAGCGTGCGCTGCATCTCCGGCCGGCCGCCTTCGAGCGACTCGATCTGCTGGCCCCGCTCGAGGCTGGCGCGCAACGCCGCCGAGGCGGCGCGTACCGCTGCCGCTTCGCCTGCCGCCAGCAGCCGGTAGGTGACGCGGGCACCGGGCTGGATCAGCTGGGTCGCCGGCAGGTCGGCCAGGTTGAGCATCACGCGCGGCGCGAAGTTGATGAACTGCGCGCCGCGGTCGGGCTCCAGGCTGATGATGCGTGTGACGGTGAAGGTGCTGTCGCCGAGACGAAGCCGCTGGCCGAGGCTGATCCGCAGGCCATTCAGGGCCTGCGCGTCCACCCACACCGTGCCTGGCTGCGGCACGCCCTCGGCCGCCTCGTCCGCACCGTCGGCCGAGCTGGCGACACGGACGCGGCCGCGCAGCGGATAGCCGTCGGAAACCGCCTTGACCGCCACCAGCGTCGTCGCGTCGGCGTCGCTGTCGCTGATCGCCATGCTGGGAAAGGTGACAGTTTCGGCCAGCTGCAGGCCGGCGGCGCGCTGGCGCTGCGTCTCGCCGATCGGACGATCGGAACTGAGCACGACGTCGGCGCCGAGCAGCTGCCTCGCATCGCGCTCCAGGCCGATGCGGATACGGTCGACCAGGAAGCCGACACTGGTCACCGCCGCCACCGCGATCACCAGCGCCACGGCCAGCAGGCGCAGTTCGCCGGCGCGCCAGTCGCGCGCCGCCATCCGGGCCGCCTGCTTGACGAGATCGGTCAGCAACATGCGATCAGGCTCTCGCTACGTGCCGGCACCGGGCACGCCGGCTTGGCAGATTGGCTGCTCAGGGCTTGATCACCCCGCCGCCCGGCGCGGTCTTCAGCCGCCCCATGAAGCGGCGGCTCAGATCGCGGGCGCGAGCGCTGTCGGTCGCCGACATCGCCGGGAAGCCCGCTCGCCGCTTGCTCTTCGACGGGCGACCGGCGACGAAGGTCTCGCGGACCGCGCGGTCGTCGCCGAGGACCATCAGGGCGAACAGCAGCGACTCGATCGAGTCCGCCGCCGCGCTGCGCCTGGCCAGCAGCGGTGTGGCCAGTGGGTCGAGCACGACCACATCGGCCTCGGCGCCCGATTCCAGCGTGCCGACGTGATCTTCCCAGCCGAGCGCCCGCGCGGCGCCGCGCGTGGCCCAGTAGAACAGCTGCGTCGCCCGCAGCTCGCCGCCCTTCAGCCGCGCCACGTCGCAGGCGGTGCGCATGGTCGCCAGCATCGACAGCGTCTGCCCTCCGCCCACGTCGGTGCCGAGCGTGACCTTCATCCCGGCATGCACGGCCTGCGTGAAGTCGAAGGCACCGCTGCCGAGGAACAGGTTCGAGCTCGGGCAGACGGCTGCCGTGGCGCGGGCCCGTGCGAAGCGCTGGCGATCGGTGCCGTCGAGCCAGATGCAGTGCGCGTAGATCGAGCGCTCGTGCAGCAGGCCGACCGCGTCGTACACGTCGAGGTAGCTGCGCGCCTGAGGGAACAGCTCGCGCACCCAGCGCACTTCGTCCTCGCTCTCGGCCAGGTGGCTCTGCACGTACAGGTCGGGCCTCGCGCCGGCCAGCTCGCCGGCCAGCTTCAGCTGCCGCTCGGACGAACTGGCAGCGAAGCGCGGCGTGATGGCGTAGGCGAGCCGCCCCTTGCCGTGCCAGCGCTCGGCCAGTTCGAGGCTCTGCTGCACGCCCGCGTCCCCCTCGTCACGCAGTTCAGGCGGGCAGTTGCGGTCCATCAGGCACTTGCCGGCGATCAGACGCACGCCGCGTGCCGAGGCCTCGGCGAACAGCGCATCGACCGATTGCGGATGCACGGTGCCGAGCACGCAGGCGCTGGTGGTGCCGTTGGCGGCGAGCTCATCGAGGAAGAACCGCGCCGCTTCCGCGCACACCGCCGGATCGGCGAAGCGGACCTCGGCCGGGTAGGTGTGCCGGGTCAGCCAGTCGAGCAGTCCGCTCGCCGGCGAGGCGATCACGTCGAGCTGCGGGAAGTGCGTGTGCGTGTCGATCAAGCCGGGCAGCAGCAGGCAGCCGGAGAAATCGGTCACTTCGACGCCCGGCCCGAGCACATGGGCGAGCGAGGCGTAGCCGGCGCGGGCGACGATATGGCCGTCGTCGATCACCAGCAGCCCGTCATCGATCACGCGGACCGCCGCTGCGGATTCGGCCGGGTCGCCGACGAAATCGACCAGTCGGCCACGGAGTGCGGTACGGGCCATCGGAAGCAGAGTTTCAGCGCAGCCGCATGCCGACGCCGCGGCCAGCAGTGCCGGCCGTGCGCGGGGCCATCGGCGAGTGCAAGGCTACTTGCCCGCCGCCGGCACCTTGCCGACCACGCCCTGCACGTAGAAGTCCATCTGGCCGAGCTGCTCGTCGGTCAGCGCCACATCCTTGGCAGCGACCTGCCTGCCGTCATTGGTCGCGATCGGACCGGTGAAGGGGTGGAACTCGCCGGCCCTGATCGCCGCCGCCTTTGCGTTGACCAGCTCGACGACGTCCTTCGGCACCGACTCGTTGAAGGCCTCGACCTTGATCATGCCGTCCTTCATGCCGCCCCAGAGGTTGCCGGGCTTCCAGCTGCCGTCCAGCACGCTCTGTGCCGTCCTCGTGTAGTACTCGCCCCAGTGGTGGGTGACCGCGGCAAGCTGGGACTTCGGCCCGAAGCGCGCCATGTCGGAGTGATAGGCGATCGCCATCTTGCCCTTCTCCTCGGCCGCGGCGACGACCGCGCTCGAGTCGGTGTGGTGGGTGACGATGTCGGCACCCTGGCCGATCAGCGCATTGGCGGCGTCGCGCTCCTTGCCGGGGTCGTACCAGGAGTTGACCCAGATGACCCGCACCTGCACCTTCGGGTTGACGCTGCGCGCGCCGAGCGTGAAGGCGTTGATTCCCTGCAGCACCTCGGGGATCGGGAAGGCACCGACGTAACCAAGAGTGTCGGTCTTGGTCATCTTGCCGGCCAGCAGGCCGGCCGCATAGCGGCCCTCGTAGAAGCGCACGTTGTAGGTGCCGACGTTGGCGGCCCTCTTGTAGCCGGTGGCATGCTCGAACTTGACGTCCGGGAACTCCTCCGCGACCTTGAGCGTCGGGTTCATGAAACCGAACGAGGTGGTGAAGATCAGCCGGTGTCCCTGCGATGCCAGGTCGCGGATGACCCGCTCGGCATCCGCTCCTTCCGGCACCTTCTCGACGAAGGTGGTGGTGACCTTGTCGCCGAGCGCGGCCTGCATCTGCTCGCGGCCGCGGTTGTGCTGCGTGGTCCAGCCGGCGTCGCCGATCGGACTGACATAGACGAAGCCGACCTTCAGCGGCTCGGCCTTCTTGGTTGCCTCTGCTTTCGCTTCGGCCTTGGGTTCGGCCTTCGGCGGCGCCGGCGGCTCCTGCCGGCCGCAGGCCACTGCCAGCACCGACACCGCCGCCACCGCCGTCAAGCGCAAGATCTGCATCGCCACTCTCCGCAAAGCTGGCGATTTTACGCGCCGGCGGTGGTGCCGCTGCCGGTTCCGCTCCTAGGCGTTCGGATTGAACGGCTTGCCGAGCGAGGCCGGCATGTTCAGCCGGATCCAGCGCGGGTTGCGCGCGATCAGCGCCAGCACGACGATGGTCGCCACGTAAGGCGCCATCGACATCAGCTGCGACGGCGCCTGCACGCCGAGTCCCTGCAGGTACAGCTGCAGCATCGTCACCCCGCCGAAGAGATACGCGCCGATCAGCACCCGCAGCGGCCGCCAGGTGGCGAACACCACCAGCGCCAGCGCGATCCAGCCACGCCCGGCAGTCATGTTCTCCGCCCACAGCGGCGTGTAGACGGTGGCGAGGTACGCGCCGGCGAGTCCGGCGCAGGCGCCGCCGAAGATCAGTGCCGCCAGCCGTACGGCGCGCACCGGGATGCCGATTGCGTGCGCCGACTCCGGCGACTCGCCGACCGCGCGCAGCACCAGGCCGGCGCGCGTGCGGAACAGCATCCACGCCACCGCCGCGACCAGCAGCAGCGCCACGTACACCAGCAGGTCGTGGCCGAACAGCACCGGGCCGAGCAGCGGCAGGTCGCGCAGCACCGCGATTCCGTCGCCGCCGCGGGCTGGCAGGCCCTGGCCGGAGTACGGCAATCCGATGAACGCGGAGGCACCGGTGCCGAGCAGCGCGATCGCCAGCCCGGTGGCGTACTGGTTGGCGTGCAGCACCAGGGCAAAGAAGGCGAACACCGCGGCGAGCAGCATGCCGGCCAGCGCCCCGGCGGCGAAGCCGAGCAGGTGGCTGCCACTGTCGTGCGCCACCGCGAAGGCGACGATCGCCGCTGTCAGCATCATGCCCTCGATGCCGAGGTTGACCACGCCGGTGCGCTCGTGCACCAGGATGCCGATGGCCGCCAGCAGCAGCGGCGTGCCGGCGGCGATGCTGGCGGCGGCGAGCGTCGCGGCGGCTTCCATCAGGCGGCTGCGCGCAGGCGCAGGCGGTTGAGGATCAGCGTGTCGGCGCCGAGCAGGAACAGCAGCAGCAGGCCCTGGTACACGCCGGTCAGCGACGACGGCAGTCCGAGCCGCGACTGCGACAGCTCGCCGCCGATGTAGAACAGCGCCATCAGGACCGACGCCGCGACGACGCCGAGCGGATGCAGGCGACCGACGAAGGCGACGATGATCGCCGCGAAGCCGTAGCCCGGCGACACCGACGGCGTGAGCTGCCCGATCGGCCCGGTGACCTCCGCCCCTCCGGCGACGCCGGCCAGCGCACCGGAAACGAGCATCGTCGTCCACAGCACGCGCCGCGAGGAGAACCCCGCATAGCGGGCCGCCCGCGGCGCCAGCCCTGCCACGCGCAGCTGGAAGCCGATCACGCTGCGCGCCAGCAGCAGCCACGCCGCCGCCGCCACCGCGAGCGCCAGCAGGAAACCGACGTGCAGCCGGGTGCCGTCGAGTAGCAGCGGCAGGCGCGCCGCGCGATCGAACATCGGGCTCTGCGGGAAGCCGAACCCGGCCGGGTCCTTCATCGGCCCGTGCACCACGTACGAAAGCAGCAGCTGCGCGACGTAGACGAGCATCAGGCTGACCAGGATCTCGTTGGCGTTGAAGCGGTCGCGCAGCCAGGCGGTGATCGACGCCCACAGCATTCCGCCCAAGGCGGCGGCGGCGAGCGCCGCCGGCGCGCTCCAGCCGGCGCTGCTGCCCGCCAGTGCCACCGCCGCGGCGGCGATGCTGCCGGCGATCAGCTGCCCCTCGGCGCCGATGTTCCACACGTTGGCGCGGAAGCACAGGGCCAGGCCGACCGCGGCGAGCGCCAGCGGCGTGGCCTTCAGCAGGACCTCGGCGACGCCGCGCCTGCTCGACAGCGGCTCGACGAAGAACATGCTCACGGCTTGCGACGGCGGCTTGCCGAGCAGGCCGAACAGCAGCATGCCGCACGCCACCGTCAGCAGCAGCGCCAGCAGCGGCGAGGCCCAGGTCCACAGCCGCGACGGCGCGCCGCGCGGGACCAGCGCAACGCCGGGCATCGTCGGCCGCATCAATGCGCCGCGGACGGCCAGCGGCCGGCCATCCACAGTCCGAGTTCCTCGGCCGGCAGCCGATGCGCGGCCACCGCCGGCGACAGTCGCCCGCCGGCCATCACCATCAGCCGGTCGGCGAGCTCGAACAGCTCGTCGATCTCCTCGGAAACGACCAGCAGCGCGCAGCCGCGCGCGCGCAGCGCGATCAGCGAGTTGCGGATCGCCGCCGCGGCGCCGACGTCCACGCCCCAGGTCGGCTGGTTGACCAGCAGCACCGAGGGCTCGGCCAGCACTTCGCGGCCGACCAGGTACTTCTGCAGGTTGCCGCCGGACAACGAGCCGGCGCGCGCCTGCACGCCGGGGCAGCGCACGTCGAAGCGCTGCACGACCTCGCCGGCATACGCAGCGGCGGCGCCGGGACGCACGAAGCCGTGCTGCTGCAGGCGGTCGGCCGTCAGCAGCGCGTTCTCGGCCAGCGAAAGCTCGGGCACTGCGCCGTGGCCGATCCGCTCCTCGGGCACGTAGCGCAGGCCGAGGGCGCGCCGGCTGCGCGGTCCCATTTTGCCGATCGGCCTGCCGTCGAGGCGGATCGACCCGGCCGGCGCCGTGCGCTCGCCGGCGAGCAGCGCCATCAGCGCGTTCTGACCGTTGCCGGAAATGCCGGCGATGCCGACGACCTCGCCGGTGTGCACCTCGAACGACAGTGGCTCGCCACCTTCCTGAAGCCGCAGTGAATCGACGACCAGCCGCGGCCTCCCGGGCGCCGTCTCATGGGCGGCGATCTGCGGTGGCTGGCCGCCGATCATCAGTCGAGCGAGCGAGTGCTCCGTTTCGGCGCGCGGGTCGACCACCGCCACCACGCGCCCGGCCCGCATCACCGTGCAGCGGCTGGCCAGGCGGCGGATCTCGTCGAGCTTGTGGCTGATGAACAGCACGCTGACCCCTTCCGTCGACAGCTGTCGCAGCGTCGAGAACAGCGCCTCGGTCGCCTGCGGCGTCAGCACCGAGGTCGGCTCGTCGAGGATGAGCAGCTTCGGCCGCGCCAGCAGGGCGCGGACGATCTCCACCCGCTGCCGTTGCCCCATCGACAGGTCATGCACGTGCGCCGCCGGATCGATCTGCATGCGGTAGCGCTCGCCGGCGTCGCGGATCGCCTCGGCGAGCCCGGCACGGCCGACGCGCCGATCCAGTCCGACGGCGATGTTCTCGGCGACGGTCAGGCTGTCGAACAGCGCGAAGTGCTGGTGGACCATCGCCACACCCAGCTGCCGCGCTGCGGCGGGATCGGCTCCGACGACCGGCCGGCCGTCGAACTCGATCGTGCCGGCGTCCGGCGCCACCGCGCCGGCGACGATCTTCACCAGCGTGCTCTTGCCGGCGCCGTTCTCGCCGAGGATGGCGTGGATCTCGCCGGCGGCGACCTCGAGCGACACGCCGTCGTTGGCGACGACTCCCGGGTAGCGCTTGCTGATCCCGCGCAGCGCGAGTCGCGGCGCGGCGGTCATCGGCGGCTCGCGCGCCCTCGCCCGCGGCGATCGATCCTGCCGGTGAAGCTAGCGCCCATCGTCGGTTCCTGGCTGCGCCCGTTCGCTTTGCCCATGCCGGCAAGCCGGCGGGGCGCGCCGATTGTCGCACCCCGCTGCGTCGTTCCGTTTGCGTTCAGCGCCGATGCTAGGATGGTTTGCCCCTGCTGCGGCAGGCGAGATCGGCAGCCTGCCCGCATGCTGCGACCACCTGCCGGGCGGAGCTGCCGGCGACGCTGCCCTGAGTGTTCGTCCACCGATGCGCGAATTCGATTCCGCCGAGCTCGAGCCGCCCTACGGGGCCGAGACTCGACGCGCCAATCGCCGCCGGCTGCGGGTCTTCCTCGGTGTGTTCATCGTCGCCGCGGCGATCGGACTGACCTGGGATTTCATGCGTCCGGCGGAATACCGCGCGACGGCGCGGCTGCAGATCACCCCGCCGAGCATGAGCCTCGGCTCGAGCGTGACGACGCCAACGGTGCGGGTCGAGACCGCACCGCAGGACGGCAAGCAGGCGTTCCTCACCGAGGTGCAGACGCTGACCAGCCGACCACTGATCGAGCGTGTCGCCGGACAGCTGCGCGATGCCGGCCACGATCTGTCGGAGCTCGGCCTTGATCCGATCCTCGGCCTGCAGTCCTCGCTGACGGTCAACGCGGTGGAAGGCACGCAGGTGGTCGAGCTTGCCGCCGTCGGCGCACGGGCGGAGCTGCCGGCTGCGCTGCTGGCAGGCATGACGGAGGCCTACCGCGAGCATGTCGCGCAGGCTTACCGCGACAGCACCGACGAGGTCACCGCCAGCATCGGCGAGGAAGTGACGAGACTGGAGGAGGCCGTCGCGCTCAAGCGCAAGGCGGTCGAGGACTTCCGCACCAGGCACAGCATCGTCTCGCCCGAGCGAGAGGAGAACAGCCTGCTCGCTGAAATGAGGGGCCTGGCAAGGTCGCAGGAAGAGGCCAACAAGCGGCTGACAGAAGCGGAAGGCAGGGTTGCGTCGCTGCGCTCGGCAAGCGCGGCCGGCAGGAGCACGGTGCGGGCGAAGGACAACCCGACGCTCGCCGCGGCCGAGGCGCGCGCCTCGCAGATCCGCGAGGAACTGCGCGAACTGAGCCGCCGCTACACGCCGGACTATCTCGACAAGGACCCGCAGGCGCGGGCGCTGCGCACTCGGCTGGCCGAGCTGGAGGACCAGATCACGCAGCAGCGCGCCGCCGGGCAGAGCAGCGCGCTCGAAGAGGCGGAGCAGGAGCTCGTGGCAGCGCGCGAGTCTGCCCGCCGCCTGCAGGAGCGGATCAACGCCAGCAAGCAACAGGTCGGCGTGTTCGCCGCCCGCTTCGCGCAGTACAAGTCGTTGCAGGAGGAGCTGGGGCAGCTGGAGAAGGCCTACCAGGACGCGCTGCAGCGGCAGGCACGGCTCGATGCCACCCAGCGCTCGCGGGCGCCGGCGCTGCAGGTTCTCGAGCAGGCGGTGATCCCGAAGGAGCCGTGGCGGCCGCACTACTGGCGCGATGCCGGGCTGGTTCTCGGCGGCGCGCTGCTGCTGGCGCTCGGCGCGATGTGGCTGGTCGAACTGTTCAACCGACCGGCGCCGCATCCGTCGGTGCTGGTCACCCAGCCGGTGCTGGCCGGCACGCTGCTTCCCGGCCGCAGCCATCCCGAACTTGCCGCCTCGCCATCGGCACGGCAGCTGCCGGGCGACGAACACGCACGCCTCGCCGCTCCGCTGGCTCTACCGCGGGAACTGACCGTCGGCGAGGTCGCCGCGCTTCTGCGCAGCGCCGATGCCGATGCGCGGCGCGCTGCCGTCCTGCTGCTGGCCGGCGTGTCGAGTGCCGAGCTTCTGGCGCTTCGCTGGGCCGATGTCGATGCCGAGACGCCGGCCGTGCGGATCGGCGGCGCGCAGCCGAGGCAGGTGCCGTTGCCGAAGGCGGCGCTGCCCCTGCTCGGTGAACGCGCTGCCGCAGCCGAGTCGCATCTGCTGCGCAACGCCGATGACACACCGCTCACCGCGGACGCGCTGGCGGCCAGGCTGCTGGTCGCTGCACACGACGCCGGCATCGAGCAAGCGCACGAGGTCGGCCCCGAGGCGCTGCGCCACACCTACCTGGCCTTTCTGGTGCGCCAGGGCGCGCGCTTTGCCGACATCACACGCGCGGTCGGACCGCTGGCCGGGGAACAGCTGTCTGCGTACAGCCAGTTCGCACCGGCCGGGTCGCGGCTGGAGGCGGGTGCGGTGCAGTGGGTCTTTCCCGCGCTGGCGTCGACGGACGCGGCGTGAGCGAGGAACTGGCGGAGGCGGTGAGATTCGAACTCACGAAGGGTTGCCCCTTGCCGGTTTTCAAGACCGGTGCCTTAAACCGCTCGGCCACACCTCCCGCTTTGCAAATCAAGCGCTTACGAAGCGATCACCAGATCGGCGGCGTCTTGCTGCATCCAATCTGCAACCGTACGCGCAGGAACTGCACTCCAGACGCGCCTGATTCGGGCCGCAGTCTACCGACGGTTGATTAGCAGCGCATCGACCGCCTGGGCCTGCCGCTCCTCTGTATCCGGCAACGCA
>CP070661.1:3285040-3289445 GCA_020355165.1 Burkholderiales bacterium
TCTTCGATCTCGATGGCGTCGTCACGCAGACGGCGCGTGTGCACGCCGCGGCATGGAAGCACCTGTTTGACGACTTCCTGCGCCAGCACGCCGCCGAAACCGTTACCCCGTTCCGCCCGTTCGACGAGGTCGGCGACTACCTGATATACGTCGACGGCAAGCCGCGCTACGACGGCGTGCAGAGCTTCCTTGCCTCGCGCGGAATCCACCTGCCCTGGGGATCGCCTTCGGACGGCGCAGAGGCGCGGACGGTGTGTGGCCTGGGCAACCGCAAGAACGAGATGCTTCGTGAGGCGATCGAGATTCACGGCGTGCAGGCGTACGAGTCGACGATCAACCTGATCCGCGCGCTGCGCGCGTGCGGCGTGCGCACTGCGATCATCTCGTCGAGCCGCAACTGCGCGCTGGTGCTCGAAGCGGCCGGCGCAAACGGACTCTTCGACGTCGCGGTCGACGGCATCGAGTCCGCCCGGCTGAGCTTGCGCGGCAAGCCTGCGCCCGACATCTTCGCCGAAGCGGCGCGGCGGCTCGGCGTAGAACCGGCCCGTGCGGTGGTGGTCGAGGACGCGATCGCGGGTGTCGAGGCTGGACGCGCGGGCGGGTTCGGCTGTGTGATCGGCGTCGCCCGCAGCGGCGACCCGGCGCGCCTCGCGCAGGCCGGCGCGCATGCGGTGGTGGCGGACCTCTCGGAAGTGAGCGTGGCAGGCGAAGCAACGCAGGTCGACGCGCGCGAGCTGCCGTCCGCCCTTGAGCGTCTGGACGAAATCGCCGGCCGCGACGGGAGGCGCCCGGCCATCTTCCTCGACTACGACGGAACGCTCACGCCGATCGTGCCGCGGCCCGAGGACGCCGTGCTCGCGCCCGCCGTGCGCGACACGGTGCGCCGGCTCGCCGCTTGCTGCCCGGTGGCGATCATCAGCGGGCGCGACCTCGACGTCGTCCGTTCGCTGGTCGGCGTGGAAGGCCTCGTCTACGCGGGCAGCCACGGCTTCGACATCGCCGGGCCGCAGGGCTCGGCCGCCGGCGGCAGCGAGCACGACCGCTTCCTGCCGGTGCTGGCCGAGGCCGAACGCACACTGCGGGCGCGGCTCGCGGATGTCGGTGGAACGCAGATCGAGCGCAAGAAGTACTCGATCGCCGTCCACTATCGCAATGTCGCCGACGCCGACCGGGCTGCGGTCGAGGATGCGGTGCGCGACGCGTTGCGGCGCCACCCCGAGCTGCGCGACCTGCCCGGCAAGAAGGTGCACGACCTACAGCCGCACATCGAGTGGGACAAGGGCCGGGCGCTGCTGCACGTGCTGCGCGCCCTCGGGTTGGACCGCCCCGACGTGCTGCCGGTCTACATCGGCGACGACATCACCGACGAGGACGCCTTTGCCGCGCTGCGCACGCGCGGCCTGGGCATCATCGTGCGCGACGAGTTGCGTCCGACGCTCGCCACCGCCGCGCTCGATAGCCCGCGCGACGTGCACCGGCTACTCGTCTCACTGCTCGACCGACTCGAAGGAGCCACACGCCCATGACTCCGTGGCAGCTCGTCTATCAGGGATTCGACCCCCAGCGCGAGGGCCTGCGCGAGGCACTGTGCGCGCTGGGCAACGGTTACTTCATCACCCGCGGCGCGGCGGCCGAGGCCGGCGCCGACGAGATCCACTATCCCGGCACCTACCTGGCCGGCGGCTACAACCGGCTCGGGACCGAGGTGACCGGGCGCGTGGTCGAGAACGAGGACCTCGTCAACATGCCGAACTGGCTGGTGCTCGAGTTCCGCGTCGACGACGGCAAGTGGTTCCGTCCGCTCGGCGCCGAGTTGCTCGACTACACGCAGGAACTGGACTTGCGCCGCGGCGTGCTCGAGCGCCAGCTGCGCTTCCGCGACGAACAAGGCCGCACGACGAGCGTTCAGAGCCGGCGCCTCGTGAGCATGCACGACCCCCACCTCGCCGCCAGCGAGACCACGTTCACGGCCGAGGACTGGTCGGGGCGGATCGAGTGGCGAAGCGCGCTCGACGGCACGGTGGTCAACGCCGGGGTCAAGCGTTATTCGAGCCTGAACAGCAAGCACCTCGAGCCGGTCGAGACCAAATTGGTCGACGCCGAGACGATCTACCTGAAGGTCCGCACCAACCAGTCGCGGCACGAGGTCGCGCAGACCGCCCGCACAAAGCTGCTGCGCGGGGGCGAGGCGCTCGAGGTCGAGCGGCACACCGACGAGCAGCCTGGGTTCGTCGCGCAGACGTTCTCGGCCGAGGTCGCCGAAGGGGTGCCGGTCACGGTCGAGAAGGTAGTCGCCATGTACGCCTCGCGCGACCGCGGCATCTCCGAATGCGGGCTCGAGGCGCGCGATGCCGTGCTGCGGGCGCCCGGCTTTGCGGCGCTGCTCGAGCAGCATGCGACGGCGTGGGACCGGCTCTGGCGGCGCTTCGACATCGGAATCGAGCAGAGCAACGGCAACGGTGAGACGCGCATGGTGCTGCACCTGCACATCTTCCACCTGCTGCAGGTGACCTCGATGCACACGGTCGAGGGCGATGCCGGCGTGCCGGCACGCGGCTGGCACGGTGAGGCATACCGCGGCCACGTGTTCTGGGACGAGTTGTTCATCTTCCCGCTGCTGAACTTTCACGCCCCGGAGATCACGCGTGCCCTGCTGATGTATCGCTACCGAAGGCTCGGGCAGGCCCGGCTCGCGGCGCAGGCGGCGGGGCTTCGCGGCGCGCTGTTCCCCTGGCAGAGCGGCAGTAACGGCCGCGAGGAGAGCCAGGTCGTGCACCTGAACCCGCGCTCGGGGCGCTGGATCCCCGATGAGACCTACCTGCAGCGGCACGTCAACGCCGCCATCGCTTACTCGATCTGGCAGCACTCCGAGGTCACGCGCGACAGCGAGTTCCTGTACTTCGCTGGCGCCGAGATGTTCCTCGAGATCGCGCGCTTCTGGGCCAGCGTGGCGACGTTCAACGAAGCGCTCGGACGCTACGAGATCCTGGGCGTGGTCGGCCCCGACGAGTACCACACGCGCATTCCGGGCCGCGACGCACCGGGTGTCGACAACAACAGCTACACGAACCTGATGGCGGCGTGGATCCTGTGGCAGGCGCTCGAGCTGCTGCGGTTCCTGCCGCAGGACCTGGCCGGCGACCTGAAGGCGCGGCTCGCGATCGACGCTGCCGAGCTCGAGCGCTGGGACGACATCAGCCGCCGGATGCGGGTCGTGTTCCACGACGACGGCGTCATCAGCCAGTTCGAGGGCTATGAGGCACTGAAGGAGTTCGACTGGGACGGCTACGCCGCGCGCTACGGTGACATCCACCGGCTGGACCGCATCCTCGAGGCCGAGGGCGACTCGGTGAACCACTACAAGGCCTCGAAACAGGCCGACGTGCTGATGCTGCTGTACCTGTTCTCGGCCGAGATGCTGACCGCACTGTTCGAGCGGCTCGGCTACCCGTTCGACCCGGCAACGATCCCGCGCACGATCGAGTACTACCTGCAGCGCACCTCGCACGGCTCGACGCTGAGCAACGTCGTCCATTCGTGGGTGTCGGCGCGCTCGGACCGCGAGCGATCGTGGCGTCTCTTCACCACCGCGCTGCGCAGCGACCTCGACGACGTGCAGGGCGGGACGACGCCCGAGGGCATCCACCTCGGCGCGATGGCCGGCACGGTCGACCTTATCGAGCGCGGCTACACCGGCATAGAACTGCGCCACAACGCGCTGTACTTCAACCCGTCGCTGCCGAGCTACCTCGCGTCGCTGAAGATCCAGGTGCGCTACCGCGGTCACTCGCTCGTGGTTGAGGTCGCCGGTAACACGCTCACCGTCCGCTCGCTGCCGTCGGACAAGGGGCCGATCCGGATCGGCTGCGACGGCAAGGTGCGCGAGCTAACTCCGGGCGAAGTTGCGCGCTTCCGCCTCGGGGGCACGCAGAAGAAGACCGCGCGGCGCGCGACGATGGCAGCCTTGAGTGCGTGACGGCCCGGAAGTCGGGCTGGGGCGCGCCGACGAGCGGCTGCGTCGGCTCGCCCGTTGTTTACTAAGCGTCTGCTTCGGGGATTCCGCAAGCGCGCGCGGCGCTAGGCGATGTCTGCTCCTACTGAACTAAGGTCATGGCCAGCGCCGGCTCAAGGGCGCGCGGGCGACAGGAAGTGGCCGCTTGTTCTATTTCGCGGCCCAACCCGAGAGTTGACCTTCGCTACGAGCGGCTGACTTGCCAACTGCCGCTTTGGGCGCACACGCGTGATCTCGGCAACCGCTGGCTAGCGGACGGTTACAGCCGCCAAGGCGACCGATCGGAGATGGCCGCCTCTCGGCGGCCCGTCAACCCGGCTTGTAACAGATCACCTGTATTGGGCGGGTGCGGCCTTCCTCGATATTGCGCGCCGCATTCTTCGTCTTCTGCGC
>CP070661.1:3289545-3292713 GCA_020355165.1 Burkholderiales bacterium
AAGTAGCCGAGCCAGCTGACCTGGATCGGGGCTGGCCTCCAGGCCAGCATGGGCAGCCGGTTGTGGGGCGTGTGGCCCGACAGTTCGACGAGTATGTGAATGCCGTCCCCGTGAATCCGCCTTGCGGCGGCTTCGTCGGACAGTCCGTCGAGCGGATGCCAGGCGGACAGATGCTGCCGGACCCGCTCTGTCAACGAGTCCGATCTCGCGTTGGTCGGATAGCCGATCAACTCGACCTTGCTCCGGTCCAGTTGCCCGAGCACGCCTTCCAGGAAGTAGCCGACGGGGTGCGAGCGGATGTCGCCCGAGGTGATGCCGATGCGAAGACGGGCCGGGTCGCTGGCACACGTCCACGACGAGTAGGCGCGCTTGACGCCGGCAGATACGGCTTGGCCGAAGCGCCGCGCCTCATCGAGGCAGTACTGCGGCGAGCGCTCGGCGCTGTAGTTGAGCGAATGCAGCAGGTCGCTGCGCGCTTGCGTCATCAAAGGAAAGCGCTCGATCGCGCGCCGGAGGGTTGCTTCGGCCTCGCCGACGCGGCTGGTGTCGCGCAGGATGCGGGCAAGGTCGACGTAGGCGCCGCCGTTGTCCGGCTGCAGCGTCAGCGCTTTGCGCAGGGCGGCTTCCGCCTCGTCGGGCTTGCCCTGGAGCGCCAGGACCAGCGCGAGGTTGATGCAGCCGCCGGCGCTGGTGGGCTCCCGCGCGACGACGCGGCGAAAGACCTCGGCTGCCTCGTCGAGCTTCTGTTGATGCGTCAGCGCAATCGCGAGGTTGGATTGCACGGCGGGCCAGTCCGGACGAACCGCGAGGGCGCGGCGGTAACACACTTCGGCATCCTCTGAGCGGCCGGTCCGATCGAGGATCAACCCGAGCCTGTTGTGCGCCTCCGCATCGTTCGGGTTCAGCTGCAGTACGCGACGAATGCTTGCCTCGGCCTCCGCCGTCTGGCCCAGCCGCTCCAGCACGAGGCCCAGTTCGAAGTGGGACTCCGGATCGTCCGGCGCCAGTCGTAACGCGGACCGGGTTGCCTGCAGCGCCTCGTCGTACCGGCCTTGTCGGCGGAGCGCGGCGATCCGCGCCTTTTCTTCCGGAGCGAGCTGGCTTGGTTGCGCAGCGACTGCGGTTGGCCCGCGCGGTCCTTCGCTGGAACCCGACACAGGAACAGGCTCCGGTTCGAGTATGTCGAGACGACGTTGCAGCGAATCGACCGCGCCGCCGGACAGGCCGCGCCGCCGGCCCGATGCCAGGACCGCTCTGGCATCCCGATACTGGTTGGCGTGGATGAGGGCGTCGACGTAGCTCACCCAGAGCTGACCGTCGCGCGGGTCGACCTCGAGCGCCGTCTTCAGGTGCTTGAGCGCGTCCTGTAGTCGGTTCATTCCGAGAAGCAGTACGCCGAGGTTATGGTTTGCCTCCGCATGCCTTGCTTCGACCGCGAGCACTGTCCGGTAGAGCCGCTCGGCTTCCTGCAGGCGCCCGCTCGCCTGATGCTGGATCGCCTCGTCGATGGTTCGATCGATCAGATGGGGCTGCATCTCGGGATCAGTCGGCGGCGCTGTGACGGTCGGCCCGGTCGGCTTGATCGGTGAACCAGACGGCGGTTCGCATGACAGGTGTACCCGGCCGCTGAGGCAAGCCGAGGATCGGTCGGCGGGC
Organism: Burkholderiales bacterium; assembly: GCA_020355165.1. GTDB lineage: Bacteria > Pseudomonadota > Gammaproteobacteria > Burkholderiales > Burkholderiaceae_F > JADJWR01. The sequence goes on from CP070661.1 coordinate 3,291,202, forward strand.
GCGTCACCGGTTCAGCACCGATCGCACGGTCAGGTACAGCTTATCCGAGCCGAACTGCGGGTTGTCCGGATCGAACGAGAAGATGTTCGATCTGGAAGCCTCGCGCACCGCCTTGGGCCGTGCATCGATGAAGAACGAGACAAACGTGGCACCTTGCTGCCGGTGCTGCTCGAGCATGGCGTCGAACTCGATGGTCGACATGGACTTCAGAGGGTGGAACTCGGTGACTCCGTAGCTGCGATGCGCGGTCGAGCCCAGCCAGTCGAAGAACGAATGCCCGTAGGTGGGCTCGCCGTACAGGCTGATGCCGAGCCGGAGGCTGCCCGCGTCGCGCAGCGAGGCGTCGACCGCGAACTTCGTGGCATCCCAGCCCGGACTCACGAATGGCGCGATCTGGTGAGTGTAGAGCGCCACGTCGCCGAGGCAGGAGGCACGCAGCAGGCGCTCGAAGTGGGCCAGATAGCTGACGACCTGCGCGTTCCTGAACTCGTGCCACAGTGGTGCCAGCGGGTTGAAGTAGACGGTGGCGAGATCCTGCGGATTGTCGATGCTGCCCTCGATAGAGGCGGCGTCGGCGGCCTCCGGCAATTCGGCGCTTGGCGCAGTCGCCGGCGCCGTCTCGCCGGGAGCCACTATGTCGATCCGCCGCGAGCCAAGCTTCGCGAGCTTTCCCCCCGGCTGCTCGGCAAGGAAGTCGAGTCGATACTGCCCGTGCGCCAGCCCGGTGAAGTCCATGTCGTAGCGCCAGCCGACGTCGGCGGTCCCGATGGCTGGGCGGGCGCTCAGGACGTCCTGGCGTCCGTAACGAGCGGGCACCCGCGCGATCAGCGATCCGTTTCGATAGATCCGGATCCATACCGGCCCGGACTGCCCTGCGGCGTGATCGAAGGCCCACCCCGCGAGCGGCAGCATGCCGTGTGCCGATGAGTCGATGTGTTCGGTGAGGCGGCGAAAGTGCTGCCTGCGTATGTCCTTGTCCGGCGGCTCGACTTCTTCGAACGAAGCGAACTTCTCGCCGAGCCGCTTGTTCAAGCTGCCGATGTCGCCGAAGCGTCTGGCAAGAAAGGCCCGGAATCCGGCGACCGAGGCCTTGCTGTAGTCGGAGACGACATACGGACCGCTGATTCCCATCCCCCGCTCGAAATCCGCGTGGAAGTGATGCAGTTCGCCGAGCAGGGTCACTGCCCTGATCTTGCGGCGATCGGCCGGTGGCAGCTGGCAAACTGCGTCGAGAAACCGCCCGATCGCCATCTGCCGGTACCGCGTGATGTCGGTGTCGATCGAAGCGAATGTCCACGGATAGACGTCGGTCGAGTAGTACCTGTCCTTCGGCATCGTGCCGAGCGGCGACACCGCAAGATTCGCCGGATCCTTCGACAGTGCCTCCTCGATCGGCGCGCCGGTCCCGAAGTGCGTCGAGAACAGGTGGAGGATGACCGGCCGGTTCGTCTCCTGCACCGTCTTCGCCAGCCGTTCCGCCGCGCGCTGATCGACCTGCCAGCCCGTTCCGTT
>CP070661.1:3292813-3321437 GCA_020355165.1 Burkholderiales bacterium
GGACTGCGCTACGTCGGCAAGGAGATCGGCGACGCGAAGCTGGTCTGCTCCGGCGCCGGCGCGGCGGCAATCGCCTGTCTCGACCTGCTGGTGAGCCTGGGCCTGCGACGCGAGAACGTGCTGGTGGCCGACAGCAAGGGCGTGCTGCACGGCGGCCGCGAGGGGCTCGACGAGAGCAAGAGGCGCTATGCGCGCGAGACCGCGGCGCGCACGCTGGCCGACGCGATGCCCGGTGCCGACATCTTCATGGGGCTGTCGAGCGCCGGCGTGCTGAAGCAGGAGATGGTCAAGCAGATGGCGGCGCAGCCGATCATCCTGGCGATGGCCAATCCGACGCCGGAGATCATGCCGGAGGAGGCGCTGGCGGTGCGGCCCGACGCGATCATCGGCACCGGCCGCTCGGACTATCCGAACCAGGTCAACAACGTGCTGTGCTTCCCGTTCATCTTCCGCGGCGCGCTCGACGTCGGCGCGACGACGATCAACGAGCCGATGAAGCTCGCCACGGTGCGGGCGATCGCCGAGTTGACGCACGCCGAGATCCCCGACGTCGTGGCCAGCGCCTACGGCGCCGAGGGGCTGCGCTTCGGCCCCGAGTACCTGCTGCCGAAGCCGTTCGATCCGCGGCTGATCGAGCGCATCGCACCGGCGGTGGCGGCGGCGGCGATGGAAAGCGGCGTGGCCACGCGGCCGATCGCCGACATCAACGCCTACCGCTCGCGGCTGCGCCGCTTCGTCTACCAGTCGGGCGCGGCGATGGAGCCGGTGTTCGACGCCGCGCGCAAGAACCCGAAGCGGCTGATCTACTGCGAGGGCGAGGAGGAGCGCGTGCTGCGCGCGGTGCAGGTGGTGGTCGACGAGGGGCTGGCCAGGCCGATCCTGATCGGCCGGCCCGAGGTGATCGCCGTGCGAATCGACCGCTACGGGCTGCGGCTGAAGCCCGGCACCGACGTCGAGATCGTCAACCCGCAGGACGACCCCCGCTACAAGGAGACCTGGAGCGGCTACTACAGGATCGCCAAGCGCCAGGGGGTCACGCGGGCGCTGGCGCAGACGCGGGTGCGCACGCGCACGACGCTGATCGGCGCGATGCTGGTGCAGATGGGCGAGGCAGACGCCATGCTGTGCGGCATCGTCGGCAGCTACGCCGACCACCTGAAGTACGTGCGAACGGTGATCGGCTCGCGCCCCGGCGTCAGCACGATGGCGGCGATGCAGCTGCTGATCCTGCCCGACCGGCAGCTGTTCATCTGCGACACCCACGTGAACATGGATCCGACGGCCGAGCAGATCGCCGAGATGACGATGCTGGCCGCCGAGGAGGTGCGCCGCTTCGGCCTCGAGCCGGCGGTGGCGCTGCTGTCGCACTCCAACTTCGGCAGCTCGGACGCGGCCAGCGCGCAGAAGATGCGCGACGCGCTGCAGATCATCCGCGCGCAGGGGCCGGACTTCGCCGTCGACGGCGAGATGCAGGGCGACGTGGCGCTGTCGCACGCGGTGCTCGGCGACGTCTTCCCGGACTCGGACCTGACCCGCGAGGCGAACCTGCTGATCATGCCGAACATGGACGCCGCCAACATCACCTACAACGTGGTGCGCACGATCTCCGGCAACGGCGTGGCGATCGGCGCGATCCTGCTCGGCGCGGCCAAGCCGGTGCACATCCTGACGCCGGCGTCGACCGTGCGCCGGATCGTCAACATGAGCGCGCTGGCGGTGGTCGACGCCGGCGGCGCCGGCTGAACGGCGCCGCTAGCGCGGCGCGTAGTCGACCTGCGGGTCGAGCGGATACACCGGCCGGCGCAGCCTGCTGAAGCCGAACAGCGCGTAGTCGGAGCTGCACACGCCGCGGCTGTCGCACTCGACCAGGCCGGCGGCGATCGGCACGAAGGTCGGCCGGCAGTACATGCGCGACTTCAGCAGCAGCCAGTCGAAGGCGCGCGGATCGACGCCGACGCTCTCGAACACCGCCAGGTCGAGCGGCTCCATCGGCCGCTCGCTGACCACCGCGGTGAATGCCTCGTGCGCGAGAACCGCGGTGCGGCCCATGGCCCAGGTCTCGCCGGTGTAGATCGGGCCGCTGATGCGGAAGCGGCCGTCGCCAAGCGCCTGCACCGTCACCTCGCATTCGAACGGCGCGGGCTGCGGCGCCGGCAGCCCCTGCGGCACCTTGTTGCCGAGCGACACCCTGATGCGGCTGCCGGCGCCGGCGGCGAAGGCCTGCGCCACCGTTGCCGCGTCGGCCAGCGGTCCGACGCCGATGCCGCTCATGCCCTGGCGCAGGCACTCCTCGAGCAGGGTGGTCGTGTCGCAGGTGCCGCCGCTCATCACGTTGTCGCCGTGGTCGAGCAGCAGCAGCGGCCGGCCCGGCTGCCTGAGCCGGCGCGCCCGCGCCACGCTGTCGGCCAGTGGCTCGGAGCGGTAGACGAAGCCGTCGCGCTCGGCCCACACCTGGCGCGCCAGCCGGTCGGCAGCCTGCTGCGCCTCGCGCTGGTCGCGGCCGACGGTGACGATGCTGACGCCGGCGTCGCGGATGTCGGCGAGCGAGAAGCCGGCGAACACCGTGGCCGCCAGCAGCCCCTCGGCTTCCATCTGCCGCGCCCGCTGCACCGCCCGCTGCATCGCCCCCTCGCCGGTGGCGCTGCGCAGGGTGTGCGACAGCAGCGGCGGCTGGGCCCAGGCCACGCGCGGCCGCGGGCCGCCGTCGAGCCAGCCGAACAGCAGCCGCGCGGCGTGCACGCCGGTGTCGTACATGTCGACGTGCGGGTAGGTCTTGAAGCCGACCAGCACGTCGGCCGCGTCGACCATCGCCTCGGTGATGTTGCCGTGCAGGTCGAGCGCCACTGCCAGCGGCACGTCGGCGGCCACCGCGCGGATGCGGCGCAGCAGCTCGCCTTCGCCGTCGTCCGCGACCTCGGCCACCATCGCCCCGTGCAGGTCGAGCAGGATCGCATCGCAGCCGCCGCGCACCGCCTCGACGATGCTGCCGGCCAGCCGCTCGTATGCCGCGCCGTCGACGATGCCGCTCGGATTGGCAGTGGCGTTGACCGCCACCGCGATCTCGTCGCCGCGCGCCTGCGCCATGTCGATGAACGCGCCGAGCCCGGTGCGCGTGTCGCGCGCGCTGTCGTAGGCGGCGCGGCCGAACATCGGGCCGTCGGGGCCGAAGGCGGACAGCTTTGTTGCCAGCGGCGAGAAGGTGTTGGTCTCGTGGTTCAGCCGCGCGGCGACGATCTTCATCTCAGTCAGGGCCCCCCGCCCGCTTCAGCACCACCCCCGGCCGTGCACCGGTGGCGCGGCCGCCGCGCCAGACCGCAACGCCGTTGACGTAGACGGCCTCGATGCCGGCGGCCGGCTGCTTCGGCCGCGCGAAGGTGGCGCTGTCGCGGATGCGCTCGGCGTCGAAGACCACCAGGTCGGCGGCCGCGCCGGGCGCGATCACGCCGCGGTCGGCCAGCCCGAAGCGCGCCGCCGGCAGGCCGGTCATCTTGTGGATCGCGGTCTCGAGCGAGAACAGGCCGCGGTGCCGCGCGTAGTGGCCGAGCACGCGCGGGAACGTGCCCCACAGCCGCGGGTGCGGGAAGACGTCGTGCGGCAGGCCGTCGGAGCCGATCATCGTCTCCGGGTAGGCGAGGATGCGCTCGACGTCGGCCTCGTCCATCGAGAAGTAGATCGCGCCGGCCGGCTGCAGCTGATCAATCAGTGCCTCGACCGTCACGCCGCGCTCGGCCGCCAGCTCGTCGAGGTAGCGGCCGGCCGCTTCGGGCGACGACTTCGACCAGGCGACCAGCGTGCGGCTGGCCTGCGCCACCGCGTCGGCGCGCAGCACGGTCGACGAGGCGGGGTATGGGTAGCAGTCGAGGCACACGTCGGTGTCGATGCGCGCATCGTCGAGCAGCGCCAGCGTCTCGCGCGAGCGGCCGAAGTTCGCCTTGCCGATCACCTTGTGGTGCGAGATCACCTGCCGCACGCCGAGCGCGCGGGCGATCGACATCGCCTCGGTCATCGACTCCAGCACGCGCTCGCCCTCGTCGCGGATGTGCGAGGCGATCAGCGCGCCGCTGCCGGCCAGCGGCGCGCAGACCGCGCCGATCTCGTCGGCGGTGGCTGCCGCCGCCGGCGCGTAGTAGGTGCCGGTGGACAGGCCGAGCGCGCCGGCGGCAAGCGCTTCCTCGACCAGCGCCTGCATGTGCGCGACCTCGCCGGCGTCGGCCGGCCGGTCGAGCCGGGCCATTGCCACCACGCGCAGCGTCGTGTGGCCGACCAGTGCCGCGCTGTTGATCGCCGCCGGCTCGAGTGCCAGCCGGGCGAAGTAATCGGCGAACGAGTCGAAGCGCTGCGCCTCGCCGTTGGCGACCAGGTTCAGCGGCGGCACCGCCGGCCGGTCGCCGAGCGGTGCGAGGCTGATGCCGCAGTTGCCGACCACCACCGTCGTCACCCCCTGGCTCGCCTTCGGCGCCATCGACGGATCGGCGAGCAGCAGGCGGTCGTCGTGCGTGTGCACGTCAATGAAGCCGGGGGCCACCGCCCGGCCGGCGAGGTCGATCACCGCCGCCGCCTCGCCGGCCGGCAGGCGGCCGACGGCGGCGATGCGGCCGCCGGCGAGCGCGATGTCGCCGCGGTGCCGGGCGGCGCCGGTGCCGTCGAAGATCACCGCGTCGCGCAGCAGCAGGTCGAACGGGGCGGCCATGGAAGTGTGCTTTGCCGGGGTGCGTCGTTGCGTGTAGTCTGTCCCATTGTGGTGCGATCGACAAACGCAGCGGCGTCGACCGCGGCAGCCAATCGACCAGAGATCGCCCCACTTTGGTTCATTTCGAGGAGACGGCGCGCCCGGTCCGCGGCGTGCGGCAGCGCAGATCCATCGGGAACGGCTATTGCTTTGCGTTTCCGTCGGACGCGCGGCCGCTGCAGTCGGTGGGCGCGTCTTAATCACTACCAGGAGGAAGCATGAAGAACGGCCATTCGATCAGCTGGCGCGGGGCCGCGCTGGCCGCCGCGCTGGCGGCCAGCGTCGCCTTCGCCGGGCCGGCGCTGGCGCAGGGCAAGGTGCTCAAGTTCATTCCCGAGTCGGACCTGCGCGTACTCGACCCGATCTGGACCACGGCCTACGTCACGCGCAACCACGGCTACATGGTCTACGACACGTTGTTCGCGGTGAACGACAAGTTCGAGGTCAGGCCGCAGATGGTCGACAAGGTCGACATCAGCGCCGACAAGCTGACCTACACCTTCACCCTGCGTGACGGGCTGAAGTTCCACGACGGCCAGCCGGTGCGCTCGGCCGACTGCATCGCCTCGGTCGAACGGTGGGCCAAGCGCGACGTGCTGGGCCAGAAGCTGGCCGAGATGACCGAGTCGTGGACGGCGGTGAACGACAAGACCTTCCGCCTGAAGCTGAAGAAGCCTTTCGCGCTGGTGCTCGACGCGCTGGCCAAGCCGTCGTCGAACGTGCCGTTCATCATGCCCGAGCGAATCGCCAAGACCGACGCCTTCGAGCAGGTCAAGGAAGCGATCGGCTCCGGCCCGTTCAAGTTCGTCAAGGAAGAGTGGGTCCCGGGCAGCAAGGTCGTCTACGTGAAGAACACCGACTACGTGCCGCGCAAGGAGCCGCCGTCATGGGCCTCCGGCGGCAAGGTGGTCAAGGTCGACCGCGTCGAGTGGCTGATCATCCCCGACTCGGCCACCGCGGCGGCGGCGCTCGACCGCGGCGAGGTCGACTGGTGGCAGCAGCTGCCGCCGGACCTGATCCCGCTGCTGCGCAAGAACGCGAGCATCAAGATCGAGAACGTCGACCCGCTCGGCTCGATCGGCATGATCCGCTTCAACCAGCTGCAGCCGCCGTTCAAGGACAACCCGAAGCTGCGGCAGGCGGTGATGCTGGTCGTCAACCAGATGGACTACGTGATCGGCATCGCCGGCGACGCCAAGAACGGCCGCGTCTGCGCCTCGTACTTCACCTGCGGCACGCCGATGTCGAGCACGGCCGGCTCCGAGGCGCTGACCGGCAAGCGCGACGCCGAGAAGGCGAAGCAGCTGGTCAAGGAATCCGGCTACAAGGGCGAGAAGGTGATCGTGCTGTCGGCGACCGACCAGCCGATCGTGCACGCGCAGGGGCTGATCACCGTCGAGCTGCTGAAGTCGATCGGCATCAACGCCGAACTGGCGGCCAGCGACTGGGGCACGCTGGTGACCCGGCGCGCGTCGAAGGAGACGATCGACAAGGGCGGCTGGAACATCTTCCACACCTGGTGGGTCGGCCCCGACCTGGCCAGCCCGGCGCTGAACTCGGCGCTGCGCGGCCACGGCGAGAAGGCCTGGTTCGGCTGGCCGACCGATCCGAAGATGGAAGAGCTGCGCGAGCAGTGGTTCGCGGCGCCCGACCTGGCCAGCCAGAAGAAGATCGCCGAGGAGATGCAGAAGCGCGCCTTCGACACGGTGCCGTACATCCCGACCGCGCAGTTCATCATCCCGACCGCGTACCGGAGCAACGTGTCTGGCGTGATCATCTCGCCGGTGACGTTCCTCTGGAACGTGGAGAAGAAGTAGCCGACCTCGCCCTCCCCTTCAGGGGGAGGGCCGGGGAGGGGATGGGGAGCGTTCCTCGCCTGAACCCATCCCCCTCCCATCCTCCCCCTTGAAGGGGGAGGAGGCGTCGAGATGCTCCGCTACACCATCAAGCGGTTGCTCGCCACCATCCCCGTCATGGGGGTGGTGGCGCTGTTCGTCTTCTCGCTGCTGTACCTCAGTCCCGGCGATCCGGCGGTGGTGATCGCCGGCGACCTGGCGACCAACGACGACATCATCCGGATCCGGGCCAGCCTCGGTCTGGACCAGCCGTTCCTGGTCCGCTTCGGCGGCTGGGTATGGGACCTGGCGCACGGCGACCTCGGCATCTCGATCTTCACCAACCTGCCGGTGTCGACCCTGATCATGCAGCGGGTCGAGCCGACCATCGCGCTGACGATCTGCACCCTGATCGTCACCGTCGGCATCGCGGTGCCGCTCGGCGTGGTCGCCGCCTGGAAGGCCGAGAGCTGGATCGACCGCTCGGTGATGGGGCTGTCGGTGATCGGCTTCTCGGTGCCGGTGTTCGTGCTGGCCTACATCCTGGTGATGGTGTTCTCGCTGTGGCTCGACTGGCTGCCGGTGCAGGGCTACCGGTCGATCTTCGACGGCCTGTGGCCGTTCCTGCAGCACATGATCCTGCCGTCGGTGGCGCTGTCTCTCGTCTACATCGCGCTGATCGCGCGCATCACCCGCGCCTCGATGCTCGACGTGCTGGCGCAGGACTACATCCGCACCGCGCAGGCCAAGGGGCTGGCGCCCGGCGCAGTGCTGATCCGCCACGCGCTGAAGAACGCCGCGGTGCCGGTGGTCACCATCATCGGCATCGGCATCGCGCTGCTGATCAGCGGCGTGGTGGTGACCGAGACGGTGTTCGCGATCCCCGGAGTCGGCCGGCTGACGGTCGACGCGATCCTGCGTCGCGACTATCCGATCATCCAGGGCGTGATCCTGCTGTTCTCGGCGGCCTACGTGCTGGTCAACCTGCTGGTCGACCTGTCGTACACGCTGTTCGATCCGCGGATCCGGTACTGATGCACCGACGCCCGCGTTGCCGCCGACAGGGGCGCCCGCTGCCGTGCCGGCAGCGGGGAGGGCGCTGATGGCCGCGATCGCCGCCGCCGCGCCGCGCTCGGCCTCGCCGACCTGGGGCCGTTTCAAGGAGGCGCTGCGCCGCCACCCGACCGCGATCGCCGGCGGCGTCGTGCTGCTGGCGATGATCGCCGTGGCGCTGGCGGCGCCCTGGCTCGGCACGGTGGATCCGCAGGCGCTGTCGCCGATCAAGCGGCTGCGCCCGCCGGGGGCCGAGTACTGGTTCGGCACCGACATGCTCGGCCGCGACGTCTACAGCCGCGCGATCTACGGCGCCCGCGTGTCGCTCGCCGTCGGGCTGGCGGTGGCGGTGCTGTCGGCGTTGATCGGGCTGGCGATCGGCCTGGTCACCGGCTACCTGCGCTGGCTCGACGCGATCGTGATGCGGATCATGGACGGGCTGATGTCGATCCCGGCGGTGCTGCTGGCAATCGCCCTGATGGCGCTGACCACGGCCAGCCTGCAGAACGTCATCATCGCGATCAGCATCGCCGAGGTGCCGCGGGTGGTGCGGCTGGTGCGCTCGCTGGTGCTGGCGTTGCGCGAGCAGCCGTACGTCGAGGCGGCGATCGCCTCCGGCACGCGGCTGCCGGCGATCCTGCTGCGGCACATCCTGCCGAACACGGTGCCGCCGCTGCTGGTGCAGGGCACGTTCATCTGCGCCTCGGCGATGATCACCGAGGCGATCCTGTCCTTCATCGGCGCCGGCACGCCGCCGAACATCCCGAGCTGGGGCAACATGATGGCCGAGGCGAGGAGCCTGTTCCAGCTCAAGCCGCTGCTGGTCTTCTTTCCCGGCCTGTTCCTGTCGCTGACCGTGCTGGCGGTCAACCTGCTCGGCGACGGAATGCGCGACGCGCTCGATCCGCGCATCGCCCGGCGGATGTAGGCGATGACGGCCAGCCGCCAGCCGCTGCTGCGGGTCGAGAACCTGAAGACGCACTTCCACACGCGCGACGGCATCGTGCGGGCGGTCGACGGGGTCAGCTTCGAGGTGATGGCGGGCGAGACGCTGGCGATCGTCGGCGAGTCGGGCTGCGGCAAGAGCGTCACCTCGCTGTCGATCCTGCGCCTGCTGCCGATGCCGCCGGCGCGCATCGTCGACGGCCGCATCGAGTTCGACGGCCGCAACCTGCTGCAACTGCCGGAAGCCGAGATGCGCAAGGTGCGCGGCAACGCGATCTCGATGATCTTCCAGGAGCCGATGACCTCGCTGAACCCGGTGCTGACGATCGGCCGGCAGATCGCCGAGGCGCTGGTGCTGCACCGGGGCATGAGCGAGCGCGACGCCACCGCGCGGGCGGTCGAGATGCTGCGCAAGGTGCACATTCCCGAGGCCGAGCGGCGGATCACCCAGTATCCGCACGAGCTGTCCGGCGGCATGCGCCAGCGGGTGATGATCGCCATGGCGCTGGCCTGCGGTCCGCGGCTGCTGATCGCCGACGAGCCGACCACCGCCCTGGACGTGACCATCCAGGCGCAGATCCTCGAGCTGATGCGCGAACTGCACCGGGAGACCGGTGCGGCGATCATCCTGATCACGCACGACCTCGGGGTGGTGGCGGAGATGGCGCAGCGGGTGGTGGTGATGTACGCCGGCCGCAAGGTCGAGGAGGCGCCGATCGAGGCGCTGTTCGCGCAGCCGCGCCACCCGTACACGCGCGGCCTGCTCGGCTCGATGCCGCACCTGGGCGACTCGGTCAACGAGACCGGCAAGCGGCTGGTCGAGATTCCCGGCATGGTGCCGTCGCTGAAGGACCTTGCACCGGGCTGCCTGTTCGCGCCGCGCTGCCAGAACGCGATCGACCGCTGCACACGCGAGGCACCGCCGCTGGAGCAGCACGCCGCCGACCACTGGACCGCCTGCTGGAACCCGGTGACGGCGCGGCAACCCGCGGGCGCGGCGAAGGCGAGCGCATGAGCGACAGGGCCGCCGCCGGCAACGAAGTGCTGCTCGAGGTGCGCGACCTCGTCAAGCACTACCCGACGCAGCAGGGCTGGTTCGGCCGCGCCGGCGGCAAGGTGCACGCGGTCGACCGGGTGAGCTTCTCGATCACCAGCGGCGAGACGCTCGGCCTGGTCGGCGAATCGGGCTGCGGCAAGTCGACCACCGGCAAGCTGATCCTGCGCCTGCAGGATCCGACCGAGGGGCAGATCGTCTGGCGCGGCCGACGCATCGACCAGCTCGGCGCGGCCGAGATGCGGCCGGTGCGGCGCGAGCTGCAGGCGGTGTTCCAGGACCCGTACTCGTCGCTGAATCCGCGCATCCGCGCCTCCGACATCGTCGCCGAGCCGCTGCGCAACTTCGAATCGATGTCGGCGGCCGTCGGTCGCGAGCGGGTGGCGCAGCTGTTCGAGCGGGTCGGATTGCGGGCCGACCAGATGGTCAAGTTTCCGTTCGAGTTCTCCGGCGGCCAGCGACAGCGGCTCGGCATCGCCCGCGCGCTGTCGGTGGGGCCGAAGCTGATCGTCTGCGACGAGCCGGTCTCGGCGCTCGACGTCTCGGTGCAGGCGCAGGTGATCAACCTGCTGATGGACCTGCAGCAGGAGATGCACCTGTCGTACCTGTTCGTCGCGCACGACCTGGCGGTGGTCGAGCACATCAGCCACCGGGTGGCGGTGATGTACCTCGGCAAGATCGTCGAGATCGCGCCGAAGAAGGCGATCTTCACCCGCCCGCAGCACCCGTACACGGAGGCGCTGCTCGAGGCGGTGCCGGTGCCGAACCCGAAGGTGCGCAAGCAGCGGCGCGTGCTCAGCGGCGACGTGCCGAGCCCGATCAACCCGCCGTCGGGCTGCCGCTTCCACACCCGCTGCCCGTACGTCGAGGAACGCTGCCGCCACGAGGAGCCGCCGCTGCGCGAGGTCGAGCGCGGCCAGTGGGTTGCCTGTCACCTGCGCCAGCCGGCGGCGCATTGCGCCGCGGAGGCTCGATGAAGGGCGAGGCGCGGGCGATCCGCAACGCGGCCGCGGCGCCGCCGGGCGAGCCGTACGGCGCGCCGCGCGCCGCGGTGATGAGCCGCGATCGCTTCGACGCCGCGCTGGCCGAGATCTCGAGCTGGCCCGGCTATCAGGCCACGCCGCTGCACCGGCTCGACGGGCTCGCCGCCCGGCTCGGGCTGGCGGCGCTCTGGTACAAGGACGAGCGCGGCCGCTTCGGGCTCGGCAGCTTCAAGGCGCTGGGCGGCGCCTACGCGGTGGCCAACGTGCTGCGCGGCAAGGTGATGGCGGCGCGCGGCCTGCCGAACGTCACCTCGCAGCAGCTGCTGTCGGGCGCCTATGCCGAGGTCGTGCGGCAGGCGACCGTCACCTGCGCCACCGACGGCAACCACGGCCGCTCGGTCGCCTGGGGCGCGCAGCTGTTCGGCTGCGCTTGTGTCATCTTCGTGCACGAGCACGTCAGCCAGGGCCGGCGCGACGCGATCGCGAAGTACGGCGCCGAGGTGCGCGAGGTCAAGGGCAACTACGACGACGCCGTGCGCCACGCCGCAGCGACGGCGCGGGAAAACGGCTGGACGGTGGTGTCCGACACCTCGTACCCGGGCTACCGCGACATCCCGCTCGACGTCATGCACGGCTACGGCGTGATGGCGGCCGAGGTTGCGCAGCAGCTCGGCGGCGCGCCGCCGACGCACGTCTTCGCCCAGGCCGGCGTCGGCGCGCTGGCCGCCGCGGTGTGCGCCAGCTTCTGGCTGCGCTGGGGCGCAGCACGGCCGCGCTTCGTCGTCGTCGAGCCGACGCACGCCGACTGCGTCTACCGCAGCCTCGAGGCGGGCCGGCCGGTGGTCGTCGGCGGCGACCTCGACACGGTGATGGCCGGCCTGGCCTGCGGCGAAGTCTCCGAACTGGCGTGGGAGATCCTGCGCGGCGGAGCGAACGCCGCGGTGGCGCTCGGCGACGGCTATGCGCTGGACGCGATGAAGCTGCTCGCCGGCCCGGCCGCCGGCGATCCGCCGATCGTCGCCGGCGAGACCGGCGGCGCCGGCCTCGGCGCCCTGCTGGCGGCGCAGGACTATCCTGAAATCCGCGCCACGCTGGCCCTCGATGCCGGCTCGCGGGTGCTGCTGCTCGGCAGCGAGGGCGACACCGACCCGGCGATCTACCGCCAGGTGGTCGGGCGCAGCGCGCAGGAGGTGCTGGCATGAAGGTCGAGCAACTGCGGATCAGCGAAGCGCGCCTGATGGCGCGGCTTGCCGAACTGGCGGCGATCGGCGCCACCGCCGACGGTTCGTGCTGCCGGCTGGCGTTGACCGACGAGGACAGGGCCGGCCGCGACCTGGTCGTGCGCTGGATGCGCGAGCTTGGGCTCGAGGTGCGGATCGACCCGGTCGGCAACATCTTCGGCCTGCGTCGCGGCGCCGAGGACGTCGAACCGGTGATGACCGGCTCGCACATCGACACCGTGCGCACCGGCGGCCGCTACGACGGCAACCTCGGCGTGCTCGGCGGGCTCGAAGTCGTGCAGGTGCTCAACGAGGCCGGCATCGTGACGCGCCGGCCGCTGGCGGTCGGCGTGTTCACCGACGAGGAGGGCGCGCGCTTTGCGCCGGACATGCTCGGGTCGCTGGTGTACGCCGGTGGCCTGCCGCTGGCGCAGGCCTACGCGACGGTGAGCATCGACGGCAAGGTGCTGAAAGAGGAGCTGGCGCGCATCGGCTATCTCGGCGACGCGCCGCTGCCACTCGCCCGGCCGCACGCCTTCGTCGAGCTGCACATCGAGCAGGGGCCGGTGCTCGACAGCGAGGGCATCACTATCGGCGCGGTCGAGAACCTGCAGGGCATCTCGTGGCAGGAGGTCTCGATCACCGGCCAGAGCAACCACGCCGGCACGACGCCGATGCGGCTGCGGCACGACGCCGGCTACTGCGCGGCGGCGATCGGCCACTTCCTGCGCCAGCTGGCGCGCGAGATCGGCGGCAGCCAGGTAGCGACGGTCGGCAAGGTCGACCTGCACCCGAACCTGATCAACGTCATCGCCGCCCGCGCCAGGCTCACGGTCGACCTGCGCAACACCGACGAAGCGCTGCTGGCGGCGGCCGAGCGCCGCTTGGCCGGATTCCTCGAGCAGCTGGCGGCCGACGAGGGCGTGCGGGTCGAGGCGAAGACGCTGGCGCGCTTCGAACCGGTGCTCTTCGACAAGGGGGTGGCCGACCTGATCGCGCGCACCGCGGTCAAGCTCGGCCACTCGTGCCGGCCGATGACCTCCGGCGCCGGCCACGACGCGCAGATGATGGCGCGCCTGTGCCCGACGGCGATGATCTTCGTGCCGTCGGTCGGTGGCATCAGCCACAACCCGGCCGAGCACACCGAGCCGGCGCACCTGGCCGCCGGCGCCGACGTGCTGCTGCATACGTTGCTCGAACTGGCAGGTTGACGATCGATGAGCGTCGTCCCGGCGCAGGCCGGGACCCAATGGGCAGCGCTGGACTTGGGCCCCGGCCTTCGCCGGGGCGACGAGTGCTGCAGCGCCGTGTCTGAAACGTGAGGGAGGAATGGCCAGAATCATCACCGTAGGCGCCGCGCAGCTCGGGCCGATCGCGCGGGTCGAGACCCGCGCGCAGGTCGTCGACCGCATGCTGGCGCTGATGAACGAAGCCAAGCGGCACGGCTGCGACCTGGTCGTGTTCCCGGAGCTGGCGCTGACGACGTTCTTCCCGCGCTGGTACATGGAGTCGCAGGCCGAGATCGACAGCTTCTTCGAGCGGTCGATGCCGGGGCCGGACACGCAGCGGCTGTTCGACGCGGCGAAGCGGCTGCAGATGGGCTTTTGCCTCGGCTACGGCGAGCTGGCCGACGACGGCGGCCGCACGCGCCGGTTCAACACCGCGATCACCGTCGACGGGACCGGCCGCGTCATCGGCAAGTACCGCAAGATCCACCTGCCCGGCCACGCCGAGCACGAGCCGTGGCGCCGCTTCCAGCACCTTGAGAAGCGCTACTTCGAGGTCGGCGACCTCGGCTTTCCCGCCTTCCGCGCCTCGTTCGGCGAGGGCCGCGAGGGCATCCTCGGCATGGCGATCTGCAACGACCGCCGCTGGCCGGAGACCTATCGCATCCTCGGCCTGCAGGCGGTCGAGATGATCCTGATCGGCTACAACACGCCGGTGCACAACCCGCCGGCGCCCGAGCACGACGCGCTCTCGCACTTCCACAACGAGCTGGTGATGCAGTCGGGCGCCTACCAGAACGGCGCCTGGGTGGTCGGCGTGGCCAAGGCCGGCAACGAGGAGGGCGTCGAGCAGATCGGCAACTCGATCATCGTCGCGCCGAGCGGCGAGATCGTCGCCGCCTGCACCACCGCCGGCGACGAACTGGCGATCGCCCGCTGCGACCTCGACCTGTGCGCCAGCTTCAAGAACACGATTTTCAACTTCGCCCGCCACCGCCAGCCCGAGCACTACCGGATGATCGTCGAGCGCAGGGGAGCGGTGCCGCCGGCGTAGCGGGCGGCCGAAGCCAGGACGATGCGGGCGCTGAAGATGCCGGTCTGACGCGGCGGCTGCGCATCGGCGCGACCGCCTGTTCTGCTGGCCACCTGGGCCGGAAGCGCCGCCGGCCGCAACTCGGTACCGCGGTCGCTTCGCCGAACCACCGTCCGCGCCGTGCGGCTGGCGATGCCGAGGCGACGCCGGCGGAGTGCCGCGAGCACCGCACGCACCTGCGACAACTGCGTACGCCGCAGCGGCGATCCGGTTGAACCAATGCGGCACGAGGCAGTCAGTCTGGGTTCATGGCCGGCCTTCTCGGTCATGGAGGAGGACAAGATGCTGAACGTCACTGCCGCTGCCGGCGAATTCCTCAGCGACGTGCTCGAAACCTCGAATGCTCCGGCCGGGGCCGCCGTGCGGCTGTCGGTCCAAGCCGACGGGCTGAGCGCCGCCATAGACGAGGCAAGGCCGGGCGATGCCTCGATCGACCACGAGGGCCGCAAGGTGCTGCTGCTCGACCGGCAGGCCGCATCGGC
Source organism: Burkholderiales bacterium (assembly GCA_020355165.1). Taxonomy (GTDB): domain Bacteria; phylum Pseudomonadota; class Gammaproteobacteria; order Burkholderiales; family Burkholderiaceae_F; genus JADJWR01. The sequence continues at coordinate 3,307,434 of CP070661.1, forward strand.
GCTGAGCGAGAAGACGCTCGACCTGCAGGCCACGCCGGAAGGGCACCGACTCGGCATTCGCTGACCCGGCGGCCCTCGGCCGGCGGCGCTCGCGGCTGTCGGGCGGCGGCGCCGTGTCCGCGCGTGGCCGGTGCGCAGGCGTGCTCACGCCTGCGCCGGATCAGCGCGCCCCCGGGCTCGGCGCTTCCAAAGCCCGCCGGCGTTCATCATGCCCGCGCGTGGCACCGGTGTCGCCGCCAGGTCGGGCGAGCAGAGCGGCCAGCGGCAATCGACGCTCGGCTGGCAGGCAGGCCCGCTTGGTCGGACGCCGACCGTCGCGTGAACCGATGACCGAAGGCCGTATCTACCGCTGCGCCGCTGCCTTGGCCTTGTCCTCCAGCGCCATCCAGCGCGCCAGCTTTTCCTCCAGCAGCTGCTCCACCTCGGCGGTGCGCCCGGCATCGCGCCTCATCTGCTCGGCGCCGGCGGTGTGATAGTCGGCGGCACTCATCCGCGCGAGCAGCGCCGACTGCTCGGCCTCGAGCGATTCCAGCTCGGCCGGCAGCGACGCGAGTTCGCGCTGCTCGTTGAACGACAGCTTGGCCCGTTCACTGCGTCGGGCCGTCGATGGCGCGGGCGTGCTCGCCGGCGCGGGCGCGGCAACCTTCGGCGGCGGCCGCTGCAGCAGCCAGTCCGAGTAGCCGCCGGCGTACTCGCGCCACAGCCCGTCGCCCTCGGCGACCAGCGACTGGGTGGCGATCGCGTCGAGGAAGGCGCGGTCGTGGCTGACCAGCAGCAGCGTGCCGGAGTAGTCGGCGAGCACCGATTCGAGCAGCTCGAGCGACTCGATGTCCAGATCGTTGGTCGGCTCGTCGAGCACCAGCAGGTTGGCCGGCAAGGCGAACAGCCGCGCCAGCAGCAGCCGGTTGCGCTCGCCGCCGGACAGCGTCTTCACCGGCGCGCTGGCTCGCCGCGGCGGGAACAGGTACTCGCCCAGGTAGCTCATCACGTGCCTGCGGCTGCCGGCGACCTCGATCCAGTCGCCGCCCGGGCAGACCGTCTCGGCCACCGTCTTGTCCTCGTCCAGCTGGCTGCGTAGCTGGTCGAAGTAGGCCACCGAAAGATTCGTGCCGAGCTTGACCGTGCCGGCATCGGGCGCCAGCTCGCCGAGGATCAGCTTCAGCAGGGTGCTCTTGCCGGCGCCGTTGGGCCCGATCAGCGCCAGCCGGTCGCCGCGCTGGACGGTGAGGTCCAGTTCGCGCACGATCGCCCGGCCGCCGAAGGACTTCGACACGGCGGAGAGCTCGGCGACGAGCTTGCCGCTGCGGCGGCCGGCGTCGAGCGCCAGCTTCGCCGTGCCGATCCGCGCGCGCCGCGCCTCCCGCTCGTTGCGCAGCTGCTCGAGCCGGCGCACGCGACCGGCGTTGCGGGTGCGGCGTGCCTCGATGCCCTTGCGGATCCACACCTCTTCCTGGGCCCAGAACTTGTCGAACCGGCGCCGTGCGGTGGCCTCGGCCTGCAGTTCCGTCTGCTTGCGCGCCTCGAACCGGGTGAAGTTGCCCGGGTAGCTCGCCAGCGTGCCGCGGTCGAGCTCGACGATGCGGGTGGCGACGCGGTCGAGGAAGCGCCGGTCGTGGGTGATGACGATCGCCGCCCGGCTGCCGCGCGCCTCGGCGGCGATCATCTCCTCCAGCTGCTCGATGCCGTCGATGTCGAGGTGATTGGTCGGCTCGTCGAGCAGCAGCAGGTCGGGCTCGAGCGCAAAGGCCAGGGCGAGTGCCGCGCGCTTGCGTTCGCCGCCGGAACACGAAGCCGGCGGCCGTGTCCCGTCGGCGGCGAAGCGGTGCAGGAACTCGGCCAGCCGCGCCTCGATGCGCCAGCGCTCGCGCTCGTCGTGCATCGACGGGATGTGGCCGCGCAGCAGCAGGCTGTCGTGCAGGTGCGCCGCCGGCGGCAGCTGCGGCTCCTGTTCGACCAGCGCCACCCGCAGGCCGTCGCGGCGCATCAGCTCGCCGCCGTCGAGCGCCACGCGGCCGGCGATCACGCCGAGCAGCGACGACTTGCCGGTGCCATTGCGGCCGATCAGGCCGATGCGCTCGCCCTCGGCAACGGCCAGCCCGGCGCCGTCGAGCAGCGGCAGGTCGCCGAAGGCGAGCTCGGCGTCAAGCAGCGAAACCAGGGTCATGCGGCGGCCGGTTGGGGGTGGTCCCGCCGAAGATACGCGAGCAGCGCAGGCCAGGCGCCTTGCGCCAGCGCAGAGGCGGCCGCCGCCGGCATTGCGGCACGCCGGCGGGCGGACGATGATCGGTGCGCGCGCCGCGCCTGCGAGCAGTCGCCAGGGCGCGCGCGAGCGCCCGCCCGGCATCGCCGTCGCCGGCCCGCATCGTGGCCCCGTTCGGGCGCGGGGCCGCGGCGAGTTTCCGCACCCGATCCTGCCACCGCATGGACAAGGCTCCGACCGATCCCGCCGCGCCCACCGCATCGAGCGACGATGCGGCAGGCCAGCTGCTCGAAGTGCTGCGCGTTCTGGTCGCCGAGACGCAGCGCAGCGCGCCGCCGGCGATCGACCTGGACACCCGCCTGATCGAGGACCTCGGCATCGACAGCCTGGCGCGGGTGGAGCTGAACCTGCGCTGCGAGAAGGCCTTCGGCCGACGGCTCGGCGACGCGCAGCTTGCGGCGGTCGAGACGCCGCGCGAGATCCTCGCCGCGCTGCGCATCGCGCCGGCGGTCGCGCTCGGCCGGCCCGCCGCCGAGGCGGCGGCCGCGCCGCTGTTCGCCGGCAGCCCCGACGAGGCGCGGACGCTGGTGCAGGTTCTCGACTGGCACGTCGCCCGCCACCCGCGGCGCGTGCACGTGACGCTGGTCGATGACGCGCACGTCGAGACGCTGACCTATGGCGAGCTGCGCCGCCGCGCCCTGCGCGGCGCGGCCGCATTGACCGGCGCGGGGCTGGCGCCGGGGCAGACCTGCGCGCTGATGCTGCCGACGTCGCTCGACTTCTTCGTTGCGTTCTGCGCCGTGCTCGCCGCCGGCGGCGTGCCGGTGCCGCTGTATCCGCCGGCGCGGCCGTCGGCGCTCGAGGAACACCTGAAGCGGCAGGCGGGCATCCTCGCCAACTGCGAGGCGCCGCTGCTCGTCACCGTGCCGCAGGCCAAGCCGCTGGCGAGGCTGCTGCGGCCGCTGGCGCCGACGCTGCGCGAGGTGCTGACCCCGGCCGAGCTCGACGCCGAGCCGGCGGCGCCGGTCGAGCGCGAGCCAGGCCAGCTGGCACTGCTGCAGTACACCTCGGGCAGCACCGGCAGCCCGAAGGGCGTGATGCTGACGCACGAGCAGCTGCTCGCCAACCTGCGCGCGATGGGGCGGGCAGCGGGTGTCGGGCCGCGCGACGTCTTCGTCTCGTGGCTGCCGCTGTACCACGACATGGGGCTGATCGGCGCCTGGATGGGCAGCCTGTACTACGGCATGCACCTGGTGCTGATGTCGCCGCTGGCGTTCCTGGCGCGGCCGGCGCGCTGGCTGCGCGCCATCTCCGACTACCGCGGCACCATCTCGGCGGCGCCGAACTTCGCCTACGAGATCTGCGCCTCGCGCGTCGACGAGCGTGAGCTGGCGGGGCTGGACCTGTCGTCGTTGCGCTGGGCCTTCAACGGTGCCGAGGCGGTCAACGCCGGCACGCTGGCCCGCTTCGCCGAGCGGCTGGCGCCGTTCGGCTTCGACGCGCGCGCGCTGGCGCCCGTGTACGGCCTCGCCGAGTGCGGCCTCGACCTGGCTTTTCCGCCGCCGTGGCGCGGCGTGCGGGTCGATCACATCGACCGCGAGGCGCTGGTGTTCGGCGGCGCGGCGGCGCCGGTCACCGAGGGCGATCCGCGCGCGATGGCGGTGGTCGCCTGCGGAGCCGCCCTGCCCGGCTACGCCATCCGCATCGTCGACGCCGCCTCCGGCGTGCTGCCCGAGCGGCAGCAGGGGCGGGTGCAGTTTCGCGGCCCGTCGGCCACCGACGGCTACTACCGCAACCCGCAGGCCACCGCCGAGCTGCTCGACGGCGACTGGCGCAGCACCGGCGACCTCGGCTACCTCGCCGACGGCGAACTGTTCGTCACCGGCCGCGACAAGGACCTGATCATCCGCGCCGGGCACAACCTGCATCCGCTCGAGCTCGAGTCGGCGGTCGGCGACGTCGAGGGGATCCGCAAGGGTTGCGTGGTCGTGTTCGGCGTTCCCGATGAGCGCGGCGCCACCGAGCGGGTGGTGGTGGTCGCCGAGACGCGCGAGACCGATGCGCAGCGCCGGCAGGACCTGCGCGGCCGCATCCAGGCGCTGGCCACCGACCTGATCGACGGTCCGGCCGACGACGTCGTGCTGGTGCCGCCGGGCAGCGTGCTGAAGACCTCGAGCGGCAAGCTGCGACGCGCCGGCACGCGCGACGCCTATCTCGGCGGTCGCCTGGGCGCCGGCACGCGGGCGGTCTGGGTTCAGCTGGCACGGCTCGGCCTGCGCGGTGCCGTCGCCAGGCTGCGGCAGCTCGGCACCCGCGCCGGGCAGCTCGGCTTCGGCCTGTGGTCATGGACGGTCGGCATGGGCGTGGTCTCGGCCGGCTGGATCGGCGCGCAGGTCGTTCCCGGCGTGGCCAGGCGCCGCCGCGTCGCGCGGGCGCTGGCCCGCGCCGGACTGCGCCTGGCCGGGGTGAAGCTGACGCTGGTTGGCGCGGAGAACCTGCCGGCCGAGCCGCACGTGCTGGTGTGCAACCACGCCAGCTACCTCGACGCGATCGTGCTCACCGCGCTGCTGCCGCCGCGCTACGCGTTCGTCGCCAAACGCGAATTGAGTGAGCACTGGCTCACCGGAAAGCCGTTGAAGAATGTCGGCACGCAGTTCGTCGAGCGTGCCGACACGGCGCGCAGCATCGAGGACACGCGGGCGCTGTCGACCTCGCTGGCGGCGGGCGAGTCGCTGGTCGTCTTCCCGGAGGGCACCTTCGGCGCCAGCCGCGAGTTGCTGCCGCTGCGCATGGGCGCCTTCGTCCTTGCCGCGCAGGCCGACGTGCCGCTGGTGCCGGCGGTGCTCGACGGCACGCGCCGGCTGCTGCCCGGCGACGCGCTGCTGCCGCGGCCGGCCGCGGTGGCGCTGCGCATCGGCGTGCCGCTGACAGCGACGGGCTTCGGCTGGAACGAGGCGGTGGCGCTGCGTGACGAGGCGCGCAAGGTGCTCGAGTCGGCGAGCGCCGGCCCGCCGCCGGCCTGACCGCGCGGTCGTCGCCCGGCAACGACGCCCGGCCTGCTCTCAGCGGACGGGCAGCGGTGGCTCCCGACCGTGCCGGGGCGACGGCCGTGGCCGCCTGCGACGCCTCACCCGCGCGGGGGCGCCGATCCGGCCTGCCGGCTGGCGGGCCGGCGGGCTCGCACCGCGCAGATCAGATCTTGTCGCGGCGGCGGCGCGCGCCCGCTGGCAATCAGCAGCACGCCGGCGGAGGCCAGCAGCAGCGCCACCGCGTGCAGCAGCGTGAAGCGCTCGCCGAGCGCCAGCACGCCGATCAGCGTCGCGCTGACCGGCAGCGCCACCGTGAACACGCCGGCGTGACTGGCCGGCACGTGGGTGAGGCCGGTCATCCACAGCCACACCGCGAACAGGCTCGCCGCCAGCGCATAGAACACCAGCAGCAGCCACAGGCCGGCCGTGAGCTGCGCCAGGTCGAAGCGCGCCAGCTGCCACAGGCCGAGCGGCGTCATCAGCGCCAGCCCCCACAGGTTGATCAGCGCCGAGACCCGCAGCGGGCTGCGCACGCGCGCCAGCCGCTTGCCGATGATCACGTAGGAGGCCTCGCACAGCACCGCGCCGAACAGCAGCAGGTTGCCGAGCAGCGTCGTGCTGCGCGCCACATCGTCGGCCGGCCGCGCGAACTGCAGCAGCACGATGCCGACCACCGCGGCGGCGATCGCCGCCAGCGCGCGCGGTGTCAGCTGCTCGCCGAGGAAGACGCGCGAGCCGGCGGCGACCGTGGCCGGCAGCGTGGCCATGATCACGCCGGCGGCGGTGGCCGTCGACAGGCTCACCCCGGCCAGCATGCAGATCGAGAACAGGAAGTTGCCGAGGAACGACATCGCGAACAGCAGCAGCCGTTCGCGGCGGCTCAGCGGCGTCTCGTCGGCGCGCGGCAGGCTCCACGGCAGCATCGCCACCGCGGCGATGCCGAAGCGCAGGAAGGCCAGCGCGAACAGCGGGATCGCCGCGACCAGCGGCTTGGACAGCGCGACGTAGCTGCCGACCAGCGCCATCGACGCGGTGAGCATCGCGTAGGCGAACCACGGGCGTCCTGACGAGGGCGCTGACATGGCGCTCGACGATACCCGAGGAGGCGTCTGCACCCGGTCGGCGAAGCGCTGATCAGCGGTCGCCGTGCACCGGGCCTCACTTGGTCCCGAACAGCCGGTCTCCCGCATCGCCCAGCCCGGGCACGATGTAGGCGTGCTCGTCGAGCCGGTCGTCGAGCGCGGCGACGTACATCGGCACGTCGGGGTGCTGCCGCTGGTACTCGGCCACGCCCTCCGGCGAGGCGACGAGCGCGACGAAGTGGATCCGCTCGGCGGGCACGCCGCGCTTCTTCAGCACGGTCACCGCGTGCGCCGCCGAGTGGCCGGTGCCGATCATCGGGTCGCAGACCAGGAAGGCGCGATCCTCGATCTCCGGCAGCCGCACGTAGTACTCGACCGGGCGCTTGTTCTCGTCGCGGTACACGCCGATGTGGCCGACCCGCGCCGACGGGATCAGCTCGAGCAGGCCGTCGGCCATGCCGAGCCCGGCCCGCAGCACCGGCACGATCGCCAGCTTCTTGCCGGCGATCACCGGCGCCTCCATCTCGGTCAGGGGCGTGTCGATGCGGCGGCTGGTCAGCGGCAGGCTGCGCGTGACCTCGTAGCCGAGCAGCAGCGTGATCTCGCGCAGCAGCTCGCGGAAGGTGCGGGTGGAGGTCGCCCGGTCGCGCATGTGGGTCAGCTTGTGCTGCACCAGCGGGTGGTCGACGATGAACAGGCGCGGGAAGCGCGGGTCCTGGCGCATGGGCGGCCGCCCGTTCAGTCGGTGGCAGGCCCGGATGCCGGCAGCCGCACCAGGTGCTGGCCGGTCTTCTCGTCCTTGGTCACCCGCAGCAGGCCGCGCGCCACCATGTCGTCGAGCAAGGCGGCGAAGCCCTTGTAGCCGTGGTAGCTCTCGTTGAATTCCGGCCGCCGCCTCTTCAGCGCCTGCTTGACCATCGACGAGTAGATCCGCTCGTCGGAGCCGCGCGCCTCGATCAGTTCCTCGAGCGTCTCGAGCACGAGGTCGATGGCGGCCTGCCGGCGGCGCCCGGCGTCGTCGTCGGCCGGCGCCTCGGCGCCCTCCGCCGCGGCCGGCCCGGCGGCCTTCTCCTCCTTGCCGCGCCGGTCCGCCTTCCTCGGCTCGGGCTTCTTGGCCGACTTCTTCGCCGCGCTCCTCTTCTTCGCCTCCTCCACCCGCACCAGGTCGTCGTAGAAGATGAACTCGTCGCAGTTCTTGATCAGCAGGTCGGAGGTGGAGGCCTTGACGCCGACGCCGATCACCCGCTTGTTGTTCTCGCGCAGCTTCGACACCAGCGGCGAGAAGTCCGAGTCGCCGCTGATGACGACGAAGGTGTCGACGTGCGACTTGGTGTAGCAGAGGTCGAGCGCGTCGACCACCATGCGGATGTCGGCCGAGTTCTTGCCGCTCTGGCGCACGTGCGGGATCTCGATCAGCTCGAACGCCGCCTCGTGCATGCCGGCCTTGTAGCTCTTGTAGCGCTCCCAGTCGCAGTAGGCCTTCTTCACCACGATGTTGCCCTTGACCAGCAGCTTCTCGAGCACGGTCTTGATCGAGAACTTGTCGTACTTGGCGTCCTGCACGCCGAGGGCGACGTTCTCGAAGTCGCAGAACACCGCCATGTTGTTGATCTCCTGCGCCGCCATGCGCTCTCCTCCCGGGGTTGCGGCAGTCTAGTCCGCGCGCGCGGCGTCAGAGCGGCAGCGCCGGCTCGAACTTGCTGCGCTTCACCGCGAAGAAGCTCCTCACGTTGCGCACGTTGGCCTGCGCGGTCAGCACGCGGTGGGCAAACGCATGGTAGGCGGCCACGTCGGGCACGAACACGATCAGCACGAAGTCCGGCCCGGAGGCGACGCGGTAGCACTGCTGCACCTCGCGGGCGGCGGCGACCTGGACCTCGAACCGGTCGAGCAGCTCGGCCGACTGCTGCTCGAGCGTCACCTCGACGATCGCCGTCACGCCGCCGCCGGCGGCATCCGGGTCGACCACCGCGATGCGCCGCTCGATCACGCCCGCTTCGACCAGCCGGCGCACTCGGCGCAGGCTGGTCGCCGGCGAGACGTGCGCGCGACGGGCCAGCGCGTCGTTGGTCAGCGCGCAGTCGGTCTGCAGCAGGGCGAGCAGGCGCCGGTCGGTGGCGTCGAGTTGGATCGGGGCCGGTTTCATGCCGTCCGCGCACCCTCAGCCGAGCGTGCCCGTTTGCGGTAATGAGGCAGCCATTCGCGGCCGTCGATCGACCGCTTGTCGCAAGATTCTTTCGCGAAGTACAGGCATCGCAAGATTCTTTCTTCAACGCCAAATCTTCGCAAGCCTATCTCTTTTAAGAAGGCGTACCGTGCGCCTACATAACGTGAAAGTGGGAGCCTGCCATGTGCGGCATCGTTGGTGCGGTCGCGCAGCGAAACATCGTCCCGGTGCTGGTCGAGGGCCTGCGGCGGCTCGAATACCGCGGCTACGACTCGTGCGGCGTGGCCGTGCATGCCGACGGCGAGCTGAGGCGGGCGCGCAGCGTGTCGCGGGTGGCCGAACTCGACGCGCAGACGGCGGAGCTGCCCGGCTTCACCGGCATCGCGCACACGCGCTGGGCCACGCACGGCGCGCCGACGACGCTCAACGCCCACCCGCACTTCTCGGCCGGGCCCGGCGCGGCGAACAAGGGCGCGCGGATCGCGCTGGTGCACAACGGCATCATCGAGAACTACGAGGAGCTGCGCCGCGGCCTGCTCGACGCCGGCTACGTCTTCGACAGCCAGACCGACACCGAGGTCATCGCCCACCTGATCGACCAGCTGTACGAGGGCGACCTGTTCGATGCCGTGCAGCGGGCGGTGCGGCGGCTGCACGGCGCCTATGCGATCGCCGTGTTCTGCCGCGACGAGCCGCACCGCGTGGTCGGCGCGCGCCGGGGTTCGCCGCTGGTGGTCGGCCTCGGCCGCAACGAGAACTTCCTCGCCTCGGACGCGCTGGCGCTGGCCGGCACCACCGACCGCATCATCTTCCTCGAGGAGGGCGACGTCGTCGACCTGCAGCTTTCGCGCGTGTGGATCGTCGACGGCGAAGGCCGGCCGGTCGAGCGGCCGGCGCGCACGGTGCCGGCGTACTCGAACGCGGTCGAGCTCGGGCCGTACCGGCACTTCATGCAGAAGGAGATCTTCGAGCAGCCGCGCGCGCTCGCCGACACGATCGACGACATCGCCGAGATCTCGCCGGCGCTGTTCGGCGAGGCCGCGGCCGACGTGCTGCCGCGGGTGGACAGCGTGCTGATCCTCGCCTGCGGCACCAGCTTCTACGCCGGCTGCACCGCCCGCTACTGGATCGAGTCGATCGCCGGCCTGCCGACGACGGTGGAGATCGCCAGCGAGTACCGCTACCGCACCTCGGTGCCGAACCCGAACGCGCTGGTGGTGGTGGTGTCGCAGTCGGGCGAGACCGCCGACACGCTGGCGGCGCTGAGGTACGCCAAGAGCCTCGACATGCACCGCACGCTGGCCGTCTGCAACGTCGCCACCAGCGCCATGGTGCGCGAGACGGCGATGCAGTTCATCACCCGCGCCGGCGTCGAGATCGGCGTGGCCTCGACCAAGGCCTTCACCACCCAGCTGGCGGCGCTGTACCTGCTGGCCAACGCGATCGCCAAGGCGCAGGGCCGGCTGAGCGCCGAGCGCGAGCACGCGGCGATCCGCCGCCTGCGCCACCTGCCGGTGGCGGTGGGCAGCGTGCTGGCGCTGGAGCCGGCGATCATTGCCTGCAGCGAGACCTTCGCCCGCAAGGAGAACGCGCTGTTCCTCGGCCGCGGCCTGCACTACCCGATCGCGCTCGAGGGCGCGCTGAAGCTGAAGGAGATCAGCTACATCCACGCCGAGGCCTACCCGGCGGGGGAACTGAAGCACGGCCCGCTGGCGCTGGTCACCGAGGCGATGCCGGTGGTCACGGTGGCGCCGAACGACGCGCTGCTGGAGAAGCTGAAGAGCAACATGCAGGAGGTGCGCGCCCGCGGCGGCCAGCTCTACGTCTTCGCCGACGCCGATACGCGCATCGATTCGAGCGAGGGCATTCACGTGATCCGGCTGCCGGAGCACTACGGCGACCTGTCGCCGATCCTGCACGTGGTGCCGCTGCAGCTGCTCGCCTATCACACCGCGGTGTCGCGCGGGACCGATGTGGACAAGCCCAGGAATCTGGCGAAGAGCGTCACGGTCGAGTGATGGCAGCAGCGCAGTGGCAGGCAATCAGCAAGGTCAGGAGCGCGGAACCGAGTTCGCAGCCCGGGCGCCTGGCGGCACAGATATGCGCGGAAACCGGCGGCCCCCTTCGCTAGCGGCTCGACCGCGGGCTGCGGTGGCCCGCTGAAGATAGAGCGTCGACTGCGAAAGCGCCCGAGACCGGGCGCGCTGGGTCGCCGACCGGCCAGCACCGGCCGGCAGCGGTTGCGGCGGTGATGGACAGCTCTTCCTGGCTGCGGAATTTCAGTCGAGCCGGGAGCGGCAACACAGAGGGGCCGCCTCGCTGCAGCGAGGACGGCAAGTTTGGTGTCGTGATTTTTGCAGCCGGCCACGCCGGCCTGGGCGGCGAGAGGCTCTTCGCGACCCGTTGCCGCCGTCCAGATTCCTCGCAGGCAGTCTCTCCGAGTGCACCTGAATGCAGTCGTACAAAGCGCTTCGGCAGTCGGCCCGCTAGAGCGAATGGCAGACGCAACTCGACGTCAGGCATTGACGAGGGAGATCTTCACGCGCTTGCCCACCGCGTTGGCCGCCTTAACCAGTGTTGCCAAGGTGGCGGACGGATTGTCGGGATCGAGCAACCGGTCCAACTGGGCGCGGGTCGTGCCCATGCGCCTTGCCATTGCTGTCTTGGTCAGTTGCTTCGCCTTCATCCCCTGCTCCAGTTGGTGGGCGAGCACGCGCTTGACCGCGACAGCCTGAACGGCGTCCAGGATGCCTTCCTCTTTAAGGAACTCATCAAAGTCGGAACCGATGTGCGGATTGCGTTTCATGAACTGCTCCGTAACTTCTTCAATCGTTGGCGGGCCAGATCCAAATCGGGCTTGGGCGTCGTCCGCTCCTTCTTGATGAATCCGTGCAACAGGACCATTTCGCTGCCTTCCAGGACAAACAGCACTCTCGCAAGCCGATTGGCAAGACGTGTCCGCACTTCCCAGATGTCGCGGTCGACATGGTCGACTACCGGCATCCCCAGCGGCCAGCCGAACTGAACGGTCTTGATGTCTATGCCGACCTCGCGCCGCTCGTCGGCTGGCAGCAACTTGAGCCAGTCTCGAACTGGTTCGCTACCGGAGGCTTCTCGGTAGAACCGGACCGTGAGCTTGGGGAGGCTTCGAGTCGCCATGCGCGACAATGTATCATTTTTGGTTCAATCCTGCCGCCCATGCGATGCGCCGTCTGGATCTGCGCTGAACGGCTGCTTTAGCGTGAACTAGCCGGCGTCGGCGGAAGGCGGCTTGCGGCCGGACGGCGACCTTTCGCCAATCGGCGCTTCGCGACCCTGACCAGACCTCGCCCGCCCTTCGCAGCAGATGGGCAGTCTTCCTGAGACGCTGCCTCTCACGACTATCTTGCGCGGCCGACAACGATGCCGACGCCCCTGCACATTCATGGCAAAGGGCGGAGCTCCATGTACCGATTGCCTCTTTCAATCTTCCAGTCGGTCCAGCCCCGCTTGCGATAGAAACCGTAAGCGCGAAGCGTAGTGTCGAGATCGGTGCTCAGCCACGCCCGCTTGCAGCCCGATGCTGCAAGCCATTCCTCGGCCAAGTACATCAGCTTGCCGCCGACGCCTCTTCCCTCGTAATCCGGAAGCACCGCGATGACGAGGAATTCTCCGGTCGCGCGGTCGGCCATGGAGAACGCAACGACCTGGCCCGCGTCGTCGCACACCCAGCCCTTGGTGGACTGGCCGAGGCGCTCGGTGACGCTTTGCGGGTTGATGCCCAGCCGCTGCAGTTCCTCGAGCGTCAGCGCGTTCTCCCGCGTTCTCGGACGCACGAAGAAGAGCGCAGGCACGTCGTCGGCAGTCATCTCACGGAACTTCACGGCGCTGGTTCCTTCGGCTGGCGCGAACGATGAGTGGCTTTGGATCCAGACTGACTCTGGTCCGTCCGCTTCCAGGCGATTCTCGCGCCTCCTGCTGCTGTCGGCCATTGGCCGACTCCCGCCCGTTGTGCCAGCTGACCGAAAGACCGTTTCCGCTGCATTGCGGGCGGCCGAGATGTCGATGCCGGCTGGCCGCAGGTGACTGATGGAAGCGTCAGTCCTCGGCAAAGCTGTAGGGGCCACCGGTCTTGAGCGCCCTCTTGTATGCCGGCCTCGCATGGATCCGCTTGAGAAATGCCGTCAACCTCGGCCAACTCGCATCGAGTCCAGCGCGCTGCGCCGCGGCCTCGATCGGAAAGCTCATCTGGATGTCTGCAGCACTGAACTGGGTGCCGGCGAACCACTTGTTCTGCGTGAGTTCTGACTCCATGAAGTCCCACTGACGCTTCAGGTTCGGCTGGACCACCATCGCCTGCACCTTTGTGGATATCGCGCGCGCGATCGGTTTCACGAAGAACGGCATGGGCGCCTGCGCTACTCTGTCGCAGACGAGCTTGATCAGCAGCGGCGGCATTGCGGATCCCTCGGCGAAGTGCAGCCAATAGCGCCAGCGAAGCCGCTCCGCGGTGCCGACGGCGGGAGCAAGGCGCCCGTCGTCGTACCGCTCGACGAGATACTCGAGAATCGCCCCGGATTCAGCAACGGTGATGTCGCCATCGGTGATCACCGGCGACTTGCCGAGGGGATGTACATCCATCAGTGCCGGCGGCGCGAGCATCGTCGCCGGATCGCGCTCGTACTTCTTGATCTCGTAGGTAACACCGAGTTCTTCAAGCAGCCAGAGCACGCGCTGCGAGCGGGAGTTGTTCAGGTGGTGAACGATAATCATCAAGGGCCGGCCCAGTGCGAAACTGGCATTGTCGCCTACGCCATCGCGCTTTCGGCCTTTGGAGGGCCTATCAGACGAGAGTCAAGGTGAGTTCCGGCTTTGCTCATGCGCCGTGAGCGACGGAGACGCACAAGGGAACGCCGAGACATCGTCGGGCGACGTACCGTCGTCTGCCATGCACGCCGCACACACTTCGGCTTCCGCCCTGCGTAGCGGTCGCTTCAGACTGAAAGCTCTAGCGGCCGCTCCTGGCCGAGTCGAGCCGACGCGGCGTTCAGATTCGGCGCCTGAAACCTGTCATCCGCCGGCGATCCCGGACTGGAATTTCGAGCGCGTCGGGAAGGACCGGTTGTGGCCGATTGCGGGTCCAGGTAGGTCGCCAGGAAGCGGTCGTCGAAATCGACCGTGGGTCTAGCTAGGGCCGAACGCCCGCTCCCAAACGGGCTTAGTGCGAGCAGCCGACCCGGTCCTGACATTCACTCTCGAAAGTTGCTTGCTGAAAAGCTGCCGCTCGCGCGGCACTTCTTGCGGACAGCCGAGCGACCTGCAGACGCGCGTACGGCAGCAGCACAGGCAGCCGGGTGACAAGATCCAGCGGCCTAAACCGCACGTGCTTGCTGCTGTCACCGCGACCGCTGCGAGACGGGCGATCTCGACTGATTCTCGCCTGAAAAGGATGCGTGTCTCGAGCGTGTCAGGGCCGCGGTAAGCGACCTGGTCCGCCTCCGGAAGCAGCCACGCCCGGCGGCGGCCGTCCGGCGACCGGTCAAGTAG
>CP070661.1:3321537-3328600 GCA_020355165.1 Burkholderiales bacterium
CCGCATGGGTCTCTGCCGCCTGCATTGACCCGCTATCGCTCGCAGGATCCGCATTGCCCGCGCCCGTCGTTTGCATGAGTACCGAATCGCCTGGCTTGCCTCACGCGCGCGAATCGGGCACTCGCACAAGGTGCCCGTAACGCACAAAGACGGCGCCTTCTGCTTTGGCACTTCTACTTGCACCGCAGCAAATCCGACTGGACATCCCACTAAAGCGGGAGCCGCTGCACTGGCTTGAAGTTCGTCGCGCGTTCGGAGCCCAGTCCGCCGCGCCGACTCGCGGCAACGAGAGACCGGCCGCCTCGGTAGCTTTCACGGACGCGGCGTTGGCCGCTGCGCGTGACTTTGAAGCTTCTCACTCGCCGCGTCGCAACATGAAGCGAGCGCGACGGCCGCGACCCGCCGATTGCATCAGTTCGACGCAAGTGCGCGGAGCTTGAATTGAGACCCGTGGAAACGTAATGTTATCTACGCACTTCTACTTGGCTTCTCAACCTGGGATCCGGTAGGAGCTGCCCAAAGGGCCGACCCGAAAACAGACCGGTCCGCGTCGTGTGATTCGGAGCCGCAGGGCCCGCTTTTTTCGGTACAGGCCTGTACCGCCCTGCGAGGCAGCAAGCGACCGGCACGCCGAACCGTTGCTCGCTTCGTACCGCGCCGTTGCTATGCGCGCCTTCTGTCAACACTCATGGAGGAGGGAGGAGGAAATGCGCAAGGAAGAGAGCTACAAGCGGCAGTGCGCACGTGCGTGTCTTCTGGTGCCGCTGCTGTGCTGCGCGATGTCGTCGCCGCTCGCGGCGACCCTGGACAGCAAAACCACCAGCGCACTGGTGTCGGGCCGCACCTGGCAGCTCAAAAAGCCAAGGGGGCCGGGCTACGACTACTGGTCTTGGAATGCGGATGGCTCCCTCTGCATGCGGCTCGGAGAGAAGACCGGCAACTGCGCGGACACCGGCCGCTGGAAGCTCGAAGGCGAGCGGCTCTGCTATGAGCTGACCTGGTGGGGCGCAGAGACCAAGATGAAGTCCGCCTGCTTCCGCGTCTCGGATCTCGGCAAGGACCATTACGGCGCACTGCAGGACAACGGGCTGAACCTGTTCGAGTTCTCGCCCGTCAAGTGAGCGGCTTGGCAAACGGAAGCCCGTTATCACTGACGCGGTGCAGAGCGCCTGCCTCAGAAACAGGCGGCTCGGCCCGGTGTGAACGACCGGGTAGATGCTGCCTTTTTCGAGCCGCCCAGGAATACGCGTTTCGCGGAGCGTGACGGCGTCGACTTGGCGCTGACGTTTCGCAACCGGCACGACTGGGCGGCTGGGGGTCATGCGGTGGTCAGAGCCGTGTTCAAGAGTGCCTACGACTGCCTGAAGCCGGCAGGCATCTTCTTAGCCGTCGACCACCGCCTCCCGGCCGATCGGGGACAAGTTCGCGGATCGCGCGATGGCGACGTGCCGGTTGCCTACCTGCGGCGCATCGGTGAGAGCGTCGGTTTTCGACTGGCGGCGGCGAGGAGGTCAACTCGAACCCCGCCCGACACGGCCGAGCACGAGGGCGGCGTCCGGGTGCTGCCGCCGCCCTTCGTCAACAACGAGAAGAACCACTCAAGCTATGCCGCCATGGGAGAGAGCGATCGCTTCACGGTGAAGTTCATCGAGCACCGATAGTCCAAGGCCACGGAGCGTGACAGTGAAGGCTGCGCATTGTTGCCGCAGAATTCCTATTCGCCGTCCTGGCGGCTTGCCGGCGCTTGCTCCCGGTGATGACGGTGAGACATTCCCCGGGCCAACAAGCAAACGCCCCGCGTGCGGGGCGTCTGTACCGATCGCTTGCCAGCCGGCTAGTCCCGTGAACTGCTCGACAGTTCGTGTACCTTGCGCACGTCCTTGTCCTTGCCCGGGCCGTGGCAACTTGCGCAACGCTCCTTCACGGTCGTGCCGATCTCCTCTTGGGCGGTGGCAAATGACGCGCCACCGGTCTTGATCATGTGACGGCGCACTTCGCTGCTGTCGTGACAGCCGGAGCAGGTCGCTGCAGTGGGCGTGACCTTCAGGTCATTGGCGGGGTCGACGTCGATCGTGCGCATCTCGCCGGCCGCGACCTGGTAGGTGCTCTGCGTCTTGATGGTCGTCCCCGACACATTGCCCTTCAGCGGCAACTCGAACGAACCCCTGCCGCTGGCATCGACGACATGACATTTCAGACAGCTCTTCCTGAGCTCCGCCGGGAAGCGCACATCGCTGAAATCATTCACGGAACTATTGCGGCCGATGACGACGAACGGCGTTTTCCGGAAGCCTCCGGCGTGGATCGAGTGAACCATGACCTTGAAGTCGATCGGCGTCTCCGGCCCACCGATGCGGGGATCGGTCGGTGACGCAAAGCGATACGGCACGTCGGTCTGGTTCGGGTTGTGGCACACGACGCAAAGATCCAGGTTCTCGTTGCGGTTGGCGCCGTGCAGGCTCAGCCGCGGCACTACCGTGTCGCCATGCTGCCTGTCGTCGTGGCAGCCCTTGCACTTGGCAATGTCGACGATCTGCCGTCGGGGGCTCTCGATCAGCGCCGACGTCGAAGCGACAAAAGCAAAGTCCGCTGTTGCGCTCCGGGCCGGAATGTTGGCGAATGGTGCGACCGTCGTCGGGCAACCCGGCAGCCCGCTGCACACGGGCCGCCCCTCGAGCGCAACGCGACCGCTGGCGACCGTTGCGGGAACGGTCGTGACGGTCTTCGATACCCAGTAGCTCCGCACGAGTTGCTCCGAGGTCAGGCCCGGACAGTCGCTCGCGCTGATGCATTGCGTTGCGGCGCTCTGCAGGGTGCGAACCTGTACCGGCATTGCTGCCCCGCTGCCCAGCGCCGTACCGATGGTCGGCAGGAGCGCTGCGCCCGTGCTGCCGGTGTTCGTGAACTCGCTGCTACTCCAGCCGATGTCGAGGTTGAGACTGGCGCCGTCGGCGGCCTTGAACGGAGCCGCCGTCTTGATGTCCCAGAGCGTGCCCCCGGCGTCGGGGTTGCTGACTGAGAACATCACTTTCACCGTCCAGGATCCCGGCGTAGCAGTCGATGCGACCGCCACGTTGTGGATGTTGTAGCGGAAATACTTCGTCTGCTCCCACGCAAGTGGCGTCTGGCCGTGGGCCGCGCAGACGAACATGGCCAGGATGCTCAGCAGTACCCCTTGAGAGAGTCTGCGCATTGCTGTCGTTGTTCTCATGAATCCTCCCCTCGATTGGCCCAAAGATCAGCAGGACAGCGCTTCAAGTGCGGCCGGTCGGCCCGCTGCAACTGCCTTCCGCTGCAGCGGGCCATGCACGCACTGCTTGCTGCCAGGAGAGGGTTGCGGACATCACCGCCGGATGCACGACCTGAAGCTGTCGCGGCAATGATTGATCAAGAAGAGCTGCTCGAGGTCGTGGCGTAGCGCACTCGGGCGGCGTCTCGTTGGCTTAGCGCGCAGCGAATGGATGCATGAGTTGGCCTTCACAGACCCCGAACGTCCTACTCGCGCGATGCGCGCGCCGCGTTCGCCTGAACTTCGCGCCGGTAGACCGCGGCACGAGGTCGTGAGCCGGGACGTTTGAAGCACGAGCGGATGCCGCTGGCGCGCTGACTGATGGTCGTCACTTGAGTGTCACGCAACGACAGCTTGGATGACCGGTCCGCGCAGCACTGGGCGGCAGCGCTGGGACGACCGCAGCAGGTTGCCGTGCTGGCGGAAAGCCGCCGTCGATCGGCTGACGCCGCCGCCACGATCGACGACTTTCGGGCTCGGCCGCCAGCCTGCCCAACCGACCGCAGGCAGTCGCGGTGCTTCGCCCGCCGAAACGGACGCGCACTGGCAGCAGCCGGCGGCGGCGGGTCGGTCTTGCCTGAGCCAGGACCTGTTTTCCCGCCTGCTGCAGTTGAGCGCGCCCGGGCGAAGGAGTACTTTTCTGTCGCTTCGCGGTCATCGCCGAAGTGGTCTGGCGACGATCTGACGACAGCCGGGCCGGTCCGCATGTCCGGACGCAATGGCCACGGCGTTGCCCGCGCAGTCAGGCGGCGATCGCGAGGATCCGCAAATGGTCGACACCGACGAGTACTTTGGCTCTCCCGACAGGATCGCGCTTGCCAGGCGCAGCGCCAGACTGTGGCGCCTGCTTCGGGACAACCCGCGCTATGCGTACTACGGCCGACTGGTCGCGCTGAGCGAGCCCGGCGAGGATGCAGCCGATGTCCTGTCGGACATGGCCAGACTGCAAGGAGCGGCGGTCTCCTACTTCTACCCAGCCGACGACGCTGCAGCCTTGTTCGCGCAACTCGAAGACAGAGGGCTGGCCACAGACCGGCATGAGCATTTCTGGGGCGGCGAAGCTGCGCTGGCGGCGAGCCGCCGGGCCCTGCAGGATCTCGCGCTGCCGGCCGATCTCACGGTATCGGCCATTGATGCTGACACACCGCGCGAAGTGGTACGCGACGTCGCCGAGCTTTGCCAAGCCTGCGATGTCATGCCGGTCCCGGGTTCAATCATGCGAGGACAGGGCAGAGCAGGCATCTGCCTCGTCGCGACCGATCAAGAGAGCCGCCCGGTCGCAACCGCTTCCTCGTACATGATTCATCACCCGGCGAGTCCGCGCTCGAAGGACGCTTTTTGGGGAATGCTGGCGACTCGCCAGGACAGGCGGGGCGAGAAGATAGCCCTGCTTCTTGGCGCGCAGGCGATCATTTACATGTGGGAACGCCATGGGGCGCGCGGCTTCATGACCGGCGTCAAGGCAGACAATCGATCGTCGCAGGCCCTTTGCAGGAAGCTCGGCGTGACCGCGTCCGACTGGATATACGCCTCCTGCATCGACAAGGAGATGTTTGCCGGGCCGTCAGTGACGAAATAGCGTTTCGCGTCGTCACGTCCGCCATGCGCCCGACCGCGCGACCGAATGGGATCGCGAGCTCGCGGTCACCTTCGCTCGAACCGGAAGCTCGGCTGCGAACCTCGATCGGCGCCGGCCGCGCCGGCCGCCGGTGCGCTTGCCGATCGCGGGCCTTGTCGCTAGCGTCGGCCGTCGTCGTCTTGCTGGAGCCCGCCATGGCCAGTCGCATCAAGCGCGCGCGCAACGTCCGCCCGGACACGCTCGACTTCCGCGACCTGCCGTTCCGCGCCAACGTGGCGGTGGCGCCCCGGCCGGGCCTGTTCCCCGCGATCCGCCTGCCGGCGAAGGACCAGGGCGACACCAACGCCTGCACCGGCTTCGCGCTGGCGCGGGTGGTCGAGCACCTGCTGCGCCGGGCGCGGCGGCCGGCGGCGACGGTGTCGCCGTACATGCTGTACTCGATGGCGCGCCGCTACGACGAGTTCCCCGGCTCGAAGGACGAAGGGTCGAGCCTGCGCGGCGCGCTGAAGGGCTGGTTCAAGCACGGCGCCTGCGCCGATAGGCTGTGGCGCACCGGGGTGGAGATGCCGCCGGTGCCGGACGACCCGAAGAAGGACTGGTGGCTAGAGGCGGTGAACCGCCCGCTCGGCGCCTACTACCGGATCGCCACCCGCTCGATCGCCGACATCCACTGCGCGCTGAACGAGGTCGGCGTGGTCTACGCCAGCGCTGTCTGCCACGCCGGCTGGGACGAGGGCAACGGCCTGAAGCAGCCGGCGGCGCCGCGCTCGCTGCGCAGCCCCATCTGGGCGATCCCGCAGCGCAAGAGCAAGCGCGACGACGGCGGCCACGCCTTTGCCCTGGTCGGCTACGACGAGCGCGGTTTCCTGCTGCAGAACTCGTGGGGCGAGGACTGGGGCAGCCGCGGCTACGCGATCCTCGCCTACGACGACTGGCTGGACAACGCGATGGACTGCTGGGTGGCGCAGCTCGGCGTGGTCACCGAGGAGCACCGGGCGATCGCCAAGGCCGGTTCGCTGCGCACCGACCGCCAAGGGCAGGTCGAGCTGGCCGCCGGCGAGGTGCTGCGCAACCGCGAGATCTCGCCGCTGGTGATCAACCTGGGCAACAACGGGCGGCTGTCGAACAGCGGCTGGTTCCGCACCACCGCCGACGACGTGCGGGCGATCGTCGACGTGCACCTGAAGCGGGCCCGCGAGCTGTGGCAGGTCGGCGACGCGCCGGTCGACGTGTGCATCTACGCGCACGGCGGCCTCGTGAGCGAGAAGGCGGCGGCGGCGCATGCGGCGAAGCTGATCCCGCGCCTGTACGACGAGAGGATCTTCCCCGTCTACCTGATGTGGGAGACGGACCTGCTCAGCACGGTGGCGAACCGGCTCGAGGACGCCGTCGAGGGCATGCCGCGGCCGACCGGTCGCGGCGACGACTTCTGGTCGCCGCTGGAGCAGTGGTGGAACGCACGGCTCGAGCGCCTGCTGTCGCGGCCGGGCACGGCGCTGTGGAGCGAGATGAAGGAAAACGCGGCGGCAATGTCGGTCGCGCCGGAGGGCGGGCTCAGCATCCTTCACGAGCAGCTCGCCGGCGTGCAGGCGAAGCCATGGCCGCTGCGGCTGCACCTGGTCGGCCATTCGGCCGGTGGCATCGCGCTGGCCCACGCGGTCGATTTCCTGTTCCGCCGCGGCGTGAGGATCGACACGGTGAGCTTCCTCGCGCCGGCGATACGCGTCGATGCGTTCCGCCGGCTGATGGCTCCGCGTCTGGCCGACGGCACGGTGGCGCGCTACCAGCAGTTCCACCTGACCGAGAAGGCGGAGCAGGACGATCCGACCTGCGGACCGTACCGGCGCTCGCTGCTGTACCTGGTGTCGGAGTCGTTCGAGGGCGGCACGCGCACACCGATCCTCGGCATGAAGCGCTACTTCGACGCTTATCGTGGGATGCCGGCCGGCGTCGTCGCCCACGTGGCACCGGGGACGGCCAGTGCCTCGACGACGCACGGCGGCTTCGACGACGACCAGGCGACGCTGGCGCAGGTGATCGCCTTCATCAAGGCCGGCGGCGCTGCGCCCGGCATCGGCGGACGAGCGCAAGCTCGCCGCCGCCGTTCGAAATAGGCGACAGGAGGGAGCACCGTCATGGCGAGCAGCGGCGACGAGGTGCGCATTGCTCGCGGCTACGAGTGGTCGTTCGACCGC
>CP070661.1:3328700-3357934 GCA_020355165.1 Burkholderiales bacterium
AGTTCCCAGGTTAAGCCCGGGGATTTCACATCTGTCTTGCACAACCGCCTGCGCACGCTTTACGCCCAGTAATTCCGATTAACGCTTGCACCCTACGTATTACCGCGGCTGCTGGCACGTAGTTAGCCGGTGCTTATTCTTCAGGTACCGTCATTACTCCGAGGTATTAGCCCGAAGCGTTTCTTCCCTGACAAAAGCGGTTTACAACCCGAGGGCCTTCTTCCCGCACGCGGCATGGCTGGATCAGGCTTGCGCCCATTGTCCAAAATTCCCCACTGCTGCCTCCCGTAGGAGTCTGGGCCGTGTCTCAGTCCCAGTGTGGCTGGTCGTCCTCTCAGACCAGCTACCGATCGTTGCCTTGGTGAGCCTTTACCTCACCAACTAGCTAATCGGGCATCGGCCGCTCCAATAGCGCGAGGCCTTGCGGTCCCCCGCTTTCACCCGTGGGTCGTATGCGGTATTAATCCGGCTTTCGCCGAGCTATCCCCCACTACTGGGCACGTTCCGATGCGCTACTCACCCGTTCGCCACTCGTCGCCAGGGTTGCCCCCGCGTTACCGTTCGACTTGCATGTGTAAAGCACGCCGCCAGCGTTCAATCTGAGCCAGGATCAAACTCTTCAGTTCGAACCTTTTCGCACACTCGATGGTGTACGTCGCTCACTCACGGAATCAAGTGGATCTGATGATCCCCTTTATTCGTGTATGAGCACCTGATGCATTGAGCATTGCCGCCAGGACGGCGTGAGACCGTACCCGGCGGTTGCGCCTTTTCATCAAGCGCCCACACTTATCGGCTGTTTCGGTTGTTAAAGAGCGGGCCGACCGCGGTGGCGCACTGCTTGGTGCGCCGCACGACTCCGAGGTCCGCAGAGAAAGTGGATTATGAGGGCCCGAAATTGCGCTGTCAAATTGACCGCTTGGGTCAGCCGCCCGGGCAGGGCAAGTCCCTGATCCGCAAGGGCCTCAGCGGTTCGCGAAGCGCGGCGGCCGCTTCTCGATGAAGGCCGTCATGCCCTCTTTCTGGTCGGCGGTGCCGAACAGCGAGTGGAACAGTCGCCGCTCGAACAGCAGGCCCTCCGCCAGCGGCGCCTCGTAGGCGCGCTGAACCGCCTCCTTGGCCATCATCACCGCCGGCAGCGCGAGCTGCGCGATGGTCGCCGCGGCGGCCATCGCCTCCTCGAGCAGCTTCTCTGCTGCGACGACGCGCGAGACGAGGCCGGCGCGTTCGGCCTCCTGTGCATCCATCATGCGCGAGGTCAGCACCATGTCCATCGCCTTGGCCTTGCCGACGGCTCGAGGCAGCCGCTGCGTGCCGCCTGCTCCGGGGATGACGCCGAGCTTGATCTCCGGCTGACCGAAGCGTGCGGTGTCGGCGGCGATGACGATGTCGCACATCATCACCAGTTCGCACCCTCCGCCCAGCGCATAGCCGGCAACGGCGGCGATCACCGGTTTGCGGATCCGCTTCAGTTCCTCCCAGTTGCGGGTGATGTAGTCGGTCTTGAAGACGTCCATGTACGACCAGTCCTTCATCGCGCCGATGTCGGCGCCGGCGGCGAAGGCCTTTTCCGAGCCGGCAATCACGATCGCGCCGATGCCCTCGTCGGCGTCGAATGCGCGCAGGGCGGCGCCGAGTTCATCCATCAGCGCGTCATTCAGTGCATTCAGTGCCTTCGGACGGTTCAGCGTGACAAGACCGACGCGCCCCTGCGTCGTAACGAGAATGTTTTGGTAATTCACTGCAGGCTCCATCGATGATTGAAAGGACTCGCGTCAAGCGTCGGCGATCGCCGCCGGCTGCAAAGACTCAAGCGTACTCGCCGCCGCCCGGCGTCGGCAGCCGGCCTGCATCGCCGATCGACCGGCCGATAGACTCCGCCTACGCGGCGTGAGGCGCCGCCGCACCGACCGCACGACTGCGAGTCTTCGCGCCTGCACGAGTTGATGACCGATGACCAGCCTGGCCGCACTGCGCACCGCGCAGACCCTCGGAATAATGGGTCTGTCGCCGCTCTGCGCGCTGGCAGCATCTTTCTGAGGGAACAGCCATGATCATCAAAGCGATTCTGCTCACCAAGTCGGACGAGAAGTTTGCGGCACAGGTCCGGGACCTGACCGACGAGGAGCTGCGCGCCAACACGCCCGAGGCAGACGTCACCATCGCGGTCGACTACTCGACGGTCAACTACAAGGACGCGCTGGCGCTCGCCAACAAGGCGCCGGTCGTGCGCAAGTGGCCGCTGGTTGCGGGAATCGACGCGGCGGGCAGCGTGCTGCAAAGCGCTGACCCTCGTTTCGCACCAGGCGACCGGGTCGTGCTCAACGGCTGGGGCGTCGGCGAGCAGCATTGGGGCGGCCTGGCCCAGCGCGCCCGTTTCAAAGGCGACTGGCTGGTCAAACTGCCGGACGGATTGAGCACGCGACAGGCAATGGCGATCGGCACGGCCGGCTACACGGCGATGCTGTGCTGCCTGGCGCTGCGTGAGCAGGGTGTCGAGCCGAGCAGCGGCGAGATCCTGGTCACCGGGGCCTCAGGCGGCGTCGGCTCGATCGCCGTCTCGATCCTCGCCGGCTGGGGTTACCGCGTCGTTGCCAGCACCGGCAAGTCGGCCGAAACGCCGTACCTGACCGCGCTCGGCGCAAGTTCCGTGGTCGACCGCGCCGAGTTGTCGTCGCCCGGCAAGCCGCTGCAGAAAGAGCGCTGGGCCGGCGTGGTCGACGCCGTCGGCTCGCACACGCTGGCCAACGCCTGCGCGCAGACCCGCTACGGCGGCACGGTGACGGCCTGCGGGCTGGCCCAGGGCATGGACTTCCCCGCCACCGTCGCTCCCTTCATCCTGCGCGGCGTGCGGCTGATCGGCATCGATTCGGTGATGTGCCCGCAGCCACGCCGGCAGCAGGCCTGGCAGCGGCTCGCCAGCGATCTCGATCGCGGCAAGCTCGACGCCGCGACCACGGTGGTCGGCCTCGCGCAGGCCATCGAGCTGGCCCCCGTATTGCTGGCCGGCAAGGTGCGCGGGCGGGTCGTCGTCGACGTAAGCGCGTAGAGCACCCGAATCGCCAACTGGCGGTCCGGCACATCGGCTAGGCTGCTCGGCCGCGCGGCCGAGGCGCCGGGCGGCACGACATCGGCTCTAGACCCGAGAGGAACACAGCGAATGATCGAACTGAACGTCAATGGAAAGGCGCTGAGCGTCGACGCCGACCCGTCGACCCCCTTGCTGTGGGCCCTGCGTGACAACCTCGGGCTGACCGGCACCAAGTTCGGCTGCGGCGTCGCCGCCTGCGGCGCCTGCACGGTGCACATCGACGGCCAGCCGAAGCGCGCCTGCGTGACGCCGATCTCGTCGGTGGCCGGCGCGCGGATCACGACCATCGAGGCCATCGAATCGGACCGCATCGGCAACGCGGTTCAGGACGCCTGGGTGCGCAACGACGTCGTTCAGTGCGGCTACTGCCAGTCCGGCCAGGTGATGGCGGCCACGGCGCTGCTCAGGGACAAGCGCAATCCGAGCGACCGCGACATCGACCAAGCCATGTCGGGCATCCTCTGCCGCTGCGGCACCTACGCGCGCATCCGCGCCGCCATCAAAGACGCGGCGAAGAGCCTGGCCTGAGGAGGAAGCGATCATGCACACAGTGCCGACCGAGGCCGGCCCGGGCATCGTCGAATCGTTGAGCACCGAGCGCGCACGCCGGATTTCCCGGCGCGACTTCCTCAGGGTGACCGGCATGGCCGGCGGCGGCCTGATGCTCGCCATCGGCCTTCCCATCGACGGCGGTCGAGGCGGCCGACTGGCGCACGCGCAGCAGACGCCGGCCACATCGCCCTACCGGCCGGCGGCCTTCATCCGCATCGGCACCGACGACAGCGTGACCGTGCTGATCAACAAGCTTGAAATGGGCCAGGGCGTGCTCACGTCGATGGCGATGCTGGCTGCCGAGGATCTCGACTGCGACTGGAGCAAGGTAAGCGCCCAGCACGCGCCAACGGCGCAGGTGTACGCGCACCCTGCCTTCGGCATCCAGATGACCCGCGGCTCGACCTCGATCTCGTCGAGCTGGCAGCAGTACCGCACCATCGGCGCCACGGCGCGCCTGATGCTGATCGAGGCGGCAGCCAGGCAGTGGGGCGTGGCGGCCGACAGGATCGACACCCGCGCCGGCATGCTGATCGAGATCGGCGGCCGGAAAAGGCGTGCCAGCTACGGCTCGCTGGCCGAGGCCGCGATGCAGCTGCCGGCTCCCGCGCGGGCCGGAATCAAGGCTGATCCGAAGGACTTCGTGATCATCGGCAAGCCGACGCGACGCCTCGATTCGCGCGACAAGGTCAGCGGTCGCGCCGAGTTCGGCATCGACAAGAAGCTGCCGGGCCTGCGCGTGGCGGTCGTTGCGCGGCCGCCGGTATTTGGCGGCCGGGCAATCAAGGTCGACCCCGAGAAGGCCAAGGCCGTCAAGGGCGTGGTCGCGGTCCTGCCGGTGCAGGTCGACCGCGGTGGCACGGGGGTGGCGGTGATCGCTGACGGCTACTGGCCGGCGATTAAGGCGCGCGAACTGCTCGCGATCGAATGGGCGCTGCCGGTCGGCATCAGCACGACCGAGCAGCTGGCGCAGTACCGGCAGCTGGCGCAGCAGCCGGGTCTGCCGGCCCGGCGCGACGGCGACACCAGCGCGCTGGCCGGAGCGGCGCGCCGGATCGACGCCGAGTTCGCCTTCCCGTACCTGGCCCACGCGCCGATGGAACCGCTCAGCTGCACCGTCGACCTGCAGGCCGACAGGATGACGGTGTGGTGCGGCTCGCAGTTGCAGACGGTCGATCAGGTGCTGGCCGCCGCCGCCGCGGGGCTGAAACAGGAGCAGGTCGAACTGGTCACCACGTTCGCCGGCGGCGGCTTCGGTCGGCGCGCCAACCCGACCGCGGATTACGTCGTCGAAGCGGTGCGCGTGGCGCGCGAGATGAAGAAGGCCGGCATCGACGCGCCGGTCAAGGTCGTCTGGTCACGCGAGGACGACATCAGGGGCGGCTACTACCGGCCGCTGCACGTTCACCGTGTCAGCGTCGGTCTCGACGACAAGGGCATGCCGGTCGGCTGGCAGCACGTCGTCGTCGGCCAGTCGATCGTCAAGGGCTCGGCCTTCGAGAAAGCCTTCGTCAAGGACGGCGTCGACCAAACGATGACCGAAGGGGTCGTCGACACGCCCTACCGGCTGCCGAACATGCAGGTCTCGGTGCACCACCCGTCGGCCAACGTGCCGGTGCTGTGGTGGCGGTCGATCGGCCACTCGCACACCGCGTTCGTCATGGAGACGCTGATCGACGAGATGGCGGCGGCGGCGAAGCAGGATCCGATCGCCTACCGGCTGGCCCTGCTCGACAACGAGCACGCGCGACATCGTGCCGTGCTGGCACTGGTGCGCGCGAAGTCCGACTGGGACAAGCCGCTGCCCAACGGGCGCGGCCGCGGCGTGGCGGTGCACGAAAGCTTCGGCTCGGTCTGCGCGCACGTCGCCGAGGTGTCGATCGAGGACAAGCGAGTCCGCGTGCACCGGGTCACCTCGGCGATCGACTGCGGCACCGCGGTCAATCCGCTGACCATCGAGGCGCAGGTGCAGTCGGCGATGGTCTTCGGCCTGTCGGCCGCGCTGTACGGCCGGATCACGCTGGCCAACGGCCGCGTCGAACAGGGCAACTTCACCGACTACCCGTTGCTGCGCTTCGACGAGATGCCGCAGATGTCGGTGCACATCGTGCCAAGCGCGGCCGCCCCCACCGGCGTCGGCGAGCCGGGCACGCCGCCGATCGCGCCGGCGGTGGCCAACGCGGTCGCCGCCCTAACCGGCAAGCGCCTGCGCGGCCTGCCCTTCGACCTGTCGGCCTGACGGCCCGCCGGCGGCGTGCCACACTTCGCCAT
This sequence comes from Burkholderiales bacterium, assembly GCA_020355165.1. Lineage (GTDB taxonomy): Bacteria > Pseudomonadota > Gammaproteobacteria > Burkholderiales > Burkholderiaceae_F > JADJWR01. The sequence continues at coordinate 3,334,615 of CP070661.1, forward strand.
CAGTACAAACCGACGGGAGCCTTGACCTCATGCGACTCGCCCTGGCACTGATCTCTGTCGCCGCCGTCTCGACCCTCGCGCTCGGCCCGGCCGCCGACGCCCGCAGCCGCGCCGACTGCGAGCGCGACTACAGGCCACAGGTCGGACAGTCCGGCAAGGACGTCGTCTGGGTGCCGACGCCCGACGAGCTGGTCACCAAGATGCTGGCCATGGCCAAGGTCACGCCGAAGGACTACGTGGTCGACCTCGGCGCCGGCGACGGCAAGATCGCCATCGCCGCCGGCAAGAAGTTCGGCGCCACCGCGACGGGCATCGAGTACAACCCCGACATGGCCAGGCTGGCGCAGTGCTACGTGCAGGCCGAGGGGGTGGCCGACAAGGTGAAGATCATCCAGGGCGACATCTTCAAGGAGGACTTCAGCAAGGCCACCGTGGTCACCATGTACCTGCTGCCCGAGCTGAACCTGTGCGTGCGGCACCGCGTGCTGGCGATGAAGCCCGGCACGCGCGTCGCTTCGCACTCGTTCACGATGGTGGAATGGGAGCCTGACGAATCCTTCGATGCCGATCACCGCAACGCCTACCTGTGGGTCGTGCCGGCCCGCGTCGGCGGCTCCTGGGCCTTCCGCAACGGCAACGGCAGCGTCGACTTCACGGTCTCGCTCACCCAGAGCTTCCAGAAGATCGGCGGCGAGGTCGCCATCGGCGGCGGCAGGCAGCCGCTGCTCGGCGCCTCGCTGCAGGGCGACAGCATTCGCTTCGCGTTCACCGATACCAAGGGCGTGACGCAGCATTTCACCGGCGCCGTGCACGGCACGACCATCATCGGCTCGCTGCGCGCGAGCGGCGTCGCCGACGTGGATCTCGCGGGCAAGGTCCAGGGAGCGCTCGCGCCGGCGCCGTGGGCCGAGATGGCGAGTGCCTGCGGCCGCTTCTACGGCAAGTAGCCCACCCGCTGCCTCGGCCACCCGACGGCGCGCCCGGCGCTCAAGCGTGCCACCTGCCACCAACGCCGTGCAGCCGATCGCCGGCGTGCTGCTGGCGGCGGGCATCGGCCGCCGTTACGACCCGAGCGGTGAGCGGCTGAAGTTGCTGGAGGCGGCGCCGGACGGCGTTCCTCTGGCCGCGGCGGCGCTGCGCCACCTGCGCGCTGCCGTTGGCGACGTCGTCGCGGTCGTGCGCCCCGCCGACAGCGCGGCGCAGCGGCAGCTGCACCACCTGCTCGCTGCGGAGGGAGCGCAGCTGGTCGTCTGCCCTGAAGCGGAAGACGGCATGGGCCATTCGCTCGCCTGCGGCGTGCGCTCGCGCAGCGACGCCGCGGGGTGGGTAATCGCGCTGGCCGACATGCCGGCGGTCTCGCCGGCGACGATCGCTGCGATCCGCGATGCCATCGGCCGCGGCAACCAGACGGTCGCACCCGTTCACCACGGTCGGCGCGGCCATCCGGTCGGCTTCGGCCGCGCCTGCCGGGACGAGCTGCTCGCCCTGCAGGGCGACGCCGGCGCGCGTGGCGTCCTTGCCGCCCACCCGCCGCTGCTGATCGAGGTCGACGATCCCGGCTGTCTGCTCGACATCGACACGCCGCTTCCTTAGCGCATTGGCGCGGCTCCGCCACTGCACCTCGGCCGCCCGCGGCGCTACATTTCCGGCCGCTGGCGCCGCGCGCGCTGGCCACCCGCCGAGCTGATGACCCCGGAGCTGTCCCAATGCTGATGTCCGCCGAGGCCTACCGCGAATCGCTCAGGCGGCTGCAGCCCGCCGTGTACGTCGACGGCCAGCACATCAGCTCGGTCGCCGATGCGCCGCAATTGGCGCCGGGCGTTGCGGCGGTCGCCAGGACCTACGAGATGGCGCTCGCCGCCGACCTGGCGCCGGTGATGCAGGCCCGGGTGCCTGGCATCGAGGCGCCGGTGAGCCGGATGATCGCGCTGACGGTCAGCACCGCGGACCTGCTGAACAAGCTGGAGGCCGCGCGACGCGTGTGCCAGGAAACCGGTTGCGCGCAGCGCTACCTGGGCGGCGACGCGCTCAATGCGCTGTTCTTCGGCACCCATCGCACCGATGCCGAGCACGGCACCGACTACCACGCGCGGCTGCAGGGCTACCTCGGGCACGTCTACGCCAACGACCTGACGCTCGGCGTGGCGATGACCGACGCCAAGGGCGATCGCTCGCTGCGTCCGGGGCGGCAGCCGAACCCGGACAGCTATCTGCACATCGTCGGCCGCAGCGCGCGCGGCCTCGTGATCTCGGGTGCCAAGGCCATCGTGACCGGCGCGCCGTACGTGCACGAGCTCGTGGTGCTGCCCGGCCGGGCGATGACCGAGGACGACGCGCCGTTCGCGGTCGCCTGCGCGGTGCCGATCGACGCCAAGGGCCTCACCATCGTCGCCCGACCCGCCGGCCGCCCGGGCGAGGCTGCCGCCACGTTCAGCGCCAGGTACGGCCAGTCCACCGGCGTGTGCCTGTTCGACCGCGTCGAGGTGCCGTGGGAGCGGGTCTTCCTCGCCGGCGAGTGGACCGAGGTGGTGCCGATGCTGACCAACTACACCAGCCAGCACCGCCACACCTGCATCGGCGCGCGCGCGGGCTTCGGCGACCTGCTGATCGGCGCCGGGGCCCTGGTGACGGAAGCCAACGGCCTCGACCTCGACCGCCACTACAACCTGCGCGACGCGATGGTCGAGCTGATCAAGATCGTCGAGGGCTTCTTCGCCTGCGGTGTGGCCGCCTCGGTGTACGGCGAGAGCAGTGCCGCCGGCAACATCGCACCGGACGCGGTGTTTGCCAACATTGGCAAGCTGCTGCTGGCCACGCAGATCTACGACATGCACCGGATCGCTCATCACGTCTCGGGCGGCCTGATCGTCACCCTGCCCGGCCCCGACGAGGATCACAACCCGGCCACCGCCGGGCGGCTGTCGGAGGTGCTGACCGCGCGCAGCGACATCCCGTACCAGAAGCGGATCGAGGTGGCGCGCTTCATCGAGGACCTGACCGCCTCCTACCAGGCCGGCTGGTATTCGGTGATCAGCCTGCACGGCGGCGGCTCGCCCGACGCGATGAAGACCGAGATCTTCCGCAACTACCCGATCGGCAACAAGGTCGACCTGGTCGAGCGCCTGCTCGACCGCGGCGTGCTTGCCGATGCGACGCGCAAGATCACGCGCAACCGGCAGCCCGGCCGCTGCTGCATCGCCGGCTGCCAGATGACCGAGCTGCCGTCCGTGCAGTCCGTGCCGCTGACGAAGCCGACCGCGCCGGGCCCCAAGGCCAAGCCTGCGCGCTCCGGCACCGACAACCCGTCCAGATGAGGTCCCGCATGCGCGCAGATCGCGACACTTCGCTGCTGCTGGTCATCGACATCCAGAGCAGGCTGGCGCCGCACGTCGCCGGCCACGAGCAGCTGATCCGCCACACTTACGCCCTGCTCGGCGCTGCCGACCTGTGCGGCATACCGAAGCTGCTGACCGAGCATTGCCCCGGGCAGATCGGCCCGGTCATCGAGCCGATGCGAAGCCGCTTCGCCGCCGGCGAGATCTTCGAGAAGACCTCCTTCGGCGCCGCCGATCACCGCGAGTTCGTCGACCTGGTCCGACGGACCGGTCGCACCACGATCGTCGTCACCGGCATGGAGGCGCACGTCTGCGTGATGCAGACGGCGCTGGCGCTGCGCGACGAGGGCTTCGAAGTGATCGTCGTCGCCGACGCCGTCGGCTCGCGCGGGGCACGCCAGCAAGACCGCGACCTGGCACTGCGGCGGATGGAGCAGGCCGGCTGCGCGCTTGCCGGTACCGAGACCGTGCTCTTCGAGTGGGCCCGCGGCGGCATCGATCCGCACTTCCGCGCCATCCTCGCCACGGTCAAGGCCCTTTGACCCGCCGGTAAGCAGTTGCACGGATGGAGCGAATCCGTTCGCGAATTGCCCGACAATCGGCGCGACAATCCGCCGCGTACCGCCATTGGCCGGCGCCACTTCAGCAGTCCGACCTGTAGGAGGGCCTCATGTACAAGCGCATCCTGCTCGCGTACGACGGATCCGAGTCGGGCCAGAAGGCACTGCTCGATTCGCTCGACATCGCGCAGTGGAGCAACGCCGAACTGCACCTGGTCGCGGTGATGCCGCGGCTGGCGACGACCTACGCCGGCCTCGAGGGCGGGCTTTACATCAACGAGAGCGAGGACGAGGAGAAGCACCGCTTCCAGGGCATCCTCGATGACGGCCTGCGCCGGCTGGCGAGCTCCGGCTATCCGGCGGGCGGCGAAGTGGTCGTCGGCGAGCCGGTCACCGAGATCGCCGCTTATGCGAGGAAGATCGCAGCCGACCTGATCGTGATCGGCCACAAGCACCTCGACAGCTGGACGGCGCGCTGGTGGCGCGGCTCGACCTCGCCGGCGCTGATCGAGCACGCGCCGTGCAGCGTGCTGGTGTCGATCACGCACTGAGCACGCTGCGTCGGCGGCCGGTCGTTCGACCGCCGGCCAAGCCGCGTTGTTCTGCGGCGAAGTGCAGCACACCCGCAACCCTTGCGCCCGTTACGTACAGCCAGTGCGCGCCGATCCGAATAAGCTCGCGCGGATGCTCCGCAATGCCTTTGTCCTTCTCGCCGCGGTCGGCCTGTGCGGCGTGCTGGGCTGGTCGCTGTGGTCGCCCGCGGCCCCAGAGGCCCCCGAACCACTGCCAGAGCCAGTCGCCGTCGCGGCCGACCCTGAGCCTGCGCAACCGCCGCCGCTGCGCACCGAGCAGGTCGAAGTCGGGCGTCGGGACACGGTCAGCGCGGCGCTGAGGCGCCACCGGGTTCCTGACGCCACGGCGCACGAGATCACCCGCGCCCTCAGCGACGCCGGCGTCGACATGCGCCGCGTCCGTCCCGGCGAAATACTCGAGCTGTCGCGCGATGCCGGCGACAGCGTCGTCGCCGTCGGCTATGCGCCCAGCCCCTGGACGCGCTTCGAGGCGCACGCCGGCGCCGGCGGGTGGCAAGGGACGCGTCACGAGCGCGAACCGGAACTGCGCCTGGAGGTGCGCCAGGGCACGATCGAGAGCTCGCTGTGGGACGCGGTGCAGGCCGGCGCGCTGACGCCGGCGATGCTGCTCGAGCTGGTGCAGATCTTCGAGTCGGAGTTCGACTTCTCGGTCGACGCGCGCCCGGGCGACCGCTTCCGCCTGCTTGTGCGCACACGCTCTGCCGACGGCGTATTCGTCGACCACGATCGCATCGTCGCCGCGCAGTACATCAGCGACGGGCGGGCGTTGACCGGTATCGGCTTCGAGGTCGGCGACCGCTTCGGCTACTACGACGGCGACGGACGGTCGCTGAGGAAGACCTTCCTTCGCTCGCCGCTGCAGTTCACCCGCATCAGCTCAGGCTTCACGCACCGCCGGCCGCACCCCATACTCGGCGGCGTGCGGCCGCATCTGGCGATCGACTACGCCGCGCCGAGCGGCACGCCCGTGTGGGCAGTCGCCGATGGCACCGTGCGCTTCGCCGGCCGCAACGGCGGCAACGGCATCCAGGTTCGACTGCGTCACCGCGCCGGCTACGAGACCTACTACAACCATCTGTCGCGCGTCGGCGCCGGCATACGCCGTGGCGCAGGGGTGACGCAGAAGCAGGTCATCGGCTACGTGGGCTCGACCGGCCTGTCGACCGGTCCGCATCTGGACTACCGCGTCGCCCGCCATGGCCGCTTCGTCAACCCGCTGAGCGAGAAGTTCCTGCCCGGCGAGCCGGTACCGGCGTCGCAGAAGGCTCGATTCCTCGAGCACGCGGCCCGGCTGCTGCGCGAGCTGCAGGCCGACCCCGAACCGGGCGCCTGACGGCGCCCGGCGCTTGCCCCGACCGCAGGCAGCCCCGATTCCCGGGGCCGGCGCCCGGTCGGCACTACCAGGAGCGAACCGCCCCGGTGTCGAGGTGGACGAAGTTCGAACGCGGGTAGTAGCCGACGCCACCCTGCCTGAGCGCCAGCGCCGCGTCGCGCAGGCGACGCGTATTGCGGCCAGCCAGGCGCACGTCGACGGCGCGGCCGTGCACGTGCAGGCTGTCCTTCGCCACCCGCCTGCTCTGCCGGCGCAGCATCGCGTTGGTCTGCTCCGACCGGAAGGCGGAAACGACCTCGTAGGTGCCCTCGCCGCAGGCGAGGTTCAGCGCATGCAGCTGGTCGAACAGCACCGGATCGAAGCGGCACACGTCGCCGGTGCGGAAGTCGCGCAGCATGTTGTTCAGCGCCGCAAGCGCGTCGGGCACGTATTCGCCGCCTTCAAAGTAGACGAGGCTCAGTCTCTCGTCGGTGTGCGTGTGATACAAGGAGATCGACCTCGGCGCGGAAGCCCAGGCAGCGGGCGCGAACGGCAGCGCCAGCGACAGCGCAGCCCAGCCGAAAACGCGCAGCGCGCCGCGGCGGCCGGCGTCGAGACAGTCAGAACCCGATTGCATGCGGATTGGCCCGGTAGACCCCTTTTTGAAGGGGGCGATGGTACAGCGTCACTGCGAGCGCCCGCCCTCGACCGGGCGCCTTAACGCGGTACGTGTTAACCACAATCGAGGGACAGGCGAAAAGACCCCGCTGCCGCTGCGCCAATGGCTGGCGTTGCTGCCACTGGGCATCGCCGCCCTGGGCGCTGTCGCCACCGACGCCACTGCGAGCGAAGCGCTGCGGCACCGGATCGAAGCTCTGCGAGTCTCCGGCGACAGCCGCATCGGCGCCGGCTCGGCCGCCGCGCGCGACCTGATCGCCACGGTCTACGAAAAGCGCGGCTTCGCGCCGCTGTGGAGCGACCGGTCGCGCACCGACGCGCTGCTGAAATCGATCGCCGCAAGCAGCTCGCATGGCCTGGACCCAGTTGACTACCACGCGCCGCTGCTTGCGGTGGCGACGAGCGCCGAGGCGACCGCAGCCGACCACGAACGGGCGCGGGCCGAGCGCGACCTGCTGCTCACCGATGCCTTCGTGCGGCTCGCCTATCACCTGTACTTCGGCAAGGCCGATCCGCGCGCCCTGCAGCAAGGCTGGAACTTCGCCCGCACGCTCGAGGGTGCCGATCCCGCCAGCGCACTGACCCGCCTGATCGAGGCCGGCGACCCCGCGGCGTCGCTCGAAGGCCTGGCCCCACGACTGGCGCAATACCGCGACCTGCGCGGCGCGCTGGCCCGGCTGCGCGGGATCGAGCAGCGCGGCGGCTGGCCAGCGGTGAGCGGCGGGCCGAAACTGGAGCGCGGGTCGAGCGGGGTGCGGGTGCGCCAACTGCGCGAGCGCCTCACGGCAAGCGGCGACCTGGCTGCCGGCGTCGCCGATGGCCTGTTCGACGAGCCGCTGGAAGCTGCCGTGCTGCGCTTCCAGGCCGACCACGGCCTCGAAGCCGACGGCATCGTCGGCCCGGCGACTCTGGCCGCGCTGAACGTGACGGTCGCCGGGCGGATCGCGCAGGTGCGCGCAAACCTGGAACGGCTGCGCTGGGTGGCGCGCGAACTCACGGGCGAGTACCTGCTGGTCGACATCGCCGGATTCGCCGCCCAGCTGTGGCTGAAGGACTCGCTCGCCTGGCAGGCGCGCGTCGTCGTCGGCCGCCCGTTCCGCAAGACGCCGGAGTTCCGCGCGCCGATGAAGTACCTCGTGCTGAATCCCGAGTGGAACGTGCCGCCGACGATCCTGCGCGAGGACCTGCTGCCGAAGGTGATCCGCGACCCGGCCTACCTGCAGCGACACCACATGCGCGTGCTCGACCCGGCCGGCGGCGTGGTCGATGCGGCGGCCATTAGCTGGCAGAGCTACGGCTCACGGCCGCGCTCCTTCCGGTACCAGATCGTGCAGGCCCCTGGCCAGGACAACCCGCTCGGCCGCGTCAAGTTCATGTTCCCCAACGAGCACTCCGTGTACCTGCACGACACGCCGTCGCGCGCGCTGTTCGACAAGACCGTGCGCGCCTTCAGTTCCGGCTGCATCCGTGTCGATGACTCGCTCGAGCTGGCGTTGCTGCTGCTCGACGATCCCCGGCGCTGGAGCCGGGAGCAGCTGCTGGAGCAGATCGCCAGCGGCAGGACGCAGACGGTGCCACTGGACCGCCCGCTGCCGGTGCTGCTCCTTTACTTCACCGCAACCGCCGGCGCCGACGGCCGGATCCGCTTCCGGCCCGACCTGTACCAGCGCGACGGGCCGATCATCCGGGCGCTCGCCGCGCCGTTCCGCTTTGCCCCCGTCGATGCCGGCAGGCAGCCATCGGCGGGCCGATAAGGCCGCGCAGAAGCGGCGCCACGGCGGGTCAGCGCAACTCGACTAGGCGCGGCACCAGTCGATCGCGCCGCGGCCGCGCTCGGCGAGAAAGGCGTTGGCCCGCGAGAAGTGCCGGCAGCCGAGGAACGGCAGCGGACCGCGACGCGCCGACAGCGGGCTCGGGTGATTGGCCTGCAGCACCAGGTGGGCGCGGCCGGCGCCGGCGATCCGCGGCCGCTTGGCCTGCGCGTGCGCCCCCCACAGCAGGAACACCTTCGGCCGCGCGTCGCTGGCCAGCACGTCGATCACGGCATCGGTCAAAGCCTCCCAGCCCTTGCCGGCGTGGCTCGCCGGCCGGCCATCCTCGACGGTCAGCACGGCGTTGAGCAGCAGCACGCCCTGCCGGGCCCAGTGCTCCAGGCTGCCGCAGGCGGGGATCGCGCAGCCGACGTCGCCGCGCAACTCGAGGAAGATGTTGCGCAGGCTCGGCGGCGGCCGCACGCCGCCGGGCACCGAGAAGGCGAGACCGTGCGCCTGGCCGGCACCGTGGTACGGATCCTGGCCGAGCAGCAGCACGCGAACGGCGGCCAGCGGCGTCAGCTCGAGTGCGCGCAGCGGCCGCGGCGGATAGATCGTTGCGCCGGCGTCGACGCGCGCCGCGAGAAACGCCTGCAGCGCCACGCCGTGCGGCGAGGCGGCGAAGCGCTCGACCACCGCTCGCCAGTCGTCCGGCAACGCGTCGAATTGGGTGCTCAGCGGCAGTTGCAGCATCGGCAGGCGTCGACCGCACGGTTGCGGACCGGGCAACGATACCGGGCGCGGCGGGCTCTAAACTGCTCCCGGTCATGTCCGTCCTGCCGCCACGATGAGCGCTTCCGCTGCCGCGCCGGCCGAGCTTCGCGAGCGACGCGCGGCGTGGGAGCTGCTGCTGAACGTCGCCCACGCGATCGACCACTGGGTGCTGCTGATCTTCGCCACCGCGGTGTCGAGCATCGCGGTCGACTTCGGCTTCACCCGCTGGGAAGACCTGATGCCCTACGCCACCGGCGCCTTCTTTGCCTTCGGCTTCGGCTCGCTGCCGGCGGGACGGCTGGGCGACACCTGGGGCCGGCGTCCGATGATGCTGGCGTTCTTCTACGGCCTCGGACTATCGCTGCTGCTGGTGGCACTCGCGCAGGGGCCGTGGCAGATCGCCGTCGCGCTGACCCTGATGGGCATTTTCTCGTCGATCTACCACCCGGTCGGCATCCCGATGCTGCTGCGCGACGCCAAGCGGCCCGGGCGCACGATCGGCATCAACGGGCTGGCCGGCAACCTCGGCATCGCGCTGGCCGCGCTGGTCACCGGGCTGCTCGTCAAGTACTTCGGCTGGCGCACCGCCTTCGTGGTGCCGGCGCTGGTCTCGATCGGCTGCGGCGCGCTGTTTGCGCGCCTGTCGCCGCCCGAGGGCGAGCCGCCGACCCGGCGCAAGGCGGCGCCGGGCGTGCTGCCGCCGGCGGTGCTGGTGCGCGTGGTCGCGGTGATCACCGTGATCGCCACCACCAGCGCGCTGCTGTTCAACTTCACCACCAACGGCAACACCGAGCTGCTGCGCGAGCGGATGACGGCGGTGGTCACCGATCCGGCCGCGCTCGGCCTGCTGCTGGCGCTCGTCTACTCGATCGCCTCGTTCGCGCAGCTGCTGGTGGGCACGCTGATCGACCGGGTGCCGCTCAGGCGGCTGCTGCTCGCCATCGTCGCGCTTCAGGTCCCGCTGTTCCTGCTGGCCGCGCAGGCGCAGGGCTGGACCTTCTTCGTGCTGATCGTGCTGTTCATGGGCGTGGTGTTCGGCGCGATCCCGTTCATCGACGCCATCGTCGTTCGCTTCGTCGACGACCGCATCCGCTCGCGCGTGTCCGGCGCGCGGCTGGCGATCTCGTTCTCGATCAGCTCGCTCGCCGTCTACCTGCTCGGCCCGGTGGTCAAGAGCTCCGGCTTCGACTTCCTGCTGGTGACGATGGCGTGCATCGCCATGGTGACGCTCGGCGCGGCGGTCTGGCTGCCGGTCACGTCGCGCCAGTAGCGGCCGGGCCTCAGGCGAACAGGCGCGCCAGCTCGGCGCCCGGATCGGCGGCGCGCATGAACGCCTCGCCGACGAGGAAGGCGTGCACGCCGGCGGCGCGCATGGCGGCGACGTCGGCCGGAGCGAGGATGCCGCTTTCGGTGATCACCAGCCGGCTGCCGTCGATGCGCGGCAGCAGCTCGAGCGTGGTCGAAAGCCGGACCTCGAAGGTACGCAGGTCACGGTTGTTGATGCCGATCAGCCGCGTCTTCATCGCCAGCGCGGCGTCCAGTTCCCGCGCGTCGTGCACCTCGACCAGCACGGCCATGCCGAGCTCGCGCGCCGCCGCCTCCAGTTCGCTGAGCTGCGCCGGTGCCAGCGCGGCGACGATCAGCAGGATGCAGTCGGCGCCCCAGGCCCGCGCCTGCGCCACCTGGTACTCGTCGACGATGAAGTCCTTGCGCAGCGCCGGCAGGCCGCTGGCGCGGCGCGCGTCGTCCAGGTGCTCGGGCGCGCCCTGGAAGAACTGCACGTCGGTCAGCACCGACAGGCAGGCGGCGCCGCCGCGCGCATAGCTGGCGCCGATCGCCGCCGGGTCGAACTGCGCACGCAGCACGCCCTTCGACGGCGAGGCCCTCTTGACCTCGGCGATCACCGCGGCGCGGCCGGCGCCGATGCGGGCGCGCAGCGCTCCCTCGAAGTCGCGCAGGTCGCGCCGCTCGGAGGCGCGCGCGCGCAGTGCCGCCAGGGGCTCGGTGGCCTTCGCCGCCGCGACCTCCTCGCGCTTGACGGCGAGGATCCTGTGCAGGATGTCGCTCATGCCCGGATTGTGGCAGGCAGCAGGCGATCCGCCCGCCGGCGAGCGCTGCGCTTCTCAGGCGGCGAGCTTGCCCGTTGCGGCGACGAACGCATCCAGCTTGCTCCTGGCCGCGCCGCTGGCGATCGCCTCGCGCGCCATGCCGATGCCATCGTCGATCGAGCCGGCGACGTCGGCCGCATAAAGGGCCACGCCGGCGTTGAGCGTCACGATCTCGCGCGGCGTGCCCGGTGTGTTCTCCAGCGCCTCGAGGATCATCGCCCGCGACTCGGCGGCGTTGCTCACCTTCAGGCCGCGGTTCGACACCATCGACAGGCCGAAGTCCTCGGGGTGGATCTCGTACTCGCGCACCTCGCCGTTCTTCAGCTCGCCGACCATCGTCGCCGCGCCGAGCGAGACCTCGTCCATGCCGTCCTTGCCGTAGACGACCAGCACGTGCCGGCTGCCGAGCCGCTGCAGCACCCGCACCTGGATGCCGACCAGGTCCGGGTGGAACACGCCGAGCAGCTGGTTCGGCGCCCCGGCCGGGTTGGTCAGCGGGCCGAGGATGTTGAAGATCGTCCGCACACCGAGCTCCTTGCGCACCGGCGCGGCGTGCTTCATCGCCGCGTGGTGGTTGGGCGCGAACATGAAGCCGATGCCGGTCTCGGCCAGGCACTGCGCCACCCGGTCCGGCGCGAGGTTGATGTTGGCGCCGAAGGCCTCGAGCACGTCGGCCGCGCCCGAGCTCGACGACACCGAGCGGCCGCCGTGCTTGGCCACCCGCGCCCCGGCCGCGGCGGCGACGAACATCGACGCGGTCGAGATGTTGAAGGTGTGCGACGAGTCGCCGCCGGTGCCGACGATGTCGACCAGCTTCGACTGGTCGGCCACCGGCACCTTGGTGGCGAACTCGCGCATGATCTGCGCCGCGGCGGCGATCTCGCCGATCGTCTCCTTCTTCACCCGCAGCCCCATCAGCAGGCCGGCGATCTGCACCTGCGTCAGCTCGCCGCCCATCAGCTTGCGCCACAGCGACAGCATCTCGTCGTGGAAGATCTCGCGGTGCTCGATGCAGCGCACCAGCGCTTCGGTGGGGGTGATCGACATCGACAGCCTCCTACTTGCGAGTTTGGTTCGTTTCCGGCACCAGCGGCTTGAGCGCCGCCGCGCGCGCGCGCAGCAGGTCGACCTCGCAGGCGAGCTGCGCCTGGCCGGCGCCGGTGCCGCTGTCGTACGCGCGCAGCACGACCTGGCAGTGCGATTGCAGGTAGCGCTCGAAGTCGCGCTGCGACTGCTTCAGCGCCGCCACCTTGCCGCCGCGCCCGGTGACCTGCTCGAGGTCGGCCAGCGATTTCTCCACCGCCAGGACCCGTTCCAGCATCTCGTCGGTCGCCGCCTTCTTCGCCGCCTGCAGGCACGGCGTCACCTCGACCCGCGTCTGCGTCCGCTGGTAGCACTCGTCGAGCGCCGCCGCCGATGCCACGCCGTGCGCGAGCAGCGCCGCGGCGCCACCGAGGATCCAGAGTCGGGTCGGCTTCATCCAGCCTCCTGTCGCAGGAAGTTGCCGAGCAGCTCGTGGCCACACTGCGAGGCGATCGACTCGGGGTGGAACTGCACGCCTTCGACGGCCATCGTCCGGTGCCGCAGCCCCATGATCTCGCCGTCGGCGGTCCAGGCGGTGATCTCGAGGCACTGGGGCAGCGACTCGCGATCCACCGCCAGCGAGTGATAGCGGGTCGCCGTCAGCGGGTTCGGCAGGCCGGCGAACACGCCGGCGCCGGTGTGCTCGATGGCCGCCGTCTTGCCGTGCATCAGCGTCCTGGCGCGGATCACCCGCCCGCCGAAGGCCTGGCCGATCGCCTGGTGACCGAGGCACACGCCGAGGATCGGCACCTGGCCGCCGAAACGCCTGATCGCCTCCAGCGAGATGCCGGCCTCGGCCGGCGAGCACGGCCCGGGCGAGATGCAGATCCGCTGCGGCGCCAGCCGGGCGATCTCGTCGCAGCTGATCTCGTCGTTGCGGAACACCCTCACGTCCTGCCCCAGTTCGCCGAAGTACTGCACCAGGTTGTAGGTGAAGGAATCGTAGTTGTCGATCATCAGCAGCATGGGCAGTTCCTCAATGCCGCGCGAAGAATTCGCCGAACGCCGCGGCCGCCCGGTCGACGCCGGCCGCACCGACATCCAGGTGGGTGACCAGCCGCACGGTCGGCGAGCGGGCCATGATCAGGATGCCGTGGCCGCGCAGGAAGGCCTGCAGCGCCGCCAGGCTGTGCTCCGGCACCGTCACGAACAGCATGTTCGTGTGCGGGCCATCGACTGCCAGCGCGTCGATCGGACGCAGACGGTCGGCCAGCCGGCGGGCATTGGCGTGGTCGTCCGCCAGCCGCGCCACGTGATGCTCGAGCGCGTAGATGCCGGCGGCGGCGAGCACGCCGGCCTGGCGCAGGCCGCCACCGAGCATCTTGCGGGCGCGCACGGCGCGGCCGATCAGCTCGCGCGAGCCGAGCAGCACGCTGCCCACCGGTGCGCCCAGCCCCTTGCTCAGGCATACCGACACCGAGTCGAAGCCGGCGGCGACCTCGCGCGGCTGCACGCCGAGCGAGGCCGCCGCGTTGAACAGGCGGGCGCCGTCCAGGTGCGTCGCCAGGCCGCGCTCGTGTGCCAGCCCGGTCGCGGCATGCTGGTACGGCAGCGGCAGCACCCTGCCGCCAATGGTGTTCTCCAGCGCCAGCAGCCGCGTGCTCGCGAAGTGCGGGTCGTCGGGCTTGATCGCGGCGGCGATGCGTTCGAGCGCGATCGAGCCGTCGTGATCGTTCTCCAGCGGCTGCGGCTGGATCGAGCCGAGCACCGCCGCACCGCCGCCCTCGTAGCGGTAGGTGTGCGCGCCCTGCCCGAGCAGGACCTCGTCGCCGCGCTGGCAATGCGCCATCAGCGCGGCGAGGTTGCTCTGCGTGCCGCTCGGCATGAACAGGCCCGCCTCGAAGCCGAGCATCTGCGCCAGCAGCGCCTGCAGCCGGTTCACCGTCGGATCGTCGCCGAAGACGTCGTCGCCGACTTCGGCATCGTGCATTACGCGGCGCATGCCTGCCGACGGCCGCGTGACCGTGTCGCTGCGCAGATCGACCAGATCAGAGCTCGCCATCGAAACCGTCCTCGACCTGCTCCGCGCGCAGCCAGGTGCGCGCCGCGGCAGCCGCCTGCGCCACACCGGCCGCCAAGCAAGCGGCCTGCACTGGCAGTGTTGTGGCGATCGCCGCGCCCACGGCGCGCCGATCGCCCTGCCGTGCGTCGCTAGTCGCCATCGAAACCGTCCTCGACCTGCTCCGCGGCGCGCAGTACCGCCCTCGCCTTCGCCTCGGTCTCGCGCCACTCGGCCTCCGGCACCGAGTCGGCCACGATGCCGGCGCCGGCCTGCACGTACAGCACGTTGTCCTTCACCACCCCGGTGCGGATGGCGATCGCGAGGTCCATGTCGCCGGCGAAGGACAGGTAGCCGACCGCGCCGCCGTAGATGCCGCGCTTGCCGGGCTCGAGCTCGTCGATGATCTCCATCGCCCGCACCTTCGGCGCGCCGGACAGCGTGCCGGCGGGGAAGGTGGCGCGCAGCACGTCGAGGTTGCCCAGCCCCTTCTTCAGCTTGCCCTCGACGTGGCTGACCAGGTGCATCACGTGCGAGTAGCGCTCGATCACCATCTGCTCGGTGACCCTGACGCTGCCGATCTCGGCGATGCGGCCGACGTCGTTGCGCGCCAGGTCGATCAGCATCAGGTGCTCGGCTCGCTCCTTCGGGTCGGCCAGCAGTTCGGCGGCCAGCTGCTCGTCCTGCTCGATGTTGCCGCCGCGCGGCCGCGTCCCGGCGATCGGCCGCAGCGCGACGATGCGCTCGGCTCCCGCCGAGGTCGTGCGGTCCTCGCTGCGCACGAGGATCTCCGGCGAGGCGCCCACCACCTGGTGGTCGCCGAAGTCGTAGAAGTACATGTACGGCGACGGGTTGAGCGTGCGCAGCGCGCGGTACAGCGACAGCGGCGCATCGGCGTAAGGCTTGCTGATCCGCTGGCCGATGACCACCTGCATCGCGTCGCCGGCGGCGATGTACTCCTTGGTGCGCTCGACGGCACGCAGGAAGTCGCCCTTGGCGAAGTCGCGCCGCTCCGGCCGGCGCACGCTGGCTCGCGTGTGCGGCGGCTCGATGTGACGGTGCAGACGCGCGCGCAGCTCGCGCAGACGCTCGCGCGCCCGCGGGTAGCCCTCCGGATGGCGCGCGTCGGCGTAGACGATGACGTAGGCGCGCCCGCTCAGGTTGTCGATCACCGCCAGCTCCTCGGTCTGCAGCAGCAGGATGTCGGGCAGACCGAGGTCGTCCGGCCTGGCCCTGGCCAGCTTCTTCTCGAACAGCCGAACGGTGTCGTAGCCGAAGTAGCCGGCCAGCCCGCCGCAGAAGCGCGGCATCCCCGGGCGCAGCGCGACCCTGAACTGCGAGAAGTAACGCTCGATGAAGGCCAGCGGATCGCCGCGCTCCTCGCGGACCACCTGGCCGTCGGTCACCACCTCGATGCGGTGCTGGCCCGGCTCGCCGATGAAGGCGCGGATCGCCGTGCGCGCCGGCAGCCCGATGAAGGAGTAGCGGCCGAAGCGCTCGCCGCCGACCACCGACTCGAGCAGGAACGAATTGGCTCCCGAACCCTGCGTGCGCGCCAGCTTCAGGTACAGCGACAGCGGCGTCTCGAGGTCGGCAAAGCTCTCGGCGATCAGCGGGATGCGGTTATAGCCCTGGGCGGCCAGGGCCTTGTATTCGAGTTCGGTCATGCGTCACCTGCGGGGCGTCCGCGGCCGGCGGCCACGGACCTCAACTGCGTGGATTCAACGATCGACGCTGCACGCGGCAGCGGGCGCCGGCTCTAGCGTCGCCAGCACCAGGCCCCCCGGGCCTGCCAGCCGCGCGGCTTGCAGGGCGCCCGGTTGGGCATCGATACGTTGCGGTGACTCATTGCGTCGTGGCGTCGTGCGCTCGCGCCGGATGTCGCTGCACAATCCAGTGCACCGCCTCGGCGAGCGACGCGACTATAGCATCGAGCCCCGGCGCGCCCGCCAGCGCGACGACGCCCTCGCCCTCGTTGTAGCCGGTCTCGACCAGCACGCAGCCGCAGCCGGCGGCACGCGCCGCCTGGACGTCGTTGACCGAGTCGCCGATCAGCATCACTTCGGTGGGCTTCAGCTGCAGGCGTCGGCAGGCCTCGAGCAGCAGCGCCGGATGCGGCTTCTTCTCCGCCACTTCGTCGCCGGCGACGGTCGCGTCGAAGTAAGGCGCCAGGCCCACCTTCGCCAGCAGCGGCACCGTGAACTGCTTCGGCTTGTTGGTCACGCAGGCGAGCCTCAGCCGGCGATCGCGCAACTGCTGCAGCGCCTGCGGCACGCGCTCGAAGACGATCGCCTGCAGGCCGTTCTCCACCGTGTAGTGCGCGTAGAACGCGGCCCGGCCGCGGGCGAACGCCTGCGGATCGGCGCGGCCGTCCAGGTCGTCGGTCAGCGCGCGATGCACCAGCACCTCCGCGCCCTTGCCAACGAAGGCGGCGATCCGCGCCAGCGGCAGCGGCGGCAGGCCGAAGTCCGCCCGCATCCGGTTGGCCGCCGCGGCCAGGTCCGGCGCGGTGTCGATCAGCGTGCCATCGAGGTCGATCAGCACGCCGTGCAGCTGCGACAGCTTCATGCGCCGGTGTAGCGTCCCTGGCGTCCGGCCTGCGAGCGAGCGCGCGCGGCCTGCGCGTCGGCGACCGCCTTCTTCATCGCCGCGATGGTCGCCTGGTAGTCCTTCGAGCCGAAGATCGCGCTGCCGGCGACGAAGGTGTCTGCCCCGGCGGCGGCGATGGCGCCGATGTTCTCGACCTTCACCCCGCCGTCGATCTCGAGCAGGATGCGGCGGCCGCTCGCCTGCTCGTATTGGTCCAGCCGGGCCCGCGCCGCGGCCAGCTTGACCAGGGCCTCGCTGATGAACGACTGCCCGCCGAAGCCCGGGTTGACGCTCATCAGCAGCACGATGTCGAGCTTGTCCAGCACGTGCTCCATCCACGCCAGCGGCGTCGCCGGGTTGAACACCAGCCCGGCCTGGCAGCCGGAGTCGCGGATCAGGCCCAGCGTGCGGTCGACGTGGCGCGACGCCTCAGGATGGAAGGTGATCACGCTGGCACCCGCCTTGGCGAACATCGGCACCAGCGAATCGACCGGCTCGACCATCAGGTGCACGTCGATCGGCACCTGCACATGCGGTCGGATCGCCTCGCACACCAGCGGCCCGATGGTCAGGTTGGGCACGTAATGGTTGTCCATCACGTCGAAATGGATCCAGTCGGCACCGGCGGCCACGACGTTGCGCACTTCCTCGCCCAAACGCGCGAAGTCAGCGGACAAGATGCTGGGGGCAATGCGACAATCCACGGTGATCTCCACGAGCAGCCTGCTCATTGTACGAAGCCTTCGCGAACCGATGCCCCGCTACCAGTTCAGCGTGCAGGTGCAGCCGCAGTACCTCGAGGAACAGTCCGACCCCGGACAGGGGCGGTACCTGTTCGCCTACACCGTGACGATCCGCAATACCGGCGAGGTGCCCGCGCAGCTGGTGTCGCGCCACTGGATCATCACCGACTCCGATGGCCAGATCGAGGAAGTGCGCGGCCCGGGGGTGGTCGGCGAGCAGCCGGTGCTCAAGCCCGGTCAGTCGTTCCAGTACACCAGCGGCTGCCCGCTCTCCACGCCGGTCGGCTCGATGCACGGCAGCTACCAGTGCATCGCCGAAGACGGCACCGCCTTCGAGACGCCGATCCCGGAGTTCGTGCTCTCGGTGCCGCGCACGCTGCACTGAGGGTCACTTGCCCGGCGGCCGCTTCCGGCCGCTGAACATCGTCCACCAGACGATGAACACCAGCAGCCCGAGCGCGATGAGTGCCTCCGCGATGATCAGCCACACCGTACGCCTCCTGCAGCCTCGACCCGTGCATTGTAGAAAGCCGTCGTCGATGGCAAGGGCGGCGGTCGCTGCCATCGCCGTTGTCGTCGCCGCCTGCGAGACCGTGCCGCCGCCGGCGCCGCCCCCGGTCCCGGCGCCGGCCGTCAGGACGGTGACGCAGGCCCGCTACGAGATCGTGCCGCCGGAAGCGCTGCCGCAGGTCGCCGACGCCGATCTCGCCGCCGCCTGGCCGGCGCTGCTGGCTTCCTGCCGCAGCCTCGAGCGCAGCAGCGCGCGCCGCGAGGCCTGGGGCGAGCCGTGCCGCCAGGCCGCGGCGGTGCCGGCCGGCGATGCCGCCGCCCGGCGTGCCTTTCTCGCCCGGCAGCTCGACGCTTACCGGGTGCTCAGCGTCACGCTCGAGGAGGGTGGCGGCGAGCCGCGCCTGGTCGCCAGCGAGACGCGCGGCCGGATGACCGGCTACTACGAGCCGCTGCTGAACGGCAGCCGTACCCGCGGCGCGCCCTTCGTGGTGCCGCTGCACCGTCCGCCGGCCGACCTGCTGACCGTCGAGCTGGCGTCGCTGTACCCGGAACTGGCGAACCAGCGCGTGCGCGCACGACTGCAGGCGTCCGACAAGGGCACGCGCGTGGTGCCCTATTGGTCGCGCGCCGAACTGACGGAGGAGCGACTGCGTGGCACCGAGCTGGTCTGGGTCGACGATGCGATCGAGGCTTTCTTCCTGCAGGTGCAGGGATCGGGGCGGGTGCGGTTGCGCGACGGTTCGATGGTCCGCGTCGGCTACGCCGACACCAACGGCCATCCGTACCGATCGATCGGCCGCGTCCTGGTCGAGCGCGGCGAGCTGGCGCTGGAGCAGGCGTCGATGCAGGGCATCGTCGCCTGGGCACAGGCCAATCCAGAGCGCGTTGCCGCGCTGCTGAACGAGAACCCCAGCTACGTGTTCTTCCGCGAGCTGCCACTCGGCGACCCGCAAGCGGGCCCGGTCGGCGCGCTCGGCGTGCCGCTGACGCCGGGCTATTCGGTTGCGGTCGATCCGCGCTTCATCCCGCTGGGCGCGCCGCTGCTGATCAGCACCGCGCACCCGGCGACCGGCGCGCCGCTGCGGCGGCTGGTGCTGGCGCAGGACACCGGTGGCGCGATCCGCGGGCCGCTGCGCTTCGACTTCTTCTGGGGCTTTGGCGCCGCAGCGGCGGCGCCGGCCGGCAGGCAGCGGCATGACGTGCAGGCGTGGCTGCTGGTGCCGCGCGGCCTGCGGCCGGAGCAACTGCTCGGCGGCCGCTGAGGCCCGGCAGCGGCGGTGCGCTGCCCGGCTACTTGCCGCCGATCTCCTTGAACGTCGCCTCGATCCGTTCGAGCGGCACCGCGCCGGGCATGCGGCGGCCGTCGGTGAAGACGATCGTCGGTGTGCCGGTGACGTCCAGCTTGCGGCCCAGTTCGAGCGTCTGCTGCAGCGGGTGCTTGCAGTCCGCCGGCGCAGCCGGCGGCGCCTTGCCGTTGAGCATCCAGTCCTCCCAGGTCTTGGCGCGGTCCTTGGCGCACCAGATCCCGCGCGACTTCTCGAACGAGTCCTGCGACAGGATCGGGTAGAGGAAGGTGTGGATGGTGACGTTGTTCAGGCCGACGAGGTCGCGATAGAGCTTCTTGCAGAAGCCGCAGTTCGGGTCCTCGAAGGTCACCAGCTTGCGCGAACCGTCGCCACGAACGATCTTGACCGCGTTGTCCAGCGGCAGCGCCTTGAAGTCGACGCGCAAGAGTTCGTCGCGCTTCTTCGTCGTCAGGTCCTCGCGCGTCTTGAGGTCGATGGCGCGGCCTCCGACGAGCGCGTAGTTGACTTCGGCGTCGACGTAGAAGACCTCGGTGCCGATGACGACTTCGTACAGACCGAAAGGCATCCGCGTGACCGTATCCGGCTTGACGTTCAGCTGCTTCTCGACGCGGGCGCGGATGCCTTCTTCGGTCGAGCCTGCCGCCTTCGTCGGCTGCGCGTGGGCCGTGCCGACCACACCAAGCGCCACCAGCGCGGCCATCACCAACCAGGTTTTCATGAGGCTGTGCCTTCCTTTCGCAATTGCGGCAGCAGCCGCGGTCAATCGACGTCAGGGCCGCGCCAGTGGCCCGGCCGCATGTCGGATCAGCGCAGTCTTCAGCGGCGGCAGCGCATTGAGCGCCGACAGTCCCAGGTTGCGGACTTCGCGGCTCAGGGCGTCGTCGCGCGCGAACAGCCGCGCCAGCGCGTGCGTGGCGAGCCGCATCAGGCCCACCGGTTCGGCCCGCGACCGCTCGTAGCGGCGCAGCAGCACCGCATCGCCCGGGTCGCGCCAGTCCTCGCGGCCGGCCAGCACGCGCAGCACCTCGGACACGTCAGCCAGCCCCAAGTTCAATCCCTGGCCGGCGAGCGGATGAACGACGTGCGCCGCGTCGCCGACCAGCGCCAGCCGCCTGCCGACCATCCGGTCGACGGTGATCCGGCGCAGGGGGAAGGACTGCGCCGGACCGATTGACGTCAGCGCGCCCACATGGGGCTGTGCTCGTCCCGACAGGCGGGAAGCGAGGCCGCCCGGATCCGCCGCCAGCGCCTCGGCCAGCAGCCGCGGCGCCGACCAGACCAGCGACACGCGCTCGCCGGGCAGCGGCAGCAGCGCGATCACCCCCTCGGCGGGGTCGAACCACTGGAACGCCACACCGTGATGGGGTCGTTCGCAGGCGAAGTTGGCGACGATCGCCGCCTGCTCGTAGTGCAGTTCCTGCGCGCCGATGCCGGCCGCCGCGCGCACCGCCGAACGCGCGCCGTCGGCAGCGACCACCAGCCGCGCTGCCACCGACTGCCCGCCGGCCAGCGCAAGCCGTACCGCATCGGCTTCCTGCTGCAGCGCGTCGAAAGCGCCCTCGATCCGCGTCAGCCCTGGAGCGAAGCCCGCCGCCGCGTCGAGAGCACGCAGCAGTTCGCTTTCCTCGACGATCGTCGCCAGCCGCGGCAGCGCGGCCTGGTAGGCGTCGAAGCTCAGCTCGTTGCCGCCGTCGCCGAACACGCGCATCTTCGCCACCGGCTGCACGCGCGCGGCGTCCACTGCCGCCCAGACCTTGAGCCGATCGAGCAGGTCGACCGCCGACGGTGCGATCGCGTAGATGCGCACGTCGAACGGCGCTGAGCGCTCGGCGCGCGCGACCGGCGCCCGCGGCCCGATCAGCGCCGTGCGCAGGCCGAGCTGCGCGCTGCCGGCGGCAATGGCCAGCCCGGCGACACCGGCGCCGACGACCGCAACATCGAATGGAGTGGATGGCGACACGCGGCGGATTATCGCAGTGCGGCCCCGGCCGCCCGCAGCTGCCCGGCGGCCGCCTGCATGGCGTGCGTCGAGGCGGCCTGCGCGCCAGCCTCGGCTATACTTCGCGCCCTTCGTTGGGGCTCCTGTTCGGGGAGCCCGTCCGACACGGCCAAGTAGCTCAGTTGGTAGAGCAGAGGACTGAAAATCCTTGTGTCGGCGGTTCAATTCCGTCCTTGGCCACCACTTCCCCCCGTCTTCGCACCTGAGCATCCGCTGACCGTCCGGCCGCGCGCGCCGATGCCGTCGGGTCGGATCATGTGCCGGCGATTGCCGACACCGACAGGGTGAAGCGCGCCGGCGCCGGCTACCAGGAAGGGCAGGCCACAAGCCCGCATTGCCATTGATCAAATCAGTCCGGACCGCCGGGGATCTGAGCACATGGCGGGATCAAGCCCGGCCCCCGTACATGCGTCTTGCCGGGGCCGGCTCAATGGAGGAACCTCTTGCAGTCGGTCAGCGTCAGTCGACGATCCTGGCGACATCGCCCGGCTGTTGTCGATTGCTCCGCGCTGGTCCGGAGACCATCCCCTTGCGTGAGAATTCCGTTCGGATTGCACCGGTTCTCCGCAGTGTCCGAACTGGGGAGACGGTTGTCGCTGCTCGCACCAACCTGGCCGATCGCATGGAGCCGCTGACTGAGGACAAGACGCTCGAGTGTCCGTGGTGCGGGGGAACGAATCTCAAACGCATACGGCGCCGCCTCTTCGATCGCCTGATCAGCCTGATCTCGCCGCAACGCCGCTTCCGCTGCGAATCGCTGGGTTGCGGATGGGAAGGCACGCTGTCCGCCAGGCATCTCCCGCCCGGCAACGCGCCGACACGGTGAGCGCCCCGAATCGAGCACGACGCCGAACCCGACACCCTCTTCTTTCTCGGCCTCGCCGGTCTGGCCGCTGCGCGCAGGCGCAGGCGGTAATCGGCGACGCCCGGCGACAAGCCCCGCTTCGGCGGGGCTTGCTGCTTCTGCGTGCAGCAGGTCAAGCGCTGCCTAGCATGTCGTCGCCCAGCTGAACCTCGGACTCCGAACCCCAACGAGCTCCGACCACGACGCGCCTCTGCAGCTTCGCCGCGGTCCCGGTGCCGTCGCGCAGTCGCTCACCGGCCTGCATGCAGTCCGGTCGTGGAGCGACCGTCAGCGAGGCGGCCCGACCGAATCCTGCCGAGGTTGTCCGGCGCGGTTGAACTCGGGCCGGATCTCGCCCGACCCGCGGTACTGCGGTTGCACCTGCGCCTCCGGGGTCGGAGGCAGCCAGTCGCGACGCGTGCCGTACGGCGGCGTGCCGTCGGACGGAAAGCCGCGCCGGGCGCGCTCCTCGAGTTCGAGGAGATGCTCGTATTGCTCCAGTTCGCGTCGGATCGCCCGGCGCAGATAGGGATCGTCGACGCAGGCGCCCGCGCCGCAGGGCCCCCACGGACCGATCCACCCGTACCCGTACGGGCCGTAGCGATGCGGCGCGTGCGGGCCATAGCCGGGCCAGCCCCAGTCGACGGTAACGCCGGCGGCCACCTGCGTCCGCGACTGGGCGGCCCCCGCTGCCGCGAGCACCACGGCGAAGACCGCTGCGACGATGCGAGACTGCCTCACCTCTTGCGACCTCTGGCGGCCGGTTAAGCCGCACTCGTGACCGGCTGATGTCCGGGCCGACCGCATCTGATCGTAACAGCGCCCCTTGCCGGCGGCCGCAAACGCTTCCGCAAGCCGCCTTCGCAAGCGACGTATGGCATGAGCGCCCGATAGCTGACCCTCCGACCGACGCAGAGCGACCCTCAAGAGAAATACGTTGGCCTGATCTCGCTGCCGCAAAGCTGCCTGTCGAGCGCGAACACGGGCCCCTGAAGGAGGCCCCACGGCGGAGGGAACACATCGGCAGGCAGTTCTCGAAGCCACTCAGACGCGAATCACAGCTTGAGACCGTGGGGGCTCAACTCAACGGGAGCCCAACGTGCGCGCCACTGGCCGGCAGCCGGAGCGAGTGCCG
>CP070661.1:3358034-3397157 GCA_020355165.1 Burkholderiales bacterium
ATCTTGTGGCTGGCGCGCTTGCGGATCACGTACAGCTTGCGCTCGAGCGCGTCCGGCACCATCACGTCGGTGCCGCGGCCGACGAAGATCTGGCGGATCCGCGGCTCGCGGTTCTTCACCAGCGGCGACATCGGCATCGTGTGGTCGACCGGCACGTCGCGCCAGCCGAGCACCACCTGCCCCTCCTCGCGCACCGTGCGCTCGAGTTCCTGCTCGCAGGCCAGCCGCGAGGCGTGCTCCTGCGGCAGGAAGATCATGCCGACGCCGTACTCGCCGGGTGGCGGCAGGGCGATGTCGGCCTTGGCGAGTTCCTCCCGGTACAGCGCGTCGGGAATCTGGATCAGGATCCCGGCGCCGTCGCCGCACAGCGGATCAGCGCCGACCGCGCCGCGGTGGTCGAGGTTCTCCAGGATCAGCAGCGCCTGGCCAATCAGCGCGTGGCTGACCCTGCCCTTGATGTGGACAACGAAGCCGACGCCGCAGGCGTCGCGCTCCGCCGCGGGCGCATACATGCCCCGCTCGGAGGCCTCGTCGAGAATCCGGTCGTGGTCGTGGCCGTCCATGTTGAACTCCAGGCTGCAGCCCACCAATGTACTGCGCCGCAACACCCCCCACAACCAAAAAAATTGGGGTCAGAGTCGAATTTCTTGACTGCAACGAAAAGCGCTGAAAAATTAGGGACAGAGTAAATGAGCGGATCGATCAACGATCTACGGGTCCCCGCTTGCGCGGCCGCCCGCGCCGAATGGGGAAGGCTCGCCGTCCCGCCTTGGCAGCGAGATCCTCCATGGCGCGGGGGTCGCCGAGAGCCCAGCCGTGCTGGGTCGCGCTGCGTATCGCCTCGAGTTCGCCCGTCGGCAGGGCCTGCTCGACCAGGCGGCGGTAGGCCAGTTGCCGCTCGAACGGCGTGTTGCCGAGCGACCAGTACACGCCGTGCTCGCTCACCGCAGCGTCTGCGATCAGGCCCAACTGATGACGGTGACTCGACCACCGGTATGCCGCCGGCTCGTCGACCAGCCCGGCCCGCACCGGGTTCAACTCGATGTAGCGCATGCAGGCGAGCAGGTAGCGCTCGGTGTCGACCACCGTCGATCGGTAGCGCCCTTCCCACAGGGTGCCGGTGCGCCGGTGACGCGCATTGAACCAGCGCACGTAGCGACGACCGAGCGCCTGCATGAAGCGGGCGAGCGTGGCGCTTTCGGCCGGCGTCGCCAGCAGGTGTACGTGGTTCGGCATCAGCACGTAGGCGTGAATCGCCAGACCATGCAGCGGCGCCAGTGCGGCGAGATCGTCGAGAAACCGGACGCAGTCCGCTTCGTCGACGAAGATCGGCTGGCGGTTGTTGCCGCGCTGGATCAGGTGATGCGGGAAGCCGGGGGCGGTCAGGCGCGGTAACCGAGCCATCGTGGATCCCTGAGGATTGGAAGCCAGAAATTGGACTCTGACCCCAATTTTGTCACTTGATCCAGATGCGCTCGTTGCCGGTATCGACGTGGACGAAGCCCTTGTTGAGGTACATGCCGACGCCGCCCTCGCCGAACAGGCTGGCCATGCCGGCGAGGCGGGCGAGCGGCACGCCGGGCACGGTGATGTCGGCCGCCTGGCCGCTCAGGTGGCGCGAGTTCAGTGCCGCCCCTTCGGTGCGGTAGTTGGTGGCAAAGGAACGGTAGCCGGAATTGACGTGAATCGGTTGCCGGTGGCCGCCGTGCGCCAGCCAGTTCTGCAGGCCGCACAGCACGTCGAGCAGTCGTGGCGACATGGCAAAGCTCTTGTTTGCCTGCACGTCGCGCAGCAGCCAGCAGATCTCCTTGTACGCCTCGCCGTCGTAGCCGGCGTCGGGGGTCCAGTAGGTCGTCCGGACCTGATCGTCACCGCGCGCCAGCCAAAGTGAGCGCTCACCTTGCAGCAGGCGCGAGCGCCAGTCCTCGACCGCGGCCGGCGTGGCGGCGTTCGCCACGACGGGGCTCGACAGCAGCAGGCCGCCGGCGGCGCAGCAGCTGCAGCCGAGCAGACGGCGGCGCCGCGGGTCGACTGCCGGGGGCCCGAAGCTCGGCGCCCCGGCACGCTGTGCATTCCGTTTGCCCATAAGTCGGGCTCAGTCTTTCAGATCTCGCCGGCGGCGAACAGACGCCGGTGTTCCTTCATCGCATACCGATCGGTCATCCCGGCCACGTAGTCGGCGATCGCCCTGGGACCGTCGTGCTCGACGCGCTGCCGATGGTCGGTCGGCAGCAGCCGCGGCTCGTCGATGAAAGCCTCGAACAGTTCGCGGACGATGCGCCGCGCCTTCTCGGTCATGCGCATCACCTGGTAGTGGCGGTACAGATGATCGCGCAGGAACCGCTTCAGCGCGTCCTCCTCGGCGCGCACCGGCGGCGAGAATGCGACCAGCGGTGGCGCATCGCGAACGTCGTCGACCGACGCCGGCGCGGCCTCGCCGATGCGGCGACGCGACTCGTCGATCAGGTCGACCGCCAGCGCGTTGATCATCCGCCGCACCGTTTCGTGGATCATTCGCCGCTCGCCGATGCCCGGGTACTCGGCGCGCACCGTCTGCGCATGGCGGGCGAACACCGGCACCTCGTCCAGTTGCGCCAGCGTCAGCAGTCCAGAGCGCAGCCCGTCGTCGATGTCGTGGTTGTCGTAGGCGATCTCGTCGGCCAGGTTGGCGATCTGCGCCTCGATCGACGGCTGCCGGCGCAGCAGGAAGCGCTCGCCGATCTCGCCCAGGCGCCGGGCATGGTCCGCCGAGCAGTGCTTCAGTATCCCTTCGCGCGTCTCGAAGCACAGGTTCAGGCCGTTGAAGGCGGCGTAGCGCTCCTCGAGTTCGTCGACCACCCGCAGCGACTGCAGGTTGTGCTCGAAGCCGCCATACGGCCGCATGCAGTCGTTCAGCGCGTCCTGGCCGGCGTGGCCGAACGGCGTGTGACCGAGGTCGTGCGCCAGCGCGATCGCCTCGACCAGATCTTCGTTGGCGCAGAGCGAGCGCGCCAGCGCGCGGGCGATCTGCGCCACCTCCAGCGAGTGCGTCAGGCGGGTGCGAAACAGGTCGCCCTCGTGGTTGACGAAGACCTGCGTCTTGTATTCGAGCCGCCGGAACGCCGTGCTGTGCACGATGCGGTCGCGGTCGCGCTGGAAGTCGCTGCGCGTCGCCGCCGGCGGCTCGGCGTGCAGCCGGCCGCGGCTGGTCGACCCATGCACGGCGTAGGGCGCAAGCACGCCGTCCATGCCACTCACCGGTAGCCGCCGGCCGCGAGCGTCGCGTCGAGCACCGCCGGCGGGACGGTGCGCTGCACGGCACGGCCGATCCGTTCGAGCACGATGAAGCGGATCTCGCCGGCCTCGGCCTTCTTGTCGCCGCGCATCGACTCGACTGCGGCGCTGCGGCTCAGGCCGTCGATCCGGGTCGGCAGCCCTGCCGCAGCGACGGCCCGCTCGACGATCTCGACGTCGTCGCGCGCGATCAGGCCAAGCCGCCTCGACAGGTCGGCGGCCAGGCAGATGCCACAGCCGACCGCCTCGCCGTGCAGCCAGCGGCCGTAGCCGGTCAGCGTCTCGATCGCGTGGGCAAACGTGTGTCCCAGGTTCAGCAGTGCGCGCTCGCCGGACTCCTTCTCGTCGCGCGCGACGATGGCCGCCTTGATCTCGCACGAGCGTGCAATCGCCTCGGCCAGCGCCTGCTCGTCGCAGGCGAGCAGGCGCGGCAGTTCACGCGTCACCCGCGCGAAGTACCCGGCGTCGGCCAGCAGGCCGTGCTTGAGCACCTCCGCCAGCCCGGCCGACAGTTCGCGCGGCGGCAGCGTGCGCAGCGTGTCGGTGTCGGCGACGACCGCCTGCGGCTGGTGGAAGGCGCCGATCAGGTTCTTGCCGCGCGGGTGGTTGACCCCGGTCTTGCCGCCGACGGAGGAGTCGACCTGGGCCAGCAGCGTGGTCGGCACCTGAACGAAGCGGATGCCGCGCATGTAGATCGCGGCGGCAAAACCGGCGATGTCGCCGACCACACCGCCGCCGAGCGCGATGGCGACGCTCTTGCGGTCGGCGCCGGCCGCCAGCAGCGCGTCGAGCACCGCCTCCACCGCCCGCAGATCCTTGCCCGCCTCGCCGCCGGCAAGCTCGAACACGGCAGTCCGCGCCAGCGGCTGCAGCGACGCCTGCACGCGCGAGGCGTACAGCGGGCCGACGCGCGGGTCGGTGACGACCAGCAGCCGCGACGGCCGCAGCGGGCCGACGAACTCGCCCAGCCGCGCGAGCAGGCCGGGGCCGATTTGGATGTCGTAGGGTCGGCCGGCGAGGTCGACCGTCAGGCAGCGCATGGGCGCAATTCTATTGAGCTTCGCGCCTCAGGCCGGCGCCAGGCTCAGGCGCCGCGCAGCACCGCCGCCACCTGCTCGTCCTGCAGCAGCTTGGCCACAAGCCGGTTCGGATTGCCGGATCCGGACTGCACGGTCAGGTGGGCCACCTGCCGGTACAGCGCCTCGCGCTCGGCAAGCAGCTGGGCAATCCGGCCACGCCGGTCGGCGGCCTGCAGCAGCGGACGGGCACGATCCTTCTGCGTGCGGCGCAGGATCTCGTCGAGCGATGCGCTCAGGTAGATCACCAGCCCGCGGCTGCGCAGGTGGCGGCGGTTCTGTTCGCTCAGGATCGCGCCGCCGCCGGTGGCCAGCACCGTGCGCGGCTGCTGCGTCAGCTCGTCGATCAGCGCCGCCTCGCGGCGGCGGAAGCTCTCCTCGCCTTCGAGCTCGAAGATGGTGGCGACGCTCACCCCGCTTCTCGCTTCCAGCTCGCGGTCGCAGTCGATGAAATCGAAGCCGCAGCGGCGCGCCAGCAGCCGACCCACCGTCGACTTGCCGGCGCCCATCATGCCGATCAGGAAGATCGCCGGTCGCAGCTGCACTAGCGCGGCAACCCGCGGCCGTTCAGCGCTGGGCTGCCGGCCGGGCGATCGGGCCGCTGCTGCCGGCAGGCTTCAGCGCGGGTCCGAGCAACTGGTCCCAACGCCGTAAGGGCTGGTCTGGAAGCCGGGCGTGGCCTCCTTGTTCTTGACGTCGGGGGTGGCCACGTCGAGCCCGTACTCGAACTGGGCCACGCCTTCGGTGCCGCCCACCGAGGCACGCGCCTCGATCTGGTAGGTCGCCCAGGTGCCGAACCGCTGACCGTACTTGAGGCTCAGGATGACGAAGCCGGTGCCGTCGGTGACGCCGTTGTTGGCGACCGAAACCGCGGCCGCCTGGCCCGGCCACACGAAGGCGTCGCCATTCTCGTTGTTGTCCTGCGAATCGAGGATGCCGTTGAAGTTGCTGTCCTCGTTGTCGCAGCGCAGATTCGCTGCCTTGCTCCACTGCTCCTCGCCCAGCGTGTAGTAGCCCTTGTAGTAGTAGACGGGCAGCAGCCGCGGCGTGACGACCACACCGGGCACGCCCCGGCCGGCGGCATCGGTGACGTTCACGGTGAACTTCTTCGTGTAGGTCAGTCCGCCGTCGGTCTTCTCGATCTGGTTGTCGGTCGAGATCTTCACGAACAGCGCCTGCTGCGCCACCGTCAGCCGCACCGGCTTCTCGTTGGCCTGGCAGGGGTTGCCCGCGAAATCCAGCCCCGGTGTCGCCGGCACGGCGAGCCCGTCCACCGAGGCGCAGATGACGATTGCATCGGTGCCGGAAGTCGCCCCGCCCGGAACGAAGCGGTTGGTCGCCAGCCCCGTGCTGTTGCTCAGCGCCGGGTTGACCGAGGTATCGACGTCGAGCACGCCGTACGGCGGGCTGGTGGCGATGCGGAAACGAACCGCCGCGTTGCCGACCTGGACGTTCTCGGTGACGCCCAGCGCACCGAACACGCGGACGTCGATCGACGAGAAGTTGCCGGTGTTGCCCGGCTGGTTGGGGCCGGTCACTGCCGGATTGGCCTGGACGATGAAGTCCCTGATGACGACACCCTCGGGCAGGAGCGTCACTTGGCCCTGGCCCGAGGCACGGATGGTCACCGACCCGACGGTCGAGCCAGACTCGGCGACGATGTTCGCCTCGGTCGTGATGCCGGAGATCTCGACCGTGGCCGTGCCGCTGGCGTCGGTGGCCGCCGTGGTCGCGCTCAGCGTGCCCTGGTCGGTGCTGAACACGATGGCCGCGCCCGAGATCGGCTCGCTGGCCGCGTCGATCAGCCGTGCCGACAGCTTCGCCGTGGCGCTCGGTCCGCTGACCGAGCTGGCGTTGGACGTCAGCGTGAGCGTCGTGCCGGTCACCTGGATCGTCGCGCTGCTCGACAGTTCGCCGGCGGTCGCCTTGATCGTCACCGTGCGGTTCGAGCGGTCCTGGCCGAGCTCGAACTTGGCGACCAGCTTGCCGCTGGCATCGGTCGTGCCGCTGGCCGAGGTCAGCACACCGGAGTCGGCCGACATCGTGACCGGGACATCGGCAACGGCTCGGCGCGAACTGTCGAGCGCCGTGACCGTGACGTCGACCGCTTCACCGGCCCGCGCCGCGATCGAGCTGCGCGACGTGCTCATTTCGATGCTGGCCGCCGTGATCGGTGTCGACGTGCCGCCGCCGGTGCCGCCGCCGGGCGCCTGGTCGCCGCAGGCGGCGACGATCGCCGCGCCGGCGAGCAAGGCGGCGAGCCGCACGAACCGGCCGCAGCCGAAAAGGTTCAGTCCAGCGGAGCAACCCATTGTCATCTCGCTTCTCACAGGCAGGCTTGTACGGGGTCGGCAGTGCGCGTCAGCGACCGGAGACCTGGCTCGTCACGATCCGCGGCGTGATGAAGATCAGCAGCTCGCTGCGGTCGCTGACCGTGCTGGTGTTCTTGAACAGGTAGCCGACCAGCGGCAGGTCGCCCAGGAACGGCACCTTGGTGACCGTCTTGCGCTCCTGCTGCTCGAAGATGCCGCCGAGGACGACCGTGCCGCCGTTCTCGACCAGTACCTGCGTCTGCACGTTCTTGGTGTCGATCGCCGGGCCGGACAGGGTCTGTTGCCCGGGGCTGTCCTTGTTGACCTTGACGTCGAGGAAGATCGCCCCCTCCGGCGTGATCTGCGGGGTGACCTCAAGCCGCAATGTCGCCTTCTTGAACTGGACGCTGGTGTTGCCCGCCGTCGAGGCCTCCTGGTAGGGGATCTCCGTGCCCTGCTCGATCGACGCCTTGACCTTGTCGGCGGTGATCACGCGCGGGCTGGAGATGATCTTGCCGCGGCCGTCGGCCTCCAGCGCCGAGACCTCCAGCGACAGGAAGCGCGACAGCGAGGCGTTGAACAGCGTCAGTGCCGCGCCGGCGGCGCCGAAGCCGCCGATCGCCGCCGCCGGCAAGTTGACGAAGTTGGCGTTGCTGGTCAGCGTCGCCGTGTCGATGGCGCCGGCGCCGCCCGGTGCGGCGGTGTTCGTGATGACCGTCCCACCCGGGCCCGTCGCCGAGGTCGCGCCGACCCCGCCGCCGGTGGCGTAGGCGCCGGAGCTGCCGACCTGCCGCGGATAGCCGCTGGAGCCGCCGAGCCGCACGCCGAGGTTGCGGCTGAAGGTGTCGTCGGCCTCGACGATGCGCGCCTCGATCAGCACCTGCGGCACCTGGACGTCGATCTTCTGCAGCAGCCGGCGCACCTCCTCGAGCCGCGCCGCCGTGTCGCGCACGAACAGCTGGTTGGTGCGCGGATCGACGACGACGGTGCCGCGCTTGGACAGCATGCGCTGCTGCGCATCGACCAGCAGCTTGCGCACGTCTTCCACCTTCTGGTAGTTGACGACGAAGCTCTCCGCCCGCAGCGGCTCGAGGTCGGCGATCTGGCCGCGTGCCTCGAGCTCGAGCTTCTCCTTCGCCGCCAGCTCGTCGCGCGGGGCAACGATGATCACGTTGCCGTTCTTGCGCATGTCCAGGCCCTTGCTCTGCAGGATGATGTCGAGCGCCTGGTCCCACGGGACGTCCTTCAGCCGCAGCGTGATCGAGCCGCCGACCGAGTCGCTGGTGATGATGTTCAGGTCGGTGAAGTCGGCGATCACCTGCAGCAGCGCCCGCACGTCGACGTTCTGGAAGTTCAGCGACAGCCGCTCGCCCTGGTAGCCCGGGCGGGTGCCCTGGATCAGCCGGGTCGGATCCTCCTTGACCGGCTTGACCTCGACCACGAACCGCGTGTCGCTCTGGTAGGCGTTGTATTCCCAGATGCCGCGCGGCTCGATCACCATGCGGACATTGGCGCCCTGCTGCGACGTGTTGACCATCGCGATCGGCGTGCCGAAGTCGGTGACGTCGAGCCGGCGCCGCAGCGACTCGGGTGCGCTCGTGTTGAGGAAGTCGACGATCACCCGGTTGCCCTGCTCGCGGATGTCGAGGCTGGTGTTCGGATCCGACAGGTCGACCAGCACGCGCCCTTCGCCTTCGGCGCCGCGGCGGAAGTCGACCGATCGCAGCGCCCGCGGCCCGCTCGCCGCGGCGGCGGCCGCCGGAACGGCCGGCGTCGCCGGTGTGGCGGCCGTGGCGCGGAAGGTCGTCGTGTCGACCAGCCCGCCGAGCGCCACCTGGACCAGGTTGCCGCTGACGGTGACCGCGTGGTTCACCGGCCGGCGCAGGTTCAGCACCAGGCGGGTGCGCTCCTGCGCCTGCACGATGTTGACCGAACGCAGATCACCCTGGTTGAACTCGACCGCATTGCGGCCGACGTTGCTGTCCGTGCCTGCCAGGTCGATCGCGATCCGCGCCGGATTGGCGACCGAGAAACTGGGCGGCACGTCCTTCAGCGGCGACTTCAGCTCGATGGTCAGCAGCACGCCGGCGGCGGTCTGCGTCGCATCGACGCGCTCGATGCTGTTGGCTGCCGCGACTGCCTGGGCCCGCGCCGGAGCGGGGCCGAGGGCCGGCACCGAGGCCGCGGCGACCAGCGCCGCAGCAAGTACAACCTTGACCGCCATCCTCATCGCTTGCCCCCTGTTTGCGCCGCTTCCTGCAGTTCCAGCTTGGCCGGGCGTTCGACCCACTCGCCCGCCGCGTCCTGAACGATTTCCTTGATCTGCACGTCCGCCTCGGAGATGCGTGTGATCAGGCCGAAGTTCTGGCCGACGTAGTTGCCGACCCGCACCATGTGCGTGGCACTGCCGCCCTGCAGCAGGGCGACGTTGACGTTGCGCTGGCGCATCATCCCGACCATCTTGATCTCCTCCAGCGGGAACGCCTCCAGCGCCTCGCGACGGCGCTCGAAGTCGGGCCGGATCGTGCTCGCGCTCGCCCGCACCTGCTGCTGGCGGGCCACCGCGGTCACCACCTTCTGCGGATCGAACGGGTCGATCAGGCTGCCGCTCTCGTAGCCGAAGGGCGTGAACTCCTTCGGCGGCGCCACCGGGTTGGTGACGGGGCGCACCTGCTGGCGCACCTCGGCCATCCACTGGCGCAGCTCGGATTCGTTCGACGGCGCGCATCCCGCGGCCAGCGCAACGGCCGTCATCGGCAGGATCAGTCGGGCGAAGTTCATCGGCATCGTCACTTCTTGGCGGCCTGCTGCCTGGCCTTGCGCTGCGCAGCCAGCTCCTCTTCGTCGAGGTAGCGGTAGGTCTTCGCGGTCGCATCCAGTGCCAGCACGCCATCGCGCTGGGCGGTCAGGTTCACGTTGTTCAGCGTGACGATGCGCGGCAGGTTGGCGATGTCGCCGGCAAACGCGCCCAGGTCGTGGTAGCGGCCGGACACGCGCACCGAGATCGGCAGCTCGGCGTAGTAGTCCTTCAGGGCCGTCTGTCCCGGACGGAACAGCTCGAACTGCAGGCCGCGACCGATGCCCGCCTGGTTGATGTCGGACAGCAGCGCATCCATCTCGGCCTTGCTCGGCAGCTGCTTCTCCAGCGTCAGCACGTACTGGCTGACCAGCTCCTTCTGCCGCCGCAGCTCGTCCAGGTTGATGGCCTGCTGCAGCTTGGCGCGGTACTGGTCCTTCAGCGTCAGCTCCTCGGCGCGCAGCCGGTCCAGCTCCTCCGACTGCTGGCTCCACAGCAGGAAGTAGCCGGCCACCGCGCAGACCACCACCACCAGCACCCAGACGGTCAGGCGCGGCAGCAGCGGCCAGGAGCCGATGTTGTCGAAGGTGAGGCCCTCGAACTGGGACCGCAGCTGTCGGATGTCGATTGCCATGCGTGTCGCCTCGGTGCGTGAAGCCGCCCTACTTCCTGGCCGGCGGCGTCGCCGCTTTCGCCGGCGGCGCCTTCTGTGACTGCTGCAGCTGTGCCCGCTCCGGCGTCGGCTTCATGGCGAAGCGCAGCGAGAAGTCGAACAGGCGGCGCTGCACGCCCGGTGGCTGCTGGCCGGAGATGCGGATCTCGACCAGTTCCGGCTGCTCGAGGAACTTGGAGTTGCCCTGCAGGTTGCGCAGGAACTCGGACACCCGCTCGTTGGACGCCGCCCAGCCGACCACGCTGATCTTCTTGTCCTCCTGCTTGACCGAGCGCAGGTAGATCCCCTCCGGAACCTGGCGGACCAGCTCGTCGAGCAGGTACACGGGCTGGTTGCGGTCGGCCTGCAGGTCCTCGACCGCGCGCTGCCGCGCCACCAGCGCGTCGATCTCCTGACGCAGGGTGGCGATCTCGCGGATCTGCAGGTCCAGCTTGCGGTTCTCCGCCGCGATGAACTCGTTGCGTTCGCTCTGGCCGGAGATCTGCTGCTGCAGGACGCTCCACACCACGAACACCAGGGCGGCGCCGACGAGCAGGCTCAGGGCGGTCGAGAAGAGGAACGCCCTCTTCTGCCGCTCGCGCCGCTCGGCCCGGTGAGGCAGCAGGTTGACGCGGATCCTCATCGCAGCCCCCGCAGGCGCAGGTCGCCGTGCGCTGCCCGGGCAGCGGCAACGAGGTCCAGGCGGATCATCGACGGTCTCATCTGTCGAACCTCCGCATGGCGAGGCCGCACGGCGTGAGCAGTCCCGGAGCATCGAGCCGCAGCTGCTTCTCGCGCACGCTGCTGGCGATCGCCATGCCCTTGAACGGCGAGATCACCGCGGTCGGCACCTGGGCGCGCTCCATCAGCTCGTCGGCCAGGCCGGTCAGCACCGCCGACCCCCCCGCCAGCATGATCTGGTCGATCCGCGTGTACGGCGTCGAGGTGAAGAAGAACTGCAGCGCGCGGGTGATCTCGGTCACCGCCGCCTCGACGAACGGCCGCAGCACGTCCGACTCGAAGTTGACCGGCAGGTCGCCGCTGCGCTTCTTCTGCTCGGCCTCGTCGACCGAGATGCCATAGGCGCGGGCGATGTCGCTGGTCAGCTGCTGGCCGCCAAAGGGTTGGTCCCGCTCGTAGATCGCCTCGCCGTCGTGCATGACAGTGGCCGTGGTCGAATTGGCGCCGAGGTAGAAAGCCGCGATCACCAGCCCTTCGCCTCGGTTGGGCAGCTGCTCGATCAGCCGCTCCAGCGCCCCGCGCATTGCGTAG
Organism: Burkholderiales bacterium; assembly: GCA_020355165.1. GTDB lineage: Bacteria > Pseudomonadota > Gammaproteobacteria > Burkholderiales > Burkholderiaceae_F > JADJWR01. Next base: position 3,369,417 of record CP070661.1, read on the forward strand.
GACTCGACGTCGATGATCGCCGGCTTCAGGCCGGCGATCTGCGCGACCGCCATCCGGTCCTCGACCTTTTCCTTGCGCGACGCCGCGATCAGGACCTCGACGTCGTCGGGCGAATTGGGGATCGGCCCGAGAACCTGAAAGTCAAGACTCACTTCGTCGAGCGCGAACGGTATGTACTGATTGGCCTCGCTCTCGACCTGTATCTCCATCTCCTCCTCGCGGAGGTTGGCCGGCAGGGCGATCCGCTTGGTGATGACGGCCGACGCCGGCAGCGCCATCGCGACGTTCTTGATCCGCGTTCCCGACCGCCGCCAGGCGCGCTTGACGGCCTCGGCCACCACGTCGATCTTGTCGAAGTTGCCGTCGACGACCGCGCCGCGGGGCAGCGGCTCGATGGCGTAGCGCTCCAGGCAGAGCGTGCCGGGCGAGGCGCCCGACAACTCGACCAGCTTGACGCTCGACGAGCCGATGTCCAGGCCGATCAGCGGCGGCGTTTTGCTCGACAGGAAAGGCAAATCAAAAGCCAAGGCGGCGCTCCCGAAAGCGCAGCTACTCTCGACCGGAGGCCCTCAGCAGCCGGGCCTTGCCAACAAGGATGGTCTGCGCCTCACACGCCCGCCGAAGAGGCCGGGCTCGACGCCGATTTTTCCTTATCTTTCGAGCGTTTACCGCGATTTTGTTGGATGCTACTTGAAATCCTATCAACAAGACTCAAACATTCACAAGCCCTACGTACGGACGATCGAAGCGTCGTCGACTCGGACGATGGGCGGCAGCGGCGCCAGCCGAACAGGCTAGGCCTCCCGCCGCCAGCGGCCGGCCCAGCCTTAGACTTCGCTCTGCCCATCGATACGTGCGGTGGCGACGCCCCGACCGCCTTGCGCGGCAAATGCGCCCGACCGACGTCCCTGCCATAGCCCGGTGACCAAGACGCCCCCAGCGCCCGCAGCTTCCCTAGTGCAGCATTTGCGCAACGCTCCCCTGTGGGCGAAGTGGCTGCTCGGCCTGGCCGTGGCCGGCGCGGCCGGGCTGGTTTCGGCGGCGCTGGTGCTGCTGTTCGTCTTCGCCCTCGCCTACGCCAACCTGCCGTCGATCGACACGCTGACCGATTACCAGCCGCGCATACCGCTGCGGGTCTGGAGCGCCGACGGTGTCCTGATCGGGGAATTCGGCGAGGAGCGGCGCTACTACGTGCCGATCGAGGAGGTGCCGGAGCGGGTCCGGCAGGCGATCCTGGCCGCCGAGGACGACGCCTTCTACCGCCACCGGGGGGTCGACTACATGGGTCTGGTCCGCGCCATGGTGGCCAACTTTTCCTCGGGGCGGCGCGGCCAGGGCGGCAGCACGATCACCATGCAGGTCGCGCGCAACTTCTACCTGAGCTCCGAGCGCAGCTACCTGCGCAAGATCTACGAGATCGCGCTGGCCTTCAAGATCGAGTCCGAGCTGGCCAAGGACCGCATCCTGGAGGTCTATGTCAACCAGATCTTCCTCGGCCAGCGCGCTTATGGCTTTTCCGCCGCCGCCCAGACCTACTTCGGCAAGAAGCTGCCCGAGCTGACCGCCGGGGAGGCGGCCATGCTGGCCGGGCTGCCGGCGGCGCCGAGTGCGTACAACCCGTGGGCCAACCCCCGCCGCGCCAAGACGCGCCAGCAGTACGTGCTGTCTCGCATGCTGCAGCTGGGGTTCATCTCGCAGCCGGAACACGACGAGGCGGTGGCCGAGCCGTTCAAGCCGCGCCAGGCATCAGCCGTCCAGTCGCCGGGCACCAGCCGCGCGCTGCCGCACGCGGAGTTCGCCGCCGAGATGGCGCGCCAGGCGGTCTTCGATGCGTACCGAGAGGAGGCCTACACCCTCGGCCTGAACGTGCACACGACGCTGATCAGCAGCGAGCAGCTGACCGCGTACGAGGCCGTGCGCAACCAGGTGCTCAGCTACGACCGCCGCTACGGCTACCGAGGTCCGGAGGCGTTCATCGAGCTGCCGGCGGAGCCGGCCCAGCGCGAGCAGCGAATCGAGGACGCCATCGTCGAGGCGATCGACAGCCCGAACCTGTTTCCGGCGGTGGTCGTCGCGGCTTCGCCGAGAAAGGTCCAGGCCGTCCTGCAGGGCGGCGAAGCGATCGACATCAGCGGCGAGGGGCTTCGCTTCGCCGCCCGCTCGCTCGACCCGAAGGCGCAGCCGTCGCGCCGGATCGTGCCTGGCGCTCTGGTGCGGGTGACGCGGCAAAGCAAGGGGCAATGGGAGATCACGCAGCTTCCGCAGGTGGAGTCGGCGTTCGTCGCTGCCGACTCGCGCGACGGCTCGGTGCGGGCGCTGGTCGGCGGCTTCGACTTCAACCTCAACAAGTTCAATCACGCCACCCAGGCGTGGCGCCAGCCGGGGTCCAGCTTCAAGCCGTTCGTCTACTCGGCCGCCCTCGAGCGAGGCTTCATGCCGAGCACGCTGGTCAACGATGCGCCGTTCGCGGTCGACCCGGCGGAGACCGGCGGGCAGCCGTGGGAGCCCAAGAACTACGACGGCAAGTTCGACGGCCCGCTGCGCCTGCGGCAGGCGCTGGCGCGGTCGAAGAACCTGGTGTCGATCCGCGTCATCAAGGCGATCGGGCCGCAGTACGCCCAGCAGCACATTGCCCGCTTCGGCTTCGAGCCCGCCAAGCACCCGCCCTACCTGACCATGGCCCTTGGCGCCGGTTCGGTGACGCCGTGGCAGATGACCGCCGCGTACGCGGTCTTTGCCAACGGCGGCTACCGGGTGCCGCTGGTGCTGATCGACCGGGTCACCGATGCGCGCGGTCGCGTCATCATGGCGGGGCAGCGGTCGCGGGCCGGCGACGAGAGCACGCGCGTCCTCGACGCGCGCAATGCCTACGTGATGGACAGCCTGCTGCGCGATGTCACCCGCTATGGCACGGCGGCCAGCGCGGCGCGCCTGCGCCGCGACGACATCGCGGGCAAGACCGGCACCACCAATGACTCGCACGACGCCTGGTTCGCCGGCTACGGCGGCGGCATCGTCGCGGTGTCCTGGATGGGATTCGACCAGCCGCGGCCGCTCGGCGACCGCGAGACCGGCGGTGGCCTGGCGCTGCCGATCTGGATTTCCTACATGGCCAAGGTGCTGCCGAACCGGCCGCCGCTGCCGATGACGGAGCCCGAAGGCGTGGTCAATGTCGGCGGCGAGATCTACTTCGCCGAGTTCCAGCCGGGGCAGGGCGTCGCCAGCGTCGGCCTGGAGGATGCATTGCCCGGAGCCGAGCCGGCCGCGACCACCAGGGTCCGCGAGCAGATCTTCTAGTCGGCCGGCCGTCAGCCGCCGCGCAGCAGGACCGCGACACCGCCCTGTGCCGATATCGCCCGCGACAGCGCGGTGAACAGTTCGGATCCGTCGCGCGTGTCGCGCCAGGCGCCGTCGCGCCACTCGTAGTGAAAGCCGCCGCTTCTCGCTGCCACCCAGATCTGCCGCATCGGCGTCTGGCTGTTGACGACGATCCGCGTGCCATTGACCAGTTCCAGCGTCAGCACGTTGCCGGCGCGCGTCGCATCGATGTCGGCATCGCAGGCCTCGACCGCTGCCTCGATCGCATCGAGCGTGCGCTCGGCTGCGGCCAGGAAATCGGGTTCGCTCATGCCCATGCTAGATTGCCTCGATGCTTCGCTGCCTTTGTTCGATTGTATTGGCGGTCACGCTGACGGTCGCCTGCGGCCAGAAGGGGCCGCTGGTACTGCCCGAGGAGGCGCGCCGCAAGCAGCCGCCGCCGGCAACGCACGACGTTCCGCCCACGCAGGAGCGAACGCAGTGACCGAGCCTGCGGCCCGCCGCCGCGTCGAAGCCTTCAGCCGGCGCCGCGGCGTGCTCGCCTGCGAGGGCGTGCCGCTGGCCGAGATCGCCGACCGCTTCGGCACGCCGACGTACGTCTACTCGCGGGCCGCGATCGAGGGCGCGTTCGCCGCCTACACAGGCGCGCTGCGGGGCCGCCCGTCGCTGGTCTGCTACGCGATGAAGGCCAACTCGAACCTGGCCGTGCTCAGCCTCCTCGCCCGCGCCGGCAGCGGCTTCGACATCGTCTCGGGCGGCGAACTGGCGCGGGTGATCGCCGCCGGCGGCGACCCCCGCAAGGTGGTGTTCTCGGGCGTCGGCAAGACGCCGGCCGAGATCGCGCAGGCGCTGGCGGCGGACATCCTGTGCTTCAACCTCGAATCGGCGGCAGAACTGGAGATAGTCGGTCGCGTCGCCGCAGACATGCGCCGTCGGGCGCGTGTTTCGGTGCGCGTGAATCCGGACGTCGATCCGCGGACGCACCCCTACATCTCGACCGGGCTGAAGTCGGACAAGTTCGGCGTCGCCTACGCCGACACGCTGCCGCTGTACCGGCGAGCCGCGGCGATGGATCACGTCGACGTCGTCGGCATCGACTGCCACATCGGCTCGCGCATCGGCGACATCTCGCCGTACCTGCAGGCCGCCGACCGGCTGCTCGACCTCGTCGACGCCCTGGCCCAGGAGGGAATCGAGCTCGCGCACATCGACTTCGGCGGCGGTCTCGACATCCGTTACCGCGACGAGAGTCCGCCCGCCGCGGCCGAACTGATCGGCGCCCTCGCCGCCCGGGTCGACGCACGCGGCCACGGCGGCAAGACGTTGATGTTCGAACCCGGCCGGTCGATCGTCGGCCCGGCCGGCGCCCTGCTGGCGCGCGTGAACATCGTCAAGCCGGGCGCCGAGAAGAACTTCCTCGTCGTCGACGCGGCGATGAACGACCTGCTGCGGCCGGCGCTCTACGACGCGTGGATGGACGTCCAGCCGGTCGCGCTGCGCCAGGGCCCGGCGCGCACCTACGACATCGTCGGGCCGATCTGCGAATCGGGCGACTGGCTGGCGCGCGGGCGCGAGCTTTCGATCGAGCCGGGCGACCTGCTCGCCATCATGGGCGCCGGCGCCTACGGCATGAGCATGGCCAGCAACTACAACTCGCGTGGCCGCGCGGCTGAAGTCATGGTCGACGGCGAGCGGTTCTACGAGATCCGCCGCCGCGAGACGATCGAGGATCTGCTGGCGCTCGAGTCGACGCTGCCGTAGCGCTGCCGTGCCAGGCGCAGCAGGCGCACGCCGAGCAGCAGGCCGACGACCAGCGCGTACACGAGCGGCTCGCCGACATCGTTCTTGGCCGCCTTCTGCCACCAGAAGTGGGCGACCGCGAGCACGGCAGTCAGGTAGACGAGCCGGTGCAGGCGCTGCCAGTTGCGCGCCCCCAGCCGCCTGACCCAGCCGTTGCTCGACGTCGCCGCCAGCGGCACGAGCAGCGTCATGGCGGCAAAGCCGAGGGTGATGTAGGGCCGCTTCAGCACGTCCCGCCAGATCGCCGGGACGTCGAACCAGCGGTCGAGCCACAGGTAGGCGCCGAGATGCAGCACGGCATAGAAGAAGGTGAACAGACCGAACATGCGCCGCAGCCGCATCGGCCACGCCCACCCGGTGGCCAGCCGCACCGGCGTCACCGACAGCGTGACGACGAGCGCCACCAGCGTCCAGTTGCCAAGCGAGCGGATCACGAATTCCACCGGGTTGGCGCCCAGCCCCGAGGTCGCGCCGAGGAAGAACAGCCGCGCCAGCGGCAGCAGGGCGAGGACGAACAGCACCGCCCGCAGCCGTGCGAACGTGCCTGGCTGCAGCACCGTCGGCACCAGCGATGTGAGCCGCGCCAGCAGCGGCATGCCTCGCTCGCCCATTCCGAGGCGCTCAGAACAGGCGCTTCAGGTCCATGCCGGCGTACAGCGCCGCCACCTGTTCGCCGTAGCCGTTGAACATCAGGGTCGGCCGGCGCCGCGAAAACAGTCCGCCCTCGCCCAGGCGCCGCTCGCTGGCCTGGCTCCAGCGCGGATGATCGACACTCGGGTTGACGTTCGAATAGAAGCCGTACTCGCTGGGCGCCGACTTCTGCCAGCTGTTCACTGGCTGCCGCTCGACGAAACGGATGCGGACCAGAGACTTGGCACTCTTGAAGCCGTACTTCCAAGGCACGACGATCCGCAGCGGCGCGCCGTTCTGGTTCGGCAGCACCTCGCCGTACAGGCCGAAGGTGAGCAGTGTCAGCGGGTGCATTGCCTCGTCCAGCCGCAAGCCCTCCACGTACGGCCAGTCGATCACGCGCGACTGCAGGCCCGGCATCTGCTTCGGATCGGCCAGCGTCGTGAACTCGACGTACTTGGCATTACCGGTCGGCTCGACGCGCCGGATCAGTTCGGCCAGCGGATAGCCGACCCAGGGCACCACGACGGACCAGGCCTCGACGCAACGCAGCCGGTAGATCCGCTCCTCCATCGGCGCCAGCTTCAGCAGCTCGTCAATGTCGAAGTTGCGCGGCCGGCGCACCTCGCCGTCGACGGCAACCTGCCAGGGACGCGGGCGCAGCAGCTTCGGCGCGTGCTGCGCCGGGTCTTCCTTCTCGGTGCCGAACTCGTAGAAGTTGCAGTAGTTCGTCACCACCTCATAGGCGGCGGGCCGCTCCATCGTCGACAACGCGCTGGGCCGGCCGGCCAGCCTGGCGGCGGGCTGCTTCTGTGCCGCCGCAACCCCGGTGGCGCCGAGGAGGCCGGCCGCCAATGCGGCCTGCACGACCGATCGCCGTTCGCGCCAGACAGCCACCGGCGTGATCTCGGATGGTGCAATGTCGCTGCGGCGGCGGATCAGCATGAAGGGCTCCTTGGGCGGCATCGTTGTGACAGTCGGCGGCAGAGGGCGAACCTTACTGCGCCGGCGGGGCGCCGGCTCGCTGCCGGCCCCGCCGACAGTCCAGGGTTCCGGCGCGACGGGCCCCTAAACTTGCAGCCGCGCGCCAGCCGGGAGAAAAGCCGATGCACATCGAACACGAGGTCAGGCTCGACTACAAGGACGTGCTGATCCGCCCCAAGCGTTCGACGCTGACTTCGCGCAGCGAAGTCGACATCAAGCGCGAGTTCGCGTTTCGCCACGCCAAGGCGACCTACGGGGGAATCCCGATCATCGCCGCCAACATGGACACCATCGGCACCTTCGAGATGGCGCGGGCACTGGACCGCTTCGGGCTGTCGACCGCGCTGCACAAGCACTACGGCATCGAAGACTACGTGCGCTTCCTCGGCGGCCTCGAACGCAGGTCGGCGGCCTTCTACTCGATGGGCATCACCCGCGCCGACGAGGAAAAGTTCGAGGCGCTGGTGCGGGCCGCGCCGGGGGCGGTGCAGTACGTCTGCGTCGACGTCGCCAATGGCTACCACGAGAACTTCGTCACCTTCGTCACCCGCCTGCGCGGCCGCCACCCGGACCTGGTGATCATGGCCGGCAACGTCGTCACCGGGGAAATGACCGAGGAGCTGATCCTTTCCGGCGCCGACATCGTCAAGGTCGGCATTGGCCCCGGCTCGGTGTGCACCACCCGCAGCCTCACCGGCGTGGGCTACCCGCAGCTGTCGGCGGTGATCGAGTGCGCCGATGCCGCGCACGGTCTCGGCGGTCACATCTGTGCCGATGGCGGCTGCGCCACGCCGGGCGACGTCGCCAAGGCGTTCGGCGGCGGGGCCGACTTCGTGATGCTGGGCGGCATGCTGGCAGGTCACGACGAATGCGGCGGCGAGGTCATCGAACGCAACGGCGAGAAACTGCAGCGCTTCTACGGCATGAGCAGTCGCGCGGCGATGGAGCTCTATTCAGGCGGCGTCGCCGAGTACCGGGCGGCCGAGGGCCGGGAGGTGCTGGTGCCGTACCGGGGCGAGGTCGCCCGTACGGTGCAGGAGATCCTCGGCGGCGTGCGCTCGGCCTGCACCTACGTCGGCGCGCGCCGCCTGAAGGAGCTGTCGAAGCGGACCACCTTCATCCGCGTCACCCAGCAGGTCAACGAAGTGTTCGGCCGGCCTTAATCCTGCCGCCGGCCGGCACTTGACCCCTCAGCGCAGCCCGGCGACGTAGTCGGCGACCGCGTTCATCTCGGCGTCGTTCAGGCGCGCCGCGATCTGCGCCATCTGAACGCTGTTGCGCCGGGTGCCGTCGTGGAAGGCCTTCAGCTGGGCGACGGTGTACTCGGCATGCTGGCCGGCCAGCCGCGGGTACTGCGCGGGAATGCCGGCGCCGTTGGGGCTGTGGCAGCCGCTGCAGGCCGGCACGTTCCGCTCGGGGATGCCGGCCCGGTAGATGCGCTGGCCGGCCTCGAGCGTGTCACGGTTGCGCGCCACGCCGGGCTTGTGCGGCTGGCCGGCGTAAAACGCGGCCACGTGCACGCGATCGGCGGCCGAGATGCCGCCGAGGATGCCGGACATGACACTGTTGACGCGCGCGCCCTTGTCGCCTGCTGCCCTGGCGTAGTCGTTCAGCTGCTTGAGCAGGTACGCGGCGTCCTGCCCGGACAGTTTCGGGTTGGCGGCGATCGTCGAGTTGCCGTCGGCGCCATGGCAGGCGGCGCAGATCGAGCTGGCGATCTCCTGGCCGCGTTTCAGGTCCGGCTTGGCCGCCGGCCTGTCCTGCGCGAGCGCGGCAAGCGGCATTGCCAGCGCGACCGCGGCGGTCGCGAGGATGCGTCCACACCTGACGGGACGCATCGGAACGATCATGGATCTCATGGCCAATTGTTGTCGATGTGCAGGCGCCGGCGCCGTCGGGGTCGTCGGATCGAAGCCGCGTATTCTACTGGAGCCGCCAGCGGCAACCGGTGCTGATGCCGCTCTGACCCGCCTGCCCATCCCTCGACCGTGCTGCGCTTCGAATCCGCCCGCTTCGTCGTCTCGGTCGCCGAGCCGGAGCAGTTGAACCGCGCGCCGCTGGCGATGGTCCCCGAGATCGCCTTCGTCGGGCGGTCGAATGCCGGCAAGTCGACGGTGATCAATGTGCTGACCGCGCAGCGCCAGCTGGCGCACGCCAGCAAGACGCCCGGCCGCACGCAGCTTCTGAACTTCTTCGAACTGGCCGCGCGCGAGACCGGCCAGGCGCCGGCAGTCGTCGCCTACCTGGTCGATCTGCCCGGCTACGGATTCGCGCGCGTACAGGAGCAGACGCGGGGACGCTGGGACCGGCTGGTCGGCGGCTACCTCGCCAGCCGCCGCCTGCTGGCAGCCGTGGTGCTGGTGATGGATGCCCGCCGGCCGCTCACCGAAGCCGACGAACGACTGCTCGCCTGGATCGCCGCGCGGCCCGACGCCGGGCGGCTACGCGTCCACCTGCTGCTGAACAAGGCCGATCAGATCGGCCGCGCCGAGCGCGCTCGCCTGCTTGCGCAGTCCGAGCAGCGCGCCGAGTCGCTGCCGATGCCGGTGTCGGTGCAGCTGTTCTCCGCGCCGAAGCGCGAGGGGCTCGATGAACTGCGCCTGACCCTTTCGCAGATCGTCGAGGGCTGAGCCGCCGGACACGGCGCATCATGCAGCCGCGCGTATCATCGCCGCACGAAAAAATGCCCCGGGCGCAGGCCCGGGGCTGAATGCCATTGAAGGCCCCGCTCAGGGAGGAATCAGCGGGAGACGACCCGAGGCCGCCCACACGAAGTTTCGCCGAATCCGGCGCCGAAGAAAGCTCGGAATTCCACGTATGCCGACGATCCCGCAATACCCCGCTGTACGCATGCGCCGCATGCGCCGTGACGACTTCTCACGCCGGCTGATGCGCGAGCATCGACTGACCGCCGACGACCTGATCTATCCCGTGTTCGTCCTCGACGGTCGTCAGCGGCGCGAGGACGTCGCCTCGATGCCGGGCGTACAGCGGCTGTCGGTGGACCTGCTGCTGCCGGTGGCCGAGCAGTGCATTGCCGCAGGCATTCCGGTGATGGCGCTGTTCCCCGTCATCGACAGGCAGTTGAAGACGCCCGATGGCCGCGAGGCGACCAACCCCGACGGCCTGGTGCCGCGCGCCGTTCGCGAGCTGAAGCGCCGCTTTCCGGAACTGGGGCTGCTGACCGACGTCGCGCTCGATCCGTTCACGACACACGGGCAGGATGGCCTGATCGACGACAGCGGCTACGTGCTCAATGACGAAACGATCGCCGTGCTGCGCCAGCAGGCGCTGGTGCAGGCAGACGCCGGCGTCGACATCGTCGCTCCGAGCGACATGATGGACGGCCGCATCGGCGCGATCCGCCAGTCGCTGGAGGCCGCTGGCCGCATCCACACGCGCATCATGGCCTACTCGGCCAAGTACGCCAGCGCCTTCTACGGCCCGTTCCGCGACGCGGTCGGCTCGGCGTCGAATCTCGGCAAGTCGAACAAGGCCGTCTATCAGATGGATCCGGCCAACACCGACGAGGCGTTGCGCGAGGTGGCGCTCGACATCGCCGAGGGCGCCGACATGGTGATGGTCAAGCCCGGCATGCCCTACCTGGACATCGTCCGCCGGGTCAAGGACGAGTTCCGCCTGCCCACCTATGTCTACCAGGTCAGCGGCGAGTACGCGATGCTGAAGGCGGCGGCGATCAACGGCTGGCTCGACGAGAAGAGGGTCGTTCTCGAGTCGCTGCTCGGCTGCAAGCGTGCCGGCGCCGACGGCGTGCTGACCTATTTCGCGCTGCAGGCAGCGCAGTGGCTGAGCCAGGAACGCTGAACCGCCGATGATCTGGCTGCACATCCAGCCGGAGGTCGCGATCCGCCTCGATGCGGCGCCGACGGCGCCTGCCGCCACCGGCTTCTACTGGCTCGACCTGACGCACGACGAACTGGGCGCTGACCCCGAGGCGCTGCGCGCCGTGGCCGCCGCAGTTGCCGGCTCGCGCATCGATGAGCTGCACCTGCGCGACGCGGCCAACCTGCAGCACCCCTCGTACTACGGTTCGACCGCCGAATACGAGATGCTGATCTTCCGCAAGCTGACGCCCGGCGACGATCGCAGCCTGGCGCCGCTCGCCGACGTCGGTCATCTGCCCGAGCAGCGCAGCCGCGGCCGCCGGCTGCAGCCGATCGTCACGCGCCCGGTGACCTTCTTCCTGTTCGAGCGGCTGCTGGTGACGGTCGGCAACGCCGGCTCGCACACGATCGAGCAGGTCAGGCAGCGGCTGCTGGAGACGAAGGCACGCGCGGGCGCCAGACAGACTGCAGCCGGCGGCGGCGAGGCCCCGGTCACCCGCCTGCCACAGCGGCCGGAAGACCTGATGCTGCGGCTGGTCAACGGCATGGTCGATCGCTATCTGCAGCTTCGTCAGCCGCTGACCGACCGTCTCGACCGCTGGCAGCGCGAGCTTTTCGACCGTCGCGGCTCGTTCGAGGACTGGCCGGCACTGCTCGATGCGCGCATCGAGCTGCGGCGGCTGCAGAACCTGTGCGAGGAGCAGCGCGACGCAGTGCAGGAGCTGCGCGACGAGTACCTGGAAAGCGCGCCCCAGGCTCAGCTCAGCGATGCCTACCTGGTGCGGGTCGCCGATGTGATCGAACACATCGAGCGGGTGCTCAGCCACGCCGGCCGGCTGGAGAACTCGATCGAATCAGCCGTGCAGCTGCACTTCTCGGCCACCGCCCACCGAACGAACAAGATCATGCGCATCCTGACGGTGATCACGGCGGTGTTTGCGCCACTGACGCTGGTGGCCGGCCTGTGGGGGATGAACTTCGAACGCATCCCCGGCGCGCGGCATCCGTACGGCTTCATGCTGATGATCGCCACCATGACGGTGCTGACCGTGATGCTGGTGATCCTGCTGTGGGTCCGCCGTGTGCTGACCGATCGTCCGAGCGGCCTGGGTCGCTGGTGGCGGCGTCGGCTGCGCGAGCAGGATCCCGGCCGGTCGATGCGCGCGCCCTGAGGCGGCCGGCCGGCCCGTCACTCGCCGTCCGATGCCGGCCGGCGTACCGACCGCAGCGCGCGCCCCTCGCCTTTGGTCGGACGCCCCTTGATCGACCGCGCCGGCTCGGCCGCATAGCGCAGCGTCTCGCGGCGCTTGTCGCGGCGCATCCGGCTGTCGGCGGTCTCCTCGTACAGCTGCCGGGCCAGCGGCGCCGGTCCGCGCTGCGCCGACAGCGCACGGATCACGTACTCGAGCTGCAGTCCGCCGGCAAGCACGTCGACCCGGTCACCTACCCGAGCCTCGCGCGCCGGCTTTACGCGCTCGCCGTTGACCCGCACGCGCCCGAGCTCGACCGCATCGGCCGCGAGCGTGCGCGTCCTGAACAAGCGCGCGGCCCACAGCCACTTGTCGATGCGGATACGCCCGGCTGCCTCCATCGCGGCGATGATAGTTGCGGCGGCGCCCGTGCCGGCGCGCAAGCGCGGCGGGGCCCGGCTCGACGCACGGCCGAGCCTGACGCCAACGACGTGTTCAGCCAGGCGTGGCCGGCTCAGGCCACCATCGGCGGCGTGGTTTCCTCGGCGACCCAGCGCAGGTAGGAGGCCAGCCCGACCGCCACCGGGAAGGCGATGATCTCGGGCACCGTGTAAGGGTGCATCTGACGGATCGCCTCCTCGACGGCCGGATAGCGCTCGCGCGTGCTCTTGATCAGCAGCGGCACTTCGACCGCCCGCTCCACCGAACCCTGCCAGCGATAGGTCGACTCCATCGCCGGCAGCACGTTGACGCAGGCGGCCAGCCGGTTCTCGACCAGCGACGCGGCGATGCGGTCGGCGGTCTCCTCATCCGGGCAGTTGGTCAGCACCAGCAGCACTTCGGCGGGCAAGATGCCTCCTCGTCGTGAGGACCGTTCGAAACTCCAACGGGACGCCGCAGGCGGCGAAGCCGCTTGCCGCCCGCGCTGCCGCGGCAGTTTCAGCCGCAGCGCCACGGCACCGCTGCGGCCGGCCGGTCACGGCCGCCGGGCGGTGCCCGGTTACTCGGCCTCTTCCGCGCCTTCGGCGGCTGCCGGCGCCTCGGGACGGTCGACCAGTTCCATCAGCGCCATCGGCGCGTTGTCGCCAACCCGGAAGCCGAACTTCAGGATGCGCGTGTAGCCGCCGTTGCGGCTCTTGTAGCGCGGGCCGAGTTCATCGAACAGCTTCACCACCATCTCGCGGTCGCGCAGCCGGTTGAAGGCCAGGCGGCGATTGGCCACCGTCGGCTCCTTGGCCAGCGTGATCAGCGGCTCGACCACGCGCCGCAGTTCCTTTGCCTTCGGCAGCGTCGTCTTGATGCGCTCGTGGCGCAGCAGCGAGTTCGACATGTTGCGCAGCATCGCCAGCCGATGGCTGCTGGTGCGGTTCAGTTTCCGCAATCCGTGTCCGTGGCGCATTTCGTTGTTCCTTTCAGTCTTGGTTGACGCCGACTCTTCGATCCCTGCGACGGGCGGGTCGGTTGGGGTGAGGCTGTTTCTGCCAGATCCGGCATGGGGCCAGTTCCGTCAACGGCCGCCCCTTCCGGGGCTTAGCTTGCCTGCGGCAAGTTAGCCTGCGACGAAATCGGCCGCGCCTGCTCCGCCCTATTTCTCCAGGCCGGCGGGCGGCCAGTTTTCCAGCTTCATGCCGAGGGTCAGGCCGCGTGCGGCCAGCACCTCCTTGATCTCGTTCAGCGACTTGCGTCCCAGATTGGGCGTCTTCAGCAGCTCGTTCTCGGTGCGCTGGATCAGGTCGCCGATGTAGAAGATGTTCTCCGCCTTCAGGCAGTTGGCCGAGCGGACCGTCAGTTCGAGGTCGTCGACCGGACGCAGCAGGATCGGATCGACCTGGGCCGCCGCGCGCGCGCCGCCGGCGCCGAGCGGCTCGGCCACGCCCTCGAGGGCTGCGAACACCGACAGCTGCTCGACCAGCAGGCGGGCCGACTGGCGAACCGCCTCTTCCGGCGTGATGGCGCCGTTGGTCTCGATCGTCATCACCAGCTTGTCCAGATCGGTGCGCTGCTCGACACGGGCGCTTTCCACCGTGTACGACACGCGCTTGATCGGCGAGAACGACGCGTCCATCACGATGCGGCCGATCGTCTTCGAGTGATCGTCGCGGAACGCGCGCAGGTTGCCCGGCACGTAGCCGCGACCCATCTCGACCTTGATCTGCATCTCCAGCCGGCCGCCGCCGGTCAGGTGCGCGATCACGTGATCCGGGTTGATGACCTCGACGTCGTGCGGCAGCTCGATGTCGGCGGCGGTGACCAGCCCTTCGCCCTCCTTGCGCAGTGTCAGCGTCACCTCCTCGCGGTTGTGCAGCTTGAAAACGACGCCCTTGAGGTTGAGCAGGATGTCGACCACGTCCTCGCGGACGCCGGGCACGGTCGAATACTCGTGCACCACACCGGCGATCTGCGCCTCGGTCGGCGCATAGCCGATCATCGACGACAGCAGGATGCGGCGCAGCGCGTTGCCCAGCGTGTGGCCGTAGCCGCGCTCGAATGGCTCCATCGTGACGACGGCGGCGTTGGTTCCGCTCGCCTCGACCTCGATGGCGCGCGGCTTGAGCATTGCAGTAGCTGACATGAACGATCCCTTTTCAATACCCTCGGCTCGTTACACCGATAAGGCTGATGGATGGTCGGGGGCAGGTTGACGGCCGCCCCAGCGCCGGAAAACTGTGGTGGCCGGTCTCGCCGCAGGCGACACCGGCGGCGCACTCCTCGTTATCGCGAGTAAAGCTCGACGACCAGCGATTCGTTGACGTCCTGGGCGACCTCGTCGCGCTCGGGCAGGTTCTTGAACTTGCCCTCCATTTTCTTCGCGTCGACCTCGACCCACGACGGCAGGCCAGACTGCTCGGCCAGCGACAGCGCCTCGGCGACGCGGCCCTGTTTCTTGGCCTTCTCGCGCACGCTGATGACGTCGCCCGGCTTGACCAGCATCGACGGGATGCTCGCCGTCTCGCCGTTCAGCGCGATGGCGCGGTGAGACACCAGCTGCCGCGCCTCGGCCCGCGTCGAGCCGAAGCCCATCCGGTAGACGACGTTGTCGAGCCGCGACTCGAGCAGCCCGATCAGGGTCGCCCCGGTGTTGCCCTTGCGCCGGGCCGCCTCCTGGAAGTAGCGGCGGAACTGTCGCTCGAGCACGCCGTACATGCGCTTGACCTTCTGCTTCTCGCGCAGCTGCACGCCGTAGTCGGACATGCGTGCGCCCGAGATGCGGCCGTGCTGGCCGGGCTTGGAGTCGGCCTTGCACTTGGTGTCGAGCGCGCGGCGCGCGCTCTTCAGGAAGAGGTCGGTGCCTTCGCGACGCGAAAGCTTCAGTTTTGCTCCGGTATGGCGAGCCATTTTCTGTTTCCTATCCTGCAGTGGTCTGCATTAAGTCCGCGCTGCTGCCGCGCGGCCGCCCGAGGCGGCTGCGGTCAGTACGCCGACACAAGGTTGTCGATACCCATCGCGACCGTCTCCCTCACTAGACGCGACGACGTTTCGGCGGCCGGCAGCCGTTGTGCGGCACCGGAGTTACGTCCTGGATCGAGGCGATCCGCAGGCCGAGCGCGTTCAGCGCGCGCACGCTCGACTCGCGGCCGGGGCCCGGCCCCTTGATGCGGACCTCCAGGTTCTTGACGCCGCACTCCATGGCCATGCGGCCGGCCTGCTCGGCAGCCACCTGCGCCGCGAACGGCGTCGATTTGCGCGAGCCCTTGAACCCCTGGCCGCCGGAGCTGGCCCACGACAGGGCGTTGCCCTGCCGGTCGGTGATCGTGATGATGGTGTTGTTGAACGACGCGTGCACGTGGGCGATGCCCTCGGCGACGTTCTTCTTGACCTTCTTGCGCGCGCGCTGCGCGGAAACCTGCTGCGGGGTGGGGTTCTTGGCCATTGGCGTTGCTTCTCCGGTCTGTGCTTAGGCGGACTTCTTCAGGGCCACACCGGCCTTGCGCGGCCCCTTGCGGGTACGGGCATTGGTGCGCGTGCGCTGGCCACGCACCGGCAGCCCCCGGCGGTGACGCATGCCGCGGTAGCAACCGAGGTCGATCAGGCGCTTGATCGACAGCTGGATCTCGCGGCGCAGGTCGCCTTCGACCGCCACCCGGCCGATCGCATCGCGGATGCGCTCGAGCTCGCCGTCGGTCAGTTCCTTGACCTTCTTGCTGTGCGGCACGCCGGCCGCATCGAGAATCGCGCGCGCGCGCGCCCGGCCAATACCGTAGATCGCCGTCAGGCCGATTTCGGCGTGCTGGTGCGGCGGGATGTTGATGCCTGCAATACGAGCCATCTCGTGACCTCAGTTCGCGTTGTCGAGCCTGCGCCTAGCCCTGGCGCTGCTTGTGCCGCGGGTCGGAACAGATCACCCGCACCACGCGGTTGCGTCGGATGATCTTGCACTTGCGGCACATCTTCTTGACCGAAGCATTGACCTTCATCGGTTTCTCCTGCCGCGCTACTTGGCGCGGAAAACGATCCTTGCCCTCGTCAGGTCGTACGGCGTCAGTTCGACCGTGACCTTGTCGCCCGGCAGGATGCGGATGTAGTGCATCCGCATCTTTCCCGAGATGTGGCCGAGCACGACGTGTCCGTTCTCCAGCTTGACGCGAAAGGTCGCGTTGGGCAGGTTCTCGAGTACCTCGCCCTGCATCTGGATCACGTCGTCCTTGGACATCGACCCCGCCGGCCCGTTCGCCGCCCTACCGCGGCAGCCCCGGGCCGAAGCCCTTGAAGTTCGCCTTCTTCAGCAGGCTCTCGTACTGGTGCGTCATCAGGTAGGCCTGCACCTGCGACATGAAGTCCATGGTGACGACGACCACGATCAGCAGCGACGTGCCGCCGAAGTAGAACGGCACCGAGAAGCGCAGGTTGAGGAACTCCGGCACCAGGCACACCACGGTGATGTACAGCGCGCCGGCCAGCGTCAGCCGCATCAGGATCTTGTCGATGTAGCGCGCCGTCTGATCGCCGGGCCGGATGCCCGGCACGAAGGCGCCGCTCTTCTTCAGGTTGTCCGCCGTCTCCTTGCTGTTGAACACCAGCGCCGTGTAGAAGAAGCAGAAGAAGATGATCAGCCCCGAGTACAGCAGGATGTACAGCGGCTGCCCCGGCGACAGCGCGCCCGCCAGGTCGCGGATCCAGCGGGTGGCGTCGCCGGCGGTGAACCAGCCGGCCAGCGTGGCCGGGAACAGGATCAGCGACGAGGCGAAGATCGGCGGAATCACGCCGGACATGTTGATCTTCAGCGGCAGGTGCGAGCTCTGGCCGCCGTAGACCTTGTTGCCGACCTGGCGCTTGGCGTAGTTGACCAGGATCTTGCGCTGGCCGCGCTCGACGAAGACCACGAACGCCGTCACCAGCACGATCAGCGCGATGATGAAGATCGCCGCCAGCGGGCCGACCGCGCCGGTGCGGACCAGCTCGAACAGCCCGCCGATCGCGTTCGGCAGGCCGGCGACGATGCCGGCGAAGATCAGGATCGAGATGCCGTTGCCCAGTCCCCGCTCGGTGATCTGCTCGCCGAGCCACATCAGGAACATCGTGCCGGTGACGAGCGACACCATGCAGATGAAGATGAAGGTCAGGCCCGGGCTTAGCACCAGCCCCTGCTGCGACTGCAGCGCCACCGCGATGCCGTAGGACTGCACTGTCGCCAGGCCGACCGTCGCGTAGCGCGTGTACTGGGTGATCCGCCGCCTGCCGGCCTCGCCCTCCTTGCGCAGCGCCTCCAGCGACGGCAGCACGTAGGTCAGCATCTGGAAGATGATCGACGCCGAGATGTACGGCATGATCCCCAGCGCGAAGACCGAGAAGCGCGACAGCGCCCCGCCCGAGAACATGTTGAACAGGCCGAGGATGCCGCCCTGCTGCGAGTTGAACAGCTGGCGCAGCTGGTCCGGGTCGATCCCCGGCACAGGGATGTGCGTGCCGGTCCGGTAGACGACGAGCGCAAGCACCAGGAACAGCAGGCGACGCTTCAGGTCGCCATACTTTCCTGTCTTGCCGAGGGTTGCCGGGATGCTCGCCACGCCTGTCTTTCCTCAGTGCCGGGATCAGCCGGCTACTTGCCTTTCCTGGTCTTGGCGTCGGCCTTCTCGGCAGCGGGCTTCGCCGCCTCGATCACCGTGCCACCGGCCGCCTCGATGACGGCCCTGGCGCCCTTGGTCACGCCGATGCCGCGCACGGAGACCTTGCGCGACAGTTCGCCGGACTTGATCACCCGTGCGTCGATCGCCAGCGCCGAGACCACGCCGGCCTGCTTCAGCACCATCAGGTCGATCTCGTCGGCGCCGAGCTTCTGCAGCTCGTGCAGGCGCACCACCTCGACGTAGCGGCGCGACAGCGAGGTGAAGCCGCGCTTCGGCAGGCGCCGGTGCAGCGGCATCTGCCCGCCCTCGAACCCCACCTTGTGGAAGCCGCCGGCGCGCGCTTTCTGCCCCTTGTGGCCGCGGCCCGCCGTCTTGCCCCAGCCGCTGCCGATGCCGCGGCCGACGCGGTGGCGCGCGCTCTTCGAGCCGGGCGCCGGTTTCAGATCGTTCAGTCGCATCGTTGCTGTCCTTCCGCTGCCTTCAGCCGACTTTCACCAGGAAAGCGACCTTGGTGATCATGCCGCGCACCGCCGGCGTGTCCTCGAGCTCTCGACTCTGGCGCATCCGTTTCAGACCCAGCCCGCGCACCGTCGCCTGGTGCTCCGCGCGGGCACTGATCGGGCTCTTGACCAGCGTCACCTTCACTGTCTTCTTCGTCATCGCGCGCTCCTCAGCCAAGCAGTTCCTCGACCGACTTGCCGCGCTTGGCCGCGACCTCGGCCGGCGTGCGCAGCTGCTCGAGCGCATTCAGCGTCGCCCGCACCAGGTTGTACGGGTTGGTCGAGCCGTGCGACTTGGCCACGACGTTGCGCACGCCCATCACGTCGAACACCGCGCGCATCGGGCCGCCGGCCTTCACGCCGGCGCCCTCGGCCGCCGGCGCCAGCATCACCTTGGAGGCGCCGTGCTTGCCTTCCACCGGGTGGTGCAGCGTCCCGCTCTTCAGCGGCACGCGCTGCATGCCGCGGCGGGCCTTCTCCATCGCCTTCTGCACCGCCACCGGCACCTCGCGGGCCTTGCCCTTGCCCATGCCGATGCGGCCGTCACCGTCGCCGACCACCGTCAGCGCGGCGAAGCCGAGGATGCGGCCGCCCTTGACGACCTTGGTCACCCGGTTCACCGCGATCATCTTTTCCTTCAGGCCGTCGTCGCGCTCCTGGCTGGGGACGCCCTTCGGTTGCACTCTTGCCATGTCTGCTGCCCCTTAGAACTTCAGGCCGGCTTCGCGCGCGGCGTCAGCCAGCGCCTTCACACGACCGTGATAGCGGTAGCCGGCGCGATCGAACGCCACCGACTCGATGCCCGCCGCCTTGGCCTTCTGCGCCAGCCGCGTGCCGACGATCTTCGCCGCCGAGGCGTTGCCGCCCTTGCCCTTGGCGCCTGCCAGCTGGCTGCGCACCTCCGGCTCGACCGTCGAAGCCGTGACCAGCACCCGGCCGCCGTCCGGCGAGATCACGCTGGCATAGATGTGCAGGTTGCTGCGGAACACGGTCAGCCGGTTCTCCCGCGCCAGGCGGATGCGCGCCCGGGAGGCGCGTGCGCGGCGCAGGCGGGAAAGTTTCTTGTCGCTCATCGGTAACTCCGCGCCCTACTTCTTCTTGGTCTCTTTCAGCACCACCGCCTCGTCGGCGTAGCGCACCCCCTTGCCCTTGTACGGCTCGGGGGGCTTGTAGCCGCGCACCTCGGCCGCGACCTGGCCGACCCTCTGCTTGTCGCTGCCCTTGATCACGATCTCGGTCTGCGACGGCGTCTCGGCCTTCACGCCCGCCGGCAGCTGGTAGACGATCGGGTGCGAGAAGCCCAGCGACAGGTTCAGCTTGTCGCCCTGGGCCTGCGCCCGGTAGCCGACGCCGACCAGCGTCAGCTTGCGCTCGAAGCCCTTGCTCACGCCCTGCACCATGCCGGCGACGAGCGCCCGCATGGTGCCGCTCATCGCGTTGGCCGCCGGCGTCTGGTCGGCCGCGGCAAAGCTGATCCGCCCGTCGGCCACGGTGACCTTGACCAGGGGCGAAGCGGGCCGCGACAGCGTCCCCAGCGGTCCCTTGACCAGGATCTGCCCGTCGCTGACGGTCGCCTCAACGCCCTTGGCCAGTGCAACCGGATTCTTCGCAATTCGTGACATCGATGTCCTCCCGCGACGGCCTCAGGCGACGTAGCAAAGCACTTCGCCGCCGACGCCCTGCGACCGCGCCCGGCGGTCGGTCATCACGCCACGCGAGGTCGAGACGATGGCCACCCCGAGGCCGTTCATCACCTGCGGGATCTCGTTGCGGCCGCGGTAGATGCGCAGTCCCGGTCGCGAGACGCGCTCGAGACGCTCGATCACGGGACGGCCGGCGTAGTACTTCAGGCCGATGGTGAGCTGCGGCTTGCCGTCGTTCGCCTCGACCTTGAAGCCGTCGACGTACCCCTCGTCGGTCAGCACCTGCGCGATGGCGGCCTTCAGCTTCGAAGCCGGCATCACCACCTCGGTCTTCTCGACCCGCTGCGCGTTGCGGATGCGCGTCAGCATGTCGGCGATCGGATCACTCATGCTCATCGATGCAATCTCCTCGCTTACCAGCTGGCCTTGACCACGCCGGGAATGTCGCCGCGCAGCGCCGCCTCGCGGATCTTGCCTCGGCCGAGGCCGAACTTGCGGAAAGTGCCGCGCGGCCTGCCGGTCAGAGCGCAGCGGTTGCGCAGCCGCGTCGGGTTGGCGTTGCGCGGCAGCGCCTGCAGCTGGCGCTGCGCCTCGAGGCGCTCTTCCATCGACAGCGTCTGGTCGGCGCTGCGCGCCTTCAGCTCCTTGCGCCTGGCCTCGTACTTCTTCACCAGCGCAATGCGCTTGGCCTCACGGTTCTTCAGCGAAAGCTTTGCCAATTGACACCCCGCCTGTCAGTTGCGGAACGGAAAGCGAAACGCGGCGAGCAGGGCCTTGGCTTCCTCGTCGGTCTTCGCTGTCGTGGTGATGCTGATGTTCATGCCCCGCAGCTTGTCGATCTTGTCGTAATCGATCTCGGGGAAGATGATCTGTTCCTTCAGGCCGATGTTGTAGTTGCCCCTGCCGTCGAATGCGCGCCCGGACACGCCGCGGAAGTCGCGCACGCGCGGGAAGGCGATCGTCACCAGCCGGTCGAGGAATTCGTACATCCGCCGGCCGCGCAGCGTGACCATGCAGCCGATCGGCATGCCCTGGCGGATCTTGAAGTTGGCGATCGCCTTGCGGGCCTTGGTCACCACCGGCTTCTGGCCGGCGATCTTGGTCATGTCGGCGATCGCGGACTCGATGTTCTTCTTGTCGACCACTGCCTCGCCGACGCCCATGTTCAGCGTGACCTTGGCGATGCGCGGCACTTGCATCACCGACTTGTAGCCGAACTGCTTGGCCAGTTGCGGCACCACCTGCTCGCGATATTGGGTCAGAAAACGCGCCATGGATTCGCCCCTCAGCTCTTGCTGCCGACGACCGCGCCGTTGCTCTTGAACACGCGCACCTTCTTGCCGTCGACCACCTTCACCCCGACCCGGTCGCCCTTGTTGGTCGCCGGGTTGAAGAGCATGACGTTGGAGACGTCGACCGGCATCGTCTTGTCGACGATGCCGCCGGCGACGCCCTTCATCGGGTTCGGCCGCACGTGCTTCTTGACCGCGCCGACGCCCTCGACGGTCACGTGGGTGGCGTCGACCCGGGCCAGCACGACGCCCCGCTTGCCCTTGTCCTTGCCCGAGATGACGATCACTTCGTCGCCCTTGCGGATGCGTTCCATCGCATGCCCCTCACAGAACTTCCGGTGCCAGCGACACGATCTTCATGAACCGCTCGGTGCGCAGCTCGCGCGTCACCGGGCCGAAGATGCGGGTGCCGATCGGCTCCAGCTTGTTGTTCAGCAGCACCGCGGCGTTGCCGTCGAACTTGATCGCCGATCCGTCCGGACGGCGCAGCCCGCTGGCGGTGCGCACGACCACCGCCGAGTAGACCTCGCCCTTCTTGACGCGGCCTCGCGGCGCGGCCTCCTTGACGGACACCTTGATCACGTCGCCGACGTTGGCATAACGACGCTTGCTGCCGCCCAGCACCTTGATACACATCACCGAGCGTGCGCCGGTGTTGTCGGCGACGTCGAGAATCGTCTGCATCTGAATCATTGTCAGTTCCCAACTTGTGCCGCAGGCCGGGCTACCGAGGCACGGCGAGGCGGACAGTCTTGGTCCCGTTCGGGTGGAAAAACCACGCCGGCCCTCGCCTGACCTCCGCTGCCGCGAAGTCGCGCCCAGCCAGCGTGATTCCGGAATACAGCCTGCTTGTGCTTCGGCGGCCGCATCCAGATAGATGCAGGCCGCAGAAAGCGTTAAATTGTACTCAAACGGACCCTGTCAGGCAAATTCAGACCTGCACGGCCTGCTGGACGACGCGCTTGACGGTCCAGGTCTTGGTCTTGGAGATCGGCCGCGTCTCGGCGATCTCCACCAGGTCGCCCTCGTTGACCCGGTTGGTCTCGTCGTGCGCGTGGTACTTGGTCGTGCGCACGACGTACTTGCCGTAGACCGGGTGCTTGACCCGGCGCTCGACGCGCACGGTGACGGTCTTGTCCATCTTGTTGCTGACCACGCGGCCGACCAGGGTCCGCGACAGCTTGCCGGTTTCCTCGCTCATTTCACCGCCGCCTTCTGGTGAAGCACCGTGCGCAGGCGGGCGATATCACGCCGCACGTTGCGCATCTGGCTCGTGTTCTGCAGCTGCTGCGTCGCCTTCTGCATGCGCAGCGAGAACTGCGCCCTGAGCAGGTCCTGCAGTTCCTTGTTCAGCGCGGCTGCATCCTTGGTCCGCATTTCCTTCAGTTCCATCGCTTCCTCCGGCGCCCCGGCGCTACATGCCGAGCTGGCGCGCAACGACGATCGTCTTCAGCGGCAGCTTGGCCGCCGCCAGCGCGAACG
This sequence comes from Burkholderiales bacterium, assembly GCA_020355165.1. Lineage (GTDB taxonomy): Bacteria > Pseudomonadota > Gammaproteobacteria > Burkholderiales > Burkholderiaceae_F > JADJWR01. Next base: position 3,392,166 of record CP070661.1, read on the forward strand.
CCTCGCGCGCCAGCGCTTCGTTCACGCCATCCATTTCGTACAGGACCTTGCCCGGCTGGATCTCGGCGACCCAGTACTCCGGGTTGCCCTTGCCGTTGCCCATGCGCACCTCGGCCGGCTTCTGCGAGATCGGCTTGTCAGGAAAGATGCGGATCCAGATCCGTCCGCCGCGCTTGACGTGGCGGGTGATCGCACGCCGTGCCGCCTCGATCTGGCGCGCCGTCAGGCGCCCGCGCTCGGTCGCCTTCAGCCCGAACTCGCCGAAGGCCACATGAGCGCCGCGTGTGGCCAGACCGCGGTTGCGGCCCTTGTGCTCCTTGCGGTACTTGCGACGTGCAGGTTGCAGCATTTGTCAGTCTCCGTACTTACGCGCCGCCATCCGGCTTCTTCTCCGCCGGCTTGGCAGCGACCTTGCGCACCCGCTTGACTGCCGGCCGCGCGGCCGCCTCCTTGGCCGGCGCCTCGGCGGCGCCGCCTTCGGCCGCCGCGCCCTCGACTTTTGGCGCCTCGGTCCGGCGCGGTGCGCGGCGGGCGCCGGCGGGACGGCGCCCGGCCGGCCTGCGCTCGTCGCGCTCCGATCCCGGTGCCGCCTCGGGGGCGGCGGCTGCCGGCGCTTCGCCTCGGCCCAGCATGTCGCCCTTGTAGACCCACACCTTCACCCCGATGACGCCGTAGGTGGTCTTGGCCTCCGAGAATCCGTAGTCGATGTCGGCGCGCAGCGTGTGCAGCGGCACCCGCCCCTCGCGGTACCACTCAGTCCGCGCAATCTCGATGCCGTTCAGGCGGCCGGAACTCATGATCTTGATGCCCTGCGCGCCGAGGCGCATGGCGTTCTGCATCGCCCGCTTCATCGCCCGGCGGAACATGATCCGCTTCTCGAGCTGCTGGGTGATCGAATCGGCGATCAGCTGCGCGTCGACCTCGGGCTTGCGGATCTCGTCGATGTTCACGTGCACCGGCACGCCGAGCATCTTCTGCAGCTCCGCCTTCAGCGCCTCGATGTCCTCGCCTTTCTTGCCGATCACCACGCCCGGGCGGGCCGAGAAGATCGTGATACGGGCGTTCTTGGCCGGCCGCTCGATCAGGATGCGGCCGACCGAGGCGCTGCGCAGGCGCTTCTTCAGGTACTCGCGCACGCGCAGGTCTTCGCCGAGCATGCGGCCGAAGTCGGTGCCGGTCGCGAACCAGCGCGAGTTCCAGTTACGCGAGACCGCGAGCCGGAAGCCGGTGGGGTTGATCTTTTGTCCCATGAAGCACCCTATTTGCGTTTGGCGTCGCCGACGGTGACGAACACGTGGCAGGTTTTCTTCTCGATCCGCGTGCCACGCCCCTTGGCGCGCGCCGAGAACCGGCGCAGCGCCGGGCCGCGCTCGACACAGATCTTCGTCACCCGAAGCTCGTCGATGTCGGCGCCGTCGTTGTGCTCGGCGTTGGCAATCGCCGACTCGAGCGCCTTGCGGATGATCCCGGCCGCCTTCTTCGGCGTGAAGGCGAGGATGTTCAGCGCCTTGTCGACCGGCTTGCCGCGGATCAGGTCCGCGACGATGCGGCCCTTCTGCGCCGACAGGCGCACGCCGCGCACCGATGCAGTGGTTTCCATGGTCTGTGCTCCTACTTCTTCGCCGGCGCGGCCGTCTTCCTGTCGGCGGCGTGGCCCTTGAAGGTGCGCGTCAATGCGAACTCGCCGAGCTTGTGTCCGACCATCTGCTCGGTGATGTAGACGGGCACGTGCTGCTTGCCGTTGTGCACGGCGATCGTCAGGCCGATGAAGTCCGGCACCACCGTCGAGCGGCGCGACCAGGTGCGGATCGGCTTCTTGTCCTTGCCGGCAGCCGCCGCCTCGACCTTCTTCATCAGGTGGCCGTCGACGAACGGGCCTTTCTTCAGTGAACGGGACATAGGCGACCTCTACTTGCGGCTGCGGCGCTGGACGATCAGCGATTCCGTCCGCTTGTTGTTGCGCGTGCGATAGCCCTTGGTCAGCGTTCCCCACGGGCTGACCGGATCGCGCTTGGTGCCGGTGCGGCCCTCGCCGCCGCCGTGCGGGTGGTCGATCGGGTTCATCGCCACGCCGCGCACCGTCGGCCGCACGCCGCGCCAGCGCATGGCGCCGGCCTTGCCGAACTGCCGCAGGCTGTTCTCCTCGTTGCCGACCTCGCCGATGGTGGCCCGGCAGTCGATCAGCACGCGGCGAATCTCGCCCGAGCGCAGGCGCAGCTGCGCGTAGCTGCCCTCGCGGGCCAGCAGCTGCACCGAGGTGCCCGCTGCGCGCGCCAGCTGTGCGCCCTTGCCCGGCTGCATCTCGACGCAGTGAATGGTCGTGCCGACCGGAATGTTGCGCACCGGCAGCGTGTTGCCGACTCGGATCGGCGCATCCTGGCCGCTGACGATCTCGGCGCCGACCGCCAGCCCCTTGGCGGCGATGATGTAGCGGCGCTCGCCGTCCGCGTAGCAGACCAGCGCGATGTTGGCCGAACGGTTCGGGTCGTACTCGAGCCGCTCCACCTTGCCGACGACGCCGTCCTTGTTGCGGCGGAAGTCGATGATCCGGTAGTGGCGCTTGTGGCCACCACCCTGGTGACGGGTCGTGATCCGCCCCTGGTTGTTGCGGCCGGAGCCGCGCACCTTCTTCTCCACCAGCGGTGCGTGCGGCTTGCCCTTGTGCAGCTGCGGGCTGACCACCTTGACCAGGGCACGCCGGCCGGCCGAGGTCGGCTTGACTTTGACGAGCGGCATCAGCCAGCCTCCTGCAAGAAGTTGATCTCCTGCCCGGCCTTCAGGCTCACGTAGGCCTTGCGCAGCGTTCCGCGGGTGCCGGTGTGGCGGCCGAAGCGCTTGCTCTTGCCCCTGCGATTGAGGATCGAGACGCTCTCGACCTCTACCTTGAACAGCTTCTCGACCGCCGCCTTCACTTCCTGCTTGGTTGCCGACGGCAGCACGCGAAAGGCGATCTGGTTGTTCTTCTCGGCCAGCATCGTGCTCTTCTCGGAGACGATGGGCGCGAGCAGAACGCTGTAAAGACGTTCGTTGTTCATCCCCACATCTCCTCGAGCTTCGCCATCGCGCCCTTGGTGACGATGACCTTCTTGTAGTGGATCAGCGACAGCGGGTCGGCGTAGCGCGGCTCGACGACCAGCACGTTCTTCAGGTTGCGCGAGGCGAGCAGCAGGTTCTCGTCCATTGCGTCGGTGATCACCAGCGCCGAGTCGAGCCCCATCGCCCTGAGCTTGCCCGCCAGCAGCTTGGTCTTCGGCGCCTCGACCGACAGTCCGTCGATGACCGCGATGCGGCCGTCGGCGGCCAGCTTCGAAAAGATCGAGCACAGGCCCGCCCGGTACATCTTCTTGTTGATCTTCTGCGTGAAGTTCTCGTCGGGCGAGTTCGGGAAGGTGCGGCCGCCGCCGCGCCAGATCGGGCTCGAGGTCATGCCGGCACGGGCGCGACCGGTGCCCTTCTGCCGCCACGGCTTCCTGGTCGAGTGCTTGACGGTGGCCCGGTCCTTCTGCGCCCGCGTGCCCTGGCGCGCGTTCGCCTGGTAGGCGACGACCAGCTGGTGGACCAGCGCCTCGTTGAACTCACGGCCGAAGACCGTGGCCGGCGCGGGCACCGTGGTGGTGGCCTCGCCTTGAGCATTCAGCACCTGCAGCTCCATTGCGCGCCTCCTAGCCCTTGACCGCCGGCCGAACGATGACCCGGCCACCGGCGGCGCCCGGCACCGCGCCGCGCACCAGCAGCAGTTGCCGCTCCTTGTCGATGCGCGCGATCACCAGGTTCTGCGTCGTCCGCCGCACGTCGCCGAGGTGACCCGCCATGCGCTTGCCAGGCATGACCCGGCCCGGGTCCTGGCGCATGCCGATCGAGCCCGGCGCATTGGTCGACACCGAGTTGCCGTGCGAGGCCCGGTTCGACGAGAAGTGATGGCGCTTGATGACGCCGGCGAACCCCTTGCCGATCGTCACGCCAGTGACGTCGACCTTCTGCCCCTCGCTGAACAGTTCGACCGACAGCACGCTGCCCGGCTTGAACTCCGCCGCCCGCCCGGCATCGAGCTGGAACTCGCTGAGGACTTCGCCCGCCTCGACGCCGGCCTTGGCGTAGTGCCCCGCCTGGGGTTTGCTGACGCGCGAAGGGCGGCGCTTGCCGAAGGCCACCTGGATGGCGCTGTAGCCGTCGGTGTCGACGGTGCGCACCTGGGCGACGCGGTTGCTCGAGACGTCGAGCACGGTCACCGGGACCGACTCGCCCTCGGGCGTGAAGATGCGCGTCATGCCGACCTTGCGGCCGAGAAGGCCGAGGCGACCGGCAGACGGCGAACCCGTCTGAGTCTGTTCGCTCATCTTTTCTCCAAACCCCGGCTTCGATTGGCCGGGACCGATGTTCGTCGCCGCCAGCGGCCCGCTCCGAGAAACGGGCCGGCGGCGAAAAGCTGGTAATTGTATCGGAGCCGCGCCTTGCCCCGCAAGCCGCGGGGCCGGGCCGCAATCCGCCCTTCCTTCTACTGGACCTTGATCTCGACGTCGACCCCGGCCGGCAGGTCGAGCTTCATCAGCGCGTCGACCGTCTTGTCGGTCGGGTCGATGATGTCCATCAGCCGCAGGTGCGTGCGCATCTCGAACTGGTCGCGCGAGGTCTTGTTTACGTGCGGCGAACGCAGGATGTCGAAGCGCTGGATGCGGGTCGGCAGCGGCACCGGGCCGCGCACGACGGCGCCGGTGCGCTTGGCCGTGTCGACGATCTCCAGTGCCGACTGGTCGATGAGCTTGTAGTCGTACGCCTTCAGGCGGATCCGGATACGTTGGCTTTGCATTCTGATTTCCTCAAAGAGCGTGGGTGAGGCAGCCGCGTCGCCGCGACCGGCATCCCGGGGCCGGCAGCCGCGGCCCGCGCCGCCGCCGGCCGCTGGCCGCGGGTGGGCCTACTCGACGATTTTGGCGACGACGCCGGCGCCGACGGTGCGACCGCCCTCGCGCACGGCAAAGCGCAGCCCTTCCT
>CP070661.1:3397257-3486315 GCA_020355165.1 Burkholderiales bacterium
CCGTCGAAGTACTCGAGGAACCGGTCGGCCAGCACGGCGTTCGACGGCACCTCGCACATCATGATCAGCCGCAGCCCGTTCTCGCCGCGCGCCAGCCCGTTGGCGGCGAGCAGCTCGGTCACCCGCTTCGCCTCCTTCAGCGTGCGCACGAACGGCACCATGATCTCGACGTTGGTCAGTCCCATCGTCTCGCGCACGGCTTTCAGCGCCGCGCACTCCATCCGGAAGCACTCGACGAAGCTGTCGGCGATGTAGCGGGCGGCGCCGCGGAAGCCGAGCATCGGGTTCTCCTCGTCGGGCTCGTAGCGGGTGCCGCCGATCAGCTTCTTGTACTCGTTGCTCTTGAAGTCCGACAGGCGGACGATCACCGGCTTCGGCCAGAAGGCCGCGGCGATGGTGGCAATGCCCTCGGCCAGCCGCGACTCGAAGAACTGCCGCGGGCTGGCGTAGCCGTACGCCAGCGACTCGACCGCGTGCTTCAGCTCGGCGTCGATGCGCGGGTAGTCGAGCACTGCCTTCGGGTGCACGCCGATGTTGTTGTTGATGATGAACTCCAGCCGCGCCAGTCCGACGCCGCCGTTCGGCAGCGACTGGAACTCGAAGGCCAGCTGCGGGTTGCCGACGTTCATCATGATCTTCACCGGGATGTCCGGCAGCCGGCCCTGCGCGACCGTCTCGATCTCGGTCTCCAGCTCGCCTTCGTAGATGTAGCCGGTGTCGCCCTCGGCGCAGGAGACGGTGACCATCGACCCGTCGGCCAGCGCGTCGGTCGCGTTGCCGCAGCCCACCACCGCCGGGATGCCGAGCTCGCGGGCGATGATCGCGGCGTGGCAGGTGCGGCCGCCGCGGTTGGTGACGATCGCCGCCGCCCGCTTCATCACCGGCTCCCAGTTGGGGTCGGTCATGTCGGTCACCAGCACGTCGCCCGGCCGCACGTGTTCCATCTGCGACACGCTGTGGATCACCGCCACCTTGCCGGTGCCGACCTTCTGGCCGATCGCCCGTCCGCTCGCCAGCACGGCCGACTTGTTCTTCAGCCGGAAGCGCTGCTGCACGTGGGCCTGCGACTTCACCGTCTCCGGCCGCGCCTGCAGGATGTAGAGGCGGCCGTCGACGCCGTCCTTGCCCCACTCGATGTCCATCGGCCTGCCGTAGTGCTTCTCGATCTTCACCGCGTAGCGGGCCAGTTCGAGGACCTCCTCGTCGGTCAGCGAGAAGCGGTGCCGGTCGGCGCCAGGCACGTCGACGGTACGCACCGTGCGGCCGTTGGCAACCGCCGGGTCGAATTCCATCTTGATCAGCTTCGAGCCCAGCGAGCGGCGGATCAGCGGGAACTTGCCGGCCGCCAGCATCGGCTTGTGCACGTAGAACTCGTCCGGGTTGACCGCGCCCTGCACGACCGTCTCGCCGAGCCCGAAGCTCGAGGTGATGAACACCACGTCGTCGAAGCCCGACTCGGTGTCGATGGTGAACATCACCCCGGCCGACCCGAGATCGCTGCGCACCATCCGCTGCACGCCGGCCGACAGCGCCACGTCGGCGTGCACGAACCCCTTGTGCACGCGGTAGGCGATGGCGCGGTCGTTGTACAGCGAGGCGAAGACCTGCTTGACCCGCGCCAGCACGGCGTCGACGCCGGTCACGTTCAGATAGGTCTCCTGCTGGCCGGCAAAGGAGGCGTCCGGCAGGTCCTCGGCGGTCGCGCTGGAGCGGACGGCAACCGAGATTTCACTTGAGGCTTCTGATACAAGCCATTGATAAAAAGAGCGTATTTCAGAGTCAAGTGATTTCGGAAAGGTCGCCTCCTCGACCCATCGCCGGATCTCGGCGCCGGTGGCCGCGAGCGCCCTTACGTCGTCGACGTCGAGCGCATCGAGCCGGGCGTTGATCTTCTCGACCAGGCCGGCGCCGCGCAGGAACTCGCGGAAGGCATCCGCCGTAGTGGCGAAGCCGTCGGGGACGCGAATGCCCTCCTCGGTAAGCTGGCTGAGCATTTCGCCGAGCGACGCGTTCTTGCCACCGACCGAACTGACGTCGGTCATCCGCAGCTCGCTGAAGGGGATCACATATCTGCCGCGTTGCATTCGCGCTCCAGTGGGCGGCAGGCCCGCTCGCCGCCATATGCAAGAATCGATGCCGATTCTAGCGATTGGCCTCGCCGCTTCCCTCGCGCCATGCCGACCAGCAACCCAGCCATCGACAGCGCGATGCGCACCGTCTACTTCGTCTCCGACGGCACCGGCATCACGGCCGAGACGCTCGGCCACAGCGTGCTCACCCAGTTCGAGTCGTTCCGCTACCGCCGCGTACGGGCGCCGTTCGTCGACTCGGTCGACAAGGCGCGCGAGCTGGTCGCCCGCATCAACGAGAACGCGGTGCTCGACGGCCGGCGGCCGATCGTCTTCTCGACCCTGGTCGATCCGCAGGCCAACGCAGAGCTGCGGCGCTCGCGGGCAATGGTGCTCGACCTGCTCGACTCGTTCGTCGTGCCGCTGGAGCAGGAACTGGGGCTGCAGTCGACGCACACCATCGGCCGCTCGCACACGATGAGCGACACCGGCAGCTATCACCGCCGCATCGAGGCGATCAACTTCGCGCTGGCGCACGACGACGGGCAGTCGGCGCACGGGCTGCAGACGGCCGACGTGATCCTGGTCGGCGTCTCGCGCAGCGGCAAGACGCCGACCAGCCTCTATCTGGCGATGCAGTTCGGCGTGAAGGCCGCCAACTACCCGCTGATCCCCGAGGACTTCGAGCGCGACGAGCTGCCGTCGGCACTGCCGCCGCACCGGCGCAAGCTGTTCGGCCTGTCGATCTCGCCGGAGCGCCTGTCGGAAGTGCGCAACGAGAGGCGGCCGGACAGCCGCTATGCCTCGCTGGAGAACTGCCGCCTCGAAGTCTCAGCGGCCGAGCGCATGATGCGGCGCGAAGGCATCCGCTGGCTGTCGTCGACCACCAAGTCGATCGAGGAGATCGCCGCCACGATCATGAACGAGCACCGGCTGCACCGGAACCGCGACTAGTCACGCGGCGTGCGGCGCGCGGCACAATGCCGTGATGGCGACGCGACTGGTGTTCCTGGTGCCGGGCTTCTTCGGCTTCACGTCCGTCGGCGCCGTCAGCTACTTCGACGACGTCGAGCAGTGCCTCGGCCGCGCCCTGCGCCGGCGCGGCGTCGAGGCGCGGATCGTCCGCTGCCGGACGCAGCCGACCGCTTCCATCGCCCGGCGCGCCGACGAGCTGCGCCGGCAGGTGATCCGCCGCGGCGGCCTGAACGCCCGCGAGCTGCACTTCGTCGGTCACTCCTGCGGCGGCCTCGACGTTCGCATGCTGCTCGCTCCTGGCGCCAGGATCTCGCGCGGTGCGTCGGAGGAGCGCATCGGCCGCCTGACGAAGACCGCCATCTCGGTGGCCACGCCGCACCACGGCACGCCGCTGGCGAACCACTTCGCGACGGTCCAGGGCCAGACGCTGCTGCTGGTGGCCAGCGCGCTGGCGACTTCCAGCCACGGCCGTCGCACCATCCTGGCCGCCGCCAAGGCGATCGCCATGGTCGCCCGCCTCGACGACTGGATCGGCGAGCGGGAAGGGCCGCTCGATCGCCTGGCGCAGGGGCTGCTGCGCCGGATCCGCTTCGACCGTCGCGACCCGGTCTGGCGCTACCTGGGAGAGATCGAGCGCGACCAGGGCGCGGTGCTGCAGCTCACGCCGGAGGGAATCGACCTGTTCGACGCCGCGGTCGCCGATCGCGACGGCGTCGACTACGCCTGCGTCGTGGCAGCAGTGCCACCGCCGCGGGTGGAGCTGACGGCGAACTCGCTGCTGAACCCGGACGTCCTCGGTCTGCGCGCCCTGTTCAGGCTGCTGCACGGTCTGACGGCGCGCCCGCACGCCCGCTACCCCTACCCGAGGCCGGCTGCTTCAACCCAGCGGCTGCTCGACCGCCGGCTGGGATTCAGGGTCACGCCAGCGACCAGCGACGGCGTGGTGCCGACGCTCAGCCAGCTGCACGGGCGGCTCCTGCAGGTGGCGCGCGCCGATCACCTCGACGTGGTCGGCCACTACACGCTGGCCGGCGGACGGACAGCCGACTGGCTGCCCTCCGGCGCGGGCTACACGCCGGCCGCCTTCGAGGCGACGTGGGACGCGGTGGCCGGCGCGATCGCCGGCCGCGACTGACCGCCGGCGACGTGCCGCGGCAGGCAGCTGCCGCGGCTCAGGGATACATCCAGCGGCGCGTCAGCGGCAGGTCGGTCGCTCCGGGCGAAGCCTGGCGGCTGCCCAGCAGCTGGTGGATGTTCATCCAGCCCTGGGCGAAGCCATGGCTGCAGCCAGCGAGGTAGATGCGCCAGACGCGCAGCGTCCGCTCGCGCACCTCGGCGGCCGCCTCGTGCAGGCGCCGCTCCAGGCGCTGCGACCACTGCGCCAGCGTCAGCGCGTAGTGGCGGCGCAGGCTCTCGACATCGACGACCTCGAAGCCGGCCGCCGACATCTCGCGCACCGCCAGCGCCAGGTGCGGCAGCTCGCCGTTGGGAAATACGTACTTGCCGATGAAGTCGCCGGCGCCCGAGCCGATCGGCCGGCTCTCGAGGTCGGCGCTGGTGATGCCGTGGTTCAGCATCAGGCCCCGATCGCGCAGCATGCGCGCCGCGGTGCCGAAGTAGACGGGCAGGTTGCGCAGCCCGACGTGCTCGAACATGCCGATGCTCGAAACCTTGTCGAAGGACTGCTCGCCGAAGCGCGCCGGCAGGTCGCGATAGTCGAGCAGCAGCACGTCGACCCGATCCTGCAGACCCGCCGCGGCGACCCGCTCGCGCGCCAGCTGCGCCTGCTGTTCGGACAGCGTGATGCCGACGGCACGCACGCCATAGTGCCGCGCGGCGTGCAGCACCAGCGCGCCCCAGCCGCAGCCGATGTCGAGGAAGCGCTCGCCCGGCGCCAGCCGCAGCTTGCGGCAGACGTGGTCAAGCTTGGCCCGCTGCGCGGCATCGATGTCCTCGCCGCCGGTCTCGAAATAGGCGCACGAGTAGACCATCTGCTCGTCGAGCCAGAGCCGGTAGAAGCCGTTGCCGACGTCGTAATGGTGGCTGATGTCGGCCCGGTCGGCGGGCGGCTCGTGCGCCGCCTGCGCCAGGGCCGGGCGGTCGCTCACCGGGGCGCCGGTCGTCTCGACCAGCTTCGAGGCGATGCCGATCGCCTCGGCGACGTCGCCGTCGACGTCGATCCGGCCCTCGACGTAGGCTTCCGCCAGGTTGCCGAGGCTCGGCTGAGTGAAGCTCGTCAGCACTGCCGGATCGCGCACCGTCATCGTCACCCGCGGCGAGTCGCCGAACTCGGCCGGCTGCCCATCGGGCAGCACGATCCGCAGCGGCAGGCCGCCGCTGCCACGCACGCCCTCGGCCAGCTTGGCCAGCTGCGTGCCGGCCACCTTGCCGACGACCTTGTCCGTGGCCCGCTTCAGCAGCGCTTCACCCCACATGGCGTCCCTCCCCGGTCTGAACCCGGAAATTCTTGCGGATGACCGGGTCAGCGCCAATAGGTGAAACGCTTATGCGTCATGCGCGTCGCGCAAGGCGCCGCCGACGCTCGAAGAGGCACACCGCGGCGGCCGCCGCCACGTTCAGCGACTCGGCCGCGGCATCGAGCGGAACGGAGACCAGCCGCCTGCAGACCGCGCGGGCCGGCGCGGAGAGGCCGGCGCCCTCGGCTCCGAAGATCCAGCCGACCGGACCGCCGGGCAGCGCCGCGTTCCACAGCGGCTCGCCGCCGTGCGCATCGGCGCCGATCCACTCGCCGTCGAGCACTCCCGGCAGCGAATCGGCAGCGACCTGCTCGTGCAGGCGCAGGCGGAACTGTGCGCCCTGCCCTGCCCGCAGGGTCTTCGGCGCCCAGAGCGCCGCCGTCGCCGGTCCGGCCAGCACGTGGTGAACTCCGGCCGCCGCCGCCGTGCGCAGCAGCGTGCCGACATTGCCGGGGTCCTGCACGCCGTCCAGATACAGCATGTCGGCCCTGGCGCTGGCCGGCAGCGGGTGCCGTGGCACGGCCACGACGAGCATCAGCCCGGCACCGTGCTCCACCGGCGCGAGTCGGTCGTACAGCACGCCCGCCAGTTCGTAGGCGGCGGCACCCTCCGCAATCGCCGCCGCGGCCAGCTGCTCGACTGCAGCCGCCCGCACGCCGCGCCGAAGCAGTACCGCCTCGACCGGAGCCGAGGCTTGCAGCGCCGCCTGCGCCAGGTGCAGGCCTTCGGCAAGGGCGCGGCCGCGCGAGCGCGGCTCGCGCGGCTGCGACGACAGGCGCAGCCAGGCCTTGAACGCGGCGTTCGCCGCCGAGCTGATCGACTTCATCGTCGCGGCGCCACCTGCAGCAGTTCGCGCACGGGAGCGAACGAGCTGCGGTGCGCGGCGCATGGACCCAGTTCGCGCAGCCGCTGCAGGTGCCGCGGCGTGGGATAGCCGGCGTGCTCGGCAAAGCCATAGCCCGGAAAGGCCAGGTCCAGCTCGGCCATCAGCCGGTCGCGGTGCTCCTTGGCCAGGATCGATGCCGCCGATATCGACGGCTGCAGTGCGTCGCCGCCGATGATCGCCCGCGCCTCGATGCGCAGGCGCGGCAGCCGGTTGCCGTCGATCAGCGCAATCTCCGCTGCCGGGTCGAGCAGCTCGATCGCACGCTTCATCGCCAGCAGGCTCGCCTGCAGGATGTTCAGCTCGTCGATCTCCTGCACGCTGGCCTCGGCCACCGCCCACGCGGCAGCCCGCCGGCGGATCGCCAGCGCGAGCTGCTGCCGGCGGGCCGGCGAAAGCAGCTTGGAGTCGCGCAGGCCGTCGATCGGCTGCCGTTGGTCGAGGATCACCGCCGCCGCCACCACCGGACCGGCCAGCGGTCCGCGCCCGGCCTCGTCGGCACCGCAGACGCGGCGGCCCCGCCAGGTGTCGGCGAACAGGTCGGCGTGCGCCGACGGCGCGGGTTCGCCCGCCTTGTTCATCGCTTCATCGTCGCCATGATCGCCTCGGCGGCCAGCCGCGCCGTGTCGCGCTTCAGGCTCGCATGCATTGCTGCGAAGCGCTCGCGCAGCAGCTCGCAGCGCGCCGGATCGTCGAGGATCGCCAGCAGCCCGTCGGCCAGTCGCTGCGGGGTGGCGTCGTGCTGCAGCAGCTCCGGCACCAGCGGCTCGCCGGCGAGGATGTTCGGCAGGCCGACGAAGGTCACCGTGCCCATCTGCCGCATGATCCAGTGGGAAAACGGCGGCATGCGATAGGCGATGACCATCGGCTTGCCGTACAGCGCCGCCTCCAGCGTCGCCGTCCCGCTGGCCACCAGTGCACCGTCGGCCGCCTCGAGGCAATCGTGCGAGCGGCCGTCGAGGAGCCGGATCCGCCCGGCGGCAGCACCGGCGCCCGCCAGTGCCGCGGCGAGGTGTTCGCGCAGGCGCGGCTCGGCCACCGGCAGCACGAAGAGCAGGCGCGGCTCACGGCGAAGCATCAGGGCTGCCGCTTCGATGAACACCGGGCCGATGTGCTGCACCTCGGCGCGCCGGCTGCCAGGCAGCAGCGCGACCACCGGACCCGCCTCGGGCAGGCCCAGCCGCCGGCGCGCTCCCGCCGTATCGGCGCGCGCCGGAATGATCGAGGCCAGCGGGTGGCCGACGTAGGTGGCGGCGATGCCTGCGTCGTCGTAGATCCTCTGCTCGAACGGGAACACCAGCAGCACGCGGTCGGCGGCACGGCGGACCTTGTCGATCCGCTGCGGCCGCCAGGCCCAGATCGACGGGCTGACGTAATGCACGGTCGGCACGCCCGCCGCGCGCAGCTGCATCTCCAGGCGCAGATTGAAGTCGGGCGAATCGACGCCGACCACGGCGGCCGGCTGCCCGCCGAGCAGGCGCCGGCGCAGCGCCGAGCGCATCTGCAGCAGCCGCGGCAGCTCGCGCAGCACCTCGGCGTATCCGCGCACCGAAAGCTCGCGCACGTGCCACCAGGCCTGAGCCCCCGCCTCGATCATTCGGTCGCCGGCGATTCCGGCGCACTTCACGCCGGGCAGCCGCTCGCGCAGCGCCGCCACCACCGGCGCGGCAAGCAGGTCGCCCGAGGCCTCGCCGGCGACGAAACCGATCAGCACGGCGAGGTCAGCGCACGATGCCGCGCGTCGAGGAACGGACGAACTCGGCGAGCAGGCGCAGATCGGACGCCGCGGCGGGACTGTCCTCGGCGATCCGCAGCAGCTGCTCGCTGGCCGCCGCCGCCGTCAGGCCTTCCTTGTAGATCGCCTTGTAGGCCCGGCGAAGCGTCGCGATCGCCTCGGGCACGAAGCCGCGCCGCTTCAGCCCTTCGCTGTTCAGCCCGTGGGCTGCCGCCGGATTGCCGTTGCAGATGACGAATGGCGGCAGGTCCTGAACGAGGATCGAGCCGCCGCCGGCCATGGCGTGGCTGCCGACGCGCACGAACTGGTGCACTGCCGACAGGCCGCCGAGGATCACCCAGTCGCCGAGCTCGACGTGGCCGCCAAGCGTGACGGCGTTGGCGAGGATGCAGTGATCGCCGATGCGGCAATCGTGCGCGATGTGCGCGTAGGCCATGATCCAGTTGTCCGAGCCGACGCGCGTCACGCCGCCGCCCTGCGCCGTGCCGATGTTGAAGGTGCAGAACTCGCGGATCGTGTTGCCGTCGCCGATCACCAGTTCGGTGTCCTCGCCGGCGTACTTCTTGTCCTGCGGCACGCCGCCGATGGCCGCGTGCGGGAAGATGCGGTTGCCGCGGCCGATCGTGGTCCGTCCCGACAGCACGGCGTGCGCACCGACCGAACTGCCGGCGCCGATGCGGACCCCGGCGCCGACCACCGCGAACGGGCCGACCTCGACGTCCTCGGCAAGTTCGGCTGCCGGGTCGACCTCAGCCGTGCGGTGCACCCGCGTCATCAGGACTCGCCGACGCGCCTCGACTCGCCGTGGCCGGCCGCTGCCGAGGCCGGGATCTGCCGATAGGCGCACAGCAGCTCGGCCTCGGCCGCCACCTGGCCATCGACCAGCGCCCGCGCGCTGAACTTGCCGATGCCGCGCATCTCGCGCACCAGCTCGGCCTCCAGCCGCAGCTGGTCGCCTGGCCCGACCGGCCGCTTGAAGCGCGCGTTGTCGATGCCGGCGAAGTAGTACACCGAGTTGCTGTCGGCCCGCTTGTCGAAGGTGACGAACGACAGGATTGCCGCCGCCTGCGCCAGTGCCTCGATGATCAGCACGCCCGGCATCACCGGGTAGTGCGGGAAATGGCCCATGAACACCGGCTCGTTGATGCTGACGTTCTTCAGCGCGGCGATCCGCTTCCCCGGCTCCAGCTCGAGCACCCGGTCGACCAGGATGATCGGGTAGCGATGCGGCAGCAGGCGCATGATCTCGTGGATGTCCATCACTGTTCCTCTGCTCCATCCCGCTTCAGCCGTGCCTCGAGCGCGCGTACGCGGGCGCGCAGCTCCTGCAGGTGGCGAAGCGCGGCGGCGTTGCGTTCCCAGTCGCGGCTGGCCATGAGAGGGAAAAAGCCGGTGTAGTGGCCGGCGGTGGCGATCGTACGCGACACCAGCGTGCCCGGTCCGATCAGCGTGCCGTCGGCGATCGACAGATGGCCGGCGATCATCGCCGCGCCACCGATCTGGCAGCCGCGGCCGATGCTGGCGCTGCCGGCGATGCCGACGCAGCCGGCCAGCACCGAGTGGGCGCCGATGCGGCAGTTGTGGCCGACCTGGATCAGGTTGTCCAGCTTCACGCCGTCCTCGATCACGGTGTCGCCCATCGCACCGCGGTCGATCGTGGTGTTGGCGCCGATCTCGACGTCGTCGCCGATCACCACCCGGCCGGTCTGCGGGATCTTGATCCAGCGGCCGTCCAGCGGCGCGAAGCCGAAGCCGTCGGCACCGATCACGGCGCCGCTGTGCACGATGGCGCGCGCACCGACCACGCAGCCGGCGAGCACGCGTGCGCCCGGATGCAGCCGGGTGTCGGCGCCGAGCCGCGCTCCGGCACCGACAAAGCCACCGGCGCCGATCCAGCAGCGCGGGCCCACCGCGGCACCCGACTCGACCACCGCGCCGGCGTCGACCCGCGCCGTCGCGTCCACCTCGGCGTCGGCGGCGACATGGGCGGCCGCGGAGATTGCCGGCGCCGGCGCCGCCGCCGGCGCCAGCAGCTGCGCGGCAAGAGCGAACCAGGCGTACGGGTTGCCGCACTCGACCAGGGTCGGCGCACGGGCGGCAGCCTCGGCGAAGACGGCCTTGCGGTCGGCGGCGGTCAGCACGATCGCTCCCGCCGCCGAGGCCGCGGCGGCGCTTCGGTATCGCGGGTTGGCGAGAAAGCTCAGCTGGTCACCGGCCGCCTCGTGCAGCGGCGCGACGCCGCGGATCCGGCGCGCCGGATCGCCGTGCACTGAGAAACGGAGCCGCTCCCCGGCGGCGCGGCGGACGGCTTCGGCCAGCGTATCGACCCGGTAGCCGGCCGCCATCGGGGACAGCGCCCGGCTACTTCGGCGCGTTCAGCGCGCGCAGGACCTTCTCGGTAATGTCGGCGCGCGGGCTGACGTAGGCGGCGTCGGTCACGATCAGGTCGTACTTCTCCTGCTCGGCGATCTGGCGCACGATGCGCTGCGCCTTCTCGAGCAGGGCCAGCCGCTCCTCGTTCTGGCGCTGGTTGAGGTCCTCGCGGAACTCGCGCTGCCGCCGCTGCAGGTCGCGGTCGAGCTCCGCCAGTTCACGCTGGCGGCGGGCGCGATCGGCCTCGCTCAGCACCGGCGCGTCCTTCTCGAAGCTCGCGGCAGCGGCCTTGAGCTTGGTGCCGAGCTCCTGCAACTCGCGGTCGCGCTTGGAGAACTCGGCCTCGAGCCGCTGCGACGCGGCCTTCGCCGGCGCCGATTCGCGCAGGATGCGTTCCGCATTGACGTAGCCGATCTTCAGCTCCTGCGCCGAGGCCGGGGCAAGCGCGGCCGCCAGGGCAAGGGCCGCTGCGATCGCGGCATTCAGAAAGAGCTTCATCGTCCGTTGGTCCGGGTTGCCAGCCGAAATTCTATAGCGGGATGCAGTGGCCGGTGCGAGGCGTCAGAAGCCGGCGCCGATCTGGAACTGGAACCGCTGCAACTTGTCGCCCGCCTCGTTGTTGATCGGGTACGCATAGCTGAACTTCATCGGCCCGAGCGGCGACACCCAGGCCACGCCCACGCCGGTCGACATGCGAAGCGAGCCGAAGCTCAGCCTCTCGTCCTCGCCCCATACCTGACCGGCGTCGAAGAAGGCGAACATGCGCAGCGTGCGGTCGCCGCCCGGCAGCGGCGTCAGCGCCTCGATCTGCGTGGCGAACTTGCGTGTGCCGCCGAGCGGCGTGCCGAACTCGTCGACCGGACCCAGCGAGGCCGTCTCGAAGCCTCGCACGCTGCCGATGCCGCCGGCATAGAAGTTCTTGAACACCGGGTAAGGCTTGTCGCTGTACGAGCCGCCGTAGCCGAAGTCGGCGTTGATGGCGAGCGTGAATCTGCTGGTCAGCGGCAGATAGCGCTGGTGCTGGTAGGTGAGCCGGTAGTAGCGCAGGTCGAGCACCGGCAGCGAAACCTCGGCGAACAGCCGCTGGTACAGGCCACGCGTCGGCACCAGCACGTTGTCCCGGCTGTCGCGCGCCGTTCCCAGGGTCAGGTCGAGCGACGCCGGCGACTCGCCGTAGTCGGCGACGTAGTCCTTGTAGACCTGCGGGCTGAACTCGGTCAGACCGATCTTCGTGCCTTCGTAGCGCAGGCCGAAGAAGATCGTGTCGAACTCGGTGAACGGCACGCCGTAGCGGATCGCCGCAACCTGCTGGTCGAGGTCCACCGAGCCCAGCCCCAGCTCGGCGAGGTCGGACTTGCGGTCGAGCAGTTCGATCGTGCGGCTGATGCCGTAGATGTTGACGTAGGGGTCGGTGTGGGTGATGCCCAGGGTGCGCGCCACCTTGCTGGTGTTGATCTGGAACGACAGCGCGTGGCCGGTGCCGAAGGTGTTCTGCTGCGAGTAGGAGCCCTGCAGCACGATGCCTTCCGAGCTCGAATAGCCGGCGCCGGCCTGCAGCTGCCCGGTCGGCCGCTCGACGATCTTGACGTTGACGTCGACCTGGTCGAACGAGCCGGCCACCGGCGGCGTCTCGATCTCCACCTTCTCGAAATAGCCGAGGCGGTCGATCCGGTCACGCGACAGGCGGACCTTCTCGGCGTCGAACCAGGCGTTCTCGAACTGCCGGATCTCGCGCCGGATCACCTCGTCGCGCGTACGCGAGTTGCCGACGATGTTGACCCGGCGCACGTAGACGCGCCGCCCGGGGTCGACGAAGTAGGTGAAGGCGACTTCGCGCTTCTCGCGGTTGGTCTCCGGCACCGCATTGGCGGTGGCGAACGCGTAGCCGAGCGCGCCCAGCCGGTCGGTCACCCGCTTCGACACCGCGTTGACACGCTCGGCATTGAAGGTGTCGCCCGGCTGCACGTCGATCAGCGCCTGCAGCTCCTCCTCCAGACCAAGCAGCTCGCCGGCCAGCTTGACCTGCGAGACGGTGTACTTCTCGCCTTCGACGATGTTGATCGTGATGTGGATGTCGCGCTTGTCCGGGCTGATCGACACCTGGGTCGATTCGATGCCGAAGTCGAGGTAGCCGCGGTTCAGGTAGTACGAGCGCAGCGACTCGAGGTCGCCGGCCAGCTTCGGACGCGAATACTGGTCGCGCTTGGTGTACCAGGTCAGCCAGCCGCTGGTGGTCAGCTCGATCTGGTCGCGCAGCGTTCCCTCGGAGAACGCCTTGTTGCCGGTGAAGCGGATCGAGCGGATGCGTGCGGTCTCGCCCTCGTCGACCGCAATCAGCACGTTGACCCGGTTGCGCTCGACCGGCGTGACGGTGCTCTTGACCTCGACCCCGTACAGGCCGCGGCCGAGATACTGTCGCTTCAGCTCCTGCTCGGCTCGCTCGAGCAGCGCGCGGTCGAAGATGCGCGCCTCGCCGAGCCCGACCTCGCGCAGCGACTTCAGCACGGTGTCCTTGTCGAACTCCTTGACCCCCTCGAGCTTGACCTCGGCGATCGCCGGCCGCTCCTCGACGATGACCACCAGAACGTCGCCTTCGGCCTGCAGCCGCACGTCCTTGAACAGGCCGGTGGCGAACAGCGCGCGGATCGCCACCGAGCCGCGCTCCGGGTCGTAGCGGTCGCCGACCCGCAGCGGCAGGTAGCTGAACACAGTGCCCGCCTCGGTGCGCTGGATGCCCTCGACGCGGATGTCGCGGATGACGAACTCCTGCGCCAGTGCGCCGGCACCGAGCACCAACAGCGCCGCCGCGGCGAGCAGGCGCAGCGCCAGGCGCACACCGCCCAGCCTGCGCAGACCGCCGCGCTTGAACGTTGACGCCTTGGACACGATGGAGGGCTACGCCAGCAGCCGGGTCAGATCGTTGTATAGCGCCAGCGCGGTGAGCAGGACGAGTACGCCGATGCCGGCGCGCTGCCCCCACTCGACAACCCAGTCGGCCGGCGGGCTGCCCTTGAGAATTTCGATCAGATAGTACAGCAAGTGCCCGCCGTCGAGCATCGGGATCGGCAGCAGATTGAGCACGCCGAGACTGATCGACACGAGCGCGAGGAAACTCAGATAGGCGACCATGCCAAGGCGGGCCGTCTGTCCGGCGTAGTCGGCGATCGTCACCGGACCGGAGAGGTTCTTCCACGACGCCTCGCCGGTGATCATCTTGCCGAGCATGCGCAGCGAGAAGATCGCCGTCTCCCAGGTGCGCCGCGCTGCCAGGCCGACGCTCTCGACCGGTCCGTAGCGCACCTCGACCAGGTCGCGGAAGTCGACGCCGATGCGGCCGATCGTCTGCCCGTCGACCTGCACCGTGGCCGGACGCAGCTGCAGCGACTGCCGAACGCCGTCGCGTTCGATCACCACCTGCAGGCTCCGTCCCGGCGCGGCGCGCACCGCTTCGCTGACGTCGCGCGAGGTCGCCATCGGCCGTGCGTCGATGCTGACGAAGCGGTCGTCGGGCTGCAGGCCGGCAGCGGCTGCCACACCGTCAGGCGAGAGCTGCCGCACCACCGCCATCGGCTCGGCGAGCTCGATGCCCGCCCGCGAAAAGACGGTCTGGTCGATCTCGCCCGGCCCCAGCAGCGACAGGTCGAGCAGCACGGTCCGCTCGGCGCCGCCGCCCCGCAGCAGCGTCAGCTCGACCGGCGAGCGGTCGACCGCGTGCTCCAGCAGCTTCCAGCGCAGGTCGCTGAAGGCGCGCACGGCCCGGCCGTCGATCCGGATGATCTGGTCGCCGTAGCTCACGCCGGCGCGCGCGGCGATCGTCTCCGGCGCCGGCGCCGCGAGTACCGCCCTCGGCTCCAGCGTGCCACTGACGTTCAGCAGCCAGTACACGAACACCGCCAGCAGCAGGTTGGCCGCCGGTCCGGCCAGCACGATGGCGATCCGCTTGGCCACCGGCTGACGGTTGAAAGTCCGCGACAGGTCGCCCAGCAGGCGCGGGTCCGTGTCCGGGTCCCGCTCGTCGAGCATGCGCACATAGCCGCCGAGGGGCACCGCCGCGACGACCCACTCGGTACGGTCGGCCCCGTATGCCCGCTTCCACAGCGGCCGGCCGAAGCCGATCGAGAAACGCAGCACCCGCACGCCGCAGCGCCGAGCCACCCAGTAGTGGCCGTACTCGTGGATCACGATCAGCACGCCGAGCGTGACGACGAAGGCGAGCAGGGTCGTCAGCGCGCTCATGCGCGGACCCCGGCCTCGACGGCGGCCCGCCCTGCGAGCATCCGCTCGGCCGTCCGCCGCGCCCGCGCGTCGAGCTCGAGCACCTCGGCGATCGAGGCCGGCTCGCCGGCATCCACCGCGTTGAGCGTGTCCTCGATCACGCGGGCGATGCCGGCGAACGGCAGCCGACCGCTCAGGAATGCCTCGACCGCGACCTCGTTGGCCGCGTTCAGGGTCGCCGTCCGCGCGGTGCCGCCGGCCAGCGCCTCGAAGGCCAGTGCAAGACAGCGGAAGCGCTTCAGGTCCGGCGCCTCGAAGCTCAGCGCACCGAGCTGCGCGAAGTCGAGCGTCGGCGAGCCGCTCTCGATCCGCTCGGGGTAGGACAGGCCGTAGGCGATCGGCGTGCGCATGTCGGGCGTGCCCAGCTGCGCCACCACCGAACCGTCGACGAACTCGACCATCGAGTGGATCACGCTCTGCGGATGGACGACGACCTCGATGCGGGCCGGCGGAAAGCCGAACAGCCAGCTTGCCTCGATCACCTCGAGCCCCTTGTTCATCAGGGTGGCCGAGTCCACCGAGATCTTCCGTCCCATCACCCAATTCGGGTGGGCGCAGGCCTGCTCCGGCGTGATGCCTGCGAAGTCGCTGCGCGTGCGGAACGGCCCGCCCGAAGCGGTCAGGATCAGCTTGCGAACGTCCCGTGCCGCCACTCGCGCACCGGCCAGGCACTGGTGGATCGCGCTGTGCTCACTGTCGATCGGCAGCAGCTCGCCGCCGCCGGCACGGACCGCGTCGGTCAGCAGCCGGCCGGCGCAGACCACCGCCTCCTTGTTGGCCAGCAGGACCCGCTTGCCGGCGCGCGCCGCGGCAATCGTCGGCAGCAGGCCGGCGGCGCCTACGATCGCCGCCACCACCGTATCGCACTCGGCGCTGCAGGCGGCCTGCGCCATCGCCTCGGCGCCGCCGCGCGCCGCGGTCGGCAGGCCGGCGGCGCGCAGGGCGTCGCGCAGCGCGGGCAGCCTCGACTCGTCGGCGATCACGGCAACGCGCGGCCTGAACCGGACGCAGACCGCGACCAGCGCCTCGACGCTGCGCCGGGCGGCGACGGCGAACAGCGAGAAGCGCTGCGGATGGCGGGCGATCACGTCGAGCGTGCTCGCTCCGATCGACCCGGTGGCACCGAGCAGGGTGACCGATCTCATCGACGCAGCCACAGGTCGAGAAGCGCTGCCGCCGGCAGCACCGCGATCATGGCGTCGATGCGGTCGAGCACGCCGCCGTGGCCTGGCAGCAGCCGGCCGCTGTCCTTGGCGTTGACCTGGCGCTTGAGCACGCTCTCGAACAGGTCGCCGACGATCGACAGCGCGACCAGCGCGACGAGCACGCCCAGCGCCAGCGGCAGGGCCAGCCGCTGCTGCAGCAGCGTCGAGAATGCCGGCACCTGCGGCGCAAGACGGGCGGTGACGAAGGCGACCGCCAGCACCGCGGCAATCGCGCCGCCGACGCCGGCCCAGGTCTTGCCGGGGCTGATCGCCGGCGCGACCCGGCGCCGCCCCCACCGGCGGCCGACAAAGAACGCGGCGATGTCAGCCAGCCAGACGAGGACGAACACCGATAGCAGGTACACCAGGCCGGCGTCGATCAGCCGCATCAGCGCCAGCCACGCTGCCGCCAGCAGGATGACGGCCAGCACCGCCGACGTCGCATGCGGCACTCGCGCGCCGCGATGGGCGCCGCGCAGCACCAGCAGGGCGACCAGCAGCCACACGCCGCAGGCCACCGCCATCAGCGCCAGCATGGCCTCGTCTGGCATGGCGGCGCCGAATGCCTGCGCCGCCAGCAGCGCAGCGGCAAGTCCGGCTGCCACGACGACGCAGACGGCACCGGCCTGCTGCGCCAGCCGCAGCCACTCGAATGCCGCCGCGCCGAGTATGACGGCCAGCACCGAGTCGAGAGCGATCCGGCCCGCGGCGGCTGCGGCCAGAAGGGCCGCCACGAGCACGACCGCGGTGATGACGCGCTGCCTAAGCACGCAGTTCTTCAGCGGCCGGGCGCGAGACCTGGGCGCTGGTACGGCCGAAGCGGCGCTCGCGGGTCGCAAACCAGGCGAGCGCCGCGTCGAAGGCGGCCGGATCGAAATCCGGCCACAGCGTGTCGGTGAAGTACAGCTCGCTGTAGGCACACTGCCAGAGCAGGAAGTTGCTGATCCGCTGCTCGCCGCCGGTGCGGATCAGCAGGTCCGGATCCGGCGCGAACGACAGGCCCAGGTGCTCGGCCAGCTGCTGCTCGGTCAGGCCGCGCGCCAGCGCCCGCGGGTCAGGCACCGAGCCGATCAGCGAACGCAGCGCCTGCACGATGTCCCAGCGGCCGCCGTAGCTGGCGCACACCGTCAGCTGCAGCTGCGTGTTGTGCATCGTCTGCCGTTCGGCGTCGCCGATCAGCGCCTGCAGCTCGGGCTCGAAGGCGGACAGGTTGCCGACCACGCGCATGCGCACGCCGTTCTCGCTCAGCTTGCCGACCTCCTTTTGCAGCGCCGAGACGAACAGCCGCATCAGCGTGCTGACCTCCTCCTGCGGCCGCTTCCAGTTCTCCGAACTGAACGCGAACAGCGTCAGGTACTCGACGCCACGCCGCCCGGCCTGCTCGATCACCGCCCGCACCGCCTCGATGCCGCGCGAGTGCCCTGCCACACGCGGCAGGTGGCGGGCGGTCGCCCAGCGGCCGTTGCCATCCATGATGATGGCCACGTGCCGGGGCACGGCGGGCCGGGCGTTCTCGGTCATCGGCGGCAGGCCAGGCGCCGTCAGACGGTCAGCACTTCCTTTTCCTTCTCGGCGACCACCTTGTCGATCTCGGCGACGTAGCGGTCGGTCAGCTTCTGCACCTCGTCCTGGGCGCGCCGCTCCTCGTCCTCGGACACTTCCTTCTTCTTCATCATGTCCTTCAGGTGGGTGATCGCGTCGCGCCGCGTGTTGCGCACCGCCACCCGGGCCGTCTCGCCCTCGTGGCGGACCACCTTGGTCAGCTCCTTGCGCCGCTCCTCGGTCAGCGGCGGCATCGGCACCCGGATCAGGTCGCCGTGCGAGGCCGGGTTGACGCCGAGATCGGAGTCACGGATCGCCTTCTCGACCGCGGCGACCATCTTCTTCTCCCATGGCTGCACGGTGATCGTGCGTGCGTCGCCCAGCCCGACCTGGGCCACCTGCGACAGCGGCACCATCGAGCCGTAGTAGTCGACGTGGATGTGGTCGAGCAGGCCGGGGTGGGCCCGCCCGGTGCGGATCTTGGCCAGGTCGTGCTTCAGCGCCTCGACCGTCTTGGCCATCTTCTGCTCGGCTGACTTGCGGATGTCGGCGATCGTCATCGTGCCCTCCGTTCGGCCCTCGATTACAGCACGGCTCTCAGACGTGGACGAGCGTGCCCTCGTCCTCGCCCATTGCCACCCGGCGCAGCGCGCCGGGCTTGGTCATGTCGAATACCTTGATCGGCAGCTTCTGGTCACGGCACAGGGCGAACGCGGTGGCGTCCATGACCTGCAGCCGCCGCGCCAGCGCGTCGTCGAAGCTGATACTGGCGAAACGGGTCGCCTTCGGGTTCTTCTTCGGGTCGGCGCTGTAGATTCCGTCGACCTTGGTCGCCTTCAGCACGATCTCGACTCCCATCTCCGAGCCGCGCAGCGCCGCCGCGGTGTCGGTGGTGAAGAATGGGTTGCCGGTGCCGGCGGCGAAGATCACCACCTTGCCCTCCTCCAGGTAGCGCATCGCCTTCGGCCGGATGTACGGCTCGACCACCTGCTCGATGTTCAGCGCCGACTGCACCCGCGCCTCGATGCCGGCCCGGCGCATCGCGTCCTGCAGCGCCATCGCGTTCATCACCGTGGCCATCATGCCCATGTAGTCGGCGGTGGCCCGGTCCATGCCGGCCGCGCCGAGCGCGATGCCGCGGAAGATGTTGCCGCCGCCGATGACGATCGCCATCTCGACGCCGAGGCCGACCACCTCGCCGATCTCGGCCACCATCCGCTCCAGCGTGTCGCGGTTGATGCCGAAGGCGTCCTCGCCCATCAGGGCCTCGCCCGAGAGCTTCAGCAGCACGCGCCGGTAGGCCGCAGCTGGCATGTCGCCTCCCGCTTCAGCCCCGCGCCGCCGCCGCCTGCGCGGCGACCTCGGCGGCGAAATCGCCGCTCTTCTTCTCTATCCCCTCGCCGACCACGTACAGCACGAACTGCTCGACCTTCGCCCCCTTGCCCTTGAGCAGCTGCTCGATGCTGACCTTGTCGTCCTTCACGAAAGGCTGGCCGAGCAGGGTCACCTCCTTCAGAAACTTCTGCACCGTGCCTTCGACACGCTTGGCAAGGATCTCCGCCGGGATCGCCTTGCCCGACCTGGCGGCGTCCTCGGCGGCCTTCTCCGCCGCCACGCGGCGCTCGGTCTCGATCGCCTCGGCCGGCACGCCGGAGGCGTCGAGCGCCTTCGGCTTGCTCGCCGCGATGTGCATCGCCAGGTCCTTGCCGAGCTCGGCGTCGCCGCCGCCCAGGTCGACCAGCACGCCGATCTTCGAGCCGCCGTGCACGTAGCTGGCAATGCGGCCCGCCGCCTGCAGCCGGGCGAAGCGGCGAATCGACATGTTCTCGCCGATCCGCCCGACCAGCGCCATCCGGGTCGACTCGACCGTGCCCTCGCCGAGCGGCAACGCGGACAGCTGCGCGACATCGGCCGGCGCCCGGTCGGCCACCAGCTGCGCAAGGCCGCGCGCGAAGGCGATGAAGTCCTCGTTCTTGGCGACGAAGTCGGTCTCGCAGTTGACCTCGACCATGGTCGCCAGCTTGCCGTCGGCGCTCACGCTCACGGCGACGATGCCCTCGGCGGCGACGCGGCTCGCCGCCTTGCTCGCCTTGTTGCCCAGCTTGACGCGCAGGATCTCCTCGGCCTTGGCCATCTCGCCGCCCGCCTCGGCGAGCGCCTTCTTGCACTCCATCATCGGTGCGTCGGTTCGCTCGCGCAGTTCCTTGACCATGCTTGCGGTGATTTCCGCCACTTTCATACTCCCGGATTGTTCGATGCTGCTAGAAAAAAGGGGCTTGCGCCCCTTCTCGAAGACGGCCAAGCGGGTCCAGCGTTCAGCCTTCCGCGCCTTCTTCTTCCTCGACCTCGACGAACTCGCCGGTGGCCACCTGCACGACGCCCTGCAGCGCCTGCGCCTTGCCCTCGAGCGCCGCATCGGCGATGCCGCGCGCGTACAACCGCACCGCGCGGCTCGAGTCGTCGTTGCCCGGGATCACGTAGGCGATGCCGTCCGGCGAGTGATTGGTGTCGACCACGCCGACGACCGGGATGCCCAGCTTGTTGGCCTCGGCCACGGCGATCTTGTGGTACCCGACGTCGATCACGAACAACGCGTCCGGCAGCGCGTTCATCTCCTTGATGCCGCCGATCGACTTGTTCAGCTTGTCAACCTCGCGCTGGAAGGTCAGCCCTTCCTTCTTCGACATGCGCTCCAGACCGCCTTCCTCGATCGTCTGCTCCATCTCCTTGAGCCGCTTGATCGACGTCTTGATGGTCTTGAAGTTGGTCAGCATGCCGCCGAGCCAGCGCTGGTCGATGTACGGCTGGCCGGCGCGCTGCGCTTCCTCGACCACGATCTCGCGTGCCTGCCGCTTGGTGCCGACGAACAGACACGTGCCGCGGTTGGCGGTGAGCTGGCGCACGAACTTCGCCGCCGCCTGGTAGTTCTCCAGCGTGCGCTCGAGATTGACGATGTGGATCTTGTTGCGGTGACCGAAGATGAATGGGGCCATCTTCGGGTTCCAGAAGCGGGTCTGGTGGCCGAAATGGACACCCGCCTCCAGCATCTGACGCATGGTCACGGACATTGCAGTTCCTCATCCAAGGTTGGGTCCAACGCAACCGCCGAGGCCGGCACGGAAGGACAGCTTGGCTTCCGGTCGGCACCTTGGTGGCGGCGCGCGCGATTTGCCCCGGTCAGCCCGGAGCAGCCCGCTATTATACGAGCTCGTGACTGCACGCCGGAACCCAGCCGCTTGCGATGGCCATACTGATCAAGACCCCGGAGGACATCGAGCGGATGAGGGTCGCCGGACGCCTGGCGGCCGAAGTTCTCGATTTCATCGCGCCGCAGGTGAAGCCGGGGGTGACCACCGGCGAGCTCGACCGCCTGTGCCACGAGTTCATGGTCGCCCAGCAGGACACGGTGCCGGCGCCGCTGAACTACGCGCCGCCCGGCTACCGCCCCTTCCCGAAGTCGATCTGCACCTCGGTCAACCACCAGGTCTGCCACGGCATCCCGGGCGAGCGGGTGCTGAAGAACGGCGACATCGTCAACATCGACATCACGGTGATCAAGGACGGCTACCACGGCGACACCAGCCGGATGTTCTATGTCGGCGAGCCATCGGTGGCCGCGCGGCGCCTCTGCGAAGTGACCTACGAGTGCATGTGGGCCGGCATCGCCCAGGTTCGTCCGGGCGGCTTCCTCGGCGACATCGGCCACGCCATCCAGACCCATGCCGAGAAGCACGGCTTCTCGGTGGTCCGCGAATTCTGCGGCCACGGCATCGGCCGCCGCTTCCACGAGGAGCCCCAGGTCCTTCACTACGGCAAGCCCGGTACGCTCGACCGGCTGGCGCCGGGGATGATCTTCACGGTCGAGCCGATGATCAATGCCGGGCGCCGCGAGATCCGCGAACTCGCCGACGGCTGGACGATCGTCACCAAGGATCACAGCCTGTCGGCGCAGTGGGAGCACACGGTCCTCGTCACCGAAGCCGGCTTCGAGGTGCTCACCGTCTCGCCACAGATGCCAGCGCCGGCACGCACAGCCCGCGCCGACGGCCGCAGCGCGGTTGCCGCCTGAGCCGGGCGGCTGGCGCGAGCGGCGCTGCCGGATGAATGACGTCGGCTTCGCGCTGCGCGGCGAACTGCAGGCCGAGCGTCAGCAGCTGATCGACGCCTTCAACGCCGGCGGCCCGGTCGAGCGGCTGCTGCGTGGGCTGGCCCGCTGCGTCGATGGTGCCCTGGTCAGGCTGGCGCGAAGCCACGGCGTCACCCGGCGCGCGGCCATCGTCGCCGTGGGCGGCTATGGCCGCGGCGAGCTCTTTCCCCACTCCGATGTCGACGTCCTCATCGTGGTGCCGGAAGACGCCAGCGGCGACGAACTGGGTGCGGTCGAGCGGCTGGTCGGCTGCCTGTGGGACCTCGGCCTGCAGATCGGCCACAGCGTGCGCACGGTGCCCGAGTGCCGCGAGCAGGCCGCCCAGGACGTGACGGTCCTGACCTCGATGATCGAGGCGCGACGCCTTGCCGGGCCGGTTTCGCTCTTCGACCAATTTATAAAGAGTGTTTTTCAAGATATTGATCCACAACATTTTTTCAGGGAAAAAGTACTCGAGCAGCAGCAGCGCCACCTGAAGTTCCAGGAGGCCGCCTACAGCCTCGAGCCCAACTGCAAGGAAAGCCCGGGCGGGCTGCGCGACCTTCACATCCTGCTCTGGGTGGCTCGCGCCGCGGGGCTGGGCAGCTCGTGGTCGGAACTGATCTCCGGCGGCCTGCTGACCGCAGAGGAAGGACGCTGGGTGCGCCACAACGAGCGCACCCTGAAGCAGCTGCGGGCGCGGCTGCATGTGGTCGCCGGTCGCCGTGAGGATCGGCTGCTGTTCGACGTGCAGGGGGCGATCGCCGAGGCCGAGGGGGTCAGGCCGACCGCCACGCGGCGCGCCAGCGAGGTCCTGATGCAGCGTTACTACTGGGCCGCCAAGCCGGTGATCCAGCTGAACACCATCGTGCTGCAGAACATCGAGGAGCGGCTGTTCCCGCGCGAGGATCCGCAGCCGCAGCCGATCGACGAGACGTTCGTCGCCCGCGGCGAGATGCTCGACATCGCCGACGACGACGCCTTCCGGCGCGACCCGAACGCCCTGCTGCGCGGCTTCCTGGTGCTGCAGCAGCACCCCGACCTGACCGGCATGTCGGCGCGGCTGCTGCGCGCCCTGTGGCACGCGCGCTTCCTGATCAACGCCGAGTTCCGCCGCGACCCGCGCAACCGGCAGACCTTCATCGACATCCTGCGCCAGCCGCGCGGCATCGTGCACGGGCTGCGGCGGATGAACCAGTGGTCGGTGCTCGGCCGTTACCTGCCGGTGTTCCGCCGCATCGTCGGCCAGATGCAGCACGACCTGTTCCACGTCTATACGGTCGACCAGCACATCCTGCAGGTGATCCGCAACCTGCGCCGCTTCACGATGGCCGAGTACGCGCACGAGTACCCGCTGTGCAGCCAGCTGATCTCGGAGTTCGACCGGCACTGGCTGCTTTACGTCGCGGCGCTGTTTCACGACATCGCCAAGGGCCGCGGCGGCGACCACAGCGAGCTGGGTGGCCGCGACGCGCGCGCGTTCTGTCGCCAGCACGGCATCCGCGGCGAGGATGCCGCGCTGGTGCGTTTCCTGGTCGAGCAGCACCTGACCATGTCGCAGGTGGCGCAGAAGCAGGACATCGCCGACCCCGAGGTGGTCGGCCGCTTCGCCGAACTGGTGGGCGACGAGCGGCGGCTGACGGCGCTGTATCTGCTGACGGTGGCCGACATCCGCGGCACCAGTCCACGCGTGTGGTCCAGCTGGAAGGGCAAGCTGCTCGAGGACCTGTTCCGCATGACGCGCCGGCGGCTCGGCGGCGATGCGCTGCCCGCCACCGCGGTGCTCGAGCGCCGCACGAGCGATGCCCGCCGCACGCTCGACCTGTACGGCATCTCGGCGGCGGCGCACCAGCCGCTCTGGCAGCAGCTCGACGTCGTCTACTTCATGCGCAACAGCGCACGCGAGATCGCCTGGCACACGCGGACGCTGCTGGCCCACCTGAACACCGGCCGCGCGATCGTCCGCTCGCGCCTGGCCGCCACCGGCGACGCGGTCGAGGTGCTGATCTACGTGCGCGACCAGAAGGACCTGTTCGCCCGCGTCTGCGGCTACTTCGACAGCCGCAACCTGTCGATCCTCGACGCCAAGATCCACACCACGCTGCACGGCTACGCGCTCGACTCGTTCCTGATCACCGACCACGGGCGCACCGATTACCGCCAGCTGCTGGCGCTGGTCAACAGGGAGCTCGCCGACTGGATCGAGGAGATGACGCCGCTGCCGCCGCCGGTCAAGGGACGGCTGTCGCGTCACTCGCGTCATTTCCCGGTGGCGCCGAACGTCACGCTGGCGGTCGGCGAGCGCGGCAACCAGTACCTGCTGTCGATCACCACCACCGACCGCATCGGCCTTCTGTACTCGATCACGCGCGTGCTGGCCACGCACGACGTCAACGTCCACACCGCCAAGATCAACACCCTGGGTGAGCGGGTCGAGGACGTGTTCCTGATCGATGGCGCCGTGCTCAGTGACGAGCGCGAACAGGCGCGCCTGGAGCGCGACCTGCTGGAGGCGATCAGTCCCTGAGCGGCGCTTCAGTCGTCGGCCGCTTGGCCGGCGAGCTCCGGAAACAGCACCTCGGTGAAGCCGAGCCGCGACAGATCGCGCATCCGCATCGGGAACAGGATGCCGTCGAGGTGGTCGCACTCGTGCTGCACGACGCGGGCGTGGAAGCCGCCGACCGTGCGCTCGATGCTGCCGCCATCGGCGTCGAAGCCGCGGTAGCGCAGTCGCCGCCAGCGCGGCACCAGCCCGCGCAGCCCCGGAACCGACAGGCAGCCTTCCCAGCCGTCGTCCATCTCGTCACCGAGCGGCTGCAGCACCGGGTTGAGCAGGATCGTCTGCGGTACCGGCGGCTCGTCCGGATAGCGCGGGTTGGGCCGACCGTCGGCGGCACCGAAGATCACCAGCCGCAGCGGCACGCCGATCTGCGGTGCGGCAAGGCCGGCGCCGTCGGCCGCCCGCATGGTGTCGAACATGTCCTCGATCAGCCGGCGCAGCTCCGCCGTGCCGAAGTCGGCCACCGGCCGCGACCGCTGCAGCAGCCGCGGATCGCCCATTCTCAGGATCGGTCGGATCACGGCTCGCCCTGCACCGCCTGCTCGAGTATGCGCACGGCCCGTGTCACCGTCTGCCGCATCACGTTCTCGAGATCTTCCAGCTTGACCTGCTGCCGGCTCTCGCCGCGCCCGGCCGCGTGGTTGACGACCACGCCGAGCGCGGCGTATTCGAGCCCCGCCTCGCGCGCCAGCGCCGCCTCTGGCATGCCGGTCATGCCGACCAGGTCGCCGCCATCGCCCGCGATGCGCTCGATCTCCGCCGCCGTCTCCAGCCGCGGTCCCTGCGTGCAGGCGTAGGTGGCGCCGTCGACGATCGGTTCGCCGGCGGCGCGCGCCGCCTCGAGCAGCGCGGCGCGCAGCCGGGCCGAGTACGGCAGCGTGAAGTCGATGTGCGTCACGCGCGCCTCGGCGCCTTCGAAGAAGGTGTTCTTGCGGCTGTGCGTGTAGTCGATGATCTGGTCGGGCACCACCAGCGTTCCCGGGCCCAGATCGGCGCGCACCCCGCCCACCGTCGCTACCGAGAACACGCCCTGCACGCCCAGCTCCTTCAGCGCCCAGACGTTGGCGCGGTAGTTGATCTCGTGCGGCGCGATGGTGTGGCCGTAGCCGTGCCGCGCCAGGAAGACCACCTCGCGGCCGGCCAGCTGGCCGAAGGTCAGCGCCCCCGAGGGCTCGCCATAAGGCGAACGCATCACGCGCCGCCGCTGCTTCTGCAGTGCCGACAGCTTGGCCAGCCCGCTGCCGCCGATGATCGCGTACATCGCCTAGTGCTCTCCCAGCAGTTGCAGCAGCTCGTCCTCGTCGATCACCCGCACGCCGAGCGACTGCGCCTTGTCGAGCTTGCTGCCGGCGTCGGTCCCGGCCACCACGAAGCTCGTCTTTCTCGACACCGATCCGCTCACCTTGCCGCCGGCGGCGACGATCCGCTCGCCCGCCTGATCGCGGGTCATGTTCGGCAGGGTGCCGGTCAGCACGACCGTGGCACCGGCCAGCGGCCCACGCGGCGCCGCTGCCTTGCCGCGGCCCTCCGGCCAGTGCACGCCGGCCGCCCGCAGCTGTTCGATCACCTTGCGGTTGTGCCGTTCGGCGAAGAAGTGCGCGACCGAAGCGGCGACGACCGGTCCGACGTCGGCCACCTGCAGCAGTTGCGCCTCGTCGGCCGCCAGCAACGCATCGAGCGAGCCGAAGTGGCTGGCCAGGTCACGCGCGGTCGTCTCGCCGACGTGGCGGATGCCGAGGGCATAGATGAAGCGGGCCAGCGTGGTCGACTTCGACCGGTCCAGCGCCGCCAGCACGTTCGCCGCCGATTTTTCCGCCATCCGCTCCAGGCCGGCCAGCGTGCCCAGGTTCAGCCCGAACAGGTCGGCCGGCGAGCGGACCAGATCGGCGTCGACCAGCTGATCGACCAGTTTCTCGCCGAGGCCCTCGATGTCCAGCGCTCGCCGGCCGGCGAAGTGCAGCAGCGCCTGCTTGCGCTGCGCCGCGCACACCAGGCCGCCGGTGCAGCGCGCCACCGCCTCGTCGGTCGGCCGCTCGACCGCCGAGCCGCAGACGGGGCAGCGCGACGGCATCTGGAACAGCCGCGCCCGCGCCGGCCGCTTCTCCGGCACCACGGCGACGACCTCGGGAATCACGTCGCCGGCGCGGCGCACGATCACCGTGTCGCCGATGCGGACGTCCTTGCGCCGGATCTCGTCCTCGTTGTGCAGCGTGGCGTTGGTCACCGTCACCCCGCCCACCTGCACCGGCGCCAGCCGCGCCACCGGCGTCAGCGCGCCGGTGCGTCCGACCTGCACGTCGATGTCGAGCAGCTCGGTCAGTGCCTCCTGCGCCGGGAACTTGTGCGCCACCGCGAAGCGGGGCGCACGGGAGACGAAGCCGAGCGCTTCCTGCAGGCGCCGCTCGTTGACCTTGTAGACGACGCCGTCGATCTCGTAGGGAAGCCGCGCCCGCTGCCCGCCGATCTCGCGGTAGTAGCCGAGCAGCCCGTCGACGCCGGTGGCCACGCGGCGCAGTTCGCACACCGGCAGCCCGAGCGCCTCGAGCCAGTCGAGCGTCGCCGAGTGCGTCGCCGGCTCCCGCCCGCCGGCGACCTCGCCCAGCCCGTAGGCGAAGAAATGCAGGCGGCGCCGCGCCGTGATCCTCGGATCGAGCTGACGCAGGCTGCCGGCCGCGGCGTTGCGCGGGTTGGCGAACTCCTTCTCCCCCGCTTCGCGCGCCCGCTCGTTCAGCCGCTCGAGATCGCGACGGAACATCAGCACTTCGCCACGCACCTCGAGCACGCGCGGTGCGTCTGCCTTCAGGCGCAGCGGCACGGCGCGGATCGTCCGCGCGTTGGCCGTCACGTCCTCGCCGACCACGCCGTCGCCGCGGGTGGCGGCCAGCGCCAGATCGCCCTTCTCGTAGCGCAGGCTGACCGCCAGGCCGTCGAATTTCGGCTCGCAGGCGTATTGGACCTGCGCGGTCGCGAAGCCGGCGCGCTGCAGCTGGTCGCGCACGCGGGCGTCGAAGGCGACCGCCTCGTCTTCGTCGAGCGCGTTGGCCAGCGACAGCATCGGCACCGCGTGTCGAACCTCGGCCAGGTCCGCCCGCGGTGCGCCGCCAACGCGCTGCGTCGGCGAGTCCGCCGTGACCAGCTCCGGGTGCCGCGCCTCGAGTTCCTGCAGCTCGCGGAACAGGCGGTCGTACTGCGCATCGGGAACCGTCGGCGCGTCGAGCACGTAGTACGCGTAGTCGTGACGGGCGATCTCCTCGCGCAGCGCCTGCGCCCGCGCCCGCACCTTGGCAGCGACCGTCATCGGCCGGGGCGTCAGGCGAACAGGCGCCGCGCCCGCGCCGACCCCGGCTCGAGATCGGCGGCGCGCATCTTCTCGTACAGCGCCCCCAGCGCCGGCTCGATCGCCTCGATCGAGCCGGGCGCGATCGGCCGGCCATGGTCGTCGACCACGCGGGCATTGAGCAGCACCGCCAGCTCGCTCGCGGTCGAGAACATCGCCTGCAACGGCTGCGCCTGCGGCGGCGCCGTCGGCACGTCGAGCTCGAGCAGCACCAGGTGACCGTCGGTCAGTCGGACCGAGAACACGTCCTGTCCGTCCTCGCTGCGGCGCAGCCACCGCCGTTCGCCGTCGGGCTCCAGCCCGATCGCCAGCATCGAGCGGTTCACCAGCGTCGGGTTGAAGGCGCCGTCGCCCGGCTGCAAGGTCAGGCCGATCTGCACGTCGAACTGGGCGATCTTCGCCTCCAGTTCGGCCGCCCGGCGGCGCAGCAACGGCACTTCTGGCGGATCGAAGTCGGCGTCGATCGCCACCGCGACCTGCTGGACGGCAGCGATGAACTGCGAGGCCTCGATGTCGCCGAGCTTGGCCCTGCGGTTGGCCAGCTGGATCGACGCGAGCAGCTCGCCGTAGAAGCCGAAGCGGTCGGGCAGCACCCACTGCTCGGCACGCCCGTCCCAGGCGACCACGTGCACCGGCAGCCCGCAATCCAGCCTCAGCAGCGGCCCGGTGGCGTCGATCACGGCCACGCCGTCGACCGCGTGCGCGCAGCGCAGCTCGAGCACGCAGTCGAGCATCGGGTCCTCGATCCAGCCCGGCAGCTGCGGCCTCGGGTGCTGCGCCGCCGTGGCCGCCGCCGGCTCGCCCGGCAGATCGCCGAAGCGCGGCTCGATGCGCTCGCCGGATGCCGATGCGCCGGCGGGCGCCTGCACACGCAGCGGATCCTGCCCCGGCGCGCCGAGGCGCTCGCGCAGCCGCCTGACCTGCCGCCGCTCCTGCAACTTGCTCAAGGCGAGCAGCAGCACCAGCAGCACGGCTGCCGCGCCGATCAATGCGTAGTGCAGCTCGGTCATGGTCCCGACGCGACCCGCCCGGCGGTCAGGCGGCTTCGGCGGACAGTCGCATCGCGCTGTCGACGTCCACCGCCACGATGCGCGACACCCCCTGTTCCTGCATCGTCACGCCGATCAGCTGCTCGGCCATCTCCATGGTGATCTTGTTGTGCGTGATGAACAGGAACTGCGTCCCCGGCGTCGACTCGCGGCTGGTCATCGACCGCACCAGGGCGCAGAAGCGCTCGGTGTTGGGGTCGTCGAGCGGCGCGTCGACCTCGTCGAGCAGGCAGAACGGTGCCGGGTTCAGCTTGAACAGCGCGAACACCAGTGCGATCGCCGTCAGCGCCTTCTCGCCGCCGGACAGCAGGTGGATCGTGCTGTTGCGCTTGCCCGGCGGCTGGGCCATGACCTGCACGCCGGCGTCGAGGATCTCCTCGCCGGTCATCAGCAGCCTCGCCTCGCCGCCGCCGAACAGCCGCGGAAACAGCTGTCCGAAATGGACGTTGACCTGGTCGAAGGTGGCCTGCAGCAGCTCGCGTGTCTCGCGGTCGATCCTGCGGATCGCATCCTCCAGCGTGTCGATCGCCGCCTTCAGGTCCGCCGACTGCGCATCGAGGAAACCCTTGCGCTCGCGGCCGGACTCGAGCTCCTGCAACGCCGCCAGGTTGACCGCACCGAGCGATTCGACCTCGGCAGCCAGCCGCGCGATCTCGGCCTGCAGCGCCGCGGCCCGAACGGGCGCCGCCTGCAGCCGCTCGGCGAGCTGCGCTTCATCGGCATGCACATCGGCGAGCATCTGCGCGAACTGCTCGACCGCCAGCCGTGCCGCCTGCTCCTTGAGCTGCAGCTCGGTGATCTTGTCGCGGCGTGGCTGCAGGTCCCGCTCGAGCTGCAGCCGCTCCTCGTCGATGCCGCGCACCTGCTGGCCGAGCTCGTCGAGCCGGCTGCGTGCCTCCCGCAGGCGATCCTCGGCCTGCGCCCGTTTCGACAGCCAGCCGTCGAGCCCGGTGCGCGCCGCGGTGTCGTCCAGCCCGGCCAGCTGCGCCTGCGCCGCCTGCTGGTCGGCCAGCAGGCGTTGCCCGTCCTCGCGCGCCGAGTCGATCGCGTGCAGCACGTCGGAGCGCCGCTGGCGCGCCGCGCCCGCCTCGTACTCGAGCCGCTGCGCCTCCGCCGCCAGCCGGCCGCGCTCGTCGCGACCATCGCGCAGGGCGCGGTCGGCGTCCTCGTAGGCGACACGCGCCGACTCCAGCGCCTGCTGCTTCTCGGCCAGCGCCTGGTCGAGCTCGGCGAACCGCCGTTCGGCGTCGGCACGCTGGCCGTGCAGCTCGGACTCCTGGGCGTCGACCTCCGTCAGTTCGGTCTCGATCTGCCCGCCGCGGTGGCGCACCCGCTCGACCAGTTCGGCCAGCCGCACGATCTCCAGCTGCCGCGCGTGGGCCTCGCCGCGCAGCCGCTGCACCGCGCTGCCTTGTGCCTGTTCGGCCGCGGTCGCCTCGCGCAGTTCCGCCTCGCAGCGCGCCAGCGCGCCGACCGCGTGCTCGAGCAGCAGCTTCTGGGCGCGCTGCTCCTTTTCCAGGTTTTCGATTTCCTGCCGGCGCGCCAGCAGGCCGGACTTGCGATCGTCCGGCGCGTAGAAGCGCAGGCCGTAGCGCGACACCAAATGGCCGTCGCGCACGGCGAACTGCCCACCGGGCGGCAGCTGCTCGCGCGACGCCATCGCCTGCGCCAGGTCGTCGGCCACGAAGACGCCGCCGAGCCAGTCGCCCAGCACCGCGGCCAGCGCCGCGTCATGTCCGCGAACCCGGTCGCTCAGGCGACCAAAACCGGCCAGGGCCGCAGTTTCGCGCCCGATCGCCCCGGCCGTGCTGTAGAAAGCAACGCGTGCCGGCGGCGCATCGGCCGCCAGCGCGGCGAGCGAATCGAGCCGTCCGACCTCGATTCCTTCGATGCGGTCGCGCAGCACAGCCTCGAATGCGACCTCCCAGCCGGCGTCGACCTGCAGGCGACGGAACAGGCGCGGCAGCGCATCGAGCCCCTGCGCCTTCAGCCAGGGATCGAGCTTCTCGTCGGCCTCGACGTTGGCCTGCAGTTCGCGCAGCGCCTGCAGGCGCGCCTCCAGCCGCGCCAGCGTCTCGGTCTCGCGGGTCCGCGCCTCCAGCAGCTCGTGCCGTTGCCCCTGCGCATTGACCAACCGGCCCTGCGCTTCCTGCTGCCGCTCGCCGGACGCCGCCAGCTCCTCCTCGAGCCGCTGCGCCTGCGCCCTCATCGTCGACAGCCGCTCTTCGTCGGGAGCGCCGAGGTGGTCGCGCTCTTCCTGCAGTCGCTCGCGCCGCTGGGTCAGCGCCGCCAGCTGGCGGTCGACGCTGCGCTGCTCGGCGCCGGCGCCTTCGATTGCCTGCTCGGCAAGCGCCGCCGAGGCGCGCGCCGCGCCGAGGGCGTCGCGCGCGGCGGCGTAGGCCGCCTCCAGCGGCGGCAGACGGCGGTCGTGCTCGGCAAGCGTCTCGGTCGCCTGCGCGAAGCGCGCTTCGCCCTCGCCGATCTGCCGCTGCAGGTCCTCGGCGCGGGCGTTCAGGTCGCTTTCCTCGGCAAGCCGCCGCTCGCGGGTGGCGGCGAGCGTGGCCACCTGCGAGGCCAGCCGCTCGCGGCTCTCGGCCACCAGCCGCAGCTCGGCCTCGAGCTTGCCGATCTCGGCGTTGACGCTGAGCACCTCCGACTGCGCGGCGTGCAGCGCGTCGGAGCCGGCGTAGTGCGCGTTGCGCGCCTCGTCGAGCCGACGCTCGGCGGCGCGCAGCTCGGCGAGGTGGGCCTCCAGGGCGGCGCTGCGCACCTCGATGTCGCGCCCCACCTTGTCCTGCTCGGCGGCCGCGTCCCGCTTGCGGGTCATCCACAGCAGACGCTGCTGCTCGTCGTGGCTGGCCTTCAGCTGCTGGTAGCGCTGCGCGACCTCGGCCTGGCTTTCCAGCTTCTCGATCTGCGCCTCGAGCTCGCGCAGGATGTCCTCGACCCGGGTCAGGTTGTCGCGCGTGTCGTGCAGCCGGTTCTCGGTCTCGCGACGGCGCTCGCGGTACTTGGAGACGCCGGCCGCCTCTTCGAGAAAGACGCGCAGTTCCTCGGGGCGCGCCTCGATGATGCGCGAGATCATGCCCTGGCCGATGATCGCGTAGGCGCGCGGCCCCAGCCCGGTGCCGAGGAAGATGTCCTGCACGTCGCGCCGCCGCACGCTCTGGTTGTTGATGTAGTAGCTGGAGGCGCCATCGCGCGTCAGCACGCGCTTCACGGCGATCTCGCCGAAGCGGCCCCACTCGCCCTGGACCCGGCCGTCCGAGTTGTCGAACACCAGTTCGACGCTGGCGCGACCGCCCGGCTTGCGGTTGACCGAGCCGCTGAAGATCACGTCCTGCATCGATTCGCCGCGCAGTTCGGCGGCCTTGCTCTCGCCGAGCACCCAGCGCACGGCGTCGATGACGTTCGACTTGCCGCAGCCGTTCGGGCCGACCACGCCTACCAGGCTGCCTGGCACCTCGATCTGCGTCGGATCGACGAAGGACTTGAATCCGGCCAGCTTGATCTGCCGAAGATGCACGACGAGTTGTCCCGGGAAGTCGACGTCGCCCGCGCAGTGATCGAAGGGCCCGCCGAGGGTGTTGCGATGGCTTCGTATAATACGCGTAACCCCCTTCCTTCCTCTGACGTCAGGGCGAGCCGATGGCCACCCGTCCCGCCGCTTCGCTGGACACCTTCCCCAATCCCAGTCCCGAGCGCGATTACCTGGTCCACATCGAGATCCCCGAGTTCACCTGCCTGTGCCCGCTCACCGGGCAGCCGGACTTCGCCACGCTGGTGCTCGACTACGTGCCCGATGCGCGCAACGTCGAACTGAAGAGCCTGAAGCTGTACGCCTGGTCGTACCGCGACAAGGGCGCATTCCACGAGGCGGTCACCAACGCCATCGTCGACGATCTCGTGCGGGCGCTGAGGCCGCGCTTCGTGCGGCTGACGGCCCGCTGGTACGTGCGCGGCGGCATCTTCACCACGGTGGTGGCCGAGCACCGCAAGCGCGGCTGGAAGGCGCCGCCCAGCGTCGAGCTGCCGCGCTTCGAGCCGTCGTCGAGCGTGCGCTGATGAACCCGGACCTGGCGCGGCTGCAGCCTTATCCGTTCGAGCGGCTGCGCCAGCTGCTCGCCGGCAACCAGCCGCCGGCCGAGCTGGCGAACATCAACCTGTCGATCGGCGAGCCCAAGCACGCCACGCCGACGCTGATCTTCGAAGCGCTGACGGCGGCCCTGCCGACGCTGGCCAGCTACCCGCTCACGCTCGGCACCGATGCGCTGCGCGAGTCGATCGCCGCCTGGCTGGCGCGCCGCTATGCGCTGCCCGGCATCGACCCGTCGACCCAGGTCATCCCGGTCGCCGGCTCGCGCGAGGCCCTGTTCGCCTTCGCGCAGACGGTAGTCGACCGCACGCGGCCGGCCCGCGTCGTGATGCCGAATCCCTTCTACCAGATCTACGAGGGCGCAGCGCTGCTGGCGGGCGGCGAGCCGCTGTTCCTGCCCTGCACGCCGGAGAACGGCTTCCGCATGGAATTCGGCCGCATCGAGCCGGCCACCTGGGAACAGGTGCAGCTCGTCTACGTGTGCTCGCCCGGCAACCCGCACGGGCGGGTGATGACGCTTGACGAGTGGCGCGAGCTGTTCGCGCTGGCCGACCGCCACGGCTTCGTCGTCGCCAGCGACGAGTGCTATTCGGAGATCTACTTCGACGAGGCGGCGCCGCCGCTCGGCGGGCTGCAGGCCGCCGTGGCGCTCGGCCGCAGCGGCTACGAGCGGCTGGTCGCCTTCGGCAGCCTGTCGAAGCGCTCGAACGCGCCCGGCCTGCGCTCGGGCTTCGTCGCCGGCGATGCCGAGGTGCTGAAGAAGTTCCTGCTGTACCGCACCTACCACGGCACGGCGCTCAGCCCGGCGGTGCAGGCCGCCAGCGTTGCCGCCTGGCGCGACGAAGCGCACGTGATCGACAACCGGCGCCGTTACGCCGCCAAGTTCCGCCTGGCCACACCGGTCGTGCAGCAGGTGCTGCGCACCGAGATGCCCGACGCCGCCTTCTACCTGTGGGCGCGCACGCCGATCGACGACGCCGAGTTCGCGCGCCGCCTGCACGCGCGGTTCAACGTCACCGTCCTGCCGGGCAGCTTCCTGTCGCGCACGCGCGATGGCTTCAACCCCGGCGCCGGCTTTGTGCGCATCGCGCTGGTCGCCGAGCAGGCCGAGGTCATGGAGGCGGCAAGGCGCATCGTCGAATTCGGACGTTCACTGCAAGGATCGACATGACGACGCAAGACATCATCAACGACGCCTGGGAGAACCGCGCCAGCCTCGGCCCGGCAACGACCGGCCCGGTCCGCACCGCGGTCGAGGAGACGCTGGCAAGGCTCGACGCCGGCCAGCTGCGCGTCGCCGAGAAGCGCGACGGCCAGTGGGTGGTGCACCAGTGGGCCAAGAAGGCGGTGCTGCTGTCGTTCCGCCTGTCGGACAACGTGCCGATGGGCTTCGGCGACGGCGAGCCCTTCGCTTTCTACGACAAGGTACCGACCAAGTTCGCCGGCTGGACCGAGGCGCAGTTCCGCGAGGCGGGCGTTCGCGTGGTGCCACCGGCGGTCGCCCGCCGCGGCGCCTACATCGCCCGCAACGTGGTGCTGATGCCCTCGTACGTGAACATCGGCGCCTTCGTCGACGAGGGCACGATGGTCGACACCTGGGCAACCGTCGGCTCCTGCGCGCAGATCGGCAGCAACGTGCACCTGTCCGGCGGCGTGGGCATCGGCGGCGTGCTGGAGCCGCTGCAGGCCAACCCCACGATCATCGAGGACAACTGCTTCATCGGTGCGCGTTCGGAGGTGGTTGAGGGCGTGATCGTCGAGGAGAACTCGGTGCTGTCGATGGGTGTGTACATCGGCCAGAGCACCCGCATCCTCGACCGCGAGACCGGCCGCATCCTCTACGGCCGCGTGCCGGCAGGCTCGGTCGTGGTGCCCGGCTCGTTGCCATCGAAGGACGGCAGCTACAGCCTGTACTGCGCGGTCATCGTCAAGCGTGTCGATGCGCAGACGCGGGCCAAGACAGGGATCAACGAGCTGCTGCGCGAGGCGACCGACCGCAGCTGAGGGCCGGCTGGCGAGCGGTTCGGATTCATCCGTTCTACGGATTCGCGTGGCTTCTGCTCGGGCCGCCTGCTGCGTAAGCTAGCCGGGACTGCGCCAACGAAGGTGAAGCAAGCTATGGCATTGGACAAGCTGTTCCAGCTGATGGCCGAGAAGAACGCCTCGGACCTGTTCATTTCGGTCGGCTCGCCGGTGACGATCAAGATCAACGGCGTGTGCGTCCCGGTCAACCAGGAGAGGCTGCTGCCGGAGCAGGTGATCGGCCTGCTCGCCGAACGGCTGACCGACGCCCACTTCCGCGAGCTCGAGGAATTCAAGGAGCTGAACCTCGGCCTGCCGGTGCAGGGCGTCGGCAGCTTCCGCCTGAGCACGTTCCTGCAGCGCGGCACCGTCTCCGCGGTAATCCGCTTCATCCCGTACATCATCCCGAAGCTGGACGACCTGACGCTGCCGGAGATGCTGAAGGATCTGGTGATGGAGCGGCGCGGGCTGATCCTGGTCGTCGGGGCGGCCGGCTCGGGCAAGTCGACCACCATCGCCTCGATGCTCGATCACCGCAACGAGCTGTCGAGCGGGCACATCCTCACCTTCGAGGATCCGATCGAGTTCCTGTTCCGCAACAAGAAGTCGATCGTCAACCAGCGCGAGATCGGCAGCGACGCGCTGACCCTGCAGGCGGCGATGCGCAACGCGATGCGGCAGGCGCCGGACGTGCTGTTCATCGGCGAGATCCGCGACCGCGAGACGATGTCCGCCTCGATCGCCTACTCGATGAGCGGCCACCTGGTGGTGGCGACCCTGCACGCCACCAACAGCGCGCATGCGCTGAACCGCGTGATCAGCTTCTATCCGCCGGAGGCGCGGCAGGCGCTGTTCCAGGATCTGGCGGCGTCGCTGAAGGCGGTCGTCTCGCAGCGGCTGCTGCGGGCCAAGCGCAGCGGCCGCACTCCCGCGGTCGAGGTGCTCCTGAACACCGGCCACATGGCCGACCTGATCGAGCGGGGCGACGTGCCGGCGATCAAGGAGGCGATGGAGCGAAGCCTCTCGCCCGGCAGCCAGTCGTTCGAGCAGAGCCTTTACGTGCTGCTGCAGAAGGACCACATCACGCGCGAAGATGCGCTGGCGGCAGCCGACTCCAAGAACAACCTGCTGTGGATGATCAACAACGCCGGCAAGCTGCCGGCGACACAGATGCCGGCGGCAAAGCAGGCGGCCGAGCCGGCATCCTTCTCGGAGTTCACCCTGAATATCTGACCTGCAGGCGGAAGCCGGCCTTCCCGCCTGGTGGCCTGGAAAAGGCCGCCCGCAGGCACTGCGACCATCCGCGCCGCGGGTCCACGGCCACGCACCCGATGTCCGCCACCCTCCAACTCGCGCAACAGCTGATCGCCTGCCGGTCGGTGACTCCCGACGATGGCGGCTGCCAGCCACTGATCGCTGCCCGCCTAGCCGCCGCCGGCTTCAGCGCCGAGACAATCGCCCGCAACGGCACGACCAACGTCTGGCTGCGCCGCGGCAGGCAGCGACCGACCGTGGTGTTCGCCGGCCACACCGACGTGGTGCCGCCCGGCCCGCTCGAACAGTGGGCGACCGATCCGTTCAAGCCGACCATCCGCGACGGCATGCTGTTCGGTCGCG
Organism: Burkholderiales bacterium; assembly: GCA_020355165.1. GTDB lineage: Bacteria > Pseudomonadota > Gammaproteobacteria > Burkholderiales > Burkholderiaceae_F > JADJWR01. Next base: position 3,433,599 of record CP070661.1, read on the forward strand.
GCGCCTCCGACATGAAGGCCTCGCTGGCCGCGTTCGCAATCGCCGCCGAGGAGTTCGTCCGCGCGCACCCGGCGCATCCGGGTTCGATCGCCCTGCTTCTGACCTCCGACGAGGAAGGCCCGGCCACCGACGGCACGGTCGCCGTGGTCGAGCGGCTGACCGCGCGCGACGAGGCGATCGACTACTGCATCGTCGGCGAGCCGACCTCGGTCGATCACCTTGGCGACGTGATCAAGAACGGCCGCCGCGGTTCGCTGTCGGGCCGACTGCTGGTGCGCGGCATCCAGGGCCACGTCGCCTATCCTCACCTGGCGCGCAACCCGATCCACCAGGCGGCGCCGGCACTGGCCGATCTTGCCGCCGAGGTCTGGGACCACGGCAACGCCCACTTCCCGCCGACGACCCTGCAGATCTCGAACATCCATGCCGGCACCGGGGCGCTGAACGTGATTCCCGGCAGCTGCGAGGTCGAGTTCAACCTGCGCTTCGCACCCGTCTCGACCGCGACCGCACTGATGCAGCGCATCGAAGGCATCCTGCGCCGGCACGGGCTCGACTACGAACTCGCCTGGACCGTGGGCGCCCAGCCGTTCCTGACCGAGCCCGGGCGGCTCAGCGAGGCGCTGTCGGCGGCGATCGAACTGGCCACCGGCCGGCGGCCGCAGCTGTCGACCACCGGCGGCACGTCCGACGGCCGCTTCATCGCCACCATCTGCCCGCAGGTCGTCGAATTCGGCCCGCCGAACGCGACGATCCACAAGGTCAACGAGTGCGTCCGGGTCGCCGACCTCGAGCCGCTGAAGGACGTCTACCGGCACACGCTCGAATTCCTGCTGACGGAAGCGAAGCCATGAGCATCGACGCCCAGGCCAACCTGCGCACCATCCGCGACGTGCTGCGCTATGCGGTCACGCGGATGAGCGAAGCCGGTGTCTTCTTCGGCCACGGCCAGGTCGACGCGGTCGACGAGGCCCTGTTCCTCGTGCTCCGCTCGCTGCAGCTGCCGCTGGAGCGCGCCGACCTCTTCCTCGACGCGTTCCTGACCCACGCCGAGATCAACTCCCTGATCCAGGCGGTCGACCAGCGGGCACGAAAGCGGATGCCGGCCGCCTACATCCTGCGCGAAGCCTGGCTGCAGGGCTACCGCTTCTATGTCGATGAACGCGCGATCATCCCGCGCTCCTTCCTGGCCGAACTGCTGAAGGACGGGCTCGCTCCCTGGGTGCAGCAGCCGGAGGCCGTCGCCGACGTGCTCGACATGTGCACCGGCTCGGGGTGCCTGGCGATCATGGCGGCCGACGCCTTCGCCAGCGCGCACGTCGACGCGGTCGACATCTCGCCCGATGCGCTGGCGGTGGCCAAGCGCAACATCACCGACTACCAGCTGGCCAAGCGGGTGACGGCGGTGCAGTCGGACCTGTACGGCGACCTGCCGAACAAGCGCTACGACATCATCCTGTGCAACCCGCCCTACGTGACCGATGAGTCGATGGCCGCCCTGCCTCGCGAATACCAGCAGGAGCCGAAGGTGGCGCTCGCCGGCGGTGCCGACGGCATGGCCATCGTGCGCCGCCTGGTCCGCGGCGCGCGGTCCTACCTCAAGCGCGGCGGCCTGCTGTTCGTCGAGGTCGGCGGCGGCCGCGCCGCCGCCGAGCAGGCGCTGAAGGACGTGCCGCTGACCTGGCTCACCACCAGCGACGGCGACGACACGGTGTTCATGGCGAAGCAGGAAGAGTTGCCCTGATTGCTGCTCAGCGGTCGGTCGCGCTCGGCATTGCAGCACCGAGCGCCGTCGGCCGCCGCATCCCGCGTCACGGTCGCCGGATCATGCGCCGGCTAACATTCGCGCATGCTGCGCCTGATTGACCTGGCGGCCGCGCGCGGCGTCCGCACCCTGTACCGCAACGTCTCCCTCACTGCGCCGCCAGGCGAGCGGATCGGCCTGACCGGTGCCAATGGCTCCGGCAAGTCGACGCTGTTCGCACTGCTGCTGGGCGAGCTGGCGGCCGAAGCGGGCCGCATCGAGGCGCCGCCGCCGTCGCGCATCGGCCACGTCGCGCAGGACATCGAAGCCAGCAGCGAATCGGCGCTCGACTACGTGCTTGCCGGGCACTCGCCACTGGTGGCCGCTCGTGCGGAGCTGGCGGCAGCCGAGGCCGGCGGCGACGATCTGCGCCTGTCGCAGGCGCACGCCCAGCTGGCCGAGCTGAACGAAGGCGCGATCGCCGCCCAGGCCGCCACGGTGCTGGCCGGCCTCGGCTTCGCCCAGTCCGACCTGGTGCGTCCGGTCGCCGAGTTCTCCGGAGGCTGGCGCAACCGGCTGGCGCTGGCGCGCGCGCTGACGCGGCCGGCGGACCTGCTGCTGCTGGACGAACCGACCAATCACCTCGACCTCGATTCGGTCATCTGGCTCGAGGCGTGGCTGAAGCGGCAGCCGGCGACCGTGCTGCTGATCTCGCACGACCGTGAGTTCCTCGACCGCTGCACGACCGTCACCTGGCACATCGCCGATGGCGCCATCCGCCGCTACGCCGGCAATTACAGCGCCTTCGAGCTGGCCTGGGCCGAGCAGCAGCGGCAGCAGGACGCCGCCGCCAAGGCCTATGCGCGCACCGCCGCCCATCTGCAGAGCTTCGTCGACCGCTTTCGCGCCAAGGCGACCAAGGCCAGGCAGGCGCAGAGCCGGATCAAGATGCTCGAGCGGCTGGTGGCGGTGGAGACGGTTCGCGCCGGCCGCGAGTGGCGCTTCGAGTTTCCCGAGCCGCGCCGGCTGCCGGAGCGGCTGCTCGACGCCGAGAACCTGTGCCTGGCCTACGGGCCGCGCACGATCCTCGCCGAGGTGAAGTTCCTGATCCGCTCGGGCGACCGCATCGGCATCCTCGGCGTGAACGGCGCCGGCAAGTCGACGCTGGTCAAGAGCATCGCCGGCGAGCTCGCGCCGGCGGCCGGCGAACTGCGGCGCGGCAACGGGCTGGCGATCGGCTACTTCGCCCAGCACCAGCTCGACCAGCTGCGGCCCGACGAGTCGCCGCTGCAGCACCTGCGCCGGATCGCGCTGGCCGCCGAACCGCAGGCACGCGAGCAGGACCTGCGCAACTTCCTCGGCCAGTTCCGCTTCGGCGCCGAGCTGGCGTCGAGCCCGGTCGGACCGATGTCCGGCGGCGAGAAGGCGCGCTGCGCGCTGGCGCTGCTGGCGTGGGGCCGTCCGAATCTGCTGCTGCTCGACGAGCCGACCAATCACCTCGACATGGAGACGCGCGAGGCGCTGACCGTGGCGCTGTCGTCGTTCGGCGGCGCGCTGCTCCTCGTCTCGCACGACCGCCACCTGCTGCGCGCCGCCACCGACCAGCTGTGGCTGGTGCACGACGGTCGCGTGGCCGTCTTCGACGGCGATCTGGACGAGTACGCGGCGCTGGTGCTCGCCAGCAGGAAGGTCGGCCGCGAGGGCGAGCCGCGTCCCGCGGCCGACGCCGTCAACCGCCGCGACGAGCGAAGGGAGGCGGCGCTCGCGCGCCAGCGCCTCGCCGACGCGCGCCGTCCGGTGCAGCGCAAGATCGACCGGCTGGAGGACGAGATCGCCGCATTGACGGCGCAGCTGCGCGAGCTCGACGCGCGGCTGGCGGCGCCGGACTTCTATCACGGCGCCGGCGACGAGGTCGCCGCCGTCCTGCGCAGCCGCGGCACGCTGGCGACGCGGCTCGAGCAGCTCGAATCGCGCTGGCTCGCGCTGCACGGCGAACTGGAGGCCATCTCGTGAGCAAGCCCCTCGCAGGTCTTCGCGTCCTCGACCTGACCCGCCTGCTGCCCGGCCCGGCACTGGGCATGCACCTGGCCGATCTCGGCGCCGACGTCATCAAGGTCGAGGACACCGGCGACGGCGACTACCTGCGCGGCTTCCCGCCGCTGGCGCGCAACGCCGCCGGGACCGAGGTCAACCCGGCCTTCGAGAACATCAACCGCGGCAAGCGCTCGATCTGTCTCGACCTGAAGCAGCCGCAGGGTCGCGACCTGCTGCTGCGGCTGGTCGACACCGCCGACGCCCTGGTCGAGGGCTTCCGCCCCGGCGTGATGGACCGGCTGGGCGTCGGCTGGGACACCCTGCACGCGCGCAACCCCCGGCTGGTGTTCTGCTCGCTGACCGGCTACGGGCAAAGCGGACCGCTCGCGCTGAAGGCCGGCCATGACCTTAACTACTGCGCGATGACCGGCGTGCTCGACCAGATCCGCGCCGGCGGCATGCCGGCGATGCCCAACCTGCAGATCGGCGACCTTCTCGGCGGCACGCTGACGACGCTGTCGGCGCTGCTCGCCGCCCTGCTCGGCGCACAGCGCTCCGGGCAGGGCCGCCGGGTCGACGCGGCGATGACCGATGGGCTGCTCGTGCACCACATCTTTCCACACGGTGACCTCGACGCAGGACAGGTGCCGGTGGCGGGCAGGACGCTGCTCACCGGCGGCGCGCCCTGCTACCAGATCTACCCGACCGCGGACGGCAGGCACCTGGCGGTCGGTGCGCTCGAGCTGAAGTTCTGGCAGGCCTTCTGCGACGCCGCGGGCTTGCGCGAACTGCGCAACAGGCACTGGACGCTCGGCCTGGTCCCGGGCAGCGAGGCGTCGGCCGAGGTCGGCAAGGCGGTGGCCGACCGGGTCCGCCAGAAGACGCAGGACGACTGGGGGCGGGTGTTCGCCGACGTCGATGCGTGCGTGACGCCGCTGCTGACCCCGGCCGAGGCGCTGGCGCATCCACACCATCACGCCCGCGGCCTGGTGCACCGGCGCGGCGGTGTCACGGCCGTCGGGCCGCTGGCGATGATCGACGCAGCCGGCATCGCCGAGGGGCCGGCGCCGCGGGCCGGCGAGCACACGCGGCAGCTGCTTGCCGAGCTCGGCCTCGACGACGACGCCATCGTCTCGCTGCTCGCCTCGCGCACCGCTACCGAGGCCGGACCATGATCGAACGCCGCCGCCTGCTGCTGATGCGCCACGGCGCGGTCGATTATTTCGACGCCGGCGGCCGCCCCTACCCGCCCGACAGCGTGCCGCTGACGACGCAGGGCGTGACCCAGGCACGCGCCATCGGTGCCGCACTGGCCGCCGGCGGCATCGCCATCGACCGAGCACTGAGCAGCGGACTGGTGCGCACGCGCGAGACGGCGCAGCACGTGCTCGAGGCGGCGCGACTGTCGCCACCGCTCGAGCACTGGCCCGACCTGCAGGAGATCCGTGGTGGCCGCCTGTCGGCGATCCGCGACGACGAGCTGCGCGACGCCTTCCTTGCCGCCTTCGAGGGGCCCGTACCACGCGACCGCCGATTCCTCGGTGGCGAGACCATCGGCGAACTGATCGACCGCGTGCTGCCGGCGCTGCAGCGGCTGCTGGCGGCCGACGACTGGGACACCGCGCTGCTGGTGGCACACGGCGGCGTGAACCGTGCCGTGCTGTCGTGGTTCCTCACCGGCCGCCACGAATTCCTCGGTGGGCTGGCACAGGACGCAGGCTGCCTGAACGTGATCGACGTCGGCGCGACGCCTGCCACCAGCGTCGTGCGGGTGGTCAACTTCTGCCCGCTGGACACCCTGCGCACGGAGACGCGGCTGTCGACGATGGAAGAGCTGCTGCAGAAGTACCTGAAGCTGCGCGCGCGCAGCGCCGCCTGATCATGCCGGAGCACCAATGAGCCAGCTGAAGGAAGCCACCGAGCGCCACCGCTTCGACTCCGACCGCCTCGCCGAGTACCTCGCCGCGCATCTGCCCGGCTTCGCCGGGCCGCTGACGGTCAAGCAGTTCCAGGGCGGGCAGTCCAACCCGACCTACCTGCTGACGACGCCGGACAGGCGCTACGTGATGCGCAGCAAACCCGGCCCGACGGCCAAGCTGCTGCCCTCGGCGCATGCGATCGAGCGCGAGTTCCGCGTGATGCGGGCGCTGCGTCCGCAGGGCATGCCGGTGCCCGAAGTGCTGCTGCTGTGCGAGGACGAGGCGGTGATCGGCCGCGCCTTCTTCCTGATGGAGCACGTCGACGGGCGCATCTTCTGGGAACAGTCGCTGCCCGGCCTGGCTGCCGCCGAGCGCGGCGCGATCTACGACGAGATGAACCGCGTGATCGCCGCGCTGCACTCGGTCGACGTCGAGCGTGCCGGCCTGGCCGACTACGGCAAGGCCGGCAACTACTTCGCCCGCCAGATCGGCCGCTGGAGCAAGCAGTACCGCGCCTCCGAGACCGAGGCGATCGAGGCCATGGACCGGCTCATCGAGTGGCTGCCCCGGCACGTGCCGCCCGGTGACGAGACCACCGTCGTGCACGGCGACTTCCGGCTGGACAACCTGATCTTCGATCGCAGCGAGGCGCGCGTGCTGGCGGTGATCGACTGGGAGCTTTCGACGCTCGGCCATCCGCTGGCCGACTTTTCCTACCTCTGCATCAGCTGGCACATCCCGCCGGGCGCCTTTCGCGGCATCGCCGGGCTCGACCTGGCGGCCCTGGGCATTCCGACCGAGGCCGAGTTCATCCGCCGTTACTGCCAGCGGACCCGCCGCGGCGGGATCGAGCACTGGAACTTCTATCTCGCCTACAACCTGTTCCGCATCGCCGCCATCCTGCAGGGCGTCTACAGGCGCGCCCTGGAAGGCATGGCCAGCGCCGACAACGCGCTCGCCGCCGGCGCCAACGCCAGAGCACTGGCGCAGATCGGCTGGCAGTACGCCGCCAAGGCGCAGGCCTGAGCACGTCGCGGTGAAGGCCCGCGGGCGGCGCCCGGCGCCGGCCGCGCCGGCACGCATCGGCCACCGAAATGCCACGGCGATCGCGCCGGCAGGCGCGCTGCTCGAGTCGTTTGCCTGTTCGGCGGCGTTTGCCCATAATGATCCGCGAGGAGGGGGACAGAGAGCGCGCGACGACGCGTTCCTCCGCTCGGAGACGAATTGGCAGGCGATTGCATCCTCGAGACCCGCGGTCTCGTCAAGGAGTTCAAGGGTTTCGTCGCCGTCAGCGACGTGAACCTGCGCGTGCAGCGTGGCCAGATCCACGCCCTGATCGGCCCCAACGGCGCCGGGAAGACGACGGTCTTCAATCTGCTGACCAAGTTCCTGATCCCGACTCGCGGCAGCATCGTCTACAACGGGCACGACATCACCTTCGAGAAGCCGGCGCAGATCGCGCGTCGCGGCGTCATCCGCTCGTTCCAGATCTCGGCCACCTTTCCGCACTTGACCGTCGTCGAGAACGTGCGGATCGGCCTGCAGCGAAAGCTGGGCACATCGTTTCACTTCTGGAAGTCCGAGCGCTCGCTCGAGACGCTGACACCGCGCGCGATGCAGTTGCTGGAGACGGTGGGGCTGACCGAGTTCGCCGACTATGTGACCGTGGAACTGCCCTACGGCCGCAAGCGGGCGCTCGAAATCGCCACCACGCTGGCGATGGAGCCAGAGCTGATGCTGCTCGACGAGCCGACCCAGGGCATGGGCCACGAGGACGTCGAACGCGTCACGCAGCTGATCAAGCGGGTCGCGGCCAACCGCACGGTGCTGATGGTCGAGCACAACATGCACGTGGTTGCGCAGATCGCCGACACGATCACGGTGCTGGCGCGCGGCGAGGTCATCGCCGAGGGTCCGTACGAGCAGGTCTCGAAGAATCCGCAGGTCCTCGAGGCCTATATGGGCAGTGCAGAGGCCGAACTGCAGGGCGCCCATGGCTAGCACCGAATTTTTGCGCATCACCGACCTGCACTCGTTCTATGGCGAGTCGCACATCCTGCACGGGGTCGACCTGATCGTGAACCGCGGCGAGGTCGTCACCCTGCTCGGCCGCAACGGCGCCGGCCGCACCACGACGCTGAAGTCGATCCTCGGCCTGGTGGGCCGGCGCACCGGCTCGATCGTGATCAACGGCGTCGAGGCGGTGCACCTGCCGCCGCACAAGGTGGCCCGAATGGGCATCGGCTACTGCCCCGAGGAGCGCGGCATCTTTGCCAGCCTGACGTGCGAGGAGAACCTGCTGCTGCCACCGGCGGTGGCCAGCGGCGGCATGACGGTCGACGAGATCTACGCGATGTTCCCGAACCTGCAGGAACGGCGGACAAGCCCCGGGATGCGGCTCTCAGGCGGCGAGCAACAGATGCTTTCGGTGGCGCGCATACTGCGCACCGGCGCCAAGTTGCTGCTGCTCGACGAGATTTCGGAAGGGCTGGCGCCGGTGATCGTGCAGGCGCTCGGCCGGGCAATCCGCATGTTGCGCGAGAAGGGCCTGACCATCGTGATGGTCGAACAGAATTTTCGCTTTGCCGCGCCGCTGGCCGACCGCTTCTACGTAATGGAGCACGGCCGCATCGTCGAGGGCTTTACCGCCGCGGAACTCGAGGCCAAGATGGGCATGCTGCACGAGTATCTCGGCGTCTGAGGGACGCTTTTCCAACCGACTGACCATTCATTGATGAAGAAGGAGACAACATGAAATTCAAGCTCTTAACGACCCTGGTATCGGCCACTTTCGCGTTTGGCACCGGCGCTGCCCAGGCGCAGATTTCCGACGGCGTGATCAAGATCGGCGTACTGAACGACATGTCTGGCCTGTATGCCGACCTGACCGGACCGGGCTCGGTCATCGCCGCCAAGATGGCGGTCGAGGACTTCGGTGCGGCGAAGAAGGGCATGAAGGTCGAGGTCATCGGCGCCGACCACCAGAACAAGCCGGACGTCGGCTCGACGATCGCCAGGACCTGGTACGACACGGACAAGGTCGACGTGATCGTCGACGTGCCGACCTCCTCGGTCGCGCTCGCCGTCAATCAGATCACCAAGGAAAAGGGCAAGGCCTTCCTTGTGTCGGGTGCTGCGACATCGGACCTCACCGGCAAGGCCTGTTCGCCGAACACGATTCACTGGACCTACGACACCTGGATGCTTGCCAATGGCACGGGCAGTGCGATCGTCAAGACCGGCGGTGACACGTGGTTCTTCCTGACCGCTGACTACGCGTTCGGCCACGCGCTGGAGCGAGACACCGCAGCGGTGGTGACCAAGAACGGGGGCAAGGTGCTTGGCTCGGTCCGCACGCCTTTCCCAGGCACGGACTTCTCGTCATTCCTGTTGCAGGCGCAGGCCTCGAAGGCGAAGATCATCGGCCTCGCTAACGCCGGCGGCGATACGATCAACTCGATCAAGCAGGCATCCGAGTTCGGCATCGTCAAAGGCGGGCAGAATCTGGCCGGCCTGCTGGTGTTCCTCACCGACGTCAAGGCGCTTGGCCTGCAGACCGCGCAGGGGCTGATCTTCACGGAAACGTTCTACTGGGATCGGGATGACGCCAGCCGCGCCTTCGCCAAGCGTTTTTCGGAGCAGGCGCCGCGCAACAACTATCCGACGATGATCCACGCGGGCGTCTACTCGTCGGTGCTGCACTACCTGAAGGCGGTCGAAGCGGCGAAGACCGACGATGGCACCAAGGTGATCGCCAAGATGAAGGAACTGCCGACCGACGACCCGCTGTTCGGCAAGGGCACCGTTCGTGCCGACGGCCGCAAGATTCACCCGGCGCTGCTGGTCGAAGTGAAGAAGCCCAGCGAATCGACGGGGCCGTGGGACCTGTACAAGATCCGCGCGACGATCCCGGCCGACCAGGCATTTAGGCCAATCGATCAGGGCGACTGCCCGCTGGTCAAGAAGTAGGCGAACACCAGCCATCCGTTCTGCTGCGGACCCGATGCCGCGACATGTGCATCGGGTCCGCTGAGACCGACCTTCGATGACGGAAATCCTAGGCGTCCCGACGCAGGCCCTGTTCGGCCAGTTGCTGATCGGCCTGATCAACGGCTCTTTCTACGCCCTGCTGTCTCTCGGGCTGGCCGTCATCTTCGGCCTGCTGAACATCATCAACTTCACTCATGGCGCCCAGTACATGATGGGCGCCTTCTGCGCTTATCTGCTGCTTGAGAAGCTCGGAGTCGGCTATTGGTGGGCGCTGGCAATCGCGCCCGTCGTGGTCGGCGCAACAGGCGTGCTGATCGAGCGAACGATGCTGTCGAAGCTTTACAAGCTCGACCACCTTTACGGACTGCTGTTGACCTTCGGCCTGGCGCTGATCATCCAGGGCCTGTTTCGCAACGAGTACGGCGCCTCGGGGCAGCCATACCGGATTCCACCGGAGCTGACCGGCGGACAGAATCTCGGGTTCATGTTTCTCCCCAACTACCGCGGCTGGGTGATCATCGCCTCGCTGATCGTCTGCCTGTCGACGTGGTACGTGATCGAACGGACCAAGCTCGGCGCCTACCTTCGCGCCGCCACCGAGAATCCGCAGCTCGTGCAGGCCTTCGGAATCAATGTGCCGCGGATGATCACGTTGACCTACGGCTTCGGGGTCGGACTGGCCGCGCTGGCCGGGGTGATGGCGGCGCCGATCTACCAGGTCAGCCCGCAGATGGGCGGCGACCTGATCATCGTCGTTTTCGCGGTCGTCGTGATCGGCGGGATGGGTTCGATCCTCGGTGCGATCCTCACCGGCTTTGGCCTCGGCCTGATCGAAGGCTTGACCAAGGTCTTCTATCCGGAGGCCTCGAGCACCGTGATCTTCATCATCATGGCTATCGTGCTGCTGATCCGGCCGGCGGGCTTGTTCGGGACGCAGAAATGATCGACTCCGCCGTCGGCGAGCGCGCCGCGCCCGTCTCGAAGATGGCTGAAGAGCTGCGCATCCAGCGCATTGCGTTCTTCGCGATGGCCGGGTTCCTGATCGTGGCGCCGTTCTTCATCTATCCCGTGTTCATGATGAAGGTAATGTGCTTCGCACTGTTCGCATGCGCCTTCAACCTGCTGATCGGTTTCGGCGGCCTGCTGTCCTTCGGGCATGCAATGTTTCTCGGCAGCGCCGGCTACGCGTCTGCGCACGCGGCGAAGATCTGGGGTTTCACGCCGGAGCTCGCGATCCTGTTTGGCACCGCGTGCGCCACCGGGCTCGGCTTTCTCGCCGGCCTGCTGGCGATTCGGCGGCAAGGCATCTACTTCGCGATGATCACGCTGGCGCTGGCGCAGATGGTCTTCTTCTTTGCCCTGCAGGCGCCGTTCACCGGCGGCGAGGACGGAATCCAGGCGGTGCCGCGCGGCAGCCTTTTCGGTCTGGTCGACCTGACCGAGCCGCTGGCGATGTACAGCGTCGTCCTGGTCGTTTTCCTCGCCGGCTTCCTGCTGATCTACCGCGTCGTGCATTCGCCGTTCGGCCAGGTGCTGAAGGCGATCCGGGAGAACGAAAGCCGGGCGATCTCGCTCGGCTACGACACCGACCGCTACAAGCTGCTGGCCTTCGTGCTGTCGGCTGGCCTTTCCGGAGCTGCAGGAGCGACCAAGTCAATCGTCTTCCAGTTGGCTTCTCTGACCGATGTCTATTGGACGATGTCCGGTGAAGTGGTGCTGATGACGCTACTCGGCGGGCTCGGCACGATTTTCGGTCCGGTTGTCGGCGCCGCGATCATCATCACGATGCAGAACTACCTGGCCCAGCTCGGCGCGTGGGTGACCGTCGTACAGGGCGTGATCTTCGTGATCTGCGTGCTGGCGTTCCGCCGCGGCATCATTGGCGAACTCGGGCACTGGTTGAAGAAGCCTCTGTAGACCGGCGTTGCGCAGGCAGCGCCGGCGGCCGACCGCATCGTTCTGTCGCCCGGACGACCGCTCCGAGCATGAGCTCAACGCCACATGCGCCACGTCGCAGCGCCGCCGAGCAGCGCAGGCTCGAGGCGGCGCTCGCCGAACTGTTCGAGCATCTGGTCACCTTCAACCAGACGCTGGGCCTGAAAGTGGTGCGCCTCGGACCGGGCGGGCCGCAGCTTCGCTTCGAGATGCGGCCGGAACTGGTCGGCCACTACCAGCACGGCCGCCTGCACGGCGGGGTGATCTCGGCGACGCTCGACGCGATGGCCGGGCTGGCGATCATGGTCGCGCTCGGCGAGAAGCACCCCGAGGAGTCGGCCGACCAGGTCATGCACCGCTTCTCGCGGCTGGGCACGATCGACCTGCGCGTCGACTACCTCCGGCCCGGCATCGGCCGGCACTTCGTCGCCAGCGCCGAGGTCATGCGGCTCGGCGGCCGCGTCGGCTCGGCGCAGATGCGGCTGGTCAACGACGCCGACCTGCTGGTGGCCACCGGCACCGCCTCGTACATGCTCAGCTGACGGCCGCGGCGCGCGTCAGTCGACGACCGTCTGCGACTGCTCACGCAGGTACTGCGGCAGGTAATAAAAGGAGCCGATCGCCTTGCCGGTCGTGCCGCTCGCCTTCCAGCCGCCGAAGGGCTGGTAGCCGGGCCACGCACCGGTGGTCGCGCCCTGCGGTCGGTTCACATAGGTCACCCCGGCCTCGATGCGGTCGAGGAAGAACGGGATCTCGTCGCGCGCACCGTAGAAGCCGGCAGTCAGGCCGTACTCGCTGGCGTTGGCCAGGTCGATCGCCTGCGCCAGCGAGTCGACCTCGCCCACCAGCACCAGCGGAATGAACTTCTCCTCGCGCCACAGCCGGTACTCGAGCGGCGCCGTGGCGACCGTCGGCGCGACGAACCAGCCGTTGGCGAGCGCGCCTGAATCGAGCGCCTCGCCGCCGGTATGGATCGCGCCGTGCCGGCGCAGGTTCTCGGCGCACTTCTGGTAGCGGGCGTAGGCGGTCTCGTTGATGACCGGTCCCATCCAGTGCTGGCGCAGCGTCGGGTCGCCGACCGAGATCATCCGCGTCTTCTCGACCAGCAGCGACCGCAGCGCCTCGGCAACCGGCCGCTCGACATAGACACGCGAGCAGGCCGAGCACTTCTGCCCCTGCAGGCCGAACGCCGAGCGCACGATGCCGGTGGCTGCGCGCTCCAGATCGGCGTGGCGGCTGACGATCGCCGCGTTCTTGCCGCCCATCTCGGCGATGCACGGCCGCGGCCAGGCGCCCTGCGCGAACAGGCGCAGCATCTGCATGCCGACCTCGTACGACCCGGTGAAAGTCACGCCGGCGACGCGCGGGTCGTTGACCACCGCTGCGCCGACCTCGCTGCCCGCGCCCGAGACGTAGTTCACCACACCGGCAGGCAGGCCGGCGTCACGCAGCACCTCGAGCAGCAGCCAGCCGCTCCAGGTCGTGTCGGTCGCCGTCTTGAACACCACCGTGTTGCCAGCAACCAGCGCGGCGCCGATCGGCCCACCGGCCAGCGCGAACGGGAAGTTGAACGGCGCGATCACCGCCCAGACGCCGTACGGCTTGAGCACGGTTCGGTTGCGGCTGACGAAGCCGGCCAGCGGATCGTTCGGCAAGACCCGGTCGAAGCCCTCGTTGGCCTCCATCTGGTCGCAGTACCAGCTGAACAGGTCGGCGGTCTCCTGCACTTCGCCCAGCGACTCCATGCGGTTCTTGCCGACCTCCAGTGCCACCGCGGCGCTGATGTCGTAGACGCGTTCCTCGATCAGCGCCGCCACCCGCCGCAGCAGCCGCACGCGCTCGCGCCATGGCGTCGCCGCCCAGCCCCGCTGCGCGCCGGCCGCCGCGCCGACCGCATCGGCGGCATCCTGCGCTGCGCCGCGCGCAAAGCGGCCCAGCAGCCAGTTGCGGTCGATCGGCGAGCGCACCTCGAAATGCGCGCGCCCTGCCCGCGGCGCACCGTCGATCCACTGCGGGTAGTCGCTCCCAAGCTGGCTACGCAGGCGCGCCAGCGACGCCTCGAACCGGTCGTGCAGCTCCGGCGGCGGGTCGAACATCGTCGAGTAGGTCAGGCGGAAGGACTGCGGGCTCACGGTGCATCACTCCGGTCAAGATTGTCGTGGCACAGCCATCGCACGTCGCGCTGGCTACTTCTTCTGCTGATCCTGCTGGCGCAACCGACGCAGCTGCGCCATCCATTCGGTCCAGTCGACCGGACCGCTTTCGAAGCGCTTCTTCAGGTTGGCCAGCACGTGAGCCCAGGCCCGGTCGAAGTAGGCGTACGCCTTGTCCCACTCGCCTCCGTCGCCCCACCCCGTGTGATGCAGGCTGACGCGCGTCTCGCGCTCGCCGAGCGGCTCGAGGCGAACGACGACGAAGGTGCGCTGCGGTCGCACTTCCGGCAGGCTCGGCGGCGCATTCCAGTCGAAGGAGATCATCTTCTTCGGCTGCAGCGCCATGATGCGCATCTCGTCGGCACCCTTCATTCCAGGCGGCGCCGTCGGGTCGAAGTGGATGTGGAAGGCGCCGCCGACACGCGCCTCGATCTCGGCCTCGGGAGCAAAGAAGCTGACGATGCCCTCGCGCGTGGTCCACGCCGCCCATGCCTCGTCCAGCGTCGCCTGCACGATGACCTGCTTGTCGATGGCCCGCTCGGTCGCCGCAGCCGGCCCGGTTGGCAGCGCCGAGCACAGCGTGAGCAGGAAGAAACCCCGCCAGGATCTCATCGGCCTGGCTCCGTTCGCTGCAGCGGAGGAACTCCGCCGCTCATGGCCTGATCACCAGCTTGCCGATGGCACGCCTCGCCAGCAGATCCTGCAGCGCCCGCGGCGTCTCGACCAGCGGATACTGCTTGGACACCAGCGGCCGCAGACTGCCGTCGGCCAACCAGCCGATCAGCTGCGCCAGCAGCCTTCGGTTGGCCTCCGGATCGCGCTTGGCGAACTCACCCCAGTACACGCCGATCGCGGACACCTCCTTCAGCAGCAGCAGGTTGGCCGGGATCTGCGGGATCTCGCCGGCGGCAAACCCGACCACCAGCAGCCGCCCGCGCCAGGCAAGGCTGCGCAGCGCCGCCGTCGTGTGGCCGCCGCCAACCGGGTCGTAGACGACGTCGACGCCACGGCCGTCGGTGATCGCCTTCACCGCCTCGCGAAGATCGACCTTCGAATAGTCGACCAGTTCTTCGGCGCCACAGCCCTGTGCGGCCGCCAGCTTGGCTGGCGACGAGGCGGCGGCGATCACCCGCGCGCCGGCGCGCCTGCCCAGCTCGACTGCGGCCAGCCCGACCCCGCCGCCGGCGCCGAGCACCAGCAGCGTCTCGCCGCGACGAAGACCACCGCGCTCGACCAGCGCGTGCTGCGAGGTCGCATAGGTCAGCGTGAAGCCGGCCGCCACCGCCGGGTCGACGCCATCGGGCAGGGACGCGACCTGCAACTGCGGCGCGCAGACGTACTCGGCGAAGCCTCCGAGGCCGACGAAGGCGACCACCCGGTCGCCCGGCTTCAGCCGCGCGACGCCGTCTCCCACCGCATCGACCGTTCCGGCGACCTCGGTGCCCGGCACGAAGGGCAGCGGCGGCTGCAGCTGATACTTCTTCTGGATGATCAGCGCATCGGGAAAGTTCACGCCGGCTGCCTCGACGCGGATTCGCACCTCGCCGGCCGCCGGCTCCGGCAACGCGCACTCGGCCAGCCGCAGCTGCTCCGGCCCGCCCCACTGCACGCACTGGATCGCCTTCATCGTCCCTCCGACGAGCGAATCTACGCCGAAGACGAAGCGCTCACAACGCTGCGCTATCCTGACCGGACACTGCCCGCACGCGCCAGCTGTGTCGCATGCAGAACCACACCGGAGCTTGCAGATGATCGACGTCTACACATGGCCGACGCCCAATGGCCACAAGGTCCACATCATGCTGGAGGAGTGCGAACTGGCCTACCGCGTCCACGCTGTCGACATCGGCGCCGGCGACCAGTTCGAGCCGGAATTCCTGAGGATCAGCCCCAACAACAAGATCCCGGCGATCGTCGACTCGGACGGCCCCGACGGCAAGCCGATCTCGTTGTTCGAGTCCGGCGCCATCCTGATCTACCTGGCCGGCAAGACCGGCAGGTTTCTGCCGGCCGACGTGCGCGGCAAGTACAGGGCGCTCGAGTGGCTGATGTTCCAGATGGGCGGCATCGGCCCGATGTTCGGCCAGGCGCACCACTTCCGCATCTATGCGCCGGAGAAGATCGACTACGCGATCAACCGCTACACCAACGAAGCCAGGCGCCTGTACGGCGTGCTCGACCGGCGGCTTGCCGAGGCGCCGTACCTGGCCGGCGAGTATGGCGTCGCCGACATCGCGACGTTCCCGTGGACACGTTCGCACGAGCGCCAGGGTGTCGACCTGGCCGACTACCCGAACGTGAAGCGCTGGTTCGACGCCATTGCCGCGCGGCCGGCAGTGCAGCGTGGCGTGCAGGTTCTCGCCGACCGGCGCAAGCCGGTGGCGCAGCTCGACGAAAAGGCGCGGCAGAACCTGTTCGGCGCCGTGCAGTACCAGAGGCGCTAGCGTTCGCCGCGCGCGGCCACCCGGTTGCGGCGCCGCGCTACTGCAGCGGGTCCTTGAGCAGGCGAGCGAAGGGCATCGGCATCACCTTGATGCCCTCCTCTTCCAGCGACTCGGCCTCCTCCTTCGAGGTAACGCCGCGGATGCCACGCTCGGGTGCTTCGTTGTAGTGGATGCGCCGTGCCTCCTCGGCGAAGCGCTCGCCGACGTCCTCGGTGCTGGCGACGATTTCGCGCGCCATCTTCAGCAACAGCGCCTGCATCTGCTCGGCGGTCGGCATCACCG
The DNA here is from genome assembly GCA_020355165.1 of Burkholderiales bacterium. Classification (GTDB taxonomy): domain Bacteria; phylum Pseudomonadota; class Gammaproteobacteria; order Burkholderiales; family Burkholderiaceae_F; genus JADJWR01. Next base: position 3,450,100 of record CP070661.1, read on the forward strand.
CGGTCTGCCGCTGCGGCGGCGCTTGCGCGCCGAGATTCAGCCGCGGCGCCGACAGCGCCTTGGTGACGGAGGTCGAACCGCAGACCGGGCATTGCACACGGCCGCCGGCAACCTGCGTGTCGAACGCCTCCGCCGACGCAAACCAGCCCTCGAACGAGTGCTGGTGGTCGCAATTGAGGTTGAATACCTTCAAGCGTGACTCGGCAAGTCCTGGTGCCGCGGGCCGGACTCGAACCGGCATGCCCGGATTAGCGAGCGGCGGATTTTAAGTCCGCTGTGTCTACCGATTTCACCACCGCGGCGCGCGACGATCGGGTGTTGCCCCGCGCCGGTCGGCAGGCGCGCGAAGCAGATGCACTGGAGGCGGGAGTCGGAATCGAACCGGCGTACACGGATTTGCAGTCCGCTGCATGACCACTCTGCCATCCCGCCATGATCCTGCCGGCCGATTGTAGCGGCGTCGTCCGGCGCTCAGAAGCGAAAGGGGAAGCCTGCGCAGCTTCCCCTTCGATCGAAACTGGAGCGGGAAACGAGTCTCGAACTCGCGACCTCAACCTTGGCAAGGTTGCGCTCTACCAACTGAGCTATTCCCGCGAAGGCGCGAATTATATCGGCCGAGCCGGACCTGTCAAAACCGCGCCGGCTAGCCGTCGACACTGCTGTTCAGGTGCGGCCAGGCCAGCCGCAGGTAATACAGCATCGAGTACACCGTCAGCGCCGCGGCGAGGTAGATCAGCACCGTGCCGATCGCCGCCACCGGGATCACGCCGAACAGCGGGTCGTGGTACAGCAGTACCGGTATTGCCACCATCTGCATGACCGTCTTGAGCTTGCCGAGCCAGTTGACGGCGACGCTCGCCGACGCGCCGACGTAGGCCATCCACTCGCGCAGCGCCGAGACCGTGATCTCGCGGCCGACGATCACCAGCGCCACGAACTCGTCGATGCGGCCGAGCGCCAGCAGCACCACCAGCGCGGCGCAGACCATCAGCTTGTCGGCAACGGGGTCGAGGAAGGCACCCAGCGGCGTGGTCAGCTGGTACTTGCGCGCGAGGTAGCCGTCGAAGCCATCGGTGATGGCGGCCAGCGTGAACACCGCGCAGGCCGTCACGTTCTTCCAGTGCGGCAGCAGCCACGCGTCGGGCAGGTAGAAGACGCCGAGGACCATCGGGATCATCCCGATCCGCGCCCAGGTCAGGATCATCGGCAGGTTGATCTTCATCTGCTGCTCAGCCCGGCTGTCCGTGCAGTTGCGCGTAGATTCGTTCGGCGAGCTTACGGGAAACGCCGTCGACACGCGCGATGTCCTCCACCGATGCCGCCATCAGCCCGCGCAGTCCGCCGAAGCGCGCCAGCAGCCGCTGCCGCCGCTTGGGGCCGATGCCATCCATCTCCTCGAGCTGCGAACTGGCGCGCGGCCGGGCGCGCCGCGCCCGCATGCCGGTGATGGCAAAGCGGTGCGCCTCGTCGCGGATCTGCGCGATGAGCAGCAGCGCCTGCGACTCGCGGCCAAGCTGCATCGGCGGCCGGCCGTCGGCGAAGACCAGTTCCTCCGAGCCGGTCCTGCGCTCGGGCCCCTTGGCCACGCCGACCAGCACGCCGGCGTCGAGGCCGAGTTCCTCGAAGACCTGCCGCGCCACCTCGACCTGGCCGGCACCGCCGTCGATCAGCACCAGGCCAGGCAGCAGCCCCTCGCCGCGGGCAATCCGCTGGAAGCGCCGCGTCAGCACCTGGCGCATCGCCGCGTAGTCATCGCCGGGGGCGACGTCGTCGATGTTGAAGCGCCGGTACTCGGCCGGCTGCACCGCGTGGTCGTGATAGACGACGCACGCCGCCTGCGTCGCCTCGCCCATGGTGTGGCTGACGTCGAAGCACTCGACTCGCAGGCGCGCCGGATCGCCGTCGGGGGCCTCGACGCCGAGGACATCGATCAGCGCCCGTGTCCGTGCCTGCTGCGAGCCCTCTTCCGCCATCCGGCGCGCCAGCGCCAGGCCGGCGTTGGCCTCGGCCATCTCCAGCCAGCGGCGGCGCTGCCCCTGCGGCTGGCTGAGGATCTGCAGCCGCTCGCCTGCCGGACGGATCATCGGCGCCAGTTCCTCGGCATCGAGCTCGGCGTTGACCACCAGCAGCGGCGGCGCCGACAGGTCTGCGTAGTGCTGCGAGACGAACGCCTCCAGCACCTCCGCCGCGGTCGCGCCGGCGGCCTGCCGGGCCGGGAAGAACGGCCGATCGCCGAGGTGCCGGCCACCGCGCACCATGGCCAGGTTGACGCAGGCCTGCTCCTGCCCGATCACCGCCGCGATCACGTCGGCGTCGGTGTCGCCGCCGGTGGTCTCGACTGCCTGCTGGTGCAGCACGCGCGACAGGCTGCCGAGCTGGTCGCGCACGGCGGCGGCCTCCTCGAAGCGCAGCGCTTCGGCCAGCTGCTGCATCCTCGCTTCGAGCTCGGCCGTCACCTGGCTGGTCTGACCGTGCAGGAAGCGCACCGCACGGTCGACGTCGGCCGCATAGGCGTCGGCGTCGATCAGCCCGACGCACGGCGCGCTGCAGCGGCCGATCTGGTGCAGCAGGCAGGGCCGCGATCGGTTGGCGAACACGGTGTCCTCGCAGGTACGCAGGCGGAACACCTTCTGCAGCACGCGGATGCTGTCCTTCACCGCCCAGGCGTTCGGATAGGGGCCGAAATAGCGGGCGCGGCGGTCCGGCGCGCCGCGGAAGTAGGCGACGCGCGGAAAGGCGTGCGAGCTGAACTTCAGGTACGGGTACGACTTGTCGTCGCGGAACAGGATGTTGTAGCGCGGCGCCAGCTGCTTGATCAGGTTGTTCTCGAGCAGCAGCGCCTCGGCCTCGGAGCGCGTCACCGTCGTGTCGATGCCGGCAACGCGCTCGAGCATGAGCGCGGTGCGCGGGCCGACCGCCTTGCTGAAGTAGGAGCCGACGCGCTTTCGCAGGTCGCGCGCCTTGCCGACGTACAGGACCTGCCCCGACGCGTCCAGCATCCGGTACACGCCGGGCAGCCGCGGCAGCCGCTTGACGAGCGCGCGCGCGTCGAATCCTGCCGGGGCTGTTTCGCTGGGGTTTTCCGAGGGCGACACGTCGCTTTGACCGTTTTGCCCCCTCTATAATGGCGGGCTTCGCAGGCATCTGTTGCGGCCCGACATTTTAAGAGCGGCGGCCGCCTCCCCCTTCAGGACCCATCATGGCAAAGATCCTCGCCACCGAAATCCGCGCCGGCAACCTGATCGAGCTCGACAAGCGCATCTGGCGCGTGCTGAAGTCGCACCACGTGCACGTCGGCGGGCGCGGCGGCGCTTACATGCAGCTGGAGATCAAGGACATCGAGAGCGGGCAGAAGCGCAACGAGCGGCTGTCGACCGACGACCGTGTCGAGCGCCCGTTCATCGACCGCCGCACGATGACCTACTCGTACCAGGACGGCACCAGCTACGTCTTCATGGACAACGAGACCTACGAGCAGATCACGCTCGGCGCCGACTTCCTCGAGGGCCAGTCCGACTACCTGCTGCCCAGCATGGAGGTCGAGATCAACTTCCACAACGAGCGGCCGATCGGCATCCAGCTGCCCACCAGTGTCGTGCTCGAGGTGGTCGAGACCGAGCCCGGCATCAAGAACGCCACCGCCACGACCTCGTTCAAGCCGGCCAGGCTCGAGACCGGCATCACCGTGCAGGTGCCGCCGTTCGTCGGTACCGGCGAGAAGATCCGCGTCAGCACCGACGACGGCTCCTACATCGAGCGCGCCTGACGGTGCCGCGATGACGGCAAACGCCGCCCCCTTGCCGCGCGCCGCGCTGGCCGGCGTGCGGGTGGTCGAGATGGGCCAGCTGATCGCCGGGCCATTCGCCGGCAAGATGCTCGGCGAGTTCGGTGCCGACGTGATCAAGATCGAGCCGCCGGGCAGCGGCGACCCGCTGCGCAAGTGGCGGATGCTCAAGGACGGCACCTCGGTGTGGTGGCAGGTTCAGTCGCGCAACAAGCGCTCGCTGGCGCTCGACCTGCGCGCCGCCGAGGGCCAGGACGTCGCCCGCCGGCTGATCGCCGAGGCCGACGTGCTGATCGAGAACTTTCGCCCCGGGACGCTGGAAGGCTGGGGACTCGGCTGGGAGCAGCTGCGGGCGCTCAATCCGGGCCTGGTGATGCTGCGCATCTCCGGCTACGGGCAGACCGGCCCGTATCGCGATCAGCCCGGCTTCGGCGTCATCGGCGAGGCCATGGGCGGCCTGCGCCATTTGACCGGCGAGCCCGGGCGCGTGCCCGTGCGCGTTGGCGTCTCGATCGGCGATACGCTGGCGGCGCTGCACGGCGTGATCGGGGTGATGATGGCGCTTTACCACCGCAAGGTGAACGGCGGCGCCGGCCAGGTGATCGACGTGGCGCTGCACGAGGCGGTCTTCAACGTGATGGAGAGCCTGATCCCCGAGTACAGCGTCTTCGGTGCCGTACGAGAGCCGACCGGCAGCAGCATGCCCGGCATCGCGCCGACCAACGCCTACCGCTGCAGCGACGGCTTCGCCTTGATCGCCGGCAACGGCGACAGCATCTTCAGGCGGCTGATGGAAGCGGTCGGCCGCATCGACCTCGCCCATGCGCCGGACCTGGCCGGCAACGTCGGCCGCGTGGCCCGGGTGGCCGAGATCGACGCAGCGATCGAGGCATGGACCTCGACGCGCACGGTCGCCGACGTCCTGGCTGCGATGGCCGCCGCACGCGTGCCGGCCGGAAGGGTCTATACGGCGAAGGACATCCACCAGGATCCGCACTACCGCGCGCGCGAGATGATCGTCCGTCAGGTCACCCGCGACGGTTGGTCGCTCGACGTCCCCGGCGTCGTGCCGAAGCTGTCGGAGACGCCCGGCACGCTGCATTCGCCCGCGCCTCGCCTCGGCGAGGACACCGACGCGGTGCTGCGCGAACTGGGTCTCGACGAGGAAGCGATCGCCGCGCTGCGCGCCAGGGGCGTGCTCGGCTGAGCCGGACCGCGCCGCCGCCTGCCCTTAGCCGCTGCTCAAGGCGATGACCTGGTCGCGTGCAGCGAGATAGGCCGGCTCGCGCAGCAGTTCGTTCATCGGCACCGCCGCGCCGCGCGGCGTCATGCGCGCCAGCCGTCGGCCGAACGCCGGTGTGCGCCGCCAGCGGATGCCGGCCAGCAGCTGGTCGGCCGCCGCCCGGTCGTTGCAGGCGATGATGAAATCGCAGCCTGCATCCAGCGCCGCCTGGCCGCGGGCGACGATGCCGCCGGCCACGCTCGCTCCCTCCATCGACAGGTCGTCGCTGAACACGGCGCCGGCGAAGCCGAGCCGGCGGCGCAGCACGCCCTTGATCCAGCGCGCCGAGAACCCTGCCGGCTTTTCATCGACACGCGGGAAGATCACGTGCGCCGGCATCACGCCGGCCAGCGCCACCCCCAGCCACCGGTACGGCGCGACGTCGTGCCGGAGAATCTCGGCCTGGCGGCGCTCGTCGACCGGCACCGCGACGTGCGAGTCGGCAAGCGGCCAGCCGTGGCCGGGGAAGTGCTTGCCGCAGTTGGCCATGCCGGCCAGCGCCATGCCGTGCGTCAGATGCGAGGCGAGCATCGCCACCACCCGCGGGTCCCGGTGCAGCGCGCGGTCGCCGATCACGCCGCTGCGCCCCCAGTCCAGGTCGAGTACCGGCGCGAAGGTAAGGTCGACGCCGTGCGCGCGCAGTTCCGCCGCCATCACGAAGCCGGTCGAAATGGCCACGCGGCAGGCCTCGAGCGCGTCGTCGTCCCACAGCGCGCCAAGACGCGCCATCGCCGCAATCCGCGTGAACGGCGGCTCGCGGAAGCGCTGCACGCGTCCGCCCTCGTGATCGACGGCGATCAGCAGCTGCGGCGAGCGCAGCGCGTGGATCTCGTCGGTCAAGGCGCGCAACTGGCCGGCCGACTCGAAGTTGCGCGCAAACAGGATGACCATCCCGACCAACGGATGGACGAGCCGGCGCCGGTCGGCGCCGGTGAGCGCGCTGCCCCCGATGTCGACGACCACCGGTCCGAGCACCTAGGCCCCCGTCCCGTCGGTCACTTCGGCTATCACGAAGGCCATCGCCATCGCCTGCTCGTCGGTGACCGACACCGACAGCCGCAGCCGCCTGGCCCGAAGAAACTCGGCCAGTGCGCCGTGCGCCAGCACCTGCGGCTGGCCCGACGGCGCATTGATGATCTCCACCGCCCGCCAGGTCATCGGCGAACGCAGGCCGAGGCCGATCGCCTTCGACACCGCTTCCTTCGCCGCAAACCGGGTGGCGAGGAAGGCCAGCCCGCGGCTGGCCGAGCGCGCCCGCCGCGATTCGTAACGCGCCTTCTCCAGCGGCCCGAGGATGCGGTCGACGAAGCGCTCGCCGAAGCGCTCGACCGCGGCGGCGATTCGTCCGATCTCCACCAGGTCGGTGCCGATGCCGTAGATCACGCGGTCTCGCGCAAGGCGGCCTCGGCGCCGCGGATCGCCGCCACGTACATGCGCACGGCCGCCGCCATGCCGAATTCGAGCGCATCGGCGGTCAGCGCATGGCCTATCGAAACCTCGAGCACGCCGGGCACGGCAGCCAGGAACGGCGCCAGGTTGTCGCGGTTCAGGTCGTGGCCGGCGTTCACGCCGAGACCGGCGGCCTGCGCCGCCTCGGCGGCGTCCCGGTAGCGGGCGAGCGTCTGCGCCTGCGCGGCCGTGCCGAAGGCGAGCGCGTACGGCTCGGTGTACAGCTCGACGCGGTCGGCGCCGAGATCGCGCGCGAGCTGCATCGCTCCAGGCTCGGGATCCATGAACAGGCTGACTCTGACGCCCAGCGCCCGCGCCTGCTCGATGACCGGCCGCAGCCGCTCGCTGTCGCGCGGCAGGTCCCAGCCGTGGTCCGAGGTGAAAGCGCCGCTCTCGTCCGGCACGAAGGTGCACTGGTGCGGCCGCACCTGGCGCACGTAGTCCATCAGCTGGTGGAACGGGTTGCCTTCGATGTTGAACTCCGCTGCCGGCCAGGCGGCCAGCAGCGCCGCCAGTTCGCCCACGTCCTCACCGCGCACGTGCCGGCCGTCCGGACGCGGGTGCACCGTGATGCCGTCGGCGCCGGCCTCGAGCGCGATGGTGGCGAACTTGGTCACGCTCGGGACACCGAGCTTGCGGGTATTGCGCACCAGCGCAATCTTGTTCAGGTTGACGGACAGCGCGGTCACGGCACTCACAGTCCCCTCAGGTCCTGCAGGATGCGGCGCGTGTTCAGCGGCCGCCCCTCGAGATGGTAGCGAATGATCAGCCGCAGCATCGCCCGCGCCTCGGCGGCCACGACGGGCTGGTCGAATCCTCCCGCCGCCATCGCCAGCGCCGTCGCACCGGATATGCACACCGCCTCGCCGTCTTGCTCCACCTGCACCAGGCCCCGTTGCGGATCGACCCGGTAGCGCGCCTGCGTGGCGACGGCCTGGCCGTCGGCGCAGACGTCGAGCGCGGGCAGATGGCCGGTCTCGCGCAACAGCTCGAACTCGAACGCGCGCAGCACCGGATCGAGCCGTACCGCCTCGCCCGCCAGCGCGCGCAGCGCGCGCGCGTAGGCGCCGAACAGCGCCGGGTGCGCGTCGGCGCGCGCCAGCAGCCGGACGATCAGCTCGTTCAGATAGAAGCCGGCGAGCAGGGCATCGCCGCGCAGCGGCACCAGGCCGCCGGTCCACTCGGCGCGGATCAGCGTCTTCACCTCGCCACGCCCGCTCCAGGCCAGCGCCAGCGCCGAGAACGGCGACAGCACCCCGCGCAGCGGCGAAGTGCGCCGCTTGGCGCCGCGTGCCACCAGGGCGACACGGCCGTGATCGCGCGTCAGCGCCTCGACGATCAGGCTGGTCTCGCGCCACGGGTAGGTGTGCAGGACGAAGCCGGGCTGGTGCTCGACCCGGACCTCCGACCCGCGCCGGCTCCGGGCCGGCGCCGCCGCGCCCGCCCGCTGGCCGTCACTCATAGCCGAGGCTCTTAAGTGCGCGCGCGTCGTCGCTCCAGCCGCGGCGCACCCGCACGTGGGTCTGCAGGTAGACCGGCTTGCCGAGCAGCTTCTCGATGTCGAGCCGCGCCAGCCGACCGATCTCGCGCAGCTTGGCGCCTCCGGCGCCGATGACGATGCCCTTGTGCGCGTCGCGTTCGACCAGCAGCGCCGCAGCGATCTCGGCGCGCTCCTCGTCCTCCTGCCACCGTTCGATCGTCACTGCGATTCCGTACGGCAGCTCGTCACCGAGCAGGCGGAAGGCCTTCTCGCGGATCGATTCGGCGGCGAGGAAGCGCACGCTGCGGTCGGTGAACTGATCAGCCTCGAAAAGCGGCTCGCCGGGCGGCAGCCGGCGCTCGATCTCGCCAAGCAGGTCCTCGAGCTGGCGACCCTTCTCGGCGCTGACCGGCACCACCGCGGCAAACCGGTAGCGCGCTGCGGCCGTCGCGATCCGCGGCAGCAGCTGGTCGCGGTCGGCAAGCAGGTCGGACTTGTTCAGCGCCAGGATCACGTTGCCGCGGTCGGCCGGCAGCAGGTCGAGCACGGCCTGGTCCTCGGCCGTGAACCCGCGCGCATCGATCACCAGCACGACCACGTCGGCCTCGGCCAGCGCCGCCCCGACCGCCTCGTTCATTCGCCGCGTCAGCATCGACCGGTGGCGGCGCTGCAAGCCCGGGGTGTCGACGAAGATGCACTGCGTCGTCGCTGGCGCGGTGCCCCGCGTCAGAACGCCGAGCACGCGCACCCGCGTCGTCTGCGGCCGCCGCGAGGTGATCGAGACGCGTTCGCCGACCAGCGCGTTGAGCAGCGTCGACTTGCCGACGTTGGGCCGACCGATGATCGCCACGAAGCCGGTGCGCGCGGCCGCCGCACCGGGGGCGGACGCCTCGGTCATTCTCAGCGCGGCTGCGGTGGCGGCGTTTGAGCCGCTTCGGCCGGCGCGGCGTCGGCGGCAGCCGCCTCGGCCGGCCGTCCCGCTGCAGCGCCTGCGGCCTGGCCGTCGCCGCCGTCCGCCGGGGCGCTTGGCACCGGCGCCTCCGCCGCTGCAGCGGCGGCCCGGCGGCGCGAGCGGCGGGCCGCCTGCGCAGCCTCCAGGGCAAGTTTCGCCGCCGACTGCTCGGCGGCGCGGCGGCTGCGGCCGCTTCCCCTGACGCTGATGTCGAGCTTCGGTACCGAACACTCGACCTCGAACTCCTGGTTGTGCGCTGCGCCCCGGGTCTCGACCACCGAGTATTGCGGCAACGGCAGCCGCTTGCCCTGCAGGAACTCCTGCAGCAGGGTCTTGCTGTCCTTGCCCAGGGTCTTCGGGTCGACCGCCTTGAGCACCGGGTCGAACAGCCGCGTGATCACCTCGCGCGCGGCGTCGAAACCCCGATCGACGAACACGGCGCCGACGGCCGCCTCGAGCGTATCGGCGAGGATCGAGGGACGCCGGAAGCCGCCGCTCTTGCGCTCGCCCTCGCCCAGCCGGAGGAACTGGCTCAGTTCGAGACGTTCGGCGATCTCCGCCAGCGACTGCTGCTTGACCAGGTTGGCGCGCAGCCGCGACAGGTCGCCCTCGTTCAGGCGGGCGAACTTCTGGAACAGCAGCTGGGCGATCGTGCAGTTGAGCACGGCGTCGCCGAGGAACTCGAGCCGCTCGTTGTGCACCGCGCCGTGGCTGCGGTGGGTGACGGCCTGGTCCAGCAGCTCGCGGTTGGCGAACTGGTAGCCGAGCCGTTCCTCCAGTGCGCTCAGTTCGGTCACGCCATGCCGCCCGTCGCGTCCGCTAGTCGGCCTTCGGCCGTCCGCTGGTGGTGCCCGCGAAGTCGATCACCAGCCGCACGTTGTCGGCAATCGGGATCTGGTACGTGTAGGCGTACGAGATCACGATCTTGTCCGACTCCTTGGTGATGTCCAGGTCCTTGGCGGAAATCGACTTGATGTCGTCGATCACCGCGTAACGGTCGAATGCCTTGCGCAGCTCCGGCACGGTGCTTGCCTCGATGCGGATCTGCTTGATCGCCTTCTCGATCGCCAGGTACTCGGTGATCGCCGGCACCAGCTTGGCGCCGATGATCAGCAGCGCGACGATGATCAGGCCGATGAAGATCAACGAGATGAGGCCCAGGCCCGCCTGCCTCCTGCTGTTGATTCTGTCCTGCATTGCCCCTCCCCAGCGCAAAAAAGTCCTGCCCGAGCTCACTGAAAACCGCCGATGCGGTCGAAGCGGATCAGGTCGTTCCAGCTGCCGCCGAAGTGCATCCAGACGAAGAACGCCCGGCCGACGATGTTCTGGTCGGGCACGAATCCCCAGAAGCGGCTGTCTTCGCTGTTGTCGCGGTTGTCGCCCATCACGAAGTAGTGCCCCGGCGGCACCGTGCAGGCGACCCCGGCGGCCGAGTACTGGCATGCCTGCGGGTGGGTGTGCGCGAAGGCGCGCATCGGCGGCACGCCCGGCCCCTCGCTCAGCACGATGCGGTGATCCACGTTACCCAGTTTCTCCGAGAACTGCGCGTAGTACTGCACGCGGTCCTGCTCGAAGTACCGCGGCAGCGGCTGCACCGGCACCGGCTGGCCGTTGATCAACAGACGACGGTCAGCGTACTCCACCCGGTCACCCGGCAGCCCGACCACGCGCTTGATGTAGTCCTGGGTCGTGTTGTGCGGAAAGCGGAACACCATCACGTCGCCACGCTGCGGCGAGCCCACCTCGACGATCTTGACGTTGATCACCGGCAGCCGGATTCCGTACTGGTACTTATTCACCAGTATCAGGTCGCCGATCTGCAGCGTCGGGATCATCGATCCCGACGGGATCCGGAACGGCTCGAACAGGAACGAGCGCAGCACGAAGACGAGCAGGATGACCGGGAAGAAGCTGGCCGTGTACTCCAGGTACCACGGCCGCTGGGCCAGCCGGCCGGCCAGCGCCGCGCGCTCGGCGGCCAGCGCCTGCGCGTTGAGGCCGGCCCGGCCGGCGTTGCGGGCGTCGAACTCGGCCAGCGCCACCTCCGCCGCCGCCGACCGCGCCTTCTTCAGCCACAGCACGTCGAGCAGCCACATGACGAAGCTGATGACCAGCAGGATGAACAGGATCAGGGCGAAGTTCATGCGAGCATCACTTGTCCTCGACCTGCAGGATGGCGAGGAACGCCTCCTGCGGGATCTCGACCGTGCCGACCTGCTTCATCCGCTTCTTGCCGGCCTTCTGCTTCTCGAGCAGCTTCTTCTTGCGCGTGATGTCGCCGCCGTAGCACTTGGCCAGCACGTTCTTGCGCAGTGCCTTGACGTTCTCGCGGGCGATGATGTTGGCGCCGATCGCCGCCTGGATCGCCACGTCGTACATCTGCCGCGGGATGATCGAGCGCATCCTGCCGGCGATCTCGCGGCCGCGGTACTGCGCGTTGGTTCGGTGGACGATCACGCTCAGGGCGTCGACGCGGTCGCCGTTGATCAGCATGTCGACCTTGACCACGTCGGCGCCGCGGTACTCCTTGAACTCGTAGTCCATCGAGGCGTAGCCGCGCGACACCGACTTCAGCCGGTCGAAGAAGTCGAGCACGATCTCCGCCAGCGGCAGGTCGTAGTGCAGGTGGACCTGGCGGCCGTGGTAGGCAAGGTTGGTCTGCACGCCCCGCTTGCCGGTGGCCAGCGTGATCACCGCCCCGACGTACTCCTGCGGCACGAAGATCGTCACGTGGACGATCGGCTCGCGGATTTCCTCGATCTTCGCCGGGTCGGGCAGCTTCGACGGGTTCTCGACCTGCAGCACCGTGCCGTCGCGCAGCAGGACCTCGTAGACCACCGACGGCGCGGTCGTGATCAGGTCCATGTCGTACTCGCGCTCGAGCCGCTCCTGCACGATGTCCATGTGCAGCAGGCCGAGGAAGCCGCAGCGGAAGCCGAAACCGAGCGCCTGCGACACCTCGGGCTCGAAGTGCAGCGCGGCGTCGTTCAGCTGCAGCTTGGTCAGCGCGTCGCGCAGCGCCTCGTACTGGTTGGCCTCGACCGGATACAGCCCGGCGAACACCTGCGGCTTGACCTCGCGGAAGCCGGGCAGCGGTTCGATCGCCGGCCGGGTCGCCGGCCCGGCGGCGTGGGTGACGGTATCGCCGACCCGCGCGTCGCGCAGCTCCTTGATGCCGGCGATGATGAAGCCGACCTCGCCCGCCGAAAGCTGCTCGCGGCCGCGCGACTTCGGCGTGAACACGCCGACCTGCTCGACCATGTGGTGGGCATCGGTGGCCATCAGGACGATGCGCTCCTTGGGCCTGAGCGCGCCATTGACCACCCGCACCAGCATCACCACGCCGACGTAGTTGTCGAACCAGGAGTCGATGATCAGCGCCTGCAGCGGCGCCGATGGGTCGCCCGCGGGCGGCGGCACCCGCGCGATTATCCGATCGAGGATCTCGTCGATCCCCTGCCCGGTCTTGGCGCTGGCCAGCACCGCGTCATGGGCGTCGATGCCGATGATGTCCTCGATCTCGTCCCTTGCCTGGTCGGGATTGGCCGATGGCAGGTCCATCTTGTTCAGGATCGGCAGCACCTCGACGCCGAGCTCGATCGCCGTGTAGCAGTTGGCCACCGTCTGCGCCTCGACGCCCTGCGACGCGTCGACCACCAGCAGCGCGCCTTCGCACGCCGACAGCGAGCGGCTCACCTCGTAGGAGAAGTCGACGTGCCCCGGCGTGTCGATCAGGTTCAGGTTGTACTGCCTGCCGTCGGACGCCGTGTAGTCGAGGGCGGCCGTCTGCGCCTTGATCGTGATGCCGCGCTCGCGCTCCAGCGCCATCGTGTCCAGCACCTGCGCCTCCATCTCGCGCTCGGCCAGGCCGCCGCAGCGCTGGATCAGGCGATCAGCCAGCGTCGACTTGCCGTGGTCGATGTGCGCGATGATGGAGAAATTGCGAATGTGCTGCATCGATGTGCCGGACAGGCGGCGGGACCGGTCGGCGGTTTTCGGGGGCGCCGGGCGCCCTTTGCTCGCCCGCCACGGGCAAAGCAAAGGGGGTGCGCCGCCGGCGTCACCCCCTCGTACTGGCCGCGGGCCCGATTCTAGCTTGGCCGCGGCAAGGCCCCGGCTCTAGCGTTCGGCCGGACGGACGATCACGTACTGCGTCGCATCGCCGCGACGCACGAGAAGCGCCACGTTCTTCTTGCGGTCGAGCCTGGCCACCTGGTCGTTGAACTGCTTGGCGTTGACGACGTCGACGTTGTTCAGCGCCAGGATCAGGTCCCCCTGGCGCAGCCCGGCCGACGCCGCCGGGCCGTCGACCGCGTCGACCTGCACCGCCGACCTGATCTTCAGCTCCTTCAGCCTGTCGGCGGCGACGTCGGACACGGTCAGGCCGAGCGCATTGGCCGGGGCGGCGCTGCTCGGCGGCGGTTCGCCGCGGCGGGCCGTCTGCTGCTCGGGCGCAATCTCGCCGACCGTCACCTGCAGGTCGCGCTGGCTGCCCTTGCGCCAGACGGTCATCGACGCCTTGGTTCCGGGCCGGGTGCCGCCGACGATTCGCGGCAGGTCGGACTGGCTGTCGATGGGACGCCCGTCGAAGCGCAGCACCACATCGCCGGCCTCGACCCCGGCCTTGGCCGCGGGCCCGTCCGGGTCGACGTTGGTGACCAGGGCACCCTGCGACTTGCTCAACCCGATCGCCTCGGCCACCTCGCGCGAGACCGCCGTGATGGTGACGCCGATGCGGCCGCGGATGACCCGGCCGGAGGCGCGCAACTGCTCCTGCACCCGCATCGCTTCGTCGATCGGGATCGCGAAGGAGATGCCGGCGAAGGCGCCGGAGGTGGTGAAGATCTGCGAGTTGATGCCGACCACCTCGCCGCGCATGTTGATCAACGGACCGCCGGAGTTGCCGGGATTCACGGCAACATCGGTCTGGATGAACGGCAGGAACTCGCCCGTTTCGCGCGCCTTGGCGCTGACAATCCCCGCCGTGACCGTGCTTTCCAGTCCGAACGGCGAGCCGATGGCGATCACCCATTCGCCGACCCTCAGCCTGTTGGAGTCACCGATCCTGACCGCCGGCAGTCCGGTGGCGTCGATCTTCAGCAGTGCCACGTCGGTGCGCTGGTCGGAGCCGATCAGCTTGGCGCTGAACTCCCGCTTGTCGGCCAGCGTCACCGTGATCTGCTCCGAGCCTTCGACCACGTGGTGGTTGGTCATGACGTAGCCGTCGGACGAGATGACGAATCCCGAGCCGAGCCCGCGCGGCACCTGCCGGTCGCCCCGCGGCCCCGGCCGCTGCGGCCCTGGGCCCGGCTGCGGCTGCGGGAAGAAGCGGCGGAAGAATTCGTAGAAGGGGTCGTTCTCGTCCAGCCCGGGAATCTGCGGCATGCCGCGGCCATGCACCGAGCCCAGGCGTGCCGTCGTCCGGATGTTGACGACCGCCGGCCCGGCCCGCTCGGCCAGGTCGGCAAAGTCCGGCAGCTGCACCGTCGGCACCGGCGCCTGCGCCAGTACCGGCGGGGCGGCGACGCCAAAGGCGACCAGCAGGGGCAAGAGGATTCGGGCGATCAGTTTGTTCATCATTCCGTCTTCGTTGGGGTGGATCGATACCTGGGAAGTCAGCGGCCGACGCGCTCGGCTGCCTGGGCGACGGCACGCGCCGTGTCGGCGGGGATCTCGCCGACCACCGTCACCATGGCCTCGCCGACCCGCCGCGCGTAGGCGTTGATCGGTCCGCGCGGCGGCAGGGCGTCGCTGGTGTCGGACGGCGCTGCCGGCTCGATGAAAACGGACAGCGAGGCCAGGCCGTCGGAATAGACCGCCTGAACCGCCGGCCCGTTGTGCATCGGGCGACGCACCGCATAAAGCGGCTTGAAGCCGCTCGGCGGCGACAGCCGCCAGCCCTGCTCGTTGAGGTCAACCGGCCGGTGCGCGGCCTCATCGACCCGCCAGCCCTCGATCGGCCACGACGGCTTGAGCTGTTCTCGATCGACACCGCCGATGCGCACCTCGGCAAAGGCCATCTGCTCCAGCACCTCGCCACGGTCATTGAGCGTCTGCGAACGAAGCAGCAGTCCGCTCGTCCGGTCGACCCACAACCGGTAGCCGTAGCGGTCGCCCTGACGCGGCTGGATGAGCAGAACCTGGCAGTCGAAGCCGCCGACCCGCTCACGCCCGACGACCTTCACCTCGTAGTGCTGCAGCAGTTCCGCCGTCGCGGTGGCGGCCAGCGCGGGAAACGACTCCGCCCGCGTCCGGCGCTCGATCACCACCCGCCGCGCGTCGGGGATCAGGCACTTGACCTCGTCGGCATTGCGGATGAACTCGCGCGGCCGGCCGTCCATAGGCTGCAGCCGCTCGTGCGAGACCTGGCCGTCGAAGACGTGGACGATCCTCGACATCCGCACCTCGCTGCCCTGCTGGTAGAAGATCGTGCCGCTGTAATCGAGCTGGCGCGCGGCCCGCTGCACCAATTGCAGCCACTGCTCGGCAGTGCGCGTATCGGCGGCCGCCGCGCTCGCCGCCCGCTCCTGGGCCTGAGCCAGGCCAGCGAAGGCGAGCAGCACGATCGCCGAGGAGAGCCAGTTTCCCCTCGGCAGGACCAGCCGCCACATCAGCGGCCCTCCTGCATCAGCACTGCGCCGGATGTGCGAACGTACGGCGTCGAGTACGGCATCAACGTCGCTTCGGCGAGTTCCCGATGTGCCGCCAGGTATCGCTCGAGCTGCGGCGAGCGGTCGATCGCCGGCAGCGGCGCGTTGACCGCAACCTCGGCCGTAGCCGCCGGCGCCCCGGCCGCCGCCGTGTCGGTCGTCGCGCCCTGCCGCGACGGCAGGCCCACTGCCAGCAGCACCGCCGCTGCCGCCGCGGCGCTGGCGCCGGGCAGCAGCCAGCGGCGGACGGCCGAACGCCGCGGCAACGCCGCCGGCGCCAGCACGGTCGGCTCCTGCGCCAGCGCGGCCGACACGCGGGCGACAAAGCCCTCGGCGTGAAAGGCTGCAACGTCCGCCGACCTCATGGCGTCGCCGACGCAGTTCAGCAGCGTCCAGTTGCGGCCCGCTTCCGGGTCATGGCGAAGGCGCTCGACCAGCGCCCTGCAGCCCTCGGCATCCAGTTCGCCGTCCAGCAGGGCCGACAGGCGCTCGCCGCAGTCGCCGGGGTCATCGTCCGTGGGTGGAACGGCGGCCTGGTCCGCATCGATCCGCTTCGTCTTCATCTGCTACCTCACCAACGGCGGTCCTTGTTCGTTTCCAGCAGTGGCCGCAGTTCCTCGGCCACTGCTTCGCGGGCGCGGAAGATGCGCGAGCGGACGGTGCCGATCGGGCAGTTCATCGACGCCGCGATCTCGTCGTAACTCAGCCCTTCGAGCTCGCGCAGCACGATCGCGGTGCGCAGCTCCTCGGGCAGCCTCTCGATCGCCCGGTTCACCGCTTCGGCAACCTGCTTCGACAGCAGCATGCGGTCGGGCGTGTCCTCGGTACGCAGCGATTCGCCGTCCTCGAAGTTCTCCGCGTCTTCGATGTCGGCCTCGGTCTGGGTCGGCGCCCGGCGTCCCTGGGCGACCAGGTAGTTCTTGGCGGTGTTGATCGCGATCCGGTATAGCCATGTGTAGAAGGCGCTTTCACCCCGAAAGTTCGGCAATGCCCGGTAGGCCTTGATGAACGCTTCCTGCGCCACGTCCTCGATCTCGCTCTGATCGCGGACCAACCGCGACAGCAGCCGGAACAGCTTGCGCTGGTACTTCACCACCAGCAGATCGAACGCCTGCTTGTCGCCGCGCTGCACTCGCTCGACCAGCTGCCAGTCGGCGTCACGCTCGCTCATCGGCCCGCCCTGCCCCGGCGGCCCGGGCAGCCCGCTTGCTCAGACCAGAGCCGGTTCATTTAGTTCGCAATCCCGACGGTGGCTCTGTGCCATCGCCGGCCCGCCGGCGCTGCCAGCGGCAGGCGACGAGCAGGCGGCGCCAATGGGTAGAGGAAACCGAGTCGGGCCACACGGCAAGCGTCTCCAGTGGCGTCGCCAGGCAGACGAGGTGGCGGCTGACGTAGCGCACGGCAGCGAGCTGATCGTCCGCGCCGGCGCCGACCCGGATCGTTCCGTCTCCGTCGACCGCCAGCCGCTTCGGCGTCGGTGCGCGTGCAGGACGAAGGACGAGCAAGAGCGCGGCTGCCGATGCGGCTGCCGCGGCGCCGCGCAGCAGCGACGGAGCCAGCACGAACGCCAGCACGCAGGCAGCGGCGGCGGCGGCCGTCAGCCAGCGCGCGGCGGCGCGCACGTGAGCCGCGCGGCGCGAGGCAAGCAGTTCGACGCGAAACGCGGCGGCCTCAGGCACGCCTGAAGACGAGGGTGCCGTTGGTGCCGCCGAAGCCGAAGGAGTTCTTCAGCGCGACGTCGATCCTCATCTGCCGCGCCGTGTTGGGGCAGTAGTCGAGGTCGCACTCGGGATCCTGGTTGAAGATGTTGATCGTCGGCGGCGAGACCTGCTGATGCACCGCCAGCACGCTGAACACCGACTCGACTCCGCCGGCGCCGCCGAGCAGATGACCGGTCATCGACTTGGTCGAGTTGACGACGATCCGGCGGGCCGCGTCGCCCAGGGCCAGCTTGATGGCGTTGGTCTCGTTGATGTCGCCGAGCGGCGTCGAGGTGCCGTGGGCGTTCAGGTAATCGACCTCGTCGGCGTTCAGCCGCGCGCTGCGCAGGGCGTTGAGCATCGATCGGCGCGGGCCGTCGACGTCCGGCGCCGTCATGTGGTAGGCGTCGGCGCTCATGCCGAAGCCGGCCAGTTCGGCGTAGACCTTCGCGCCGCGGCGCCGCGCGTGCTCGAGCTCCTCGAGGACCAGGATGCCGGCACCCTCGCCGAGCACGAAGCCGTCACGGTCGCGGTCGAACGGCCGGCTGGCCGTGGCCGGATCGTCGTTGCGGACCGACAGGGCCTGCATCGAGGCAAAGCCGCCGACGCCGAGAGGACACACCGTGGACTCGGTGCCGCCGGCGACCATCACGTCGGCGTCGCCGTGCTCGATCAGCCGCCCGGCCGAACCGATGCAGTGCAGGCCGGTCGTGCATGCGGTGACGATCGCCATGTTCGGTCCCTTCAGGCCGAGCATGATCGACAGGTTGCCGGAGACCATGTTGATGATCGCCCCGGGGATCATGAACGGCGAGATGCGACGCGGGCCGCGGTTCATGAACTCGCTGTGGTTGTCCTCGATCATCGGCAGCCCGCCGATGCCGGACCCGACCATGCAGCCGATCATCTCGCGGTTGGCGTCGGTGATCTCCAGCCCGGAGTCGCGGATCGCCTCCAGCGCGGCGGCGATGCCGAAATGGATGAAGGCGTCCATCCGGCGCGCTTCCTTCGCCGGCATGCAGGACTCGACGTTGAAGTCCCTGACTTCGCCGGCAATCTGGACGCGGAAGTCCTTGGCGTCGAAGCGGGTGATCGGACCGATGCCCGATCTTCCGGCGATCAGGTTGCCCCAGGCGGTGGGAACGTCGTTGCCGACCGGGCTGATGACGCCGAGGCCGGTAACGACGACGCGTCGGCGTTCGCTCATGAGGGTGAGTCGGGCCTGGGCGGGCTGCGCCGCCGCGCTTCAGGCCTTCTTGAGGTGGGTCGTCACGTACTCGATGGCCTGCTGGACCGTGCGGATCTTCTCCGCCTCCTCGTCCGGGATCTCGCACTCGAACTCGTCTTCGAGCGCCATCACCAGCTCGACCGTGTCCAGAGAGTCGGCACCGAGGTCCTCGACGAAGGCCGACTCGTTCTTGATGTCCGCCTCGTTAACGCCCAGCTGCTCGGCAACGATCTTCTTGACCCGCTGTTCGATGTTTTCCATTTGCCCCTCCTCGAAACTACTTGGGCTCCCGCCGGATCCATTGTCTGGCCGGACGGCGAGCCCAGTACCCCAAAAAGTCTAGCAGAGCACCCATTCGCCCCGCCGCGACCGATCAGGCCATGTACATGCCGCCGTTGACGTGCAGGGTGCTGCCGCTCACGTAGGCACCGGCGGGCGAAGCCAGGAAGACGACGGCGGCGGCGACCTCCTCGGCGCCACCGAGGCGAGCGAGCGGGATCTGCGCCAGCAGCGCCTGCGTCTGCGCTTCGCCGAGCGCCCGGGTCATGTCGGTGTCGATGAACCCCGGCGCCACGCAGTTCACGGTGATGCCCCGGCTGCCGATCTCGCGCGCCAGCGCCCGGGTCAGGCCGGCCACGCCCGCCTTGGCGGCGGCATAGTTCGCCTGCCCGGCATTGCCGCTTTCGCCGACCACCGAAGTGATGTTGATGATGCGGCCGTGCCGTGCCTTCATCATGCCGCGCAGCACGCCGCGCGACAGCCGGAACACTGCCGACAGGTTGGTCGCCAGCACCGCCTCCCAGTCCTCGTCCTTCATCCGCATCGCCAGGCCGTCACGCGTGATGCCGGCGTTGTTGACCAGGATCGACAGCTTGCCGTCGGCCTTCGCTACTTCGTCGATCAGCGCCTCGCCACGGGCGGCATCGACGACGTCGAGCACGACGCCGCGGCCCTTGAGGCCGGCGTCCCGCAGGCGCTGCGAGATCGCCGCCGCGCCGGCTTCACTGGTTGCCGTGCCGACCACCACCGCGCCGGCCAGGGCCAGCGCATCGGCAATCGCGGCGCCGATTCCGCGCGAGGCGCCGGTGACGAGGGCCACCTCGCCGGCCAGTGCATCAGCGGCAAATACGCGGGCAACGCTCATCTTCACTCCTTCAGGCGGGACAGCGCCTCGTCGAGCGTCGCCGGGTCGGTCAGCGCCAGGCTCTCCAGGCTGGGCACGATCCGCTTGGTCAGCCCGGCCAGCACCCGGCCCGGTCCGCACTCCACCACGTGGGTGACGCCGTCGTCGGCCATCCTGCGGATGATTGCCGCCCAGCGCACCGGCCCGGCAGCCTGGCGTGCCAGCGCATCCCGGATCCGGTCGGGCTCGGACTCGACTGCCACGTCGATATTGTTGATCACCGGGGTCGAAGGAGCGGATATCGGCTCGCCGCGCAGCCTCTCGCGCAGCCGCTCGGCCGCCGGCGCCAGCAGCGAGCAGTGAAACGGCGCCGACACCGGCAACGGCAGCGCCCGCTTGGCGCCGAGACGCTTGGCCGCCTCGCAGGCGCGCCCGACCGCGGCGACGTGTCCGGCGATCACGACCTGCGACGGCGCGTTGAAGTTCACCGCCTCGACCACCTCGCCCTGGGCGGCTTCGGCGCAGGCCTGCGCCACCTGTTCATCGCTCAGACCGAGGATGGCCGCCATGCCGCCGCTGCCCGCGGGGACCGCTTCCTGCATCGCCTGCGCGCGAAAGCGCACCAGTCGCAGTGCGCTGTCCAGCGCAATGGCTCCGGCGGCGGTCAGCGCCGTGTATTCGCCGAGGCTGTGCCCGGCCATCACCGCCGGTGCGGCGCCGCCAGCGGCGCGCCAGGCGCGGTAGATGGCAACCCCGGCCGCCAGCATCGCCGGCTGGGTATTGACCGTCAGGCTCAGCTTCTCGACCGGCCCGGCAGCGATCAGGCTGCCGAGATCCTCGCCGAGCGCCTCGCGCGCGCAGCGCAGCACGTCCTGCGCCGCCGCATCGCCGGCGAACGGATCGAGCATGCCGACGGCCTGCGAGCCCTGGCCGGGAAAGACGAAGGCAATCTTCATTGTCCTCATGCTTGAGAAGAAACTCAGAGACGGACCAGCACCGAACCCCAGGTGAAGCCGCCGCCGACGCCCTGCAGCAGGACGTTCTGTCCGCTGCGGATGCGGCCGTCTCGCACCGCCAGATCGAGCGCCAGCGGAACCGACGCCGCCGAGGTGTTGCCGTGCTGGTCGACGGTGACGATCAGCTTGCTCTCCGGCATGCCGAGCTTGCGCGCCGTGGCGCTGAGGATGCGCACGTTCGCCTGGTGCGGGATCAGCCAGTCGACCTCATCGAGCCTCATGCGCGCGTCGTCGAGCACCTCGCGCGCCGAGGAGTCGAGCACGTTCACTGCCAGCCTGAAGACCGCCTGACCGTCCATGCGCAGGAAGGGATCTCCGTGCACCGCCCCCTGCGCGACACGGCCAGCGGTGCAGAGGATGCGCGACTGCGAGCCGTCGGCATGCAGCCGCGCCGCCAGGATTCCCGGCTGGTCGGCCGCTTCCAGCACGACCGCACCGGCACCGTCGCCGAACAGCACGCAGGTGGTGCGGTCGTTCCAGTCGAGGATGCGCGAGAAGATCTCCGCCCCGACCACCAGCGCGCGGCGGTAGGTTCCGGTGCGGATCATCGCGTCGGCCACCGCCAGCCCGTAGACGAAACCGCTGCACACCGCCTGCACGTCGAAGGCGGCAGCGCCGGCGACGCCGAGTTCGTCCTGCACGAGGCAGGCCGTGCTCGGGAAGATCTGGTCCGCCGTCGAGGTGGCCAGCACGATCAGGTCCAGCGCCGCCGGCTCCAGCCCGGCCGCCTGCAGCGCCGCGCGCGCGGCGCGGGCCCCGAGCTCGGTGGTGGTCAATGACGCGTCGGCGATGTAGCGCTGCCGGATGCCGGTGCGCGCAACGATCCACTCGTCGGAGGTCTCGATGCCGCGCGCGGCAAGCTGCTGCGCCAGTTCCGCGTTGGTCACCGCCCGCTCCGGCAGCGCGGCGCCGGTGCCGATGATGCGCGAGCAGCGATGCGCCGGCGCCATCACGCCGCCGCGGTCGATCGCCGCTGCTCGCGCTCGAGCTGCGCCACGAACGGTTGCATCGCGGCCACCGTGCGCTCGAGCAGCCGGTGGCGCGCCGCCTCGTAACCGACGCCGATGGCGTTCTCGAAAGCGAGCACGTCGGCAGCGCCGTGGCTCTTGATCACGATGCCTTTCAGGCCGAGCAGGCTGGCGCCGTTGTATTGCCGGTGGTCGACCCGCCGGCGGAAGCGCTTGAGCACCGGATAGGCGAGCACCGCGGCGGCCTTGGCCAGCGGGCTGCGGGTGAACTCTTCCTTGACCATCGTGCCCAGCATCTGCGCCAGGCCCTCGGAGGTCTTCAGGGCCACGTTGCCGACGAAGCCGTCGCAGACGACCACGTCGACCGTTGCCTTGTAGATGTCGTCGCCTTCGACGTTGCCGAAGAAGTTCAGCGAGCTGGCGCGCAGCAGCTCGCCGGCCCGCTTGACGACCTCGTTGCCCTTGATCAGCTCCTCGCCGACGTTCAGCAGCCCGACGCTCGGCCGCTCCTTCTCCTGCACCGCTGCCACCAGGGCCGCGCCGAGAATCGCGAACTCGAGCAGGTGCTCGGCGGTGCAGTCGACGTTGGCGCCGAGGTCGAGCATCGTCGTCACGCCGCCCTTGATGTTGGGCAGCACGGTGGCGATCGCCGGCCGGTCGATGCCGTCGAGCGTCTTGAGCACGAAGCGCGAGATCGCCATCAGGGCGCCGGTGTTGCCGGCGCTGACGCAGGCCTGCGCCCGCCCCTCCTTGACCAGGTTGATCGCCAGCCGCATCGACGAGCCGCGCTTGCTGCGCAGCGCGACCGCCGGCGGGTCGTCCATCGAGACGACTTCCTCGGCGTGGACGAGTTGCAGCCGGGACCGAACGTCGGCCCCGGAAGCAAGCAGCGGTTCGATTTCTTCGCGCCGGCCGACCAGCACCAGCTCGCAGTCGGCATGCGCGCGCAGGAAGGAAACCGAGGCGGCGACGGTCACCGGCGGGCCGTGGTCCCCGCCCATGACGTCGATGGCGATGCGAACGGTCACCGGCGGCCGCGGGCGGTCAAGGTTGTGCCGATCGCGGCGCGCGCCACGACCGCGGCGGCTACTCGTCGCTCTTGGTGGCGACGACCTTCTTGCCGCGATAGAAGCCGTTGGGGCTCACGTGGTGACGGCGATGCACCTCTCCTGTGCTCGGCTCGATCGCCAGCGGCGGGTTGGTGGCGAAATCGTGCGCGCGGCGCATGTTGCGCTTCGACGCCGACCGCTTGTTCTGCTGGACTGCCATGGCTGCCTCGCCAGTGAAAAACAAATAGCCGCGCATTGTAGCCGAGTCGGGCGCCACCGGGACGATCAGCGGCGCAGCTTCTTCAGCGATGCCAGCGCGGCGAACGGACGCTGCGTCCCGCCGTCCGGACCGCGGTCCGTTGCGGCGGACGCGCCGGCACACTCGTCGTGCCGCGGCGAGATCGGCAGCGCGAGAATCGCCTGCTCCTCGACCAGCGAGCCGACGTCGAAGCGGCGCGACCCGAGCAGCGGCTCCTCGGGCGCGTCGTCGATGGGCAGCCTGCCGAGCTCGTCCTCGTCGGCGACGAAGTAGAACCGGGCCTGTTCGTCGATCCCCATCTGGACCGCGCCGCCGCAGCGGTCGCAACGGACCTGTACCGGCCCCCGTACTTCGAGGCGGGCCGCCGGCCGGCCCCGCTCGTCGATCATTCCGCTCATGCGGTAGCGGAGCGCACCGGCGGTGTCGGCGAGTTGCCCCGACAGTCGCCGCATGTCCCCGAGCGCCAGTTCGCCTTCGATGCAGGCACGCCGCCGCGCAAGGTCCCAGACGTCGCAGGTGACGGCGCGGCCGGTCGTCATCGCCGGCAGCGTGCATCGCTAAACTGCGGCGCACGTGAAGGGCTATCGCTCGCCCGCATGCCGCCGATCGTACTCGCCTCGACCTCGCCATACCGCCGCCAGCTGCTGCAGCGTCTGCGGCTGCCGTTCGCGGTCCGCGCCCCGCGCGTCGAAGAGCAGCCGTTGCCGGGCGAAGCGCCGCGCGACACCGCCTGCCGGCTCGCCTTGGCCAAGGCGGGCGTCGTTGCCGTCGACGAGCCGGGGGCGATCGTGATCGGCTCCGACCAGGTTGCCGACGTCGACGGCGAGGCGCTGTCCAAGCCCGGCAGTCACGATGCGGCGCTGGCGCAGCTGCGCCGGATGCAGGGGCGCGAGGTGGTCTTTCACACGGCGGTGGCCGTGGTCGCGCCCGATGGCAGCCGCCAGGTCGACGAGGTGCCGACCGCGGTGCGCTTCCGCGTCCTGCCCGTCGAACGGCTCGACGCGTACCTGCGCGCCGACATGCCGTACGACTGCGCCGGTGCGGCGAAGATCGAGTCGCTCGGCATCACGCTCCTCGAGTCGGTTCGCTCCGACGATCCGACTGCGCTGATCGGCCTGCCGCTGATCCGCCTGACTACGATGCTGGCCGCCTGCGGCGTGCGGCTGCCGGCGCCATGAGCGCTCCGTCCGGCGCGTTGCTTCTGCTGCCGACGCTGCTCGGCCATTGCCCGCCGCAGCGGGTCCTGCCGGCGGAGACCTTGGCGCTGGCTCGCGCGACGACGATCTTCCTCGCCGAGAACGCCAAGAGCGCGCGTGCCTTCCTCAAGGCAATCGCCCATCCGCAGCCGATCGCCGGTCTCGCCGTGACGGAAGTTGGCCACAGCCCGGATCCACGCCACTTCGATCGCTGGCTGGCCCCGACCTTCGGTGGACACGACGTCGCTCTGCTGTCGGAGGCCGGCTGCCCGGCCGTTGCCGACCCCGGCGCCGCACTGGTGGCGCGGGCGCACGAGCTCGGCGTGCGCGTGCGGCCGCTGGTTGGGCCGAGCAGCGTGTTGCTGGCGCTGATGGCTGCCGGAATGAACGGCCAGCGGTTCCGCTTCGTCGGCTACCTGCCGCAGGACAGGCAGGCGCTGATCGCCGCGATCGGCCAGCTCGAGGCAGCGAGCCGCGGAGCCGAAACCCAGCTGTTCATCGAAACGCCGTACCGAAGCGAGCGAATGCTGCAGACGCTGCTCGAGCACGGCCGGCATGACACGCGGCTGGCAGTCGCAGTGGACCTGACGACCGACTCGGAAAGCGTGCTGTCGCTGCCCATCTCGGGCTGGCGGGCGCTGCCGCCGCAGGCGATGCCGGCGCTGCGGCGCCGGCCGGCGGTGTTCGCCCTGCTGTCGGCAACGGTTCAGCCGTCCGGCCGTGGCAGCGGACGCACGCCCGGGTCGGGTCGCCAGTAGACGACGCCGCCGGACTCGACGATCTCGAGTCGCCTCAGCCCGCCGCGACCGGCGCACGGGCCGCCGACGCAACCGCCGTCGGCCGGGTCGTAGGCGGCGCCGTGGGTCGCGCACAGCAGCGTCTTGCCCTCGCTGTCGAAGAACTGGCCGGCGACCCAGTCAAGTTCCATCGCCACGTGGGCGCAGCGGTTCAGGTAGCCGACGGCCTGCCCGCGGTAGCGAACGGCGAAGGCGCCGCAGGCTTCACCGTCGACGCTGACGTCGAAGCGCAGGCCGCTGCCGCCTTCGACCAGCTGCGTCGACGGGCACAGCGCGATCAACGCTTCGGCATCAGCCACTGGTGCAGTTGCCCGAGCGAGTCGAACAGCGCCAGCGGGCGGCAGGCGGCGAGCTGCTCCTCGGGATGCGCCCCCTGTGTCAGGCCGACCGCGGCCGCACTGGCCGCCTCGGCCATCTGCAGGTCGTGCGTGGTGTCGCCCACCATCAGCATGCGCTGCGGCGTGACCATCAGCTCGTCGGCCAGCTCGAGAAGCATTGCCGGATGCGGCTTCGGGTGCGTCTGGTCGGCGCAGCGCGTGGCAGCGAACTGCGCTTCGAGCCCGGCACTGGCCAGCGCCCGCTGCAGCCCGCGCTGCGACTTCCCGGTCGCGATCCCGAGCCGCACACCGGCCGCGCGCAGCTCGGCGATCAGTTCGAGCGCGCCGGGGAACAGCACCAGCTCGGCTTCGCGCGCGAAGTAGTGGACCCGGTAGCGCGCCGAGTATTCGGCAATCCGCTCGGCGGGCAGGGTCGGCACCGCTCGGGCCAGAGCCTCGTGCAGGCCGAGCCCGATCACGTGGCTGGCCGTGGCGTCGTCCGGCACCGGCAGGCCGAGGTCGGCTGCGGCATCCTGGATCGCCCGCGCGATGGCGGCTGTCGAGTCACTGAGCGTGCCGTCCCAGTCGAAGACGACCACGTCGAAGCGGTCAAGCACTGCCCAGCCCTCGCAGGAAGTCGCTGCACTCGCGGTCGAGCGCGCTCTCGATCGACATCGGTACCCCGCTCACCGGATGACGGAAGCGGGTGGCCCACGCATGCAGGAACATCCGCCCGAAGGGCGCGCCGAACTCGCCGCGCGCGACCCGCCGGTTCAGTTCGAAGTCGCCGTACTTGTCGTCGCCAACGATCGGGAAGCCGACGTGCGCAAGGTGGACGCGGATCTGATGGGTCCTGCCGGTCTTTAGTTCCGCCTCCAGCAGAGAGAAGCCGCCGTAGCGGTGGCGCAGGTTGAACACGGTGTGCGCGGCCAGTCCCTCGTCCCGGTCGACCGAGACCCGACGCTCGCCGCTGCCCGTGGTCCGCTTGGCCAGCGGCAGGCGCACATGCTGCCGGTCGTTGACCCAGTCGCCCGCCACCAGTGCGAGGTAGCGCTTGTCGACCTGCCCCTCGCGCAGCTGTTCGTGCAGTCCGACCAGCGCCCGCCTGCTCTTGGCCAGCAGCAGGATCCCCGAAGTATCGCGATCGAGCCGGTGCGCCAGTTCGAGGAAAGGCTGGTCGGGGCGCGCCGCCCGCACCATCTCGATCAGGCCGTGCGCGATGCCGCTGCCGCCGTGCGCTGCCACGCCCGCCGGCTTGTCGACCGCGATCAGGTGCTCGTCCTCGAAAAGGATCGGCGGCATCTGCGCCGGCGCCGGCCTCGGCCGCGCCGGCGCCAGCCGCAGCGGCGGCACCCGCACCTGGTCGCCCTCGGCCAGCCGCTGGCTCGCCGTGGCGCGCGCCTTGTTGACCCGCACCTGGCCGCTGCGAACTATTTGGTAGAGATGGCTCTGCGGCACGCCCTTCGCCAGCCGCAGCAGGAAGTTGTCCAGGCGCTGGCCGGCCGCTTCCGGTCCGACGGTCACGTAGTTGACCTGGTCGGCGCCCAGCCGGGCTGCCGCCGGACGTCCCTTGGCGGTGTCGCTCATGGTGCCGTTATACTTGCGCGCGCAGGAGTTAGGCGGCGCTGTTGAAGTAGCGGTTGAATATCCCGCCACCGAGAGGCCGCGTCGGCTTACCGCCGGTCGCGGCCGTGTCGTCCCGACCCTGCAAGAGGGCGCTGATTGTAGCGATGACCGCCTGCAGGCCGGAGGCTCTGTGCGGCGCGCCGCGGCGCCGGGACGCGACAGCGCGAGTTGGCGAAAGCCGCCCGCGCCGAGCGAATTTGACGGCTGCCGGCGCGTCGTTGCGCCGTGCAGTCGGGGTTGAAACAAATCGAGCCGCGCCGCCTGCGGGTGTGGCCGGCTCGGCCGGATCGGATTCGTCGCACAGCTTGCCGGCTTTGCCGGCGCTGGTTCACGCAAGTCAAGGTCGTTTCGTGCCCAGGCCCACCGCATCGTCCGCCCGCTGCCCCGCGCTGCCACCGCGCGCGCCGGCAGAGGGCCGCACCGCCACGGCAGACCCGCCGCGGCGCGGCTGCCTCGCGCGTCTCGCCTAGCCTCGCTCGCGGCGTCCTCGATCCGGCACCACCGCGCCATCCTGGCGCAGGGAGTGTTGTGATGAGGAGGATGCTCTTCAATGCCACCCACCCCGAGGAATTGCGGGTGGCGATCGTCGACGGCCAGCGGCTGGTCGACATCGATATAGAGACCGAGGGCCGCGAGCAGCGCAAGTCGAACATCTACAAAGGGGTCATCACCCGCGTCGAACCGAGCCTCGAGGCCTGCTTCGTCGACTACGGCGAGGAACGGCACGGCTTTCTGCCGTTCAAGGAGATCTCGCGCAGCTACTTCCGCGCCGGCGTCGATGTCGGTCGCGCCAGGATCAACGAGGCGGTGCGCGAGGGCGACGAACTGGTCGTCCAGGTCGAGAAGGAGGAGCGCGGCAGCAAGGGGGCCGCGCTCACCACCTTTGTTTCGCTGGCCGGCCGCTACCTCGTGCTGATGCCGAACAACCCGCGCGGCGGCGGCGTCTCGCGCCGGATCGAGGGCGAGGACCGGCAGGAGCTGCGCGAGGCCATGGAGAGCCTCGATCTGCCCGCCGGCATGAGCGTGATCGCGCGTACCGCCGGCATCGGCCGCAGCGCCGAGGAACTGCAGTGGGACCTCAACTACCTGCTGAAGCTGTGGCACGCGATCGCCGACGCAGCCGTGCCCGTTTACCGAACCGAGGCCGGCGAATCGACCGCCGAGCCGACGACCGACGGCAGAAAGAACAAGCGGCTGAACGCGGCGCCGTTCCTGATCTTCGAGGAGTCGAGCCTGGTCATCCGCGCGATCCGCGACTATTTCCACCCGTCGATCGGCGAGATCCTGGTCGACACCGACGAGATCGCGGAACAGGCGCAGCAGTTCATGGCGCACGTGATGCCGGACATGGTCGGCCGCGTCAAGCGCTACAAGGACGACATCCCGCTGTTCTCGCGCTTCCAGATCGAGCACCAGATCGAGACGGCGCACTCGCGCATCGTCCAGCTGCCCTCGGGCGGCTCGATCGTGATCGACCACACCGAGGCACTGGTTTCGATCGACGTGAACTCGGCACGCGCCACCCGCGGCTCCGACATCGAGGAGACGGCCCTGCGCACCAACCAGGAGGCCGCCGACGAGGCGGCCCGCCAGCTGCGGCTGCGCGACCTCGGCGGCCTGATCGTGATCGACTTCATCGACATGGAGGAGTCGAAGAACCAGCGCGCGGTCGAGAACAAGCTGAAGGACGCGCTGCACTACGACCGCGCCCGCGTGCAGATGGGCAAGATCTCGCGCTTCGGCCTGATGGAGCTGTCGCGCCAGCGGCTGCGCCCGGCGCTGTCCGAGGGCAGCCACATCACCTGCCCTCGCTGCAACGGCGTCGGCGTGATCCGCGACACCGAGAGCTCGGCGCTGCACATCCTGCGCATCATTCAGGAGGAGGCGATGAAGGAGAACACCGCCGCCATCCACGCGCAGGTGCCGGTCGAAGCGGCCACCTACCTGCTGAACGAGAAACGCGCCGACATCGCCAAGCTGGAGGCGCGGCTGCGCGTGTCGATCGTGCTGATCCCCAACAAGCACCTGGAAACGCCGCACTACAAGATCGAACGCCTGCGCCACGACGACGAGCGGCTCGACCTGGCGAGGGCGAGCTACGAGCGCGCCGAGTCGCCGACCATCGACACGCCGTACGCCGCGGCCACTGCGGCGGAGCGGGCCAAGCCGAAGCAGGAAGCGGTGGTCCGCGGCATCGTGCACGAGACACCGGCGCCGGTTGCGGCGCCGGCGCCCCCGGTCGAGGCGCCGCCTTCGCCCGCGCCTGGCGCGGCTCCGGCAGCCGCCAGACCGTCGTTCCTGGCGCGACTGTGGCACCTCGTCACCGGCCGAGTCGAGCCGGAGCAGATCGTCGTCGCGCCGGCGCCGGCCCCGGCGCCGGTGGCCGCCGAGTCTCGCCGATCGAGGCCCGAACGGGCGCCGGAGCGCGGGCGTGACCGCCGCGGTGGCCGCGGCGGCCGTGGCGAGCGCGGCGAGCGCGGCCAGCGGCGCGAAGGCGTCGAGGAGCGGGAAGGCAGGCCGTCGCGGGCTGCGCAGGAAGGACAGCGTCCGCCGGGCGCCGAAGCCGCGCCCGCAGGCGCGGAACGCCGGGAACGCGGCGGTCGCGGCGAACGCGATCGGCCCGCACGCACGCCGCGCGGGAAGCCCGGCGAAACGGCTGCAGCGGCGGCGGAGGTCGAACTCCCGACGGCAGCGGCTCCGGTCCAGGCTGCGCTGACGATCGAGTCGCCGGGCGCGGCCGCGGACGAGGCAGCAACGGGTGAGGAGCGCCGTCGGCGCCGAGGCCGTCGGCGCCGGGGTCGTGGCGGTCGCGGTGACGCCGAGGGCGCCGATGTGACGGTCGCCGAAGCGGCCGCCCCTTCGCCCGCAGAGCACCTGACCGCCGCGGAGGCAACGCAAGGTGCACCGGCCGCTGCGCCTGAGCGCGAGGTCGAAGCACCCGCCGCCCCGGCAGCGGCCGCCGAATCGCGGCCCGCCGCCGAGCCAACGCACGGTGGCGAAGCGATGCCCGCCGCGGCGCCGATCATCGTGCAGCCGGCGATCTCGCCGGCACCGATGCCGGAGGACGAACTGCGACCGGTGCTCGAAAGTGCCGGGCTGACCCTGGTGCAGACCGAGCCGGCGAAGCTCGCCGATGTGCTGGCCCGCTTCGCCAGCGAGGCCAGAGCAGTGCATGTGCCGCGCGAGCGGCCGGCGCTGCCGCCGCTCGACACCGGTCCGCTGATCCAGGTCGAGACAAGGCAGTCGTCGGCCCCGGCGCGGCACTGACGGCGCGGCACAGCGCACCGCGCCGCGGTGCGCCTGGCGCCGATCGGGGTCGCCCGCCATCGGCGCGCGGATGCGAAGTCAGCAGGCGGCGCGTGGTCATCGCAGCGACGCGTCGCCTGCCGCGCCGCTAACATCCGCCCCGGGCTTCCTGCACCGATGACCGATCGCATCATTCCCGTCCTCGATGAGCGCGCGGCGCTGCGCGTGCCTGCCGGCGCCGTCGTCGCTGCCGATGGCCACGTGGCCGACCGGCTGCAGCGCCCGCTGCGCGACCTCCGCGTCTCGGTGACGGACCGCTGCAATTTCCGCTGCACCTACTGCATGCCGAAGGAGGTCTTCGACAAGGGCTACCGGTTCCTGCCGCACGCGGACCTGCTGACCTTCGAGGAGATCACCCGGCTGGCGCGGCTTTTCATCGCCCACGGCGTCGAAAAGATCCGCCTGACCGGCGGCGAGCCGCTGCTGCGAAAGGACATCGAACGGCTGATCGAGATGCTCGCGCGGCTGCGGACGCGGCACGGCAGGCCGCTCGATTTGACGCTGACCACCAACGGCTCGATCCTGGCGCGCAAGGCCCGCGCTCTCGCCGCGGCCGGGCTGAAGCGTGTCACCGTCTCGCTCGACGGCCTCGACGATGCCGTCTTCCGCAGGTTGAACGATGCCGACTTCCCGGTGAGCGCCGTGCTCGAGGGCATCGCCGCCGCCGCCGATGCCGGGCTTGCCCCGGTCAAGGTCAACATGGTGGTCAAGCGCGGCGTCAACGAGCACGAGATCGTGCCGATGGCCCGGCACTTCCGGGGCAGCGGCCATATCGTCCGCTTCATCGAGTTCATGGACGTCGGCAGTTCGAACGGCTGGCGTCTCGATGACGTCGTGCCGTCGCGCGAGGTGATCCGCAGGATCGACGCCGAGATGCCGCTCGAGGCGGTCGAACCGAACTACGGCGGCGAGGTGGCCGAGCGCTGGCGCTACCGCGACGGCGGCGGCGAGATCGGCGTGATCTCGAGCGTCACCCAGGCGTTCTGCCGCGACTGCACGAGAGCGCGGCTGTCGACCGAGGGCCGCCTGTACCTGTGTCTGTTCGCCACCGGCGGCTACGATCTGCGACAGATGCTGCGCGCTGGCGCCGACGACGCGCGGATCAGCGCCGCGATCGGCAGCATCTGGCACGTCCGCGGCGATCGATACTCCGAACTGCGCAGTGAGGCAACGGCCGGCCTGCGCAAGATCGAGATGTCGTACATCGGCGGCTAGCGGGTCGACAGCCGGCGATGCCGACGCCCAAGCGCGAGGAGATCACCGGTCTGGTGCTGGCCGGCGGCCGCGGCGCGCGCATGGGCGGCATCGACAAGGGACTGGTCCGGCTCGGCGCAAGGCCGCTGGTCGAGCGGGTGATCGAGCGGATCGGCCCCCAGGTAGGACGGCTGCTGCTCAGTGCCAATCGCAACATCGACGCCTATCGGGCTTTCGGCCTGCCCGTGCTGCTCGATGCCGACGAAGGACTCGAGCCGTTTCCCGGCCCGCTCGCCGGCGTACTGGCCGGGCTGCGGGCGGCCAGCACGCCCTGGCTGGCGGTCGTGCCATGCGACGCGCCGTTCCTGCCGGTGGACCTGGTTAGCCGACTTGCAGCCGCGGTCGGCCACCGGCCTGCCGCCGTCGCCTGGGTCGGCGCACGCGTCGAGCCGCTCTTTTGCCTGCTGCGCGTCGACCTTGCCGACGAACTCGCCGCCGCGCTGGCCCACGGCGAACGCCGCGCCGAGGCGTGGCTGCGTGGCGTCGGCGCCGCGGCGGCGGAATTCTCCGAGGCCGACGGCTTCGCCAACCTGAACACGCTGCAGGAAGTGCGCGCCCGCGATGCCGGCCACTGAGCTGACGCTGGCCGAGGCGCTCGACGAACTGGTCGGCCGGTTCGCGCCGATCGGTGCCACCGAATCAATCGATGTGAGCGCCGCCGCCGGCCGCGTACTGGCCGAGGACGTAGCCTCGCGGCTCGACCTGCCGGCGTTCGACAACTCGGCGATGGACGGCTACGCGCTGCGCCACGAGGACCTGCGGGCGGGTCACTGGCTGCACGAGATCGGCCGCGCCTACGCCGGTCATCCGTTCGCCGGGCGCGTCGAGACCGGAACCTGCGTGCGCATCATGACCGGTGCGCCGCTGCCCGACGGCGCCGACACGGTCGCCATGCTGGAAGACGTGACCCTTGACGGCAGCACGGTCCGGGTCGAGCGGGCGCCACCGCGAGGCGCCAACATCCGCCGGCGCGGCGAGCACATCGGTGCCGGCGACACCGCGCTGCCGGCCGGTCGCCACCTGCGCGCCGCCGACATCGGCCTGGCCGCCGCGGTCGGCGCCGCGCGGCTCACCGTGCGCCGGCGACTGCGCGTCGGCGTGCTGTCCACCGGCGACGAGCTGGCCGACCCGCCGCAGCCGCTTCAGCCCGCCGCCAGCTTCGACGCCAACCGACCGCTGCTTGCCGCGAGCCTCGCCCGCCTCGGCTTCGAGCCCCACGACCTCGGCATCTGTGGCGACGCGCCGCCGGCTCTTGCCACGGCGCTCGACGGCGCGCGCGCGCTGCGCCTCGACGCGGTGGTTGCCAGTGGCGGTGCTGCCCAGGGCGACGCGGACGTCGTGCGGGCCGCCTCCGGTGTGCGCTTCGTGCCGCTGAACTTCCGGCCCGGCCGCGGCATCGCGGTGGCGAGCATCGACGGTACTGGCGCGCCGATCGCCCTGTTGGGACTGCCCGGTAACGCGGTCGCCGCCTACGTGATGTTCCATCTGCTGGTGCGCCCGCTGCTGCTGCACCTGGCCGGCGGCGGAGCCGCCGTCCCGCTTCACCTGCCGCTGCCGCTGGCCAGTGCGGTCCACCTGCGTGGCGGCCGCGTCGAGTACCGGCGCGCCCGCTTCGTTCGCGATCCGAAGGGCCGGCTGCAGGTGCAGCCGTTGCGCGACCAGGGCTCGGCGATGCTGCGCACCGTCACCGAGGCCGATGCGCTGATCGCGCTCGGTCCCCGCGCGGACTACGCCGAAGGCGACCTCGTCGACACCGTGCCACTGGCGCTGCTCGATTGAAGCCGCGGTGCGGCCGGAGGCGACCGGCCCGTCAGAAGCGCTTCATCAGCTCCAGCATCCGCCGCACCGCCTGACCGTACGGCGGCATGAACAGACCCATGCCGTTGAGCTTCGACTGGACGAACACGGGCGTCATCTTGCTGAACGTCTCGAAGCCATGGCGGCCGTGATAGTCGCCCATGCCCGAGGGTCCGACGCCGCCGAACGGCAGCTCCTCCTGCGCCACGTGCATGAGCGTCTCGTTGACGCACACGCCGCCGGCCTGGGTGTTGTGCAACGCCCAGGTCGTGCGCTTCTCGTCCTCGTCGAACCAGTACAGGGCGAGCGGCTTCGGCATCGAGTTGATGCGGGCTACCGCGTCCTCGATCCGCTCGTACGGCACCAGCGGCAGCAGTGGGCCGAAGATCTCCTCGCGCATGACGTCGAGGGCGGCCGGCGGGTCGATCAGCAGTGCCGGCGCCAGCCGGTGCGCTGCGTTGTCGCGCGCGCGACCGTCGAACAGCGTCTCGATGCGGACGCCGGCTTCCTTGGCCTGGTCGAGATAGCCGGTGAGCCGCAGGTAGTGGCGCGAATTGATGATCGCGCAGAAGTCGCGGTTGCCCAGCCCCGCCGGGTACATCCGGCGTGCCTGCGCCCTCGCCTCGCGCACGAACGGCTTGATCATCTGCTGTGGCAGCAGCACGTAGTCGGGCGCGATGCAGGTCTGCCCCGCATTGAGCAGCTTGCCGGCGAGGATGCGCGTCGCCGCCCGCTGCACCGGATAGTCCGGCGCGACGACCGTCGGCGACTTGCCGCCGAGTTCGAGAGTGACCGGCGTCAGGTTGGCCGCCGCCGCCGCCATCACGCGCCGGCCGACGGCAGTCGAGCCGGTGAACAGCAGGTGATCGAAGGGCAGTTCCGAGAACGCCTGCGCCAGCGTCGCGTCGCCGGTGACGACCGCCGCTTCCTCGGGGGCGAAGTACTTCTCGACCAGACGCCTGAACAGCGCCGAGAAGGCGGGCGTGTACTCCGACATCTTCACCAGCACGCGGTTGCCCGCGACCAGCGCGCCGACCATCGGGCCGACCGCCAGGTACAGCGGGTAGTTCCACGGCACGATCACGCCGACCACGCCGAGTGGCCGGGGCTGGATCTCGGCCCGCGCCGGCAGGAACCACTTCGACACCCACACGCGCTCCGGCCTCATCCATCGCTCGCCGGAGCGCAGCGCGCCGTTGATCTCAGCCAGCGACGGATAGATCTCGGCGATCTGCGTCTCGATCGCCGGACGACCGCCGAAGTCGGCATCGATGGTGCGCTCGATCTCGTCCTCGTTGTCGCTGACGAGGCGCCGCAGTCGCTGCAGGCGGTCGCGCCGCTCCGGCCACTGCGAGTGCGGGCTTTGGGCGAAGGCGGCGCGCTGCAGTTCGAACAGGGAGTGCATGTCGGCCGGAATCTCGTCGCGTTTCATCGGTTCGACCATGTCGGTGACTCACACGAAAGCATGTTAGCGGCGCACCCTGCCGCAATTGCCGAGCAAGTGCACTAACCCGGGCCCGACGAGCCAGGGCTGCTGGCGCCGCAAGTGCTTGTCGCAACGCGACAATTGCTGCACAGTTGGGGCACACTCGCGGCCTCGATGGCGATCCTGCATCAACTGCTTGGCGTTGCTGCGCTGCTGGCGCTGGCCTGGGCATTGTCCGAGAACCGCCGCGCAGTCCGCTGGCGGACGGTCGCCATCGGCATGCTGCTGGCGCTGGCGCTGGCAGCGACGATGCTGAAGCTGCCGCCGGTCGCGGCGGCATTGCAGTCGCTCAACGCCGCGGTCGAGGCCCTGAACAGCGCCACGCTGGCCGGCACTTCCTTCGTCTTCGGCTACCTTGGCGGCGGCCAGCCGCCGTTTGCGCCGACCCACCCGCAGTCGAGCTTCATCCTCGCCTTCCAGGCGCTGCCGCTGGTGCTGGTGATCTCGGCCCTGTCGGCGCTGCTGTTCCACTGGCGCGTCCTGCCCGCGCTGGTGCAGGCCTTCGCCTGGCTGCTGCGGCGCACGCTCGGCGTCGGCGGCGCGGTCGGCGTCTCTGCCGCAGCCAACGTCTTCGTCGGCATGGTCGAGGCACCGCTGGTGGTGGCGCCCTACCTGGCACGGCTGTCGCGCGGCGAGCTGTTCATCGTGATGAACTGCGGCATGGCGACGATCGCCGGCACGGTGCTGGTGCTGTACGCGACGTTCCTCTCGCCGGTGGTCCCCGACGCGCTTGGCCACCTGCTGGTCGCCTCGTTCGTCGCTACCCCGGTGGCGATCGCGGTGGCGGCGCTGATGGTGCCGTCGCCGCTTGACGACGGCGCGTCGATTCAGCTCGACCGGCAGGACGCCAGCGCGGTGGCCGCGGTGACGCGGGGGACGCTCGAAGGGCTGCAGCTGCTGCTGAACATCGTCGCCATGCTGATCGTCTTCGTCGCGCTGGTCGCGCTGGCCAATGCCTTGCTGGCGCAGCTGCCGTCGCTCGGCGGCGCGCCGCTGTCGCTCGAGCGCATCCTCGGCTGGGTGTTCGCGCCGCTGGCCTGGCTGATCGGCATTCCGGCGCAGGAAGTCGCCGTCGCCGGCAACCTGCTCGGCAAGAAGACGGTGCTCAACGAGTTCATCGCCTACCTCGAGCTGGCGCGCCTGCCGCCCGATCAGCTTTCACCGCGCAGCCGGCTGCTGCTTACCTACGCCCTGTGCGGCTTCGCCAACTTCGGCAGCCTCGGCATCATGCTGGGCGGGCTCGCCGCCCTGCTGCCGGCGCAGCGGCGGGCCGAGCTGGCCGAACTCGGCATGAAGTCGGTGCTGGCCGGATTGCTGTCGACCTGCCTGACGGCGGCACTGGTCGGGCTGCTCGTTTGACGGTGCTCGCCGGGCCGCGGGTCCGGCTGCAGCGCCAGGTGCGCTGCCGTCGGCCGCGCGCCACCGGCGTGCAGGCCAACCGATCGGCGCGGCGGCGGGTCCGATCCGATCGGCGCGGCACCGCCGGCGTCAGTCGAT
>CP070661.1:3486415-3507008 GCA_020355165.1 Burkholderiales bacterium
TGTTCGCGCTGCATTACCTCCTGCCAGTAGGTGGCGACATAGACCTTCTGCGCGATCAGCCGCTGCCTGAGCGACGGGTCGTCGGCAACGAACGGATAGACCATCGGCCCGTCGATTCCGGCGGCGTCGATGCACAGTCGATTGACGGGCCCGAGCACTGCATGCAGCTGAAGGAAGTTGCGCTGGCGCGCCTGGCGGGCATGTGCGTGGTCGATACCGTTGAGCAGCGCCTCGGTCAGCGCCGACATCCGGCGCAGGGGCCGGCCGCGCAGCCGACGGTCGGACGCGCGGAAGTCGGCGTAAAACGGCGTCGCACCGACGTCGACTCGGCCGGCGAGGTGCCGCACCGAGTCGTACGAGACATCGCGCTCGAGGGCGGCGCCGAGCGAAGCATCGGAATACAGGTAGCCGCCGTCGCTGACGCCGCAAAACTTGCGCGGCGAGTAAAGGGTCGCGGCGCAGTCCGCGGGCGGCGCGTACAGGGCCTGCGAATTGTCGACGATCAGCGCCGGCCCGTACCGCGCCGCCAGCCGACGGCTGTACTCGCCCTTCACGCCGAAGTAGTTGACGTACAGCAGGTACTCGTCGCGGCCCAGCCGCGGCGGCGCGTCGATCTCGAGGCCGGCATCGACGTTGTAGAACTCGTGCTCGACCGCCGCCTGTCGCAGCGGCTCGAGCATGCTGTCGCACAGATAGGCCGGCAGATACAGGCGCGCCGGCCGGCGCGCCAGCAGCACGTACAGTAGGCAGTTGCGCGCCGAGTTCAGCCCCCTTGCCACAGCGTGCGGGTTGTTGCCGTGCCGGCCCGGCTCGAGGCCGAAATAGCCGCCGATCTCGTGCTGCCTGGCCATCGGAGGAACCGGATGCTCCGCGCGTCAATGAATCCGCGGCACCAGGTGCGACGCTATCCCGGCCATCAGGCAGTCGCTCTCGGCCAGGCTTTCGAACTGCAGCAGGGCGACGCCGAGCGACGTATTCGAGCCCGCGTAACGGCGCACCGGGTCGCCCGCCTTGCTGAACGTCTCCAGCAGGAAGATCCGGTCCCTGATGGCGTCGCTCACCTCGATGCCGGC
This sequence comes from Burkholderiales bacterium, assembly GCA_020355165.1. Lineage (GTDB taxonomy): Bacteria > Pseudomonadota > Gammaproteobacteria > Burkholderiales > Burkholderiaceae_F > JADJWR01. The sequence goes on from CP070661.1 coordinate 3,487,489, forward strand.
GTAGAGGCCGTCGCGCTCCGAGTGCAGGACGTAGACAGCGCCGACCCCGCGGCGCATGTTTGCCGGTTCGACGTCCGACCGGATGCCGAGCGCGCTGTCGAGCACGCGCCGCACGAAGTCGAACCCTGTCAGCCGCTCGAGCAGGATAGGAATCTGGCCGCCGGCGTTGCGTGGCCCGATCTCGATGAGCCGAACCTCGCCCGCGGGCGTGATCCGGGCCTCGATGTTGATCGGGCCGTCGACGAAACCGCTGGCCCGCACCACGGCCTCGACCTGGGCGGCCACTTCGCGCAGCACCGCCTCGCCCTGGCTCGTAGGCCAGCGCGTCGAAACGGGGATGCTGCCACCGGAGCCGGTGAACAAGGCGTGGTCGCCCATGTAGTGGTACACGAGATGGCCGTCCTGCAGGTAGCCGTCGCCGTGGATCTGCTCGCCCTCGATGTACTCCTCGACGATCGCCCGCCTCGCCAGCGAATGCTCGAAGGCGTGACGCAGCGCGCCGGCAAGATCGCCGCCGAGCCGATCGATCACCGTGACGCCCCGGCTGCCGGACGAGTCGACCGGCTTGACGACCAGTCGCGCGACTTCCATCGGCAGCGCGGCAGCGATTTCGCTCGCGGCCGCCGACGCCGCATCGACCACCCGGTGCCAGGGCACCGGCAGGCCGGCCTCGGCCATCAGCCGCCGGAACGCCCCCTTGTCGGTCAGCCTGACGATCGCCTCCAGCCGCGGGCCGGGCAGGCCGAGCGAATTGGCGACGTACGCCAGCGCCGGCATCGCCGGGTCGGACGACATCGACGCCACCGCGTCGATGCCGATTCGCCTCGCCAACGCCAGCACGGCCTCGCGATCGGTGGTGCTGACGTTGTGATACTCGTCAGCCAGCTTGTGTCCCGGGTTGTCCGGCAGATAGTCGCAGGTGATCACGTGCAGCCCACGCTCGCGGGCGCGCCGGATCAGCGGCACCTGGAACCTGGAGCCGCCAAGGATCAGGATCCGCGTGGTCATTGCTAGCGGCGGTCCATCGCGACGATCGGCCGGCCGGATCTCACCGGTTGAGCTTCCGAAAGCCATCGACCCCGACCGGCGACCGGCGGGCCGGGTTGCCCCGGTAGATGCCGTCCGGCTGCGTGTCCGCAGTGACGACCGCCCCAGCCCCGATGAAGCAGCGGGGCGCTACCTTCACGCCGTTGGTGACCGTGCTGTTCGCGCCGAGCACGCAGTTGGCGCCGATGCGGGCATGGCCGCCGATCGAGGCGCGCGGCGCGACGAAGCAGTGCTCGCCGAGTTCGACATCGTGCGACAGTGCGGCGCCGGCGCGAACGATGCAGTTCTCGCCGATTCGAGCGTACGGCTCGATGATCACGCCGTCGTACACCATGCAGTTCTCGCCAGCGGCGAAGCCCGCCCACGTCAGCGCGCGCGATGAGACGTAGTTGGCAAAGCGATAGCCCCGGGCCTTGGCGGCCGCCACCACTTCCTGGCGAAATGCGCCCATCCGCGTCCAGCCGAGGGGAGCGATCATCGCCACCTGCTCCGGCGGAAACGTCCGCTCGAGATCCTCGAAACGGCGCACCGGCAGGCCGGCGAACTCCGGCGCCTTGACGTAGCGCTCGTGCACGGTGAAAGCCGCCGGCCGGTACGGGCTGTCGTGCTCGAGGACGTAGGCCGCCAGGCGCGCGGCCAGGCCCGTACCGAAGATCACGATATCCATGCGCATCGCTCCGCGGGCAGAATCTGGCAACCCTGGCCGGCCGGGAAAGGAACAGCGTCGCTCACGATACCGCGCGCGCCTTCATCGCAGTCGCCGTCGCCGATGCCAGCGGTGCCCAGGACCCCGATCGAACGGTTGACCTGCCGCCGCAGTGCCCGGACGCGCAGCGGCGCAGCGTCTGTCGCGCCAGTCGCTGCCGCATCACGCTCGCCGGCGGCTGGCCGTTGGAGAACGTTCGCATCTTCTAGCCGCTTGACTGGTCGATGGCATCCGGCGCTTCGCCCGCTCGAGCCGCGACCGCAGGCAGGGCGGGCGCCGCCGTCGCGCGTCCCTTGTGGCCGGCAGCAGGGGCCGGGACTGCGAGCCGCCTACTGCGGCGGCGGCGAGGCGGAGATCTGGCGGCGGAACGCGCGCAGCAGGGTCTTCACCCGCGCGGCATTCGCCGCGCCCATCCGCAGCAGCAGCTTCTGCCCGGCCGAACGCGCCTCGAGTTCCGGGTCGGCGAACTCGTACAGCACTTTCGGCTGCACGAGCCGGATCGGGCCCTCGATCTGCGGCGTGGCCAGCAGGTGGTCGATCACGGCGACCAGGCGGTCGTTGAAGTTGCCCTGCGGGTAGCCGAGCTCGCGGTACGCCTGCTGCAGCAGCGGATAGAAACGTACGTACACGGAAGCGGCGCGCTTGGCGTCGACCGCTTCGGCCAGGCGCAGGTGCGCGGCGTAGCGGTCGGCGTTGGCGGCGGCGATCACGCGCTCGTCGGCCGCGCCATCGACGACGAAGGCTCCGCCCGGACCGCGCACCGGCAGGATCTTCGTCGCGACCTTGCTGCGCGGCAGGTTGTCGACGGTGGCGACGAACTTCGTCGCGATGCCGGTCATGTGGAAGAACTCGACCAGCGCCTGCTCGCCGACGAGGCTGCTGATCGCGGTGCGCAGCGCACTGTCGCTCTCTGCCAGCGCCGGCAGCGGCGCCGGCTCGTCGGCTGCAGCGGCCGCGGCCGGCGCGGCCTCGATCGGGTGCTCGGCTGCCTGCGGCGTCGTCGGCTCGGTCGCCGGCGCCGGCCGCTCCGGTGCGGTGGCCTGCGCCAGCGGCTGCGGCGGCGGCTCGCGGCCCTGCCACCACCACCAGGCGGCACCGGCCGCCGCCAGCGCGAAAACGCCGACCACCCACCACCAGATCGTTCTGTCGTCGCTCATCTCATGCCCTCCTGCGCCCGGGCACCTTCCCGTCGGAGTCCGCCGGCGCCGTTCGGTTCCCGTCAGGACCGAGACTAGTTCAGGTCACGAACGGACGCACGCCGAACAGCCAGCCGTGCAGGTAGAAGGCGAAAGCCGCCCACAGCGCGACGCCGACGACGACGGTGGCCACGTCGCCGGGCAGGGAGGCGCGCAGGGCGAGCTTTCCGTTCACGCGATCGCGCCGGCGCGCGGCGCGAAAGTCAAGCGCCGCCCACAGCAGGAAGCCGCCGAACAGCAGCACGTCGGCCAGCGAGCCGTTGGCCAGCAGGTGCCCGGCCGCCCAGACCTTCACGCCGGCGACCATCGGGTGGCCGACCGCCGCCCTGATGTGGTTGCGCGGCACGTAGGCCGCGACCAGCAGCACGAACGCAAATAGCACCAGCAGGGCCGACACGTGCCGCGTCCATAGCGGCGGATCCCACAGCGCGATCGGCGAACCGCGCGCCTGGCCGTAGCCGACGACGATCAGCGCGAAGCCGAGCAGCGAAACGATTGAATGGACGGCCTTGTAGGCAGCGAGACCGTGCCTGGCGATCCGGGCGGCGCGCCAGGGTTCGGCAAAGATCCGCACCGAATGGGCGCCGAGGAAGACCAGCAGGCCGGCGATCAGCAGCAGCATCGCGTTTCTCCATCTCGCGTGAAGGCGCGGCCGCATTGTCGGCCGAAACGCCGGGCGCGGCGACACGACGCAGCGTCGGCAGCCGCACGGCCGGTGCAGCCGGCGCCCGCCGTTTGTCCCAGCGCAAGCGCAGGCAGGCGGCCGATGCTAGGTTGCCGCGCATGTCCGCTGCCGCCGACACCCTCGCCGCGGCCTTCCGCGATGCCGTGCCCGGCGCGCGCGTCATCACCGATGCGCTGCGCCGCCTCGCCTACGGCACCGACGCCAGTTTCTATCGCCTGGTGCCGCAGGTGGTGGTGGTGGTCGACAGCGAGCCGCAAGTGCTCGCCGCCCTGGCCGTGTGCCGCAAGCATGGGGCGCCGCTGACCTTCCGCGCCGCCGGCACCAGTTTGTCGGGGCAGGCGATCTCGGACTCGGTGCTGCTGGTCCTCGGCGATGGCTGGCGCGGCGCGGCGATCGGCGCCGGCGCCGAGACGGTCCGCCTGCAGCCGGGGGTGATCGGCGGCCACGCCAACCGCCTGCTGGCGCCGCACGGCCGCAAGATCGGCCCCGATCCGGCGTCGATCGACGCGGCCAAGATCGGCGGCATCGCCGCCAACAACGCCAGCGGCATGTGCTGCGGCACGCGCGAGAACAGCTACCACACGCTGGCCGGCATGCGCGTGGTGCTCGCCGACGGCGCCGTGCTCGACACCGAGGAGCCCGCCTCGGTGGCGGCGTTCAGGCAAAGCCACGCCGAGCTGCTGCTCGAGCTGACGATGCTGTCACGCCGCGTGCGCGACGACGCGCAGCTCGCCGAACGGATCCGCCACAAGTACCGGATGAAGAACACCACCGGCTACGGGCTGAACGCGCTGACGGACTTCACCGACCCGATCGACATCCTCATCCACCTGATGATCGGCTCGGAGGGCACCCTCGGCTTCATCTCTTCGATCACCTACCGCACGGTGCCGGACCACGCGCACAAGGCCACGGCGCTGATCCTGTTCGAGCAATTGCGCACCGCCTGCGAGGCGGTCACCAGGCTGAAGCCGGCGCCGGTGGCGGCGGTCGAGCTGATGGACCGCGCCGCGCTGGCCAGCGTGCAGGAGCAGCCCGGCGTGCCGGCGACGGTCGCCACCCTCGGCGCCGACGCCGCCGCGCTGCTGGTCGAGGTGCGCGGCGAAGACGAGGCGCAACTGGCCCGCCACCTCGGCGCCGCGCTGGCGGCGCTCGCCGGCATCCCCACCGTGAGGCCGGTCGCCTTCACCACCGATGCCGCGCAGTGCGCCGCCCTGTGGAAGGTGCGCAAGGGCACCTTCCCGTCGGTCGGCAGCCGCCGCGCCACCGGCACCACGGTGATCATCGAGGACGTCGCCTTCCCGGTCGAGCGGCTGGCCGAGGCCACGCACGACCTGCAGCGGCTGCTCGCCGCGCACGGCTACGACGACGCGATCATCTTCGGCCACGCGCTCGAAGGGAACCTGCACTTCACCTTCCCGCAGGACTTCGGCACGGCGGCAGAAGTGCAGCGCTACGCGCGCCTGATGGACGAGGTGGCGCAGCTGGTGGTGCACAAGTACGACGGCGCGCTGAAGGCCGAGCACGGCACCGGCCGCAACATGGCGCCGTTCGTCGAGCTCGAGTGGGGCGCCGACGGCCTGGCGCTGATGCGCGGGATCAAGCAGCTGTTCGACCCGTCGCGGCTGCTCAACCCGGGCGTGATCCTGAACGACGACGCCCAGGCGCACCTGCGGGACCTCAAGCCGCTGCCGGCGGCGCACGAGCTCGTCGACAAGTGCATCGAGTGCGGCTTCTGCGAGGTGCAGTGCCCGTCGGCCGGGCTGACCTTCACGCCGCGGCAGCGCATCACCAGCTGGCGCGAGATCGCCCGGCGCGCCCGCGCCGGCGAGGACACGGCGCGGCTTCGCAGCGGCTACGCCTACGACGCCATCGACACCTGCGCCGGCTGCGGGCTGTGCGCCACCGCCTGCCCGGTCGGCATCGAGACCGGCCGGCTGGTCAAGGCGCAGCGCGGCGAGAAGCTCGGCGCCCGCGGCGAGAAGCTCGGCCGCGTCGTCGCGTCGCACTACGGCGCGGTCACGCGCGGCGTGCGGGCGGCGCTGGCCGGCGCCGACCTGCTGCACGCGGCGATCGGCAGCCGGGCGATGGGCGCGATCACCGGCGGGCTGCGCAGGCTGTCGGGCGACCGCATCCCGCCCTGGACGCCGCTGACGCCGCGGCCGGCGCGCTTCACGCCGCCGAAGGCCGCGCACGGGAGCGAGCCGGTCGTCTACTTCCCCAGCTGCGCCGCCCGCAGCATGGGTCCGGCGCGCGGCGACGCCGACAGCGAGTCCGTGCCGACCGTCACCGACCGCCTGTTGCGGCGCGCCGGCTTCGCGCCGGTCTATCCGTCCGGCATGGCATCGCTGTGCTGCGGCCAGCCGTTCGAAAGCAAGGGCCTGCTGGCGGTGGCCGACGCGAAGGCGGCCGAGCTGGAGGCGGCGCTGCGCGCGGCGAGTGATGGCGGCCGGCTGCCGATCGTCTTCGACACCAGCCCCTGCGCCTACCGGATGAAGCGCTTCGTCGACGGGCGGCTGGCGGTGCTCGACATCAGCGAGGCGCTGCAGGAGCTGGTGCTGCCGCGGCTCGCCATCGCGCCGATCGCGGCGACGGTGGCCGTGCACCCGGTGTGCAGCCTGCGCAAGCAGGGGCTCGACGGCACGCTGCGCGCGGTCGCCGCCGCCTGCGCGGCGCAGGTCGTGCAGCCGGAGCGCGTCGGCTGCTGCGGCTGGGCCGGCGACAAGGGCTGGACCGTGCCCGAGCTGAATTCGCACGCCCTGCGCGACCTGCGTCCGTCGCTGCCGGCCGGCTGCGCGCAGGGCTACTCGAGCAGCCGCACCTGCGAGATCGGCCTGGCGCAGCACTCCGGCATCACCTACCGCTCGATCGTGCACCTGGTCGACGCGGCGAGCCGCGGCACGCAGTCGCCTTCCGCCTGATCGCCGCGCCGGCAGGCCGCCGCATAATCGGCGCTCGTTCGGGGAGGACCGCAAGATGACGCGCCTGACCGCCGCGCTGCTGCTGCTGCTCGCGCTCGTCGCCGCGTCGGCCGCTTCCGCGCAGACGGTTCGCTACTTCCCCGTGCCGACCGGCTCGGGGCCGCACGACGTGGCGCCGGCGCCGGACGGCACCGTCTGGTACACGGCGCAGCGCACCGGCGAGCTCGGCCGCCTCGATCCGTCCAGCGGCAGGACCGAGCACATCGCGCTCGGACGCGGCTCGGCGCCGCACGGCGTGATCGTCGGCCCCGACGGCGCGGCCTGGGTCACCGACAGCGGCCTGAACGCGATCGTCCGCGTCGATCCGAAGAGCAAGGCGGTCAGGCTGTTCGCGCTGCCGGCCGGCACGCCCTACGTCAACATGAACACGGCGGCGTTCGACCGTAACGGCGTGCTGTGGTGGACCGGGCAGTCCGGCTACTACGGCAGCGTCGAGCCCGCCACCGGCGAGGCGCGCGTCTGGCCGGCGCCGCGCGGCCGCGGCCCGTACGGCATCGCCGCGACGCCGCAGGGCGAGATCTACTACGTGTCGCTCGCCGGCAGCCACCTGGCGCGCATCGACGCCGCCAGCGGTGCGGCGACGGTGATCGAGCCGCCGACGCCGAACCAGGGCGCGCGCCGCGTCTGGTCGGATTCGAAGGGGCGGCTGTGGATCAGCGAGTGGCTGTCCGGGCAGCTGAGCGTGTACGACCCGGCGACGAAACGGTGGCGGCAGTGGAAACCGGCGGAACGGTCGCGCATGTACGCGGTGTTCGTCGATGACCGCGACATCGTCTGGCTGACCGAGTGGGAGTCCAATGCGATCGTCCGCTTCGATCCGGCGAGCGAGAGGTTCCAGAGCTTCCCGAGCGACAGGCCGGGCGCGCAGGTGCGGCAGATCCTCGGCCGGCCGGGCGAGATGTGGGGCGCGGAGTCGGGGACCGACCGGCTGGTCGTGGTCATCACCAGATAGGACGACTCGCTATCCTTGCGGCACAGACGACGCCGCTGACGACGCGGCGCAACCTGCCGGGGAGACAGGACCATGAACATTGCCGCCACGCTGGCCGAACTCGACCGGCTGCAGTCGATCCATCCGCACACCAACCTGCGCAAGCACGAGGCCAAGGGGCCGGTGATCATGTGCCGCGGCCGCGGCATCCACGTCTACGACGTCGACGGCCGCGAGTACATCGAGGGCATGGCCGGGCTGTGGTGCGCCTCGCTCGGCTTCTCCGACCAGCGGCTGATCGCCGCCGCGACCCGGCAGCTGAACACGCTGCCCTACTACCACGGCTTCGCGCACAAGACCTCCGACGTGGCGATCGAGGTGGCGCGCGACCTGCTGGCCATCGCCCCGGGGAAGATGGCGCGCGCCTTCTTCGGCACCAGCGGCTCCGACGCCAACGACACGGCGATCAAGATGGTCCGCTACTACAACAACGCGCTCGGCCGGCCGGGCAAGAAGAAGCTCGTCGCCCGCACGCGCGGCTATCACGGGGTGAGCATCGCCACCGCCAGCCTGACCGGGCTGCCGAACATCCACGCCGGCTTCGACCTGCCCGGCCCGGGGGTGGTGCACACCGACTGCCCGCATCACTACCGCTTCGCGCAGCCGGGCGAGAGCGAAGAGGCATTTGCCAGCCGCCTGGCGGCCAGCCTCGAGGCGCTGATCGAGCGCGAGGGCGCCGACACCATCGCCGCCTTCATCGCCGAGCCGGTGATGGGCGCCGGCGGGGTGCTGGTGCCGCCGGCGACCTACTTCGACAAGGTGCAGACGGTGCTGAAGAAGCACGACATCCTGCTGATCGCCGACGAGGTGATCTGCGGCTTCGGCCGCACCGGCCAGATGTGGGGCAGCCAGACCTACGGGCTGGAGCCGGACATCGTCGTCTGCGCCAAGGCGCTGACCAGCGCCTACGTGCCGTTCTCGGCGACCATGGTCTCGGCGCGCGTGTACGAGCCGATCGCCGAGCACTCGGCAAAGCTCGGCACCTTCGGCCACGGCTACACCTACTCGGCGCACCCGCTGGGCGCCGCGGTGGCGGTCGAGGCGCTGAAGATCTACCGCGAGACCGACATCGCCGCCCGGGTGAGACGGCTGGCGCCGCAGTTGCAGGACGGCCTGCGCCGGCTGGCCGCGAGCCCGATCGTCGGCGAGGTGCGCGGCGTCGGGCTGATCGCCGCGGTCGAGCTGGTGCGCGACAAGGCCAGCAAGGCGCAGTTCCCGGCGGCGGCCGCGGTCGGCGCGCACTTCGCCGAGCGGGCGCACGCGCACGGCCTGGTCGTGCGGGCGCTCGGCGACTCGGTGGCGCTGTGCCCGCCGCTGGTCATCGAGCCGGGCCAGATCGACGAGATGCTGGCGCGCTTCGCCAAAGCGCTGCGCGACACCGAAAGCTACGCGGCGCAGCTGCAGTGACGGCGGCCACGCCAGCGCCCGGGAAGCCGCGATGAGCTTCGTCGTCTTCGACGACGTCTGCAAGACCTACGACGGCCTGGTCAACGTCGTCGATCGCCTGCAGCTGGAGATCGGCGAGGGCGAGTTCCTGTCGCTGCTCGGCCCCTCCGGCTCGGGCAAGACGACCACGCTGATGATGCTGGCCGGCTTCGAGCGGCCGACCGCCGGCCACATCAGGCTGCGCGGCGAGTCGATCGAGCGGCTGCCGCCGTACCGCCGCAACTTCGGCATGGTGTTCCAGAACTACGCGCTGTTCCCGCACATGACGGTCGGCGAGAACCTCGCCTTCCCGCTGACGGTGCGCCGCACCGGCCGGGCCGAGGCCGAGCAGCGGGTCAAGCGGGCGCTGGAGATGGTGCGGCTGCCCGGCTACGAATCGCGCCTGCCGGGGCAGCTTTCCGGCGGCCAGCAGCAGCGGGTCGCCGTGGCCCGCGCGCTGGTGTTCGAGCCGCAGCTGATCCTGATGGACGAGCCGCTGGGCGCGCTCGACAAGCAGCTGCGCGAGGAGATGCAGCTGGAGCTGCGCGGCCTGCACGAGCGGCTCGGCATCACCACCGTCTACGTCACGCACGATCAGTCCGAGGCGCTGACGATGTCGGACCGCATCGCGGTGTTCCACCAGGGGCGCATCCAGCAGGTGGCCGAGCCGCAGGCGATCTACGAGCGGCCGTCGAACCTGTTCGTCGCCTCCTTCATCGGCGAGAGCAACCGGCTGCCGGCGCAGCTGGTCGAGGCGCACGGCGACGGGCGCTGCGCCGCCCGCATCGCCGAAGGCACGGTGCTGCGCGGCTTCGCGGCGGCACCCTGCGGCGTGGCGGCGCAGGCGGTCGTCGCCGTGCGGCCCGAGCGCATCGCCGTGACCGCGGCGAGCGAGTCGGCGCTGCAGGACAACACGCTGGCCGGCGTGGTCGAGGAGACCATCTTCCTCGGCGGCCACCTGCGCGTGCGGCTGAAGTGCGCGGCCGGCGAGATCGTCGCCACCGTGCCGATCCAGGCGGCCGCCGCCGTGCCGCCCGCCGGCAGCCGGGCGCTGGCCCGCTTCCCGGCGGCGAGTACAGTCCTCTTTCCGGCGTGATCCGCGCCGACGCACAAGGAGGAGGAAAACGATGAAGACCAAGACGACCAAGCTGCTGCTCGCGCTCGGCGCCGCCCTGGCGCTCGGCAGCGGGGCGGTGCAGGCACGCGACCTGTCGGTGGTGTCGTGGGGCGGCGCCTACCAGGACGCGCAGAAGGAGGTCTACTTCAAGCCGTTCATTGAGAAGACCAAGGTCAAGATGGTCGACGAGAGCTGGGACGGCGGCATCGGCGTGCTGCGCGCCAAGATGCAGGGCGGCGCCAACAACTGGGACGTGGTGCAGGTCGAGAGCGAGGAGCTCGCGCTGGGCTGCGAGGAAGGGCTGTTCGAGAAGGTCGACTGGGCCAAGCTCGGCGGCAAGGACAAGTTCCTGAAGGACGCGGTGAGCGACTGCGGCGTCGGCGCGATCGTCTACAACTTCGTGCTCGCCTACGACGGCGACAAGTTCAAGGACGGACCGAAGAGCTGGAAGGACTTCTGGGACGTCAAGAAGTTTCCAGGCAAGCGGGCGCTGCGCAAGGGACCGAAGACCAACCTCGAGATCGCGCTGCTCGCCGACGGCGTGGCGCCGGCGGACGTCTACAAGACGCTCGCGACGCCGGCCGGCGTCGACCGCGCCTTCAACAAGCTGTCGCAGCTCAAGCCCAGCCTGATCTGGTGGGAGAAGGGCTCGCAGCCGCCGCAGATGCTGGCCTCCGGCGAGGCGGTGATGGTCTCCGCCTACAACGGCCGCATCGCCGCCGCCAACAAGACCGACAAGAAGAACTTCAGGATGAGCTGGAACGGCAGCCTGTACACGGTCGACTCGTGGGTGATCATGAAGGGATCGCCGAACAAGGCGCAGGCCGAGCAGTTCCTCGCCTTCGCCAGCGATCCGGCCAACCAGAAGAACCTGCCGACGCAGATTCCCTACGGCGTCACGCACAACGCCGCCACCGCGCTGGTCGACAAGGCCGTTCTGCCCGACCTGCCGACCAACCCGGCCAACCTCAAGGTCTCGCTGTACCTGAGCGACAAGTTCTGGCTGGAGAACCTCGACAAGCTGAACCAGCGCTTCAACGCCTGGCTGGCCAAGTAGGCTGGTCCGGGCGCGGAGCGCCGGATCAGCGGTTCGCGTCCGAGCCCGCAGCGGCGTTGCCGATGCGGGCTCGGCGCGCCGCGCCCGGCGGGTGACCGCCTTCGCTGAATGACGTCAGTCGCCGCGCCGCAGCCGCCTGAACTGGCACGACAACTCGCCCGCGCCGAGCGGGCCAGGAAGTGGCGCGCGTTCCTGCTGACGGCGCCGCTGCTGCTGTTCCTGCTGCTGACCTTCCTCGGGCCGATCGTGGCGCTGCTGACGAAGAGCTTCGTCGACACCGAGCTCGCCGAGGCGCTGCCGCGGGTGACCCACGAGATCAGCCGCTGGGACGGCCGCGCGGTCCCGGACGAGGCGACCTTCGCCGCGCTGATCGACGACGTCCGCGCCGCCCGCGCTGACGGCACCCTCGCTCCCGCGGCGACCCGACTGAACTACGACGTCAGCGGCTTCCGCACGCTGCTGTTCTCCACCGGGCGGCAGCTGCCGGAAAGCCTCGACGGCCCGGCACGCGAGACGCTGATCGCGATCGACCCCCGCTGGGGCGAGGCCGAGACCTGGGGTGCGATCGCCCGCGCCGCCGGGCCGACCACCTCGCTGTTCCTGCTGGCGGCGGTCGACCTGCGGCGCGCCGCCGACGGCCGAATCCTCGGCGCACCGCGCGAGGAGGCGATCTTCGTCCAGGTGCTCGGCCGCACCTTCGCCATCGCCAGCGCGGTGACGCTGCTGTGCCTGCTGCTCGGCTACCCGCTCGCCTACGTGCTGGCCACGGCGCCGACGCGCACCGCCAACGCGCTGCTGGTGCTGGTGCTGCTGCCGTTCTGGACCTCGCTGCTGGTGCGCACCTCGGCCTGGATCGTGCTGCTGCAGCACGAAGGGGTGGTCAACTCGGCCCTGCTGCAGGGCGGCTTCGTCGATGCGCCGCTGGAAATGCTGTACCGGCGCGCCGCCGTCTACACGGCGATGACGCACGTGCTGCTGCCGTTCATGGTGCTGCCGCTGTACGCGGTGATGAAGACGATCCCGCCGGTGCACGTGCGCGCGGCGCTGTCGCTCGGCGCGCGGCCGCTGGCTGCCTTCTGGCGCGTCTATGCGCCGCAGACGCTGCCGGGGGTGGGCGCCGGCGTGCTGATGGTGTTCATCCAGGCGCTCGGCTACTACATCACGCCGGCGCTGGTCGGCGGCCCCGACGACCAGATGCTCAGCTACTTCGTCGCCTTCTACGCCAGCAGGACGATCAACTGGGGCATGGCCGCCTCGCTGTCGCTGTCGCTGCTGGCGGCGACGGTGGCCCTGTACTACGTCTACGACCGCCTGGTCGGCATCGACAAGATCCGCATGGGATGACGATGCGGCCGGCCTACGAGACCGCCGTGCAGCGCAGCGGCCGCTACGCGCTGTGGGCGCTGGCCGGCGCGGTGCTGGTGTTCCTGGTCGCGCCGATCGGCGTGATCGTGCCGCTGTCGTTCTCGGCCGGCTCGTTCCTGCACTTCCCGCTGCCCGGGCTGTCGCTGCGCTGGTACGGGGACTTCTTCACTTCCGAGCTGTGGCTGCCGGCGCTGAAGAACAGCCTGATCGTCGGCAGCGGTGCGACGCTGATCGCCACCTCGCTCGGCACGCTGGCCGCCTTCGGCTTCTGGCGGGCGCGCTTCCCGGGGCGACGGCTGCTGTTCGCGGTGCTGCTGTCGCCGCTGGTGGTGCCGATCGTCATCGTCGCCGTCGGCGTGTACTTCGCCTTCGCCAGGGTCGGCCTGACCGACGGCTACCTCGGCCTGATGCTGGCGCACGCCGCGCTGGGCGCGCCGTTCGTGCTGGTCACCGTGCTGTCGACGCTGTCGGGCTTCGACCGCAACCTGCTGAACGCCGCCGCCAGCCTGGGCGCGCCGCCGTGGCTGGCCTTCCGCAAGGTGGCGCTGCCGATCATCTTCCCCGGCGTGTTCTCAGGCAGCCTGTTCGCCTTCGCCACCTCGTTCGACGAGGTGGTCGTCGCGCTGCTGCTCACCGGCCCCGGCCAGCGCACGCTGCCGCGGCAGATGTTCGCCGGCATCAACGACAACATCAGCCTGACCATCACCGCTGCCGGCACGCTGCTGGTGCTGCTCGCCTGCCTGCTGCTGGTCGCCGCCGAGCTGCTGCGCCGGCGCGGCGAGCGCATGCGCACGCCGCCGCCCGCTTGAGGCAACGGTGACTGCAGCCGCCCGTGCAGGCTCGCCGCCGTCTCGCTGGCGGCAGCCCGCAACGGCCTGCCGCGAACCCTGAACTCAGCGACCGGGCAGCCGTGAAGCGCATCGTCATCTGCGGCGCCGCCGGCCGCGACTTCCACAACTTCAACACCGTCTTTCGCGACGACGCGCAGGCGCAGGTGGTCGCCTTCACGGCGACGCAGGTGCCCGGCATCGACGTGCGGCGCTATCCGGCCAGCCTGGCCGGCCCCCGCTACCCGGACGGCATCCCGGTGGTGCCGGAAGCCGAGCTCGACGCGCTGTGCCGGCGCGAGGCCGTCGACACGGTGGTGTTCGCCTACAGCGACGTCAGCCACCTCGAGGTGATGCACGTCGCCTCGCGCGCGCTCGCCGCCGGCTGCAGCTTCGCCCTGCTCGGGCCGCGGGCGACGATGCTGCCGTCGCGCAAGCCGGTGGTCGCGGTGTCGGCCGTGCGCACCGGCTGCGGCAAGTCGCAGACCGCGCGGCACCTGGCGCAGCTGCTGAAGGCGGGCGGGCTGCGGGTGGCGGTCACGCGGCACCCGATGGCCTACGGCAACCTCGACCTGCAGCGGGTGCAGGAATTCCACGCGCTCGCCGACCTCGACGCGGCGCGCTGCACGGTCGAGGAGCGCGAGGAGTTCGAGCCGCACATCGAGGCCGGCCACTCGGTCTTCGCCGGCGTCGACTATGCGGCGGTGCTGGCGGCCGCCGAGCGCAGCTGCGACGTCGTCGTGTGGGACGGCGGCAACAACGACTTCCCGTTCTTCGAGCCGACCGTTCACGTGGTGCTGTGCGACGCCCTGCGGCCGACCCAGATCGAAAGCCATCACCCGGGCGAGGCGGTGCTGCGCATGGCCGACGTGGTGGTGATCAGCAAGGTCGATGCGGCGGCGGCGCGCGACGTGGCCCTTCTGCAGGCGGCCGTCGCGCGGATCGTGCCGGGCGTGCCGATCGTGCTCGCCGCCTCGCCGGTGCGCATCGACGAGCCGGGGCGGCTGCGGCGGCGGCGCGTGATCATCGTCGAGGACGGGCCGACCATCACTCACGGCGGCATGGCCTTCGGCGCCGGCATGCGCGCCGCGCGGGCGCTCGGCGATGTCGAGATCGTCGACCCGCGGGCGAGCGCGGCGCCCGACATCGCCCGCGTCTACGCGCAGTATCCGCACATCGGTCCGGTGCTGCCGGCGATGGGCTACAGCGAGGCGCAGCTCGCCGCGCTGCGCTCGACGATCAACGCCAGCGCGGCCGAGATCGTGCTCGCGGCCACGCCGATCGACCTGGCCCGGCTCGGCGGCATCGACAAGCCCGTGGTGCGGGCCCGTTACCACTACGCCGACGCCGGCACGCCGACCCTGGCCGAGGTCGTCCTGCAGCGGCTGAGCGCCGCTGCGCGCTGAGCGGCAGCCGCGGCCGAAGGCCCGGCGCGGGGCGACAGCGCCGCCCTGGCGCGCGAGCCACGCCGGCCCGCCGCTCGCGGTCGTGGCCACCACGACGGCGCTCTGGCAAGCTTGCGCATCGACCGACCCGCGGGGACAGTGCCATGACCACCCAGGGCTTCACCGTCAGCCATCTGCGCGACGCGCATTTCGACTCCGGGCTGCGCTCGTTCTTCGAGTACCGCGACCTCGGCATCAAGGCCGCCACCGGCGGCCGCGTGGCCGCGCACGTGATCCGCGGCAGGCCAGGCGCGCCGTTTTCCGGCCAGCCGCACCGTCACGACACCAGCTTCCAGCTGGTCTACGTGCTGCAGGGCTGGATCGAGTTCGAGTACGAAGGACAGGGCACCGTGCGGCTGCAGGCCGGCTCGTGCGTGTACCAGCCGCCGATGATCCGTCACCGCGAGCTCGGCCACAGCGAGGACGTCGAACTGCTGGAGATCGTCATGCCGGCCGACTTCGCCACCGAGGAGGTGCCGGCGGTGTGACGCCGGCGCGCGCCGCCGTGTCCGCCAGCCTCGCTGCCCGGCTGCGCCGGCATGTCGAGCGGCTGGCCGACGAGATCGGCGAGCGGCACGTGCTGTGCCCGGAAGCGCTGCACGCGGCCGAGCGCTACATCGGCGACGCGCTGCGCTCGCTCGGCTACGAGGTGTCGCGGCAGAGCTACCAGGCACAGGGCGTCGACAGCGCCAATCTCGAGGTCACGATCGCCGGCAGCGGGCGCGCCGCGGAGATCGTGCTCGCCGGCGCCCACTACGACACCGTGCCCGGCTCGCCGGGCGCCGACGACAACGCCAGCGGCGTCGCGGCGATCGTCGAGCTGGCCCGGCTGCTGCGCGGCGCCAAGCCGGCGCGGACGATCCGGCTGGTGGCCTTCGTCAACGAGGAGCCGCCGTTCTTCTTCTGGGGCGAGATGGGCAGCAAGGTCTACGCGCGGGCGGCGCGCCAGCGCGGCGACGACATCCGCGTGATGCTGTCGCTGGAGATGCTCGGCTGCTACTCGGACGAGCCGGGCAGCCAGGGCTACCCGCCGCTGCTCGGCTACTTCTATCCGGCGCAGGGCAACTATCTCGCCTTCGTCTCCAACCTCCGCTCGCGCCGGGCGCTGCGCAACGTCTTCGACGCCTTCCGCGCGGCGAGCGACTTCCCGGCCGAGAAGCTGGCCGCGCCGGCGCTGGTGCCGGGCATCGGCTGGAGCGACCAGCTTTCCTTCTGGCGCGAGGGCTATCCGGCGGCGATGGTCACCGACACCGCCTTCCACCGCTACCGCCACTACCACTGCCCGACCGACACGCCGGAGAAGCTCGACTACGAGCGGATGGCGCGAGTCGTCGAAGGCCTGGCGCGCACGCTCGAGACGCTGGCGACGCCCTGAACGGCACCGCCGGCGGCGCCGGGACCGGCAGCCGTCGACGGCCGCCGCGACCACCGGCCGCTCAGCCGCCGAAGTGGATCTGGTAGGCAGCGCCGTTCGACATCAGGCAGGCGCCCGTGCCGCGACCGCCGCGCTCGAGCACGTATTCGCAGTTGACCCAGGTGCCGCGCGAGCCGACCGCGTTGGCGATGCCGTGCGGCTGGCCGGGCTGCATGCGCACCGGCGTGCCAAGCACCTTCTCGTACACCGTGCCGAAGCCGGGATGGGCGTCGGAGACGCGGGTCGCCTCGCCGGACAGGTATTCACCCGACAGGTTCATCGCCAGCACGCCGCGGCCGGTATGCAGGTCGGTGATGGTCGCCGTCAACTGGCCGCTCTGAGCGGCCTGCGAGTTCATCGGATACAGCCGCGCCTGGTACGACGAGGGCACCGGCGGCCCGGCAGGCACCGATGGAATGGCGACCACCGGCGCCGGCGCGACCACCGGCGCGACGGCCCCCGGCGGCAGGTACTGCCAGGCCGGCGATCCATCGGGGTTCATCGGGATCACGTAGCACGCTGAAAGACCGGTGCCGGCTCCCGCCAGCAGAAGAACCCCTCGCGCGCAGCGCAGCGCCAGGTTGCTCGGAAACATCTGGGCCTCCTCATGCAATCGCGGTCAATCCCGCGATCACATTTGGCGCCTGCGCGGCCTTGGAGTCTAATGACGTAAGCCGAGTCTCTCCAGTGCGCCAATAAAGTAACGAGAAACGCGACTTTCCGGAGGCCGAGATGTCGACTACCGCCACCTTGTTCGGCGCCCTGAAGGCGCACCTGCGATCGCGCTCGCTGACCTATGCCGACCTGGCCGGCGGACTGGGCGTGTCGGAGGGCACGATCAAGCGGATCTTCTCCTCCCGGCGCTGCTCGACGAGGCAGCTGGACGCGATCTGCGAGTACCTGCAGCTCGACCTGGCCGACCTGGTGCGCACGCTGCCGCGGCCGCACCGGCTGCTCGAGCACCTCACCTGGAAACAGGAGGAAGAGGTCACCGGCGACCTCAAGCTGTTCGTCGTCGCCGTCTGCGCCCTGCACCTGCTGCGGGTCGAGGAGATGCTGCAGTACTACGAGATGACGGAAGCCGAGTGCGTCAGCAAGCTGCTGCGGCTCGAGCACATCGGCTTTCTCGAGTTGCATCCCGGCAACCGCTACCGCCTGCTGGTCGCGCGCACCTTCCGCTGGATCCCCGACGGGCCGATCGCCCGGCTTGCCAAGCGCGAGATGACCGATTTCTTCGACCATTCGTTCGACGCGCCCGGCGAGCTGCTGCAGGTACTGAACGTGCGGGTCTCCGAAGCGTCGCGGCTGTCGCTGCTCAGGCGCCTGCAGCAGGTCGCCGAGGCCTACAACGAGCAGCACGTGGCCGATGCGGGGCTGCCGCTGGCGCAGCGTCACCCGCTCAGCGTCTGGCTGGCGGTGCGCGCCTGGGAGCCGCGCATGTTCAAGGCGCTCCGCCGGGCTGCGTCCGCCGCGCGGCCGGCCTGAGCCGCCGTCCCGCGCGCAGCGCTGCGGCGGACGGCAGCGGCGCTACTTCGACTTCAGCGTCGACAGGTAGGCGACGATGTCCTCGATCTCGGCCGCCGACAGGATCGGCTTGTCGCTGCCCGCCGTCGCCTTGTGGAAGCTCGGCATCGCCGTGCCGGCGCTGATGCGCGAGTAGTCGACCACCGACAGCCGCAACTGCGCCGGCGTGAGCGCGGCGGCGACGCCGTCGAGCGCCGGCCCCTTGTTGCCGCCGGAGGCGAGCTCCTTGTCCTTCTTCACCGAATGGCACTGCTGGCAGTTGGCGGGCTCGCGCTTGGCGAGCAGCGCCCGGCCGTTCGCCGCGTCGCCCGGCCTGCCGGTGAGCGACTGCGGAATGCCGTCGCCGACGACCTTGTACGGCACCACCTGCGCGCCGGCGGCGCCGGCAACGGCGACGAGCAGGGCAAGGCACAGTGTCCTCTTCATCGATGCGCCCCTGGATGGACCGGACCGCCGGTCGCCCGCAGTCTGGCAAATCGACGGCGGCGCGCCTTGGCGCAGCGCAAGCGACCGCGCCGCGCGGGCGGCGCCGGCCCGCCGCCCCCGCCTTGCCGCGCGTCAGCCCGGGCTGCCGCCGGCCGGCTAAATTGACCATACGGCTTCCGGCCGCCTGCCGACCATGCGCCCGCTGTTCGAACCCGCCCTGGTCAACGACGTCTTCGGCGATCCCGGGCTGTATGCCGACTTCCGCGACGAGCGCCGGGCGCTGCTGTTCGACCTCGGCGACGTGTCGGGGCTGGTGCCGCGCAAGCTGCTGCGCGTCTCCGAGGTCTTCGTGTCGCACGCGCACATCGACCACTTCGTCGGCTTCGACCACTGGCTGCGCGTCGTGCTCGGCCGCAAGCCGCGGGTGGCGATGTACGGCGGGCCTGGCTTCATCGAGCAGGTCGAGCACAAGCTGGCCGCCTACACCTGGAACGTGGTGCACCGCTACGAGGTGGCGCTGACGATCGACGCGCACGAGCTCGCCACCGACGGCAGCGGCCGCCGCGCGCGCTTCTCCAGCCTCCGGCGCTTCGTGCGCGAGGGCGAGGAGTCGTGGCCGCGCGACGGCGACGTGCTGCTGGCCGAAGAGCGCTTCCGCGTGCGCGCCGCCTTCCTCGACCACGACATCCCGTGCCTGGCCTTCGCGCTCGAGGAGTCGGTGCACGTCAACGTGTGGAAGAACCGGCTGGCCGACCTGGGGCTGCCGACCGGGCCGTGGCTGCGCGCGGTGAAGCGGGCGGTGATCGCCGGCGCGCCGGACGAGATGCCGATCGAGGTGCAATGGCGCGACCGCAACGGCGACCACGTCACGGCACGCCCGCTCGGCGAATTGCGCTGCACGCTCGAGCTGGTCCCCGGCCGCCGGGTCGGCTACGTCACCGACATCCGCTACACCGAGGGGAACCTGCGCACGCTCGAGGCGCTGCTCGCCGGCGTCGAGATGCTGTTCATCGAGAGCGTGTTCCTCGACGCCGAGATCGGCCACGCCGAGCGCAAGAACCACCTCACCGCCACGCAGGCCGGCAGCATCGCGCGCCGCCTCGGCGCCAGGGCGGTGGTGCCGTTTCACTTCTCGCCGCGCTACGAGGGGCGCGCCGCCGAGGTGCTGGCCGAGGTGCAGGCGGCCTGGCGCGGCATGCGCGAGGACTGAGGCGGGCGACGACGGTCGTTGCCCGCCACGGGCCGATTCGGCAACAATCGCCGCGTCCTCCAAGGCATTCGATGAAAATCGTCGCTCGCGACAGGCAGAACCTC
>CP070661.1:3507108-3517726 GCA_020355165.1 Burkholderiales bacterium
CATGCGGAACAGATTCATTGGCAGCTCCTTCGGTTGTGGGTCAGTCGCAGGCGTCGCGCGGCGGTCGGCCCGGCGGCGGTGCGGAGCGTCCGACGGCGCGAAGGGCGAGGCTGCGCTGCGAATTCGGCGCGCCGTCTCAGCCGCCGTGGGCCACGAGCATCTTGCCGTCGGCCTCGGCGACCCGGTCGCCGTGCTGGTTCTCGCAGGTCGCCTTCATCACGACGATGCCGCCGCCCTGCGCCGGCTTGTCGATTCGCTCCGTGATCGTCCAGGTGGTCCGCAGCGTGTCGCCGGGGCGTACCGGCGCCTTGAAGCGGCAGTTGTGCTCCAGGTAGGCGATCGCCGTGCCGTGGAAGTACATGCCCGCGGGCGCGGAGATGATCGCGCTGGTGAACGCCCCGTGCAGGACCCGCCCGCCGAGGCGCGACTTGGTCGCGTGCGCGTCGTCGACGTGCAGCGGGTTGAAGTCGCCGAGCAGCCCGGCGGCGAGCACGAGGTGCGTCTCGGTGACCGTGAGCGAGGTGCTGAAGGTCTCGCCCACGCGGGTCTGGTCGAACCACTTGCCGGTGAACATCGGTTCCTCTCGCGGTGGCGCTGCCGACGATTCCAGTATGCCCGACGCGGCCGGCCCACCGATGCGCTCCGCCGGTCGGGCCGGGCCCGGGCGGCAACTCACCGCCCCGGCCGCCGGCGTCCGCGATCGCCGTCGACGACGGTGCGGGGCGACGCGTCAATGCTCCGACGAGGGCGGGAAGTTTCGGGCAAACTTCCGCGGCCGATTCATTCGGCCGCGCCTGCGCCAGTGGCCGCGGCCGCCTCTGGACCCGGTCATGCCTTCGACCCATCAAGTCCTGCCTTCGGTCTGTCCGCACGACTGCACCAGCACCTGCGCGCTGGAAGTCGACGTGCTGGACGCGCGGACGATCGGGCGCGTTCGCGGGTCGCGTCGCAATGCGTACACGGCCGGCGTCATCTGCGAGAAGGTGGCGCGCTACGCCGAGCGCGCGCACCATCCGGACCGGCTGACGCAGCCGCTGCTGCGCAGCGGGCCGAAGGGCGCCGGCCAGTTCCGGCCGATCGGCTGGGACGAGGCACTCGACCGCGTCGCCGCGGCGTTTGCGGACCGGGCTGCGAGGCACGGCAGCGAAACCGTTTGGCCGTACTTCTACGCCGGCACGATGGGACTGGTGCAGCGCGACGGCATCCAGCGGCTGCGCCACGCGATGCGCTATTCGCGCTGGCATTCGACGATCTGCATTGCCCTGGCCGACGCCGGCTGGATCGCCGGCGCCGGCGCCAAGCGCGGAGTCGACCTGCGCGAAGCGGCAGAACATGCCGAACTGCTGATCATCTGGGGTGGCAACCCGGTCAACACGCAGGTCAACGTGATGCAGCACGCGATGGCGGCGAAGAAGCGCGGCGCCAGGCTGGTGGTGGTGGACCCCTACCGGACCGGCACGGCCGAGAAGGCCGACCTGCACATCGCGCCACTGCCGGGCACCGACGGCGCGCTGGCCTGCGCGGTGATGCACGTCCTGTTCGACGAAGGCTTTGCCGACTGGACTTACCTGCGACGCTACACCGACGCGCCGGATGCGCTGGCGCAGCACCTGAAGGCGCGCGGCCCCGGCTGGGCGGCGCAGATCACCGGGCTGCCGGCGGGGACGATCGTCGACTTCGCGCGTCTGTACGGCCGGACGCCGCGCAGCTTCATCCGCTGCCATCATGGCTTCTCGAGATCGCGCAACGGTGCCGCCAACATGCACGCGGTCGCCTGCCTGCCCGCGGTGACCGGCGCCTGGCAGTACCCGGGCTGCGGCGCGCTGTACGGACAGACTGAGCTCTACCGGCTGGACCGCACGCTCATCGAAGGCCTGGACCTGGTCGACCGCTCGGTCCGTGAACTGGATCAGTCGCGGTTCGGGCCGATCCTCACCGGCGATCCGCAGGCGCTGAAGCACGGGCCGGCGGTGACCGCGCTGCTGGTGCAGAACACCAATCCGGCCGTCGTCTGTCCGGAAACGCACGAGGTCCTTGCCGGCCTGGCGCGGGAAGACCTCTTCACCTGCGTACACGAGCAGTTCATGACCGAGACGGCCAGGTTCGCCGACGTGGTGCTGCCCGCAACGAGCTTTCTCGAGCACGACGACCTGTACACGGCCAGTGGCCACACCACGCTGCAGGTGGCGCGAAAGCTGATCGAGCCGCCGGGCCAGGCACGGGAGAACCACTTCGTCATCTGCGAACTCGCGCGACGGCTCGGCGCCAGCCACGCCGGCTTCGGGATGAGCGCCTGGCAGCTCGTCGACGAGACGCTGCGGCGTTCCGGCTTGTGGGACGCGCAGACCAACGTCGACCGGGGCGGGCAGGATTGCGCTCTGCCGTCGGAGACGATGCGTTTCCTCGACGGCTTCCCAACGGCCGACGGCAGGTTTCACTTCCGCGCCGACTGGCAACCCTTCGGCGGGCGCTGGGAGGAGATGCCGACGCTGCCGGACCATTTCGACGTGCTCGACCGCGCGACTGCGGCGAAGCCGTTCCGGCTGGTGACCGCACCGGCGCGCGGCTTCCTCAACTCGACGTTCACCGAAACGCCCGGCTCGAGGAGGCGCGAGGGTCGCCCGACGGTTCTGCTGAACGCGGCCGATTGCGCCGCCCTCGGCGTGGTCGACGGCGACCAAGTCACACTGGGAAACGAGCGCGGCGAGGTCATCGCGCACGTCAGGCAGGCGGCCGGCCAGCAGCCGATGGTGGCGGTGGTCGAAGGGCTCTGGCGCAACGGCGACTTCGCGGGCGAGATCGGTATCAACGCGCTGACGAGCTCGGAACCGGGCTGGCCCAACGGCGGCGCGGTGTTCCACGACACGGCGGTGTGGATCCGCCGCGTCGGCCGATGATGCGCCGGCTCGGCGCAGTGATCGGCGCGGCGAGCGGCGCCGGACCGGACGCCAGAAGGGCTAGCCGCACGGCGCCGCTGCAAGCTTCGCAGCAGGCGAAGGCTGCCTGGCCGGCCCGCCTGCGCACAGCCGCTGCAGCAGATCGAGCCGATCGATAACAGGGAAGACCATGGACCGCGCCGCCGCCATCAGCCGTGCCGAAAGGCAGTTCGACTCGGGCGAATTCAGGTCGATGCTGGCACGCCGCATCGCCATGCCGACCGAGAGCCAGAACCCGGACCGCGCGCCGGTGCTGGCGCAGTACCTGCACGAGGAACTGCAGCCGGCTTTCGAGGCGATGGGTTTCGAGTGCCGCACGCTGACGCATCCGCGGGCGAAGGCGCCGTTCCTGTTCGCCCAGCGCATCGAGGATCCGCGGCTGCCGACGGTGTTCGGCTATGGCCACGGCGACGTGATCCGCGGGCTCGAGCGGGAGTGGAAGGACGGCCTGTCGCCGTGGACGCTCGCCGAGCGGGAAGGGCGCTGGTACGGCCGCGGCATCGCCGACAACAAGGGCCAGCACTCGGTCAACATGCAGGCGATGGCCAGCGTGCTGGCCGAGCGCGGACGGCTGGGCTTCAACGCCAAGTTCCTGATCGAGATGGGCGAGGAGACCGGCTCGCCGGGGCTGCGCGACCTGTGCGAGCAGCACCGGGAGCTGTTCCGGTCGGATCTGCTGATCGCCTCCGACGGCCCGCGGCTGCGCGCCGACCGGCCTACGGTCTTCCTCGGCTCGCGCGGCAGCTTCAACTTCGACCTGACGATCGAAGCACGCAAGGGTGGCCACCATTCCGGCAACTGGGGCGGCCTGATCTCCAACCCCGGCATCCAGCTCGCCCACGCGATCGCCAGCATCGTCTCGCCGACGGGGCAGATCCGCGTGCCCGAGTGGGTGCCGCCCGAACTGCCCGGGCCGGTGCGGCGTGCGCTCGCCGACTGCGAGGTCGATGGCGGTGCGGACGGTCCGACCATCGAAC
This sequence comes from Burkholderiales bacterium, assembly GCA_020355165.1. Taxonomy (GTDB): domain Bacteria; phylum Pseudomonadota; class Gammaproteobacteria; order Burkholderiales; family Burkholderiaceae_F; genus JADJWR01. The sequence goes on from CP070661.1 coordinate 3,511,022, forward strand.
CGTGGTGGGGCGAGCCCGGGCTGACGCCCGCCGAACGCGTGTTCGGCTGGTGCTCGTTCGAGGTGCTGGCGTACAAGACCGGCAACCCGGACACGCCGGTGAACGCGATCCCGCCGCGCGCCTGGGCACGCTGCCAGCTGCGCTTCGTCGTCGGCATCGACCCGGGCGAGATCCTGCCGGCGCTGCGGCGCCACCTCGACCGGCAGGGCTTCCCGATGGTGCAGATCGCCGCTGCCCGCGACGAGATGTTCCGCGCGACGCGGATCGACCCCGAGGATCCGTGGGTGCAGTGGGCGGTCGCCTCGATCGCGCGCACCAGCGGCAAGAAGCCGGCGCTGCTGCCGAACCTCGGTGGCTCGCTGCCCAACGACGTGTTCACCGACGTGCTCGGCCTGCGCACGATCTGGGTGCCGCACTCCTATCCCGGCTGTTCGCAGCACGCGCCGAACGAGCACCTGCCGCCGCAGGTGCTGCGCGAGGCGCTCGCCGTCATGACTGGCTTGTACTGGGACCTCGGTGCCGGCGGGACGCCGGGGCAGGCGTCCTGAACTGCCCGCCCCATCTGCCGCCGGTCCCGCCGGCATCGACGAACTCCGGCTGCTCGCGCCACGGCAGTCGCCCCGGCCCGGTCGGGCCGGCGGCGCGCATTCGTGGTGCCGCAAGGTCTCTCAGTCGACCAGGTACCGTTCGACCGCCGCCTCGTTCCAGGCGATGCCCAGCCCGGGTCCGCGCGCGGTGACGCAGCCCTGCTCGAGCGAGCACGGTGCCTCGAGCACCGGCGAGCCGAAGTCCATGAACTCCAGCCAGTCGCAGGTCGGCGTGACGGCCAGGACATGCGCGCTGGCCTCGATGAACAGGTGGCTGGACACCGGCATCGACGCGGCACGCGCCAGCCCGATGACGCTCAGCCAGCCGGTGATGCCGCCGATCTTCATCAGGTCCGGCATCATGCGGTCGCAGGCATGGACGGAGAGCGCCCGTTCTGCATCGCGCGGGAACCACCAGTTCTCTCCGGTCTGGATCGGGATGGGCGAGCGCGCGCGCACCTGGGCATGGCCCTGCAGGTCCTCCGCGGCCACCGGCTCCTCGACCCACTCCAGCGCGAACGGTTCGAGGGCGCGGATGCGCCGGATCGCCTCGCCCGGGTCGAGGCTCTGGTTGTAGTCGACCATCAGCGCCACTGCGTCGCCGACGATGCGCCGGACCTCGCGCACGGTGGCCAGGTCATGGGCGAGGTCGCCGCCGCCTAGCTTGATCTTGATGCCGCGGAAGCCCTGCTGCACCGAATGCTCCAGCGCCGCGGCATCGAGCACGGGATCGACCAGCCCCCAGCTGTCGTAGGCGCGCACCGGCTGCGGCTCGCCGCCGAGCAGCCGCGCCACCGGCTGGCCGGCCGCCTTGCCGAGCGCGTCCCACAAGGCCATGTCCAGCGTGGACACCACCATGCCCAGCAGGCCCTGGAGTCCGAGCAGGCGGAACTGGCGCTCGAGCTGCTGCTGGCGCGCCAGCGGGACTACCCGCTGGCCGCGCAGCAGCGGCGCCAGACCGCCCACCAGCGATCGCAGCGATGGCAGGACGATGGGCGAGTAGGCGAACAGGTAGGCGCTGCCGGTGATGCCCTGCTCGGTGAGCACGTCGAGCAGCAGCAGCGGCGAGGCGTCGATCGACCCGGATGCGGTGCGGATCGGCCGGCGCAGCGGCGCGATCACCGACCGCGCGCGGACATCGACGATGGCGAGAGGCTCCACGAAGCGCTCCTTTCCGCCGAGGGATCGGCTGGCGACGCATTGTCGACGAATTCTCCGCGCAGCAAGGCATTCCAGCGGCATCCGCGCCGCCGCTGTCCAGCGCGGAGCGGCGGGTCGCGCGTCGGCGCCCCGACCGCCGCGTCCGGCCCGCTATCAACGCATGGTTGCGTAGCCGGCGTCGAGCCAGCCCTGGGTTCCGCCGTCGACGAACGAAATGTTGTGGAACCCGCGCTGCTTCAGGGCATGCGCAGCCAACGCGCCCATCGGTCCTCCCTGGCAGGCGGTAATGATCGGCCGCGTGCGCGAGGCGAGCTGCCGCGGCAGCGCTTCGTCGGACGCATCGCTCAGTTCCTTCAGCGTCACGTTCAGCGCGCCTGGAATGATGCCGGTGGTGGCGGCGATGTCGGCGGCGCTGCGCGGATCGATGAACAGTGTCTGCGGATCGTTCACCCTGCGGGCGTGGGCCTCGCGCGCGCTGACGGAAGCTACCGCAGCCTTCGCTTCGGCGACTCTTTCACTAAATGTCCTTTCCATAAGACTTCCCCTCGATCGTCAAAAGGTTGAACCGTTGGCGCCGCGGCACCGGGCGGGGCCCGGTTCGGCTGCGCCTGCGGGTAAGGACGCATCGATTCGCCATCTGGGTCCCGGATCGGCAAAAAAATCCGGCACGACCGGCGCGCCAGCAGGATCCGCGAGGCCGAGGACGTCGAGCGGCCACGCGGGTCATGAGAAGGGCCGAGGTCGGCGGCCGGTCGCCGGTCGCCGGTCGATCGGCCAAGCGGCGGCCGATCGCTCATGAAAAACGCCGATGCGGAAGGCGCGGAGCGGCCACTACACTGCCCAGGCTTCCCGAAGGCAACGATGATGCGACCACTCCTTCTTGCGCTGGCCTGCGCTTGCGTTCTCGCCGGCTGTGGCGGTTCCGACAGCGTCTCGGCGCCCGCCGCCCCGTCGACTGCGCCAGAACCAACGCCACCGCCGGCCTCACCGCCGCCGCCAGCGCAGGGATCGGCGAGCAGCGTGGTCGCGCCCATCGATGCCTCCAGCCGCTCCGAGGTCGTGGCGCGCTGGAACGACACCTACTTCGACAACACGCCGTTTTCCTGGTCCGGCTCGGTGTCGACGTGCGCCGCCGGTGACACGACCGACGCCTTCAAGGCGGCTGTGCTGAGGCGGCTCAATTACTACCGGGCCATGGCGGGCCTGCCCGGCGACCTGGTGCTCGAACCGTCCTTATCGGCCAAGGCGCAGCAGGCGGCGCTGATGATGGATGCCAACGACAGCCTCAGCCATGCGCCGCCGGGCAGCTGGCTGTGCTACAGCGCCGACGGCGCCGAGGCGGCCGGAAAGTCGTTGCTGGCGTACTCGAACGCGCCGACACGAAACGTCGATCTGCTCGACGGCTACATGCGCGACCGCGGCGCGGCCAACGTCGTCGTCGGCCATCGGCGCTGGATTCTCTACCCGCGGCTGCAGAGGATCGGCACCGGCGACGCGCCGCAGGCCAATGTCCTGTGGGTCGTCGGGTCGGAGACGGCCGGCCCGGCTGCTGCGGCCGCGGCCATCGCCTGGCCGCCGCGCGGCTTCATGCCGCGCGAGCTGATGGCTCCCACCGATCGCTTCTCGCTTTCCTGCGCGGGCGCCGATTTCTCGGCGGCATCGATCGCGGTGCGCGCCGACACGGGCCAGCCGCTCAGCGTGCGTGTGGACAGCCGCAGCGACGACGGCTATGGCGACAACACCATCGTCTGGTCGGTCGACACGACCAAGTCGCCAGCCAGCGGCTGGGACCGCGGAACCGCCGACACGCGACTGGACATCGACGTGGCCAACGTGGCCGGCTGCGGCGCGGGCACCGCCTTCAGCTACTCGGTGACCTTCATCACGCCGTAGCAGTGCGGCGCGGGCCGCCCGCGCAGACAGGCCCAGCCCCTCGGACCCGCCGGCTCGACGACCCGGTCTCGCAACAGAAACCCGCCGGTTGACGGCACGGAGGACTGTCGGGGCGCCGACTCGAAAGCCGGGGACTCCTGACGGCTGCCGAATCGGGTTTACGCTCGGGCCGTCTGGGAGGGACGGAAATGCACTACGACACCGAGTCCAACGGTCACGGCCTGCGCCACGATCCTTTCAAGGCGCTGGTCGCCCCGCGCCCGATTGGCTGGATCGCGACGCTCGCGCCTGACGGCACGCCCAACCTCGCTCCGTACAGTTTCTTCAACAGCATCGCCGACAAGCCGCCGATGGTCATGTTCGCGTCGTCGGGCCGCAAGGACTCGCTGGAGAACCTGGAGCGCAGCGGCGAGTTCACCTGCTCGCTTGCGACCTGGGACCTGCGCGAAGCGATGAACATGACCTCGGCAGCGGTGCCTCCGGATGTCGACGAGTTCCGGCTGGCCGGCCTGGAGGCCGCGCCATCGCGCTACGTCAAGCCGCCGCGAGTGGCTCGCAGTCCGGCCGCGCTCGAGTGCCGGCTGTGGAAGACGCTGCAGTTGCCCGCGCCGCCGGCGCACCCGCACAGCGGCTACTGGCTCGTCCTCGGGACCGTCGTCGGCATCTACATTGACGACGCGGCGATCCGCGACGGTCGCTTCGACACCGCCGCGGTGCGGCCGCTGGCTCGCATGGGCTACATGGACTATGCGGTGGTGACGCCGGAGACCACGTTCGAGATGAAACGGCCGCAGGTGGCCGACGACGGACGCTCCGTGGTCGTCGATACCGGAGCGTGGGACGGCGTGTATCGCTGACGGTGCGCGACCGGCTGCGCGAGTCCCGACGAGGGAAGGGGCCCGAGAGTGAATGCCTCCACCGCCTTGATCACGGGCGCGGGCCGCGGGATCGGGCTGGCGACGACCAGGGCGTTTCTCGCCGCGGGCTGGCGCGTGCTCGCGCTCGACAAGGACTTTTCGCGCTTCGACCTTGCCGAATCGCCAGCGCTCAGCCGCGTGGACTACGACCTGCGCGGGCTGGACGCAATCGCCGCGCTGATCGGCACGCTAGGCCGGATCGACACCCTGGTGAACAACGCCGCCGTGCTTTACTGCGATCCGTTCGACGCGATCCCCGCCGCCCACAAGCAGGAGATCATCACGGTGAATCTCGAGGCGCCGGTGGCGCTGATCGAAGCAGTCGCGCCGCAGATGACGTCGCGCGGCGCGGGCCGCATCGTGAACGTCGGGTCGGTTGCCGCGTTCACCGGCCACCCGGACCTGTGGTACGGCGCGACCAAGGCCGCGCTGCTCAACGTGACCAAGAGCTATGCCGCCACGCTCGGCAGGCAGGGCGTGCTCGTCAACGCGGTCGCGCCGGGGCCGACGCAGACCGACATGTACGACCAGTTGCCGCAGTCGAGGAAGGACGGCGTGATGCGCAGCGTCCATGCCGGCAGGGTGTGCCAGCCGGAGGAAGTTGCCGCCGCGATCTTCTGGCTCAGAAGCGCGAGCCCCGAGTATGTGAGCGGCACGACGCTCGACGTCAACAGCGGCTCGTATCCGCGCTGAAGACGACGCGTGACCGATACGCTGGCCGCAGCCCCGGGACGGCCGCAGACGGCGCTGCGCGCCTGCCGCCGCCGGTTGGTCGCGAGTGACGAGCGCGGCCTGCTGTGCCTCGCCGCCAGGCCTCTGCGCAGGAGCAGTCGCTCGCTGGTTCCGCGGTCCAGGCCAAGGCGGCTTGCGCGCCGCAGCGCGCCGACTCTTCCGTCGGACTGCCTGCGGTCGGTCGGCGCCGGCGGACCAACAGCCGGGCGCGGCCCGTGGCAGAAGCACGGACATTCAACGATCGGACGTTGCGCATCGCGTCGCAGTGGCGCCGCAATCGTCGGCCGGTCGAAGCGCGAGGCAGTGGGCCGTGACGCTGCGCTTCTTTAGCCAGCGAATCGACGCGCGCTCCCCGTAGGGCCGGACCCGCCTGTCGTCGCCCCGGCCCCGCCAGCGGCGGTGCCGATCCGACCCCCGACCTGCGCGAGGCACTATCTTGCCCGTCACCTGCCCGCCGGCCGTCAGCGCCTGCGCGCTTGCGGCAACAAGGCTTGGAGGCGCCAACATGATTCGTTCCCTGCACGGTGTCGCGCTGGCGCTCGCGCTTGCCGCCACGCTTGCCGTCCCTGCGCTCGATGCCGGCGCCAAGACGCTTCGCTGGGCCGGCCGCGGCGACATGCAGACGACCGACCCCCATTCACACATCGAGAACCTGACGGTCAACATCAACCAGCTCGTCTACGAATTCCTGGTGACGCGCGACAAGAACCTCGGCCTGGTGCCGGCGCTTGCCGAGTCATGGACCCGGATCAATCCGACGACCTGGCGCTTCAAGCTGCGTGCTGGCGTCAAGTTCCACGATGGCACGCCATTCACGGCCGACGACGTCGTGTTCAGCTACGAGCGTGCCCGGGCCGACAGCTCGCAGCTGCGCGTTTACGCAAATGCAGCCGGCATTCCGAGGAAGATCGACGAGCTCACTGTCGAGTTCACGACCAACGGGCCCAACCCGATCGAGCTAGAACACGTTGCCATGATCAACATCATGAGCAAGGCGTGGTGCGAGAGGAACCGCGCGACGAAGCCGCAGAACTACACGCAGAAGGAAGACATGATTACGGCCCACGAGGCCAACGGCACCGGCCCGTACATGCTGGTAACGCGCCAGCCGGACGTGAAGACGGTGCTGACGAAGAACCCGGCCTGGTGGGGGATCGAGGAGGGCCGCTTTGAGGGCAACGCCGACCAGGTGGTCTACCTGCCGATCGTCTCCGATGCGACCCGCGTCGCGGCGCTGATCTCCGGCGAGGTCGATCTCATCAACGACCCGCCGCCGCAGGACGTGCCGCGGCTGGCGCAGGCCGCGGGAATCAGGATTCTCGAGGGTGCCGAGAACCGGATAGTGTTCATCGGCATGGACCAAGCGCGGGACGAGCTGCTCTACGCCAACGTCAAGGGCAAGAACCCACTCAAGG
>CP070661.1:3517826-3554858 GCA_020355165.1 Burkholderiales bacterium
CGCTAGGTCAGTCTCTGCGGCACGGCCGGCGCGTAGCGCGCGCGGCATCTCCGCCTTATCCCATCCGAGCCGCCGGCGGCGCTGATGCCGCGGCGGCCGGTGCAGCAACGCGCGTTGGGCGCGCAAGCGAGGTTCGCCAATGAAGGTCGCCATCGTCGGCAGCGGCATCTCCGGGCTCGGCTGCGCGCACGCGCTGCAGGCCGAGCGCCAGCACGGAGTCCGGGTCACCCTGTTCGAAGCCGAGCGCCGTCTCGGCGGGCACACCAATACGGTCGACGTCCGGCTGGACGGCATCGCGCATCCGGTCGACACCGGCTTTCTCGTCTTCAACGAGCGCACCTACCCGAACCTGATCCGGCTGTTCGCCGAGCTCGGCGTACCGACGGCCAGCAGCGACATGTCGTTCTCCGTCAGCGTGCCGGGCGCCGGCGGGCGGCGCATCGAGTGGGCCGGCACCGACATGAACAGCGTCTTCGCGCAGCGGCGCAACCTCGCCTCGCCGCGCTTCCTCGCCATGCTGGCCGACATCCTGCGCTTCAACCGGCAGGCAAGCCGCATCGCCCAGGGTGACGAGACGGCCGGCGAGCAGACGCTCGGCGAGTTCCTCGACCGGCACCGCTACGGCGAGAGCTTCCGCCGCTGGTACCTGCTGCCGATGGCGGCCGCGATCTGGTCGTGCCCGATGCGCACCATGCTCGCCTACCCGCTCGCGACCTTCGTCCGCTTCTGCCACAACCACGGCCTGCTGCAGCTCAACGGCCGGCCGCAGTGGTACACGGTGGCCGGCGGCGCGCGGCAGTACGTGCAGAGGATCGCCGCGCAGCTCGACGACGTCCGGCGCGGCACGCCGGTGCTCGAGGTCCGCCGCAACGAGGCAGCCGGCAAGGTCAGCGTCCGCACGGCACGCGGCATCGAGGTCTTCGACCAGGTGGTGCTGGCCTGCCACGGCGATCAGTCGGCGGCACTGCTGGCCGATGCGGACGACGCCGAGCGCCAGCTGCTGGCCGAGGCGCGCTACCAGCCCAACCGCGCGGTGCTGCACACCGACACGCGGCTGATGCCGAGGCTGCGCCAGGTGTGGTCGTCGTGGAACTACCTGAGCGACGGCAAGGCCGACCCGCACGTATCGGTCACCTACCTGCTGAACAAGCTGCAGCCGCTGCCGTTCCGCGCGCCGGTGCTGCTCAGCCTGAACCCGCTCGTCGAGCCCGCGCCGGAGACGGTGATCGCGGAATTCGAGTATTCGCACCCGATCTTCGACGCGCGCATGATTGAGGCACAGCAGCGCCTGCCGGACCTGCAGGGGCGGCGCCGCGTGTGGCTCGCCGGCGCGTGGACCGGCTACGGCTTCCACGAGGACGGCCTGAAGTCCGGGCTGGCAGTGGCCGCGGCACTCGCCTCGCTGGCGCGCAGCCCGCAGCGGCTGGCCGCCTGATTCGCGGTCCGGTCAGAAGACGACAGAGCCAACGCATGTCTGCTCCCGCCATCGCCAGCATCGGCCTCGGTCAGGTCCGCCACGCGCGGCTGCGGCCGGCGCGGCACGCGTTCGCCTATCGCAGCTTCTTCCTGCGCCTGCCGCTGCGCGCGCTCGCCGCGCAGCCGTGGCCGTTCAGGCGCCTGCCGCGCAACCGCTTCGGCTGGCTGTCGTTGCACGACGCCGACCACGGCGACGGCGGCGACCCGCTGGCGTGGATCGACGCGCTGCTGGCGCGCGAAGGCGTCGCCGACGCCAGCGGCGAGATCTGGCTGCACACGCTGCCGCGCGTGCTGGGCTACGTCTTCAACCCGGTGAGCTTCTGGTTCTGCCATCGCCGCGACGGCGCGCTGCGCGCGGTGCTGTGCGAGGTGAGCAACACCTTCGGCGAGCGGCACTGCTACCTGCTCGCCCACGACGACGGCCGGCCGCTGGCCTGGGGCGAGGAACTGACGGCGCGCAAGGTGTTCCACGTCTCGCCGTTCTGCCGCGTCGAGGGCCGCTACCGCTTCCGCTTCATGCTGGCGCGGCGCCCCGACGGCGAGCGCTTCGTCGGCCGCATCGACTACGACGGCGCCGACGGGCCGCTGCTGCAGACCTCGATCGAAGGCCGCCTGGCGCCGCTCACCGACGGCAAGCTGCTGCAGGTGCGCTTCGCCTATCCGGCGTTCACCTTCGGCGTGCTCGCCCGCATCCACTGGCAGGCGCTGAAGCTGTGGCTCAAGCGCGTGCCATTTTTCTCCAAACCCGAACCGCCTGCACTGGACGTGACCCGATGACCCGCGAACTCGTCCTCGACCGCGCCGGCCCGGCGCCGCGAGCACTCGACGCCTCGGCCCTTCCCTCCTCCGCGCGCTGGGCGTTGCGACTGCTCGAGCGCTCGGGCAGCGGCACGCTGGAACTCGCCCTGCCCGACGGCCAGCTGGCGCGCTTCGGCAGCGGCAGCCCGCAGGCGCGGATCCGCCTGCGCAACTGGAACCCCGTCGACGCCGCGCTCAGAAGCGGCGACATCGGCTTCGCCGAGGCGTTCGCCGACGGCGACTGGACCACCGACGACCCGGTGCGCGTGCTGAAGTACTTCGTCCGCAATCGGGATGCCGCCGAGTCGATGATCTACGGCTCGTTCTGGGGCGGCCTGGCCTATCGGCTGAAGCACTGGCTGAACCGCAACACCAGGGGGCAGGCGAAGAAGAACATCCACGCCCATTACGACCTCGGCAACGACTTCTACTCGCTGTGGCTCGACCGGACGATGACCTACTCGAGCGCGCTGTTCGCGACCGCGCCGGTCGATCCGCACGCGCCGGCGGGCGAGCCGGAGCTGGCGGCCGCGCAGCAGGCCAAGTACCGGCGTGTCCTCGACGAGCTGCGGCTGGGTCCCGGCAGCCGCGTGCTCGAGATCGGCTGCGGCTGGGGCGGCTTCGCCGAGGTCGCCGCGCGCGCCGGCCACCTGGTCAAGGGACTGACGCTGTCGGCGGCGCAGCTGCGCTATGCGCAGGCGCGGCTGGAGCGGCAGGACCTGCCGGCCGAACTGGTGCTGCAGGACTACCGCGACGAGCGCGAGCAGTACGACGGCGTCGCCTCGATCGAGATGTTCGAGGGCGTCGGCGAGGCCTACTGGCCGTTGTACTTCGCCACCCTGGCACGGTGCCTCAAGCCCGGCGGCCGCGCCTGCGTCCAGACAATCGAGATCGCCGACCGCCTGTTCGACCGCTACCGCCGCAGCAGCGACTTCATCCAGCAGTACATCTTTCCCGGCGGCATGCTGCCCAGCCCGTCGGCCTTCCGTCGCCAGGCGCAGCGTGCCGGACTGCGCGTCGTCGGTACGCACTCGTTCGGCAGGCACTACGCCAGGACGCTCGCCAGCTGGCGCACGCGCTTCCTCGGCCAGCTTCGCGCCGTGCGTGCGCGCGGCTTCGACGAGCGCTTCATCCGCATCTGGCACTTCTACCTCGCCTATTGCGAGGCCGCCTTTGCAGAGGGCAACACCGATGTCACGCAGTACACGCTCGAAAGAGCCTGAGGCCGCGGCCAGGCCGGCAGAGTCGATGTCGCCGAACATGCTCGCCGCCGCCCTGGTCGCCGCCGCGACGGTGATCTCCGCTCCCGCCGCCGCCAGCCCGGCCGCGGAGGCGGCCTCGCCGGCGCCGGTGCACGTGCGCAAGTACGTCGGCGAGGCGGCGCTGGCGGGCACGGGCAGGCTGACCTGGTTCGGCCTGCACGTCTACGACGCGGCGTTGTACGCGCCGGCGCGCCTCGAGCTCGCCAGGCCGGCGGCGCACAGCTTGGTCCTCGAGCTGACCTATGCGCGGCGGCTCGACGGCAAAGGCATCGCCGAGGCCAGCCGCGACGAAATCGAGCGGCTCGGCTTCGGCACCGAGGCGCAGCGGGCGCGCTGGCACGAGCAGATGCGCCGGCTGTTCCCCGACGTCGAGAAGGGCCGTCGGCTGGCCGGCGTCAACATGCCCGGCGTGGGCGTGCGCTTCTACTTCGACGGCCAGTTCCTCGGCAGCATCGACGAGCCGGCCTTCGCCCAGGCCTTCTTCGCCATCTGGCTCGACGAGCGCACGCGCTTGCCGCAGCTTCGCGACAGCCTGCTGAAGATGGCGCCGCTGCGCACGGCAGGACTCTGAGCGGGGGCCTGCCGCCGATGACGCCGCACGCGCCAGCACGCGCCGCCCTCGTTGCCTCGAGCGCGGCGGCAGCGCGAACGCCGCCCGGCCGGGCCGGCTCGGCGATGGCGCTCGGCAGCTACAGCCTGCTGGCGGTGCCGCTGATGATGACGGCGCTGCCGCTGGCCATCCTGCTGCCCGACTTCTACGCCGCCCACACCGCGCTGTCGCTGCAGACGATCGGCCTGATCCTGCTGGCCACGCGGCTGGTCGACGCGGTGGCCGACCCGCTGCTCGGCAGCTGGGTCGACGCGCAGAAGGGGCGCGGCTCCTACCTGCGGCCGATCCTGCTCGGCGCGCCGGTGCTCGCGGTCGCCTTCCTTCTGGTGTTCCGGCCGCTGCACTCGCTCGGTACCGCCGAGCAGGCGGTGTGGCTGTTCCTCACCCTGGTGGCCGCCTACCTCGGCTACTCGCTGGCGATCGTCGCCTACCAGGCCTGGGGCGCCGAACTGGCGCACGACGATGCCGGCCGCGCGCGAATCACCGGCGCGCGCGAGGGCGCGGGGCTGATCGGCGTGCTGATCGGCGGCAGCCTGCCGCTGCTGGCGGGCTACGGCACCACCGCGGCGGCATTGGCCGGCCTGCTGGTGCTGGGACTGCTGGCGCTGGCCCGGGGCGCGCCGCGGCCGCCGCAGGCGCGGCCCTTGCCGCCGGGCAATCCCTACCTCGCCTTCACGGTGCCGCTGGCGGCGCGCAACACGCGCTGGCTGCTCGGCGTATTCGCGCTCAACGCGCTGGCGCCGTCGATCACCGCCACGGTGTTCGTCTTCTTCGTCTCCGACCGGCTCGGCCTGGCCGCCCTTGCCCCGGCGTTCCTCGCCGTGTACTTCCTCGCCGGCGCCGCCAGCATGCCGCTGTGGAGCCGGCTGGCGCGCCGCTTCAGCCTGCACGCGCTGTGGCTGGCGGGCATGGTGGCGGCCGTGGCGGCCTTCATCTGGGCCTTCTGGCTGCCGGCCGGCGCGGCGGCCGGCTTCGCGGCGATCTGCGCGCTCTCGGGCCTCGCTTTCGGCGCCGACCTGGCGCTGCCGCCGGCCCTGCTCGCGCGGGTGATCGATGCCAACGGCCACAGCGGCCAGCGCGAGGGCGCCTACTTCGGGCTGTGGAACTTCGTCAACAAGCTGGTGCTGGCGGTGGCAGGAGCGCTGGCGCTGACCATGCTCGACGCGCTGGGCTACAGCCGCGGCGTGCAGGACGAGGCGGCGCTGCAGGCGCTGGCCTTCACCTACGCGGCGGTGCCGTGCGCACTGAAGCTCGTCGCCGCGGCCTGGCTCGCCGCCGCGTGGCGCCGGCAGCGATTCTGAGGATCAAACGATGCTGAGGCGAATCCTGATGCGGCTCGTCGCCGCCGCCGGCGCGCTGGCGCTGACCGCCGGCTGCAGCTCGGCCGACCCGCAGGTCTACGCCCGCGAAAAGCCGGCGCTGGACCTGCAGCGATACTTCGACGGCACGCTGACCGGCCACGGCCTGTTCATGGACCGCTCGGGCCAGGTGCAGCGCCGTTTCGTGGTGACGATCAAGGCCAGCTGGGACGGCGACGTCGGCACCCTCGACGAGGATTTCCTCTGGTCCGACGGCGAGAAGGAGAGGCGGGTCTGGACCCTGCGCCCGGTGCCCGGCCAGCCGGGCCGCTGGAGCGGCACTGCCGCCGACGTCAAGGGCGAGGCCGTCGGCGTCGTCGCCGGCAACGCACTGAACTGGTCGTACACCTTCATGCTCAGGACCAGGGAGGGCAAGCGCTACGAGATCGACTTCGACGACTGGATGTTCCTCATCGACGAGAAGGTCATGCTCAACCGCGCCGTGATGACCTTCTGGGGCTTCAGGGTCGGCGAGGTCCTGATCTCCTTCGCCCGGCCATGAGTTCACCCGCGCATCGCCGGCCCGCCGGAGCGCCGCGCACGACGCACGCGCCGATGCCGGGGCTGTTCGGTCCGCTGAACCCGCCGTTCGCCGATTACCGCGGCCGGCGCGTGTGGGTGATCGGCGCCTCCTACGGCATCGGCGCGGCGATCGCCCGCGAGCTGCTCGCCCGCGGCGCGCAGGTGGCGCTGTCGGCGCGCAGCCGCTCGCTGCTGCAGGGCGTCGCCGACGGGCACGCCGATGCCCTGGTCGCGCCGCTGGACGTCACCGACGTGGCGAGCGTGCACGCGGCGGCGAAGGTGATCGAGCGGGCCTGGGGCGGCTTCGACCTCGCGCTCGTCGTTGCCGGCACGCACGCGGAGATGCGGGCGCGGGCGGGCCGCGCGGACGGCGGCGAGGCGCAGCTCGATGCGTCGCACTGGAACCTCGCCAGGGCACGCCAGCTGCTGGAGGTCAACCTGCACGGCGTGCTGAACTGCGTCGACGCGATCCTGCCGGTGCTCGAGCGGCAGGCGAGCGGCGGCATCGGCATCGTGGCCTCGGTGGCCGGCTACATCGGGCTGCCGAAGGCGCTGATCTACGGCGCCAGCAAGGCGGCGCTGATCAACTTCGCCGAGTCGCTGTACGGCGACCTGCGGCCGCAGGGCATCGGCGTGTACCTGGTCAACCCGGGCTTCGTCGACACGCCGCTGACGCGCAAGAACCGCTTCGCCATGCCGGCGCTGATGAAGGCCGAGGACGCGGCGCGAGTCACGCTCGACGGGATCGCCGCCGGTGCCTTCGAGATCCACTATCCGAAGCGCTTCACCCGCTGGCTGAAGCTGCTGCGGATGGCTCCGTACCGGCTGCAGTTCGCCGCGGTGCGCAGGGCGACCGGATCATGAGCCGCGGTGCGGTCGAGCGGGCGCGCGCGTACTTCGAGTCGATCTCGCCGGAGGCGCTGCGGCGGATCGACGAGATCTACGCGGCCGACGCCTACTTCAAGGACCCGTTCAACGAGGTGCGCGGCATCGAGCCGATCCGCCGCATCTTCGCGCACATGTTCGACCAGGTGGACTCGCCGCGCTTCGTCGTGCGCGAGGTGGTGGCCGAAGGCAGCAGCGCGCTGCTCACCTGGGATTTCCTGTTCCGCGCCCGGCGGCTCGGCCGGGCCGAGCAGGTGATCCACGGCGCCAGCCACCTGCGGTTCGACGCCGCCGGGCGGATCGAATACCACCGCGACTACTGGGACGCCGCCGAGGAGCTGTATGAGAAGATCCCCCTGCTCGGCGGACTGATGCGGCTGCTGAGGCGAAAGGCGGCGAGCTGAGGCGGGGTGGTCCCGATGAACATGCTGTACCCGGAACTTTTCAAGTCGCTCGAGGCGGTGCGCTGGCGCATGGACCACGACGTGCCGTGGGACCGGTTCGAGGCCGACCGGCTCTCCGACGAGCAGGCGCGGACGATCAAGATGAACGCCATCACCGAGTGGTCGGCGCTGCCGGCCACCGAGATGTTCCTGCGCGACAACCGTCACGACTCCGACTTCTCCGCCTTCATGAGCGTGTGGTTCTACGAGGAGCAGAAGCACGCGCTGGTGCTGATCGAGTACCTGAAGCGCTTCCGCCCGGAGCTGGTGCCCACCGCCGACGAGCTGCACGCGGTGCGCTTCGACTTCGACCCGGCGCCGGCACTGGAGACCCTGACCCTGCACTTCTGCGGCGAGATCCGGCTGAACCACTGGTACCGGCGCGCCGCCGAGTGGCACACCGAGCCGGTGATCAGGCACATCTACCGGCTGATGAGCCAGGACGAGGCCCGCCACGGCGGCGCCTACCTGCGCTACATGAGGAAGTACCTGGCCGAGCTCGGCGACACGGCGCGCGCCGCCTTCGCCAAGGTGGGCGTGCTGATGGCCTCGGCGCGGCGCACCGCGCAGGCGCTGCACCCGACCAACCTGCACGTGAGCAAGGCGCTGTTCCCCAACGACACCGTGCAGTCACGGCTGCCCGACCCGGCCTGGCTGGAGCGCTGGCTCGATGCGCAGATCAAGTTCGACGACGCCTGGGAGCGCCGCGTCGTCGAGCGCATCCTGCACAACATGGGGCTGCTGTTCGACCGCAGCTTCGACTCGGTGCAGGAGCTGAACCGCTACCGCAGGGAGGTGACGGCGCGGCTGGCGGCCGGCGGCGAGCCCGCCGCGGCGTGAGCCCGCCCGGCCGACCGATGCAGCCGGCGCCCGAGCACGTCCCGCTGGTCCGCACCACCCGCGGCGGCTTTGCCGAGTGCGTCCACCTCGGCTCGATCGCGGTGGTCGACGCCAGTGGCCGGCTGGTCGCCGGCGCCGGTGATGCGCACGGGCTGAACTTCACCCGCTCGGCGCTCAAACCGCTGCAGGCGCTCGCCTTCGTCGCCGATGGCGGCATGGCGCACTTCGGCTTCGACTCGCAGATGCTGGCGCTGATGTGCGCCAGCCACGGCGGCGAGGCGGTGCACGTGCAGGTCGTGCGGCGGATGCTCGCGCGCATCGGCGCGAAGGAGTCCGACCTGCACTGCGGCTGCCACCCGCCGAGCTACTACACGCACACCTCGACCTGCCCGCCGCCGGGTGCGCGCTTTTCGCCGCTGCACCACAACTGCTCGGGCAAGCACACCGGTTTCCTGGCCTACTGCCGCATGCACGGTCAGCCGCTGGCGCGCTATCTCGACCTCGACTCGCCGCTGCAGCAGCGGGTGCGGGCGATCGTCGAACGCTTCGCCGGCAGCCGCGACCTGCCGATGGGCATGGACGGCTGCAGTGCGCCGAACTACGCCATGCCGCTGTCGGCGCTGGCGCACACCTTCAGCCGGCTGGCGGTCGGCGAGACGCCCGAGCTGGCCGCGCTGGCCTACGCGATGAAGCGTCACCCCGACCTGGTCTCCGGCACCAGGCGCGGCGACCTGATGCTGATGCGCACCGGCGGCGGCGACTGGGTCAGCAAGGTCGGCGCCGACGGCGTGCAGGCGATCGGCGTGCGCTCGCGCGGCATCGGCATCGCCATCCGCATCGCCGACGGCAATCGCCGCGCGATGCACGTCGCCACGGTGGCGGTGCTGCAGCAGCTGGGGCTGATCGACGCAGCGGCGGGCACGCCGCTGGCGCCGCTCGACGAGCGGGTGATCCGCAACTACCGCGGCATCGCCGTCGGCACGGTCGAGCCGGCCTTCTCGCTGCCGCGCCTGCCCTAGGGCCGGTCAGCGCCGGGCCGCAATGCCGACGGCTGCGCCAGGGGCGCTTGCCTCTCGCATGCCCGTCATCGACGCCGGTAGGCCGTGGCTCAGCACAGTTCGGTCACGCCGCGCGGCGTGGCGATCCGCGCGGTGATCGCTGCGGCGCCCGCCCGCAGGCGGACCGGTCCATGCAGCTGCAGCGAAGCGAAGAGCGGCTCGAGCTGCGCCGCCGCCGGGTGCCGCAGCTCGAGCTCGCGCAGCGAGCAGCCGGATTCGGCCAGGCCATCGCAGGGGTGCGCCTGGCCGTTCCACTGGATCAGCGTCGGCACGACGCCGTCGCGGTTCAGGCCGCCGTCGGCCGGCACGGTGATGCGCCAGGAAAAGGCGCCGCGGCTGGCAGCGATCACTTCGCCGAATCCCCGGTCGAGCGCCGCCGCGGCGACGACATCGCTGCAGGCCGCCACCCAGGTCAGCAGGAACGGCCCGCTCGCCATGCGCGTGCGCACCGCCGCCGTGTCCATCCCGAACCAGCGCGGCCGCTGCGCCGCGCCGCCGGGGTCGATGGCGATCAGTTCGAGGTACGTGCGCGGGCCGAGCTTCAGCAGCGCATTGTGCGTACCCATCAGCGCGTGCCTGCCGCCCGGCTGCACCTCGACGCCCAGCAGCGCGCGTACGTGTGCCGCAGCCTGCGCCAGATCGGCGCAGGCCAGCACCAGGTGGTCGATGCGGCACGAGGCACTCACGAGGATCGCCCGGCGGCCGGCGCGCTCAACGGCCGAACAGGCCGCGCAGCTTCTTGGCGGCGTCCATCGCCTCGTCGACGGCGCTCGGCGGCTTGTCCTCCTTCTTCGGTGTGCCGGCCGCCGGCGCCTGCTCCTTCTCGGCCTCGGGCGTCATCGACGCCATGTCCATGCCGAGCAGGCTGCTCGCCACGCTCTTCACGCGCACCTTGACCGCCCACTGCGGCTCCCACGGGAGCTTCGGGTCGGCCGGCCGCGGCGGATGGGCGAGGTTCAGTTCGGCCCCGTAGGCGATCATGCGCAGCATCGCGCCCTCGCCGAAGATGCCCTTGGGCACGGTGCAGGTGGTCGTCGCCGGCGCGAGCAGCACCTTCTCCCGCAGCCAGCGGTCGACCGCGGCGTTGGTCTGGTAGTCAGTGAGCCCCATGCCGGTGTCCGGCTCCTCGCTCGAGGTCCAGAAGACGATCTCGGCGCCGGCGCCTTCCCTGGCGCCCATCGCCGCGATGAAGTAAGCGCGCGCGGTCGGCAGGGATTTCCACTCGAGCACCGTCGCGCCGCCGGCATCGCGCTGCGCCAGCTCGATCGGCGGCATGATGTCCTGCGCCGCCGGAATGCCGAACCTGAAGCCGTCCGGCACGCCCTGCCCGCTGAAGCCGTGCTCGCCGGCGAGCGAAGCGCCGGCCGGCACCATGCGCGTGTCGTCGCGGCTCGGCCAGTGCGGCCGGCCGACCGCCGAGTGGGTGCCGCGCTGGGTGGCCCGGCGGGCGACGAAGAACTTCTGGTAGTCGGCCGGCGCGGCAGTGGCGAAGTCGACCACCCGCGGCTGGCCGGCGCGCACGTTCTCGCCGCAGCCCCAGTACAGCAGCATCTTGCCCTTCGGTCGCTCGTACTCGGGCGTGTCGACGCTTTCGTCGTCGGGTCGCACCGGCTTGCCCTTCTGATCGGTCGGCGAGACCAGCTTCAGCGTCGGCGCCAGCTGCGTGCCGGCCGGCACCGACTGCAGCGCCTCGGCGAGGTTCGGGTTGCGGCTGGTGTACAGCGTGACGTCGACCCAGCGGCCGGCCGCACCGACCTGGGTATTGCCGAAGGCGTTCGGCCCGCCCTGGCCGCCGAACATGCCACCGAGCATGGCCGCCGACGGGTTGGCCCCGGCAGCGCCCATCGGCATGCCCATCCCGGCGAAGGTGGCGACGTCGATCCACGCCTGCGCCACCGGCGGCTTGACCACCTGCTGCGGCGCCTTGGTCTGCGCGGCCGCCGAAGCGACCGCCAGCGCCAGCAAGGCGGCGATCGGGATCGTGCTTCTTGCTTTCATCCCTTCCTCCCAGAAGTTCGCGTCCGCGGCGAACGGTCGTCGCTCGCGTTGCGGCGAATCGTAATCTCCGCCGCCCTGCTGCCATAGCGACCGGGCGGCGGCGAGCGACGCGTCGTCGTCCGTACCTGCCTCGGTAGAATCCGCCGTTTCCCCCGTACCGCAACGTCCATGCTGCCCGAGCACCGAGACACCGTCGCCGCGCTGATCGAGCAGGCGCTGGCCGGCCTCGGCATCGCCGGCGTGCCGGTCGTGCTCGAGCGACCGAAGGTCGAGGCGCACGGCGACCTGGCCTGCACGGTGGCGCTGCAGGTGGCAAAGAGCCTGAAGAGGAACCCGCGCGAGGTGGCCACGGCGATCGCCGACGCGCTGCGCGTGAACCCCGCCGGCCAGGGCCTGGTCGATTCGGTCGAAATCGCCGGCCCCGGCTTCATCAACCTGCGGCTGGCCGCCGCCGCCAAGCAGTCGGTGGTGCACGAGGTGCTGCGCAGCCGCGACTGCTTCGGCACCTCGACCGCCGGCGGCGGGCACAAGGTGATGGTCGAGTTCGTCTCCGCCAATCCGACCGGGCCGCTGCACCTCGGCCATGCCAGGCAGGCGGCGATCGGCGACGCGCTGGCGGCGCTGCTGGCGGCGCAGGGCTTCGACGTGACGCGCGAGTTCTACTACAACGACGCCGGCGCGCAGATCCACAACCTGGCGCTGTCGGTGCAGGCGCGGGCGCAGGAGCTGGCCGGCCGCAGCGTCGAGTTCCCGGAGGCCGGCTACCGCGGCGAGTACATCGTCGAGATCGCCCGCGCCTTCCTCGCCGGCGACCGGCAGACGGCGCGCGACGGCTCGCCGGTCGACGCCAGCGGCGACGTCGACGACCTCGACAACATCCGCCGCTTCGCGGTCGCCTACCTGCGGCACGAGCAGGACACCGACCTGGCGGCCTTCGGCGTCACCTTCGACCACTTCTACCTCGAGTCGTCGCTGTACGCCGACGGCCGGGTCGAGGCGGCGGTGCAGGCGATGGTCGCCTCGGGCATGACCTACGAGGCCGAAGGCGCGCTGTGGCTGCGCACCACCGACATCGAGGGCAGCGGCGACGACAAGGACCGCGTGATGCGCAAGTCCGACGGCAGCTACACCTACTTCGTGCCGGACGTCGCCTACCACCTGGCCAAGTTCGAGCGCGGCTTCGGCAAGGTCATCAACGTGCAGGGCTCGGACCACCACGGCACGGTGGCGCGGGTGCGCGCCGGGCTGCAGGCGGCCGCGATGAGCCTCGGCCTGCGCATCCCGCCGGGCTACCCCGACTACCTGCTGCACAAGATGGTGCGCGTGATGCGCGGCGGCGCGGAGGTGAAGATGTCCAAGCGCGCCGGCAGCTACGTGACGCTGCGCGACCTGCTCGACTGGGTCGGCCGCGACGCAACGCGCTTCTTCCTCGCCTCGCGCAAGGCCGACACCGAGTTCACCTTCGACGTCGACCTGGCGCTGTCGCGCAGCGAGGACAACCCCGTTTACTACGTGCAGTACGCGCACGCCCGCATCTGCTCGGTGCTGGCGCAGGCGGCCACCGCCGGGGTGTTGGTGGACGAGAGCACCGCCCTGCAGCGCGACCTGTCGCCGCTTGCCGGCGCCCGCGAACTGGCGCTGCTCGGCCGGCTGGCGCTGTACCCGCAGGTGCTGCGCGAGGCGACCGAGGAGCTTGCGCCACACCAGATCGCCTTCTACCTGAAGGACCTCGCCGCCGATTTCCACGCCTTCTACAATGCCGAACGCGTGCTGGTCGACGACGGCGCGCTGCGCGATGCCCGGCTGGCGCTGCTGCTGGCCGCCCGCCAGGTGCTGCGCAATGCACTGCGGTTGCTCGGCGTGTCGGCGCCCGAGCGGATGTAGGTGGCATCGCGACGATCGATGCCGAGTGCGGGAGCCCAGGTGAATCCACCGCTGCAACAACGCGTCCTGAGCCAGCGCGGCGCCATGCTGCTCGGGCTCGTCATCGGCCTGGTGATCGGCCTGGCGATCGCGGTGGCGATCGCGCTGTACATCAGCAACGCGCCGTTGCCGTTCGTCAGCAAGGTGCGCCCGCCGACGGCGACCCCGGGCGTGCCGGCCGACGGCAAGCTGCCGGATCCGAACAAGAGCCTCAACCTGGCGCCGCCAGCGCCGCCCGCGGCGAGCGCGCCGCCGTTGGCACCGCTGGTGCTGCCCGACAAGGCGGGGACGGCCGCCGGCGCGCCAGAGGCAGGCAAGGCGGAGGCGCTGCCCGAAGGCACTCGCTTCCTGCTGCAGGCAGGGGCGTTCAAGTCGATGGAGGACGCCGACGGCATGCGCGCCCAGCTGGCCATGCTCGGCCTGGACGCACGCATCTTCCCGATCGACCAGAGCGGGCAGACGCTGTACCGGGTCCGCCTCGGACCGTACGGGCAGCTCGACGATGTCAACCGCGTGCGCAAGCTGCTGGCCGAGAACAGTATCGAGGCGCAGATCGTCCGCCTGCGCTGATGCGACGCCGCGCCACGCCGAGGGAACCGTCAGCGGCGGCGGCGGTCAGTGCGTTTGTCCTGCAACCCCCGGCACTGGATGTGCCGACCGGGCCCGTGCCCTGACCCAAGAGGAGAAGGAACCCGCCATGCAATCGACCCGACGCCGCTTCGTGCTCGCCGCCGCCCTCGTGCCGGCCGCGAGTGTCGTGCACGCCCAGCCGAAAGAGCCGGTCGCCCTGCGCGACTACCGCGAGGTCAAGCCGCCGCAGCCGGTCGACACCGGCAACAAGATCGAGGTGCTGGAGTTCTTCCAGTACAGCTGCCCGCACTGCGCCACCTTCAACCCCGACCTCGACGCCTGGCGCAAGAAGATGCCGGCCGACGCCGAGTACCGCCGGCTGCCGGTGGCCTTCGTCGCCGCCACCGCCAACCACACCAAGATCTACTACTCGCTGCTGCAGCTGAACAAGGTCGAGGAGCTGCACAACAAGGTCTTCGCCGCCTATCACGGCCAGAAGAAGAAGATGATCGACCCGAACGAGATCGCCGACTTCATGGCCGCCAACGGCATCGACCGCAAGCTGTGGCTCGACACCTTCAATTCCTTCAGCGTCGCCACGCAGACCAGCCGCGCGACGCAGGTCTGGGAGGCCTACAAGCTCGAGGGCACGCCGGCGGTCGCCATCGACGGCAAGTGGATGACCGCGCCGTCGATGGTCGGCAGCCGCGCCGGCACGCTGCCGGTGATGGACTACCTGATCGGCCTGGCCCGCAAGGAACGCGGCAGCGGCGTCAAGAAGTAGGAAATCGGGGTCAGAGTCGAATTTCCGGCCGGCCCCGCGCCCAGGGCGATGAAGGTCTTCCTCACCGGTGCCTCGAGCGGCATCGGGGCGGCGCTCGCCGCCGAGTTCGCGCGGCGCGGCGCCACGCTCGGCCTGGTGGCGCGGCGGCGCGCCGCCCTCGACGAGATCGTCGGGCAGAGCCCCGGCCGGCACCACGTCTATGCGGTCGACGTCACCGACAAGGACGCCCTGATCGCCGCCGCCCGGGCGTTCGACGATGCCACCGGCGGCGCCGACATCGTGGTGGCCAACGCCGGCATCTCGATCGGCGTGCTGACCGAGCACTACGAGGACCTCGACGCCTTCGGCGACGTGCTCGAGACCAACGTGCTGGCAATGGCCTACACCTTCCACCCCTTCATCGCCCCCATGCGTGCGCGCGGCCGCGGCACGCTGGTCGGCATCGGCAGCGTCGCCGGCGTGCGCGGCCTGCCGGGCTCGGAGGCGTACTGCGCATCGAAGGCGGCAGTGGCCAGCTACTGCGAGAGCCTGCGCGTCGAGCTGAAGCGCAGCGGCGTGAAGGTGGTGACGATCGTCCCCGGTTTCGTGCGCACGCCGCTGACGGCGAAGAATCCGTACCGGATGCCGTTCCTGATGGAGCCGGAGCAGTTCGCCAGGCGGGCGGTCGACGCGATTCTCGCCGGCGTCTCCTACCGCGTGATCCCCTGGCCGATGGCGATCGTCGCCGGGCTGCTGCGGCTGATGCCGAACCGCCTGTTCGACCGCGCCTTCGGCAACCGGCCGTACAAGCCGCGCCGGCAGCCGGGCGCCGCCGACTGACCGCCACCGGGTGAGCGAGCGCTTTACCGACGCGCTGGGCCAGCGCTTCGAGCGCGCGCGGGACGCGCGAATCGTCTCGCTGGTGCCGTCGATCACCGAGACGCTGGTCGACCTCGGCCTGCGCGGGCAGCTGGTCGGCCGCACCGGCTTCTGCGTGCATCCGCGCGAGATCGTGCGCGAGGTCGCCAAGGTCGGCGGCACCAAGGACGTCAAGCTCGACGCGGTGCGCGCCCTGCGGCCGACGCATGCGATCGTCAACGTCGACGAGAACGAGGCGCCGACCGTCGACGCCTTGCGCGAGTTCGTGCCGCACGTGGTCGTGACCCACCCGAACGCGCCTTCCGACAACCTGGTGCTGTACCGGCTGCTCGGCGGCATCTTCGGCCGCACCGAGGCCGCCGAGGCGCTGTGCGCGCGGCTGCAGGCGGAGCTCGACGCGCTGCGCCGAACCGACTGGCCGGTCGAGACCGTGCTGTACCTGATCTGGAAGGACCCGTGGATGACGGTGGCCGCCGACACCTACATCGCCAGGACGCTGGCGTCAGTCGGCTGGCGCGTGCCGCACGGGCCGGGCGGCGACGCCGGCAGCGCGCGCTATCCGCGGCTGGCCGACATCGACGCCGAAGCAGCGCGGGTCGACCGGCTGCTGCTGTCGACCGAGCCGTTCAGCTTCGGCGAGCGCCATGCTCAGCAGCTGCGCGCGCGCCTGGCCGGCAAGCCGGTCGAGCTGGTCGATGGCGAATGGACCAGCTGGTACGGTTCGCGCGCCATCGACGGGCTCGGCAGGCTGGCGCAGCTGCGTCGCAGCTGCCTGCGGCGCTGAGCGCGCGGAGTTCAGCCAGCCGCCCGCAGCCGCGCGAAACCCGACTCGAGGTCGGCGATCAGGTCGGCCGGATCCTCGAGCCCGGCGCTGATGCGGAACAGCCGACCGCCGTAGGGCGACGGCGTCACGGTGCGCTCGGGCGATGAAGGAATCAGCAGGCTTTCGAAGCCGCCCCACGAGAACCCGTGGCCGAACAGCGCCATGCCGTCGATGAAGTCGTGGTAGTTCTTCTCGGCGATGCCGGGCTTCAGCACCACGCCGAACAGCCCGGAGGCGCCGCTCATGTCGCGCCGCCACAGCGCGTGCCCGGGATCGTCGGCGTCGGCCGGGTACAGGATCCGCTCGACCTCCGGCTGCCGCTTCAGCCAGGCGATCATCGCCTCGGCCGTCGCCCGGTGCTGTGCCAGCCGCGCGCCCATCGAACGCAGGCCGCGCAACGCCAGCCAGCAGTCGTCGGGACTGGTCGTCAGGCCGTAGAAATGCACGGTCTCGCGCATCGGTGGCCAGGCCCGCTCGTTGCAGGTGACCGTGCCCATGATCAGATCCGAGTGACCACCGATGTACTTGGTCGCCGCGTGCAGCGACACGTCGACGCCGTGCGCCAGCGGCCGGAAGTACAGCGGCGTGGCCCAGGTGTTGTCGATCACGCTGATCGCGCCGCGGGCGCGCGCCACCTCGGCCAGCAGCGGCACGTCCTGCATCTCGAAGGTCAGCGATCCGGGCGATTCGAGGAACAGCAGCCGCGTGTTCGGCCGGAACATCGCTTCGACCGCCGCGCGGCCGCGTTCGCCCAGGCGCGGATCGTAGAAGCTCGCCTCGACGCCGAAGCGCGGCAGCGTCTGGCCGGCGAAACGCCGCGTCGGCCAGTAGACCGAGTCCGGGACCAGCACGTGGTCGCCCTGCTGCACATAGGCGAGGATCGACGCGGTGACCGCCGCCAGGCCGGAAGGGAAGGCCCAGCTCCGATGGCCGCCCTCGAGCGCGGTCAGCGCGCGGTAGAACGCCTGGTGCGTCGGCGTGCCGTAGATGCCGTAGGGCGGCGCCGCGCCTGCCTCGGCGTCAGCGCCCTCGATGCGCTGCCGCGTGCGCTCGCGCAGTTCGGCGACGTCCCGGTGCAGCACCGTCGAGCCGCGCACCAGCGGCGGGTTGACGAAGTCGAAGCTGGCCCGGGCGTCGCGCCCGAGCGTGACCAGCTGCGTGGCGGCACGTTCCTTGTTGCCGTCGCTCATTGCCTCTCCGTGCGGATCTGGGCGCCGCCGGCGCTAGACGGCGACGAAACGCAAGACACCGTCGTTGCCGGCGCGGCGCTCGACCCGGCCGTCGAACCACAGCGCATGCAGGTGCGCGAGCGACTCGCCGAGCGCGAAGGTCGTCTGGTGCAGGTCGAGTTCGCGCGCAAACAGCACCGGCAGGATGTCGGCCGCGCTGGCCGGCTTCGCGCAGGCGGCCAGCACCTCCTCGAGCCGCGCCTGATGGTGCGCGTGCTGCTGGGCGATGCGCCGGTGCAGGCCGTAAAACGGCTTGCCGTGCGACGGCAGCACCAGCGTGTCCTCCGGCAGCTGCAGGTAGCGGTCGAGCGAATGAAGGTACTGAGGCAGCGGGTTGCCCTCGGGCTCGACCTCGAACACGCTGACGTTGGTCGAGATGCGCGGCAGCACCATGTCGCCCGAGATCAGCAGGCGGTCGGAGGCGCAGAACAGCGACACGTGCTCGGGCGCGTGGCCGTGGCCGACGATCACCTCGAACACGCGGCGGGCCCCGTGCGGCCCGACGGCGATCGACTGGCCGTGCTGGATCCGCCGGTACGACGGCGGCACCGCCGGCACCAGCTTCGAGTAGTAGCCGGCGCCGCGCGCCCGCACCTTGGCCAGCGACTCCGGATCGGCCAGTCCGTGGCGGGCGAAGTGCGCGGCGCTGCGCTCGCCGGCCTCGTCGCCCAGTTCTCCCTTGGTCTGCGACAGCAGGCGGCCGATGGTCCACTCGGTGGCGCTCATCCACAGCGGCGCGCTCCAGCGACGGCGCTCGCCGCCGGCGGCCAGCCAGTGGGCGAGCCCGAGGTGGTCCGGGTGGAAGTGGGTGGCGATCAGCCGCAGCAGCGGCCGCCCGGCAAAGACCGTGTCGAAGATGTTCTCCCAGGCCGCCTTGGTCTCGTCGGAGGTGATGCCGCAGTCGACGATGGTCCAGCCTCGCACGCCGTCGATCTCGTCATCGAGCAGCCACAGGTTGATGTGGTCGAGCGCGAACGGCAGCCGCATGCGCACCCACAGCAGCCCCGGCCGCAGCTCGCTGACCTCGCCCGGCGCCGGCAGGCCGGGCCACGGGTAGACCAGTTCGTGCTCGAGCGGATTCATGCCGGCGGGCGGGGCGACTCGACCGAATAGGCCGAAGCCGGCCGGCCGTCCGGCAGTCCGACGCGGGTGGCCAGCAGCCGATCGTGCGGCTCGAGCTGCGCCAGCTGCAGCAGCGAGCCGAGCTGCGACGAAAGCAGCACCTGCCCCGGCCGCGCCGCTGCCGCCAGGTCGCAGGCCTGCTGGACGCCGCGCTCGCCTGCGCGCGCCTCGCCGTCGGGACCGTTGGCCTCCTTGACGCCGGAGGCGAAGCCGACGCGCAGGCGGGGTTGCCGGCGCGCCGCTGCCGAACGGCAGCCGTGCAGGATCAGCTGCGTGCCGGCAGCATCGAACTGCACGAACACCGCCCGCCGGTCGTCCTGCGACAGCATGCGGGCGCCGTGGCGACGAGCCCATTCGGCGAACTCGTCGATCGCCGCCGCGTCGGGTTCGGCGGCCAGCGCGCAGCCGACGATGTGGAAACGAGCGTTCATCGCGAATCTTCTGTGGCGGGCCGGCCGTCGCAGGCGCATCCGGCGCGAGCCAGGCCCGCGGCTGCATTATCGTCGCTCTGTTGCCGCCGCCCTGACCGCAGGGCGGCCGAACCCCTCCGCCGCGCGACCGCAGAGCAATGCTCAAAGCCATCCGTGACTTCTTCGACCGCCACATCGGCCAGGCCGACGAGCCGGCGCAGGAAGCGCAGCGCCTGCAGCTGGCCACGGCAGCCCTGCTGGTCGAGGTCGTCCGCGGCGACGGCAGCATCGCGCCGGCCGAGCGCGAGGCCCTGCTGGCAGCCATCGGCGCCAAGTTCGGGCTGGCCGCCGGCGAGGCCGCGGCGCTGGTCGAACTGGCCGAGCAGGAGAGCCGGCAGGCCAGCGACTACTACCAGTTCACCTCGCTGATCAACCGCAACTTCTCGCCGCCGCAGAAGGTGCGCGTGATCGAGCTGATGTGGCGGGTCGCCTACGCCGACGCGTCGCTCAGCGCGCACGAACAGCACGTGCTGCGCAAGATCGCCGAGCTGCTGTACGTGCCGCACGGCGACTACATCGCGGCGAAGATGCGGGCGCGCGATGCGGCCGGCTGAGCGGCGCCTCAGCCGCTGACCAGCGCCAGCAGCTGCGCGCCGTAATTGGCGAGCCTGCGCTCGCCGAGACCGGGGATCGACCGCAGCGCCTCGATGCTCGGCGGTCGCGCTTGGGCGATCGCCTGCAGCGTGCTGTCGTGGAGCACGACGTAGGCCGGCACGCCGCGGCTGCGGGCGACCTGCCCGCGCCAGGCGCGCAGCCGGTCGAACAGCTCGGCCGCCGCCGGGTCGAGGGCGGCGGCGGTGGTCCCCTTCGCCGGCCTCGACTTGCCGCGCACCGTGACGGGCCGGTGGCGCAGTTCGACGCGCCGCTCGCCGCGCAGCACGGCGCGGCTGGCCTCGGCCAGGCGCAGCACGTTGAAGCGCTGGTGGTCGACCTCGACCAGGTGCTGCGCCACCAGCTGGCGCAGCAGCAGCCGCCAGTCGGCCTCCGGCACGTCGGCGCCGACGCCGAAGGTGCTGAGCCTGTCGTGGCCGAACCGCTGCACCTTGTCGGTGAGCCGGCCGCGCAGCACGTCGATGACGTGCGTGGCGGCGAAGCCGAAGCCGCCTGCCTGCCGGCAGCGGTAGATGCACGACAGCAGCTTGCGCGCGTCGTCGCTGGCGTCGCGCACCTGCGGCGGCGACAGGCAGTTGTCGCAGTTGCCGCACGGCGCGCTTGCCTCGCCGAAGTAGGCCAGCAGCCGCACGCGCCGGCAGTCGGCGGCCTCGGCCAGGCCGAGCATCGCGTCGAGCTTGGCCATCGACAGCCGTTTGTAGGCGTCGTCCGCCTCCGACATCTCGATCAGCCGCCGCTGCTGCACCACGTCGGCCAGCCCGTAGGTCATCCAGGCGTCGGCCGCTGCGCCGTCGCGGCCGGCGCGCCCGGTCTCCTGGAAGTAGCCCTCGATGCTCTTCGGCATGTCGAGGTGGGCGACGAAGCGCACGTCCGGCTTGTCGATGCCCATGCCGAAGGCGATCGTGGCGACGATCACCCTGCCCTCCTCGGCCTTGAACAGGCGCTGGTTCTCGGTCCGCGCGGCGGCGTCCATGCCGGCGTGGTAGGCCGCCGCGGCGATGCCGTGCGCGACCAGGAACCGTGCCACCTCCTCGACGGTGTGGCGGGCCAGCGCATAGACGATGCCGGCCTCGCCGGGATGCTCCTCGCTGATGAAGCGCAGCAGCTGCTCGCGCGGCTCGCGCTTCTCGACGATCCGGTAGCGGATGTTCGGCCGGTCGAAACTGGCGACGAACATGCGCGCGTCGACCAGCAGCCGCTCGACGATCTCGCGCCGCGTCGGCACGTCGGCAGTGGCGGTCAGGGCGATGCGAGGCACATCCGGCCAGCGTTCGCGCAGCACGGCCAGCTGGCCGTACTCGGGGCGGAAGTCGTGCCCCCACTGCGACACGCAGTGCGCCTCGTCGATGGCGAACAGCGCGATCTGGCACTCGTCGAGCAGCCGCTGGCAGCGCTCGGCGAGCAGCCGTTCCGGCGCCAGGTAGACCAGGTCGAGCTCGCCGCGCCGCATCGCGGCTTCCACCGCCGCCGCCTGGCGCGGCGGCAGCGTCGAGTTCAGAAACGCGGCGCGCACGCCGAGCTCCCGCAGCGCCGCCACCTGGTCGGCCATCAGCGCGATCAGCGGCGAGACGACCACGCCGACGCCCCGCCGCAGCAGCGCCGGGATCTGGTAGCAGACCGACTTGCCGCCGCCGGTGGGCATCAGCACCAGGGCGTCGCCGCCGGCGGCGACGTGGTCGATCACCTCGCGCTGGAAGCCGCGGAAGCTCGAGTAGCCGAAGACCTCGCGCAGCACCGACTGCGCCGTGCGCCCGTTCATGGGCAGCGAGGTTAGCAATTGCGACGGAGCGCGGAATTCGAGGCCTGGGCTGCGCGCCGGCGGCGGCGCCGCGAGCTACGATCTGCACCAGTTCCTGGAGCGCGTTCGATGTCCGCCGACCTCAATGTCCAAGACGCCGAGCCGTCGAGCAGCGAGTACAGCACCGCCTGGGTGGCCTACGCGCTGCAGGCCACCGGCGTGTTCGGCTTCGTTCTCGGCCCGCTGGCCGGCCTGATCGTCAGCTATGCGCGCCGCGACGCGGAGGGAGCCGGCTTCGTCGCCTCGCACCACCGCTGGCTGATCGCCACCTTCTGGTGGACGCTGCTCGGCTACCTCGTCTGCCTGGGGGTGATTTTCGCCGGGGCGTGGCCGATCATCAGCGAGGTCATCCGCGAGGCGATCCGCGCCGGCGGCCATGTGCGGGAGTTCAGCCTCGGCATCGCCTGGGAGTCGATCTTCGCCACCGTCGGCGCGGCGATGCTCGGCGGCCTGGGCATGCTCGCCGTCTGGATCTGGAACCTGTACCGGATCGTCCGCGGCGGCCTGCGCCTGGCCAACCGCAGCCCGGCGCCCTAGGGCCCGTTGACACCAATGGCGGCAGCCCGCCGGCGCCGCGGCCGGCGCGCGGCTACGATTGGGGCCTTTCGCCCCGCCGATCAGCCGCCGCGATGAACTTCACAGCCGTCAACCCGCAGTTCGAGCAGCGCGTGCGCGACTCGTTCGCGCGCCAGGCGGCGATGGCGCTGATCGGCGCGACGATGACGCAGGTCGAGCCCGGCCGCTGCGCGATCGAGCTGCCGGTGCGCGAGGACCTGACCCAGCAGCACAAGTTCGTGCACGGCGGCGTGGTCGGCATGATCGCCGACTCGGCCGGCGGCTACGCGGCCTTCACGCTGATGCCGGCCGACGCGTCGGTCCTGACGGTCGAGTTCAAGATCAACATGCTGGCGCCGGCGCGGGGCGAGCGGCTGATCGCCCGCGGCGCGGTGCTCAAGCCCGGCCGCACGCTGTCGATCGCGCGCGCCGACGTGTGGGCGGTCGAGGCGGGCCGCGAGACGCTGGTCGCCGCCACCCAGCAGACGCTGATGGTGATGCACGGCATGAGCGAAGAAAGGCTCTGACGACGAAACGCCGCCGCCCCGGCCCGTGCGGCCCGTGCGCCGCGGCGGCGAGCACTGATCACTGGAGACAGCCATGCAGCTTCCCGGCCTGGACTTTGGACTCGGCGAGGACATCGAGGCATTGCGCGACGCGGTGCGCGACTTCGCGCAGGCCGAGATCGCGCCGCACGCGGCCGAGATCGACCGCTCCGACCAGTTCCCGATGGCGCTGTGGCCGAAGATGGGCGCGCTCGGCGTGCTCGGCATCACGGTGGCCGAGGACTACGGCGGCGCCGACATGGGCTACCTGGCGCACATGATCGCGATGGAGGAGATCAGCCGCGCCTCGGCCTCGATCGGCCTGTCCTACGGCGCGCATTCCAACCTGTGCGTCAACCAGATCCACCGCAACGGCACCGCGGCGCAGAAGCGCAGGTACCTGCCGAAGCTGGTCTCCGGCGAGCACGTCGGCGCGCTGGCGATGAGCGAGCCCGGCGCCGGCTCCGACGTGATCAGCATGAAGCTGAAGGCCGAGGACAAGGGCGGCTACTACCTGCTCAACGGCACCAAGATGTGGATCACCAACGGCCCCGATGCCGACACCATGGTGGTCTACGGCAAGACCGAGCCGGAGATGGGCGCCCGCGGGGTGACCGCCTTCCTGGTCGAGAAGGGCATGAAGGGCTTTTCGACGGCGCAGAAGCTCGACAAGCTCGGCATGCGCGGCTCGCATACCGGCGAGATGGTGTTCCAGGACGTCGAGGTGCCGGCCGAGAACGTGCTCGGCGAGGTCAACGGCGGCGCCCGCGTGCTGATGAGCGGGCTCGACTACGAGCGGGCGGTGCTCGCCGCCGGGCCGATCGGCATCATGCAGGCGGTGATGGACAACGTGGTCCCGTACACGCACGACCGCAGGCAGTTCGGCCAGTCGATCGGCGAGTTCCAGCTGATCCAGGGCAAGGTCGCCGACATGTACACCGTGCTGCAGGCGGCGCGCAGCTTCTGCTACACGGTCGGCAAGAACCTCGACCAGCTGGGCAGGGAGCACGTGCGCCGGGTGCGCAAGGACTGCGCCAGCGTGATCCTGTGGTGCGCCGAGAAGGCCACCTGGATGGCCGGCGAAGGGATCCAGATCTTCGGCGGCAACGGCTACATCAACGAGTATCCGCTCGGCCGCCTGTGGCGCGACGCCAAGCTGTACGAGATCGGCGCCGGGACCAGCGAGATCCGCAGGATGCTGATCGGCCGCGAACTGTTCACCGAGACGATGTGACGCCGAGGTTGCCGCTTGCGGTCGATGGCTGGTGCCTGCGCGCCTGGCGCCAGTCCGATGCGCCATCGCTGGCGCAGCACGCTGACGACATCGAGGTCTGGCGCAACATGAGCGACCACTTTCCGCATCCCTACACGCTGGAGCTCGCGCAGCACTGGATCACGCAGGGCCAGATCGAATTCGGCGGCGAGCACTGGGCAATCACGCTCGACGACGTCGCCGTCGGCGGCTGCGGCCTGCACCCCGGGACCGGCCGGTTCGCCTGCGAAGTCGAAGTCGGCTACTGGTTGGGCCGGGCGTACTGGGGGCGCGGCGTCGCCACCGAGATCGTGCGGGTGCTGACCGAGCGCGCCTTCGCCATGCCGGGCGTGGTGCGCGTCTTCGCCGGCGTGCATGCCGACAACCGGGCGTCGATGCGCGTGCTGGAAAGGAACGGCTTCGCGCGCGAAGGCCTGTTGCGCAAGAACAGGTCGAAGGCTGGCCGGGCGATCGACAGTGTGATCTACGCGAAGATTGCGGCCTGAACGGAGGGTCGGCGATGCACCCGTGGCAGGAAACAATGGAGGAATTGCGCGCCCGCACGCCCGAGCCCGGGCTGGCCTACCCCGGCCACGCGGCGAAGCTCGGCGGGCTCGACCTGCTGCAGGCGATGATCGAGGGCCGAGTACCCGACCCGCCAATCTCGCGCACGCTGGATTTCTACCTGCTCGAGGTCGAGCGCGGCCGCGCGGTGTTCCAGGGCCAGCCGGGCTTGGCGCACTACAACCCGATCGGCAGCGTGCACGGTGGCTGGCAAGCCACGCTGCTCGACTCGGCGATGGCCTGCGCGGTGCATACGCTGGTCGAGCCCGGCTTCGGCTACACGACGCTGGAATTCAAGATCCACTGCGTGCGGCCGCTCACCGAGAAGACCGGGCCGGTGCGCGCCGAGGGCCGGATCGTCGCCAGTGGCAAGCGGGTGGCCACGGCCGAGGGCCGGCTGGTCGATGCCGAAGGGCGGCTGTATTCGCACGGCACGACGACCTGCCTGATCGTCGAGGCGGCGACCTGAGCCGGCGCCAATGACGGCAGCGACGCCATCGACCGAAGCCGCCCTGCACGACGCGCGCGTCGCCGCCTTCTGGGCCGAGTACTGCCTCGCTGCCGGTCTGCCCGAGGCCACGCCGCGCCAGGCGTGGCACTTCGGCGATACGCCGGAACTGGCGCACGAACTCGTCGAGCTCGTGCTGCACGGACCGAAGCGGGCCACGGCGACGCTGGCGGTCAGCGCCGAGCGCGATGCGCAAGCGGCACCGGTGGCCGACGGCTACAACGTCGTCACCGAGCACGACGGTACGCCGCGCGCCGTGATCCGCAGCACGTGGCTCGACCAGCGGCCGCTGCGCGACGTCGACGCCGCCTTCGCCTGGGACGAGGGCGAAGGCGACCGCACGCTGGCCGACTGGATGGACGGCCACCGGCGTTTCTTCGCCCGTGAGTGCGGGCGGCTGGGGGTCCCGTTCCGCGACGACCTGCCGGTGGTGCTGGAGCGGTTCGAGCTGCTCTACCCGTTCGACGCCGCGCTGAGCCCGGTCGACTGCGGCCCGCGCATCGTGCCCGGCTGGCTGCCCGGCGCGATCGGCGCCATCGCCGGCCTGCACGGGCAGTTCTACGCGCGCGAGCACGGCTTCGGTGCCTTCTTCGAGGCGAAGGTGGCCGGCGAGTGCGCGCAGTTCTGCTCGCGCCTCGACCCGGCGCGCGACGGCCTGTGGCTGCTCGTCGACGCCGGCCGTATCCTCGGCTCGATCGTCATCGACGGCAGCGGCGATGACGGCGCGCACCTGCGCTGGTTCATCGTCGCCGACGAATTGCGCGGGCGCGGCCTTGGCCGGCGGCTGATCGAGACGGCGATGGGCTTCTGCCGCCGCGCCGGCCACCGCGGCGTCCATCTGACGACCTTCGCCGGCCTGGACGCGGCGCGGGCGCTTTACGAGCAACAGGGCTTTCGACTGGTGAACGAGGCCGACGGACGGACGTGGGGCACGAAGGTGCGCGAACAGCGATTCGAGTGGGGACCATGAGCGCCGCACGGCCGCTCCGGAGGCGCTCGCTCCCCCTCGGGGGGACCGCCCGCAGGGCGAAGGGGGCGTCATGATCTTTTTCGGACTGAGCGCCGACCGGCTGTGGCTGTTCGCGCTGGCGGTGATGCTGCTGGCGCTCACGCCGGGGCCGGTGTGGGTGTACCTGCTGTCGCGCACGCTGACCCAGGGCCGGCGGGCCGGCTACTTCTCGCTGCTCGGCGTGGCCGCCGGCGTGGTCGTGCACGTGCTGCTGGCCGCGCTCGGCATCACCGTGGTGCTGCTGGCGATCCCGTTCGCCTTCGACGCGATCAAGCTCGCCGGCGCCGCCTACCTGCTGTGGCTGGCGATCAACACGCTGCGCGGCGGCGGCATCTCGTTCGATCCGCAGCCGCTCGAACCGGTGCCCGACCGGGTGCTGTTCCGCCAGGCGATGGTCGCCGCGCTGCTCAACCCGAAGGTGGCGGTGTTCTACCTGTCGCTGTTTCCGCAGTTCGTCGAGCCGGCCGCCGGCCCGGTGTTCGCGCAGAGCATGCTGCTGGGCGTGGTCCACCTGATGGTCTCGACGATGATCGACGGGCTGCTGGTCACGGTGGCCGGCGCCCTGGCGGCGTGGTTCGCCACGCGGCCGCTGTGGCTGAAAGTGCAGCGCTGGCTGCTCGGCACCGCCTTCGGCGCACTGGCCGTGTGGCTGGCCGCCACGCCGCGCCACACGACCGTCGACTAGCCTGGGCAATGAACGAGTCCACCGCCTCGACCCAGGCCGCACCGAACGCGGGCCAGCCGCTGCCGCAGCCGGCGGCGATCGCGCGGGCGATCCTCGAGGGCTTCGACCGCCACTACCGGCTGTTCCGCTACGTCGCGCAGCAGGCCAAGGGCCAGTACGAGAACG
Organism: Burkholderiales bacterium; assembly: GCA_020355165.1. Classification (GTDB taxonomy): domain Bacteria; phylum Pseudomonadota; class Gammaproteobacteria; order Burkholderiales; family Burkholderiaceae_F; genus JADJWR01. The sequence goes on from CP070661.1 coordinate 3,544,549, forward strand.
GTGCGTGGCGGCGCATGCAGCAGTCGGCGCGCAGCCGGATCGACTTCTACGACCAGCGCGTCAACGAGGCGGTGGCCCGCGTGCGCGCCGATTTCGACCTCGATGCGCTCGCCGACGATCAGCGCGACGCGGTGTGGCAGTCGGCGAAGCAGCACTACGTCGCCCTGCTGGCCGACCATCGACAGCCGGAATGCGCCGAGACCTTCTTCAACTCGGTCAGCACCAAGCTGCTGGCGCGCGACTATTTCAGCAACGAGTTCCTGTTCGTCCGTCCCGGCGTGGCCACCGACTACATGGACTCCGACCCGCCGAGCTACCGCAGCTACTACCCGGGCAGCGGCGAGAGCAAGACCGGGCTGCGCGCCGCCCTGCGGCAGATCATCATCGACGTCGGCCTGGCCTGCCCGTTCGTCGACGTCGAGCGCGACATCCGCCGGGTGATCCGCGCCGTGTGCGAGGCGCATCGCAGGCAGGAGGCGTTCGCCCGCCCCTGGCACGCCGAGCCGGACTGCCAGATCCAGGTGCTGTCGAGCCTGTTCTTCCGCAACAAGGGCGCCTACATCGTCGGCCGGATGATCAACGGCACCCGGCTCACGCCGATCGCCGTGCCGCTGCTGCGCGACGAGCGCGGCCGCATCTACATCGACACGGTGATCTTCACCACCGACCTTCTGGCGACGCTGTTCTCGTTCACCCGCGCCTACTTCCTGGTCGACATGGAGGCGCCGAGCGCCTACGTCGACTTCCTGCACACGCTGCTGCCGCACAAGCCGGCCTCCGAGCTGTACACGATGGTCGGCCTGCAGAAGCAGGGCAAGACGCTCTTCTACCGCGATTTCCTGCACCACCTGCGCCACTCGACCGACAGGTTCGTCATCGCGCCCGGCATCAAGGGGATGGTGATGTCGGTGTTCACGCTGCCCTCCTACCCGTACGTGTTCAAGATGATCAAGGACGTCATCCCGTACCCGAAGGAGACCGACCGCGAGCAGGTCAAGGGCAAGTACCAGCTGGTCAAGGTGCACGACCGCGTCGGCCGCATGGCCGACACCTGGGAATACTCGCAGGTGGCGCTGCCGCGCGCGCGCTTCCATCCCGACCTGCTGCGCGAGCTGATGCAGATGTGCCCGAGCCAGCTCGAGCTGGACGCCAGCACGGTCGTGCTCAAGCACGTCTACATCGAGCGGCGGATGACGCCGCTGAACATCTACCTGCAGCACGCCACCGACGCCGAACTGGACGCCGCCATCCGCGGCTACGGCCAGGCGATCAAGGATCTCGCGGCGGCGAACATCTTCCCCGGCGACATGCTGTACAAGAACTTCGGCGTGACCAGGCTCGGTCGGATCGTCTTCTACGACTACGACGAGATCGAGTACATGACCGACTGCAAGTTCCGGCCCATCCCGCCGGCGCCGGACGAGGAGTCGGAGATGTCGGGCGAGCCGTGGTACCGGGTCGAGAAGGGCGACGTGTTCCCGGAGAACTGGATGCCGTTCCTGCTCGGCGATCCGCGCATCCGCGCGGCGCTGATGAAGCACCACGCCGACCTGTTCACCCCCGAGTTCTGGCAGGCGCGCAAGGAACGGATCCAGCGCGGGCAGCTGGAGGACGTCTTCCCCTACCCGACCGAACGGCGCTTCGGCCACCGCTTCGGCGACGATCGGCGCTGACCGGCGCGGCGCCGCGTGCCGGCGGGATGACGCCGGTCAAGGTCCGCCCATCCGCCGCTGCGGCGGCCGGCACGGCGGCGGATAATTCGCCCTCGGCCGCCGCAGCGGGGATCCGCTGAGACGGCCGTCGCCATGTTCCCGATCGGGCCACGCCGCGGCGCATCCCCTGGCCGCGGCAGGCCACCGCTGATGATCGACTTCAACGCTGCCGCCGACCGCTCCCGCCCGTGGCCGCGTCGCCTGCCCTTGCAGGGCGACGCGGTCCGGCTGCCGGCGCCGCGCCGCCGGCAGCTTCCACGTTAGCCGCACCGCCTTCCAGGAGGATTCGCCATGTCAGATCCCGTCGTCATCGTTTCCGCAGCCCGCACGCCGATCGGCGGCATGCTCGGCGATTTCGCTTCGCTGCAGGCTTACCAGCTCGGCGCAGTGGCCATCAAGGCCGCGGTCGAGCGGGCCGGCGTCAAGGGCGAGGCGGTCGACGAAGTGCTGATGGGCTGCTGCCTGATGGCCGGCCAGGGCCAGGCGCCGGCGCGCCAGGCGACCCTGCTCGCCGGCCTGCCGCAGTCGGCCGGCGCCGTGACGCTGTCGAAGATGTGCGGCTCCGGGATGCGCACCATGATGTTCGCCCACGACATGCTCGTCGCCGGTTCGGCCGACGTGCTGGTGGCCGGCGGCATGGAGAGCATGAGCAGCGCGCCGTACCTGATCCCGAAGGGCCGCCAGGGCTACCGCTACGGGCACGCGATGATGTACGACCACATGGCGCTCGACGGGCTGGAGGACGCCTACGAGCGCGGCAAGGCGATGGGCGTGTTCGCCGAGCAGTGCGTCACCAAGTACAACTTCTCGCGCGAAGCCCAGGACAAGTTCGCCATCGCCTCGCTGGAGCGCTCGGCCAAGGCCAACACCGACGGCAGCTTCGCCTGGGAGATCGCGCCGGTGAAGATTGCCGGCAAGGGCGGCGAGGTCGAGATCGCCAAGGACGAGCAGCCGTTCAAGGGCAGGCCGGACAAGATCCCCAGCCTGAAGCCGGCGTTCAAGAAGGACGGCACGATCACCGCCGCCAACGCCTCGTCGATCTCCGACGGCGCGGCGGCGCTGGTGCTGATGCGCGAGTCGACGGCCGCGAAGCTCAACTGCAAGCCGGTGGCGCGGATCCTGGCGCACGGCGTGCACGCCCAGGCGCCGGAGTGGTTCACCACCGCGCCGGTCGGCGCGATCGCCAAGGTGCTGGCGAAGACCGGCTGGAAGGCCGGCGACGTCGACCTGTGGGAGGTCAACGAGGCATTCGCCGCGGTGACGATGGCGGCGATGGCCGAGCACAAGCTGCCGCACGAGAAGGTCAACATCCACGGCGGCGCCTGCGCGCTCGGCCACCCGATCGGCGCCTCCGGCGCCCGCATCGTGGTCACCCTGCTCGGCGCGCTGAGGAAGACCGGCGGCACGCGCGGCCTGGCGGCGCTTTGCATCGGCGGCGGCGAGGCGACCGCGATGGCGGTCGAGATGATCCGTTGAGCGGCGGCGAGCGCCGGGCCGGCCGATGACGGCAACGGTCCTGGTCATCGGCGCCAGCCGCGGCATCGGACTGGAATTCGTCCGCCAGTACGCCGCTGCCGGCAGCCGCGTGCTCGCCACCCACCGCGCCCCGGACGGCGCGGCCCGCCTGCGCGAACTGGGGGCCGAACCGCTGCGCCTCGACGTGCTCGACGCACAGGACATCGCCGCGCTGGGAGCGCGGCTGGCCAACGAGCGGCTGGCGGTGGCGATCGTCAGCGCCGGCATCTTCGGTCCGCGCACCGAGGGACTGGTCGCGCCGCAGGCCGAGGCCTTCGATGCGGTGATGCACACCAACGTGCTGGCGTCGATGCGGCTGATCCCGGTGCTGGCGCCGGCACTGGCGGCCGCCGGCGGCCGGCTCGCCGTGCTGTCGAGCCGCATGGGCTCGGTCTCGGCGATGCAATCGTCGACCGGCTGGCTGTACCGCGCCAGCAAGGCGGCGCTGAACGCCGTGCTGAAGGCGGCCAGCCTCGATCTGGCGGCACGGGGTATCGTCTGCCTGGCGCTGCATCCGGGCTGGGTGCGCACCGACATGGGCGGCGCCGGGGCCACCGTCGATGCGGCCGACAGCGTGGCCGGCATGCGGCGGCTGATCGCCACGGCGGGCGCCGCGCACAACGGCGGCTTCTTCAACTACGACGGCGAGCCGCTCGCCTGGTGACGGACGACGATGGCACGACGGCGGATCAGCTCCGGTTCTTCGTTCGAGGCGGTCGGCGGCTACAGCCGCGCGGTGGTCGACGGCGACACGGTCTATGTCGCCGGCACGACCGGCTTCGACTATTCGACGATGCGGATCGCCGACGATCCGCTCGACCAGTGCCACCAGTGTTTCCGTAACATTGCGGCAGCGCTGGCCGAGGCCGGCTGCACGCTGGACGACGTGGTGCGGGTGCGCTACTACCTGACCGAGGTGAGCTTGTTCGAGACGCTGGCGCCGGTGTTCGGCCAGTACTTCACGAGGGCGCGGCCGGCGGCCACCGCGATCGTCTGCGGCCTGGTCGACCCGCGGATGAAGCTGGAAGTCGAAGTCACCGCGCGCAGGTCCTGAGCGAGCACGCCGACCGGGCACCCGCCTCATGAGACGAGTCCTGTCGATCCCGGTCCTGGCCGCGCTGCTGTTCGGCCTGCTGAGCGCGCTCGCCGCCGCGTCCGCCTTCCCGCTGATGAGCCGCTTCGCGCGCGAGGCGGGCTCCAGCGAGTGGGTCCTGGTCGCGGTGCCGGCGCTGCTCGCCGCACTGTTCGCCCTGGTCATCTACCGCGGCGCCGCCGAGCGGGTGCGCAGCGTCGGCCAGTCGCTTTCGCGTGGCCTGCTGGTGGCGATCCTGACCTGGGTCGGCTTCTCGGCGCTGTCGACCTGGATGTGGTGCATCCCGGAGAACTACGGCGAGTGCTTCCCTGGGGCGCTGATGATCTCCGGCGCGCTCGGCGGCGGGCAGCAGCTGCTGGCCTCGCTCGCCGCGGCGGCGATCGTCGGCTACGCGATCCGCAGCCGCTCCGCGGGCATCCGGAAGGCGAGGGACTGATGCTGAAGGAAGAGCACCGGCTGCTGCGCGAGGCGCTGCACGAGTTCGCCGCCACCAGGCTGGCGCCCAACGCGGCGCAGTGGGACCGCGACCACGCTTTCCCCAAGGAGGCGCTGGCCGAGCTGGCCGCGCTGGGCACCTTCGGCATCGCGGTGCCCGAGCAATACGGCGGCGCCGGCATGGACTACACGGCGCTCGCGGTGGCGCTGGAGGAGATCGCCGCCGGCGACGGCGGCGTGTCGACCGTCGTCAGCGTCAACAACTGCCCGGTGTGCGCGATCCTGATGGGCTTCGCCAGCGAGGAGCAGAAGCGGCGCTTGCTGGTACCGCTCGCCTCCGGCGCTGCGCTGGGCGCCTTCTGCCTGACCGAGCCGCACGTCGGCAGCAACGCCGCGGCGCTGCGCGCCACCGCCACCCGCGACGGCGACCACTACGTGCTCAACGGGGTCAAGCAGTTCATCACCAGCGGCAAGCACGCCGACTACGCGATGGTGATCGCGGTGACCGACAGGGACGCCGGCAAGCGCGGCATGAGCATGTTCGTCGTGCCGACGGCGACGCCGGGCTACGTGGTCGCCCGCATCGAGGAGAAGATGGGCCAGCACTCGTCTGACACGGCGCAGATCGTGCTCGAGGACTGCCGCGTGCCGGCCGCCAACCGCATCGGCGAAGAGGGCGACGGCTACCGGATCGCGCTGTCGGCGCTCGAGGGCGGACGGATCGGCATTGCCGCGCAGTCGGTCGGCATGGCGCGCGCGGCATTCGAGGCGGCGCTGAAGTACGCCAAGGAGCGGGAGAGCTTCGGCACGCCGATCTTCAACCACCAGGCGGTGAACTTCCGTCTGGCCGACATGGCCACGCAGGTCGAGGCGGCGCGCGCGCTGGTGCTGCATGCCGCGGCGCTGCGCGACGAAGGCCGGCCGTGCCTGAAGGAAGCGGCGATGGCCAAGCTGTTCGCCTCCGAGATGGCCGAGCGCGTGTGCTCGGACGCGATCCAGATCCACGGCGGCTACGGCTACGTGACCGACTTCCCGGTCGAGCGCATCTACCGCGACGTGCGCGTGTGCCAGATCTACGAGGGCACCAGCGACATCCAGCGGCTGCTGATCGGGCGGGCGCTCGCCTAGCGAAGCGCGCGCTCGGGCACCTATTGCCGGCCACCGGGTTGGCCGGCCCCGGAGGGCCATCTCGATGAGTTCATCCCTGTCCACCGCAGCGAAGTCCGCGCCGACCGTCGGCCTGATCGGCCTCGGCGCCATGGGGCTGGGCATGGCGCAGTCGCTGCGCCGCAAGGGCTACGCGCTGCGCGTGTTCGACCTGCGCGGCGAGCTGATGCAGGACTTCGTCAAGGAAGGAGGCACCGCCTGCGCCTCGCCGGCCGACGCGGCCGGGGGCTGCGACGTGCTGATCAGCGTGGTGGTCAACGCCGCGCAGACCGAGGCGGTGCTGTTCGGCGAGCATGGCGCCGCGGCAGCGCTGCCGAAGGGCGGCGTGTTCGTCATGTGCTCGACGGTCGACCCGAAGTTCTCGATCGATCTGGAAGCGCGGCTGGCCGAGCGCGGCATCCTGTATCTGGATGCGCCGATCTCGGGCGGCGCGGCGCGCGCCGCGCGCGGCGAGATCACGATGATGACGGCCGGCCGGCCGGCGGCGTACGACAAGGCGATGCCGGTGCTGGAGGCAATGTCGGCGAAGGTCTACCGGCTCGGCGACGCCGCCGGGCCCGGCAGCACGGTGAAGATCGTCAACCAGCTGCTGGCCGGGGTGCACATCGCCGCCGCCGCCGAGGCGATGGCGCTTGGCATCCGCGCCGGCGTCGAGCCGAAGCTGGTCTACGAGGTGATCACGCACAGCGCCGGCAACTCGTGGATGTTCGAGAACCGCATGCCACACGTGCTCGCCGGCGACTACACGCCGCTGTCGGCGGTGGACATCTTCGTCAAGGACCTCGGCCTGGTGCTCGATACCGCGCGGGCGAGCAAGTTCCCGCTGCCGCTGGCCGCCACCGCGCACCAGATGTTCTCGATGGCGTCGAGCGCCGGCCACGGGCGCGAGGACGACGCCGCCGTGATCAAGATCTTTCCCGGCATCGAACTGCCCGGCGGCCGCTGAGCGGCAGCAAGAGGAGGACCGAAACGTGCGCGTCGAAAGCCTCGATCACATCGTCTTCACGGTGCGCGACCTGCAGGCGACCATCGACTTCTACACCCGCGCGCTGGGCATGACCGAGGTCACCTTCGCCGGCGGCCGCAAGGCGCTCGCCTTCGGCCGGCAGAAGATCAACCTGCACCAGGCCGGCAGGGAATTCGAGCCGAAGGCCGACACTCCGGTGCCCGGCTCGGCCGACGTGTGTTTCCTCACCGAGACGCCGGTCGAGCAGTTCGCCGCGCATCTGGCGCGGCTCGGCATCACGGTGATCGAGGGTCCGGTGGCCAAGACCGGCGCGGTCGGACCACTGACCTCGATCTACATCCGCGACCCCGACCGGAACCTGATCGAGATCGCTAACCTGAAGCAAGGCGATGGCTGAGCGGCTGCGCGTCATCGTCGCCGGCGCCACCGGCTGGGCGGGCTCGGCACTCGCCCGCGGCATCGCGCGCTCCGACGACCTGCATCTGACCGGCGCGGTGGCGCGGGCCAGCGCCGGCCGCAACCTGGGCGAAGTGCTGAACGAGCCGAAGATCGACTGCCCGGTCCATGCGACGGCCGCCGAGGCCCTGCGCGGCGGCGCCGACGTGTTCGTCGAGTACACCAAGCCCGACGCGGCCAAGGCCAACATCCTGGCGGCGCTGAACGCCGGCTGCCACGTGGTGGTCGGGACCTCCGGCCTCGCCGACGCCGACTACGCCGAGATCGACCACCTCGCGCGCGAACGAAGCCGCGCGGTGCTCGCCTGCGGCAACTTCGCCATCACCGCGGTGCTGGCGATGCGGTTCGCCGAGACCGCGGCGCGCTTCCTCGACCACTTCGAGATCATCGACACCGCGCACGAGACCAAGGTCGACGCGCCGAGCGGCACCGCGCGCGAGCTGGCGGCACGGCTCGGCCGCATCAAGGCGGCGACGCTCGGCGTGCCGCTGGAGCAGGTGCGCGGCCCGCGCGAGGCGCGCGGTGCGACGCTGAACGGCGTGCAGGTGCACTCGGTGCGCACGCCCGGGTTCGTGATCGGCGTCGAGGCCATCTTCGGCGCGCACGGCCAGCGGCTGCACATCCGCCACGAGTCCGGCGAAAGCGCCGAGCCCTACGTCGGCGGCGCCCTGCTGGCAATCCGCCGCGTGCACACGCTGAGCGGGGTGCGGCGCGGGCTCGACACCGTGATGACGGAGTGAGCGGCGCCGCCGTCGCGGGCCAGATGGCGGAGCGCTGCCCGGCGCAGGCGCGCGCAGCCGCTGCCGCCCCGTCACGATGACCGACCCCGCCCTGCCCGCTTCCGCCCGCGTCGTCGTCATCGGCGGCGGGGTGATCGGCTGCTCGGTCGCCTATCACCTGGCGCACATGGGCTGCGAGGTGCTGCTGCTCGAACGCGACCGGCTGACCTCGGGCACCACCTGGCACGCGGCGGGGCTGATCGTCACCTTCGGCTCGACCTCGGAAACCTCGACCGAGATGCGCAAGTACTCGCGCGACCTGTATGCGCGGCTGCCGGCCGAGACCGGCCAGGAGACCGGCTTTCGGCCCTGCGGCTTCATCGAGGTGGCGGCCGACGCGGACCGGCTCGAGGAGTACCGGCGCGTCGCCGCCCTCAACCGGCTGATGGGCATCGACGTGCACGAGCTGTCGCCGCGCGAGGTCGGCGAACTGTTCCCGCTGGCACGCACCGACGACATCCTGGCCGGCTTCTACGTCAAGCAAGACGGCCGCGCCAACCCCGTCGACGTGACGATGGCGCTGGCCAGGGGCGCGCGGATCAAGGGCGCGAAGCTCGTCGAAGGCGTGGCGGTGACCGGCGTGCGCACGCGCAACGGCGCGGTGATCGGCGTCGAGACCACGCACGGCACCGTGCAGTGCGAGACGGTGGTCAACTGCGCCGGCATGTGGGCGCGCGAACTCGGGCTGCTGAGCAACGTCAACATCCCGCTGCAGGCGGCCGAGCACTACTACCTGATCACCGGGCCAATCGACGAATCTGCCGCCGGCATCTCGCGGCCGCTGCGAGACATGCCGGTGCTCGAGGACCCGGCCTCCCACGGCTACTACCGCGAGGAAGGCGGCGGGCTGATGATCGGCCTGTTCGAACCCGAGGCCGCGCCGTGGAAGGTCGATGGCGTGCCGAAGAACTTCTCGTTCGGCGAGATCGCGCCCGACTGGGAGCGGATGACACCGTTCCTCGAGACGGCGCTGGCGCGCGTGCCGGCGGCGCAGGCGGCCGGCATCAGGAAGTTCTTCTGCGGCCCGGAGAGCTTCACGCCCGACCTCGCGCCGATCGTCGGCCCGGCGCCGGAGCTCGCGAACTACTTCGTCGCCGCCGGGCTGAATTCGATCGGCATCCTCACCGGCGGCGGCATCGGCCGGCTGCTGGCGCACTGGATCCTAGAAGGCGACCCGCAGGCCGACGTCACCGGCATCCACATCGACCGGCTGCACCGCTACCAGGGCAACCCCGAGTACCGGCGCACGCGCACGGTCGAATCGCTCGGCATGGTCTACCGGTGCCACTACCCGACCCGCTCGATGGCGACCGCGCGCGACGCCAAGCGCTCGCCGCTGCACGACCGGCTGGCCGCACGCGGCGCCTACTTCAAGGACGTCAGCGGCTGGGAGGGCGCCGACTGGTACGCACCGCGCGGCGTACCGGCCAAGGTCGAGCGATTGAGCTGGGGCCGCCAGAACTGGTTTGCCTACTGGCGCGGCGAGCACGAGGCAGCGCGCTCCGGCGTGATCCTGATGGACATGTCGTTCATGTCCAAGTTCCTCGTGCAGGGCCGGGACGCCGGCCGAGTGCTGAACTGGCTGTCGGCCAACGATGTCGACGGCGAACCGGGCCGCATCACCTACACGCAGTGGCTCAACGAGCGGGGCGCCATCGAGGCGGATCTGACCGTCACCAAGCTCGACGACGAACAGTTCCTGGTCGTGGCCTCCGACACCGCACACGGCCACGCGCTGGCGCGCCTGCGGCGCCATTGCGAAGGCGTGCACGCCTTCGCCGCCGACATGACGGGCGCCTACGCGCAGATCAACGTCCAGGGGCCGCGCTCGCGCGAGCTGCTGCAGTCGGTGACGGCGAGCGACCTGTCGAACGAGGCGTTTCCATTCCGCTGCGCGCGCGAGATCGACCTCGGGCTGGCGCGCGTGCTCGCCATCCGCATCACCTACGTCGGCGAACTCGGCTACGAGCTGTACGTGCCTGCCGAGCAGGCCGTGCACGTCTACGAGCGGCTGGTGCAGGCGGGCGAGCAGGTGGACCTGCGCCACGCCGGGCTGAAGGCGCTGGCCAGCCTGCGGATGGAAAAGGGCTACCGCGACTACGGCCACGACATCGACAACACCGACTCGGTGCTCGAAGCCGGGCTCGGCTTCGCGGTGGACCTCGCCAAGCCGGGCGGCTTCATCG
>CP070661.1:3554958-3578833 GCA_020355165.1 Burkholderiales bacterium
CGCAACGTGCTGCTGGTCTACGTGGTGCTGTTCGCCATCTTCTTCTCCGAGACCGGTCTGGTGTTCATGACCTTCCTGCCCGGCGACTCGCTGCTGTTCGTCGCCGGTGCGGTGGCGGCGCAGGAGGCGGGGCTGCATGTCGGCGTGCTGATGCTGGTGATCACGGTCGGCGCCATCCTCGGCAACACGCTGAACTATCACATCGGCGCCTGGCTGGGCAAGAAGGTCTACGACGGCACGCTGAAGTGGATCGACCCGGTGGCGCTGCGAAAGACGCACGAGTTCTACGAGCGGCACGGCGGCAAGACCATCGTCATCGGCCGCTTCGTGCCGATCGTCCGCTCGTTCGCGCCGCTGGTGGCCGGCGCCTCCGGCATGGAGATCCACAAGTTCCAGTTCTTCAACGTCGCCGGGGCGGCGCTGTGGGTGGTGTCGTTGGTCGGCGGCGGCTACCTGTTCGGCCAGGTGCCGGTCGTGCGCGACAACCTCGGCATCATCCTCGTGCTCGGCATCGGCCTGGTGCTCGGGCCGCTGGCCCTGGCGGCGGCGTGGCGCCTGCTGCGGCGCTTCACCGGCCCGCGGCCCGCTGTCGCGGTCGTGCGCCGGACGGCGGCCGCGCCGACGGGCACCGACCAGCGCTAGCTCAGCCGAGCGTGCCGCGCGCCGCCGGCGGGTGCTTGGCGAGGTGGCGCCGGATGCCGCCGAGGATGGCGGCGGCGATCTGCTGCTGGTAGCGCTCGTCGGACAGGCGGCGCTCCTCGTCCGGGTTGGAGATGAAAGCGGTCTCGACCAGGATCGACGGGATGTCGGGCGCCTTGAGCACGGCGAATCCCGCCTGCTCCACGCGTGGCTTGTGCAGCGTGTTGACGCGTTCCAGCTCGCGCAGCACCGCATTGCCGAAGCGCAGGCTGTCGTTGATCTGCGCGGTGGTCGACAGGTCGAGCAGCACCTGCGCCAGCTGCGGATCGCGCCCGCCGAGGTTGATTCCGCCGATCAGGTCGGCATCGTTCTCTCGCCGGGCCATCCACGCTGCGGCGGTGCTGCTGGCGCCGCGCTCGGACAGTGCGAAGACCGAGGAACCGCGCGCGTCGGGCCGGATCCAGGCGTCGGCGTGGATCGAAACGAACAGGTCCGCCTGCACGCGGCGCGCCTTCTCGACCCGCTCGCGCAGCGGCACGAAGAAGTCGCCGTCGCGGGTGAGCAGGACGCGCATGTCGCGCTCGGCATCGATCAGCCGATGCAGCCGCCGCGCGATGCTCAGCGTCACGTCCTTCTCCTGCGTGCCGCGCCGGCCGATCGCGCCGGGATCCTCGCCGCCATGGCCGGGGTCGATGGCGATCGTCAGCAGGCGGTCGACCGTGCGGTCGCGGTCGCGGCCGCGGCCGCGCGGCGCAGCCGCCTCGTTGCGCGCATCGGCCTTCTGGATCTCGCGCAGCAGCGCCGCCTCGTCGCGGCGCTGGCCCTCGGACAGGCGCGACTCGTGCTCGCGCAGCAGCGCCAGCAGCGGGTCCGGCGGGTTGACCGGCTTCAGGTCGAGCACCAGCCGGTGCTGGTACGGACCGACCGGCGCCAGCGCGAAGACCTCCGGCAGGATGTCCTCTTTCAGCTCGATGACCAGGCGCACCACGCGCGGCCGGTTCTGGCCGACCCGCACCAGCGCAATGTACGGGTCATCGGCACCGACGCGGCCGACCAGCTCCTTGAGCCGCGGCGACAGTTCCATGTCGTCGATGTCGACCACCAGCCGCAGCGGCGGCGTGTCGCGGACCATGAAGTGGGTGAAGCGCAGCGGCTGGTCGTGCTCGAGGGTGACCCGCGTGTAGTCGGCGGCCGGCCACAGCCGCACCTCGAGCAGGTTGGCGCCGCGCGCGATCTTCGGCGCCGACAGCGAGAGGACCAGCGATCCCGCGGCGCCGGCAAGCACGCGCCGGCGCGAAACGATCAGCTTTCGTGCCCTGCCATCTCCGCCGCTATGCGATCCAGACATGCTGCTCCGAGCTCCGTCGCCGCCGTCAGGCTGGCATCCCGCCCCTGGCCGGCAACACGCAACGCAATCCGCAGGTCGGCTTGCGGCAGGCGGCCGCCGGCCCTTTCGGGCCACTCGATCAGGCACACCGCCGCCGGCCCGAACATGTCGCGAAAGCCAGCGAGAGAGAATTCCTGCGGGTCGGCGAGTCGATAAAAATCAAAGTGATAAAAGTTTAAGCTCGAAACAACATAAGGTTCAACCAGTGTAAAGGTCGGGCTTCGGACCGTGCCCGTGATCCCGAGCGCGCGCAGCGCCGCCCGGACGACCGAGGTCTTGCCGGCCCCGAGGTCGCCGGCAAGGGCGACGACGAGCCCGCGCCGGGCAATGGCCGGCGCCTGGCCTTCGATGGCACGGGCGAGCGCGGCGCCGAGCCGCGCTGTCGCGCGTTCGTCGGCGAGGGCAAACTCGGACGAGCGGATTGGCACTGGAGCAGGGATGTCGGCGATGGGGCGGACCTGATGCAGGAGGAGGATAGCGGCGCGCTGGTGTTGCTGGCCGACCACATTCGCCGGTGGGCGCGGGAACTGGGCTTCGCCGGAATCGGCATCGCCGGCGGCGACGCTGGCGAGGCCAGTGCCCGCCTGCAGTCCTGGCTGGCCCGCGGCTGGCACGGCGACATGGGCTACATGGCGCGGCACGACTGGCTGCGCGCGGAGCCGCGCCAGCTTCTGCCGGCCGGCGCCGGGCCCGCGCTGCGCGTGATCAGCGCGCGCATGGACTATCGGCCGCGCGGCGACAGCGCCGACTGGATCGCCCGCGAATGGCGGCGCATCGCCGACGGCGAGGCGGCGGTGATCTCGATCTACGCGCGCGGCCGCGACTACCACAAGCTCCTGCGCGCACGGCTGCAGATGCTCGCCCGGCGCATCGCGCGGGCGGCGCCGGGCGCGCACTTCCGCGTCTGCACCGACAGCGCGCCGGTGTTCGAGGTCGAGTTCGCGCGCGCCGCCGGTCTGGGCTGGCGCGGCAAGCACACGCTGCTGCTGGCGCAGGAGGCGGGCTCGATCTTCTTTCTAGGCGAGATCCTCACCGACCTGCCGCTGCCGGTCGATGTGCCGGCAGCCGAGCACTGCGGCAGCTGCCGCCGCTGCCTCGACGCCTGCCCGACCCGGGCGATCGTCGCGCCCTACGAGCTGGACGCGCGCCGCTGCATCTCCTACCTGACGATCGAGCACAAGGGGCCGATTCCGCTGCAGCTCAGGCCGCTGATCGGCAACCGCGTCTACGGCTGCGACGACTGCCAGCTGGCCTGCCCGTGGAACAAGTTCGCGCGCACCGCGGCGCTGCCCGACTTTGACGTGCGCAACGGGCTCGACCAGGCGACGCTGGTCGAGCTGTTCTCGTGGTCGGAAGCGCAGTTCCGCGAACGCCATGCCGGCAGTGCGATCCGGCGCATCGGCTACCAGCGCTGGCTGCGCAACCTGGCCGTCGGCCTCGGCAACGCAGCGACGTCGGCCGCCGTGGTCGCGGCGCTGCGCGCGCGCTCGGCGTCGCCGTCAGCGCTGGTGCGCGAACACGTGGCCTGGGCGCTGGCGCGGCACGGCTCAGGCGAACAGGCGTGAGGCCAGCGCGACCCACAGCGGCAGCGTCAGCATCGACGCCAGCGTCTGCGCGGTGATCAGGAAGCTCACCGGCGCGCCGTCGAAGCCCATCCGGGTGGCCAGCACGTAGGCGCTGGTGGCGGTCGGCAGCGCCGCGAAGACGGCGGCGATCCGCGCCTGCTCGGCCGGCAGGCCGAGCAGCCAGGCCAGGGCGAGCACGACGGCCGGGAACAGCAGCAGCTTCACCGCCGAGAACCAGCCCAGCAGCACGCGGTGTGTCGCCGCGCCGGCCAGGCTCAGCCCGGCGCCGACGCAGATCAGTCCGAGCGCAAGGCTCGCCTGCCCGAGGCGGCCGAGCGCCTGCGTCGCCACCTGCGGCAGCTGCAGGCCGAGCAGGTTGGCGGCCAGCCCGCTGACCGTGGCGATGATCAGCGGATTGCGAACCAGCTCGCGCAGCAGGCCCGTCTGCGTGTGCCGGGCCAGCGTCGACACCGCGATCAAATTGGCCAGCGGGATGCACACCGAGAGCACGAGCGCGATCTGCGCCACGCCGCGGCTGCCGGCGACCGACTGCGCAAGGGCCAGCCCCAGGTAGGAGTTGTACCGAAAGGCGGTCTGCACGCAGCTGGCGAACAGCGCCGGCGGCGGCCGCAGCAGCGGCCGCGCCAGGAAGCCGAGCAGGGCCGCCGCGAGCAGGCCGCTGGCGGCCACCAGGGCCAGGCCGCCGTCGGCCGCCAACGTGTAGCTGGAGGCGACGATCGAGCTGAAGAGCAGCGCCGGGAACAGCACGAAGTACACCAGCCGCTCCAGGCCGATCCAGAACCCGCGCTCGTAGCCGAAGCGGTGAAACAGCACGAAGCCGAGCACGATCAGCGCGAAGTCGGGCAGGATCAGTGCGGCGTTGGCGAGCATGGGGGCAAGGGACGGAGCGGCGGCCGAAGCGGCCTCGAGCAGCGCGGCACGAGGAAGGCGCCGATTGTGCCCGTTTGGCCACCCTCGGGCCGCGGCCTATAATTTCGCGCTTTGCTGCTGTAGCTCAGCTGGTAGAGCAACTGATTCGTAATCAGTAGGTCGGTGGTTCGAGTCCACTCAGCAGCACCATGTGCCAACTGGGGCCGCCGCACACGGGGGCGGCCTGTTGCGCCTTCTTCCTTGGCTTGGGTTGCCGGCTCGACAGGGCGCCGACACGTCCTGCGCGCTGAACGAACGGCCCCTCGCTCACTCAGTCGTCCGAACAGGGTCCAGCGATGACAGAACAGGGATCGCAGCAAGTTCCGATCAGCGAGGCCATGCGCCTGGCGACCGATCACCATCAGGCCGGGCGCCTGCCCGAGGCCGAGGCGATCTACCGCGCAGTGCTGGAGTCCGATCCGGGGCATGCCGGTGCCACCTACAACCTGGCCCTGATCGCGCTGCAGCGTGGCAACGCCAAGGAAGCCGTGCCGGCGATGCGCGAGGCTGTGCGGCGCGAGCCTCGCAACGCGTCGTACTTGATGAACTACGCGGTGGCACTGGCGGGCAGCGGTCAGCCGCGGCAGGCACGCGATGTCCTGCTAAAGGCTCGGCAGAGTCAAATCGGAGGCAAGGCGCTCGACGACATGATGGCGCAGGTGGAGCGAATGCTGCAGTCGGAAGCGAAACCGACGGTCGTCGAAACGGTCGGCGAGAGTGGATCCGCCGCGCAGCGCTCGCCGAACCTGCCGGGTTTACTGGAGCTGTACAACAAGGGGCAGTTCGCGCAAGTCGAGTCGCAGGCGCGTGAATTCTGGCCGGAGTTCGCGCGTTCGGCGACACTGGCACGGCTGCTCGGCGGCGCCCAGCTGGCGCAAAGTAAGTTCGAGGCTGCACGCGAGGTTCTCGACCTCGCCAGCGCGACTCACGACGGCGATGCGGTGATCCACCGCATGCTGGCGATGGCGTTGCGCCAAATGGGGCGCAACGAGGAAGCGCGGTCGTCATTCGAGCGCAGCCTGGAGATCGCGCCGGACAGTACCGATACGCTGCTGCATGCGGCGGTGAACGCACTGTTGCTGCGTGATCCGACGCAGGCGCGTCGCTACGGCGAACGCGCGCTGGCACTGCAGCCGGGAAGCGTCGCCGTGCTATGGGTTCTCGCCGACGCGACTGCGACCGAGGGTGGACGCGAGGAAGCGATCGAGCTGTACCGTCGCGCGATCGCGCTCGACCCGAACATCGCCGACCTGCACATCAATCTCGGTGACGCACTGACGAAGGTAGGGCGGTCGAGCGATGCCATTGCCGAGTTCGAGCGCGCACTTCGATTGCGGCCGAACGACGCCCAGGCACACCTCAACTTCGGCACGGCGCTCTTTCGCCTCGGCGAGACCGGCGCGGCTCGTGAGCACTACCGGACGGCCGTCGACCTGGCGCCCGGCAGGCCGGAGATCCTCACCGCCTATCTCTTCTCACTACTGCACGATGCATCGGTGCCGCCGGAGCAGAGCTTTGCCGAACATCTGCGGATTGGCGGCATGATCGAGGCGCCGCGTCGGCACCTTCAGCGACCGCACGAGAACGACCGCGATCCCGAGCGCAGCCTGCGCGTGGGTTTCGTCTCAGCCGACCTGCGCGACCATGCTGTCGCCTACCTGATCGAGCCGGTGTGGCGGGCCATGCGCGGGGGACGCCATCAGATCTACGCCTACGCCAACATGGCCGCCGAGGACGCGGTGAGCCAGCGATTGCGCACGTTGACCGATGCCTGGGCGCTAGTCGAAAGGATGAGCGACGAGGCGCTCGCGGAACGGATCCGAAGCGACCGGATCGACATCCTGTTTGATCTCTCGGGTCACACAACCGGCAACCGGCTGCCGGTCTTCGCAATGAAGCCGGCGCCGATCCAGGTGACCTGGTTCGGCTCGCCGGCGACGACCGGCATGTCGGCGATCGACTACCGGGTCCTACGCAAGTTCACCGACGGCAGTCCGGGATTCGAGAAGTATTTTTGCGAGAAGGTCGCCTGGATCCGTACGCGAGTCTTCCAGCCGGAGGGGGATGCGCCGCCGGTTACACCGCTGCCGGCCTTGGCGGCTGGCCGCGTGACCTTTGCCAGCTTCAACAAGACCAGCAAGATCGGCGAGCCGACGGTGGACCTGTGGAGCCGCGTGCTGGACGCGGTTCCTGGCTCGCGGATGCTCATCGGCGCGGTCGGCGAACCGCGCGTTGAGGAACGGCTGCGCGCACAATTCGCTGCCCGTGGCATCGCAGCCAATCGGCTGGAGTTCCGTCCCAAGGTGCAGATGGCCGAGTACCTGGCAATGCACGGTGAAGTCGACGTCATGCTCGACACTTTCCCCTATACGGGTGGCACGACCACCGCCCACGCGCTGTGGATGGGCGTGCCGGTGCTGTCGCTCGCCGGCGATTCGCCGCAGCAGAACCAGAGCACGACGCTGCTCGCCATCTACGGGCTATCGGACTGGGTCGCGCAGTCCGTCGAGGCCTATGTCGAGAAGGCCAAGGCAGCGGCGGGCGATCTGCAAGCACTGGCCCGACTGCGGCAGGACCTGCGTCCGCGCATTGCGACGGCCCTGGAAGGCCAGATGGCGGCGACGACGCGGGAAATGGACACGATGCTGCAGACCATGTGGCGCCGATGGTGCGACGGCCTGCCGCCGGAAAGTTTCGCCGTGTCGGACTGACGCAGGCGGCATGATCCCCTGCCTCGTTCCGGACCTGCCGCCAGCGGCAGAACTGCTGCCGTGGCTGCAGCGGATCGACGAGAATCGCTGGTACACCAACGGCGGCCCGCTGGTGCGCGAGTTCGAGCAGCGCCTGTCCGCGTTCATCGCCGGCGGCGACGGCGTCTCGTGCGTGACCCTTGCCTCGGGCATGAGTGCCCTCGAACTGGGCCTGCTGGCGCTGGGCATCGGCGCCGGCAAGCGGGTGCTGCTGCCGGCGCTGACCTTCCCCGCCACCGCGCTCGCCGTCGCCCGCTGCGGCGCCGAGCCTGTGCTGTGTGACGTTTCGGCCGAGACCTGGGCGATGACGCCGTCGATCGCCCGCCAGGCATTGGCGCGCAGCCGCGTCGACGCGGTGGTGCCCGTGGCCAGCTTCGGCTGCCCGCTGCCCGCCGAAGAGTGGGCCGACTTCGCGAGCGACACCGGCGTGCCCGTGCTGGCCGACGCGGCCGCGGCGCTGGGCGCGCAGAAGATCTCCGGGCAGGTGCAATGGGCCTTCAGCCTGCACGCCACCAAGCCGATGGGCGTCGGCGAAGGCGGGCTGTTCGTCTCCGCCGACGGCGCCTTGGCGGAGAAGGTGCGCCGGCTGGCCAATTTCAGCTTCGAGCATTTCGTCGCCTGTTCGAGCCATGGCACCAACGCCAAGATGAGCGAGTACGCCGCTGCAGTCGGTCTCGCGCAGCTCGAGCGATGGCCGCGGCTGCTGCAGCGCCGGCGCGAGGTTTTCGACGAGTACCGCCGCCGGCTGGCGGCGCTGCCGCAGGTGACGATGCAGCCGCTCGTGGCGCCGCCGGCGACCTTATGCGTGCGCCTGCCGGCCGATGCGGCCGCGGTGGCGGCGGCGCTGGCGCAGTCCGAGATCGAGACGCGGCGCTGGTATCTGCCGCCGCTGCACCGGCATCCGGCGTTTGGCCGCGTGCGCTGTCTCGGCCCGGCCGGCAGCGAGCGGCTGCCGGTGACCGAGCAGCTGGCGACGTCGCTGCTCGGGCTGCCTTTTCATTCGCGGCTGGGCAGTGAGGACGTCGCCACGGTCGTCGCCGCGCTGGCAACCGCGATCGGCAATCCCGGCACCGGCTAGACGAAGGTCATCGGCGCTGCAGGCAGCCGGCCGCCGGCATGAAGCGGGCGCGGCGTCGACCGATCGTCGGCCCAGGGTTCACTCGACGCTCGCTGCGGCGGCTTGCCGGCAATCGCGACTGTCAAGCCCGCCGAGGCGTTTCGCCCTTTGGATATAGAGATCCTTGCCTTCGCATGGGGGCGGCGGGCTAGTCTGCGGGCGCCGTTTCCGATTCGGGCAAGCGCGCGACAGACGCGCTGCCCGTGGCCACCGAGGGGGAGGAGCAGATGGCGCCAAGGGACAGCTGCGGCTCCGCGCAGGCGTCGGCGGGAAATTCGCCGGCGAGCGACAGCGGATCTGCCGCAGCCGCGTCCCCTGGCCGGGATGCGGCCTGGCAGTGGGTGGTCGGCAGCCTCTGCGGCCTGCACCAGATTGCGTTCGATGCCGGTCTGCTGCGGCAGCGCTTTCCGGGTCCTTACGATTTCACGGTCCTGGCGTCGCTGCTGGCCCACTACGGCCTGACCGCGACACCGGTCCCGATCGCGCAGATCGGCCGCTGTGCCGGCAGTGCAGCGGTTGCCCTGTTCAGGGCAGCGCAGGGCGGCGCGCCGTGGCCGGTTCTGCTGCTGGCGATCACCGCCGAGCGCGTCACCTACTACGAGTGCGGCAGCCTGCAGCCGACCCAGCGCTCGCGCGCCGAGTTCGTAGCGCAACTGGCCGCGCCGCTGCTGAAGGTCGGCCGCGCGCCGGATGAGCCGGTCGATCCGGACGCGCTGACGGCTCGACCGGCATTCGGCTTCCGCTGGTTCGTGCCGGAAGCGCTGAAGCACAGGCGCCTGTGGCGCGATGTGCTCGTCGCCTCGCTGGCGATCCAGCTGCTGGCGCTGGGCACGCCGCTGTTCACCCAGGCGATCATCGACAAGGTGGTGGTCCATCGCACCGAGTCGACGCTGATCGCGCTCGGCAGCGGGCTGGCCTTGTTCCTGGCTTTCTCGTCGCTGCTGAGCTGGCTGCGCCAGTACCTGCTGCTGCACACCGGAATGCGCATCGACGCCGTGCTCGGCGGCACCGTGTTCCGTCATCTGGTCGAGCTGCCGCCGCGCTACTTCCAGATGCGGCCGACCGGCGTGATCGCGGCGCGACTGCAGGGCGTCGAGCAGATCCGCGAGTTCCTTTCGTCGGCGGCGGTCGCGCTGGCGCTCGACCTGCCGTTCCTGTCGATCGCGCTGGCGATCATGTTCTGCTACTCGCCGGCGCTGACGCTGGTGGCGGCCGGATTCCTCGGCGCCATCGTCGCCGCCAGCCTGGCGGTGGCGCCGGTCTTCCAGTCGCGGCTGAACCGCGAGTTCCTGCTCGGCGCGCGCAACCAGGCGTTCGTGACCGAGTACGTGGCCGGCATCGAGACCGTGAAGTCGCTGCAGATGGAGCCGCAGCTGGTGCGCCGCTACGGTGAGCACCTCGCAGCGCGTCTGAAGGCGGGCTTCGCAACGAGACAGGCCGCCAACGGCTACCAGGTGCTGGCACAGACGCTGGAGCAGGGAATGACCGTCGCGATACTGATCTACGGCGCCTGGGTCGTCATGCAGCCGAAGATCGCCGGTGAGGAGGCGTTCACCATCGGCATGCTGGTCGCCTTCCAGATGTTTGCCGGCAGGCTGAGCCAGCCGGTGATGCGGCTGGTCGGCCTGTGGCAGCAGTTCCAGCAGGCGCGCCTGGCGGTCAGGCGGCTCGGCGACGTGATGGACGTGCCCGCCGAGCCCTACGGCCTGCGCCCGGTCCGCGCGGCGCAACCGGCGGCCCGCGGCGAGCCGCTCATTGCCATCGACCAGCTCGCCTTCCGCCATGCCGAGGACCGACCGTTCCTCTATGAGGACCTGAACGTCGAGATCCGCGCCGGGGAGTGCGTGGCGCTGTGTGGGCCGTCGGGCTGCGGCAAGTCGACCCTGGCCAAGCTGCTGCAGGGCTTCTTCATGCCGACGCGCGGTGCGGTTCGCATCGACGGCTTCGACACCCGCCACCTCTCGGCCAACGAGCTGCGCTGCACGTTCGGCGTCGTGCCGCAGGAGACCGTGCTGTTCTCCGGCACCCTGCTGGAGAACCTGCAACTGGCCAATCCGGCGGCAACCTTCGAGGAGGTCGTCAACGCCTGCAGGATGGCAGGGATCCACGACGTCATCGAGCAGCTGCCGCAGGGATACGGCACGCCGATCGGCGAGCGCGGCGCCGGGCTGTCCGGCGGGCAGCGGCAGCGGCTGTCGATCGCCCGCGCCCTGCTGAAGCGACCGCGAGTGTTGCTGTTCGACGAGGCGACGTCGAATCTCGACCGGCGCAGCGCCGACGGCATCGTCGCGACGATCAACGCGCTGCGCGGCAGGGTGACGATCATCGTCGTCAGCCACGCGCCGCTGGCCGGGCTGCACATCGATCGCACCGTCGACATCGTCGCGGCCGGCGGCGGCCAGGTCGGCCGGCAGGCGGTCGCATGAACATCGATTCCGTTGCGTCGCCCGGGCGCGAGGGCGTGGCGGCTCCCGGCGCCGCGTTGCTGCGCGACATCGAGTCGACGCCGCCGGCGCGCGCGCTTGCGGCGCTGCTGTGGACCCTGGTTGCGCTCGGCGCGACGCTGCTGGTCTGGGCGCTGGTCGGGCAACTGGACATCGTCGCCACCGCACCCGGCCGTCTGGTGCCTTTCTCGCAGGTCAAGCTGGTGCAGTCGGCCGAGCCCGGCATCGTGCGCGAGATCCTCGTGCGCGACGGCGACCCGGTGACGGCCGGGCAGGTGCTGCTCCGCCTCGACGCAACCGTGGCCGGCGCCGATGCCGCCGCGCTGGCCGGCGAGCTGATGCTCAGGCGCGTCACGGTGCGCGCGATCGACGCCGAGCTGGCCGGCCGGCCGCTGCTGGCCGACGCGGGTGACGACGTGCCGGTCTTCAGCCAGGTACAGGCGCATTTCGCCGCGCGACGGCAGGCGCTGCTCGACTCGCTGGCGCAGGAGGAACAGGCCGGTGCGCGGGCGCGCGGCGACCTGCTTGCCGCCCGCCGGCTGCGCGACAAGCTGTCGTCGACGCTGCCGCTGCTGCAGCAGTCGGCCGACTCGCACGCCCGGCTGCAGCGAGAGGGCTTCGTCGGCGAGCTGCTGGCCGCCGAGAAACGGCGCGAGGTCCTCGAGCGCGAGGGCGACCTGAAGGTGCAGCAGGCAGCCGTCGAGGCGCTGGCCGCCAGCGTCGCGCAGAGCGAGCGGCGGCGTGAGCAGCTGCGGTCGAACTACCGCGCCGAACTGCTTGGCGAGCGCGTCGATGCGGCCGGGGCGGTGCAGCGGCTCGAGCAGGAAAGCCATAAGAGCGGCCTGCGCGCGCGGCTGATGGAGGTCCGCGCGCCGCACGACGGGATCGTCAAGGACCTGGCCGTGCACACGCTCGGCGCGGTCGTGCAGGCGGGCAGCCCGCTGCTGCAGGTGGTGCCCACCGGCGACCTGCTGCGCGCCGAAGCGCTGCTGGCCAACGAGGACATCGGCTTCGTCGAAGTCGGGCAGCCGGTGAAGCTGAAGCTGGCGGCGTATCCGTTCCAGAAGTTCGGCATGCTCGAAGGCCGGGTGCTGCAGATCAGCGCCGATGCGATCGCGCAGAGCGAAGCGGCACGCACCTCGGGGATCAGCCCGGTCGCCGCGCCGGTGCAGACCTACAGGGCGGTGATCGAGCTGGCCGAGCAGGGCCTGCGCCTGCCGAACGGCCGCACCCTGGACATCGCGCCGGGCATGGCGCTGACGGCCGAGATTCACCAGGGCCGAAGGACGGTCATCGAATACCTGCTGAGCCCGCTGCAGCGGGTGGCGATGGAGGCGGGGAGGGAGAGGTGACGATGGAGCGAGCTGCGGCGAGGAATCGGGGCGTCCATCGGCGCGACCGCGAATGCGGTGCAGACGCGGGTCCGCGGCGGCTGGCCACTGCTGCGGCCGCGCCCTGGACCTTGCATCGGCGGGTCGCCGGCCGAGACTGGATCCGCAAGGTGGACCCGACGGGACCACGCCTGTGGCTGGGCGTGCTGCTGGCCGCGCTGCTGCTCGCCGCCTGCGCCAGGGAGAAGGTCTTTCGCTGGGAGGAGGAGGTCGTCTTGTCCACGGGCGAGACGCTGGTGCTGGAGCGGACCACGCGCTATCGGCGCAGTGGCGAGCCTTACAACCCGTTGCGGGCGGGGTGGGCGCCCGAGGACTCCGGAATCGCGGTGCGAGCGGGCGCGCCGGACTTGATCGGCGCCAGCTATGCCGCGCCCGACTGGATCGAACCCGTCGTCGTCGACCGCGATCCGCACACGCGCGACCTGGTCATGGTCGGCACAGCCTGGAACTGCGACTGGGTGCGCAAGTACGCAGGCAAGGCCAAAGGCCTGTACGTCGCCTTTCGCCTTCGTCCCGGGGTTGAAGCCGAAGCCATTCCGATGCCCGACTGGGCCTGGGGCCGCACGCGCAACCTCTATTTGACCTACTTCGAAATCGAACCGCCGAAGTGGGTGACGCCGGCGCAGGCTGAGCGGCACAACAAGACCGATGCGCGCGGAGCGCCCGAGTACTTCCGCATAGACCCAACAATCAGGTTCTGCGAGGAGAGCAGCCATGCCCGTTGACAGCAACATCCTTGCGCAGTTGTCCGCCTCCGCATATAGAAACGTAAGCGAGCGAAATCGCATTGGACCTCCGGCCGGCTGGACCGAGATCGCGACCTATCCGGCAAGCGGACCTTCGGATGATCCCGTCACCGGCTTCAGTGCGGCGGCGTTTCGCGGCCCGCAGGACGAGATCGTCATCGCGTACGCCGGCACCAACGTCGAGTCGCTTCTCGACAACGACTGGCTGCAGGCCAACGCGCCGGCGGCGCTGGGGATGTACTCGCCGCAGGTCGCGCAGGCGGCCGAGTTCTACTGGCGGGTGCTGAACCGCCCCGACGTGGGCCTCGCCAACAAGGGCCGGATCAGCTTCACCGGCCACTCGCTGGGCGGCGGCCTCGCCTCCTTGATGGCCACTTACTTCGACCTGCCGGCCACCACGTTTGACACGGCGCCATTCGAGCTGTCGGCCTTCGTCGGCTCGGCCCTCGACCAGTACGCTGAGAAGTTCGCCGCCGCGGGCATCACGGATGCGAGTTGGCAGCAGTACCGTGCGGCGCAGGCGGCCTCGAGCCTGCCGCAGGAGTTCGCCCTGCGGGAAGCCAAGGTCTCACACATCTTCGTCACCCACGAGGCGCTGGCGGCGCTGCGGTTCCAGTACAGCGCCATCGCCGGTCCCGAAAGGGAGCTGGATTCGGGCGCCGCCAGCAAGCACGCCACGGGCACGCAGCTGCATTCGATGCTGCTGGCCTGGGCGATGCTCAGCAACGACGAGTTCGCCGCCGAGATCCGCAAGCTGCCGCGGCTGTTCGCATTGATCGACGACGGGCAGTTGTTCGCGCGTGAGCGGACCGAGCGCGAGCAGGATTTCCTCAGCCTGCTGCTCAAGTTCGAGCAGTCCACGTCGATGCTGACGCAGTTCGCCGGCGACGCGAAGGACATCTCGGACAGGTTCTCCAACGTCAGCGCGACCGTCAGCGATGCGCTGGTCGCGCTCGCGGCCGCGCACTACTACCAGATGAGCAACGGCTTCGACGCGCAGCTGGGCGAAGCGGTGAAAAAGATCGCCGGCGGGCTTGAACTGGCCATGGGCGGTGTGGGCTGGGACGGCCGCGGGTTCGTGCGGACCTACGAGTTGCTGCGCGAGATGGTCGATCTGCTGTCCGGCGGCGGCGCCGATTTCGCGCGCGTCTGGATGAAGGAGCGTCTGGTCATCTCGGATGGCGCAGCGTTGAGCTTCACCGACGTGGCGGGCAAGAACGACCTCGTGCTCGGGGGCGCCGGCGGCGACCTGATCGTGCTCGGCGCGGGAGACGACTACGCCAGCGGACTGGATGGCGCGGACGACCTCGATGGCGGCGCCGGGAACGACATCCTCGATGGCGGCGCCGGGGCCGACACCCTCGACGGCGGCAGCGGCAACGACACGCTCATCGGTGGCCTCGGCAACGACGTTTACCAGTTCGCGGGCGCCTTCGGCCACGACGTCATCGACGACAGCGACGGCCAGATCTGGATCGACGACGTCGTGCTGCCCCAGGGTCTGAAACTCGGCGGCCGCGAGAACGTGTGGGCTTCCGCCGACGGCGCCTTCACCTATGTCTTCTCTCCGGCTGTCGCCGGCGGCAGCACCGGCACCCTCTACGTCCTGAAGGCCGGCGGCGCCGGCACGATCACGGTCCGCAACTACACCCTCGGTCAGCTGGGCATCGACCTGTCGGCCGCGCCGGCGCCGCCGACGGACTACACGATCGTCGCGCAAGCCGACGAGCCCGCCGTCATGCTCGGCGATCAGGTGCTGGCCACCGTGGCTGCCGACCGCGTGCTCGGCACGCCGCAGCACGATGCGATCGTCGGCCTCGAAGGCGACGACCTGATCGAGGCCGGAGCCGGCGGTGACGTGATTCTCGGCGGCTTCGGCGCCGACCGTATCTACGGCGGCGACGGCAACGACGCCATCCGCGGCGGCGGCTACCGGGACAGTGGCAACTACTTCGACGCGTACACGGCGTCGTTCGGCGCTACGCCTGCCCGATGGATCAATGCTCCGTACGGCGGCAGCGAAACGGCGTGGGCCTACGTGGCGCTGACCGTCGATGGCGGGCTGGAGTGGTCGGGCATCGGCTTCGGCGGCCTGACCGCCTACGGCGGCAGCCTCGATGCGGACGGTGCCGATCTGATCGACAGCGGTGCGGGCGATGACCTCGTCTATGCCGATGGCGGTGACGACCTGATCCTTGCCGGTGCGGACGACGATCGGGTGCACGGCGGCGCCGGCGACGACCGGATCCTCGGCGAGGGCGGCGATGACGAGCTGCGTGGCGACTACGTGCCGCCGGGCGGCATCCCCGAGCCGGGCGGCTCGGGCGACCAGGGCGCCGACGTGATCGACGGCGGCGAGGGCGACGACCTGATCTGGGGTGGTGGGCGCGGCGACGCCCTGTATGGCGGCGCCGGCAACGACAGGATCTGGGGTGACGACGAGGTGCAGGACCTCGACGCCGCATACCATGGCGACGACCTGCTCGACGGTGGCAGCGGCAGCGACACGCTCAGCGGCCAGGGCGGCAACGACACGCTGTACGGCGGCAGCGACGACGACCTGCTGGTCGGTGACGACACCGCTACCCGCCTGGCCGGCGAACATCACGGCGCCGATTATCTCGACGGCGGGGACGGCAACGATGAACTGCAGGGCCAGGGCGGCGCCGACACGCTGCTCGGCGGTGCCGGCAACGACGATCTGTTCGGCGACGACGTCACGGCGGTGCTGGCCGGCCGCTTCCACGGCGCCGACCATCTGGACGGCGAAGACGGCGACGACTACCTCGAGGGCCAGGGCGGCAGCGATGACCTGTTCGGCGGCGACGGCGCCGACACCCTGTTCGGCGACAGCACGGCCGAGCAGGTGGATCCGGCCTTCCACGGCGACGACACCCTCGACGGCGAAGGCGGCGACGACCTGCTGATCGGCGGCGGCGGCAGGGACACGCTATTCGGCGGTGCCGGCAACGACCAGCTTCAGGGCGACGATGTCGAGTCCAACCTGCCGTCGAGGTACCACGGCGACGACACCCTCGACGGCGAGGACGGCGACGACGTGCTCGCCGGGCAGGGCGGTGCCGACACGCTGTATGGCGGCGAGGGCAACGACACGCTGATGGGCGACGCCATCGCCAGCCAGCTGGTGGCCAGCGCGCACGGCAACGACTTTCTCGACGGCGGCACCGGCGTCGACACGCTGATCGGCGGCGGTGGCGACGACGTGCTGTACGGCGGCGACGGCAACGACGTCCTGAATGGCGACGACAGTGTCGAGAACCTCGGGCCAGCCGTGCACGGCAACGACACGCTGCACGGCGACGCCGGTGACGACATCCTGACCGGCGCCGGTGGCAACGACCATCTGTACGGCGGCAGCGGCAACGACACGCTGCGCGGCGATGGCACCGACCTGCCCGAATCGGCGCACGGGGCCGACCATCTCGATGGCGGCGAAGGTGTCGATCTGCTGCTCGGCGGCGGCGGGGCCGATGCGTTGTTCGGCGGCGACGGCGACGACACGCTCATCGGCGACGACGCGCAGGCCAGCCTGCCGGTCTCGGTACATGGAGACGACGTGCTGTACGGCGGCGCCGGCGCGGACCTTCTCATCGGCACCGGCGGCGCCGACACGTTGTACGGCGGCGCCGACGACGACTCGCTCTGGGGCGATGCGTCGCCGCTGAACGCGGTCGCCGACTGGGCGCACGGAGACGACACGCTGGAAGGCGGCGACGGCAACGATGGACTGATCGGTGGCGGCGGCGCCGATACGCTGCGCGGCGGCGCCGGCAACGACCTGCTGTGGGGCGACGGCTACACGGGGCAGGCCGGCACACTGACCGTCGCGGCGCCGTTCCACGGCGCAGACGTCCTCGAGGGCGGTACCGGCGACGACTACCTTTCCGGCGGCGACGGCGACGACATCTACGTCTTCTCGCGCGGCGACGGCAACGACCGCATCTCCGATGGCGGCAGCAGCCCGGCGGCCAACCGGATCCGCCTGCTCTCGGCCAACCCCGACGAGGTGCGCCTGGCGCGCGCGGGCGGCGACCTGGTCCTGACATTCGGCAGCGGGTTCGACTCGATCACGGTCGAGGGGCATTTCTCCTCGCCGAACCAGCAGATCTCGGGCATCGAGTTTGCCGACGGCACGAACTGGAGCAGCGAGCGGATCCTCGACGAGGTCTATCGCGCGACGGCGATCTCGGGCGGGCCGGGCAGCGACACGATCAACGGCACGTCGGGCAACGACCTGATTCGGGCCGCTGGCGGAGACGACGTCGTCAACGGCTGGGGCGGCGCCGATCGCCTGTACGGCGAGGAGGGGAACGACGTGCTCTACGGCGGCGACGGCGACGACTATCTGGACGGCGGCGCCGGCTGGAACCGTCTGTTCGGCGGGCCCAACGCCGATTCGTACCGGGTCGAGGCCACGGCGACCAACGAGATCGAGGCCCGCAACTGGCAGGGACAGGTCGACGGAATCCCGGAGGACGTCCTCGTTTTCGGTCCCGGCGTGCGACCGGAGAGCCTGACCTTCACGCACGAGACCTATCAGCGCTACGTGCCGAGCACCGGCAGCTACGAGACGATCGACGGTTCGCTCTTCATCCGGATCGTCGACCGGCATTCGGGCCTGTTCAAGGGATCGGTGCGGATCGAGTCCTTCCTCGCCGGCACGCCCGCCTACAACGGCGGAATCAAGGAGGTCCGCTTCGCCGACGTACCGGAGCTGATCTGGAGCGGCGCTCAGCTGCGCACGCTGGCGCTGAGCGGCGGCGAGCGGAACGACTCCATCTCCGGCACCAGCCGCAACGACCTGCTGACGGGCGGTGCCGGCAACGACTCCCTCTACGGCGACCGAGGCAACGACCGGCTCGACGGCGGCGCCGGCGACGATCTGCTGGCCGGCGGCGCCGGCGACGACGTGTTCGTTTACGCGCGCGGCGACGGATCCGATTACGTCAACGACGAGTCTGGGACCGACGCGATCGAGTTCGGGCCGGGAATCGATCCCGCCGAACTCGTCCTGACGCGCATCTCCAGGCAGAACACGCTGGAATCGGCCGACACGCTGGTCGTCCAGTTCGGCCTGTCGAACACGCAGATCTGGATTCCCGAGTTCTTCCTCGCCGATGGCAGCGGCCGCATCGAGCAGTTCCGCTTTGCCGGCGGCGCGAGCTGGAATTACGCCGACGTGCTTGCACGCGCCGTCGATCGACGAGGGACGCCGGACGACAAGCCTGCCACGGCCGGCGACGACGTCTACGAGGTCGATCACATCGACGACCGGATCGTCGAGCAGGCCAACGGCGGCTACGACCGGGTCGTCAGCTCGGTCAGCTACACGCTGCCCGCGCAGGTCGAGGAGCTGACGCTTACCGGTACGCTGAACCTGCGCGCGACCGGCAACGAGGCAGGCAACGTCATCCGCGGCAACGACGGCGCCAACGCGCTGTCCGGCGCAGGCGGGCGCGACACCCTGCTCGGCGGCCGCGGCGACGACCGCTACTACCTGACAGGCGCGGACAGCGGGGATGTCGAGGACACGGTTGTCGAGGCCGAGAACGAAGGCGACGACTCGGTCATCGTCAGCAACTGGGCCTACACGCTGCCGGCCAACGTCGAGAACCTGACGGTCAGCGGGCTCGGTTACTACTTCAATCGCGTCGTGGATCCGGTCGATCCGGTGTTTGGCTGGTCGAGCCGGCCTGACCCGTACACCTTGCGGGCGGAATTCCGCGGCAACGGCAGCGCCAATCGAATCGACGCCAACGCCGTTCCGCTGTACCTGACCGACCGCGCGAATCAGCGCCGGAACATCCTGATCGACGGCGGCGCCGGCGCCGACACGCTGCTCGGCTCGCTGGCCAACGACACGTATGTCGTCGACGACGCCGGCGACCGGATCATCGAGCCGGGTGCCCTCGACGACGGCACGCAGATATCGACCGGCGACGGCATCGTCACGCCTTTCACGGTCTCGCTGGCCACCGATCAGCCCGACATCGAGCGGGTCGAGCTGGTCGGCGCGCAGCCGGTGGCAGCGGAGGGCAACGCGGCGGCCAACGTGCTGATCGCCTCCGGCAACCCCGCCGCCAACGTCCTGAGAGGCGGTGCGGGCAACGACATCTACGTGGTCGACGAAAGCGATGTCGTGGTCGAGCTATCCGGTGGCGGAAGCGACACCGTTTTCATCGACGTCGACGAAGGCGCGCGCACGCGCTCGACCTACGACCTGGCGCAGTACGCGCAGGTCGAGAACATCGCGGTCACCGGCCGGACCGGTGGTGCGGTCCTGCTCGGCGACGCCGGTGACAACGAGTTGACCGGTTCCGGCGCCAGCGCGGCCTTCGGCCTTCGCGACGACCGCCTCGAGGGCGGCGCCGGCAACGATATCCTGCGCGACTCCTGGTTCGGCGACACCGGGTACTGGCGCTACGACGCCGACGAGCTTCTCGGCGGCGACGGCGATGACCGGCTCGAGTCGGAGTGGGGCCTCGACACCCTCGACGGCGGCGCCGGCAACGACGTGCTCCTGCTCGGCGCATACAGCGAGGCGTCGGTCGTCTTCGGCACCGGCTACGGGCTGGACACCGTCGAACGTGCGACGGGCAGCCAGAAGCACGTGCGCTGGACCGAAGCGACCGACCTGGCCGGCGTGCGCGTGAGCAGGACGGGCCTCGATGCCGTGATCACGCTGCAGGGGCACGACGACACGCTGACCTTGCGCGACTTCTTCGATGCCACCGGGGCGATCGCCTCGGCCATCGACCGCTGGCAGCTGGCGGACGGGACAGTTCTCACGCGCGATGCGATCGGGGCGGCGATCGGCGGCGCCGATCGGTCGACGGCAACGGACGGCGCGGACCTGATGATCGCCCCCGCCGGCGGTGGCACGGCCGACGGCGGCCTCGGCGACGACTGGCTGGTCGGCCAGGGCGGCGCCGACCAGATCCTCGGCGGCGCGGGAGACGACCACCTGTCCGGCGGGGACGGCGACGACACGCTCACCGGCGGTGCCGGCGATGACGTCCTCCGCGGCGGGCGCGGCGCCGACGTCTACCGGTTCGGCGCCGGCAGCGGCAGGGATTCGATCGAAGACGACCGGGACGCGGCGGTGCCGGACGCGTCGCTGGACACGATCGTCTTCGATGCGTCGGTGACGCCGGGCATGGTGACGGTCGGGCTGTCGGCAAACGGCCTTTATGTCAGCTGGGGCGGCGGCAACGCCGTCGACGTCCGCGGATTCATTTCGACCGACGACGACCGGACCGGAACGATCGAGGAGATCCGCTTTGCCGACGGCACGGTCTGGGACCACGCCGAGCTGATCCAGCGCGCGTATTCGATCTACGGGACTGACGGCGATGACCTGCTCGAAGTGACGGCCGGCGCCGGCATGCAGGTCTACGGTCTGGCGGGCAACGACCGGCTGACCGGTGGCAACGGCAACGACCTGCTCGACGGCGGCTCCGGCGACGATCAGATGTCCGGCCGAGGCGGCGACGACGTATATGTCGTCGACAGCGCCGCCGATGCGGTGACCGAGTACGCGGGTGAGGGTACCGACACCGTGCTGTCCAGTGTCGGCCGCACGCTGGGCAGCAATCAGGAAAACCTCACCCTCACCGGCGCGGCCCCCGTGAACGGCACCGGAAACTCGCTGGCCAACGTGCTGACCGGCAACGGCGCCAACAACACGCTGAACGGCGGCAGCGGTGCCGACCGGATGGCGGGCGGTGCGGGCAACGACACCTACGTCGTCGACAATGCGGGCGACGTCGTCGTCGAGAATCCGGGCGAAGGAATCGACCTGGTGCAGAGCTCCGTGACCTATGCGCTTGCGGAGCACATCGAGAACCTGACGCTCACCGGCTCGTCGTCGATCAGCGGCACCGGCAACGGGCTCGACAACCTGATCACCGGCAACAGCGGCGCGAACACCCTGGTCGGCAATGCCGGCAACGACACGCTGGACGGCGGTGCCGGCAGCGACACGATGCGAGGCGGCGCCGGCGACGATGTCTACGTGGTCGGCTCGAGCGGCGACGTCGTTGCCGAGAACCCCGGCGATGGCACCGATACGGTCCGCTCGTCGGTGAGCTATACGCTCGGCGCGAATGTCGAAAGACTCGTGCTGACCGGCTCTTCGTCGATCAGCGGCACCGGCAACGCGCTCGACAACGTACTGACCGGCAACAGCGCCAAGAACACGCTGACCGGCGGCGCCGGCAACGACTTCCTGGACGGCGGCCCGGGCTCGGACACGATGCGCGGCGGCACGGGCGACGACACCTACGTGGTCAACGTCAGCACCGACGTCGTCACCGAGTACGCCGGCGAGGGCACCGATACCGTGCAGACGTCGGTGACCCTGACCCTGGCCTCCAACGTCGAGCACCTGACGCTGACCGGCAGCGGGACGATCAACGGCACCGGCAACTCGCTGGCCAATCACCTGCGCGGAAACAGTGCCGCCAACACGCTGAACGGTTCCGGCGGCAACGACGTGCTGCAGGGTGCCGGAGGCAACGACACGCTGACCGACACCAGCGGCAACAGCGTGCTCGACGGCGGCGACGGCGCCGACAGCCTGAACGGCGGCACCGGGCGGGAGTTCGTCGCCGGCGGCGCAGGCAGCGACGCAGTGAAGCTCGGTGGCGGGGCCGACATCGTCGCCTTCAACCGCGGCCACGGCGCCGACTCGGTCAGCGCGCCCGCTTCCGGCGCCGGACTGGGAGAGAGCAACGACACGCTTTCGCTGGGCGGCATCCGCTACGCCGACCTTCGCCTGGCCCGCTCGGGCAGCGACCTCCTCGTCAAGGTGGCGGGAACGTCCGACATCGTCAAGTTCACCGGCTGGTACTCGGCTTCCGGCAACCGGACGGTGAACACGCTGCAGTTCGTCGTCGACTCGACCGCCGACTACGACGCTACGTCGGCCGATCCGCTCGTCAACCGACGGGTCGTCCGGCTGAACTTCGGCTCGCTGGTCGGTGCGTTCGATGCCGCCTACGCGGCCAATCCGGCAGTCGGCGACTGGGCCATTGCAGCAGCGGCCCTGTCATCGGCCTTCGTCGCCGGCAGCGACACGCAGGCGGTCGGCGGCGCGCTCGCCTATCACTTCGGCCGCGATGGCAGCCTGGGCGCGCTCGACTTCGCCGCCGCTGCCGCCGTGCTGGGCGATGCCGGCTTCGCCACAACGGCGCAGACGTTCGACACCGGGTCGACCGCGGGCGGAGTCCGCCTGCTGAGCGCCGGAGCGGCCGGCGAGTCGGCAGCGCCCGTCGCACGCATCGCGTCGGCATCGGTCAGCGACGGCGAGGAAGCGACGTCGCTCGATCAGGCGCAGGGCGCTTCGACGATAGGAACCATGCGCGCGCCGCCGCGCGTTCAGGAAATTGCCGAGATCTGGGCTGCAGGTCCGTCCGCGCAGCCTCGCGCCGGCCCGGAGGCGTACCTGACGCTCGATTCGTGGGGGCTTGTGGCGGAGACGACGGCCGCGGCGGAAGCGTTCGCCTGGGGGTCGGCCGCCGCGCCGGCCGGCTTCGACACTAGACGGGCGTCGATCCCGAGTTCCGCGCCCGTCGCCGATGCCGAGCTTGCCTTCGCCGCAACGGTGGCTGCCGGATGGTCGGCAGCCGACCGAGTCATGCTTCGGCTCGGTGCGGCAGGTGGCGCAGCGGCGGGCGCCGAAGCCTTCGAGGCTCAACCGGCATTCGACGACCTGCTGGGGTTGAACCCGGTTGCCATGGCGAACGCCGCGCGAGCGAAGCAGCCGCGGACTCATGCCGCGGTTCTTTGAATCGCGGCCCTGACGGCGCCTTGCGCAGGCGGCGGCCGGCCGGCGGAGGCGATCGCCGGGGGGAGGCGATCGCCCAGTGGAGCGGCATCCGATCGCTGGCCGGTCGTCCGGCGGCCGAAGAGTGCCGCATCGTCACCCCCGGCTGCGCAGAAGGGTGAT
This sequence comes from Burkholderiales bacterium, assembly GCA_020355165.1. GTDB lineage: Bacteria > Pseudomonadota > Gammaproteobacteria > Burkholderiales > Burkholderiaceae_F > JADJWR01. The sequence continues at coordinate 3,577,898 of CP070661.1, forward strand.
CAGCTGCAGCGCATCGACCGGCGCCCGGCCGAGCGCGTCGTTGTCGAAGTAGACGTGCACGTCGCGCCCTTCGCCGAGCCAGCCGTTCACCTTGCCGGCCCAGCGCCGCAGTTCGGCGGCCGAGTAACCCGACGCGTAGGTCTGCGGCCGGCCGTGCAGCCGCACGTAGACGAGATCGGAGGTCACTGCGGCCCACAGCGGCCAGTCGGCGGCGTCGGACTGGCAGGCTGCGATGCCGTGCTGGCGCAGGCAGCCGGCGACCTCCTCGTCGAACCACGACTGGTGGCGGAACTCGATCGCGTGGCGCACCGCGCGCCAGTGGCGCAGCGCGCGGGCAAAGCGTTCCAGCCGGTCGAGATCGCGGTGCAGGTTGCGCGGCAGCTGCCACAGCACGGCGGCGAGCTTCTCGCCCAGCCCGCGCGCCCGGTCGCGCTCGAGCCGGATCGACGGCAGCGGGTCGGCGAGCTTGCGGTTGTGCGTCAGGTAGCGGTTGGCCTTGATGGCGAAGCGGAACTCCGGCGGCGTGGCGTTGCGCCAGCGCGCGAAGGTCTCGCGTTCCTGCAGCCGGTAGAAGGTGGCGTTGACCTCGATCGCGCTGAAGCGTCCGGCGCAGAATGACAGCCACAGCCTGGCCGGGCACTCGCCGTAGAAGCTGCCGCGCCAGAAGGGGTAGTTCCAGCCGCTGGTGCCGATGAAGGCACGGCCGGGCGCGGTCGACGAAGTTCGGGCTCTGGCGGACACGGGCTCGATGCGCAGGAGCACGGCGGATGATCACGATCGAGGCGCTGCTGCAGCGGATCCGCTGGGATCCGGCCTTCGGTCGCGGCCGCTTCACCATCGGCTACTACGACCGCCTGCAACGGCGGCTCATCTGCGTGCCATTGGAGCAGATCCACCTGGAGCCGGGCAATCACTTCTCGTTCACCGCCGTCGAGT
>CP070661.1:3578933-3653255 GCA_020355165.1 Burkholderiales bacterium
CTGCCCGCCGGCGAAGCGGCTGCGCATCGCCGCCGACAGCCCGCGTGTCTCGGCGCCGAACACCAGCCAATCGCCCGGCGCAAAGCGCACCTCCGCATACAGGCGCGCGCCGCGCGTGCTCAGCGCGAACAGGCGCGCCGGATCCGGGTGCTCGGCGCGCAGCAGCGCATCGAAGTCGTCGTGCACCGCGATCTGCGCGTATTCGTGGTAGTCGAGCCCGGCGCGGCGCAGCTGCTTGTCGCCGAGATCGAAGCCAAGCGGCCGGACCAGGTGCAGGCGCGCGCCGCTGTTGGCGGCCAGCCGGATCACGTTGCCGGTATTCGGCGGGATCTCCGGCTCGACCAGCACGATGTTGAACATCACCACAGGCGGCGCTTCCCGGCGGGCGGCCCGGCGGGATCAGTTCCCGCAGGGGGCCAGCTGGCTCTGCGGGAAGTCCTTCTGCAGTTCCGCCAGCTGCTGCGCCAGTGCCGGATCGACGTTGCGGATCTCGAACCGCGTCGCCTCCGCCGCAGCGGACCTTTCGGTCATCCGCACGCCGCCCACGCCGCGCCGGGCCAGTTCGTCCTGGTGCCGCAGCGCCAGCTCGGCATCGCGGAACGAGCCGAGCAGGATCGCGTTCGGCATCGCCGTGTTCGGTCCCATCACGACCAGATCGCGGATGCCCTGGCCGCGCAGCTCCTGCGCCACGCGCTCGGCCTCGGTGCGGGTGGCGAGCGGCGGCAGGAAGACGACGAACCAGCCGGGGGCGCTGACCCGCCGCACGCGCAGCCGGTCGCCGAGGGCGAACGCCGTCAGTCGCGCCTGGACGCGCGCGAGGCTGGCCTCGTCGAAGTCGCCGAGCTGCAGGCAGGCCGCTGCCGTGTCGCCGCCGGAAGGCCTTGCCGGGCGCCGCAGCGCCGCCAGCTGCTCGGGCGTCAGCAGGCGGATCTTCTCGGCGGCGATCTGCCCCTCCAGCCGCCACGGCTCGCGGCCGGCGCCGGGGCCGCCGCCGAACAGGCCCTGCTGCCAGGCGAACACGACGAGGTTGGCCAGCAGCAGGAAGAGAAATGCCGCTCTCATCGCGCGGCACGCGCGGCCGTGGCCGGCGCCGCGGTCGCCTCGCAGGCGCGCAGGTAGACGCCGCGCAGCACGAGGTTCTCCTCGCGCACGACCGCCGACAGCGCGGTGCCGACGCCGACGTACGGCGCCAGCTGCGCCGCGTGACCGCCGGTCAGAACGATCAGCGGCTTGCCGTGCTCGACGCGGAAGTTGCGCACGAAGTGCTCGACCAGGCCGAGCTGGCTGCCGAGCACGCCGGAGGCGATCGCGTCGTCGGTGTTGTCCGGGTAGGCAACCATCCGTCCGCGCGAAACGGGCAGGCGCGCCGTTCCCTTGGCCAGCGCCTCGTACATCAGGCGGACCCCGGGAGCGATGGCACCGCCGATGAAGGAGCCGTCGATCGTGACCCCGTCGACCGTGGTCGCCGTGCCGGCCGTCACGACGACGAGCGAGCGGTCGGGATGCGCCGCCCGCGCCGCGATCAGCGAGTGCCAGCGGTCCGCGCCCAGCTGCGTGCTGTCGCGGTAGCCGTTGCGCAGGACGACGCTGCCGTGCTCGAAGCGCGACTGCGTCTCGAACCACTGCACCGGCAGCGCGAACGATTGCTGAACGGCCTGCTCGATGGCGCGCATCAGCGGCGGCGCCGCTACGCCGCAGCCGAAGGCCGCCTGCACGGCGACGCCGGAGCACTCGCCCCACTCGCGCACCAGTGCCGACGTCAGTTCTTCCGGCGGCGCGTTGCGCCGCGCCCCGTGCGCCGGCCCGACCTGGCCGTCGAGCGTCATCAGCACCCACTTCAGCGCCGAGTTGCCGGCGTCGAGCAGCAGCCAGTGCGCCGCCGCGTTCATCGGGCCAACCGCAGCGAGAGCTCGCCGCTGCTGCAAATTCTCAGCCCCTGAGCGGTGTCCAGCAGCAGCCGCCCCTCGCCGTCGACGCCCAGCGCCCGGCCGCTGGCCACGCGGGTGCCGAGTTCGAGCAGATCGACCTGCATGTCGCGCTGGGCGAACAGCGCCATGAAGCGCGGCTGCAGCGGGACGAAACCCTGCTCGTCGTGCAGGCGCAGGGCGTCGAGCACCGCGCCGGCGATGCCGCCGATCAGCGACTCGCGCTGCTCGAGCGTCGGCAGCACCTCGCCGAGCGCCGCCGCCGGCTGGCCGATCGAGTCGCGGGTGGCGGCATCGAGGTGCAGATTGATGCCGATGCCGACCACTAGCGTGCGTCGTCCGCCATCGTCGGTGGCCAGCTCGCACAGGACGCCACCGAGCTTTCGCGAATCGAGCAACAGGTCGTTCGGCCACTTGAGCGCCACCGGCGCGCCGGCGGCGCGCAGCCACTCGGCGGCGCCGACGCCGCAGGCGAGCGTCGCCGCGGCGAGGCGCGCGCCCGCCGCCTGCATCGGCACCGCCAGCGAGAACAGCAGCGCCTCGCCGGCGCCGGCGAACCAGCGCCGCCCGTAGCGGCCGCGGCCGGCCGTCTGTCGCAGCGCGGCACGCAGCAGCGGCCGCGCCGGCTGCATCTGCCGGGCGCGCTGCAGCAGGTCGGTGTTGGTCGAGCCGGTTTCCTGGACCGCCTCGACGTCAAACTGCGGCGCCGCCTGTGCGATCAGCTCCCGGCTCAATGGCGAGACGTTCGGCCGACGACGGTCGGCGGCCCGCGGGGTCGAATCAGCAAGGCAGGACAAGACGGATCACCGGTTGCAAAGGGGGGGTCTGTATCGCTGGCCGGTGGCAGTGGCGAGGTTTCAGGCAGGCGGAACGGCGGCCGACGAAAATTTACCATCGCGGCAGGCCTTGCCCGCGACCGGTCCAGCTTCGCACAATCCGCGCACACGTGATGTCGCCCGTACCCGTTTCTCCGCTGCCAGATGGCCAGCGCCGGCGATCGCCGGCGGCGGGCCGCCGCGGCGGGCCGGTGGCCCGCGCGGCGCTGCTCGTCTATCTGGCGCTGCTCGTCTACGGCAGTCTGTCGCCGTGGACGGGCTGGCGCGCGCTCGGAGTGAACCCGTTCGCCTTCCTCGGCGCGCCCTGGCCGGCCTACGTGACCGGTTTCGACCTCGCCCTGAACGTGCTGGCCTACGTGCCGCTGGGCCTGCTGCTGGCCCTGGCGCTGCACCCGCGACCGCGCGGCCTGGCGGTGGTGCTCGTCGCCGCCGCGGTGGCCGCCTGCATCTCGGTGCCGCTCGAGGCGCTGCAGACCTTTCTGCCGGCACGCGTCGCTTCGAACCTGGACGTGCTGACCAACCTCGCCGGCGCGGCCGTCGGCGCCTCGGCCGGCACCGCCCTGGCACCGAGCCTGATCGATGGCGGTCGCCTGCAGCAGGCGCTCCGCCAGTGGTTCCGTCCGCACTGCGCCGCGCTGCTGCTGCTGGCCGGCCTGTGGCCGCTGGCCCAGGTCTATCCCGGGCCGATGCTGTTCGGCAACGGCGAACTGGACCGCGGCATCGTCTCGAGCCTGCTGGCGACTTTCGGCCGTGCGCTGCCGGCGTTCGACGCCGGCCAGTTCGCTGCCGCCGAGGCGCTGGTCACCGCCTGCGGCATGCTCGGCGCCGGGGCGGCGCTGACGGCGGCGATGCGGCGGCGCGCGCCCCGCCTTCGGTTGCTGCTGATCATGCTCGGCGCCGCGCTGGCGACGAAGGCGATCGCTTACGGCCATGAATTCGGGCCCGAGCGGGCCTTCGCCTGGCTCACGCCCGGCGCCGTCGCCGGGCTGGCGATCGGCTGGCTGGCCGTCACCGCGGCCGCAGCGATGGCCTCGGCACGGGCAGTGGCGGCGCTGGCCACGGCGGCGCTGCTGCTGCTGGTCGTCGCCGTCAATGCGGTACCGCCGAATCCCTACCACGCGCACTGGCTGGCGGCCTGGCAGCCCGGCCGGCTGCGCGACGTCGCGGCGGCTTCCGACTGGCTCGCGCAGGCATGGCCGTACGCGCTGCTGGCGGTGCTGCTGTGGCGGCCCGCGGCGCCGCAGCCGGTCGCTGGCGCGCCAGCGGAGCAACGAGTCCTGCACCGGCGGCGGCCTTCGTAGAATCCGTTTTTCGCGAGACCGAGCGATGAGCTATTACCAGCGACACGTCTTCTTCTGCCTGAACCGGCGCGACGACGGCCGGGCCTGCTGCGCCACGCACGATGCCGAGCGACTGCAGGCGCATGCGAAGGCGCGCATCCAGGAGCTCGGTCGCAGCGGCAGGGGCCTGGTCCGCGTCAACAAGGCCGGCTGCCTGGACCGCTGCGACGAGGGACCCTGCCTGGTCGTCTACCCCGAGGCGGTCTGGTACACCTACGTCGACGAGCAGGACATCGACGAGATCATCGAGCGCCACCTGCTCGGCGGCGAGCCGGTCGAGCGACTGCGGCTGCCGGACGCCGCTTGAACTGCCCCGGCAGCTGAACGCGCAGGCCACCGACGTGCAGGGAACCAGCCCTCGGTGACGAGCCGCCCGCACATCCGCAGCGAGAGGCGGCTGATCGACGGGCCGGCCGGCCGCATCGAGCTGGCCGTCGACACGCCCGACGCCGCTGCGGCCGGCGTCGCCTTCATCGGCCATCCGCACCCGCTGTATGGCGGCACGCTGGAGAACAAGGTCGCGGCGACGCTGGCGCGAGCGTTCACCAGCCTCGGCTGGCTGGCAGTGCGGCCGAACTTCCGCGGCGCCGGCGCCAGCGAAGGCCAGCACGACCACGGCCGCGGCGAGACCGACGACTTCCTGCACGTGATCGACTCGGCGCCGCGCTGGCTCGGGCCGTGGGCCGGCGACCTGCCACGGGCGCTGGCCGGGTTCTCCTTCGGCAGCTTCGTCGCCGCGCAGGCGGCGGCACGCCTTGCGCCGCCGGCCTCGCACCTGATCCTCGTCGGGTCGGCGGCGGGCAAGTGGCCGATGCCGGCCGTGGCCGCCGGCGCGCTGGTGATTCACGGCGAGTTCGACGAGACCATCCCGCTTGCCGCGGTCCTCGAATGGGCACGGCCGCAGGACCTGCCGGTGGTGGTCCTGCCGGGTGCCGATCACTTCTTCCATCGCCGCCTGTCGACCCTGAAGCGGCTGGTCTGCGAGCACGTGCTGGCGCACCGCGCGAGCGCCTGAGGCGCGCCGCTACCGGGCCGCAAGGATTCATCCGTTTGCCCGGGTGCCGCTGCGCATTTTTCTGCCAGCATTGGCACCTCGACCAACGACGATCGCGATGACCGACCTGCGCGTGTTCGGCAAGACGCCCAAGGGTGCGGCTGAGCTGGCCGCCCGCAGCGGTGCACTTACGCTGAGCCAGCGGCGCCTGCTGATCCTGATCGACGGCGCGCGCGATGTCGGGCAGCTGGCGGCGCTGGTGCCGTCGGCCCTCGAGGAATCGCTGGCGGTGCTCGAGCAGGGCGGGTTCATCACGCTGGTCGGCCAGAGCGCCGGCGGAGCCAGCACGGTGCAGGGCCCGTCCACCGCGATCCCGGAGGCGGAGATGACCTCCGTGGAAGAGGCCAGGCTGCGCGCGGTGCGGGCGGTCAACGAACTGCTCGGGCCGGCAGCCGACGGGCTGGCGATCGCCATCGAGGCGGCGAGAAGCGGCGAGCAACTGCGGCCCCTGATCCGCGAAGCGGAGCGGCTGGTAGCCCTCGCGCACGGCGCTGCCGCCGCGCAGGCGTTCATCGTCGGCATCCGCCGCCGCTGAAGCATCCGGCCCGGCCGCTACCATAGCGGCCTGTGCGGTCGCGCCTCGACGCTGCGCCGACCCGCCCGAGAAGGACAACGATGGACTGGCCGCAGTCGACCTGCTATCTGAACGGCGATTGGCTGCCGCTGGCCGAGGCGAAGGTCTCCGTCCTCGACCGCGGCTTCATCTTCGGCGACGGCATCTACGAGGTGGTGCCGGTGTACTACCGCCGGCCGTTCCGCCTCGACAGCCACCTCGGCCGCTTCGAGCGCAGCACGCGCGAGATCGGCCTGGCCAACCCGCTCGACCGCGCCGGCTGGCGCTCGCTGGTCGAGCGTCTGATCGCCACCTGCTCGGCCGACGACCAGTTCATCTACTGGCAGGTGACGCGCGGCGTGGCCAAGCGCGACTTCTCCTTCCCGGCCGACACGCCGCCGACCGTGTTCGCGATGACCACGCCGTTCACGCGGCCGTCGCCGGCGCAGCGGCAACAGGGGCTGCGCGCCGTGACGCGCACCGACGAGCGCTGGCTGCGCTGCGACATCAAGTCGGTGTCGCTGCTCGGCGCCGTGCTGGCACGGCAGTTCGCCACCGAGCACGGCGCCGACGAGGCGGTGCAGTTCCGCGACGGCTGGCTGACCGAAGGTTCGTCGAGCAACGTGTGGGTGGTGCGCGGCGGCACCGTGATCGCGCCGCCGCGCGACCACCTGATCCTCGAGGGCATCCGCTACGGCTTCGTCGGCGAGCTCTGCCAGCGGCTCGGCGTGCCGCTCGAGGTCCGGCGGCTGCGCCGCGACGAGGTCGAGGGCGCCGATGAGCTGATGCTCACCTCGGCCACGCGCGAGATCCTGCCGGTGGTGGCGCTCGACGGCAGGCCGGTCGGCAGCGGCCGCCCCGGGCCGGTCTACGCCAGGCTGCGCGCCGCCTACGACGAGGCGATCGAGGCGCTGCAGCGCCGATGAGCGAGCGCAGCGGCGAATCGCCGCTCGTCTTTCCGACGCGCTTTCCCATCAAGGTGATGGGGCGCCGCGTCGACCACTTCGCGCAGGCGATCGTCGAGGTCGTGCAGGCGCACGCGCCCGACTTCGACGCGGCCACGCTGGAGATGCGCAGTTCGCGCGAGGGCAACTACCTGTCGGTGACGGCGACCATCAACGCCACCTCGCGCGAGCAGCTGGACGACCTGTATCGCGCCCTGACCAGCCACCCGCTGGTCAAGGTGGTGCTGTAGGCGGGGCGACGGCGATGGCGGCCGTACCCGTGCTGCGCGACCTCGGCCGCGCCGAGTACCTGCCGACCTGGCAGGCGATGCGCGAGTTCACTGCCGGCCGTACCGGCGAGACGGCCGACGAGCTGTGGGTCGTCGAGCACCCGCCGGTGTTCACGCTCGGCCAGGGCGGCCGCCGCGAGCACCTGCGCGACCCGGGCAGCATCCCGATCGTGGCCACCGACCGCGGTGGTCAGGTGACCTATCACGGCCCCGGCCAGGTGGTCGTCTACACGCTGATCGACCTGCGCCGGCTCGGCATCTTCGTCAAGGAGCTCGTCTACCGGATCGAGGAGTCGGTGATCCAGACGCTGGCGCAGTCGGGCCTGGCCGCCGAGCGCGTGCGTGGCGCCCCGGGGGTGTACGTGCGCGACCCCTCGTCGCTCGCCGGCGGCCCGCTGTCCGGCTTCGCCAAGATCGCCGCCCTCGGCATCAAGGTCAGCCGCGGCTGCGCCTATCACGGCGTGGCGCTGAACGTGGCGATGGACCTTTCGCCGTTCTCCCGCATCGACCCCTGCGGCTACCGCGGACTGCCGGCGACCGACTTGTCTACACTCGGTGCCGGGATCACCTGGCGCGCGGCGGCTGACCGCCTCGCCGCCCGTCTGCAGCAGCATTTCACGCGATGAGCAACGAAGCCTCCTCGGGCGCGCCGCCGAACGACCCGTTCGCCAAGAAGAAGGGCGAGGCGAAGACGGCGCCGGTGGCCAAGAAGTTTCCGCTGAAGTTCGTCGCCGACGCCGTGCCGGCGCGCAAGCCGGAGTGGATCCGCGTGCGCGCCGGCTCGCCGACGACGCGCTTCTACGAGATCAAGAACATCCTGCGCAGCCACCGCCTGCACACCGTGTGCGAGGAGGCCTCCTGCCCGAACATCGGCGAGTGCTTCGGCAAGGGCACGGCCACCTTCATGATCATGGGCGACAAGTGCACGCGCCGCTGTCCGTTCTGCGACGTCGGCCACGGCCGCCCGGACCCGCTCGACCCCGACGAGCCGGCCAACCTGGCACGCACCATCGCCGCACTGAAGCTGCGCTACGTGGTCATCACCTCGGTCGACCGCGACGACCTGAAGGACGGCGGCGCGCAGCACTTCGTCGACTGCATCCGCGCCGTGCGCGAGCTGTCGCCGTCGACCCGCATCGAGATCCTGGTGCCTGACTTCCGCGGCCGGCTGGAGCGCGCGCTGGCGATCCTCGAAGCGGCGCCGCCGGACGTGATGAACCACAACCTCGAGACGGTGCCGCGCCTGTATCGCGAGTCGCGGCCGGGTTCCGACTACGCGCACTCGCTGTCGCTGCTGCAGCAGTTCAGGCGCCGCGTGCCCGGCGTGCCGACCAAGAGCGGGCTGATGGTCGGGCTGGGCGAGACCGACGAGGAGATCGTGCAGGTGATGCGCGAGCTGCGCGCGCACGAGGTGGACATGATCACCATCGGCCAGTACCTGGCGCCGAGCAGCCATCACCTGCCGGTACGGCGCTACGTGACGCCGCAGACCTTCGCCATGTTCGAGCGCGAGGCGCAGGCGCTGGGCTTCTCGCACGCCGCCGTCGGCCCGCTGGTGCGCAGCTCCTACCACGCCGACGCGCAGGCGCACGCGGCAGGTGTCGTCTAGCCGCCGCTGATGCCTGCCGTGCCCACCGCGCTGGCCGGCACCGTCACCGTGGTCGCCCTGGTCGGCGGCGGCGTCTTTCTGTACCCGTCCCTGTTGAGGCGCCGCGGCGGCGCGATCGTGGTCGCCGCGCTCACCGCGGCGTTGGCCGTGCTGTTCTTCTACTTCGACCGCGGCAGCGGCAGCACCGCCGCCTCGGCAGCGCTGGCGCTGCTGTGGGCTGCGGCGCCGGCCGCGGTCGGAGTGCTCGTCTGGCGGCTGCAGCGGCGCGGCCCGTCGGCCGGGCCGCCGTAGCCGGCGCCGGTCGGCACCGCCGGCGGCGCGCCTAGCCGTCCTGCAGCAGGCTCAACTGGCCGGACGGATGCGCCGGCTCGGCGCCCGCCGGTCCCTCACCGCCGAGCGCGCCGGCGTCGGCACGCAGCTGCGGCGGCAGCGGCGCATCGAGCGCGGCGCAGATGGTGCGCAGGCAGCTGGCCGCCTTCCAGTGGGTCTCGCCGTCGACGAACGCCACCGCCGCGCAGGCCTTGATCAGACGCGGCTTGACGAGCGGCGCCAGCTGATTGAGCCGCTCGAGCGCGCGGGCGACCGCGTCAAGGTCGATCGCCTCGGTCGGCACGCGCGGCGGCTCGATGCCGGGCAGCAGCAGCACGCCGGCGTTGTAGGCGTGCTCCGGCCGCTCGGGCAGGCGCACGCTGGCCAGCAGCGACATCGCCAGGCCGACCTCGGCCTGCAGCGGCTCGAGGCCGGCGAAGCGGATCGGCGCCGGGCGGTTGGCGTCGCGGCCGATGCGGCGCTTCAGCACCGTGAACAGCAGGAACTCGTGCAGCGTGACGCGGCCATCGGCGCGGATCAGCCCGTGCACGAGCAGCAGCAGCCGCTCGCGAACCGATGCGCCGAGCTTCAGCAGCGTCGGCTCGGCAAGGTCGAGCAACGGCAGGCGCAGCCCCGGCGGCAGGCGCTGAATCGCCTCGTGGAAGGCGTCGACCTGCTGCGCCGCCTCGGCACCGAACGCCTCGGCGACCAGCTGCCGCTGCTGGCCGGAAAAGGGCTTGCCCTTCTCGATCAGCATCGCCAGCACGACCAGCTGCGCCTGCGAGCTGTCCGCCAGGGCGGCCTGCAGCTGCGCCTCGCCGGGAACGCGCCGCATCGCCTCGGCCAGCCCGTGGCCGTCGACGCTGGCCACACCGATCGCCTGCGGCAGCCAGTCGCTGCTTGTCGCTTCGGCCATCAGGCCGGACAGCGGGCTGCTGCCGGGCGGCAGCGCCGCTGCGGACAGCGGCGCCGGCGGCGCGGCGCCGGCGGCGCCGAGCGCCTCGGCGAGCGGCAGCTCGCCGGCCGGCAGCATCGGCAGTTCACGGCCGAAGATGCGCTTGATCCGTGCCGCCAGCGGTGGATGGGTGGCGAAGAGTCCGCCGGCGAAGCTCGGCTTGGCCGCGCCGAGGAACAGGTGCGACAGCGTCTCCGCGTTGGGGTGGTCGATCCTGCTGCCGGGTTCGCGGCCCTGCGTCAGCCCGCCGATCTTGCGCAGCGCGCCGCCGATGCCGTCGGGGTTGCGTGTGAACTGCACGCTGCTGGCGTCGGCCAGGTACTCGCGCTGGCGCGACACCGCCGCCTTGATCAGCCGACCGAAGAACACGCCGACGTAGCCGAGGATCCACAGGGCGACGCCGGCGACCAGCAGCACCGCGATGCCGCCACGACTGTCGCGGCTGCCGCGGCCGATCTCCAGCATGAAGCGGCCGAACATCGACAGCATCAGCAGCCCGAACAGCACGCCGATCAGCCGGATGTTCAGCCGCATGTCGCCGTTCAGGATGTGGCTGAACTCGTGGCCGATCACGCCCTGCAGCTCGTCGCGGGTCAGCCGCGTCAGCGCGCCGCGGGTGACCGCGATCACCGCGTCGTGCAGCGAATGGCCGGCGGCGAAGGCGTTGATCGACAGCTCGTCTTCCATCACGTACACGCGCGGCACCGGCGTGCCGGAAGCGAGCGCCATCTCCTCGACCACGTTGACCAGGCGCCGCTCGAGCAGATCGCGCGTCGACGGATCGACCCGCCGCGCGCCGATCATCTGCGCCACCGCCTCGCCGCCGCTGGCCAGCCGCGCCGTCTCCCACCAGGTGCCCGCACCGATCATCAGCAGCGTCACCAGCGTGTTGGTGAGGTAGAAGCCGCGCGGCAGCGGCGGCGAGAACACGCCGAGGTAGACGAAGGTGGCGGTGAAGTTGACCGCGATCACGATCGCCACCACCGCCAGCGCGAACAGCATCACCAGGCGCCGGCTCAGGCGTCGAGCCGCTTCCTGCTGCTCGAAGAAGTTCATCGCGGCACACCGGTGGTGGCACGCCGCGGCGGGCGCGCCGCGGCTGCGAAGGCGTCGCTTCCGCGCCGCGGCTGCGCTTCAGGTACCGTGCCTGGATTCAACGGATCCGTCGGCCCGCCACACCGGCCAGCAGACGCCAACTCAGAACTGCACCTTGACCGGCTTCTTCTCTTCGGCGCTCTCGGTGGCCGCCAGCAGCTCGGCCTGCCTGAACGAGAACAGCCCGGCAATGACGTTGCTCGGGAACTGCTCGACCGCGGTGTTGTAGCTCATCACCGAGTCGTTGAACGCCTGCCGCGCGAAGGCGATCTTGTTCTCCGTGCTGGTCAGCTCTTCGGACAGCTGCATCATCGTCTGGTTGGCCTTCAGGTCCGGGTAGGCCTCGGCCAGCGCGAACAGCTTGCCGAGGGCGCCCGACAGCGCGCCCTCGGCCGCCACCAGCTGCCTCATCGCCGCCGGATCGGCCGGGTTCGCCGCCGCGGCGCTGTTGGCGGCCACCGCGCCGGCGCGCGCATTGATCACCGCCTCGAGCGTTTCGCGCTCGTGCTTCATGTAGGCCTTGGCGGTCTCGACCAGGTTCGGGATCAGGTCGTAACGGCGCTTCAGCTGCACGTCGATCTGCGCAAAGGCGTTCTTGAAGACGTTGCGCAGGCTCACCAGCCGGTTGTAGGCGCCGATGACCCAGAACACGACCACCGCGATCAGTCCCAGAAAGATGATCCAGCCCATGCCGTCCTCCGCTCGTGGTATGCCGCGGGGCCGCAGTGCGGCCGTCAGCGTCGCGGCCGACTATAAGAGAAACGCGCGGCAGCGCAATCGATTTCCGGCCGCCACCGGCGCCGGCGGGCCGGCTGCAGCGGCGGCGACCTACTTGGCGGGTGCGGCGGCGGGTGCCTGCTCCGCCTGCGCCGCGGCTTCCTGCGCGGTCAGGTAGTCGAAGTTCTTGACCACCCGCTGCACCCCGGCGACGCGGCTGGCGACGCGGGCGGCGGCGTCGCCCTCGCCCTGCGTGAGGCGTCCCATCAGGTAGACGACGGCGCGCTCCGAGACGACCTTGATCGCGCCGCTCGGCACGTCGCTCGCCTGCAGCAGCGCCGCCAGCACCTTCGAGGTCAGCGCGGTGTCGAAGTTGCGGTTGGCAAGCGTCGACAGGCTGCCGACATGCAGCTCGTTGACCACCGCGCGGACGTTCTCCGACTTCTGCGCGATCGCCTGCGCGTCGCGCTTGCCCTGCTCGGTGGTCACCTCGCCGGTGAGCAGCACCCGCTGGTTGTAGCTGGTGACGTTGATGTGGGCGCGGTCGCTCGGGAACGCATCGCCCAGCGACTTGATCAGCCGCAGCTCGATCGCCTGGTCCTCGAGCTGGATGCCGGCCGAGCGCCGGTCGCTGGCGACCATCGCGCCCCCGGCGACGGCACCGCCGACGACCAGCGGCGCGCAGCCGGAGTTGAGGAGCGCGGCAACGGCCGCGAGGGCGGCCAGCGTCGAACGCCGGTGGTTGGTCATCGTCTGTTCTCCAGGATTTGCAGGTCAGTCGGCAGCAAAGGCGTCGCGGATCCAGTCGCGGATGCCGTCGACATCGGCGGTGATCACGTCGAACCGGCAGGGCGGCAGTCGCGCGCCGACGCCGTAGTTCAGCAGCAGGAAGTGCCGCGCCGCACGCAGCAGCCGGCGGCGCTTGAAGACGTCGACGCTGCCGGCGGCGCCGCCGAAACGGTCGCCGCGGCGCATGCGCACTTCGACGAACACCAGCGTGCCGCCGTCGTCGGCGACGATGTCGATCTCGCCCTCGCGGAAGCGGACGTTGCGGCCGAGGATACGACAACCCGCCGCCTCGAGCCGCGCGCAGGCCTCGGCCTCGGCCGCATCACCGGCGCGCTGGCGCGGCGTACGCACGCTCGGCTGCGCCTGATCGCGCCGGCGCGGGACGCTCATCGCGTTGCTTGCTTGCGCCGGGCCTTCGCCGCGAGGGCGAGCGAGCAGCTTCGGAGCGGCCATGCGGCGTTCATCTGAGCACATCCCTGCGTTCGGCCTTGCCGTCGACGAAGACAGCAAGCGACGGCAAACGTTCCACCCGGCCCCCCAGGCCGGGATCGACGCGCAGCCGGCCGGTGACGCCGTCGAGCTCGAAGCGCTGGCTGCCCTTCAGCCTCTCGGCCGCGATGCGGTACGCATCGATGCCCAGCGCGTACAGCCGCTCCAGCTCGGCGCTGTACGGAATCGCCGCGCGCGGATACACCATCACCGCCGGGTGGTCCGGCTCGACCAGCCAGGGCATGTCGACGAAGGCGATGCCCTCGAGCTCCTGCGCCAGGCCCAGGTTCGACTCCTCGAGCAAGTGGATCCTGGAGGTGCCGACCACGATGGTCTCCGGCGGCAGCCAGGGCCGCACCGCCGCCGCCTCGCCGGCGTCCAGCGCCAGCAGGATCGCCCGCCACGGCTGCGCCGCCAGCCGCTTGGACAGGTCGGCCAGGCGATCCTGCTTGATCGACAGTTCGAAGGCCTCGGCCACCCGGCCGTACTCGCGCGCGGCGGCGATGAAGGCGGCGGCAGCACGGCGCTCGAGGCCGCCGCCGCCGGTGATGACCGCGAACGGCATCGAGACGCCGGAAAGCCCGGTCGCCAGCGGGCCGCGCACCAGCGCGCGCACGATGCCGCGCGCCTCGTCCTCGACACGCAGGCCCAGCGCCAGCATCGACGTCGGCAGGGCAGCGTCGCCCGATGGCGTGTTCAGCGCCAGCACCGGCAACCGTGCACCGCCGGAGCGCGCCAGCGCATCGACGGCATCGCGCGACAGCGGGCCGACGATCATCCGGGCGTCGCGCGAGGCCGCTGCCTCGATGGCCGCCACGACGGCGACCGGCGTCTCATCGGTCTCGCGCGCAGCGATCGCCATCGGTGCCCCGGCGGCGGCGTGCGCCGCGAAGAATCCGGCGCGCACCGCCTCGGCGGCGCGCGCGAACGGGGTCGTCGGCCCGGGCAGCAGCAGCACGATCGCCGGCAGCGTTTCCGCCGGCGGGTTTGCGATCGGCTGGGCGGCCGCCGACAATGTCGCGGCCAGCAGACCCAGCAACAGCAGCACGCGCCGCATGAATCGTCCCGAACTCGCCGCCGATCCGCTGCTCGCCGCCAGCGGCGCCGCGCGCCAGGAGATGCCGGCGCGATCGCTGTACGTCGTCGGCACGCCGATCGGCAACTTGGCCGACATCACGCTGCGCGCGCTGTGGGTGCTATCGAAGGTCGACGCCATCGCCGCCGAGGATACCCGCAGCAGCGGCGCGCTACTTCGCTGCTACGGCATCGACACGCCGCTGCTCGCCGTGCACGAGCACAACGAGCGCGAGATGGCCGGCGTCATCGTCGAGCGCCTGCGCGCCGGCGCTCGCGTCGCACTGGTGACCGATGCCGGCACCCCGGCGGTCTCCGATCCGGGCGCCCGGCTGGTGCGGGCGGTGCTGGACGCCGGCCTGCGCGTCGTCCCGGTGCCGGGCGCCAGTTCGCTGACGGCGGCGGCAAGCACGGCCGGCCTGGGCGGCAGCCTGCTGACCTTTGCCGGGTTCCTGCCGGCGGGCGCCCGCCAGCGGCAGCGCCTGCTGCGCGAACTGGCCGCGCGTGGCGAGGCCTTCGTCCTGTACGAGGCGCCGCACCGGGTCGCCGCGACGGCCAGCGAACTGGCGGCGGCGGTCGAGCCGGACCGACGCATCGTCGTCGCCCGCGAACTGACCAAGAAGTTCGAGACCGTTCTGGCCTGCCGCGCCGGCGAGCTGCGCGAGGCGATCGGGACCAAGCCGCGCGGCGAGTACGTGCTGCTGGTCGATGCCGCCGCGGCGGTCGAAGCGGACCTCGATGCCGTCACACGCCGCTGGCTGGCGGCGCTGGCCGAGGCGCTGCCCGCCTCCCGCGCGGCGGCGCTGGCCGCCAAGGCGAGCGGCGTGCCGCGGGAACGGCTTTACGCCCTGCTGACCGGCCGATGAGCGCCATGCGGCCGCTCGCCGCGGCCGCACCGGTCAAGGCAGCTGTCCGGAGCCGGCCGGCGCGCCGCCGGCTGCACGCGCCTCCCACCAGGCGCGCGCGTCGAGGTTGGTCCACGGCGCGGCGACCAGCAGGTGGTCGAGTTCGGCGGCCACCTCGGCCGCCGACGCTGGCCGGCTGTCCATTGCCTTCTCGAGGCAGCGCGCGATCAAGTCGTCGAGCGCGGCGGGCACCGCGCCGGCGAGCGTCGATGCCCGCGGCGCCGCGGCATGGACCACCCGGTAGGCCAGCGCCAGGTCGGAGTCCCCTTCGAACGGCGCCTTGCCGGTGAGCAGGAAGAAGCCGACGGCGCCGAGCGCATAGACGTCGGAACGCGGATCGGCGCTGTCCGGCTGCTCGATGCGCTCGGGCGCCATGTAGGCGGGCGTGCCGAGCACGCGCAGGGCACGCGTCAGGTCGCGCGTGTGCGGCGAGCGCGTGTCCTTGACCAGGCCGAAGTCGAGGACCTTGACCACGTCGTCCTCGCCGCCGCGGCGGCACAGCATCACGTTGGCCGGCTTGATGTCGCGATGAACGAGGCCGCGCCCGTGCGCCTCCGACAGCGACCCGGCGATGCCGCGCAGCGCGTGCGCCGCCCGCGCCGGCGGCAGCGGCCCATGCTGCTCGACGATCTGCTGCAGGGTCAGGCCGTCGAGGAACTCCATCGCGTAGAACGGCTGGCCCTCCGGCGTGCGGCCGTAATCGAAGACCTCGACGGTGTTCGGGTGCATCAGCTGGCTGGCCAGGCGGACCTCGCGGTCGAAGCGGGCCAGCATCTCGTCACTGGTCATCGCCAGCTCGATGATCTTCACCGCGGTCGGCCGCTTCAGCAGCCGGTGCTGCGCGCGGTACACGCGCGCCATCCCGCCCTGGCCCACCTGCTCCAGCAGCTCGTAGTTGCCGACCCGCTGCACCGCCTCGACCTCCTCGGCCATCCGCTTCATGCGCAGCAGCGCCACCACGAAGCCGAAGGCGACCGTACCGACGACCGCACCGAGCGCCAGGAACGCCATCTCGATCCGCCGCAGCGGCGCGAAGGCCTCGCCTTCCGAAACTTCAACGGCGATGCCGAAACCGTGCGGCTCGAGCCAGCGCCAGGCGCCGACCACGCTCGCGCCGTGGTAGGTCGGGTACGGCTCCAGCACCTCGCCCTGCAACCGCCCGGGCTCGACCTGCAGCGCGGCCAGCGCCTGCGCGACCAGCCGCGTGAGCTGCGGCTCGCCGATCGCCTCGGGGTCGCGCAGCGGCTGGTGCAGGATGGCGCTGTCGCCGGGGCGCAGCTCGCCGCGCTCGACCAGCGCCTCGCGGAACCGGCTTTCGCTGAGCAGCACGCCGCGACTGTCGAAGGCGTAGCTCTCACCCGTCGTGCCGCCGCCGGCGGCGCCGAACAGCGGCGCAAAGCGCTCTTCGACCGGTTTGCCGATGTCGAGCACGGCGATCACCTCGCCGGCGCCGTTGCGCACCGGCGCCGAGATCCAGATCTTCG
Organism: Burkholderiales bacterium; assembly: GCA_020355165.1. Classification (GTDB taxonomy): domain Bacteria; phylum Pseudomonadota; class Gammaproteobacteria; order Burkholderiales; family Burkholderiaceae_F; genus JADJWR01. The sequence continues at coordinate 3,595,302 of CP070661.1, forward strand.
GCCGGTCGCCGTCCGTGCCGAGGCCGATCCGTTCCTTCTCGTAACGGGTGGCGGCGAACTGCGCCTCGCCGTGCCAGGCTTGCGCGAAGGCCTGACGCAGCACCGGCGCGACCTGCAGCGCGCAGGTCGCCGCATCGCGCGTGGCGAGCAGGCGGCCGCTGCGGTCGAGCAGGTGGATCGCCGCCGCGGTGTCCTCCAGCCGCAGCGCGTCGATCGCCTGCACCAGCCGCCCGCCGGGCGCCCCGCCGCAGGCCTCGCGCAGCGATGCGTCGCCCTGCCTGCCGGCGGCGAGCAGCTGCTCGGCCGCCTCGGTGACGCGTGGATCGCGCGCCCAGCGCTGGATGTTCAGCCGCTTCTCGCCGATCCACGTCTCCACCGCCAGCGCCTCGCTGGCAACGAGCGAGCGCAGGTTGGCCGCGGCCAGATCGACCAGCGCCGAGCGCACGCCCGAGTACACCCAGGCACCGAGGCTCGACACCAGCGCCAGGCTGACCGAGATGGCCGCCGGGTAGCGGCGCGCCAGGACGCCGGCGCGCGTGAGCCAGTCGGCGGCCATCGGCAGCCGCTCAGGCAGGCACTTGGCTGACGATGCTGGCGACCGCGGCGCTGAGCTTCTTCACGCAGTCGATGTGCAGGAATTCGTTCGGTCCGTGGGCGTTCGACTTCGGGCCGAGCACGCCGGTGATCAGGAACTGGGCCTGCGGGAACTTCGCGCCGAGCATGTTCATGAACGGGATCGTCCCGCCCTCGCCCATCCACGCCGCCGGCCGGCCGAACGCCGAGCGCGACGCTTCGTCGGCAGCGCGAACCAGCCACGGCGCGGTGGCCGGGGCGTTCCAGCCGCCGGCGCCCCAGTCGGCCGCGAAAGTCACCCGTGCGTTGTACGGCGGGTCGTCCTCGAGCAGGCGCTGCAGGCGTTCGGTCGCCCGCTGGCCGTCGACCGTCGGCGGCAGCCGCAGGCTGAGCTTGAAGGTCGTCCTCGGCCGCAGCACGTTGCCGGCGGAGTCGATCGACGGGAATCCGGCAGCACCGGTCACCGACAGCGCCGGCCGCCAGGTGCGGGCGAGGATCGCCTCGACCGGATCGGTGGTGGTCGGCTGGGCGTGCTCGAAGCGGCCCTCGCCATGCGAACAGCCGACCCAGGGGAACTGGCGCCACACCTGCTCGCCGAGGATCTCTCCCGCCGCGCGCGCCTGCGCCAGCCGCTCGGCCGGGATCGCCGCATGAAAGGCGTCGTCCAGCACGCGGCCGGTGGCGGGATCATCGATGCGGTTGAGCAGCTGCCTCGCGATGCGCATCGAGCTCGGCACCAGGCCGCTGGCGTTGCCCGAGTGCACGCCCTCGGATAGCACCTCGACCGTCAGCGTGCCGCCGACAAGTCCGCGCAGCGAGGTGGTGACCCACAGCTGATCGTAGTTGCCGCAGCCGGAATCCAGTCCGGCGACCAGCGCCACGTCGCCCAGCCGCGGCGCCAGCAGGTCGAGGTAGGCCGGCAGGTCGGGGCTGCCCGACTCTTCGCAGGTCTCGATGATGCCGAGGCAGCGCGGCCTCGGCACCGCCTGCGCGTCGAGCGCCGCGATCACCGACAGGGCGGCATACACCGCATAGCCGTCGTCGGCGGCGCCGCGGCCGTACAGCCTGCCGTCCTCGATCACCGGCTGCCACGGCCCGAGGCCGTCGCGCCAGCCCTCCATCTCCGGCTGCTTGTCGAGGTGGCCGTAGAAGAGCACGGTGCGCTCGTTGCCCAGGCCAGCGGTTGCCGGCACGTCGAAGAACAGACACGGCGTCCGCCCCTCGATCGACACGATCTCCAGCCGCAAGCCGGCGATGCGCTGCGCCGACGCCCAGGCGTGCGCATCCTTGACCACCGCCTGCAGATAACCGTGTGCCGCCCAGCTGGCGTCGAAGGACGGCGACTTCGCCGGCACCCGGACGTAGTCGACCAGGCGCGGGATCAGCTCCTCGTCCCAGCGGCGATCGAGAAAGCGCCGTGCTTCGGCATGATCCATGGCGGGGCTCCGTGAAAAGCGGGACCGCAGGCTAGCGCACAACGACAGCCGCGTGGCGGCCGCCCGGCAGCCCCGGAACCCGCGGCGGCGGATCAGGCCGCCGGCGACGGCAGCCGCGAGACGAGCAGCTTGTCGATCCGCGTGCGGTCCATGTCGACCACTTCGAAGCGCAGGCCGCCGGCGTCGAAACGCTCGCCGACCGCCGGGATGTGCCCAAGCTGGTGCAGGGCAAAGCCGGCCAGCGTGTTGAAGGCGCCCTCGTCCTCGCCGGGCAACGGATCGAGGTCGAGCAGGTCGCAGAACCGCTCGATGCCCACCGCGCCGTCGATCAGCCACGAGCCGTCCTCGCGCTGCACGGCTTCCTGCTCGGCCGCCAGTCCTTCGGCGGGAACCTCGCCGACGATCGACGCCATCACGTCGGTCAGCGTCACCAGGCCCTGCAGCTCGCCGTACTCGTCGACGATCAGCGCGAACTGGGCGCGCGCCTTGCGGAACAGCTCCATCAGCTTGGTGGTGGTGACCGACTCCGGCACGTACAGCGGCGGCCGCACGAGCTGCTCGACCTGCAGCGGCCGGCCGTCGAAGGCCGGCGCCAGCAGGTCGGCGACGTGCAGCACGCCGGCCACCCTGTCGAAGCCGCCGCGGACGACCACCACCCGGTGGTGCGGACTGGCGGCGAGCTGCTTGCGCACCTCGGCCTCGTCGTCGTCGAGATCGACGGCATAGACGTCGGCGCGCGGCGTCATGATGGCGCCGATGCGCTGCTCGTCCAGTCGCAGCACGTTGGCGACGATCGCCTGCTCGCTGCGGTGGAACACACCCGCCTCGGCGCCCTGCTGCATCAGCACCTCGATCTCCTCGTCGGTCACCGGCGGCTCGTCGCTGCGCCGGGCATGGAAGAGCCGCAGCACGACGTCGCTCGACGCCGACAGCAGCCACACCAGCGGCCGGGCGAAGCGGGCCAGCGAGTGCATCGGTCGCGACACGAAGGCAGCGATCAGCTCCGGCTTCAGCAGCGCCAGCCGCTTGGGCACCAGCTCGCCGACCACCACCGACAAGTAGGTGATGCCGATCACCACCAGGCCGAGGGCCACAGCCTTCGCGTACGGCGCCAGCGCAGGTGTGCGCCCGATCCATTCGGCCAGCGGGTCGGCCAGTGCCGCCTCGCCGATCGCGCCGCTGAGGATGCCGACGCTGGTGATGCCGACCTGGATCGTCGACAGGAAGGTCGACGGCGACTCGTGCAGCGACATGGCCGCGCCGGCCCCCGGCACGCCGTCGTCGACCAGGCGTTGCAGCCTGGCCTTGCGGGAGGACACCACCGCGATCTCCGACATCGCGAAGGCGCCGTTCAGCAGGATCAGCACAGCGAGCAGGATCAGTTCCATCGGTTCGACGGCCGCCGCCGAGGCCGCAGGCCGGGACGAGAGGGGGAAACCGACTATACGGGTCGGAGGGCCGGCGCCGCCGCCGGCCTCAGCGCAGAACTACGTAGGTCGCGATGTCGCTGCCGAGCACGGCGGCCAGGCGGCTGGCCAGCGCAAAGGCCGCCTCGCGCTCCGGCAGTGCGCCGAGCAGCACGCGATGCAATCCGCCGTCGCGCTCGATCCGGGGCTGCAGGTCTGCCGACAGCCCGCCTGCCTGCGGCTTGGCGAGCTCGGCCTGCACGCGCGACAGCAGTTCCTGCGCCCGGTCCGCGCCGGCGAAGGCGCCGAGCTGCACCGCCCACATGCCGCTGGCCGCCACCGGCGTGGCGGCGGCGGGCACGGGCGGCGGCGCGGCCGCAACGGCGCCGGTGCCCGAGGCGGCGATCTCCTGATGGGTGATGCGCTGGACCTCGACTTCGCCGGTGCCGGCGGCGGCGATGCCGAGCCGCATCGCCGCCGCGTATGACAGGTCGATCACCCGCCCGTCGCGGAACGGGCCGCGGTCGTTGACGCGGACCACGACCGAGACGCCGTTGCGCAGGTTGGTCACCCGCGCATAGCTCGGCAGCGGCATGGTCGGATGCGCCGCGGTCATCGCGAACATGTCGTAGATCTCGCCGGTCGAGGTGCGCTGGCCGTGGAACTGGCGTCCGTACCAGGAAGCAAAGCCCCGCTGCATCAGCGGCCGGTCGTCGGTGATCGGCGTGTAGCTGCGGCCCAGCGCGACGTAGGGGCGGCTGGCACCGCCGTGGAACGGCTCGATCCGTGGCACCGCGTCGGGCGTGGCCATGATGTCGGCCGGCACCTGCGCCGGCGGGCCGTCGTCCTGGTAGAAGCCGCCCGCTCTCGGCGGCGGCTGGACCGGCGGCGGCTTCGGCGCCGTGCTGCAGCCGGCGACGGCGATCAGCGCGGCGATCGCCATCGCCCTCGCCGGCAAGTTTCGTAATGCCATCGTCACGCCGGAAGCTCGCGACGGAGCCGCAGCGAGCGGCCCGAGGCTGCGCCCAGTTGCGGCAACGTGCCGCGTCGTGCGTCGGGCAGCGCAGGCGCGGGCAGGACGCCCGGCATGCCACCGCGGCATGCCGGAGGCCTGCGAGCCGGCGAGCGCATGCAAGCGCGAGCGCGGCCTGCAAGGCCGAGGTCGGGTCGCGCAGCGGGTTTGCTCACGGCTGCTCAGCTCTGCACCAGCTTGCGGTGGCGGTTGACGCTCATCAGCATGCCGCAGGCCAGGCCCAGCGTCACCAGCGCGGTGCCGCCGTAGCTGACGAAGGGCAGCGGCACGCCCACCACCGGCAGGATGCCGCTGACCATGCCCATGTTGACGAAGGCGTAGGTGAAGATGATCAGCGCGATCGAGCCGGCCAGCAGCCGCGAGAAGGTGGTCGACGCGTTCATCGCGATCAGCAGCGCGCGCGCCACCAGCGCCAGGAACAGCAGCATCAGCACCACGTTGCCGACCAGGCCGAACTCCTCCGAGAACACGGCGAAGATGAAATCCGACGTCCGCTCGGGAATGAACTCCAGGTGCGTCTGCGTGCCCTGCATCCAGCCCTTGCCGAACGCGCCGCCGGCGCCGATGGCGATGGTCGCCTGCAGCGTGTGGAAGCCCTTGCCGAGCGGATCGGTGGTCGGGTCGATCAGCGTCAGCACGCGGGTGCGCTGGTAATCGTGCATCATCGTCCAGGCCAGCGGCAGCGCCGCCAGGCCGGCCGCGCCAAGCGCCGCCAGCCACTTCCACGGCAGGCCGGCGAAGAACAGCACGTACACGCCGGCCGCCAGCACCAGCAGCGCCGTGCCGAGGTCGGGCTGCTTGGCGATCAACGCCACCGGCACGGCCATCAGGACCGACGCCAGCAGGAAGTCGGCCGGCTTCCTCGAGCCGTCGCGGTTGTGGAAGTACCAGGCCAGCATCAGCGGCAGCGCCAGCCGCATCATTTCCGACGGCTGGATCCGCGTCAGCCCGAGGTCGAGCCAGCGCGTGGCGCCCTTGACGGTGACCCCGGCCAGCTCGACCCCGATCAGCAGCACCACGCCGACCAGGTAGGCCGGCACGGCCAGCTTCTGCAGGATCGTCGGCGGCACGTTGGCGGCGACGAACATCACCGCCGCGGCCACCGCGAGGTTGCGCAACTGGTCGGTGAAGCGCCACGGAAAGTCGTTGGCCGCCGAGTAAAGCGCCACCAGCCCGACCAGCGCCAGCGCACCGACGATCGCCAGCAGCGCCGGGTCGAGCACCAGCAGGCGGTCGCGCAGCCACAGCGCCAGCGGCGAGCGCTGCCAGGGCTGCTTCAGCGCGTAGTCAGTCACGGCCGGTCTCCGCCGCCCGGGCCAGGCGCGGCGGCTCCGGCGGCCGCGCCGCCTCCGGCGGCAGCCGGTCGCCCTTCAGCGGCGCCATGTCCGGCGGCAGCTTGCCGAGCAGGTAGTAGTCGAAGGCGGTGCGCACGATCGGCGCCGCCGCCCGCGAGCCGAAGCCGCCGTTTTCCACCAGTGCCGCGATGGCGATCAGCGGCTTCTCGCCCGGGCCGGCCGGTGCGAAGGCGATGTACAGCGAGTGGTCGCGCAGCCGCTCGTCGAGCTTGCCGGCGTCGTACTTCTCGTTCGCCTTGATGCCGACCACCTGTGCGGTGCCGGTCTTGCCCGCCGCCTTGTAAGGCGCGCCGGCGAAGGCGACGCGGCCGGTGCCGCTGATGTTCACGTCGACCATCGCCTCGCGCACGATCCTCAGGTGCTCGGGTTTGACCGGGATCCGGTAGCCCTCGGTCGGCACCGTCGTGCGGCTCTCGCCGGTGACGGCGTCCTCGATGCGCTTGACGATGTGCGGCTTCATCACCAGGCCGTCGTTGGCGAGCGTCGCCGTGGCGTGCGCCAGCTGCAGCAGCGTGAAGCTGTTGTATCCCTGGCCGATGCCGATCGAGATGGTCTCGCCCGGATACCACTTCTGCTTGAAGCGGCGCTGCTTCCACTCGGTCGAGGGCAGGATGCCGGTCATCTCGCCGTCGACGTCGATGCCGGTGATCTGGCCGAAGCCCCACGGCTTCATGAAGTCATGGATGGTGTCGACGCCGAGATCGTCGGCCAGCTGGTAGTAGTAGATGTCGCTCGACTTGACGATCGACGTGTGCAGGTTCACCGGGCCCAGCGGCACCCTGTTGGAATCGCGGAAGCGGCGGCCGCCGAACATGAAGAAGCCCGGGTCGTTGATCACCTGCTCCGGCCTGCGCTTGCCGGTCTCCAGCGCCGCCAGCGCCAGGAACGGCTTGTAGGTGGAGCCGATCGGATAGGTGCCGCGCAGGGCCCGGTTCAGCAGCGGCTTGTCGGGGTCGGTGTTCAGTTCCTCCCAGGCCGCCGGATCGACGCCGTCGACGAACAGGTTCGGGTCGACGGTCGGCTTCGATACGAAGGCGAGCACGTCGCCGGTGGCCGGCTCGATGGCGATCAGCGCGCCGCGGCGGTCGCCGAAGGTGCGCTCGATCACCTCCTGCAGGCGGATGTCGATCGACAGCCACAGGTTGTTGCCGGCAACCGGCGGCGTCAGCGTCAGCGTGCGCACGGCGCGCCCGCCGGCGGTGATCTCCACCTCCTGCATGCCGGTCGTGCCGTGCAGCTCGCGCTGGTAGCTCGCCTCGATGCCGACCTTGCCGATGTAATCGGTGCCGGCGTAGTTGGCGGTGTCCGGCCAGGTCTCGATGCGCTCCTTGTCGGCCGGCGAGACGCGGCCGATGTAGCCGATCATGTGGCTGCCGATCTCGCCCAGCGGATAGTGGCGGAACAGCCGCGCGCGAAGCTCGACGCCGGGGAACCGGAAGCGCTGCGCCGTGAAGCGGGCCACCTCCTCGTCGGACAGCCGCGTGCGGATCGGGATCGAATCGGCGCCCTTCAGTTCCTCCTGCAGCTTCCTGAAGCGGCGCCGGTCGCGGGGCTCGATCTCGACCACGGCGGCCAGCCCGTCGATCGTCGCCGCCACGTCCTGCACCTGGCGCGGGTCGATCTCCAGCGTGTAGGCGGAGAAGTTCTCGGCGATGACGATGCCGTTGCGGTCGCGGATCAGGCCGCGGTTGGCGGTGACCGGCACCACCGTCGTTCGCTGCGCCTCGGCCTTGTGGTGCAGCTCGTCGTGCTTGACCACCTGCAGCCAGAACAGGCGGGCTGCCAGCAGGCCGAAGGCGGCCAGCACGATCAGCGCGGCGACGGTGGCCCGCGACCGGAACAGGTCGACCTCGAGCTGCGGGTTGCGGAACGCCTTCATCCGTGAATGCCGCCGCGCGGCCGGCATTCGACACGTGCTGCCATGGCCGGCGATTCTATTGAGCTTTTGCCCGAAGGTCCCTTATCGGGCGGAGGCTAATGCGTTTGCCGGGGCCGGCCCGGCGCTACAGCGGCCGCGTGTCGTCGCGCTCGAGCGGACGCCGCTGCGGTGCCAGCAGCACCCAGCTCACCAGCGGCCAGATCGCCGCGCCGACGACCGACCCGACGAAGTAGCCCCAGCCGGGGAAGCCGCCGCCGACCCACAGCCGCACGGCCAGCAGCACGCACTGCGCCAGCAGCAGCAGGGCCAGCACGTGCAGCGCCTGCGCGCCGACCGGGAACCACAGCACGCGACGGTGCAGCGTGATCGCGCCATAGGCGAGCAGGGTGTAGGCCAGCGCATGCTCGCCGAACAGTGCGCCGTCGTGGACGTCCATCAGCAGGCCGGCGACGAAGGCGGCGCCGATGCCGACCCGCCGCGGCTGGTGCACGTTCCAGAACACCAGCACCAGGGCCAGGAAGTCGGGCACCCACGCGGTCGGCCCGGCCGGCAGCAGATTCAGCAGCAACGCCGCCAGCAGCGTGCCCCAGATGAACAGCGGCCGCGCCGGCAGCAGCAGCGCGCTCGGCCGGTAAGCGGCGCGGCCGGAGGCGAGCCCGCCGGCCGAGACGAGTTCCACCGGCTCGACGTTGCGCGGCCGGTTCAGCGCGAACGATGTGCGCAGGGCGCGCCAGAACTTCATCGCCGCGCGCCCCGCCGCGGTTCGCTGCGCCTGTCCTCGGCCGGCCGCGGCGGCTGGGCCTGCGGATCGATCGCCAGCACCAGCAGATAGACGCGCTCGCCGATGCCGGCCGCCGGCTGCAGCGCGATGTAGGCGAAGCGCTCCTTGTCGGTCCGCTGCACGCGCGTCACGGTGCCGACCGCCAGGCCCGGTGGGTACAGGCCGTCGATTCCCGAGGTCACCGCCTGGTCGCCCTCCTGGATGTCGACGTTGACCGGCATGAAGCGCAGCTCCAGCCCGCGGCCGTCGCCGAAGACCACGCCGCGCTGCCCCGTGCGCAGCAGCTGCACGGCGATGCTCTGCTCGCGGTCGGTCAGCAGGCTCAGCTCGGAGGTGAGCGGGAAGACGCGGGTGATCTGGCCGACCACCCCGCGCTCGTCGATCACCGGCTGTCCGGGCCGCACCCCCGCCTGCTGGCCCTGGTCGAGCACCAGCTTGCGCGAGAAGACGTCGCGCGACTCGTACAGCACGCGTGCCAGCCGCGTCGGCGCGGCCGCGCTCTCGCCGGCGCCGAGCAGCCGCCGCAGGCGGTCGTTCTCCACCTCCAGCGCCGCCGCCCGCTGCACGAGCAGCGCCCGCTCGACCGCCTCGCGGCGCAGCCGTTCGTTCTCGCCGACCAGGCCCGCCATGGTGGTGATGTACTCGCCGGCCGCCGAGGCGGCCTGGCGCGGCAGCAGCAGCAGCCGCTGCACCGGGTACAGCACGACCGCCACGCCGGCGCGCACCGTGTCGAGCGCCTGCACGCGGGCGTCGACGATGATCAGCGCGATCGCCAGGAACGAGAAGAAGGCCAGCCGGGCGCGCGCCGAGACGCCCTGGTTGAACAGCGGCGGGGGGCCGTGGTCCATCGGGTTCGTGCTAGCGGCACGAACGCGGCGTGTCGAGAGGCTTAGCGAGCGGGCTGAGGTTCGCCCGAGGAGCGGAAACGTACGCTACGGTACGTTGAGCACCGCAGGGCGAAGATCGGCCCGCGCAGTAGCCTCGCGACATGCCGCGTCAGCCGTGCGCGAAGATCGAGCCGAGCTTGTCCATGCGCTCCAGCGCGATGCCGCAGCCGCGCACCACGCAGCTCAGCGGATCCTCGGCGACCACCACCGGCAGGCCGGTTTCCTCCATCAGCAGCCGGTCGAGGTCGCGCAGCAGCGCGCCGCCCCCGGTGAGCATCATGCCGCGGTCGGCGATGTCGGCGCCGAGTTCCGGCGGGGTCTGCTCGAGCGCGATCTTCACGGCGCTGACGATCTGGTTCAACGGGTCGGTCAGCGCCTCGAGGATCTCGTTGCTCGAGATCGTGAAGCTGCGCGGGATGCCCTCGGAGAGGTTGCGCCCCTTGACTTCCATCTCCTTGACCTCGGAGCCGGGGAAGGCGCTGCCGATCTGCTTCTTGATGCTCTCCGCCGTCGGCTCGCCGATCAGCATGCCGTAGTTGCGGCGGATGTAGTTGATGATCGCCTCGTCGAACTTGTCGCCGCCGACCCGCACGCTGCCTGAGTAGACCATGCCGCCGAGCGAGATGATGCCGACCTCGGTGGTGCCGCCGCCGATGTCGACCACCATCGAGCCGGAGGCCTCGGACACCGGCAGCCCGGCGCCGATCGCCGCCGCCATCGGCTCCTCGATCAGGAACACCTGGCTGGCGCCGGCGGCCTCGGCCGACTCCTTGATCGCGCGCCGCTCGACCTGGGTCGAGCCGCAGGGCACGCAGATGATGATGCGCGGGTTCGGCGCCAGCAGGCTCGACGGGTGCACCATCTTGATGAACTGCTTGAGCATCTGCTCGGTGACCGTGAAGTCGGCGATCACGCCGTCCTTCATCGGCCGGATGGCCTCGATGTTGCCCGGCACCTTGCCGAGCATCTGCTTGGCCTCCTTGCCGACGGCGCGGATGGTCCGCTTGCCGTGCGGCCCGCCCTCCTGGGAGATCGCCACCACCGACGGCTCGTCGAGGACGATGCCCTTGCCGCGCACGTAGATGAGCGTGTTGGCGGTGCCGAGATCGATCGCCAGGTCGTTGGAAAAGAAGCTGCGGATGAAGCCGAACATTCGGATGCGGGACTCGAGATTGGGTGCGGCGCAGGACCGGGGCGCGACGCCGGCCGCGCTCCGAGAGCGGCGGTCCACGGCGTCAGGTGCGCGATAATACCCCTGCCGAGACGCCCGCTGCAGCGAGGCGCGCATCGAGACGGCGTCCGGCAGTCTCGCGCTCGTCCGAAAGCATTCGCGGATTGCCGCGACCCTCGATCCCTGCGACAAAGATGGCCCTGACCGAAGACGACGTCACCCGCATCGCGCACCTGGCGCGCATCGAGATCTCTGACGACGACCGCCGCGCGATGCTGGCGCAGCTGAACGACATCTTCGCCATGATCGAGAAGATGCAGCGGATCGACACCACCGGCGTGGCGCCGATGGCGCACCCGCTCGGCGGGCAGCAGCGCCTGCGCGAGGACCGCATCACCGAGGCCAACGCGCGCGAGCAGAACATGAAGAATGCGCCGCAGGCCGAGGACGGGCTGTTCCTCGTGCCGCGCGTGGTCGAGTAAGGCGGCGGAAGATGGCGGACCTGGCCCACGCCGGCGTGGCGGAACTCGGCCGGCTGCTCGAGCAGCGGCAGGTCTCGGCGGTCGAGCTGGCGCAGCTGATGCTTTCACGCATCGAGAAGCACCGCGATCTGAACGCCTTCCTCGACGTTCGTCCGGAGGTCACCCTGGCGCAGGCCAAGGCCGCCGACGAGCGGCGCGCGCGCGGCGAAACCGGGGCCCTGCTCGGCGTGCCGATCGCGCACAAGGACATCTTCGTCACCCGCGACTGGGCGAGCACCGCCTCGTCGAAGATCCTCGGCGGCTACATGAGCCCGTTCGACGCCACCGTGGTCGACAACCTGGCGCGCGCCGGCATGGTCTGCCTGGGCAAGCTGAACTGCGACGAGTTCGCGATGGGCTCGAGCAACGAGAACAGCGCCTACGGCAACGTGCTCAACCCGTGGGACAAGGGCGCGGTGCCGGGCGGCTCCTCCGGCGGCTCGAGCGCCGCGGTGGCGGCGCGGCTGGCGCCGGTGGCCACCGCCACCGACACCGGCGGCTCGATCCGCGAGCCGGCCGCCTTCTCCGGCATCACCGGCACCAAGCCGACCTACGGGCGGCCGTCGCGCTGGGGCATGATCGCCTTCGCCTCCAGCCTCGACACCGCCGGGCTGATGACGCGGTCGGCCGAGGACTGCGCGCTGGTGTTCAACGAGATGCTCGGCTTCGATGCGAAGGACTCGACCAGCCTCGATGCGCCGCGCGAGGACTTCACGCGGCACCTGAACGACCCGCTGGACGGCCTGAAGATCGGCGTGCCGAGGGAGTTCTTCGGCGAGGGGCTGCAGCCCGACGTCGAGCGGGCGGTGCGCGCCGCGCTGGCCGAGTACGAGAAGCTCGGCGCGCGGCTGGTCGACATCTCGCTGCCCAATGCGGAGCTGGGGATCCCCGTCTACTACGTGGTGGCGCCGGCCGAGTGCTCGAGCAACCTGGCCCGCTTCGACGGCGTGCGCTACGGGCACCGGGCGGCACGCTACGACGACCTCATCGACATGATGAAGAGGAGCCGCTCCGAGGGCTTCGGCCCGGAGCCGAAGCGGCGCATCCTGATCGGCACCTACGTGCTGAGCCACGGCTACTACGACGCCTACTTCATCAAGGCGATGCAGGTGCGGCGGCTGATCGCCGACGACTTCGCCCGCGCCTTCCGCCAGTGCGACGTGATCGCCAGCCCGGTGACCACCTCGGTCGCTTTCGGCTTCGGCGAGAAGACCACCGACCCGGTGGCGATGTACCTGGCCGACCTGTACACCGTGCCCGGATCGCTGGCCGGCGTGCCGAGCATGAGCGTTCCCTGCGGCTTCGGCGGCAAGGGCCGCCCGGTCGGCCTGCAGCTGATGGCCGATCACCTGCAGGAAGCGAGGCTGCTCGGCGTGGCGCACCGCTACCAGCAGGCGACCGACTGGCATCGGCGACTGCCGGAGGGATTCTGAGGATGACCTGGGAAGTCGTGATCGGGCTGGAGACGCACGCCCAGCTGTCGACCGCCAGCAAGATCTTTTCCGGCTCGTCGACGGCGTTCGGGGCGGCGCCGAACACGCAGGCCAACGCGGTCGACCTGGCGCTACCCGGCACGCTGCCGGTGCTCAACAAAGGGGCGGTCGAGCGGGCGATCCGCTTCGGGCTGGCGATCGGCGCCACCGTCGCGCCGCAGAGCATCTTCGCGCGCAAGAACTACTTCTACCCGGACCTGCCGAAGGGCTACCAGATCAGCCAGTACGAGATCCCGGTGGTGCAGGGCGGCACCCTGTCGTGCGTGGTCACGCCCAGGGCCGGCGAGCCGTACGTGAAGACGGTCCGGCTGACGCGGGCGCACCTCGAGGAGGATGCCGGCAAGAGCCTGCACGAGGACTACCACGGCATGACCGGCATCGACCTGAACCGCGCCGGCACGCCGCTGCTGGAGATCGTCTCCGAGCCGGACCTGCGCTCCTCCGCCGAGGCGGTCGCCTACGCCAGGGCGCTGCACTCGCTGGTCGTCTGGCTCGGCATCTGCGACGGCAACATGCAGGAGGGCAGCTTCCGCTGCGACGCCAACGTCTCGGTGCGGCGCAGCGGCGACCCGCGGCTCGGCACACGCACCGAGATCAAGAACCTCAACTCGTTCCGCTTCCTGCAGCAGGCGATCGACTTCGAGGTGCGGCGGCAGATCGAGCTCGTCGAGGACGGCGGCACGGTGGTGCAGGAGACGCGCCTGTACGATCCCGAGCGCGACCAGACGCGCAGCATGCGCAGCAAGGAAGACGCGATGGACTATCGCTACTTCCCCGATCCCGACCTGCTGCCGCTGCTGATCGACCGCGAGTGGATCGAGCAGATCGCGCGGCAGATGCCGGAGCTGCCGGCCGCGATGCGCGAGCGTTTCGTCCGTGACTACGGCCTGCCCGAGTACGACGCCGCGGTGCTGACCGCCTCGAAGGGCCTGGCCGCCTACTACGAGGCAGTGGCCGGCACCGTGGCCGAGCGCAAGGTCGCCGCCAACTGGATCATGGGCGAGGTCTCGGCGGCGCTGAACAGCGCGCAGATCGACATCGGAGCCTCGCCGGTCAGCGCCGCGCAGCTGGCCGGCCTGATCAACCGCGTGCTCGACGGCACGATCAACAACAAGACGGCCAAGGAAGTCTTCGCCGCGCTGTGGAAGGCGGAAGGCGCCAGCGCCGACGCCATCATCGAGGCGCGCGGGCTGCGCCAGATCTCCGATGCCGGCGCGATCGAGAAGCTGATCGACGAGGTGCTGGCCGCCAATCCGGGGCCGGTCGCCGAGTTCCGCGCCGGCAAGGAGAAGGCCTTCAATTCGCTGGTCGGCCAGGCGATGAAAGCGACCCGCGGCAAGGCCAACCCGCAGCAGGTCAACGAGGTCCTGCGCCGGCGGCTGGCCGGCGGCTGAAGCCGCGGATCGGCCGGCTTACTGCCGGCCGAGGATCACGTTCCAGGTAAGCGACGACGAGCTCAGGTCGGCCGTATCCTGCTGCGTCGTGTAGCCGTCGGCGGTCACCTGCAGCGCGTAGGCACCGCCGGTGCCGGCAGCGGCGAACGTCAGCGGCAGCCGCGTCGAGTAGGCAGCCAGGCGCGGCCGGGCAGTCGGCAGGCTCAGCGAATAGGCGCCGCTGGTGGCGTTGACGTTGACCCGGCCCACCTCGACTTCGCCCGCCGTCCCGACCGCCTGCCGCGCCTGCACCGCGGCCGTGCTTCTGGCGCCGCTCGGCCCGACCGTGCCGCTGACGCTGCGCTCGGTCGACTCGGGCAGCGTGATCGGCGCATCGATGCGCGACAGCTCGGCGCCGGCGCTCGAAGTGACCGGCACGGCGGCGACCACCGCCGAGGTCCGTCCGCCGGCGGTGAACACGACGTCGTACGGCGACTGCGCGGGGTCGAGGAAGGCGATGACGAAGCGACCGTTGGCATCGGCCACGGTGGCGCGCGCCTCGACGCCCGAGTTCTGCGCCGAGACAGTCACGCCCGCCAGCGCCGCGTCGACGTAGCCGCTGATCGAGGCGCCGTCGCGCGGCACCGCCTTGACCGCCGGCCGCAGCACGTAGCCTTCCTCGCCGGACGGCGCCACCGAGCGGCAGGCGTCGATGTCGAACAGGACCTCGGTGACCTTGTCCTCGGTCACCGAGAACGAATGGTCGACCCGGATGCCACCCTTTTCGACCGCCGCGATGTCCAGCGCCGTTTCCTCGCCGCCGGTCGGCACGACCGAGTTGGCGGGCGTGCCGCTGCCGTTGGCCGACAGCACGAGGCGCAGCTGGACGTAGCGGCCCGCCGGCAGCGACAGCTGGCCGAGTTCCTCGAGCACGCCGTTGCCGAGCTTCAGCAGGTCGATCCGGCGGGCCGGGCTCAGCGTGAGGTCGGTCCAGCCGAGCGAGTTCTCGTTGGCCTCCGCGCTGCGGTTGACACGGATGCGCTCGATCGACACGTTGACCTGGTCGAGGCCACAGGCCGGCGCATCGGTGAGCGCGAAGCGCACCTTGCCCGGGGTGGTCTCGCCGCTGCCGCAGGCCGACAGCAGCAGCGCCGCCGCGCAGGCGGCTGCCAGCGGGCGGAAGAACGTCGTCAGTCGTTGCATGCAACCGCTTCCCGTCGATGGTCGGGCGCACGGCGCGCCCCGCAGGTCGCCACCGGGCGATGCCACCCGGCTCGGCGATCGGCGCGCAGTCGCGCGCCGGCAGGCAAGACTAGCGCGTCGCGCTTTCGCTGGTGCGCACGAAGGGCTTGGCGCCGGCTTCCCGCAGTTCCCGATAGCGCCCCGCCTCGTCGTCGAAGCGCTTGTTGATGCGCGTTATGTCGGCCTGCATCTCGACGATCAGTCGTTGCTCGGCCTGCACCAGCGACTCGTTGGCCTCGATCGCCTGTTCCAGCTTCAACGGCAGCTTGCGGTTGACGTAGAACTCGGTTTCCTCGTCGAGCTTCTTGCGCTCGACGGCGAAGGTCTCCAGCCGCTTGCGCGAGCGGTCGATCATGGCCTGGCGGCTGGCCAGGGCCGTCTTTCTCGCCACCTCGATGTCCGCTTCGTTGGCGTAGGTCTCGAGCAGCGCGATGTCCTGCCGCGCCTGCGCCCGTTTTTCGTCGTGCCGCTGCTTCGCCAGCCGCGCCTGTTCGGCGCGGGCCCGGCGCTGCTCCTCCGTCAGCGGCGGCTCGATCACGCGCCGCACCAGTCCGTCGGCGCGCAGCTCGCGTATCGGTACGTCGGCGCACTCGGCCGGCGGGCGGTCGCCGGTGATCGTGCGGCCGTCGGCGGTCGTGCAGACGAACACCGTGGCCGATGCGGGGGCGGCGGCGACCGCCAGTGCGACGATCGCGCCGCCGATGGCGGTGCGGGAGCGGTCAGGCACCATAGCGCCTCCGGTAGTCGAGCATCGCCTGCCGGTGCGGCCGCACGGCCGCCGCGGCAGGCGCGTCTGAGTCGATGAACTGCAGCAGGTCGTCGAGCCGGGCCACGGTGATCACCGGGATGCCGAACGCCCGCTCGAAGGCCGCCACCGCCGACAGCGTCGACAGCGCGTCGTCGGCGCCGGTTCGTTCACAGCGGTCCAGTGCGATCAGCACCCCGCACGGCGTGGCGCCGTGCGCCCGGATCAGTTCGACCGATTCGCGCTTGGCCGCGCCTTCGGTGATCACGTCGTCGACGATCAGCACACGCCCGGTGAGCGGCTCGCCGACGACGACGCCGCCCTCGCCGTGGTCCTTGGCTTCCTTGCGGTTGAAGGCGAACGGCACGTCGACACCGAAGTCGGCCAGCGCCACCGCCGTGCCCGCGGCCAGGGTGATGCCCTTGTAGGCGGGCCCGAACAGCATGTCGAACTCGACGCGGCCGCCGGCGCGCGCCGCCAGCAGTGCCTGCGCGTAGAAGCGCGACAGCCGCCCGAGCGTCGATCCACGCGAGAACAGCCCCGAGTTGAAGAAGTACGGCGAACGGCGGCCGGACTTCGTCTTGAAGTCGCCGAACTTCAGCACCCCCGTCTGCAGGGCGAATTCGATGAACTGTCTGGAGAGATTTTCCATGCACCGCGCGCCAGCGCTTTTGTACCGATGAATTCTGACAAAAAAACGCTATCTTCCGCGTCGTCTTTCCGCCCTAATCCGCCTTTGCGTGGTGCGCCGATGTTTCGCATCCTGACTCTGAACGTCAACGGAATCCGCTCGGCCGGCACCAAGGGGCTGTTCCGCTGGCTGCCGAAGGCCGACGCCGACGTGGTCTGCCTGCAGGAGGTCAAGGCACACGAGGCCGACATCCCCGAGGCCTGGCGCTTTCCCGACGACTTGCACGGCCACTTCCACTGCGCGCGGCAGAAGGGTTACAGCGGAACGGCGCTGTATTCGAAGAGGCCGCCGCTGCGCGTGACCACCGGCTTCGGCTCGCCGGAATTCGACGGCGAGGGACGCTACGTACGGGCCGATTTCAGCAACGTCACCGTGGTGTCGGTCTACTTCCCGTCGGGTTCCGCCGGCCCGCACCGGCAGGCATCCAAGTACCGCTTCCTCGACGCCTTCTTCCCGCATCTCGAACTGCTGCGCAGACAGGCGGCCGCCGCCGGCCGCGAAGTGATCGTCTGCGGCGACGTCAACATCGCGCACAGGGAAATCGACCTGAAGAACTGGCGCTCGAACCAGAAGAACTCGGGCTTCCTGCCCGAGGAGCGCGCCTGGCTGTCGCGCGTGTTCGATCAACTGGGGTGGGTCGACGTGTTCCGTTGCATCGATCAGCGGCCGGAGCAATACACGTGGTGGAGCAACCGCGGCCAGGCCTGGGCCAAGAACGTCGGCTGGCGCATCGACTACCAGATCGCCACCCCCGGCATCGCCGCCAAGGCGCGGCGCGTCGAGATCTTCAAGACCAAGCGGTTCTCGGATCACGCGCCGCTGATGATCGACTACGTCGGCCGGCTGTGAGCCGCCGCCGGCCCGCTCGCGCCGCGGCGAGCAGCGCCACGCGCCGTCGCCAGCAGGATCGCAGCAGCATCGACGTGCTCGCCTGCCGGCGCAACACTGCGCCGACGCGCCCTCGTGAAGGACCGGTGCACGGCTACACTGGCCGGCACGTCGCCACCCGCCCGTGACCGCCACGCCAGCTCCTGCCGACAGCGAACCCGCGCGTGGCCCGCGCGCCTGGCTGCGCGCGCTGGCCGTGTACCGCGAGCCGCCGGTGGTGCGCATGCTGTTCCTCGGCTTCTCCGCCGGCCTGCCGTTGCTGCTGGTGTTCGGCACGCTGTCGTTCTGGCTGCGCGAGGCCGGCATCGACCGTACGACGATCGGCTTCGTCAGCTGGGTGGCGCTGGCCTACGCCTTCAAGTGGGCCTGGGCGCCACTGGTCGACCGGCTGCCGCTGCCCGGCCTGACCCGTCTGCTCGGCCGCCGGCGAAGCTGGCTGCTGGCTTCGCAGGTGGCGGTGGCGGCCGGACTGGTCGGCATGGCGCTGACCGACCCGGCGCTGCACCTGCGGCCGCTGGTGATCCTCGCCCTGCTCACCGCCTTCGCCTCGGCAACGCAGGACATCGCGCTCGACGCCTACCGGATCGAATCGGCGCCGGTGCACAAGCAGGCGGCACTTGCGGCGGCCTACCAGACCGGCTATCGGCTGGCGATGATCTGGGCCGGCGCCGGCGCGCTGGCCATCGCCGCGCGCTTCGACCCGAGCGAGGCGCAGTACCACTTCGGGCCGTGGACGATCGCCTATCTGGTGATGGCCGCCTCGATGGCGGTCGGCATCGTCGCCACCGTGCTCGCCCCCGAGCCGGCCGGCCCCGTGCCGCCGCTGCCGCGCGAGGGAACCGCGCTGCAGCGGCTGGCCGCCTGGCTGCATGGCGCGGTGGTCAGCCCGTTCGCCGATTTCGTCCGCCGCTACCGCTGGCATGCGGTGCTGCTGCTGGCGCTGATCGGCTGCTACCGGATCAGCGACGTGGTGATGGGCGTGATGGCCAACCCGTTTTACCGCGACATGGGCTTTTCCAAGGACGAGGTGGCCGCGGTGTCGAAGGTCTACGGCGTGGTGATGACGCTGGCCGGCGCCTTCGTCGGCGGCGTGCTCAGCCTGCGCTTCGGCGTGCTGCGCACGCTGTTCGCCGGCGCCGTGCTTTCGGCGGCGACCAACCTGCTGTTTGCCTGGCTGGCGGTGCGCGGCCACGATCTCGCCTTCCTGATCTTCGCCGTGTCGGCCGACAACCTCTCGGCCGGCATCGCCTCGAGCGCCTTCGTCGCCTACCTGTCGGGGCTGACCAATGTCGCCTACTCGGCCACCCAGTACGCGCTGTTCTCCTCGATCATGCTGCTGCTGCCGAAGTACATCGCCGGCTGGTCGGGCTGGGCGGTCGACAGCTTCGGCTACGTCAGCTTCTTCGTCGGCACCGCCATGCTCGGCGTGCCGGTGCTGCTGCTGGTGTGGCTGGCGGCCCGCGCCGCAGGTCCTCAGCGCCCCTCGAACCGGTAGACGGCGAGCGTCGCCCGCAGGTTCGGCGCCCAGTCGACCGTCCGGCCGTCGGCGAGCAAGGCCCGGCCGGTGATGGCAAAGCCCAGCTTGGCGGCAAGGATCTCGAAGTCCTTCGGCGTGCACAGGTGGATGTTCGGCGTGTCGTACCACTGGTACGGCATCTGCCTGGTCACCGGCATGTGGCCGCCGGCCAGCGACAGCAGGTGCTTCCAGTGGCCGAAGTTCGGGAAGCTGACGATGCCCTGCTTGCCGACCCGGACCATCTCGCGCAGGATGCCCTCGGTGTTGTGCATTGCCTGCAGCGTCTGCGACAGCACGACCACGTCGAACATGTCGTCGCTGAACATGCGCAGGCCGCTCTCGAGGTCGGCCTGGATGACGTTGACCGAGGCGCGGATGCACTCGAGCACGTGGCCGTCGTCGATCTCGACCCCGTAGCCGCGGCAGCTGCGCTCCCCGCGCAGGTGCGCCAGCAGGGCGCCGTCGCCGCAGCCGAGGTCGAGCACGTGCGCGCCGGCCGGGATCCACCCGGCGATCAGCTTCAGGTCGACGCGCAGCGTCACGCGGTCCCCTTCGACGCCGAAGGCGCCGCCCTCTTCCCCTCCCCTTCAAGGGGAGGGGCAAGGGGTGGGGATGGGTTCGAGACCTGCGCCGTCGACGACGGACCGATCCCCCCCTCCGCCGCTTCCCTTGCAGGGGAGGAGGGGTTCACGTGCTCGCTTTGCAGCGAGCGATGGATCTGATCGAAATAGGCGGCCACCGCGCGGTGGTAGCGCGGATCCTCCATCAGGAACGCGTCGTGGCCATGCGGCGCGTCGACCTCGACGTACGACACGTCGCGGCCGTTGGCGATCAGCGCCTCGACGATCTCGCGCGAGCGGGCCGGCGCGAAGCGCCAGTCGGTGCTGAACGAGGCGAGGAAGAACCTCGCCTGTGCCGGCGCCAGCGCCAGCACCAGGTCGCCGCCGTGGGCACGGGCCGGATCGAAGTAGTCGAGCGCGCGGGTGATCAGCAGGTAGGTGTTGGCGTCGAAGTAGTCGGCGAACTTGTCGCCCTGGTAGCGCAGGTAGCTCTCGACCTCGAACTCGACGCCGAACGAATAGCCGTAGTCCTTGTGGCGCAGCAGGCGGCCGAACTTCTCGGCCATGTCGGCGCCCGACAGGTAGGTGATGTGGCCGACCATCCGCGCCACGCCGAGCCCGCGCCGCGGCTTGACGCCGTGCTCGTAGTAGTCGCCGCCGTGGAACTCCGGATCGTTGGTGATCGCCGTGCGCGCGACGTCGTTGAAGGCGATGTTCTGCGCCGTCAGCTTCGGCGTGGTGGCGATCGCCACGCAGTGCGCGATCCGCTGCGGATACTGCAGCGTCCACGACAGCGCCTGCATGCCGCCGAGCGAGCCGCCCATCACGGCGGCGAAGCGCTCGATGCCGAGCGCATCGGCCAGGCGCGCCTGCGCGTTGACCCAGTCCTCGACCGTGACCACCGGGAAGCGCGAGCCGTAGCGGCGGCCGCTCGCCGGGTCGATCGACATCGGGCCGGTCGAGCCGAAACACGAACCCGGGTTGTTCACCCCGATGACGAAGAAACGGTTGGTGTCGACCGGCTTGCCGGGCCCGACCATGTTGTCCCACCAGCCGCTGCTCTTGTCCTGTCCCTCGTAGCTGCCCGCCACGTGGTGCGAGGCGTTCAGCGCGTGGCAGACCAGCACCGCGTTGCTGCGCGCGGCATTGAGCGCGCCATAGGTCTCGTACACCAGCTCATACGGGCCGAGCGACGCCCCGCTGGACAAGACCAGCGGCTGGTCGAACCGCATCGTCTGCGGGGTGACGATTCCGACGGATCCCGGTGCGGTCATCGGCTCCGAAAAACAAAAAACCCGACAGGCGCCGGCTTGTCGGGTTGCGTGGCGCGGGGCGCAGGCCCCGCGGATCTCTTTAGCGGAGATGTCGCGACCAGTGGCGACGCGCCCGCAAGCGGATCAACAAATCAGCGCAGGGGGCGAAGGGTAGGCGGCCGACGCGGCGCTGTCAAACCACAAGGCGGCGCTGCGCCGCACCTGCGTCTGCTGCGATGACGGCGCGCCCGGCGGTAGCATGCCGCCTCGGCCGGCCCGGCCTGCCACGCGAGGCCGGCCAGGCAACGGAGGTGTCCAATGGCGTCAGTAAGGAACTTGCGCGCTGAAGGCGGCCACGGCGAGTCGGCCGCGGCGGCGCGGCGGCGCGCCGCAGTCGGGGCCGCCCTGGCGGGGCTGGCGCTGGCAACGGGCGCGGCGCTGCTCGGCGGCTGCGTCGTCTACGAGCCGGTGCCGGCCGGCTACAGCCGGCCGTCCACCTTCGACCGCTCGTTCAGCGCCGCCGTCGGCGCGATGCGCGAGCAGGGCGTGGCGATCACGCAGGAGGACCGCGCCGCCGGCATCGTGCGCGGCGCGCGGGGCGGCATCAACGTGACCGGCACCGTGCGCACGCAGGCCGACGGCAGCGTCCGCGTCCAGTTCGACACCAGCGGCGCCACCGCAGCCGATCCGACGCTGATCGACCGCATCACGCGCAGCTACCAGTCCCTGATGGGAAGGTGAGCGGCGGGTTCAGAGCGCCGGCCGGGCCGCCGACTTCTCGATCAGCTTCCTGATCTGCAGCGGGTCGTCGGCGCGCAGCACGCGCGCGGCGAACTTGGCGGCCGCCTTGGTCGACAGCGTGAACAGGCGCTCCTTGACCGACAGCACCTGCGCCGGGTGCATCGAGAACTGGCGAAGTCCCATGCCGAGCAGCAGTTCGGTCAGGTCGAGCTCGCCGGCCATTTCGCCGCACACCGCCACCGGCATGCGGGCGCGGCCGCCGACCCGGATCGTGCGCGCGATCAGTTGCAGCACCGCCGGGTGCAGATGGTCGTACAGGTGCGCCACGCTGGCATCGGCGCGGTCGATCGCCAGCGTGTACTGGATCAGGTCGTTGGTGCCGATCGACAGGAACTTCAGCCGCCGCACGAACGCCGGCAGCGACAGCGCGGCGGCCGGCACCTCGATCATCCCGCCAACCGGCACCCGGGCGTCGTACTTCGCCTTGCGTTCCTTCAGCTGCTCGCGCGCGCGGGCGACGAACGACAGCGTCTGCTCGACCTCGTGCACGTGCGCCAGCATCGGCACCAGGATGCGCACCGTGCCGACGCTCGAGGCACGCAGGATCGCCCGCAGCTGGGTCAGGAAAAGCTCCGGATAGGCGAGGCAGTAGCGGATCGCCCGCAGGCCGAGCGCCGGGTTGGATTCGACCGTCGGCGCCCCGGCGGCGATGCCGAGGCTGCGCCGCGCCTTCTCGCTGAGCACCTTGTCGGCACCGATGTCGAGCGTGCGGATCACCACCGGCTTGCCCTTCATCGCCCGCGCCACCTTGGCATAGGCCTCGTACTGCTCGTCCTCGTCCGGCAGCTGGTCGCGGTTCATGAACAGGAACTCGGTGCGGAACAGGCCGATGCCGTCGGCGCCGGCATCGAGCGCGTCGCGCGCGTCCTCGGGCAGCTCGATGTTCGCCATCAGGTCGATCGCGATGCCGTCCTTGGTGCGCGGCAGCCTGCTCTTCAGCTTGCGCAGGGCGATGCGGCTTTCGACCTGCGCCCGCAGCCGCTGCCGGTACTGCGCGAGATCGGCGGTCTCCGGCTGGATCCGCACGCGGCCGGCCTCGGCGTCGAGCACCACCAGGTCGCCCTCGGCCACCGCCTCGCGCGCGCTGGCCACGCCGAGCACCGCCGGCAGCCCGAGGCTGCGCGCCATGATCGCGGTGTGCGAGGTGCGGCCGCCGAGCTCGGTGACGAAGCCGGCGACGTCGACCTCGGCGCGCTCCTTCAGGTGCAGCATGTCGGTCGGCGACAGGTCGCGGGCGATCAGCACCAGGCGCTCGCCGTCGGCCGGCTTGGGCGGCAGCGCGACCGTCGTGTTGCTGCCGCTCAGCAGTGCCTTCATCACCCGCTCGACCACCTGCCGCACGTCCTGCGAGCGGCTGCGGAAGTACTCGTCGTCGATGGCCTCGAACTGCTTGCACACCGCCTCGAGCTGGATCGTCAGCGCCCACTCGGCGTTGATCAGCCGGCTGCGCACCAGGTCGCGCGGCTCGTCGCACAGCAGCGGATCGTCGAGGATCATCCGGTGCAGGTCGAGGAAGGCGCGCACCTCGCCCGGCGCGTCGGCGGCAACGTGCCTGGCCAGCTCGTCGATCTCGGCACGCACCAGCGAGAAGGCGTTGTTCAGCCGCGCCACCTCGTGCAGGACGTCCTTGCGCTCGATCGCGTAGTGGCGCGCCTCCAGCTCCGACGGCGCCAGCAGGTGGGCGCGGCCGATGGCGATGGTCGGGCTCGTCCCGGAGACGATGCCGACCCCTGTCAGTTCGCCGCTTACGCCCGGCCTGTCGCCCGTCGCCACCCGCCGCCCCTAGTCCTCGCCGAAGCCTTCGGCGATCAGTTGACCGATCGCCTGCAGCGCCTGCTCGGCGTCCTCGCCCTCCGCCTCCACGGTGACCGTGCTGCCCTGGCCGGCGGCCAGCATCATCACGCCCATGATCGACTTGGCGTTCACCCGCCGGCCGTTGCGCGAGATGTGGATGTCGCTGGCAAAGCGCGATGCGGTCTGTGTGAGCTGTGCCGACGGCCGCGCATGCAGGCCGAGCCTATTGCTGATGACGAAGTCGCGCGAGATCATCGCCCTGTGTCGGCCGTAGGCCCTGATGCTGCACCGCGGTCGAGGCGACCTGCATGATTCCCTGGTTGCCGCCGGCGAGGGCCTTCGCGGTCGTCTCCGCCAGCGAGCCGTCCCGGTAGCAAAGCGCACGCAGCAGCATCGGCAGGTTCACGCCGGCGATCACCGCCACCCGGCCGGGCTCGGCCAGCAGGGCCGCCACGTTGCCCGGCGAGGCGCCGAAGGCATCGGTCAGGACCAGTACGCCGCTGCCGCCGTCGATCTCGCGCAGCAGCGCGCGCGCCTGCGCCACGTTGGCCTGCGCGTCGGAATCCGGCTGCACGTCGAGCACCGCGATCTGCGAGCCGGCCCGCTCGGGCGCGCAGGCATACACGTGCGACGCCGCCGCCGCCAGCGCCGCCGCCAGCGGTGCGTGGGCGATCAGGAGGATGCCGACCATTTCTCGAGCGCCCCTCGTGTACGCGACGCTTCGCGTCGCACGTGCACTCGGGGCGAAGAAAATTGGGCGCGCCGCCTTGAGGCGGCTCGGCGGCGGCGCGCATGACAACTGACACGCAAGAGCGCGGCGGCACCGGCGGCTGACTGATTGGGGCTCATCGGCTCACCGCCTTCTCGAGCGCGTCGACGAACATCGCGGCGACGTCGAAGCCGGTCTGCTCGCGGATCTCGACGAAGCAGGTCGGGCTGGTGACGTTGACCTCGGTGAGGTAGTCGCCGATCACGTCCAGGCCAACCAGCAGCAGGCCGCGCGCCGCCAGGGTCGGCGCCAGCGCCTCGGCGATCGCCCGGTCGGAGTCCGACAGCGGCTGCGCGCGGGCGATTCCGCCGACCGCCAGGTTGCCGCGCGTCTCGCCCGGCCGCGGCACGCGCGCCAGCGCATAGGGCACCGGCGCGCCGCCGATCAGCAGCACTCGCTTGTCGCCGTTGCGGATCTCCGGGATGTAGCGCTGCGCCATCACCGTGCGCGCGCCGTTGTGCGTCACCGTCTCGAGGATCGCGTTCAAATTCGGCTCGTGCTCCTGCAGCACGAAGATGCCGGCACCGCCCATGCCGTCGAGCGGCTTGACGACCACCTGCCCGAGATCGGCGTGGAACTGGCGCAGCGCCTCGATCTGGCGGCTGACCAGCGTCGGCACGGTGAAGTCGGCGAACTCGGTGACGGCGAACTTCTCGTTGTGGTCGCGCAGCGCCCGCGGGTCGTTGAACACCGACGCGCCATCGCGCTCGGCCGCCGACAGCAGGTGGGTGGCGTACAGGTACTCGGTGTCGAACGGGGGGTCCTTGCGCATCAGCACCGCATCGAAGCCGGCCAGCGCCCTCGCCCCGGCATCGAGCTCGACGTACCACGGCGCCGCCTTTTCGCCGGCCGGCAGCAGCTGCAGGCGCAGCGCCCGTGCGCTGACCCGGCCCTCGCGCCACTGCAGCTCGGCCGGCGTGCAGGCCCAGATGTCATGGCCGCGCGCGGCCGCGGCCCGCATCATCGCCACTGTCGAATCCTTGTAGGCCTTCAGCAGCGGCAGCGGATCGACGACGAACAGCAGCGACAGTCCCTGGGACATCAGCAGCGCGCCCTTCTTCAGTTCCGAGGCATTCTAGCCAACGGCCCCCCGAGACCAGCGCCGCACCAAAAAAAGAGGGCGCCCCGAAAAGGGGCGCCCTGAAGTCGCCTTGGTGCATTTGCGCCGCAAAAGCGGCGCAAATCGGCGAGTTGGGGAGACACGGAGTCCTGCATGCAATCGGCGTGCCAGCCGCAGGCGAAGAAAAAGGGCCGCCGCGGAAACCGCGGCGGCCCGGTGCAGGGCGGCGGCGCGCGCGGCGCCACCGCAACGGCTTCAGATCTTGTAGGCCGACTCGCCGTGGTAGGTCGTGTCGAGGCCCTCGCGCTCCTCTTCCTCGGCGACCCGCAGGCCGGCGAGCAGGTCGGCGATCTTGAAGGCGATCAGCGCGACGACGGCCGACACCACGATCGTGATCAGCACCCCCTCGGCCTGCACCAGCACCTGCGAGCCGATCGAGAAATCGGCCGCGCCGGTGCCGCCGAGCGACGGCGCGGCGAAGATGCCGGTCAGGATCGCGCCGAGGATGCCGCCCACTCCGTGCACGCCGAAAACGTCGAGCGAGTCGTCGGCGCCGAGCATGCGCTTCAGGCCGTTGACGCCCCACAGGCACACCACGCCCGCCAGCACACCGATGATCACCGCGCCGCCGGGACCGACGCTGCCGCAGGCGGGCGTGATCGCGACCAGGCCGGCAACGGCGCCGGAAGCCGCGCCGAGCATCGACGGCTTGCCCTTGAGCATCCACTCGGCGACGGTCCAGCCGACGATCGCGGCCGAGGTGGCGACCATCGTGTTCAGCAGCACCAGCGCGGTGGTGGCATTGGCCTCGAGGTTGGAACCGGCGTTGAAGCCGAACCAGCCGACCCACAGCAGGGCGGCGCCGAACATGGTCAGCGGCAGGTTGTGCGGCGGCATCGCCTCCCTGCCGTAGCCGACCCGCTTGCCGATCAGGTAGGCGCCCACCAGGCCGGCAATGCCGGCGTTGATGTGCACGACCGTGCCGCCGGCGAAGTCCAGGGCGCCCTTGTCGAGCAGGTAGCCGCCGGCGCCCCACACCATGTGCGCAATCGGCGCATAGGCGAAGGTGAACCAGATCACGCTGAAGATCAGCACCGCCGAGAACCTGATCCGCTCGGCGAAGGCGCCGACGATCAGCGCGCAGGTCAGCCCGGCGAAGGTCGCCTGGAAGGCGACGAACACGTACTCGGGGATCTTCACGTTGTCGGTGAAGGTGTCGGCCAGCGACTCCAGCGTGACGCCGCTCAGCAGCAGCTTGTCGAAGCCGCCGACGAAGGCGCTGCTGCCGGTGAAGGCCCAGCTGTAGCCGTAGATGTACCAGAGCACGATGATCAGCGAGAACACCACCAGCACCTGCATCAGCACCGACAGCATGTTCTTCGCTCTCACCATGCCGCCGTAGAACAGCGCCAGGCCGGGGATCATCGCCACCACCAGCACGGTCGAGACGAGCATCCACGTCACGTCGCCCTTGTCGACCGTCGGCTTCGCTTGCTCCGCTTTCGCCTCGGCGGCGGCCGGAGCCGCCGCCTGGGCCAGGATCGTCTCGTCCCTGCTGGCCTGCGCGGCGGGCGTCGACGCCGCCGGGGCGGCGCTGGCCGGCGCGGCTGCCGCCGGCGTGCTGTCGGCGTCGCCGTGCGAGGCGCCGCCACCCTGTGCGACGGCGCTGCCGGCGGTCAGTGCAATGGCTCCTGCGGTGAGGAGCATGACTAGGAGTTTCTTCATGGCGTCCTCGTCTGGTCAAAGGGCTTCGTTGCCGGTCTCGCCGGTGCGGATCCGCATGACCTGCTGCAGGTCATAGACGAATATCTTGCCGTCGCCGATCTTGCCGGTGCGCGCCGAGGCCTGGATCGCCTCGATCGCGCGCTCGGCGATCTCGTCGGCGACGGCAGCCTCGACCTTGACCTTCGGCAGGAAGTCGACCACGTACTCGGCGCCGCGGTAAAGCTCGGTGTGGCCCTTCTGCCGGCCGAAGCCCTTGACCTCGGTGACGGTGACGCCCTGCACGCCGACGGCGGACAGCGCCTCGCGCACCTCGTCGAGCTTGAAGGGCTTGATGATGGCGGTGATCAGTTTCATGGGAGCTCCTCAGGTGTGTCAGCGTCCAGCGGGCTCAGAACGAGCGGCCGATAGCCACGAGAACGCGGCCGTCGCCCAGGTTCTTGCCACCAACCGGACCAGTCCAGCAGGCCTTCTCGGCCGTCGTATCGCTGTAGTAGGCGCCCAGCGACCAGCCGCCGCCCCAGCCGTAGGTGCCACCGACCTTCCAGTCGGTGTACGAGTAGTCGCTGCTGCCGTCGCCGCAGGTGGCGTTGGTCTTGATCTTTTGGTAGCCGACGTGCGCCAGCACGGCGAAGCCGCTGTCGGCGATCGGATAGTTGAGCGTGCCGTCGATGTAGTAGCTGTTCTTGCTGTCGGGAAAGCCGAACAGGTCGGTCAGGGCGTGCGAATACTTGAGCGTCAGCGGGCCCCAGCTGCCGCCGACGTACAGTTCGAACGTATTCGGGCTCGGATCGGGCTCGCTGCCCTTCATCGGGTAGTAGTAGTACAGACCGCCAAGGTCGAGCGCGAAGCCGCTGCCGAGCTCGAACTTGTAGCCGCCGTAGAAGTCCATCTCGATCGGCGCGGTGCGGTCGTCGACGCCGTCGGTCAGCCAGCTGATGTTCGAGTTCCAGTTGCCGAGATACAAGCCGCTCTTGTGCGCAAAATCGAAGCCGCCCTGGATGGCCGGCTTGTTGTTCGTCTGCGCGATGCCGCGATACAGGTACTCGCTGGCCAGCGTCATGTTCGCCGTCAGCGTGTAGTCGGGCTCGGCCTGGGCGCCCTGCGCGCCTGCCGTCAGGGGCAGCGCGACGGCAGCGCCGAGGATCGATGAGCAAAGCAGCTTCTTCATGATTGCGTTCCTTTGCGGAAGGGATGGCTAGGCACCGGTGACTCGCCGCTTGAGTCACTGCAACACCCGTGCCAGCCCCTGCCTGCCCCTGGAACGCACGCCCGCGAGGCCAGAACCGCACCCGAATGGTGCGCGCCAGGGTGTTCGTCGCCCCGGCGCACCACCGCCGTGCAGCCAGCCGCGTTGGACGACCGCTAGACTCTCTGCACCCGGCCGGACGAACGTTCCGGCCCTGATCGGACCCCGCCCATGGAAAAAGCCGCCTTCCTCGACGACCTGCAACAGCGCCTGGCGTCGCTCATCGAGGGCACGCCGGCGGCCGACCTGCAGCGCAACCTGAAGGCGCTGCTGTCACAGCAGTTCTCGCAGCTCGAGCTGGCCAGCCGCGAGGAGTTCGACACCCAGGTGCGCGTGCTGGCGCGAACGCGCGAGAAGCTGCAGGAGCTCGAGCGGCGCCTGGCCGAACTGGAGTCGCAGCGCGGCTGACGGCGCCGGCGCGCCGCGCGGCTATTGCCCCGGACCCAGCTCGAGAACGACCTCGCCCGAGACGGGGTCGGTCACGCCGAGCCCGCCGCCGAGGTCTTCCAGCGTGTCCCGGAAGCTGTCCAGCAGCGCGATCATCTTCGCTCGCGCGTCGGCGAGTTGCTGGTAGCTGTCCCACTCTCCGATGACGCAATAGGCCCGATCGCCCGTCTTGATCATCGTGAATCGCTTCAGCCCGGCGAAGTCCCGCCGGGCATTGCGATGGGCGGCAATGAATTCGGGCTCGCGTCCGGGCTTGACCCGAAACCGCACGACGTTGAATGCCTGCATCCTCGTACCCCCTGCGCAAAGTGCTCCCTCAGTGACGGCGCCGCCGTCAGGCGCGCCACAGGGTGCCATGGCTCATGCCCGCCGAATGCCGGTCCCGAGCATCTTTCGCTGCTGCCGCCGCAACTCGGACGAGTCCTGGTGACGGTGGACGGCGACCGCGCGCTGCACTGCCGCCTCGAGCGGCTGCTGGTCCGACTCGGCCCTCAGGGCGGCCGTGCACTTCATTTCGCCGCGACAGTCGGGCACTCGACGCAGTTGCGTTTCATGACGACTCCTCGCGCCAGACGCCGGCCGGCGTGCCGCTTCTTCGCGTCGGCCGTCCGGGCTGCTCGGCGCTCGCGCCGGCAACGCCGGCGGCGTGCAAGTCGAAGGTGCCGGTCCGCCCGGGGCGCGAGCATGCTGCGCTCCGGCGCGGCTGACCATCCCCTGAAAGTCCACGGCGACGGCTGCAGACCTGCCCGCGCTGAGCGACGGCGCTGGACGGGCAGCCGGCTCGAGCGGTCGAGCGGCGGTTCTGGCCGACGCAGTCGCTAGGCGCGCCGGCGTTGCTGCCGCGGCTAGCCGGCCTCGAGGCGCTGCGGGGCGCGCGAGCGTGCCGCGGCGCGGATCTTCTCGCTCAGCGCGCCGTCGAGCCGCGCGAGCTGAGCGTCCATCGCCGCGCGATCGAACACGCGCACCCCGTGCGCAGGAAGCTGCTGGCCGAACCCGGGCGGCAGCGTGCCTTCGACGGCGATCAGCAGGCGCGTCTGGCCGATGGCTCGCGCAACGTCGATGATCGACTGCAGCGCCGCCTTCGACGGCGCCTCGGCGAGCGGCACGAACGCGTAGGCGCGCTGCGCGTCCGACTTGTGGGCCAGCACCAGCTCGATCGGCCGCGCCGACGGATCGGCGGGCGCCGGATGGAAGCCGCGCGCCTCGTAGAAGACCTGCACCAGGTCCCGCACGGGCGCAGGCGGCTCGGACTGCGGTGCGACAGGGCGAATCGGCATCGCTGCGGCTGCCGGCGTCGCAGCGGGCGCCTCGTCATCGAGCACGAGGTCCACTGCACCAGCCGCCGTCGCCGCGGTCGCCGCCGCCGTCTCCAGCGCCACCTGCTCGGCGGATGCCTTCTTCAGCAGCGCCACCAGTTCGGGTGGCAGCCCGGCGGCACGCAGTGCCACCTCGGCGCTCATCGGCGAGGCCGCTGCCGCCGAGGTTCCGAAGATCTTGTCGAGGTCGATGCTGGCGCCGCCGTCGCCCGTGTGACGGGACAGGAACAGCGCTTCGAGGGCGCGCGCTTCGCGGCTCTGCGCTTCGCGACGGTAGCGGATCGCCCGCCGCAGAACCCATGCGGCGAGGGCAAGCGCGACGACCAGCAGCGATGCGGCGACCAGCGTCATCTCGCAAGCGGCGCCGGCGAGCCGCGGACATGGGAACGCCGGCGGCCGATTGGACTGGGCACCCGACAAAGAGCCATCATCTTCTCCAGCGGCGGGGCGGATCCGGCTGCCGCGTGGCGGCAATTATCCTTTTGGCGTCGCAATCTTCACGATCGGCCGGATGGCTGAGTCCGTCGCCGTCGCATTACGTGCCGGCCCACCGGTCGTTCAGGCGAGACCCAGGACGCCGCGTCGCGTGCGGGCAATCGCCACCAGCTTGGCGGCGATGCCGAAGTCGAGCTTGCGGATCTCGCGGTCGAGCGAAACCCAGTCCAGCACCAGCACGTCGCTCAGCCGGCCCGCACTGACCGTGGCGTCGGCGCCGTGCTCGGCAGCCACGAGCAGCCTGCCGATGCCGAGCGAGCGCGCCTTCTCCAGCAGCTCGCCCGCGCGCTGCGCGTGCAGCCGGCCGCGGTCGAAGAAGAAGGCGTAGCTGCGGCCGCGCTGCTCGCGATGGGTCATCAGCAGCCGGATCGGCTGCGCCGACTCGGGCGCCCGCTTCATGACGTAGCCGCGGGCGGAGAACCAGGCCAGCACCAGCGCATCGAGCGGCACTTCGATCCGGCCGTCGAGCAGGGACAGCGGCGACGAGGTCGGCCTGCCCTGCGCAGGCGGGGCGGCCGGCTCGCCACCGAGGCCGGACAGCAGGGCCGTCGGCCGCCCCAGCTGCTGGCGCGCCTGCTCGGCCACCGTGGTCGGCTCGCCTTCGAGCAGGATGTCGACGTCGACCGGCTGCTGGGTGACCACAGGTGTGCGCGTCGCCGGCCCGACCGGCGCCGCCGGCGCCGCCATGATCTCGGTCACCGGGCCGCCGCCGATCGTGTGCCGCTCCGCCCGATCCTCGCCCAGCAGCACGCGGGCCAGCATCTGGTCGGTGCGGGCGCGACGCTCCTCTCGCTCGCGCTCGATGCGCGTGCGCGTCTCGTTCTGGCGCCACAGCAGCGCCGCCACCATGACGGCCAGCAGCACGATCAGCAGGAGGAACCACACGGGGAAGCCAACTCCTCGGTCAACCGACTCCGATTGTCGCAAACGACGCCGCGTTTGTGCGCGCCGCGGCCCAGGGCCCCGGCGGGCGGCGGCTAGCGACTAGTCGGCACGGCAGCCGTCCGATATTCGCGCCGCGGCGCCAGCCGGGCGCGCCGGCGCCGCGATACGCTGACCGGCAGCGTCCGCACAGGGGAGGAACCACAGCCGATGACGCTCGCGGTCGTGCGCAGCCGCGGCCTGGCGGGAATGGTCGCGCCGGAGGTCACCGTCGAGGTCCACCTGGCCAACGGCCTGCCGTCGTTCACCCTGGTCGGCCTGCCCGAGACGGAGGTGAAGGAGGCGCGCGAGCGCGTGCGCGCCGCCGTGCAGAACTGCCGCTTCGAGTTTCCCTCGCGGCGCATCACCGTCAACCTGGCACCGGCGGAGCTGCCCAAGGAATCCGGCCGCTTCGACCTGCCGATCGCGCTGGGCATCCTCGCCGCGAGCGGCCAGATCGACGCCCGAGCGCTCGAGCGCTACGAATTCGCCGGCGAGCTGTCCCTGTCCGGCGCGCTGCGCCCGGTGCGCGGCGCGCTGGCGATGGCCTACGCGGTGTCGAGGAGCGAGCGATCGGCAGGCTGGCGCGGCTTCGTTCTGCCGCAGGAAAGCGCCGACGAGGCGGCGCGGGTCGGCGGGCTGGCGATCTTCGCCGCGCGCGACCTGCTGCAGGTGGTCGCCCACCTGGCCGCCGACGGCGGTGACCCGCAGGCGCGGCGGCTCGCCGAGCACCGGCCGTCCGCGCCCAGCGCCGCGCCCTGCGAGGCCGACCTCGCCGATGTGAAGGGCCAGCAGGCGGCCCGGCGCGCGCTCGAGATCGCGGCTGCAGGCGGCCACAGCCTGCTGATGAGCGGCCCGCCGGGCACCGGCAAGTCGATGCTGGCGCAGCGGCTGCCCGGCATCCTGCCGCCGATGACCGACGACGAGGCGCTGGAGTCGGCCGCGGTGCTGTCGCTGGCCGGCGCGTTCGCACCGCAGCGCTGGGCAATGCGCGTGTTCCGCTCGCCGCACCACTCGGCCAGCGGCGCCGCGCTGGTCGGCGGCGGCAGCGTGCCGAAGCCTGGCGAGGTCTCGCTCGCCCATTGCGGCGTGCTGTTCCTCGACGAGCTGCCGGAGTTCGACCGCCGCGTGCTCGAACTGCTGCGCGAGCCGCTCGAGTCGGGCCGCATCACGGTCTCGCGCGCTGCGCGGCAGGTCGAGTTCCCGGCGCGCTTTCAGCTGATCGCGGCGATGAACCCGTGTCCGTGCGGCTACCTCGGTCACCGGGCGCGCGCCTGCCGCTGCACGCCGGCCTCGATCGCCCGGTACACCGAGCGGATCAGCGGTCCGCTGCTCGATCGGATCGACCTGCGGGTCGAGGTGCCCTCGCTCACCGAGCGGGAACTGCTCGAGGCGCCCGCCGGCGAGGCGTCGGCCGCAGTCGCGCAGCGCGTGCTGCGCGCACGCCGCCGGGCGCTCGATCGCCAGGGCTGCGCCAACGGCATGCTGACCGGCGCCGACATCGACCGTGCGTGCCGGCCGGCCGTCGCCGTCAGACAGCTGCTGTACGCCGCGAGTGCCCGGCTCGGCTGGTCGGCGCGCGCCCACCACCGCGTGCTGAAGGTGGCGCGCACGATCGCCGATCTGGACGACGCCGCCGACCTGTCCGCGGCACACGTCGCCGAGGCAATCCAGTACCGCAGGGCGCTGCGCGCCAGCTGAGCCCACCGGCGGTTCCGCAGCCGCGAGGCCGGCGCACCGCGCAGTCGCCGACGGCGGCGGGCGGCGCCGCCGGCACGAACCCGTCGTGCGCGCTGCGGCAGCAGCGGCGCACGCCGGCGGTCGGTCGACGGCCGTTCAGTTCGCGCTGCCGTGCTTCTTCTTCGCCTGATGGCAGCTGGTGCACAGCACC
Organism: Burkholderiales bacterium; assembly: GCA_020355165.1. GTDB lineage: Bacteria > Pseudomonadota > Gammaproteobacteria > Burkholderiales > Burkholderiaceae_F > JADJWR01. The sequence goes on from CP070661.1 coordinate 3,628,570, forward strand.
GGATCGCCGCCGATCTTCGGCTTCACGCGGGTGTCCGCCACGTGCTCGGCACCGCCGACGTGGCAATTCGCACAACTGAGCTTCTTGTGCGACGGCTGGCTGTGAAACTTCGTGCTCGGCTCGGCGTGGCAGCTCACGCACACCTCGTCCTTCGGCGGGGCCGTCTGCGCCGACGGCGCGCCTGCGACGAGCGCAGCCAGCAGCGCCAGCGCCTGGCAAGAACGGATCAGCAGTCTCGGCGGCATCGCTCCTCCTTCAGGACTGCAGGGCAACCGCTGACAATGTGGCGCAAGGTCGGCGGCGCCGTCGTTGACGGCGGTCAAGCCGTGCTCGCGGGCTGACGCAGGAACGGCTGCAACGCCTCGACGCTGGCGTGCGCCGACTTGATGCAGTCGGCCACCGAGACGCCACCGCGCCAGTTGGCGCAGAAACGCAGGCCGGGCGAAGCCGCCTCGGCGCGCTCGACCGCCGCGACGCGCTGCAGGTGGCCGAGGGTGTACTGCGGGATCGCCTGCGGCCAGCGCGTCACCACCTGCCACAGCGGCTGGCGCGCGCCCAGGTAACCCCGCAGCGCGGTGGAGACGTCGGCGGCCAGCTCGTCCTCGGTCCTCAGCGCCAGCGGCGCGCTTCGCACGCCGCCGACGAAGGTGGTCAGCAACACCGTCGACGGCTCGGCGCGGCCGCTGAACATCGAGCTGGAGAACAGACAACCGAGGATCGGCGGCGATTCCCTGCGTGGCGCGAGAAAGCCGAAGCCGTCGAGCGGATGCGCCACGTCGGCGCGCCGATAGCAGCTGGCCACCGTGGCCACCGGCGGATAGACGATCGCCTCGAGAGCGGCGGCGGCATCCGGCGCAAGGCGCTCGACGATGCGCGCCGCCTCGTAGGCCGGCGCCGCCAGCACGACCGAACGGGCGCGCAGCTCGAAGCGATCGGCGCCGCGCTCGCACTCGGTGACGAAGCTGCCGTCGGCGTCGCGGCGCAGCCCGGCCGCCCGCACGCCGTAGTCGATGTCCAGGCCGCGCGCCAGCGCGTCGGTGAGCGTCTGCATGCCCTCGCGGAAGGAGAAGCTCACCGCGGCGTTCTTCGCCTTCTCGGCGCTCTTCCTGCGTTCGCGCGCGCCGACGATCTGGCCGCGGATCAGGCTGCCGTATTTCTGCTCGAGCGCGAACAGGCGCGGGAATGCCGCCGGCACCGACAGCTTCTCGGGGTCGCCGGCGTAGATGCCGGCGACGAACGGCTCGATCGCGTAGTCGAGGAACTCGGCGCCGAGGCGGCGGCGCACGAAGCCGGCAACGGTCTCTTCGGCATCGGCCGCGGCCGGCTTGACGAAGGGTTCGCGCAGCAGCGCCAGCTTGGCCTTCCACGAGAACAGCGAGGTGGAAAGCAAGGCGGGCGGCGACATCGGCAGGGCCGACAGCACGCCGTCGCGCAGGATGTAGCGGCGGGCCGCCTCGGCGCTGGCGTCGATGCGCTCGCCGCCGATGCCGGCCGCGGCGAGCAGCTCGTTGACCAGCGGCGTCGTGTCCAGCCCGCTGTTGGGGCCGCGCTCGTACAGCGCGCCGTCGCGTCGCACCGAGCCGATCACGCCGCCCGGCCGCGGCGCCGGTTCGACCACCCGCAGGCGCACTCCCTGCCGTGCCAGCCGGAAGGCGGCGGTCAGCCCCGACAGTCCCGCGCCGACGACGACCACGTCGGCATCCTGGCGAGCCATGTTCTTCTCCGTGACCTCAAGGTGTCGATTGCACCAGCCCGTAGGTTCGCACAACTGCCGCCGCAGGTTGCCGACACGGCGTCGGGGGGCAAGCGACGGCCGGCGATGGCAGCCGCCCGCTGGGGTTTGCCCGCGCAGCTACGACGCCGGCAGGCTGAACCTGGCGCGCTGCTGCGCGCGCGCGACGGCGGCCGCCAGTTCGGCATGCTCGCGCGACTCGGCGGGCAGCAGCGCCAGCAGCCGTTGCCAGAAGCGGGAGGCGCCGTCGAAGTCGCCGGCCTCCCAGGCGGCGCTGCCGGCCATCTCGAGCGCGCACGGATGCGCGGCGTCCAGGGCCAGCGCCCTGTCGATCAGTTCGCGCGGCCGGCCGGCCAGCCGGCCGCCCTGGGCCATGCCGACGGCATCGGCGTATTCGCACCAGATCAGTGGGTCGCGCGCGACCTTCGCCGAGACGGCGAGGGCGCGCTCGTAGGCCTGCGCTGCCGGCTCGAAGCGGTCGCGCTGCATCCGCAGACGGCCCAGCATCACCCAGCCGCGCGCGTCCTCCGGCGATGCGGCCAGGTGCGCCTCGAGCCGCGCCAGCAGGCTTTCGGCACTGCTGCCCGCGCCGCCGTCGAGCGCGAGCGGGCCTTGCGCCGGCGACGCGCCGATCAGCTGGGGCTGGCCGAACTGCAGGTACAGCAGCGCCGCGGCGACGGGCAGCGCCGCCGCGCAGGCGAGCAGCGCGCGCGCCGGGCGGCCGGCGCCGCGCGCCGATTCAGCGGGAGCGGCTTCCGCCAGCAGGCGCCGCTGCAGCTCCTCGCGCAGGCGCACGAACTCGGCCTGCCCGAGCAGACCGCGCGACCGTTCGCGCTCGAGCTCGGCCAGCTGCTGGCCCAGCACCGCCGCGTTGCTGCTTTCCCGCGCGATGTCGCCCGGCTGCCGCCGCCGCAGGCGCGGCCCGAGCAGGACCGCGCCGACGGCCAGTGCGGTCAGCAGCAGCGCAGCGGCAACGAATGCCGTCATCGGGTCCGCCTTCCAGTCCTCTCGAGCCCGCGCGCCGCTACTTCTTCTCCTCCGGTGCCGGCGCAGCGGCCTTGCGCCTGGCCGCCATCGCCTCGTCGAGCATCTTGATGCCCTCCTGCGAGAAGACCATCGACTTGTTCAGCGACGCGGTGGCCTGCTCGGGGTTGTGGAAGTGCGCGCCGTTGGCGGCGGTCCACCACTCCCAGTTGATGTGCGCGTCGTAGTGCTTGGCGCGCACCTGGTCGAGCAGCCCCTCGTCGACGCCGAGCGCCTTCGCTTCCTCGAACTTGTCGACCATCCGCGTCAGCCAGAACTCGGCCTTGCGCTTCTTGCCCTCGAAGCGGTTCTTCAGCGAGTCGATCGCATAGACCGCCTGCTGCCGGGTCCAGTCGCCGTGGCAGGTCAGGCAGGTCTCCTGGATGTAGTGCTTCGGGCTGGTCTGCCAGTGCGAGGTGTAGGTCTTGCCGGTCTTCTTGTCCTTCACTTTCGGCATGTGGCAGGACGAGCACTCGACGCCGGCCTTCTGGTGCTTCGAGTCGTAGTACACCTCGACGTCGGGGTGTTGACCCTTCCACAGCAGGGCGCCGGTGATGCCGTGCTTGAAGTCGCCGAACTTCAGGTCGAGGTAGTGCTTGCCGATTTCGTCGACCGGCTTGAACGGGAAGTGGTTGGTGCGCTGGTCGGCCATGCCGATCGGCTTGCCGGTGGTCGGGTCCGTTCCGGGGTTGCAGTTGTACTCGACGTGACACTGGCCGCACTGCAGGTTCATGTCGTAGCGCGACAGCATGGCGACCTTGCGCGTGTAGCCGCGCACGCCGAGATCCTTGACGTCGATCTTCGCCGCCCGCGCGTCGCGGTGCCACAGCGTGTCCCTCTCGGGCCGGGTGAGCGCCTGGATCAGGCCGTCACGCACCACCCGCGGCCTGGCCGAATGCGGGTCGTGGCAGAAGAAGCAGTTCAGCGAGTGGTTGACGTCCTTGACGAACTCGTTGACTTTCGACGTGCGGCTCCACTTCGCCCCCGGCACCGGGTCGCCGAGGTAGGCCCAGTCGAGGATGTGGTCCTGCGTCTTGCACGACATGCAGACCGGGTTGGCGGCGGCAGCGGTGCCCGGCTTGAACGTCTTGTGCGGCTCTCCCGGGAACTGGTCCTCGAGGTAGTCCCACACCTTGAAGTTGCCGCCCGGCTGGGTGAGGAAGCGCCAGCCCTCCTTGTTCTGGAAGCGGCCGCCGAAGGCGCGGTCGACCGCCACCTGGTCGTACAGCGCGAAGGCGTGCGACCGCGGCTCGTTGTGCTCGCGCGTGAAGCCGTGCGGCATCATCAGCTTGTCGAAGGCCGGATCCGGCGACGGGCCGGTGGCCAGCACCTTCTCCTTGCGCGCCGTCTTCTCCCAGTTCATCTGGTACATCGACTCGAACTGCGGCTTGTGGCAGGCGCCGCAGGCGGCCGGGTCGGTGACGGTCAACGGACGCGCCTTGGCATCAGCCAGGTGCCTGTCGACGCCCTGGTGGCAGCTCGTGCAGGCCACGCCCTTGTGCTTGCCCTGGTCGTGGAATTCCTTGATCGGCGAATGGCAGCCCAGGCAGGCCGTGGCATCGAACTTCGCCGCGGCCGGCGCCTTCTTCGCCGGCGCCTGCGCGGAGGCGGGCGCTGCGGCCATGCTGAGGAAGACGACCGCCGCCAGCGCAGCGGACGCACGCAGGATCAGATCGGTAAGGCGCAACATCGTGCAACTCCCCTCTTCGGCTGGATGCCGACGCATGCCGCTGCCGCAGCCTGTGCGGCAGCGCAACATGCTTGCAGTTTCGAGGGGAATGAGCCGCCGCGCTTGACTGCAGTCAAGCGGCTCGCCGCGTACCTCCTCGGAGGTACGCGGTTCGTTACGCGGCTCGTTACAGGAGCGCGCGACGCCGTTGCTCCGGCGCCTCAGCGCAATTCGGTGTCGATGGTGATCGCCACGTCGGCGCGGCCGACCTTGACCGGCTTCGACAATCCTTCGAAGTCGCCCTTCTGCGGCATCGGGCTGCCCGACTTCGACACCCGCGCGCCGACGATCACTTCGTCGAACTTCGACAGCGTGAACTCGGGCGACATCGCCATCGAGTCATCGAGCGAGAACGTCTTCGGCAGTTCCTTCGCCAGCACGCGCGTCAGAGCCAGCGGCATCCGCGTTCCCGACGCCGGCCGGGCGAAGATGATCACGCTGTCGTCCGGCCCAACCTTCGCGCGCAGCTCGGCGCTCAGCGTCACCGTGCCGCCGACGCGGCCGCTGCTGGCCGCTGCCTCGGCGGCCGGCTTGGGCGCTGCGGCCGGGCCGGCTGGCGGCGCTGCCGCCGGCGGCGCGGCCGCCACCTGCGGCATGCCGGCGCGCGAGCGCGCCTCGTTGATGCTGCCGGTGAGCTGCTGCTTCATCGGCGCCTCGGGCGGCAGCGATGCCTGCAGCTTTTCCCACAGCTCGACCGCGCTCTTGTAGTCCTTGCGGTCGAATGCCTCGGTGCCGGCCATCGCCAGCGCCTTCCACTGCAGCGGATCGATCTTCAGCGCGCGGTTGATCAGTTCGAGCGGCTTGCCGGCGATCTTGCGGCCCTGCGCCATCGCCAGCGAATCGGCGTAGTCGGCCAGCAGCGACGCGTCGTCCGGCACCAGCTCGACCAGCTTCTCGAAGGCGGCAGCAGCCTCGGCAAAGCGGTTCATCGAGTAGTAGGTGCGCGCCAGCGTCAACCAGCCGTTGGCGTTGTCGGGCTCGCGCTTCAGCCGCTCGGCGAGCCGCCGGGTCATCTTCTCCAGGTCGTCCGGGCTGAACTGGTGCGCGGCCTCCGCGCCCTGCCGCGCCAGCGGGTTGAACGCCGACAGGTCGCCGAAGCGCACGTACATCATCGCCGAGGCGATCGGCACGATCAGCACCACTGCCGCTGCCGTCAGCTTGCCCACCTGCGTGACCCGCGGCGCCTCGGCGGCTGCCGGCTCGGCCTGCGTCTCGTCGAGCACGCGCTGCTGCAGGTCGGCCTTGGTGGCGGCGTACTGCTCGTCGGCGATCGCGCCGCGCGCGTGCTCGGCTTCGAGCTCGGCCAGCTGGTCTTTCAGGATGCCGAGGTTGACCGCCGTGCGGTCGACCTTGGCGCGGGCGCCGCCGCGCAGCAGCGGCAGCACCATCCACGCCAGACCGATCGCCACCATGACCAGCGCGGCGATGACGAACCCGGTCATCGCGCGTCCCCTTCGCCGCGCAGCAGCCGCTCGGCGCGCTCGCGCTCGGCGGCCGACAGCGGCTGCGGCCGCGCCGCCCTGGCGCGGGCGCGAATGACGCGCCAGCCGATCAGGACGCCGACCGCCAGCAGCAGGAACGGCCCGGCCCACAGCAGCACGGTGGTGGCCTTCAGCGGCGGCCGGTACAGCACGAAGTCGCCGTAGCGGTCGGTCATGAAGGCGATGATCTCCTCGTCGGTCTTGCCCGCCGCCATCTGCTCGCGCAGCTTGCTGCGCAGGTCCTTCGCCAGGTCGGCGCGCGAATCGGCGATGGTCTCGTTCTGGCACACCAGGCAGCGCAGCTGCTTGGCCAGCTCGACCTCGCGCTTGGCGGCCACCGGGTCGTTCAGCGTCGGCACCGCCTCGTCGGCGGCCGCCGGCAGCGCCAGCACCGACGCGGCCAGCGCGCAGGCGATCAGCAAGCGTTTCATGACTTCTGCAGCTCCTGCAGCAGCGGCACGATCTTCTCCTTCATCGCCTCGGGCGTGACCGGACCGATGTGCTTGTAGCGGATGATCCCCTGCCGGTCGATCACGAAGGTCTCCGGCACGCCGTAGACACCGAAGTCGATGCCGAGCTTGCCGTCGTGGTCGATGAACGTCGTCGTGTACGGGTCGCCGAGTTCGGCCAGCCACTTGCGCGCCGCGTCCGGGTTGTCCTTGTAGTTCATGCCGATGATCGGCACGATCCTGCGCGACGCCAGTTCGTTCATCAGCGGATGCTCGACCCGGCACGGCGTGCACCACGAGGCCCAGACGTTCAGGATCCACACCTGGCCCGCCATCTCCCGGCTGGCGAACATCTCGCCCGGCTGCGCCAGCTTCGCCTTCTCGAAAACCGGCGCCGGCTTGCCGATCAGCGGCGACGGCACCTCGCGCGGATTCAGCCACAAGCCGCGCAGCAGGAACGCCGCCAGCACCAGGAAGCCGACCAGCGGGACGAGGAACAGGGCGACGCGCTTCATCGGAGTCCTTCAGCCGGCCACCGTCGTCAGGCCGCGGCCGGCTGCCGGCCTCCGGTGGCCACCGTCTGCTCGCGGCGGGCCAGCGTGCGGTAGCGGCGGTCGGTGGCCGCCATGAAGCCGCCGAGGGCCATCAGCACGCAGCCGCCCCAGATCCAGGTGACGAACGGCTTGTAGTACACGCGCACGGTCCAGCTTCCCGGCGGGTCGACGGCCTCGCCGAGCGAGACGTAGACGTCGCCGGTGATGCCGGTGCGGATCGATGCCTCGGTCATCGGCATCTGCGACTGCGCGAAATAGACGCGCTTTTCCGGGTGCAGGACGTCGATCTGCTTGCCGTCCTTCAGCAGCGTCACCGTGCCGCGCGCGGCGTTGAAGTTCGGGCCGCGCCGCTCGCCTACGCTGTCGAAGCGGAAGGTGTAGCCGTGCACGCTGACGGTGTCGCCGGGCGACATCTTGACGTCGCGCTCGACCTCGAAACCCCTGACCGAGGTGACGCCGATGATGAACACCGCGATGCCGAGGTGGGCCAGCGTCATCCCCCACCAGCCGCGCGGCTGCGCCGCCAGCCGCGCCGGCAGGCTGCCCGGCGCGTGGCGGATCTGCATCCGGATCTGCTCGATCGAGGTGACGACGATCCACGCCGCCATCCAGTAGCCGAACGCCGCCATCGGCGACCAGGCAATGCCGTCCTCGACGTTGCCGAGGAACGGCAGTGTCAGTCCGAGCACCAGCGAGATCATCAGCGCCCACTTCAGCCGGGTCCACAGGTCGGGCAGCGACGCCGACTTCCAGCGGGCAATCGGCCCGACGCCCATCAGGAACACCAGCGGCGCCATGACCGGCACGAACACGCGGTCGAAGTACGGCGGACCGACCGAGATCTTGCCCAGGCCGAGCGCATCGAGGAACAGCGGGTACAGCGTGCCGAGCAGCACAGTGCCACAGGCCACCGCCAGCAGCACGTTGTTGCCGAGCAGCATCGACTCGCGCGACACGGTCTCGAAGCTGCCGCCCAGGCCCACGCGCGGCGCGCGCCAGGCGAACAGCGCCAGCGACGAGCCGATCACCACCACCAGGAAGCCGAGGATGAACACGCCGCGCGCCGGGTCGGTGGCGAAGGCATGCACCGAGGTCAGCACGCCCGAGCGGACCAGGAAGGTGCCGAGCAGCGACAGCGAGAAGGCGAAGATCGCCAGCAGCACGGTCCACGCCTTGAAGGTGCCGCGTTTCTCGGTGACCGCCAGCGAGTGGATCAGCGCGGTGCCGACCAGCCACGGCATGAACGAGGCGTTCTCCACCGGGTCCCAGAACCACCAGCCGCCCCAGCCGAGCTCGTAGTAGGCCCACCACGAGCCGAGCATGATGCCCAGCGTCAGGAAGCACCAGGCCACCGTCGTCCACGGCCGCGACCAGCGGGCCCAGGCGGCGTCGAGTTTGCCGCCGAGCAGGGCGGCGATCGAGAAGGCGAAGGCGACCGAGAAGCCGACGTAGCCCATGTAAAGCAGCGGCGGGTGGAACACCATGCCGGGGTCCTGCAGCAGCGGGTTCAGGTCGCGGCCCTCCGCCGCCGGCGGGAACAGGCGGTCGAACGGATCCGACGTGCTGAGCATGAACAGGATGAAGCCGACCGCCACCAGGCCCATCACGCCGAGCACGCGCGCGACCATCTCCTGCGGCAGGTGTCGCGAGAATGCCGCCACCGCCACCCCCCAGCCCGACAGCATCAGCACCCACAGCAGCAGCGAACCCTCGTGCGAGCCCCACGAGGCGGCGACCTTGTAGGCAACCGGCAGCAGCGTGTTGCTGTTCTGCGCCACGTTGAGCACCGTGAAGTCGTCGCCGACGAACGACGCCACCAGGCATCCCCAGGCGAAAAGCACGAACAGGAACTGCGCCTGCGCCGCCGGGCGGGCCAGCGCCATCCACTCGGCGACACCCCGGTGGGCGCCTACGATCGGCAGCGTGCCCTGGGCGAGCGCCAGCAGCATGGCCAGGATCAGTGCGAAGTGACCGAGTTCGGGAATCATGCGAAGTCCGTTTTCAGTGATCCGTTGACCGAGATGCGCCGTCGTGGCATCGCCAATGGTGATCTGCTGCCGGGCGGCGGCATCCCGCTCGCCGCGATCGATCCGCGGATGGCCGACTGCCGGTCGCCGATCGCCTACTTGGTGCCGGCCGGCATCTGCAGCGTCTTGCCCGCTTTCTGAGCCTGTTCGAGCGCGTGCGCCGCCTCGGGCGGCATGTAGTTCTCGTCGTGCTTGGCCAGCACCTCGCTGGCATGGAACACGCCGTCGGCACCGAGCTTGCCCTGGGCCACCACGCCCTTGCCCTCGCGGAAGAGGTCGGGAAGGATGCCCTGGTAGACGACCGGGATCGCCTGCGCGGTGTCGGTGACCTTGAAGCTGACCCGCACGCCTTCACGCTTGACGCTGCCTTCCTCGACCAGTCCGCCGACGCGGAAGGACCGGTCGCGCGGCGCCTTGTGCGCCACCACGTCCGAAGGCGAGAAGAAGAACACCAGGTTCTCCTGGAACGCCGACAGGATCAGCGCCGAGGCAACGCCCAGCGCCGCCAGCCCGCCGACGATCAGCGCCAGTCGCTTGTGCCGCGATTTCATGCCGACCTCCCGGCCGCCGGCTGGGTGCGCCTGACTTCGCCGAGGGCGGCGCGGCGGCGGCTCCGCAGCGCCCAGATCTCGGCCCCGATCACCACCACCGCAACGACGTACGACCCCCAGACGTAGAAGCCGTAGCCCCCCATCGACAGGAAGTTCTCCAACGAGCCCCACTGCATTGCTGTTACCTCAACGAATCAAAGCGTCCCCTGCTCGCGCGCGTCGAGCACCCACTGCGCCCGCCGCTCGCGCTCGAGGATGATCGCGCGCAGCCTCGCCAGCACCGCCGCGATCGCGTACATCCAGAAGGCGAACACCATCACCAGCATGGCGGTCAGCATCATCTCGGCCATCGACGAGGAGCCGGGCTTGACCGACGCGCCCTGGTGCAGCGTGTTCCACCACTTGACCGAGAAATAGATGATCGGCACGTTGACCACGCCGACCAGCGCCAGCACCGCGCCGGCCTTGTCGGCGCGCCGCTTGTCGTCGATCGCTGCCTGCAGCGCGATGAAGCCGAGGTACAGGAACAGCAGGATCAGGGTCGAGGTCAGCCGCGCATCCCAAACCCAGTAGGTGCCCCAGGTGGGCCGCCCCCACAGGGCGCCGGTCCACAGCGAGATGAAGGCCATCAGCGCGCCGGTGGGCGCGATCGCCTGCGCCATCATCGACGACAGCCGGGTGTTGAACACCAGGCCGACGCCGGCCCAGAAGGCCATCGTCACGTACAGGAACATCGCCATCCAGGCCGACGGCACGTGGATGAAGATGATCCGGTACGAGTCGCCCTGCTGGGCGTCGGTCGGCGCCATGAAGAAGCCGACGTACAGGCCGATGGCCGCCAGCACCGCCGCCAGCACGGCGAACAACGGCACCATCTTGCCGGCGATCGGATAAAAGACGTTGGGCGCCGCGTAGCGGAACAGGCCGAACCCGGGGCTGGTGGTGACCGATGACATGACCGGCGGCAGTGTATGAACGAAAGCTCGGCAGGATTTGCGCTGCAGCAAGGAGCGGGGACGGGGTAAACCCGGTGGCGGGCGCCCCGACGGCCCCCGGAGACGACCGTAAGACCGTGATTATTCCAAAGATATCCGCAGCGCCGCGGCGATTGCCCACGGCGCCAGTACGGTCGCGCCGATCGACAGCGCCCCGAGCAGCAGCAGCTGGCCCCGCGGCGCCAGCCCGCCGGCCACCGCCTCGACCGCCCCGGCACCGAAGATCAGCACCGGCACGTACAGCGGCAGCACCAGCAGCGTGATCAACACCCCGCCGCCGCGCAGGCCGAGGGTCAGCGCCGCGCCGACGGCGCCGATCAGCGACAGCGCCGGGGTACCCAGCAGCAGCGAAGCCACCAGCACGCCGATCGCATCGCGCGGCAGGTCGAACATCACGCCGAGCAGCACCGCCATCAGCGTGATCGGCAGTCCGGTGGTCAGCCAGTGCGCCAGTGCCTTGGCCATCACCACGACCGGCAACGGTTCGCCGGAAAGCACCATCTGCTCGAGCGTGCCGTCGGCGAAGTCGGCGGCAAACAGGCGGTTCAGCGACAGGATCGCCGCCAGCAGGGCGGCCACCCAGACCACACCCGGCGCGATCGTGCGCAGCGTGTTGATCTCCGGGCCGACGCCCAGCGGCACCATCGTCACCACGACGAGGAAGAACAGCAGCGTGTTGGCCACGTCGGCCCGCTGCCGCACCGCCAGCAGCAGGTCGCGACGCACCACCGCAGCGAAGGTGCCGGTCAAGAGGCCCCCTGGGCGCTGCGCGCCGCTCCCCCGAGGGGAAGCAGTTCGCGCTTGCGGCGGCCCGGCGCGCTCACGCGTGCACCGCCTGCGCGTGCAGTTCGAGCCGCCGCACGCGGCCCGGCATCGGCACCTCCTGGTGCGTCGTCAGCACCACGATGCCGCCGCGGTCGAGCTGTTCGCCGATCAGCGTCGACAGCGCTGCCACTCCACGCACATCGAGCGCCGTGAACGGCTCGTCGAGGATCCAGAGCCTGGCCTCGCGGGCGAGGAACAGCCGCGCCAGCGCGATGCGGCGCCGCTGCCCCTGCGACAGGGCGCGCGCCTGCGAGGTCTCGAAGCCGGCCAGTCCCACCGAAGCCAACGCGTGGCGCGCCACGTCCTCGCCGGCCGGATGCCCGGCCAGCGCGGCGGCGAAGCGCACGTTCTCCAGCGCCGTCAGCTCGTCCTTGACCCCGTTCAGGTGGCCGACATAGGCGAGCGTCTGCCAGTAGTCCTCGCGCAGCTTGCGTATGTCGGCACCGTCCCAGCGCACCTCGCCGTGGCCGGGCGGCAACAGGCCGCACAGGATGCGCAGCAGGCTGGTCTTGCCGGAACCGTTCTCGCCGGCCACGTGCAGGCAGTGGCCCGCCTCGACCCCGAACGCCAGCCCGGCGAACAGGTGTCGTTCACCGCGCGTGCATTCGAGATCGATCGTTTCGAGCATTCGTTGTCGACGAGTCGGCTCTGGACAGGCACGGGTTCGACCCGCCGCCCTGCCGACCGGCGCGCAAGGGTAGCAGGGCGGCGCGGCGGGCACGAAAGCGCCGCGGCGTCGGCTTGCGCGGCCGACCGCTGTCGCCGGCGCCTCGTCCGTCGTTCCCGCCACGCGCGGGCGCAGGCGCCGTCAGCCGGCGCTGCGCCAGGGCCTCAGCGCCACGAGTACACGTAGCCGACGCCGATGTAGACGACGTTCTGGTTCTGGTCGAGCGTGACCGTCGTGTTGTCGCTGAAGGTGTACGGCACGGCGCCGTACTGGTAGGCCCAGTCGTTGTACTTGGTGTGCTGGTAGATCGCGTCGAGCCGCAGCGCCGAGCGCTCGCCGAGCGTGTACTTGCCGTACAGCCGCAGCTCCGCCTGCTGGAACTTGATGTCCGGCAGGCCGCCGGTGGCCGCCAGCAGCGCCTCGCTCGACGGGTTGGCCAGCGGGTCGAGCGACTGCGCGTAGGCGTTGGTGTCGTTGACGTAGGCGAGCGAGCCGCCCAGCTCGACCCGCTCGCTGATCCGCCCGTTCGCACCGAAGCCGATGGTCGTGTTGGTGTTGTCGAAGGCGAGGATCGAGCCGGCCGGCCGGGCCTGGTTCAGCTTCTGCGTGCCGTAGGAGGCGAAGCCGTTGAGGTTCCACGCATCCGACAGCGCATAGTTCGCATCGACCGTGAACAGGCTCATCTTGCTGTCGCGCAGCGCGTACGCGGTCGGCATCGAGTAGTCGTCCTTGCCGCCGGCGGCGCTGAACACCAGGAACAGCTCGTCGGTCGGCTGCCAGTTCGCCTGCACCTTCAGCTCGTCGCGCCGCCGGTCGGCCAGCGTCGGCGCGAAGATCGCGGTCGCCGGGAAGGTCGAGGTGTCGGTGACTTCGGTCACGCCGCCGCCGCTGGTGGGCCGCAGCCAGTTCGAGCCGTTGCGGTCGCTGCTCGAGAAGCGGATCTCGCCGCTGAACGACTCCGTCATCCGCCGCCGCAGCTGGATGCGCCAGGTCGTTTCGTCGGTGTCCTGCCGCAGCGCGCTGACGCCGGCCACGGCACTGCTCGGCGTGAAGGTGCCGTGGTCGATCGCGTCGTAGTCGACGCCGACCACGCCCTGGTAGGCGCTGGTGAACTGGTAGGTCGCCTGCAGCTTGCCGCGGATGCGCTGCAGCGAGTATTCGCGGTTGGTATAGGTCGACGTGCCCTGGACGTTGTAGGTGGCGATCGGCGTCTTGTCGTTGCGGTCCTCGTAGCGGCCCTCGGCCAGCAGCGTCAGCTTGGCGATCGGCCGCGACACCAGGCCGACCTGCGCCAGCGTGGTGTTCACCTTGCCGTCGAGGCTGGTGACCCCGGCCGGCGCCCCGGCCAGGCCGGCGCTGGCGAAATCCTGGTCCTGCCGCGCCTGCGAGTAGGCGACCTTGAAATTGGCCCGCGTCGACGGCGTGAACGTGTAGTTGCCGGCGAGGTCGAGCGTCTGCGAGTGGTTGTCCGGCGGCAGCGCCACCGGATTGCCGAGGATCGCCTGCAGGCCGCTGGACAGCGGCAGGGGCGTTCCCACCGGGTTGTTCAGGCTGCCCGGAATTCCCGGCGTCATCGCGCCGTTCGAGTTGCTGTAGAACGAGCCGTAGTAGCCGCCGGTCAGGCGCAGCCGCTCTCCGGCGTAGTTCAGCCGCAGCTCCGCCTGGCTGTGGTTCGAGTTGATCGGCTCCGGCAGCAGCAGCACCGCCGAACCGGTGTTGGTGAGCGTGGTCGAACCGCAGGCCGGGGCGACCGCCGACATGCAGTTCATGCCGATGCCGAACATCCGCGAGCCGTCCTTGTTCTCGCTCTTCAGGCTCGCCTCGAGTTGCAGCGCCGGGCCGAACCACTTGGAAAAGCCGAAGCCCAGTCCCTGGCGCTTGGTGCGCAGGTCGAAACCCGACCCGCTGCCGGCTCCGCCGTCCAGGTGCACCACCTGCGGCGAGGTCGAGCCCGCGCCGACGAGGCCGGTGTTGATCGTATGCGGGTCGCGGCGGATCAGCTCGCCGTAGTCGGCGGTGAACCGCCAGTCGCCCTGCTTGCCCCAGTAGAACAGCAGCTCGCGCGTCTGCAGTCCGAGGTTGGTGCCGATCAGGCCCGTCGAGGTGCCGTCGGCGGAGTCGCTGCGGCGGTAGTCGAAGTCCAGCAGGCCGTAGAAGCTCTGGTCGCGCATGCCGTTGTACTGGCCGAAGAAGCCGCGGTCGGCGCTGTCGCCGCTGGCCCAGGCGCCGCCGACGGTGACGGAGGCCTGCAGTGCCTTGGTCGTTTCCTCTGCGGGCGTCGCGTCGGCAGTCTTCGCATCAGACGTCTGTGCATGCACCGGGCCCAGTGCGGACAGCAGGGCGATGACGATTGCGGTCGGCCGCAGGCAGGTGGGGCGGACGGAGGTCTTCATCGATGTGCTCCAATCCTCTAGCGGAACAGGTACTGCGGTGTCGGATTGCCCAGCGGCACGCCCGACGCAGGATTGTTCGAACCATGGACCTGGGTGTGGCAGTTCAGGCAGCTGCGGCCCTGCCAGATGTTGACGGTGTTCTTGCCGCTGGAGGTCGCGGTCACCTCCGACTGGTACTGCCCGGCCACCGGCGGCGGGAAGACGCCGGGCTGGCCGCCGAGCGCGCCGACGCCGCCGGCGACGTGCGGCGTATGGCACTGCTGGCAGAGGATCGGCGGACGCGCCTTCAGCATGGCGGCGACAGAGCTGCCGTGCGGGTTGTGGCAGGTCGCGCAGTCCTCGGTGGCCTCCGGATGCGGGTGCACGTACGGGCCGCGCTTCTCTGCGTGACACAGGTAGCAGGTGTCGTTGGTGCTGTCCCGCTTCATCAGTTTCGGACCTGCCGAGCCGTGCACCGAATGGCAGTCCGAGCAGGTCATCTTGCCCTCGGCGACCGGGTGGCGCGAGGCCAGGTTGACCCGCGTGCGCTGCTCCTGGTGGCACGAGTAGCACACCGTCGGCTGGCTGGTCTTTGCCAGCAGCGGGTCGCTGTGCACGTGCACCCGGTGGCAGGACGTGCAGCCGACGTCGGCCGAAGGATGTGTGCTGGTGGCCCACAGCGTGCGCTTGGCGTCCTTCTCGTGGCAGGCCAGGCAGGTCGCGCTGGCGTCGTTGCCGCGCAGCGCGTTGGCGCCCTTGAACCGCCGGTCCGGCTTCACTGCGCCCGGATCCTCGGGGTGCTTCTCGCTGGGGCCGTGGCAGCTGACGCAGGTCGGCGTGCGCGCATCGGCGGCGACCGAGTGCTTGTGCCCGGCCATCTGCAGCTTGTGCTCCTCGTGGCAGGCCTCGCACACCGCGGAGGCCTCCGCGTCCATGCTGGCCCACGCCGCTCCGGCCAGCGCCGACAAGCCGATGCCGACGACCGCCGACAGAATCCTGAATCGCATTCGAGTCCCCTTACTGAACTTCAACGTCGCGACAGCGCCTCACCCGGCCCGTAACGATGGCCGCGGCAATCGCCTCGGCGAGCTGCGGTAGCGCGCCGCATCGGCGGTTACTGCAGCCCGTGCACGTAATCGATCGCCTTGAAGCCGCCCGCCGCATGGCAGTCGACGCAGGTCTCCGTCACCAGCCAGTCCTGCCCCAACGTGCGGGTACCGAAGGCCGAGTTGCCGGCCTGCGTCACGTGCTGGATTGCCTGCGGCGAGTCGTGGCATCCGGTGCAGCTGGCCGCCTTCGGCGAGATGACGCTGTAGGCGAGCGGATCGGCACCGCTGGCGCGCGGTGAGACGACCGCGCCGACCACCGCCGGGTCGTTCATGTACGACTTGTTCACGTGGCAGTTGTCGCAGTTCAGGCTGCGGTCGGGGTACGCCACCTCGGCCGCGAAGTTGGTCACGTCCTCGGCCAGCTGCAGGCTCGGGTCGCACAGCGGCGCGACGCTCGCCGGATTGCGCGGGTTGCAGAAGGCGCCCACCTCGGTGTTGCCGTGGGTGAACGGGTAGATGCGCTTCGTGCTGCCGTGGATGCCGTGGATCATCCGCTTGAACTGGTACGACTCCTGCAGCGTGGTTCCGTTGGTCATCACGGTCGACGACGAGCGCAGCGCGTCGTGGCACAGGGCGCACGACTCGACGGTGTTGCGGGCGCCACCGTGGAAGGCATTGGCCACCGTGTTCGAGCCCGAGGTCGTGCCGAGCAGGCCGTGGCAGACGTTGCACTTTTCGTTGGAGACAACCTGACGGCGCGGGTTCATCTCGCCGCTGATGACGACGTCACTGGCCGCGTGCTGCACGCCGACGTTGACGTAAGTCGGCGGCGACACCGGCGGCCGCGGCTCGGTCGCCGACTTGGCCTGCTGCTCGAGTTCCTTGACCTGGCCGATGCTGATCACGCGCGCCGTTCCAGCCGCCACCGCGGTGGCAGTGTCCGGCGGCAGCGTGATGTCGATCGAGTACCTGTTCGAACCGTCGTTGGAGCCGAGATACATGTAAGCGTTGGCTGCGCTGCCGCCGTTGTTGTAGGCGGTGAACTCGGTCACGCGCGTCGACTGGCCGGCCAAGTTCTGGTAGGCGATGTACAGGCGCAGGCTGCCGAACGTCGTGTTGTTCGGCGTGCCGCTCGGCGGCGTGCAGACGTTGGGCGCCGGATAGACACAGTCTGGCGTGACCAGGTTGTAGGCGGCGTCGTTGTTGGTCGGGTCGGACAGGTGGTACTTGACCGTGACCTTGCGGTTGGCCGGGTCGTATGTCGCGCCGTCGATGTTCATCCGGTACTTGGCGCTGTTGGCCTGGATCTGCACCCAGTGCACGCGGTCCGAACCCAGTGCGGTGCCGGCCACGTGGCAACCCTGGCATGCGCTGCTCGGCAACGTCCTGGGATCCGACTCCCCGGTAAAGGCAGCGTGGGCGACGTAGAAGTTGGTTTCCGGGCCGCTGACGTGACAGGTGAGGCAGGCTTCGCTGCTGGCCTTCGTCTTCCAGTTGTCACCCTGCGGTGTCGCTGGATCCGCGCCGGAGTGACAGACACTGCAGTTGCGCAGGTCCTGCGGGAAACCGACCTCCGCGTAGTCGTGCTTTGTGTCGCGAAAGCCCCAGATCACGTAGTTCTCGCCGCCGGCACCGATCAGGCTGGAGAGCAGCCGGCCGGCGTGGATCTTGTGCGTCATGGTCGACATCGCCAGCACGTTGCCGCTGTTGGCATCGGTCGTGGCGGTGCTGTGGCACAGCACGCAGTACTGCACGTCGACGCGTCCGCCGCCATGCAGCGCCAGCTTCTCGTGGCAGCCGTTGCACATCTTGACGTCGGACATCACCCGCGTCTTGTTCGGGTCGGTGACCTGCACCGAGCGGCCGCTGCCGTCGAAGGCGATGTCGAAGTACGGGTTGACGCGGATCGTCTCGCCGGCCCGGTTCCTGTAGCTGAGCTGGATGGCGACGCGATGGGTGCTGCTCGGCTCGAACACCACGCCGCCGGTCTTGTCGGGGTCGGTGATGTCGGTGCTGAAGGTGTACGTGTAGTAGCCGTCGGCGTTGTAGACGAGCTGCCCCGCCTGGCCTGGCGGCTTGGGGTCGGTGGTCGCCTGCTGGGCGCTCGGCAACACCGGCATGCCATCGGGGCCGACACCCGGCGTCGGGATTTCGGTCCTGTATGTGTAGCTGATCCATTGCTGGATGCCGTCGCTTCCTGCTGGCACCAGCTTGGCGATGATGAAGCTCACGTCCGCAAGCGTCAGGCCCTGCACGACCCCGCCGTCGGAGAAGACGGTGAAGTTGACCTTCGGCGGACCAGCGACGACCACCGCCGGCACGCCTGCGTCCTGCAGCACCTTGAACGCCGACGACGAGTTGGTCGACGTGTCATTGGCGGGATTGGCAGCAGCGGCCGCGATCGCTTGCACCACCGATCCGTTCGACGGGGGCGGGGCCGGTGTCCCGCTATCGTCGCTGCCGCAGCCGGCGAGGGTTGCCAGGACCAGGGCGGTTGCCGCCCACCCGCTCGTCGAGAACCTCATTCGCTACTCCCGCTTCGTCACTCCCGGCGATCCGCCCCGCCCCGGCTTCGCCGGTACGATTCGATGCCCCGGGAGCACGTGAACTCCTGCCGGCGGCACATGGCTGTGGATCCGTTCGCTACGGACGCAGCGACTCACCTCAAACGCCAGGGAACAAACCGTCGCCCGCCGTCGCGGCGACGGCCGCACTCTCCATCAAAGGCCCCGAAAAAGCAACCCGGCCGACCGAGGTGCCCTCAGGTCGACGGCCGCAGCCTTGACGGAACTCAAGGTAGCGGCTTGGGCCGTTGCCACGACCCGACAGCTCGCGCCTACTTCTTGGCCTTGGGCGGCTCGGGCGGGATGGCGATGATGCGGTCCTTCACCGCCAGGTAGGCCTCGTAGCTCAGCACGTTCTTGGTCACCAGGTGGGAGCGGGTCATGTAGGGGCGGTTGATGATGATCCGCTGCGCCTCGGCATCGCCGATGCCCGGAATGGTCTTCAGTTGCGCCGCGGTCGCGCTGTTGATCTCGACCGGCTTCGGCTTCTTCTTCTCGCTGCCGGCGTTCGCCGGCGCGGACTTCGACTGCGCCGCGCTGGCGGGCTTGGCCGCCGGCTTCGGCTCTTCCGCGGCGAGCGCGGCGGAAGCGAACAGCAGCAGGGCAAGGCTGAACGGCACCTGGATCCATCGGCACTTCATGGGTAAGTCTCCAGCAAAAAAAAGAGCCCGGAGGGTTCGCCTCCGGGCTGGGTTCGGAAAGCGGAGAGGCGAGACGAACTCACCTCCCCGTCCAGCGGCGCGCTACTTGTGCACGACCGCCGCGTCGTACGCCGAACCCGGTCCGTGGCAGACCGAGCACGATTCGACGACTCCCACTGCGTCGGTGCGATTCTTGTTGATCCGGGCTCCGTTCAGCTCCATGTGCGCCACGGCGGAGGAGTTGTCGTGGCAGCTCGTGCAGGCCGCGCCGAACGGCGTGATGACGATGTCGGTCGCATTGGTCGCCTGCAACGACGAGGTGGCCAGAGGCACCGTCGGCGTCGCGATGAACGCGGCACTGCGGAAGTAATGATTGGAGACCAGCGAGGCGGCCGGGACGACGTTGTACGTCTTGGTCGCCGACGTCGAGCCAATGTGGCAGCCCTCGCAGTTGTTCAGGACGCCCGGGAAGTCCATGCGCCGGAAATCGAGCAGCGTCTGGTTGTTCCGGAAGTAGCGCGCGTCCCGCCACGGCGAAACCCGGTCGCGCCCGGCGTGGATGCCGTGGATCATGTCCTTCATGTTGTTGGACGTGACCGGCAACTGCAGCGCGGTGTTCGGCGTGGCGGTCATGTTGATGCCCCACTCGCCGAAGATCGCCAGCTGGCCGGCGCTCCACGAGCTGGCCGCGTTCTTCGCGTTCCAGTCCGCATCCGTCATCGTGTGACCGCTGGAGGTCATGTTCGGCACGTGGCAGGCCACGCAGACGAGTTCGCCGCTGCCCGTCTCCTTGCCGATCACGCGGTTGCCGCCGTGGGCTTCGAACCACTCGTGGCAGTTGCCGCACTTGGTGGCGTCGACGATCTTGCGGCGCGCCGTGTCACCGGCCACGGTCTTGACGATGGAGATCGTGTGGCGGGCGGCTGCCGGCGAGACCTGCGTCCAGTAACCCTGCAGGGCTACCGTGCGCATCTTCGCCCCGGCCGCGTACGCGTTGGCGATCGTCGCCTCGTAGTATCCGGGCTTGCTCGCCGAGGCGACCACGTTGCCGCCCCCGATCAGGCTGGCCAACGAAACGGTGCGCGGCTGCGCATTGGCGCCGCCGCTGCCGATGTTGTTGTAGTCGGCCGGCGTCGCGACGCCGTCCTGCGCGACCGCGAACGGCAGCACGAAGCTCGGCCCGCCGGTGAAGTTCGAGCTCAGCGGCAGCGTCGCGAAGGTCTTGTCGGTGCTCGGCGCAGTCTGCTGCTGGATCGCAAAGACGATCTTCAGGTTGTTCGACGCGTCGACCGTGGCGGAGTCGATCAAGTAGGTGAACGACACCAGCCCGGCCTCGACCTCCTTGTTGTGCACCGTCAGGTTCACCGTGCGGTGATCGACCTTCGTCGCTGCAGCGGAGTGGCACAGCACGCACGCGGAGTCGTCGGCCTGCGCGCGACCGATGTGGTCGGTGCCATTCGAGCCAAACGCCAGCCCGGTGCGGAAATTGGTTCCGTCGTGGCAGGCGCCGCACGCCTTCGCGCTCGGCTGGCTGTACGCGTACTCGGCCTTGCTGGCAAGCGCCGGGTCGTGGCAGACCGTGCACATGCGCTGGCCTTCGTCCAGCATCGAGAAGGCCTTGTTGTTGAAGGCCAAGTTGGCGTAGTTGTAGTTCGTCTTGGCCAGCGACGCGCCGTTGTGGATCTTGTGGACCAGCGTCGTGAAGTGGCCCATGACCTCGCCGTCACCCACGTTCGTGCTCGGTGAGTACCGGTAGGTGGTGATCCCGGTCGTCGCGTTCACAGTCTTCGTTTCCGTCAGCGCCGGGAAGGCGCTGCTGCTGTCCGACACGACCTTGGTCTGACCGTAGGCCCGCTGCGACGTGTGGCAGGTCGTGCAGTACTTGGTGTCGACCCGGCCGCTGCCGTGGATGGCGAGCTTCTGATGGCATCCGTTACACGAATCGATGTCGACCAGGTATTTCTTCTGGTCGGCCGGGGCGATCGTCGCGCCGGTGGACGGCAGGAAGTCATAGGTGACGTTGACCGCGTTTTCCAGCGCCGCGCCGGCGTTCGAGCCGCTGATCTGGATGATCAGGCGATGCTGCAAGCTGGGGTCATACGTCAGGTCGCCCAGGTCGGCCTTGTCCCTTCCCGCGGGCACGGTCGCCGCGGCAACCTGGTCCTTGACCTTGGGTATGTCGCGCGCGAACGTGTATTTGTAGGAACCGTTGCCGTTATCGACCAGCGTGCCGTTTTGCTCGGTGTTCGGCGTGCGCGGCACACCGGCATCGTCTTGGACGAGGTAGCTGATCCACTCGTCCGGGCTACCGGCGCTGCCCGGCATCAGCTTGGCCATGTGGAAGCGGATGTTCGAATACGTCGTAACGCCCGCGCTGCTGGTGCTGGTGTTGGTGCCGATGCCGACGATCGGCTTGCCAGTGCCGTCGGCCAGCTTGAACTCGACCGTCGTCGGGCTGGCGATCGTGGCCTTGGTGACCTGGCCCGTGATGGTCAGGTTCGCCCACTGGTCGGCCGTCAATTCACTGATGTTGACCGCCTGCGAGGCGCCCGGTCCCGTCGGTCCCGTAGGTCCTGGCGGCCCTGTCGGCCCCGTTGGCCCCGTCGGGCCGGGGTCCCCGTCGTCGCCGCTGCAACCCGCCAAGCCGAACGCCAGCATGGCGGCCAAGCCCAAAGCTATTAACGGCCTCTTCATGACTTCCTCCTCACTGACCGAATCGTCCCGCCGGCCGGGCATCGTATGGCATCCCGCCCGGCAGCCTGCGCTCCAAACCAGAAAAACCGCCCGTACACCGCGCGACTTTATCCGCTAGTCCACGTGTCCGCGCAAGTACCTAAGCGCGCGCACGTGGGCTTATGTACGTAGCAAGTTTCCGGCAGCGTGGCGGAACCGGCTGGGTCGGTCTTGACCAAACGCAAACTCTCGACGGGCGTCGCCAAAAAAGCCGCACCCGGTGTACCGATTGCCGTTACAGAAACGCGGTAGGTATCGGGGAGAGGACCGCCCCGCCCGCGTAGGCTCATCCGGAGTCGGCGTGCGTCCAGGATGCGACACTGGGCGCTCGCCGCCCCTGGACTCGGGACTGGCTTTCGCGCGGCCCCGTCCAGGCGATGCTCGGCAGCCAGCGCCCTCGCTGACGCCAGCAGACGCCCATAGTCGTCCGGGCAGGCAAAAAGAGACCCGGGGTGAACCCCGGGTCTTTGCGATGGGCCGGGAGGCGGAACGAGCGCCTTCCCTCCCCAGATCTACGGTCTACCTGTGGACCTTGGCTGCATCGTACTCAGAGCCCGGCCCGTGGCAGACGGAGCAGGACTCCGCCGCGCCCAGCGCCTGGAGGCGGGTCCCGCCGACGACGGCGCCGCTCGACTGCATGTGCCCTCTGGCCGCCGCGTTGTCGTGGCAGCTCGAGCAGGCCGCCGCGAACGGCGTCCGCACCACGTCGGTGTCGTTGGCCGTGGCCAGCGAAGCCTTGGCCAGATCCGGCGTCGCCGTTCCGGCCGTGATCGCCGACGCGTAATCGGCGTTGATCGACTCGTGGGCGGATACCAGGGAGTTCATCGGGATCACGTTGTACGTCGTCGTCGCCGATGTGCCGCCGAGGTGGCAGGTCTCGCAGTTGCTCAGGATCCCCGGGAACTCCATCCGCCGGAAGTCGAGGAGGGTGATCGCGCGTCTGAGCGCATCGCGCGCGTCCTGGAACGGGGTCACCCGGTCGCGGCCGGCGTGGATGCCGTGGATCATGTCCTTGAAGTTGTTCGACGTGACCGGCAGTTGCAGCGCGGCGTTCGGTGCGCTGATGTCGACGCCCCACTCAGACAGCTTCTGCAGATCGTCGTCGCTCCAATCGTAGCTCTGCATGTCGCTGTCGGCGATGCCGCGGCCGCTGGTGGCCAGGCCCGGCACGTGGCAGACCACGCAGACGATCTCGCCCTGCGTCTGCCTGCCGATGACCCGGTTGCCGCCGTGGCCTTCGAACCATTCGTGGCAGTTGCCGCACTTGGCCGGATCGACGATGCGCCGGCGAACCGCATCACCCGTGACCGACTTGACCACCGAGATGGCGTGGCGGCCGACGCTGCCCGACGGCGTCACCTGGGTCCAGTAGCCTTGCAGCGAGACGGAGCGCATCCTGGCGCCGGCCGGGTACGCCCCGTTGATCGTGGCGACGTAGTAGCCGGGATTGGCGCCCGACGGCGCGACCGCGCCGCTGGCGAGCAGGCTCGACAGCGACACGCTCCTCGGCTGCGCCTTGGCCTGTCCGTTGCCCAGGTTGTTGTAGTCGACCGGAGTCGTGATGCCGTCCTGCGCCATCGCGAAGGCGAGCAGGAAGCTCGGCCCGCCGGTGAAGCCCGCCGGCGGCAGGGTGATCAGCGCGTCCTCCGTGCTCGGCGAGATGCGCTGCCTGATGCCGAACTCGACCTTCAGGACTCCCGATCCGTCGACGGTGGCCGACTTAATCTCGTAGCTAAAGGTCGCCAGGCCATCGGTAATGGTCGGGTTGTTGTCCGTGATGTTCTCGGTCCGATGGACCAGCTTGATGCCGTCCGGCTTGTGGCATATCGCGCAGGTGCTGTCATCAGTCCAGGCGCCGCCGACATGGTTCTCGCCGGAGGCGAAATTGACGCTGTCGTGGCAGGCGCCGCAGGCCTCGCGGCTGGGCGCGGTGTTCCAGTGATCGGCCTGTGACGCGAGCTCGCTGTCGTGGCAGGTCGAGCACATCCGCTGGCCGCCGTCGAGCTTGGAGAAGTGCTTCAGGTTGAACGGCAGGCCGGCATAGTTGTAGTTCTGTTTCGCCAGGTCTGCGCCCTGGTGGATCTTGTGGATCAAGGTAGTGAAGTTGCCCATCACCTCGCCGTCGCCGACGTACATGCTCGGCGCGTACCGATAGCTCGTGATGCCAGTGACAGGGTCGACCGTCGCCGTCTCGGTGACCGCCGGGAAGCTGCCGTCGACCGACAACAGCTTCTCGCGTCCGTAGGCGCGCTGCGACGTGTGGCAAGTGACGCAGTAGTCGGTGTCGACGCGACCGCCGCCGTGGATGGCGAGCCGGCCGTGGCAGTCGTTGCAGCTGGCGATGTCGACGACGTCCTTGAGCAAGTCGCCCCCGGCGATCGGCTGCCCGGTGGCCGGCACAAAGTCGTAGACGACGTTTACCGGGTTTTCCAGGCGCACCGACGAGCCGGCCTGCGAGCCGCTGATCTGGATGACCACGCGATGCTGCAGGTCCGGGTCATAGGTCAGGTCGCCGAGGTCGGCCTTGTCGCTGCCGGCGGGAACCTCCGCCGCGTCGACCTGATCCTTGATCGTCGTGATGTCGCGGTCGAACGTATAGGTGTAGG
Organism: Burkholderiales bacterium; assembly: GCA_020355165.1. Taxonomy (GTDB): domain Bacteria; phylum Pseudomonadota; class Gammaproteobacteria; order Burkholderiales; family Burkholderiaceae_F; genus JADJWR01. The sequence continues at coordinate 3,652,568 of CP070661.1, forward strand.
TGCCGTCGCCGTGGCCGACCAGTTCACCGGTCCGGTCGGTATCGGGACGCGAAGGCGCACCGGAAGTCGAGGTGACGATGTAGCTGATCCACTGTGCCGGGCTGCCGCTGACGCCGGGCACCAGCTTGGCCAGCACGAACCTCACGTTCGAGTACTGGGTCACGCCGTTGCTCGTCGTGGTGTTCTCTTCGAGCCCGACCACCGGCTTGCCCTTGTCGTCGGTGACCGTGAACTCGACCACCGGCGGGCTGGCGATGGTGACGCTGGTGACCTCGCCCTGCATGTTGAGCGCTGCCCACTGTTCCGCAGGCAGCTCGCTGACATTGACCACGCTGCCGGCACTCGGTCCTGTCGGCCCTATCGGTCCCGTCGGTCCCGTCGGTCCCGTCGGGCCAGGGTTCCCGTCGTCGCCGCCGCAACCGGCCAGACCGAGTCCAAGCAGCGCAGCCAACAGCAAACCTACAAACGGCTTTCTCATTGTTCCCTCCTCACCGACCAGACCTTCCTTCCGCCAGGATTAGCGGCCCACACCCTGGGCCGATCCCTCGCGGCACTCAACATCAAGCTGCGACCTTCACCGTCGACTTCGCCGATACAGGCGAGCGCCAAGCGCACGCATGCCGATCATCAGACGGAGAACAGCGCCGCCCCGCACGTCGTATAGCGATCGTAGGTTGACGTCGCCGTT
>CP070661.1:3653355-3675785 GCA_020355165.1 Burkholderiales bacterium
CCGCTCAGAACGGCCGCGTCCGCTGCTCGAGCCACTCGCGCGCCGCGCCGCTGACCAGCGGACCGACGCGGCTGGCCACTTCGGCGTGGTAGTCGTTGAGCCAGGCGGTTTCTTCCGCGCTCAGCATTTCGCGCTCGATGCAGCGGGTGTCGATCGGGCACAGCGTCAGCGTCTCGAAGCGCAGGAACTCGCCGAACTCGCTCTTCTCGGCCGGCACGGTGAGCACCAGGTTCTCGATGCGCACGCCCCAGCGGCCGGGGCGGTAGATGCCCGGCTCGTTGCGGGTGATCATGCCCGGCTCGAGCGCGGTGTGCGGCTCCGGCGCCAGGTGCGGCGTGATGCCGTGCGGCCCCTCGTGCACGTTGAGGAAGTAGCCGACCCCGTGGCCGGTGCCGTGGCCGTAGTCGATCCCGCCGGCCCAGATCGGCATGCGCGCCAGCACGTCGAGCGCCGGCGAGCGCGTGCCGCGCGGGAACATCGCGCGCGACAGCGAGATCATTCCCTTCAGCACGCGGGTGAAGTCCTCGCGCTGCTCGCGCGTCGTCTGCCCTACCGGGACCACCCGCGTGATGTCGGTGGTGCCGAACGGGTACTGGCCGCCGGAGTCGATCAGCAGCAGGCCGTCGCCGGCGCGCCCCGGCTCGCCGATCACCGCGTGCCCTTCTTCGGTCGCGCGGTAGTGCGGCAGCGCGCCGTTGGCGTTGAAGCCGGCGATGGTCGAGAAGCTCGGGCAGACGAAGCCCGGACGGCGCGAGCGCGCCGCGGTGATCTTCTCGTCGATCGTCAGCTCGGTGATCCGCTCGTGGCCGAGCGCCGCCTCGAACCAGGCGAAGAACTCGGCCAGCGCGGCGCCGTCCTGTTCCATCGCCTGCCGCACGAAGGCGATCTCGGCCTCGCTCTTGCGGCTCTTGGCCAGCGTCGAGGGGTTGATCGCCTCGATCACCCGCACCGTCTCCGGCACCGCCTGCCGGAAGGCCAGCGTGACGCGGCGCGGATCGAGCAGCACGCTGCTCCTCGAGGGCAGGGCGGCGATCGCCGCGGCGGCCTCGCCGTACGGCGCCAGCGTGAAGCCCTCGGCCGCCAGCTTCTCGCGCAGCGCCGGCGCGATCTTGCCTTCGCCGACGAACAGCACCGCCGACTCCCCGCTGATCATCAGGTGGGCGGCGAACAGCGGGTTGTAGGAGACGTCGGCGCCGCGCAGATTGGTGATCCAGGCGATGTCGTCCAGCGTCGAGACGAAGTGCGCCTGCGCGCCGGCGGCGCGCATCTCGGCGCGGATGCGTTCCAGCTTCTCGCCGCGTGGGGTCGGCGCGTAAGGGGCCGGGTGCTCGTAGACCGCGGCCGCCGGCAGGCCGGGACGCTGCGGCCAGACCTCGTCGAGCAGGTCGAGGTCGGTGCGCAGCGCGATGTCGCGCGCGCCGAGCTTCTCCTGCAGCGTGCGTGCCGCCGCCAGCGACAGCACCGCGCCGTCGGCGCCGGCCACGCTGCCCGCAGGCAGGTGCCCGGCCAGCCATTCGACGTGGCCGGGACTCGAGGCGCCGACGATCTTCATCACCTCGATGCCGGTGCCGGCGGTCTGCGAGTCGGCCTGGGTCCAGTAGCGCGAGTCGACCCACAGCCCCGCCACGTCGGCGGTCACCAGCAGCGTGCCGGCCGAGCCGGTGAAGCCGCTTGCCCACTCGCGGCCCTGCCAGCGCTCGGGCAGGTACTCGGACAGGTGCGGATCGGTCGACGGCACGATCCACGCGGCCAGCCCGTTCGCGTGCATCGCGGCGCGCAGCGCATCGATGCGTGCGCGCACTGCGGCGCGTGCGTCCAAGACCCTGTCCATCGGCGGCGGTAGCTGACTCTCGGAAGGCGAGCGAGCAGTCTAGCGCCGGAAAGCTCCGCCTAATCCTTTCGCCCGACTGCTTTCTCTCGACAGACGCGGCGGCGGGCCGGCAGTACCTTGAAGCCCTGCAGACGATCGCCGACCGACCTTACCCGTAAGACTGCCCTCCAGGACGCTGACCGGCGGTCGCGAGGCGTCGTCTGCAACCTACACCCGGCCGGCAGCGCCGTACCGCCTTGCCGCGTCCCGCGGATCCCGGCGGACGCTTGAGCGCCGCCGGCACCGCCCGGCGCCGCCCGGTTAGCATCCGCCGCATCTGCAATCACCGCCGAAGGAGCGCGACGATGGCGATGATCACGACCGCCAGCGGCCTGCAATACGACGATCTGCGCGTGGGGCAGGGCGCGGCGGCGCGCTTCGGCTCCGATGTGGTGGTGCACTACACCGGCTGGCTCACCGACGGCACCAAGTTCGACTCCAGCCGCGACCGCGACGAGCCGTTCGGCTTTGCCCTCGGCCAGGGCAGCGTGATCGCCGGCTGGGAGGAGGGCGTCGCTGGCATGCGCGTCGGCGGCCTGCGCAAGCTGCTCATACCGCCTTCGCTCGGCTACGGCGAATGGGGCGCCGGCGACGTGATCCCGCCCAACGCGCCGCTGGTGTTCGAAGTCGAGCTGCTGGCAGCGGACTGACGCGGCCGCTGATCAGGGCGCGGCGGCGCGCGCCCGCCAGCCCTGAACGAGGTTCTCGATGCTGAACACCGCCAGCGCGATCCAGATCAGCAGGTAGCCCGGCGCGCGCGCGGCGAACGGTTCGCCGTACAGCCACACGCCGAGCAGCAGCTGCAGCGACGGCCCGAGGTACTGCAGCAGGCCGAGCGTCGAGAACGGAATCCGCCGCGCGCCGGCGGCAAACAGCAGCAGCGGCACCGCGGTCACCGGCCCGGCGGCAAGCAGCAGCAGTCGCGTGGCCGTGCCGCCGTCGACGAAGCCGCTGCTGGCGCTGTGCGCCAGCCAGACCAGATAGGCGGCGGCGACCGGTGCCAGCAGCAGCGTCTCGAGCGCCAGGCCCTCGAGCGCGCCGAGTGCTGCCGTCTTGCGCAGCAGTCCGTACAGGCCGAAGCTCACCGCCAGCACCAGGCCGATCCACGGCACGGTGCCGGCCTGCCAGGTGAGCCAGGCCACGCCGGCTGCGGCGATGCCGACGGCCAGCCACTGGGCGCGGCGCAGCCGCTCGTGCAGAAGCAGCGCGCCGAACAGCACGTTCACCAGCGGATTGATGAAGTAGCCGAGGCTGGCGTCGACCACGCGGCCGGCGTTCACCGCCCAGATGTAGACGAACCAGTTCACCGCCACCAGCACGCTGGTCGCGGTGAACCACAGCAGCACGCGCGGCTGCCGGCGCAGGTCGGCGAGCCACTGGAACCGCCGCAGCAGGAGCAGCAGCGCCGCGCACACCAGCAGCGACCAGACGATCCGATGGCCGAGGATCTCCAGCGGAGCGACCCCCTGCAGGGCCTTGAAATAGACCGGAAAGACGCCCCACAGCAGGTAGGCGGCGCTGGCATAGGCGATGCCGCGGTTCATCGTGGTCGGCGGGCGGGGCGGCGGGGCGGGGCCGCCGATTATGCGGCGACGGCGCCGTTAGCATTGCCGCATGGGCGAGAAGATCCCTTTCGAGCTGCGCGAGGAGGAGATCGCCTTCGAGGCGATCCGCGCCCAGGGCGCCGGCGGGCAGAACGTCAACAAGGTCTCCAACGCGGTGCACCTGCGTTTCGACATCCGCGCCTCCAGCCTGCCGGAGGAACTGAAGGCGCGCCTGCTGGCGCGGCGTGACCAGCGCATCAGCGGCGAGGGCGTGATCGTCATCAAGGCGCAGCAGCATCGCAGCCTGGAGAAGAACCGCGCCGAGGCGCTGGCCCGCCTGCGCGCACTGCTGGCGGCGGCGGCGACGATCCCGCGCGCGCGCCGCGCCACGCGGCCGACCGCTGCCTCGCAGCGCCGCCGCGTCGATTCGAAGCTGCGCCGCGGCCAGGTCAAGGCCCTGCGCGGCCGCGTCACCGAATGAGTGACGACGCGATCACCGGCGAGGCGGCGGCGAACCGGCACAGCGTCTTCGACGACGCGCAGGCGATCGTCACCGGCGCGCTGTTCATCGCGCTCGGCGTGGCGCTGTTCGCCCAGGCCGGGCTTCTCACCGGCGGCACGGCCGGGCTGGCCTTCCTGATCCACTACGCCACCGGCTGGCGCTTCGGCGTGGTGTTCTTCGTCGTCAATCTGCCCTTCTACTGGCTGGCGCTGCGCACGATGGGCTGGACCTTCACGCTGAAGACCTTCTGCGCCATCGCCGCGCTGTCGCTGTTCAGCGAACTGATGCCGCTGGTGCTGCGCTTCGACTTCCTGCAGCCCGTCTATGCCGGCGTGATGGGCGGCTGCCTCATCGGTGCAGGCCTGCTGATGCTGTTCCGTCACAGGGCCAGCCTCGGCGGCATCAACGTCCTGGTGCTGTACCTGCAGGCGCACCGCGGCTGGCGCGCCGGCAAGGTGCAGATGGCGATCGACTGCCTGATCGTGCTGGCTGCCTTCGCGCTGGTCGAGCCGTGGCGGATCGCCGTCTCGGTGCTCGGCGCAGTGGCGCTGAACCTGGTGGTGGCGGTGAACCACCGCCCGGGGCGCTACCTCGGCGTGTAGGGACGAAAAAAAACCGCGGCGCGCGGCCGCGGTTTCTTTGACGCTGCCGAGGCGCCGGTCAGATCGGGCGGATTTCGGCCGCCTGCGGGCCTTTCGGACCCTGCTTGACGACGAACTCGACCTTCTGGCCTTCCTGCAGCGAGCGGAAGCCGTTCGCCTTGATCTCGGAGAAGTGCGCGAACAGGTCCTTGCCGCCGTCGTCCGGCGTGATGAAGCCAAAGCCCTTAGCGTCGTTGAACCACTTGACGGTTCCCTGTGCCATTTGAAATTTCCTAAGCAAGATTGAAGTGAATCGGCCGCGGGAAACGCCCCGCGGCGAGCAGACGATCAAGCGGCGTAAACCTGAGGAAACCTGGGACGCGTCGTTGTTCTACGAACCAAACAGCGAGCCTTTGGAAAACCGGAGGACAACCAGACTCAAGCGAAAGCGGGGCGTAGTTTACGCGGTTTCGGGACCGCCTGCCGGCATTGTGGCTGGCGCTTGCCCTTGAGCAAGCCGCGCCGCCGGCCGGCCGCTAACGTAGACGCAGCCGGCGCGCCGGCGGGGTCCTGGTTGCCGTCGGCCCGGCGCAGTCGACGGAGGCCTGGAAACCATGACCGGCAAACTGATCGTATTCGGCGACGACGCGCGGCAGCGGGTCTGCGCAGGCCTGAACAAGCTGGCCGACGCGGTCAAGGTCACGCTCGGCCCGCGCGGCCGCACGGTGGTGCTCGGCCGGCCCTACGGCGGGCCGACGGTGATCAACTCCGGTGTGGCGGTGGCGCGCGAGGTCGAGCTCGACGACCCGATCGAGAACCTCGGCGCGCGCATGCTGCGCGAGGTGGCGGCGCGCACCTCGGAACTGGCCGGCGACGGCACCACCACCGCGACCGTGCTGGCGCAGGCGATGGTCAACGAAGGGTTGAAGTTCGTCGCCGCCGGGCACGACCCGATGGGCATCAAGCGCGGCATCGACCTGGCGGTCGAGCGCATCGTCGAGCGGCTGAAGGCGCAGTCGCGCCCCTGCGCCGCGTCGCAGGAGATCGCCCAGGTCGGCACCATCTCGGCCAACGGCGAGGCGGCGATCGGCAGCCTGATTGCCGAGGCGATGGGCAAGGTCGGCAACTCGGGCGTGATCAAGGCCGAGGACGCGCGCGGCATGGCCAGCGAGCTGGAGGTGGTCGAGGGGCTGCAGTTCGACCGCGGGTATCTCTCGCCTTACTTCATCAACGACGCCGAGAAGCAGCGGGTGGTGCTCGACGATGCCTTCGTGCTGGTCCACGACAAGACGATCTCCGCCGTGCGCGACCTGCTGCCGCTGCTGGAGGAGGTGATCAAGGCCAACAAGCCGCTGCTGGTGATCGCCGAGGACGTCACCGGCGAGGCGCTGGCCACGCTGGTGGTCAACGCCGTGCGCGGCGTGCTGAAGGTCAGCGCCGCCAAGGCGCCGGGCTTCGGCGAGCGGCGGGCGGCGCTGCTGCAGGACATCGCCATCGTCACCGGCGGCAGGGTGGTCTCCGAGGAGACGGGGCTGTCGCTGGAGAAGGCCACGCTGGGCGAGCTCGGCCGCGCCCGCCGCATCGAGAGCGACAAGGACAACACCACGCTGATCGGCGCGATCGGCGAAGCGGCGCAGATCCAGGCGCGCATCGCCGCCCTGAAGGCCGAGCGCGAGCGGGCGACCAGCGATTACGACCGCGAGAAGCTCGACGAGCGCATCGCCAAGCTGTCCGGCGGCGTGGCGCTGATCCGCGTCGGCGCCTCGACCGAGCTGGAGATGAAGGAGAAGAAATCGCGGGTCGAGGACGCGCTGCACGCCACGCGGGCGGCGGTGGCCGAGGGCATCGGCCCGGGCGGCGGCATCGCCCTGCTGCGCGCCGCGGCGGTGCTCGACGATCTGCACGGCGAGAACCTCGCCCAGCAGTGCGGCATCGACACCGTGCGGCGGGCGCTGGAGGCGCCGCTGAAGCAGATCATCCGCAACGCCGGCACCGAGCCGGCGCCGATCCTCGAGCAGGTGCGCGAGGGCGAGGCGAACTGGGGCTACAACCTGGCCAGCGAGCAGTACGGCGACATGTTCGAGATGGGCGTCATCGACCCGACCAAGGTCACCCGCCTCGGCCTGCAGCACGCCGCCTCGGTGGCCAGCCTGATCCTGACCACCGACTGCGTGATCGCCGAGAAGCCGGCGCCGGCAGCCGGCGCGGCGATGCCTGACATGGGACCGTGAGCCGCCGCCGGCGCGGCTAGCGGTCGCGGTCGGCCGGCCGGGTCCAGGCGATGATCACGCGCGCGCCCCACTCGTAAGGGGCGACGGCGATCATCGTCGCCAGCAGCACGAAGTCGAGCCACGCCTCGACCGGATCGACGGCCGCAGGCGGCGTATCGGGCTCGTCCATCGCGGTCAGCCGAGCAGGCGCACGCGCAGCCGCTGCCAGAACGACAGCCGGTTCCACCAACGGCGCCCTTCGAGCAGCTTGCGCCTGCCGTCGTCGGACAGGACGAAGTACACGACGTGCGCGTTGTCGGGGTGGCGGCCGGCGATCGTGACGTAACCGTAGGTGAACAGCACGCCGGCGAGCATCGCGATGTCGGGATGACCGTGCAGCCAGACGGACGGCACCGTCGCGCCCGTCATCACCAGGACCTGGCCGCGATCGAGATGCTCGAGCACGTCGAGCAGGCGGGCCCGCAGCGGCAGCCGCTCGAGGCGCTCGCCGCCGAACTCGCGCCTCGCCCGTGCCAGCACCGTCGACGGCGCGGCCACCGGCCCCATGGCAACCAGTTGCCGGGGGTCGGTGCCGAGGGCGACGTCGCGCGGCATGGCGGCTGCACCTCCACGGGGCCTGCCGGCAGTCGCCGGGTCAGGCCCTCGTCCACGAATCCGGACACCGGTGCCCGAAGCAGGCAGGTCGACGGTGTGCCGTGTACAGGGCATTTCTAGCCGATAGGCGTGTGCGCCGTGAAGTGGGACGATTGGTGTAGGACGACCGTCGGGACACCGCATGAAGTCGGCCGGCGACGAGGAGGGAACGATGCACGCCGCTTTCTACGAACGCACCGGTCCGGCCCGCGAGGTCCTGCGGCTCGGCGAACTGCCGACGCCGGAGCCCGGGCCGGGCGAGGTGCGCGTGCGCTTGGCAACCTCCGGCGTCAACCCGTCGGACGTCAAGTCGCGCGCCGGCCTGCGCTCGAAGGAGCTGCCGTTTCCGCGCATCGTTCCGCACAGCGACGGCGCCGGCATGATCGATCGCGTCGGCGACGGCGTGCCGGCGGTGCGCGTCGGCGAGCGGGTGTGGGTATGGAACGCGGCGTGGAAGCGCGCCTTCGGCACGGCGGCCCAGTACGTCGTGCTGCCGGCGACGCAGGCAGTGACGCTGCCGCCGGCGGTCGCCTTCGACGCCGGGGCCTGCCTCGGCATTCCGGCGCTGACCGCACTGCACGCGGTGCGCACGGACGGCGGGGTCGAAGGCAAGTCGGTGCTGGTCACCGGCGGCGCCGGCGCGGTCGGCCACTACGCCGTGCAGATGGCCAAGCTTGCCGGCGCCCGGCGCGTGATCTCCACCGTGAGCAGCGACGAGAAGGCGATGCAGGCGCTGCAGGCGGGCGCCGACGAGGTCGTCGACTACCGCACCGACGACGTCGCGGCGCGGGTGGTGGCCGTGACCGGCGGCCAGGGCGTCGACCGCGTGATCGAGGTTGATTTCGCCGCCAACGTCGGCACGTCGCTGGCGGTCGTTCGGCCCGAGGGCGACATCGTCGTCTACGGCAGCGGCAAGGCGGAGATCGCGGTGCCGTTCTTCCCGTCGATCGTCAAGAACCTGCGCCTGCGTTTCTTCATCGTCTACAACCTCTCCGCCGCCGACCGCGCCGCGGCGATCGCGCAGCTGCAGGCCTGGCTGCGCGATGGCAGCCTGCAGCACGTCATCGCCGCGCGGCTGCCGCTCGACTCGATCGCCGAGGCGCACGAACTGGTCGAAAGCGGCCGCGCCGTCGGCAACGTGGTGCTGCAGATTCCCTGAGCGCCGCGGGCAGCCGGCCTGCTCGTGCCCCGGCGTGGCGCAGGCCGGCCCCGGCCGCGGTCCTGCGCCGGCCCCGGCGGCCGCCGCTGCCCGGGATTTCGACCCCCGGCGCCTCGCGGACACTGCACCGGACCCGGCGCCGCCCGATAGCGGCGCGAAATGCCCCTGCGGGCGACGAAACGCCGCCAAGCGGGAATGAACGGCAGAAACCCGCCGTGTGGCGACGAAACGGCCCCTGCAGTCCAGTCCGCGATTCGTGCACTCCGTCGCAAGTCGCTCGCGCAGCCCCTCGCCGGTGCCTACAGTGCACTCATCGAAGCAACGAACACCGACTGAAAGGACCGAACCATGAACGCCACCTTCACCGCCCCGATCAAGACCCGCATCGCCGCCTTCGCCGCCGCGATCCTGACCAGCACCGTCGTCCTCGGTGCCACCGTGCTCGGCATGGCCTCCGGCAACCCGGCCGCCGGCCTGCAAGTCGCCTCGCTCGACCGCGTGACCGTGTCCGCGCCGGCCGTCAACTGAGCGGCTGCGCCGGCAGGCGCGGCTCAACGGTCCGGCCGCGCCGCATGCGCGGCAGGAAGGAGAAAAGCCCGGCGTAGCCGGGCTTTTTCGTTACTGCACTGCGCCGCGCTCTCCCGCCCGGCAGTGCAAACGGCCGGTGCCGGCGCTCAGCCGGCGGGAAGGTTGTCGATCGGGATCGGCGCCAGCGGGTCGGCCGGCGTGAAGCCGAGCACGCGGCCGAGGAAGTAAAGCTCCGCCTCCAGCGCCCGGGTGATGTGGCTCGCGCGGCGCAGGCCGTGCTGCTCTGCCTCGAACTCGAGGTAGGCCACCGGCCGGCCGCGCCGGCGAACGGCATCGACGATGGCACGGCTCTGCTCGGGCGGCACCGCCCGGTCTTCGGCGCCCTGGAACGTGATCAGCGCTGCCTGCATGTCCTGCAGATGGTGGATCGGGCTGCGGGCGCGGTAGATCGGCCGCCCGGAAGGCAGGGGCGCGACCAGGCCGTCGAGGTAGCGGCTCTCGAACTTGTGCGTGTCGGCGGCGAGCATCTCGAGGTCGGCGACACCGTAGTAGTTGATGCCGGCGGCGAACGCGTCGGTGAAGGCCAGCGCGCACAGCACGGTGTAACCGCCGGCGCTGCCGCCGCGGATGACCACCCGCCGCGGATCGACGCGGCCGGTCTCGACGAGGAAGCGTGCCGCCGCCACCGTGTCGGCGAGATCGACCACGCCCCAGCCGCCGCGCAGCCGCTCGCGGTAGGCACGGCCGAAGCCGGTCGAGCCGCCGTGGTTGACGTCGACCACCGCAAATCCCCGCGTGGTGAAGAACTGCTTCGCCAGCTGCAGGTCGGTCGAGTGGTGCGCCGTTGGCCCGCCGTGCAGCGTCACGATCAGCGGCGGCAGTTCGCCCGGCGGTGCCGCGAAGCCGGGGTTGCGCGGAGGGAAGAAGAAGGCGTGCGCGGTGCGCTGCCTGCCGTCGGCACCGGGACGGGTCGGAAACTCGATCGGTTCGCCGCACGAGACGAAGGCCTTCGGCAGCGGCGGCGTGTCGGCCGGGCGGCGGACGACGGTGTGGCCGCCGGTGTGCAGGTCGATCGTGATCAGCGCCGGCAGGTCGTCCTGCGCCGAGGCGACGGCGAACGCGGTGCGAGCGTCCAGCCGCCCGATCGATCGGAAGGCGACGAAAGGCAGCGGCAGCGGCGTCGCTTCGCCGGTTTCGAGGTCGACCAGCACCAGCGTGTCGACCGCGTTGCGGCAGGCGCGCGCCAGCGCGCGGCCGTCGCCGAGCAGCGCATAGCTAGCCGGGCCGAGCTGCCACAGCGGAACGCCGATCTCCGCGTCGAAGCGGGTGATCTGTTCGGTCCGGCCGCCGCGCCAGCGAAACAGGTTGGACCAGTCGTCGCGGTCGGACAGGAAATAAAGGCTGCCGTCGGCATTCCAGCACGGCTCGCTCACCGATTCGGCATCGCCGCCGGCGATCGTCTGCACGCCGCGCAGCCCTTCCGCCGACAGTTCGCCGACGTGCAGCCGCGTGCCGTCCCACGGCATCAGCGGGTGGTTCCAGCTGACGAAGGCGAGCCGCTTGCCGTCCGGGCTCGGGCGGGGAAAGGCGACGAAGTCGGAATCGCCGAACAGCAGCTTTCCTTCGGACGGCTGCGCCGGGTCGATCTCGACGATGGCGTTCTTCGGCTCACCGGCGGCACGGTGATCCTCGCGGACGAAGAAGGCACGCCTGCCGTCGGCCGTCGCCGCGCCGTCGGCGTAGCGCAGGCCCGGCGGCGTCAGCGGCCGCGCAGGGCGGCCGTCGGCCAGCGCGTAGAGCCGCTGGTCTTCGTCGTGGCTGGCCAGCATCAGTGGGCCCGCATCGGCGAAGGCGATGCCGCCGTACTCGTGCACGCGCGTGCGCACGCTGAACTGCGCCGGGCTGACCTCGTGGGCTCGTCCGTGCCGATCGAGCGTCAGCAGCGCGACGCGGCCGCCCTGGTCGGGCCGGCTCTCGGTCCAGTACAGACGCCCGCCGACGGCGCGCACATGGCCGATCGTCGCCGAGGCCGTGGCCAGCGCCGCCGCCGACAGCGGCGAGGCCCACGCACCGTGGCGGGCGATGACGGGATCGGCCAGGTCGGCGGGCACGGTCGCGCAGCGTGCGGCGCGGCTTACCCTGCGGCGGGCTGGCGCCGCGCGACTTCAGCCTGTGACCGCGGGCGACGAGGCAGCAGGCTGCGCGCTATCGGCGCTGCGCCAGACGTCATGAAGGCGGCCGGCGCGATCTCGCGGATCATCCTCTTCTCCGTTCTTGTCGTGTCCGGCGGCAGTTTAGTGGCGGCCGGCGCTGGTGGCGCGGTCGTCGCTGCCGTTCAGGGCGAGCCGCGCCGGCACGTATGAGCCCGGCCGCGTCGAGCAATCAGCGCCGGGTCGGCCGCGCGACCAGGCGACGACGACCCGAGCGGATCAAGGCCGGCGGCTGGCCAGCAACGCGAGTTCGTACAGCTGCGCCGCTGCCGTTGGTCCCGGCGGCCGCCAGTCGGCCGGCCAGCGAGCCGGTCCATCGCTCCTCGGCGCGGCGCCGCGACTGCCCCGCCTGCGCGGCGAGTGCCGGGACAGGCTGCCGGGGCCGGCTGCTCCGGCCTCAGCAGCCATCGCTGCCGTCGTCGGCCAGTCTGTCCGTGTACCAGGAGTCGGACACGCCGCGCAGATCGGCGGCGCGCCACACGTAGACCTCGTGCCCCTTGAATCCCTGGACGAACTCGGGCTTCGCATCGGGATGGCTCAGCGGCCGGTAGCTGTACAGAACCACCGCGCCTCCGGGATTGGCCTGCGCCCACTCCAGCGCCTCGCGCGCCTGGCGAATGACGTGCAGCGGCTCCTGCAGGCGGCCGACGAACTGGAACTGGCCGTGGTACTTGCAGACGTTGGCGATCGGGCGGCCCGCCGCCTGCACCTGCGCCAGGTACTGCGCCACCGGGCGCACGTCGTAGCTGTCGAACAGCGCCCGGCCGATGCCGGCGTAGCTGCCGAGCAGCGCCAGCACGCTCGCCGTGCCGAGCAGGGCCGTCGAGGCCAGCTGGCTCGAAACGCGGACCAATGCCAGCATCAGCACGATTGCCCCGATGACGACGATCGTCAGCACGATGGCGGAGCGTTCGCCGGCCTGGATCACATGGGCGAAACGCGGCTGGTACATGAGGATGGCGATCACCACCGACAGCGCGAAGAGCACGCCGGCAACGACCAGCCGATCCACGGTCAGCGAGGACGCGCGCGCGCGGTTCAGCGTCGCCAGTGCGGCGCCGGCCAGCAGCGCAAAGCAGGCCGTCTCCGGCAACAGGTATTGCGCCTGCTTGCCTTTGAACGCGGAGAACGCCAGCAGTACCGGGACTGCCCACGCCAGCGCAAAGCGCGTGACGAGTGCGGCCGGCGCGCGGCCGAGCCCGGCGAGCCCCTTCCAGACCGATGGCACGAAAAGCCACGGAAACAGCAGCACCGGCAGTGCCGCCAGGTAGAACCAGGCGGCCTTCAGGTGGTGCGTCGTCGTCGCCATGCGGTCGACCGACTGGTTCCAGAAGATCTCGCGCCCGAACGCAGCGCCGCTGGCGAGCGCCGCGGGCACTGCCCAGGCGAGCGCTATCGCCGCGCCGAGCAACACCGCGATGGCCACGCCGCCGTACCAGCGGCCCCAGCCGGGCGACACGCCGGCCGGGCGGGCCATCGCGGCTGTCCACCACGGCGCCAGCAAGGCGAGCGGAAGCACGTGCAGCAGCGCCACCGGCCCCTTGGTCAGGATGCCGAGGCCGATCGCGACGCCGACGCCGATCCAGTTGGCCCACCGGCCGCCCGTCGCTGCACGGGCTACGCCGAGGACACCGAGCAGGACGAAGAACGACAGCATCGCGTCGAACATCAGCGCGCCGGTGAAGAGGGTCCAGTACAGCCCGCTGCCGGTGATGAAGACGGCGATCGGCGCCACTTCCGGCCGCGACGGCGCAAGGCGACGCGCCAGCCGCCAGGTCAGGCCGAGTGCGCCGGCGGCGAAAGACGCGGTCAGCACGCGCGGCCACCAGTCGCTGACGCCGAAGATCGTCCAGCCGGCGTTGATCAGCCAGAACAGCAGCGGCGGCTTGTCGCCGTACAGCTCGCCGTTCAGCCGCAGCTGCAGCCAGTCGCCCGAGCGCCACATTTCCCAGGCGACGGACGCATAGCGCGTCTCATCGACCGGCGTCAGCGGCCGCAAAGCGATGACCGCCGCTGTCAGCGCGACGCACCAGAGCGCGACCAGCAGCGGCGCGTGGCGCCGCAGATCGAGTTGCACGGGTTCAGGCCGCGCGCGGTGGCTCGGCTGCGGCGATCGGTTCGCGATAGATCAACCAGAGGTTGCGCAGGTAGATGAAGATGCCGCTTCCCTGGCCGACGATGAACACCGGGTCCATCCGGTGCACCGCGTAGGCGAACAAGGTCACCCCGCCGGCCAGGCTGAAGTACCAGAACGCCAGCGGCACCACGCTGCGCTTCATGCGCTCGCTCTTGATCCACTGCACGATGAAGCGCAGAGAGAACAGCGCCTGGCCGAGGAAGCCGATGATCAGCCAGATGGGCTCGTAGTCCATGCCTTTGACTCCTGGTAAGCGGGCGGCGGCGACGCGGCGGCAGCCGACGCGGCTGGCCCGACGTCGGAGCGGCCGATCTCCTCGACCTCGGTCAGCCGCGTGCGCCGCCGCAGCCACAGCACGCCGGCCATGTCGACGATGCCGACGAAAAGCCGGTTGCCGACGCCGTAGTGCGACTGGCCGCGCAGCCGCGGTCGGTGATTGACCGGCACCGAGACGACGCGGCCACCATGGCGGATGAACAGCGCTGGCAGGAAGCGATGCAGGTGATCGAAGTGGGGCAGGGCGAGGAAATCGTCGCGCCGGAACAGCTTCAGGCCGCAGCCGGTGTCCGGCGTGCCGTCGCCGAGCACGCGGCGGCGCACGCCGTTGGCGACGCGCGACGACAGCCGGCGCAGCCAGGTGTCGCGTCGCGACGCGCGCCAACCCGCCAGCAGCAGCGGTCCGGCGCTCGCCGCGGCTTCTTGCTCGTCCTGCCAGCGCGCCAGCAGCGACGGGATGTCGGCCGGGTCGTTCTGCCCGTCGCCATCGAGCGTCGCCACCAGTTGCCCGCGCGCATGTCGCACGCCGGTCAGCAGCGCGGTGCTCTGGCCGGCATTGGTCAGGTGTCGCAGTACGCGCAGCCGAGGGTAGCGCTGTGCCAGCGCGCGCAGGCGCCGGGGCGTGTCGTCGCCGCTGGCGTCGTCGACGTAGACGATCTCGAAGTCGGTCCGGCCTTCGAGCGCGGCGTGGATCTCCTCGGCAAGCGGGCCGACGTTGTCGGCTTCGTCGTGCACCGGCACGACCACCGACAGCACGGGCGCTGGCCGAAGGCCGGGCGGAGACAGCGGATTCATCAGACTGACGGCAGGCCGCGAGACAAGTTCACGTACGTAAGAATTCTATTCGCTCGCGCGGCGGGCCGCGGGCAAAGGCTGGCTGCAATGGCCGCGCCCGTTCATTGCAGGCGCAACATCGGGCGGCCAATGACGAAGCGGGCGGCGATCGTGAATGCGCGTCCTTAAGGGGACCTTAACGGGCCGGCGCGGATCGTCATTCGCCCGTTGACCGGTCTGTCGATCTGCCGATCCCCGCGCCCGGACCGAGTCGTTCCAGCCGCTCGATGCATTCGGCGAACCAGCGCTTCGCCTCCTCGTGCGCCTCGGCGAGGCGCGTCAGGTCGCCGATGAAGCACAGCTTCTGCAGGCGCTCGACCACCGCCGGCGGCAGGTCGCGCGCCAGGTAGCGCAGGCCGAAGACGCGCGTGTCCGGCGCGTGGAGCAGCCGCAGCGCCTCCGCCAGCGGCCGCAGCGTCCACGCGTAGTAGAAGGTCAGCGCGTCGGTGCCGTGGCCACGCAGCCGCTCCTTGGTCGCCAGGTGCTGGAACATCTCGAAGCTCTCGCGCAGCAGCGGGATGCGTTCGCGGATCAGCGCCTCCTCGCGCGCGCGGTCGAGGTGCGTTTCGACCAGGATGCCGGCGCGGTCGAACCAGGTGCGGCCGCGGCCATGCAGTTCTTCCTCGCGCAACGGCAACGGACTGCCTTGCCGCACCAGCGTCAGGTCGACGACCAGGAACTCGCCTGCATCACGCAGGCGGTAGAACCGCTGGGCCGAGCCGGCCGGAGTCGGCATGGTCACCCGCAGCGTTACCGGCGACAGCAAGTTCAGTGCGGCTTCCACCCGAGCGAAGGTGGTATCCCACGCATCGTCGGCAACCACCGCGACGACATCGACGTCGGACAGTTCGTCGTCGCGGCCGAAGGCGGCGCTACCGCCCTCCCAGGCGGCGTCGACCGCCGTTTCTGCTTCCAGTGCCCGGCGCAGCGTCTCCTGCAGCTGTGAGCGCGTGATCGGCATGACGGCAGTGTCGGGGATGGCCGATTGCGCGACAAGCCCGCCGCCGCTTGGCGGGGACCGGGCTGGCCGACCGGCTCGGCCGCGCGCCGGCGAAGTGTCCCGAAGCCAGAACCAAAGCGTAGGGTAGTGGTCTGTTGGTCAGATCCGACCGCTCCGGGAGTGCCCACCATGGTGCCGCGCGCCTTGCAACTGACCACGCTCGTCGTCCTGCTGCTCCCCGTCGTTGCTTTCGCTCAGTCCAACGCGGCAGGCATCGACTGGGTCCGGCTCGGCGACTTTGAAATCGCGCGCACCGAGACCACCATCGGTCAGTTCCGCCGCTACGTCGATGACACCGGCGCCGTCACGCGCGCCGAGCGCGCCGGCGGCGGCGAGGTCTACGAGTCCGGCTGGACGAGGAAAGCCGGCTGGACCTGGCGCACGCCGTTCGGCGGCAAGACCGCGCACGACGACGAGCCGGCGGCGCACGTGACCTTCGACGAGGCGCAGGCGTTCTGCCGCTGGGCCGGAGGACGGCTGCCGACCGACGAGGAATGGGTGCGCGCCGCCTACACCGAACTGCGAGATTCGCCGCCGGCACCCTTCGTGCGCGGCCGCAGCTATCCGTACCCGACCGGCGAGCGTCCCGACGGCGCGCAGTGCCTCGGCGACTGCGGCCCCGCCGCGAAGCTGCGCGCGACCAGCCACGGCGCCCGGCTCGCCCGCGGCGACGGACACGCGCGGGTGACCGCCACGCCGGCCGGCGTCAACGGCCTGCACGACATGGGCGGCAACGTCTGGGAGTGGGTCGACGAGCCGCGCGGCGCGGGCGGCGACGCCGAGCGACGCACGCGCGGCGGCTCGTGGTGGTACGGTGCGGCACAGATGCGCGCCGATCACCTGCAGGGCAAGCCGGCGGACACGGCGGTCGTCTACATCGGCTTTCGCTGCGTGCGGCAGCCGTGACCGCCAGGGCGCCGGACCGGTCGACAGACGCCGCGTTCCTGCTGGCGGAGCGACGACACGGATTGCAGGCGTCGTCCCCGCGAAGGCGGGGACCGAGCGTCTTTGCCGTGGCATCGATGCGCCTGGATCCCCGCCTGCAGGCAGTGACACCAGTCCGGCGCTCTGTCGTCTCATCCCCGCGGAAGCGGCGATCCAGGAGCGCCTGATCGACCTGGGCGCCTGCCTTCACTCACGGTATTGGAATGACTTCATGCGCATCCTGATGACCGGCGCCACCGGCCTGATCGGCCGCGAAATCGGCAAGGCACTGGCCAGGCGCGGCGACTCGCTGGTCTGCCTGGTGCGCGACGTCGACGCGGCGCGGCGCCGGCTGCCGTTTCCCGCCGAACTGCACGCCTGGGACCACA
Source organism: Burkholderiales bacterium (assembly GCA_020355165.1). Classification (GTDB taxonomy): domain Bacteria; phylum Pseudomonadota; class Gammaproteobacteria; order Burkholderiales; family Burkholderiaceae_F; genus JADJWR01. Next base: position 3,670,174 of record CP070661.1, read on the forward strand.
CGCGCGAGGTGACGGCGCAGGCGATGCGCGGCGTCGAGGCGGTGATCAACCTCGCCGGCGCGCCGGTGGCCGAGGGGCGCTGGACCGCGGCCAGGAAGGCACTGATCCTCGACTCGCGCGTCGGTTCGACGCGGCGGCTGGTCGACGCGGTGCTGGCGCACGGCGCGAAGCTGAAGGTCTTCGTGCACGGCTCGGCGCTCGGCTACTACGGCGACCGCGGCGACGAGCGCCTGACTGCCGGCAGCAGCAAGGGACCTGGCTTCCTCGCCGACGTCGTGCAGAAGTGGGAGGCGGAACTCGCGCCGCTTTACCAGCGCGGGACGGCGCTGCGCGTGCCGGTGGTGCGCACCGGCATCGTGCTGGCGCGCGAAGGCGGCGCGCTGGCCGAGATGCTGCCGATGTTCCGCCTGTCCGCCGCCGGCCGGCTCGGCAGCGGCCGCCAGTGGATGAGCTGGATCCATCTCGACGACATCGTCGGCCTGTTCATCCACGCGCTCGATTCGGCGGCCAGCGGCATCCTCGAAGGCGCCGCGCCGCGGCCGGTCACCAACCGCGAGTTCACCACCGCGCTGTGTCGGTCGCTGGGCGTGATCGAAAACCTGCCGGTGCCTGCGCAGGCGGTGCAGCTGCTGTTCGGCGAGAAGGCCGAGATCGTGCTCGGCGGCACGCGGCTGGAGCCGGCCGCCACGCTCGCCTGCGGCTACCGCTTCCGCTTCGAGTCGGTCGAGGAGGCGCTGGCCGACCTGCTGTCGCCGCTGCTTGGCGGCACTTACCTGCGCGTGTGGGAGCAGTGGGTGCCGCGGGCGCCGGAAGCGCTGTGGCCGTTCTTCTGCGATGCGCACAACCTCGAGCAGATCACGCCGCCGTTCCTCAGGTTCCGCGTGCTTGGCCGCTCGAGCGGCGAGATCGGCGCCGGCTCGCTGATCGACTACCGGCTGCGGCTCGACGGCGTGCCGATCCGCTGGCAGAGCCGCATCGAGGCGTGGGACCCGCCGCGCGCGTTCGTCGACACCCAGGTCAAGGGGCCGTACCGGCTGTGGCACCACACGCACGAGTTCGAGCCGGTCGGCGCCGGCACGCTGTTGCGCGACACCGTGCGCTACCAGCTTCGCGGCGGCTGGCTGGGCCGCCTCGCCGCCGGCGGCAGGGTCGCCAGCTACGTCGAGCGGATCTTCGACTACCGGGCGCGCAAGATCGACCAGCTCTTCGGGCAGTAGTTGCGCGGCCTGCTGCCGTGCGGCACGCAGCGAACGAACGGCGGTGGCCTATCATCGCCAGCCATGTCGACCGACCCGAGCGCTTCCCACCTCGACAGTGCGCCCGCCGCGTCGGCCGCCGGTCCGCTGGCGATGGTCGGGCTCGGCCGCATGGGCGCCAACATGGCTCGCCGGCTCGGCCGGGCCGGTGTGGCCGTGCACGGCGTCGATGCGGACGGCGGCGCGCGCTCCGCGCTGCAGGGCGCGCCCGGCGTCGCGGTGCACGAGACGCTCGAAGCGGCGCTCGCCGCACTGCCGGCGCCGCGCACGGTGTGGCTGATGCTGCCGGCGGGCGGCGCGACGCAGGCGGTGATGGACAGGCTGCAGCAGCAGCTTGCGCCTGGCGACCTGGTGATCGACGGCGGCAACGCCGACCATCGCGATTCGAGCCGTCGCGCCGAGGCCTTTGCCGGGCGCGGCATCGGCTTCGCCGACTGCGGCGTTTCCGGCGGCGTGTGGGGGCTGGAGAACGGCTACTGCCTGATGTTCGGCGCCGACAGCGCGGCCGCGCCCCGCGTGGCGGCGCTGGCGCGCGTGCTGGCGCCGGCGCCCGACCGTGGCTGGGTGCACTGCGGTGCGCCGGGCGCAGGCCACTTCGTCAAGATGATCCACAACGGCATCGAGTACGGCGCGATGCAGGCCTTTGCGGAGGGCTTCGCGCTGCTCGAAGGCAGCCAGTACCGGCTCGACCTCGCCAAGGTCGGCGAGGCTTGGCGCCATGGCTCGGTCATCCGCTCGTGGCTGCTCGATCTCACCGTCGCCGCGCTCGCCGAACCCGATGCGCTCAATGCGGTGCAGCCCTATGTCGCCGACTCGGGCGAGGGGCGCTGGACGGTCGAGGAAGCGATCCGCCAGGGCACGCCCGCGCCGGTGATCGCGCTCGCGCTGATGAGTCGCCTCGACTCACAGGGACGCGCCGACACCGCCAACCGGCTGCTGGCGCTGATGCGCAAGGGATTCGGCGGGCACCCGGTCAAGGCGAAGTGAGTGCGCCGCACCGCCCGCAGTGCGGCGCCGGCGAGCGCTCGGCGAACACCGGGCACTGTGCCGACGCGCCGCTGGCGGTGGTCGTGATGGGCGTGTCGGGCTGCGGCAAGACTGCGGTCGGCAGCCGGCTGGCGCAACGGCTGGGCGCGCGCTTCATCGACGCCGACGACCTTCATCCGCCGGCCAACGTCGAGAAGATGCGCGCCGGCGTGCCGCTCGACGACACCGACCGCGCGCCGTGGCTGGCGTTACTGAACGCGCGGCTGCGCGAAGCGGTGGCCGCAGGCGAGCCGGTCGTGCTCGCCTGCTCGGCGCTGAAGCAGCGTTACCGCGACAGCCTTGGCGCGGGCCTGCCGGCGCTGCGCTTCGTGCATCTGGCAGGCAGCCGCGATCTGATCGCCGCGCGGCTCGCCGCGCGCCAGCACCGCTACATGCCGGCGAGCCTGCTCGACAGCCAGTTCGCCGCGCTCGAGCCTCCCGGCGACGCGATCGTCATCGACGTTGCGATGCCAGTGGAAGACGCGGTCGAGGCAGCGGTGCGCGCGCTGGCCGGACACCGCGTCTAGTTGCCGGCCCGCTCGAGCGGGCACTTCTCGCCGGGTGGCTTCGCTTTGCCCGCTGCTGCGGCCGCACGTCGTCGACGTGGTGTCCGCTCGGCGAGATTTTCCTTGCATCGAGCCGCTGCCGGAGATACGATGCACTCGCTTCCTGGCACGTCGCTGCCGACCCCGGGTGATCGATCCGGCAACGCCGCGGCGCGGAGGCCTCAGCTGCGCGGCATCCGTGCCGTGCGCCGCCAAGGCGGCAACAAAGACCCGTCGAGCCGAAACGCTCCGCGGGTCTTTTTCATTGTTCATCGCCTGCCGCGCAGTCGGCAGCGGTCGCGAAGGCGTGCCAGCCCGACGTCGCGTGATTCGACAAGCGTTGGCCGTCTCGCGGCGCACGCTGGGCAGAGGCAAGCCGGGCGCGGGGCGCCGCCTGCCTTAACTGCCCGCCGCCGCCGTCGTATCCTGCCTCGCTCGATGCGCAACCGGAGAGCGCCATGACCCAGACCACCCTGAAGGGCAGCTGCCTGTGCGGCGCCGTGAAGTACGAAGCCAGCGGCGAGGCAAAGCGGTTCCTGCACTGTCACTGCTCGCGCTGCCGCAAGGCCACCGGCACCGGGCACGCCTCGAACCTGTTCCTGCAGCCCGGCACGCTGCGCTGGCTGGCCGGCGAGGAGCTGGTCCGCTCGTTCAAGCTGCCCGAGGCCAAGCGCTTCACCAACAGCTTCTGCGCCACCTGCGGCAGCCGCCTGCCGCGCCAGGCCGCCGGCACCGACATCGTGCTGATCCCGGCCGGCTCGCTCGACGACGAGCCGCCGATAGCACCCCAGGCGCGCATCTTCACCGGCTCGCGGGCGAACTGGTCGTTCGGCGGCGACGACCTGCCGGCGTTCGAGGAGTATCCGTCGCAGTAGCGGCGGGCGTGCACGAATCGGATGGGGCAGTGCCGGACTGTGCCGCCGACCGCGGGCGCCTCGGTCGATGTGCCCGGCCGGTCGCGGGCAGTTTAGGGAACGCTTGCCTTCACACTGGGACGCGACCGCGCCGTTGCAGCCACCAGCGCATGCACCTGTGTGCGAGGTCGACCGGCGCGCAGAACATAAGCGGACACCCGCCGACGATGCATTCGATGCCGAGGCGCTCGCACTCGCTAATGGCTTCATTCGATACGCTGCCGGCGCCGAAAGAACGGTGCAGCCAGACGCGGCCCGTTCCGCGCTCGCCGCACTGGCGAACGATCGAGGCGGAAACGCTTGGATGAGTAGCGATGACGACGCCTTGCAACTCGCCAGGTAGCGAGACGATGTCGGGGTAGCAGCGAACGCCCTCGACCTCGGCCGCGTTCGGGTTGACGGGGAACACCTCGTAGCGGCAAGAGCGCAGCTTCCTGAAGACGGCATTGGCCGCCACGTCGCCACGGCGCGAGACGCCGGCCACTGCGATTCGCCGCGAGCGAAGAAAGGCGGCGATCGAATCCGGAACTTCGCTCATACACACCTCGCCATCAAGTCTCGATTCCGGCGCCACTGGCGGACCGGGCGCCATGCGCGGTCGCTCAAGACAAAGCATAGGAAGAAGTGTGTGCCGCGTCGATGGATGCGCGAAGAGCGGTATGTGAGCACACGATCGGTCCGGTTTCTGGCTGGTCGCGAACGCACACGGACAGCCCCTAGCTGGCCTCGGCGAAGGCAGCGAAAATTGCCGCAATGGGGACACCGGGACCCACGGCAAGAGGTGAGCCTCGATGAAGAGCAGCTGCGCACGGGACAGGTGTTCGTTGCACTCGTAGCTTCGCCTGTTCAAGAGCCCTTTTCGCGCAATACCTGGCCGGGACGGGGTGCGCCGTGCAGGCCAAATCAAAGGACGGCTGCGCCTCAGATGAATTAGGCGCCACGACTCTGACTCGAACGGCTCAGGAGCACGAGTTCATGGAACCGGTCATCAGCCACATTGAAATTACCGTTCGCAACCTCGACAAGGCTGCGTTCTTCTACGACAAGTTCCTTCCGCTTCTCGGCTTCAGTCTTGAGCATCGATATGCCGCAGCGATTCCGGCGCACGACAAGCACGTCATCTCGTACGAGCATCCGAGGCTCGGCATCGCCATCACTTCCCCTCGCAGCGAGCTCGCCGCAGAGCCTGTGCAACGCAGAAGGCCCGGCGCCTTGCACCACCTTGCCTTCAAGGTCGAGTCCAGAGCTGAAGTGGACAGGCTGTACCAACAGCTCTTGGAGATCGGAGCTGACGTAGTCATGCCACCAAGGGAGTTTCCTGAGTACACGCCGCCAGGCTACTACGCCCTCTTTCTGCGCGATCCAGACGGAATCAAGTACGAGATCGTCACGTACTAACTCCCGGGCATCTGCGGTCGCCAACTTCCATCAGCCCCCCTCTCAGTGCATGAGGTGGCGCCTAACTCTTCGCTCAACCGGACGCGCAACGACAGGCCAGCCCAGGCTCAGTGTGTGCCGGTCGCCCGGTCCGCCGTCCGGTCGCCGACCGCTTTGTGGCCGCCGGCCCAGGCCCGAGATCGGCCACAAGCCGTCCTTCCCGACGCGCTCGAAGATCTTGTCACGGTGGACCTACGAATGGCGGGTTTCCGGCGAGAAAACTGATACCCACTTTGGCTCGACCTGGCCATGTCCAGACCTTCGTCCGTGCGGCAAAGGTTCCTCAAGACTGAACTGACTCAGTCGCGGCCAACGACAGCTTGTTAAAAGGGGCCGCATGGCATCGACTCCATGTCTCCTGCACCCGTGTTGGGCTGCGTCGCACGGCCAAGTACACGAGGGCACCGTGCGTCAGGTCGAGCGGCGTCTCTCGT
>CP070661.1:3675885-3698669 GCA_020355165.1 Burkholderiales bacterium
GCGTTGAAGATCGAGCGGTACTGCTCCTCGCTGGCACGCAGCGCGCCTTCGGCCTGCTTGCGTTCGGTGATGTCGCGGACGATCGCCAGCACGTGCGGCTGGCCGCGATGCTGGATCGGGATCGTGCGCACCTCGACACTCAGGTGCGTGCCGTCGCGGCGGACCGACTCCAGTTCGGCATGACACCGCTCGCCGGCGAGCGTGCGCTGCACCAGCCGGCGCCGATAGTTGGTGTACTCGATCGGCAAGTGCTCGAAGCCGACCCCGGCCAGCACCTGCTCGCGCGTCAGGCCGAACAGGCGTTCATAGGCCGGGTTGATGTCGACCCGCCGCAAGTCGGAGTCCCACAACACCATCGCGTCGACCGAGGCATTGAAGATCGTGCGGTACTGCTCCTCGCTGGCAAGCAGCGCCTGCTCGGCGCGCTTGCGCTCGGTGATGTCGCGCACCGCGGCCACGACCGTCGGCCGACCTTCGAGGACCAGCCGGTTGGCGGTGATCTCCACCGGGAAGACCGTGCCGTCGCGTCGCCGGTGCATGCGCAGCGGGATGTGGACCTGCCCGGTCGGCGACTGGATCGAGTCGCGGCTCTGGTCGGGCTCGGCCGAGAGGTCGGCGACGGTAAGCGCGAGCAGCGCGTCGCGCCCATAGCCCCAAAGCGCCTCCGCCGCGCGGTTGGCGTCGATGAGCCGCAGCGTCGCCACGTCGACCAGCACGATCGCGTCGGACTCGGTCTCGAACAGCAGCCGGTAGCGCTCTTCGCTGTCGCGCAGCCGCTTCTCGGCCTGCCTCGACTCGGTGATGTCGCGCACGAAGGCGAGCACGCGCGATTCACCGGCGATCTCGGCGCGCTTCAGCGTCACCTCGTTCCACATCAGGCGGCCGTCGCGGTGCCGCGCCTGCCACTCGAATCGCACGGGACCGGCGCCGCGCTTGGCCTGCTCGATTCGCGCCACCGCGTCGCTCTCGGTATAGGGCGGCACGTTGGCGCTGATGTCGCCCACGCGCATGCGCCGCAGCGCCTCGCGCGGGTAGCCGTACAGCTCGGCTGCCTTCGGGCTGACGTCGAGGATCGCTCCGCTGGCCCAGTCGTGAATGAAGATCGCGTCCTCGTTGGCCTCGAAGATCGCCCGGTAGCTAGCCTCGCTCGCCCGCAGCGCCGCCTGGCCGCGCTCGCGCTCGAGCTCGGCGGAGGCGCGCACGGCGAAGATCTGCAGCACCGCCTCGGTCACCGCGGCGTCGGTCATCGGCGCCCGGTCCATCGCTACGATCAGGCCGAGCTGGCGGCCGCTGCCGTCCAGCAGCGAGCGCGCCGCGTAGCTGTCGAACCCCTTGGCGTGGAACAGCGTTCCGGGGGCGAACTCGCCGTGCACGCCGCTGGCGACGAAGCGGGAGTCACGGCCGATCACCGAGCGGCAGGGCGTCTGCGCCAGCTCGTACTCGAAGGGCCTGAGCAGCCCGCCGTCGAGCCAGGTTGAGCGGGCGAGCATGAGCCCGGGACGTTCGGCGACCGCGGTGGCGATCATCGTCGCACCAACGGCGAGGATTTCGGCCAGCTGCTCGGCCAGCCGGCCGAACACGTCGGGGCCCTCGACCGTGGAGGCGGCATACGCCGCACGCGTGGTCTTGGCGAGCAGCTCGTTCAGTCGGTGCGGCGAGGGCGGGGCGTCTTGCATCTGATAACCGGGTCCGGCATTCGGGCGGCCGGAAACTGCTCCCAAGTCTATGAAGCGCGGTGCCGCCTGTCCGCCCGGGTTACCCGGCGGTAACGCGCTGAAACACGCCGGTTACAAAGCGGCTCAGTCCGACGCCGCCGGCACGTACATGTAGCCGGCGCCGCGCACCGTCTGGATCACCCGCGGGTTTTCCGGGTCCGGTTCGATCTTGCGCCGCAGGCGCGTGATGCGGATGTCGATCGAGCGGTCGAAGGGCTCCCAGTCGCGGTCGCGCGTCAGGTTGAGCAGGCGGTCGCGTGACAGCACCTGGTTCGGGTGATCGAGGAACGCCTTCAGGAGGTCGAACTCCATCGCCGTCAGCGCTACGTCCCTGCCGTCGCCGTCGGTCAGCCGGCGTGCGGCCAGGTCGATCTCGCAGCGGCCCACGCGAAGGCGCCTGTTTTCCTGGCTGCGCGGCTTCGCCGCCGGCTGCAGGCGGCGAAGCACGCTCTTGATCCGCGCCAGCAGCTCGCGCGGCTCGAATGGCTTGGCGATGTAGTCATCGGCGCCCACCTCCAGCCCGACGATGCGGTCGACCGTGCCGGCCGTGCCGGTGACCATCACGATCCCGCAGTCGTGATGCTCGCGCAGGTAGCGCGCCAGGGTCAGGCCGTCCTCGCCGGGCAGCCCCAGGTCGAGCAGCACCAGATCGGGCGGGGCGGCCTGCAGCCGCTCACGCATGGCCGCGCCGCTGTCGGCCTCGGCGACCTCGAAGCCGTGGCCGCTCAGGTACTCGACCAGCATTCTGCGCACGACCGGATCGTCGTCGACGATCAGGAGCCGGTTCTCACTCATGGCGGACTGCCGCGCCTCCGCATCAGGTTGTCTGCCCGCCCGCGATTACACAGCGAAACAAACTGATCGGCAATTGCACGGAGGTGGTTACTGCCGGCTTCCAGACTGCGCCCCGTGGTTCCCGCGGCACCGATGGGCGGTGCCTCAAGGCTGGAGAACCGAGGAGATCGAAATGCGCAGACTGTTTGCCTACATCAGCCCGACCACGCTGCTGCAGCCACTGGCGGCCTCGCCGGCGGCGGACGCGCGGCCCCGTGTCCATCCCGAGGTCGAAGCCTGGGCCATCAGGGCCGCGGCATCGAATGGCTTCGGCGGCGACCTGGCCTCCACGCCTGCCGGCGAGCGCACCGATGCCGCGCCGCACGTCGCCTCAGTCGACCTCAGCGACCCGCTCGCCTCGGCGGTGGTCCGTGCGCGGCGCCAGGCGCGTAGGGCGCTTGCCCTGCTGCGCCTGTACCGCCGGCGCGGACGGCACCGGGCCGAGCTGCGCCAGCTGCAGTCACTCGATTCGGCGACGCTGCGCGATCTCGGCCTGACCCGCGCGGAAATCGGCTCGGTACTTGCCGAGTCCGCTGGCCGGGCGGCGGCCACCCGTCGGCCGGTTGTCGAGCACGAATGGTTCCGGCTGCGCGCCGGCGTGCCGGTCAATCCCAGCGCGGCGTCCTGAACCGTCTTCACCCCCCCGTAGTCGTCACATCCACAAAGGAGCTAGCCATGTCACACGCCACACAACACGTCGTCGACACCAACCGCTATGCCAAATGCATCGAAGTCTCCAAGCGCGTGCGCTTCGACATCGATGAGGACGTCATCCGCGGCCGGCAGTTCGATTTCAGCAGGAAGTTCCTGCCTGATGGGCTGTCGAAGGTCGGCGAGCTGACTTTCCTGAATCCCGAGCAGAAGAAGTTCCTGTCGCAGATCCAGGGCCGCACCTACGCCAATACCTTCGGGCTGGTCGAGCGCTTCATCGCGCCGAAGATCACCGACGTCAGCCGTGACCACTGGCTCGGCGACCAGGTGGCCTTCGAGGCGCTGGTCCGCTTCACCGATGAGGAGCTGAAGCACCAGGAATTGTTCCGCCGCCTCGACCGGATGGCCGCCGAGGTCCTGCCGGCCGGTTATGAGTACAAGGCGCAGCCCAACGAAGTCGCCCGCGCCGTGCTCGCCGCGTCGAACTGGGCGGTGCTCGGCCTGATCTGTCACATCGAAATCTTCGTCCTGGGCCACTACCGCAGCAGCATCGAGCCCGAGCAGGCGATCTGCCCGCTGTGGAAGGACGTGTTCCTGCACCACGCCAGGGAGGAGTCGCAGCACGCGATCATGGACGAGATGGAGTGGCTGCGCGAGGACGCGAAGCTCACGCCCGAAGCACGCGACAAGGCGGTCGGCGACCTGATCGGGCTGGTCGCTGCGGTCGACGGCATCCTGCAGGCGCAGGCAAGGTCGGACACCGACTACTTCCTGCTCAACGCCGGCAGCGCCTTCACCTCGGAGCAGGCGCAGCAGATCCACGACACGGTCCTGAAGGCCTACCGCTGGCAGTACATCGTGTCTGGCGTGCAGGAGCCGCGCTTCCTCGAGGTGCTCGGCTCGATGATCACCGCCGAGCAGGGGGCGCGCATCAACAGCGCGCTCGCTCCCATCGTGCAGTCGTGAACCCGGCCCGGGCGCGCTGCGCGTCCGGGCGCCTCTTTCTACTTGGAGAAAGCCATGACCCATCCAGTTCAGTTCGCGCCTGTGCGCGTGCATTCAAGGCAGATTGGCAGCGGCCCCGCCGTCGTCTGCCTGCATTCGAGCGGCAGTTCGTCGGCGCAGTGGAAGGGCCTGATCGCCCAGCTTGCTCGCGAGCACCGGGTGATCGCGCCTGACCTGCTGGGCCATGGGCGCAGCCCCGGGGCCGACGCCTCGACGCAGTCGATCCTCGGCCAGGACGCGGCGCAGGTGGCATCGATCGCCGCCGCGAACGACGGCGTGCACTTGGTCGGTCACTCTTATGGTGGCGCGGTCGCGCTGCGCGTCGCGCTCGATCATCCGGCGCTGGTGCGCTCGCTGGTGCTGTACGAGCCAGTGGTCTTTGGCGTGCTGCAAGGCAAGGACGAATTCGCGTCGCTGTGGCGGGAGATCACGCAGACCGGGCGGACGATCGTGCTGCATACGCGGATGCGGCGGCTGCTGGCCGCGGCGAAGCGATTCGTCGACTACTGGTCGGGCAACGGCAGCTGGCTTTCGATGGGAACGTCGAGGCAGAGCACAGTCGCCCAGCGCATGCCGGCGGTCGCCGACCACTTCTCGGCGGTCTTCGACTGGCAGCCGCTGGCGGCACTGCGCGACCTGCAGGTGCCGGTGCTGCTAGTGCACGGAGAGCGGACGCGCCGCGTGACGCAGGCGATCGTCGAGCTGCTGGCCGAGAACCTGCCGCAGGTCATCCAGGTTCGCATTCGGTCCGCCGGCCACATGGGTCCGGTGACGCATGCCGAGGCGTTCAATGCCGCCGCCGCGCACTTTCTCGAGCCCGAGGAGGCCGCACTGCCGCAACTCGCCCTGGCGGCGTAGCTCAAGGCGCGGCTGCGAATGGCGCGATCCGTCGCCGGCGAGTCGGCACGAGGCCGTGACTCGGCAACGTGCACAAGCCGGCGACGACGCCCATGAACGCCAGCGCCTGGCGCTTCGCACCGGCCGCTGCGGGCCACTGGTCGAAGCGCTCCAATTTCCCGCGCCCGCGATCTCGTCGAACACCACAACCAGAGGAGACAGTCATGAGTCCTGTTCAGAATCCCGCCGCCATCGCGATCGGCGACAGCGGCGCACCGGACCTGGGCACCATCAAGAAGAGACAGCAGGCGACCTGGGCCAGCGGCGATTTCGCCGTCATCGGCTCCACGCTGCAGATCGTCGGCGAATCGCTGGCCGAAGCCGCCGACGTGCGTGCCGGCGAGCGTGTGCTCGACGTGGCCGCCGGCAACGGCAACGCGACGCTGGCGGCGGCGCGCCGCTTCGCCGACGTGACCTCCACCGACTACGTGCCGGCGCTGCTGGAGAAGGGCGCCGGGCGGGCCGCTGCCGAGGGCTTGGCCGTGCAGTTTCGCGTCGCCGACGCCGAGGACCTGCCGTTCGAGGATGCGAGCTTCGACATCGTGTTGTCGACCTTCGGCGTGATGTTCACGCCCGATCACGTGCGGTCGGCGCGCGAGATGCTGCGCGTCGTCCGTACGGGCGGCCGCATCGGGCTCGCCAACTGGACGCCGGAAGGCTTCATAGGCCAGCTGTTCAAGGTCGTCGGAGCCCACGTGCCGCCGCCGACCGGCCTGAAGTCGCCGGCACTGTGGGGCACCGAACGGCACCTGGTCGAACTCTTCGGCGCGCATGCCGCGGACATCCGCGTCCAGCGCAAGCAGTTCAATTTCCGCTATCGGTCGGCCGCACACTGGGTGCAGATCTTCCGCGACTACTACGGTCCGACGCACAAGGCCTTCGCTGCGCTCGACGGTACCCGGCAGAAGTCCCTGGAGGCCGATCTCGTCGCGCTGCTCGAACGCCTGAACGTCGACGGCGATCGTTCGCTCGTCGTGCCGGGCGAGTACCTCGAAGTCGTCGTCACCAGGCGCTGAAGGGCGGCGGCGGGCCATCGGCTGGGTGCTGCACCGCGCCCGGCCATGGTTCGCTTGCCGATGACTGTCCAGCCCGATTCAGCCCGGCGCGCGGGCGCTCCGTCAGGCAAACGCCGGGACGGCGTCGCTGCCGGCGACGACCGCGCGCAGCCGCCCCGCGCACCTGCGCCTAGGCCGGGGCGCGGCGGCGGCCGCTCTTCTTGCCGGCCGCCGGCTTCCCGGCGACGGCTTTCTTCCGTACGCGCTTGGCTGCCGGCGTCGACCGACGCGCCGGCTCCGGCGGCAGCAGTGCGCGCAGGATCGCCTCGCAGTCGTCCTGGGTCATCCGGCGTGGCACGGGATAACTGGTGTCGGCTTCCCAGCAGGCGGCCTTGGCCAGCGCGGGAATGTCCGACTCGCGCAGCGCGTCGAGCCGTCGAGGGATGCCGACCGATGCCGCCAGCGCTTCGACCGAATCGAGGAAACGGTCGGCCAGTTCCTCCTCGGACTCGCCCTCGTTGCCCAGGCGGGCGTGGATCGCCAGGTCGGCGAGCCTGCCGGTGATCTCGGCCGCCGAGAAGCGCAACACGTGCGGCAGCACGATCGCATTGGCCAGCCCGTGCGGGGTGTGGTACTTGCCGCCCAGCTGGTGCGCGATCGCGTGCACGTTGCCGACGTTGGCGCGGGTGAAGGCCAGCCCGGCGTAGGTCGAGGCCAGCGCCATCTTCTCGCGCGCGGCGAGGTTGGCGCCGTCGTTGTAGGCGAGCGGCAGGTTCTCGTAGATCATCGACACCGCCGACAGCGCCATGCGGTCGGTGAAGCTGGTGCCCCAGTAGCCGATGTAGGCCTCCACCGCGTGCGTCAGCGCGTCCATCCCGGTGGCCGCCGTCACCGGCTTCGGCAGGCCGGTCATCAGCAGCGGGTCGAGCGCCGCCATCTTCGGCACGATGCGCGTGTCGGCGATGACCAGCTTCTTCTCGCGCTCCGGGTCGGAGATCACCGCCGCCACGGTGACCTCGGAGCCGGTGCCGGCCGTCGTGGGCACTGCGTAGATCGGCACCGGCCCGCGTAGCGCCCGGAAGTAGCCGACCAGCGACCGCGGGTGGCGGTCGTTGGCGGCGGCCAGCCCGATCACCTTGGCTGCATCCAGCACCGAGCCGCCGCCGAAGGCGACGATCGCGTCACAGTGCTCGCGGCTGAAGACCTCGATGCCCTTCTCGATCACCGGGATCGGCGCGTCGGGCGCGACCTCGTCGAACACGGTGAAGCCGGTGCCGGCGGCGGCCAGCGCATCGACCAGCGGCTTGAGCAGGCCGAGCTTCGAGACCACCTCGTCGGTGACGATCAGCACCTGGCGGTGGCCGAAGCCGCCCACCGCCTGGCCGAGGCGGCCGCTTGCACCGGGGCCGACCATCAGCGTCGGCTGGGGAATCGGCAGCAGGCGCGTGACGACTCCGGCGATGCGTTTGGCAGCGGGCAGGCCGACCGCGAGGGCCCTGTCGCCGATCAAGTTAGAGAGCACGAAGGTCCTCCATCATTGCGGTTGAGCGCCGCCCGCAGCGGGCGGTGGTGGCATGATCGGCAAGAGCAAGAACAGCCGCCGAGCCAAGGAGACATTGTATGAAGAATGTGGTCAGCATCAGCCTCGGCTCGAGCAGCCTCGACTTCGAGTTCACGACGCGCTTCCTCGGCAAGCAGCTGGCGGTCAAGCGCTTCGGCACCGACGGCAACCCGGCCAGGGCCCGGCGGCTGCTCAGGCAGTGGGAGAAGCAGGCCGACGTGGTCGGCATCGGGCTGGCGCGGGACAGCTACAGCGTCGGCTCGCGCCGCTTCGTCGACAAGGAAGCGGCGCAGATGAAGGGCCTGGTCACCCGGGTGCCGGTGACCACCGGCGCCCGCCTGGGCGAGATCTTCCTCGAGTGGGCGGTGCGGCACACGCAGATCAAGCTCGGCAATTACTTCGACAACGCACTGGTGCTGTTCTTCTCCGGCCTGTCCAGCTACAAGCTGGCCACCACGATGGCCGAGTACACGGACAACCTGCAGTTCGCCGATCCGCTGCTGCAGCTCGGCGTGCCGAAGCTGCTCACTTCGCTCGATGCGCTGTCGCTGTACGCCAGCGGCGCCCACTACGTCGCCGAGTGGGAGCTGCCGCAGGTGGTTCCCGAGGACCTGATGCGGCAGTGGACCCGGTTCGTCCTGCGGCGCGAGATGGCCAAGGCGACCGTGATCGTCGCGCCGGTGCACGAGCTCGACGAGTTCGGTGCCGAGGAACTGGCCGGCAAGACGATCATCACCTCCGGCCTGAACGGCGAGCGGACGGCCGCCCTGGCCGAGAAGGGCGTGATGATGGTGGTCGATGGCGCGCCGTCGATGTCCGGCCACGTGCTCGGCCCCAACCTGCTCGACGCGATGATCATCGCCGCCACCGGCAAGGACCCGGACGACATCCTCGAGGATGACTACCTGGCGATCATCACCGAGGCCGGCATGGAGCCGCGCATCGTCTACCCGAACGGCGAGCGGCGGATCAACCGCTTCGCCTTCGTCATCCACCCGCTGTCGCAGGAGTACTTCAAGAAGGTCAAGCCGATCGAGATGCTGTCGCGCGTATCGCCGCCGGTGCTGATGGACGCGGTCGAGAAGGTCATGGCCTACGCGCCGCCGTTCGTCTACTCGAGGATCAGCGGCATCAGGTCGCCCTCCGGCGTCGAGGCCGAGGGCTGGCTGATCTCCGTCGGCGGCACGCCGAAGGAGATCATGAGCCACAGCCCCGAGTTCACCTACAAGCGCCTGCTCGACGCCGCCGACATGGCGCGCCGCCTGGGCGCGCAGATCATGGGGCTCGGTGCGTTCACCAAGGTGGTGGGCGACGCCGGCGTCACCGTGGCCAAGCGCGCGCAGCTGCCGATCACCACCGGCAACTCCTACAGCGCCTCGGGCGCGCTATGGGCAGCGCACGACGCGCTGCTGAAGCTCGGCCTGGTCGACAAGCCAAGGGGCAGGGAGCGCGTGAAGTTCAAGGCGATGGTGGTCGGCGCCACCGGCGCCATCGGCTCGGTGTGCGTGCGCCTGCTGGTCAAGGCGGCCGAGGAGGTCTACCTGGTCTCGCCGGAGACCGCCAAGCTGCTGGCGCTGAAGGAGTCGATCCTGAAGGAGACGCCGGATGCCAGGATGTTCCTCTCGTCGCGCGCCGACAAGGACATCGCCGACATGGACATGATCGTCACCGCCACCTCGGGCGCCGGCAAGAAGGTGCTCGACATCATGAAGGTCAAGCCGGGCTGCGTGATCACCGACGTGGCGCGGCCGCTCGACCTGCCGCCCGAAGAGGTGGCCAAGCGCCCGGACGTGCTGGTGATCGAGTCCGGCGAGATCGAGCTGCCGGGCGAGGTGCGGATGAAGAACATCGGCCTGCCCAAGGGCGTGGCCTACGCCTGCCTGGCCGAGACCATCGTGCTGGCCCTGGAAGGGCGCTTCGAGAACTTCACCGTCGGCCGCGCCATCGAGTGGGAGAAGGTGCGCGAGATCTACAAGCTCGGGCTGAAGCACGGCATGAAGCTGGCGGCCATCTCCGGCGTCAACGGGCCGTTCAGCGACGAGGACATCGCCCGCGTGCGCGAGCTGGCGCTGCTGGCGCGGGCAAAGCAGGAGGCGACGCGCCAGCGCAGCGCGGCGCGCGAGGCGGCCGCCAAACCGAAGCGTGGTCGCAAGCCTGCCGCCAAGGCAGCGGCGGCGCAGAAGCGGCCGGCGCCGGCCGGGGCGGCGAAGAAGGCCGCGGCGCGCCGGCGCAAGCCGAGCCGGGCTGCAGCGGCGACCGCCGCAGGCTGATCGGCTCCGATCGGGATACCAGCAGGCAAGTATTGACCTGCCGGACGGCACGGTCGGTTGCCGGGTCAGCCTTCATTCTCCCGGACGACGGGCTTCACTGCGTTGGCTCTGGTTCGGCCGGCCGGGGGCAGGTCGATCGGCCGGGACTTCGCCGGCAAGGCACCTGCCGAGCAGGCGAACGATGCCGACGGTGGGACGATGAGCGGCGCAACCTGATGTGCCGGGTCGACAGTGGGCGATGCGCTGCCGGCCGCGCTGACGGCACCGCGGCACAATGCCGCCTGCACTGCGCCCCGCCAGCAACGATCCTGCGTCTTTCACGGAGACCGCCATGCCGCTCACTCGGACCGAGATCCGCGACCACATCGGCGTGATCACGCTCGACCACGCGGCCAAGCGCAACGCGCTGTCGAGGGAACTGATCGACGAGGTCATCTCGGCGCTGGAGCAGTTCCGCACGCGGCGGCTGAGGGTGGCGATCCTGCGCGCGCCACCGGGGGCTCGGGTCTGGTCGGCCGGGCACGACGTCGACGAACTGCCCGAGTCGCGGCGCGACCCGCTCGGCTGGGACGATCCGCTGCGTCACCTGATCCGCGAGATCGAGGCCTTCCCGGCGCCGGTGATCGCGATGATCGAAGGCACGGTGTGGGGCGGCGCCTGCGAGACCGCTTTCGCCTGCGACCTGATCGTGGCCACGCCCGAGGCCACGTTCGCCGTCACGCCGGCGCGCCTGGGCGTGCCTTACAACATTGCCGGCGTGCTCACTTTCCTGAACGCAGCAACCCTGCGGATCGGCAAGGAGATGGCATTCACCGCCCGGCCGGTCAGCGCCGAGCGCGCCGAGCGGCTGGGCATGATCAATTACGTGGTGCCGAGCGAGGAACTGGAGTCGTTCACCTTCGGCCTGGCGCAGACGATCTGCGGGAACGCGCCGCTGTCGATCGCCGTGATGAAGGAGCAGCTGCGCATCCTGGCCGGCGCGCACCCGATGTCGCCGCAGGGCTTCGAGCGGGTGCAGGGGCTGCGCCGCGTCGTCTACGACAGCCACGACTACCGCGAAGGCATCCGCGCCTTCAAGGAGAAGCGGCCGCCGGTCTTCCGCGGCGAGTGACGCGCCCGGCGCACGCGCACCGTCGCCCGCCGCCGTCGCAAGCAATCAACCGATGCCCAGAAGAACCCGCCCGCGCGGCGGGTTCTCTCTTCACGGCCCCCGGGACAGGGCAATCCGCTCGGCGTGTTGACCTCGCTGTCCATCCAAAAGCAGAGCGTCGGACCGACGCAGAACGACCCGTACCCGCCAGTTGATCGAGCACGGACCGGTCGCTGATTGCGGCCTGCGTCGCCACAGTGAAGCCGAGTACTAGACGGTGACACTGAAACTTCCCGCCGTACTTCTCGGACGGTGAGTGGTCCTTCGATACAGCGATGCCTTGGCAAATATCGTCCAGAGCCATTCGCGCGGGCAGATGCTGGTGACCGATGGCCCCGTGGGTGGTGAAGGCCGCATCCTGCACAGTGCCCAACTCGTTGCCGTACCCGAACCCGGCGCCGTCGCTCTCCTCGGCCCCGCCCGTCTAGCCGCTGCGCGCAGGCGCAAGCACCAGGCAACGGCGACCATCGCGATAGCCCCGCTTCGCGGCGGGGTTTCTCGTTTCTGCGCCAGGCGAGGGGCGCGGTTGCTCAGCGGCGGGCGGGGGTGACGGTCGATGAGAGGCTCTATGCACTAGTGCGAAGGTACGCGTACCTGCCAAGGCAAGAATTGGTTAACGGCACGCGTCTGCTCTGTCGATTCGGCAACGTAGACTGCCACCCCTCCGTCCCTACGCGGGCGGCAACAAAGGAGATCACCACCATGCCACGCTATCTGATTCAAGCTTCCTACACAGCTGCGGCCGCCGCGGCCTTCGTGAGCAAACCCCAGGACCGTGTGGCCGGAGTGAGAGCCGCCGTTGAGAAGCTGGGTGGCAAGCTGGAAAGCTTTGACTTCTGCCTCGGCGAGCATGACGTGATCGGAGTCGCCGAGTTCCCGGACGACACGACTGCGGCTGCCTTGGCCCTGGCGGTCAACGCCCCCGGGCACCTCCGTAGCTACCGGACCACGCGGCTGCTTTCCGCACAGGAGTTCCTCGCGGCGCAGCAGAAGGCCCACGGCGTCTCCTACCAGGCGCCGGCAAAAGCCTAGCGGCTAATCAGAGGGGTGCGCTGCGGATCGCTGCACTCACCGCTGGCGGCGAGATTTCGACTGTCGTCGAGTGGGAGGCAGTTGCTAGCAGGATCGGCGGCGCACCCGATCTCTTCCAAGTCTGGATCGGAGGCGGACTCTGATCCTGGCGAGGACGTCACACTTGCGTGTGACTCGATTACCAGCGGCAATGCTGGTGTACTCACTGTCTGCGCTTCTCTCGTTCTCACGGACACCATGCCAAGCCCGCGTAGCGGGTTTCGAACCCGATCGGGCTGATCTGGCCCAGGGCCGAGTGGCGGCGGCGCGGGTTGTAGAAGCGTTCGATGCAATCGAACACGTCGGCCCGCACCTCGTCTCGTGTGGCACGGCGCTTGCGGTGGATGCGCTCGATCTTCAGAGTCGAGAGGAAGCTTTCCATCGCCGCGTCCTCCCCGGCAGCCGCGCCGCCTGCAGCCGCTTGGCCTGCCGGCTCAGCTTGCCCATGCCGTCCTTGGCTGCCAGCTTGCAGGCGGCGCGCATCCCGCTCTTGGCCTGCGCCGCCAGTTCCTTCGGCAGCCGCTTGACGGCTTTCGGCTCCGAACGGGCGTGAATTGCGGGCGTCCCGCCCAAGCGCCATAGCGTTCGCGCGTTGCTTCTTGCGCAACGATTCAGTCGACATCGCATCGACGGCTTGGCGGGCGCGGACCTGCCCGCATTTGATGCATCTCACCACGCCCGATGCGCTTTGGTGGGACCCTTTGCCTGGGTGCAGAAATTGCGGAAGTCGATGCATGAAGCGGCTGCCGCACCGTCGACATCGTGAACGGACGGATGCAGACGATGTTGATCGAGATCCTGCCGCTTAGCCACATTGCGACGTTGGTTGGCCCCCCGTGCGGCTGCGCCCCGGGATCTGGCCGCATGCGGGCCAGCGCCGCCGCAAGCGTCCTCGCGCCGACGCCGAACCCGGAAGTTCGAGACCTGAGTCGTCGGCGGCAATCGGCCGCATGGCTGCAGCGAGCGGTGATGCGGAAGACTGGCCTTGCAGGGTCCGCCGGAGCGAACCGGGTCTGCTCCAATGATTCAAGGAGAAGTCGATGTTCAACAGACAACGCGCCCTGACCCGAACTCGTGCGGCGCTGCTCGGCTTGGCGTATGCCTGGCCCGTGCTCGCGGCAGACCAGCCGCCGGTGCAGCCGTATCCGTGGACCTGGTCGCATGGAATGCATTGGTCGCCTCTGTGGTGGATCTTTCCGCTCCTGTTCTTCGTGATGATGATCGCGATGTTCATCTTCATGGCGCGAGGGCGCTGCATGCCCTGGATGTGGCGCGGCCGCAGCATGGACAGCGCGGAGTTCGGCGACGCCACGAAGCGCTTCGGGGGCGAGTCCCCTGAGTCCGCCCTCGACATCCTCGACAAACGCTTCGCCAAAGGAGAAATCGACGCGCGCGAGTACGAAGAGAAGAAGGCCGCGATCAGCCGTTGAGGCAAGCGGCTCATGCGCCGGTGTGACTTGCGCCAAGCCCGGCGGCAACGTGCTCGCGTCAAGCTGATCGCGCGCCTTCCGGCGCCGCCGGCGACCGTCAGGCCGACCCACTTCACCCACGTTTGGAGGGCATTGCAATGCCGATCCACTTCAGCGACCTCGATGTCGCCTCCGGCGTCGCGGGCTTGAAATCCGCGTTGATCGTGCCGTGCAACCTGTGTCCGGCGGTGACCGTGTCCGTCAGGGAGAAGAAGCCCTTCCTGCGGCTGTTCAGGAATCCGCTGAAATCCCTTCCCTTCGAGGGCTACCTGCAAGCACTGCAAGCCCGACTGCGGGAACGTGGCGTTCAGGCGGACGTGTTCAAGAGCACCCTGTACCACCACTGGTTCATGTGCATGTGGACTTCGAGAAAACGCAGGCAGCTGCAGGAGAGCGCGAAGAAATACGATGCCGTGATCGTCCTGGGCTGCGAATCCGCGACGGAGACGGCAAGAAAGGCCGTCGAGTCGACCGGCTGCCGGGTCATCGACGCAATGAAGGTAACCGGCATCATGAATGCGGAACTGAGTTTCGGCCTGCCGGCCGACATCTCGTTTCGCAATTGCACGGTCGTGCCGATCGCGACTGTGCGATGACTCGAGAGCCGGCGAACGCGCCGGATCGACGCCGCGGCGACGGCTGGCGCAAGTTCGGCGCGGGTTGCGATGAATGAAGCGTCGCTCTATCTGGCGTCGGCGGTTTCAGCCGCCTGGGGACTGGCGCACCTGTTTGCGACACGCGGCGTCGTGAAGGGATTCGGCGCGTTGTCGGACGAGAACCGAAACATCTTGACGATGGAATGGATCGTCGAAGGCGTGGCGCTTATCGCGCTCGCCGCTTTCGTCGCGGCTGCAACGGCAATCGCCCCGGGAACCGACGCTGCGATTGCGGTCTATGCGGTGGCGATCGTCACCTACGTCGCGCTCGCGATCGTTTCGTTTTTCACCGGCTTTCGGGTCGACTTCCTGCCGTTCAGGATGTGCCCATTCGTGCTTTGCGCGTCGGCCGCCCTGATTGCCGTTGGCGCGTTCGCTTGAGCCGCGGGTACGCCTCGGCAGGATCGGTTGCTCACATCGCCGCCAGCGCGGCATCCAGTCGCGGTACCAGCGCGCGCAGCGTGTCTATCTGAATCTCCGCAGCTTGGGTATCGATGGCGCGAACGCGGCCGGCCTCACGCAACACCAGCGCATAGGGCTGCTTGGCCGCCGCGAACCACAAGCATGCGCCGGCACCTGCTGCATGCAGGACGACCCGCTCGATTGGCAGCAAGGTCACTGCACCGATGTGCACGGGCGCGCCGGCGCAAAGCGTGTCGCTTTGCTGCCTTGGTTCAGGCATGCCCGGCTTGCAGCGTTCGCCAGGCGCGAATCGACACGGGCGAGAGCACAAACCCGACGGCGAGCGCGAGGTACTGCAGCGGTATGAGCCGCGCCCGGCCTTCGGCGCGAAATTCCAGTGCCGCGTCGATGAATTCCGGCTCGATCCGCACATCGGCATTGCGCAGGCTGCGCGCAATAGCAGCCAACGGCCCGAGCACGGCCCACAACCGACCGGTATCGGCCGGGTCGCCCAGGCCGAGCCGAAGGTGAAGGCGCAGCTCGCGGAGGTGGGCCGCGGCAAGCGCGTCCTGCAGCAGGCGATAGAGGCGACGGCGAAACGCCGCTTGCCGCAAGGCGGCGAACACGTTGCCGCGAGCGCGCTTCTTGCCGGCCTTCGGGCGCGCCTTGCCCGCCCGCGGTTTCGCTTGCGTTGTCTCGTCCGTCTCGCCGCTGCCGGGAATCGGCACCTGCAGCCTCACCGCGCCGAACAGCCAGCGAATCCCAATCTCCCCACGCAGCGGCTCGATGCCCTCGGCGCGAAAGGCGACGTCAATCGGCAGCGCGAGCAGCACCAGCAGCGCCGCGACGGCCGCAACGACGAGGATCGCCGCAGTCACGTCGCCGACCTACGCGCGCGACTTGTCCTTCTCCGCCGACGCGTACTTGCCGGCGACGTCGGCGATCTTCTCCGCCAGTGAGGCCGCACCACCCTTGACCGTCTCGACGCGCACGCCGTCCTTGTTGATGACGACCAGCGCCACCGGCTTCACCCCGCCGCCGCCGCCCGTGCCGCCGCCACTGCCGACGCCTTTCTTCGGATCGTTGCCTTCGCCCGCGCCGACGCCGAAGCCGAAGCCGACGCTGACCAGCGGGATCAGCGTATTGCCCTCGACGGTGATCGGATCGCCGACCACGGTCTTGGTGTTCAGCATGCGTTCGATCTCGCCGATGGCCTTGCCGAACAACGTGTCGATGTCTTTCATGCGTGCCTCCTGTGTCGGTTGCGTGAACGTCCCGCGCCTGCGCCCTCAATGCCTCAGGCAATGGAGCCGATCAGTGTCATTAGACGGCGCTGCGCACCGGGTGTGTTGATTGCGATCACGGTGAAGCGGTCGGTCACGACGTCGAGCCTTGGCACGCGCGCACGCGAGTTCCGCCGCCGACCGCAGCCTTGACGGATGCGTACGCGATGACCACTTTCCTCGACTCTTCTTCGCCTTTCATCCCGACGCCGGCGAACGACCGATGAGCGACGTGGACCCGTCCCTCGATGAGAACACCGCCACTGGCGGCAACGGCTCGTTCTGGGCCGGTCGGAGGGTCTGCTCTCCGGTCACTGACCGCTTTGCGGCTGCCTACGCAGGGCCGAGTTCGGCCATGTCCGGATGGATACCCGCTCGTAGCCGGTCGAAGTCGATGACCGGTCCCGGGGGACGAGCGGGCCCTGCGCCGAGCTTGGGTGTCAACGCCGGATTGCGCGAAGCGGTCGTTCAGGCAACCGCGGCAACGACCGGCAGCGAGTACAGGCCGAGCGGCTGCTACCTGCCGGCTAGAACTGATGCAACCGACCCACAGCGGTCGACAGGCTCTCGGTGAAGCTGGCAGTCACCCAAGGTCGCTCCCGCCGCAGATGTGTCGGCTGCGATGTGCGGCGCGGGCAGGTCAACGCTAGTCCGCCCGTTCGTAGGTGACGACGAAGACGGTGTCCTGTCCCGTCTGCGCGCTCTTGAAGGGCGCGGACATCAGCGTCAGCTTGTTGCCGACGATCTCGATCTGCCGCTTCTGCGTCGTGCCAGTCCAGGACTGGTTCCACGAGCCGCTGTAGGTCATGGTGAGGGTGTTGCCCTCGACCTTGTAGGTCGAGATCGCCGCGGCCATCGTGGCGAACAACGCCGCACGCTCGGCCTCCGTCGCCGGATTGGCCGCGGGCGCCTTGCGGCTGTCGTGGAAAACCGCGAACACCGCATTCCCGCCCTTCGTGAAGACCTGGAGTCCCGACGGCTTTTCGCCGAAGACGTTCGTGGTTTTCCCGGTCGCGACCTCCTTGTAAACGTGGCCGGTCCACTTCCAGGCGCCGATGATCTGCGACGCGAGGTCCTGCGCTGACGAGGTCTGCGCAAAGCAAAGGAAGAAAGCAGCCGCTACGGTCGAGATCTGCTGACGCATCGTGTGTCCTCCCGCAATCGACTTGTTGGTTGGCTCGATGCCGACGCGCCGCCACGCGCCGCACCTCATCGCGGCCGGGCGAACAAGCGGGGAAGGCCATCTCGCTAGTGATCGATGGCGGCAGCCCCGGCCGAGATCGAAATCTGCGCTTTGTACGTGGGTATTTCTACGTGCATCGCAGCATTCTTGGGGTGGCTCTCGCCTGGATCCGTGATCCAGCCGATCAGATCACGGCCGGTCCTTCGACCCAGCGTCCCCCTTCGGAGCGCGCACCGCACGACCTCTTGCGGGCGAGCTGGGTTAAAGGTCGCCGGTCAGCCTGAGGCTCGGTCCGACCTCTTGCGTCGCAGCATCAGGCGAGCCCGGGCGCGGCGACGCAGCAATCGCATCGGCGCAGCGCAGGTGTCCGGGATTGAATCGAGGTCCGGCGCTGCGTAGTGTCACTTACGCAGTTGCACTCGAATTCTGGCCTGCCAGTCCTGTGCAAGCTGCCCAATGGGACGACCAGAAAGAACGACCGGTCCGCGCACGCTGGAGACAACAACTACGGAGGCATTGATGATGCGATCAACTGGCTGGATGGTTGGGCTGATGATCTCAGCCATCGGGGCGGCGACTGCAACTCCTGCGGTTGGGCAGGAAGTTGCGAAGCACGCAGTGACTACCACCACCAAGATGCTGGTCGACAACCCCCGCGTACTCGCGGGCGAGACAAGCTGGGCGCCCGGCACGCAGAACTCCAATGTCGCACGGCCCGCGCGGGTCGTCCGTGGGCTCGTCGGCGGAACGCTGACCGTGATCTACGCGGACGGGCGCACGGAGAAGCGGACCTTCGAAACCGGCGGCGTCTACTACTTCGAGCCCGACACAGTGCCGAATTACCTGCGGAACGACGGTACGTCCGAGGTCAAGGTGTACTTCGTCTTTCTCAAGTGAGTGCCGAGGCGGCGCGCCACGCCGGCCCGTCCGCCTTGGTCTCGTTCATTCGTCGGGGCTGCGTGCTGGAATCGCTCTGTCATTCAGCACGGACGGACGGGTAAGGTCGACCGTTCGTGGACGATCGCGGGCCTAGGTGGGCCACCACACAGCGGTCAGCGCCTGGAAAGCGGACCGTCCGACCGGCTCAAAACGACCCCTTCCAGTCGCTCGCCGCCCGCCGCCATGCGTCTGGTTTGCGCCCCAAAGCGGTCGAGCGTCGCCGAGCGCCGGCTCGCCTGAGCGAACCAGTGCGAAGTCGACTCGCGATCGCATGTCTAGGCTTGCTTCAGCCCGTGCATCGACTTGTCTGGCGGCGTCAATTCCGCGCAGCCGGGGAGAGTCGGCGCTTTCGGACGCGTTGGCGGAGTAGGTCGCCGAGGCCATGGCCTGCTCGGATGCGCCCGGCTTGGACGGGGGACTTCGGTGCCTTCCCGGAGAGCCGTGACATCTGCGGCGCGCTGCGTCGGATAACCAGGCGCGCTTCAGCTCGGCCCATACCTGTCGAGCAGCGCCGCGTGCTTCTGAAGAATGCGCTCGACCTTCCGCACCAGTGCCTTGCTTTGAGGATGCAGCCGTTGAGTCGGCGAAGTGATGACGTGGATTCGCTCTGGATGCATGAGCAGTTCGGCAATGGCCGTACCACTCAGTGAGCGCGTCAAGCGCAGGTTGATGACCATCTGCTCGAGCGGCGTATCGCCCGCGGCCACAACGGACACCAGATGTCTTTCAACCGCCTCCCGAGTCAGCGTGCCGACGGCCGCCGCCATCACCGCCACGCGCTTGTGGGACTCCACGACGATCTTCACCGCGTCATCCGCGTTGATGCCGCGCTCTCTAAGGTCCGCCACGAATGTTTCGATCGCCAGAGCCAGCAGGGTTCCTGCGAAGTCTTTGTCCGGAATCAGCTGCCTCCGCCGCAGTTCGCGCAACGCACTGCGGATGATCCAGCCCTGTTCCTCCTCCAGATTGAGATCCTGCAACTGGATCAGAAGGGAATCGGTGCCGCGGGCATCCTTGCGTCTCGACATCGGGCTGTCATCCTGGATCGCATCGTCAAATCAGCGGCTTCGACCGATCGCTGACGGTGCAGGCCGCAAAGCCGACGGCAGGTCGGCGGCTTCGTGCCTGCGCGCACTGTCGAAGCTGTCCAGGGCCTTGAGACAGTTGAGGCCGCTGGTGTCAGATCGTACCGTCGAACGAATCGAGCCCGCACGGGTAGGCCGCCGCGACATCGACGCCAGCTTCGACGGGGCGCACCGGTTTGCGGGGCGGGCCGATGCTGCTGTGGCACGTCGGTGGTCGCGGTGGCCGGCTCCGGACGGTGGCGGCCGTCCGCGGCGATGGGCGAGATCCGGCAAGGATCGCGCAGCGGCTTCACGACATGCCGGCGCAGCCCCCTGTGCGCTGAGCGGCGAAGGGAGCCCGCCCTGACCATGTCGCCGACTTGGCGCGGGCGCGCGCCGCCACGATCCGCGCACTCCGGCCGAAGATCGGCGCGGCCAGCGTGCGTAACGCCTGCCGGCTGCGTGTCCTGCTCGCCTCGCGACGCCCGCATGCTCGGTACTCATGCGCGCCGCCCGCGCGCTGGCCGTCTGACCAGACGCCGAGCGCAGCCACGCCGCGATGCCAGAGAACGGGCGCAAGCGCTAACTTCGTACGCAGTGGCTCGCCGCCTCTTGCGATGCCGCACCAACCGTCGGTCGACCAGCACTGCGCTGCGGCACTGCCGGCGCGCGGAAGTCCACTAGTGGCAAGCGGCAAGCCAAGTGTCGTCAATTGTTGTTTGCTGCTCCTGCCACGCGCTGCTATCCATTGCCTGACGAATTCGCTGGGGTTTGGTGCGCGGGATGGCCAGGTTTCATCAGCCGGTCCCTCTGCCCTGACCGATATCGGAGCGTCGACTCTTGGACTTGGAGCCACGAAATGGCGATTTCGCTGGGAATCAGTATTGGTCGGAGGGCGATGGTCCAGATTCATGCCGGCAGGTCGTACGCCGACTGACTGGCGGGAATCCGCGTTTGTCCGAACTGAAGGAAGTTGATCGTAAGGAAGGCAGCCCGCAGCAAACCAATAGGACCCGTTATGAAACCGCAAATCGAGACGAGATCACTCCTGAGATGCGACCGTGTCCGTCGCGCGGTTTTGGCGCCCGTGCTTGCCGGCATCGTGCTTCTCACCCTGGCCGCCCCGCTCCGCGCCGATGAGTTCACGGTCACAGACCAGAAGTTTGGTCCGGCGTCCAAGCCGAACACGCTCGCCTGGGCCATCGCTCAGGCCAATGCCTCGTCCGCTCCCGACAATGTCATCTCGATCGCCGAAGGCCTGCAGATAAAAGTCGACAACGCTGCTTTCTTCGGGGTCCTGCAACTGGCCAGGATCACCCGCTCCGTGCGGATCGAGGGCAATAACGCGACGCTCGTGGGTAACCCATCGTTCGTTACCTCTTCCGGGGATCTCATCACCAAAGACAACCCCAGGAAGATCCTTTCAACTGACATTCCCGTGCAGGGCTCGTATTCGTTTGTCTCCATCGGTGACGAAGTTCCAACCAGGACTACCTACGTTGTCATCAACAACCTCAATGCGGACGGCCTCAACCAATTTGCCCGAGTCGAAAAAACAGCGAGGCTGGACTTCACGGGCGGTTCCATTACGAGGTCGGTTAACTTTACCGATCAGACTGTTTACTCACCCGGTTTCGATGTGCAGTTGGCAGGCGAGCTCAATGTGACGGGGCTTCAGGCCAATGGTAACTACGCGCTCAACAACGATGGTGCCTATCAAGGTTTTTTCCTCGTCGATGCTGGAGCGAGACTGAACATCGCGCACTCGGTCGTGAGGAATTCGAAAACGGGCGGAGTCATTTTCCTGAACGGCGGCACAGCGAAGGTGGTCAGCTCGATCTTCAGCGGTGCGGGTGGGGTCACGGTGGCGAGTCGCGCGAACAGCTTTGGAGCGGCCAACATCGTCAACAGCTTCATTTTCCTGGCCGGGGCAAGCGCTCTCCAAGACGGATTGGATGGTGAGCTGCTGCCCAACAAGATCACGGCCTTGTCCGGAAGCACCGTGAATCTCACGGCGAGCACGGTTGTTGCCGACCTGTTTTCACTCGACACGGAACCGGCAGTGTTCGCTGACGGCATCCCGCTTGATGCAGAGGACGGCGGGACCATCAACCTTGAATCATCAGCGGTGATGGCAACGATTGACGAAGCAAATTTTTCGGGACAGATCGCCTACAACAATGCTGGCTTGTCAACACCCGGCACCCTGACAGCGGACGAGTGGAGCTGGGTTCGTTCCACGCCCACGCAATCTGAAGGCGCTCTGCGGGCTCTCTTCGCGCAACCGACACTGCGAACCGATCGATCCGGGGCCTTGTACGTGGCCACACTCTCAGCAAGTCCGAGAATCGAAGCCATGCCCACCTATCCCAATGCCTCCTATCCGATCGAGGGCGGGATCCTCATCGACGTCGTGCCCAATGCGGACGGCGCCAACCGGCTCGTCAACCCCATCGACGGAAGCTTCATTGACACCGACGTGTTTGGCGATCCTCGGACAACGGTCGGCAAACGGAACATCGGTGCCGTGCAGGTGAAGAGGGTCCCGGATCCTTCTCCGCAGCTGCTCGGCAACTCGGATCTGAACATCCTGTGGCCGCCGGACCACAAGATGGTTGCTGTGCAAGTCAGCCTGCGCGCCATCGACGACGAAACGCCAGTGGCGGATCTGTTCTTGATGCTCAAAGTAACAGTTTCGAGCGACGAAGTTGATTCGCGGAATCGCGGAGACCGTGAGGGAGACGTCGACGGTTTTGATGGTTTCACCGCGCCGGTTGATGTGACTGACATGTTTCGGCTGAACGACGCCACCGGGGTGATCGAAGGAACGATATACCTGCGTGCGGAGCGATTCGGTAACGGCAGGGGGAGAACATATACCCTGGAAGCCAAGGTCACGGATGACGACGGGCTTGAGGGATCTGTAATCCTGGAGATCAAAGTCCCTCACGATCTCCGCTGACCTGAAGACCCCGAGTGTCGAATCGAAGGTGGGGCCAGCGCCGGTCCGGCTGTGCGTGGGTAGCCGACCGGCACGAGGCCCGGATCCCCGGGGCTGATCGGTGATCAGTCCCGGTGCCGGGCCTAGCCAGTCACACGGAACGTCGATGAAGACTCGATGAACATCGACTGGGCTCACATGCTGCTCACGATGTCGATCATCGGAATCGTGTTCTTGGGGCTTGAGCGCAGCGATGCCTATCGTCGATCGTCGCGGGCAAAGCGGACCGGCACTCTGGTCGTGATCCTGTTTCCACTGTTGCTGCTCTTGAACGTGCTGTGGTCGACAGCCTGAAGCGGAGCGACGCCGTCGATGGGAGGATTCATGGGGGAACATTCGAGGGCGCAGGCGACCGCGCCGAGAGGCCGAGAGCTCGTCGCCATCATGGCTGACGACGCCTGGCGAGGATCAAAGCGAAGGATCTTCTCGCGAGGTCCGAGCAGCATGATGGAGGTCTTGAAGAGCGCGTTTGTCTGTGTCGCTTTGCTGGCGCTGGCGCCTGCGGGTGTGTGCGCAGGCACTGACGGGCCGAGCCGCCCCTTCTTCGCCCGGCTGGTGCTGCAGGGCGTGACCTTCCAGGTCGAAAGCCCCAACGAGGGCTCGATCAACGCGGTCACCGTGCAGGCGCAGACGCCGCA
>CP070661.1:3698769-3708676 GCA_020355165.1 Burkholderiales bacterium
ACGCAGCACTTCGAGCAAGGCGGCGCCGGCGCCGTCGACCTGGCGCACGAGGTGGTGCGGCTGGCCGACGGCGGCGCGGCGAACTTCCGCCTGCTGTACGAAGACGACCTGCCGCTGTGGCAGAAGATGAAGACGGTGGCCACGCAGATCTACGGCGCCGCCGACATCACCGCCGACACCAAGGTGCGCGCCCAGATCCGGCGCCTGCAGGACGACGGCTACGGCGCCCTGCCGGTGTGCGTCGCCAAGACGCAGTACTCGTTCTCCACCGACCCGCTGCTGCGCGGCGCACCGAGTGGCCACGTGGTCAACGTGCGCGAGGTGCGACTGGCCGCCGGCGCCGAGTTCGTCGTCATGATCTGCGGCGACATCATGACCATGCCCGGGCTGCCGAAGGAGCCGGCGGCGACCAGGATCGACGTCGACGACAGCGGCAGGATCGTCGGGCTGTTCTAGAGCTGGTGAACGAAACCGGCCCCTGACCCGCTGGCGCCACCGTCCGCTCTATCGCCGAGCAGGCTGCACGTTGGACGCCTGCTGCAAGACCGCCAGCTGCAGCGGCGGCTGCCGGGGCAGAAGCGGCGAACTGGGTGCAGGCACCGACACGGCCATGGTGGTGCCGCCGGCCGGTCGGCTCGAATCCTCGAAGATGGCGGCGACGCCGGCGAGCGTGAACAAGCTCGACAGGAGGAAGAACAGCGCGCCTTCCATCGAGTGCACCACCGTTTCTTCCAGAAAGCGCATCGCCCTTTCGTGCATGAACAGGGGCTTCATCGAGGTTTGCATGGTTCCTCCGTCCTGCTGCGGTGGCCGCCTCAGGCAACTGGACGGCCGGTAGCGCAGTGTCTTCCTGCGCGGCGGGACTCGCCCCCTGTCGCAGAGTAGGAAGCGCCCCACCCGCACGGGTGGGAGCGGTCGTGCTAAGTGGCCTGCGCCGTTTCGAGCGCGCCCAGCACGGAACCGATCGCCTCGTTGCGCGTGTGCGCGCCGAGCTTCGCGTACAGCTGGCGGATGTGATAGTCGGCGGTATTGGGCGACACGTGCATCCGCTCGGCGATCAGCTCGTGGCTCAGCCCCTGGGCGAGCAGAAGCAGCACCTCGCCCTGCTGCACTGACAGGTCCAGGTGCCGCATCGCGCCCACCAGGCGCACCAGCAGGTGCTCGACGCGCTCGATCAGCACCCCTTGGGGCCCGTTGGGCTCGAAGAACACTCGCAGGCGGAACAGGCCCCACGCATTGATCACGGTGGTCGGCTGCTCTTTCGTCTCGGCATCGTGCGACGCATGCAGCGATTCCGTGACGAGCAGCCGCTGGATCAGCTGCCGTCCGGCCCGCCCCAGCTCGGCAGGTACCGTCCGCCGGTTCACGGGGCAGCCCGAGGCCTGCGCGAGCAGCTCGTAACCGTTCGCCGAAGCCTTCAGCACGCTCCCGTCCGGCTCGCACAGCAGGAAAGCCTGCTCGCCGCTGGCGCCGTACATCGCGATGCTCGACTCGGCCGGCAGCGAGTGACCGTTGAGAGACAGGTACCGGCCGGCCGCCTTCACGGCGGTGCGCTCCTCGATGCTGAACGGTGCCGCGCCCGCCGGCCGGTACAGTATCAGCGAGGCGACGGGCGCGCCGTGCCGTAGCACCGCGCAGCACAGACGCTGCAGCGGCGGACCGGACGGCGTCGCCATGCTGCACAGGTGCCGGTGCGAACAGAACGGCTCCGGCGTCGTCGCCGGGCCCGCACGAACTTCGCCGTCGTCATCGGCGCAGATTGCGATGGGCCCGTTGCGATGAACCGGCAAGGGGCCGGTCAGTGGCAGGCTCGGGCGCGGGTCCGGTTCCTGCGGCGGCCTGAACCAGGCCGCCGTCGCCGCGGGGGACGGCAGGTGCTGCGTGTAGAGGTTGGCGACGTCCCCCTGCGCATCGAACCACAGGGCCACGCCGACGTCGCAGTGCGCCTCGCGGCACAGCGTGCGCATCAGCGCCGGGACGATCCCCTCCATCGGAAGCCCCAGCGTGCACAGCCTTCGTATGTGCACCGTGGCGGCCGAGCGCTTGGATGACCACATCGTGCGCGGCCGATCCATGCTAGTGGCTCCTCGAATGCAACCCAGCCGTAAGCGATCTCAACTGCTCCGCCCGCTGCCCGAAAGGAGGTATGTACTGTTCGCGTCCATCTCTTTGCCCGTCAATAACGCGAATTGTCGATCCGCATCGGCGTGCGGCGGGAATAAACCGCAGCGAAGGCGGCGACGATCGATCGCGCTCCCACGTTCTCGCGTGGGAGAACTCCAACCGCTTCGAGTGGGCCTGTGACCAACCCGCGGGCGCATGCTCCGTTCCCATCACGCGGGCAGCAGCATTCGCCAGATGCCTGCGTCGCAGCGGCCGCTGTCCACCCGTCGGCACCGCTGCTCCTTCCGCGGCGCTGCAAGCGGCGGGAACGAAGAGGGCGACATGCGACAAAGGAGAACCAAGATGAGGCGAGTTCAAGGCTGCGTTTCCGGACTTCTTCTGGCCGTATCGGCAACCGCGTGGGCCGGCGTCGAGCCCTACCCCGAGGCGATCACCGGCCCGTCGGTGTCGACCAAGACACGGGCGGAGGTCGTCGCCGAGCTTCACGACGCGATCAGGCGCGGCGCGATGTACGACCTGCCCTACATGTACGCCGATAGGGTGGCGTTCGCCCGGGCCAGCGAAGCTGCCGGCGATGCGCGGACAACCGTGGAGGTGACAACCGGTCCAGACGGCTTGATTGTCGTCTGGGCCGACGGCCGCCTCCTGCAGACGAAGATCCGCGCCGAGACCGAGGAAGCGAATCGGCTTGGCTTGGTGAGCTTCGGCGAGGGCGATCCGCCCATCGCCACGATGGAGCAAGAGCAGTCGATCGCCGCCGCCGGCCGGCGTGCCGTCGAGGCAATGCGCGTGGCCCAACGGGCGGACTGAACCGCCGGCAGGAAACCTGTCGACCTAAGCGATCGAGCGGCCGACCACAGTCGATGAACGACTGCGGTTGGCCTCGACGCGCTTCGCCCAGCGCGCCGTCCGTTGCCTGCGCGAGGAACTTGGTCGCGGCCGGATTCAGGCACGTCGCTGCCGGCGCGCGCCTGCATCTGCCAGGCGGCCGCGGCGGCGAGAACAAGCTGCCAGGCGCGCAGAGGCTCCTTGGCCGTTCGCCTGCCCGGCGATCGTCGTGGCGTCTCGAGCAGAGTCGGCTTGCAGGAAGATGCCGGCAGTCGGCGCCCGGCACTGCCGGCGCGTGGCCGCCGGTGAGCCCTTCGGCATCCGGCGACGTCCTGTCCCTCAGCCCGCCTTCTCGCCGACGTCCTTCATCATCAGGTGCCTGGCGATGCCGTCCGGAAAGCCGTCGATGCGCAGCGCCGTGCGGTAGCCGCAGCGCTTGTAGAACTCCGGCGCCTGGAAGCTGAAGGTGTCGAGGTAGACGACCGTCGCCCCCCGCCCGGCGACCTCCCGTTCGAGCATCTGCATCAGTCGCCGGGCGACGCCACGCCGGCGGTGACGCTCGTCGACCCACAACTGCTGCACCTCGACGGCTCCTCCCCACTGGCGCGCCCGCAGCCCGCCGACCACCTCGCCCGCTTCCGTTCGGGCGAAGCAGGCCAGCGTCCGCACCGCGGCGAGGTCGGCCGCCGTCAGGTTGTACAGGTGCAGCCCGGCGTCGACGACGTCGAGGTCGTCGGCCGTCGGCTGGTCGGTGAACTCGCAGCGCAGTTCGGCGCTCATCGCGGATCCCCTGTGCGGCACGCCCGGTCCGCCTGCGGCGGCGGGCCGGCGAGCCGGATCGGTCCGGCAACTGTAGCGAGATCGTCCCGGTAGCTCCGGTACATTGCTGTCTTCATCGCGCCGCCCCGGCGCGACCGCCCGCCGCTCCGATGCCACTGCCCGACCGCCGCTCGCTCGAGGACGCCGCCCGCATCGTCTACGCGGCGATGCCGGCCACGCCGCAGTACGTCTGGCCGCTGCTCGCCGAGGCGCTCGGCTGCGAAGCGTGGCTGAAGCACGAGAACCACACGCCGGTGGGCGCCTTCAAGCTGCGCGGCGGGCTCACCTACTTCGATGCGCTGCGCAGGCGCGAGCCCGGCTGCTTGGGCGTGGTCAGCGCGACCAAGGGCAACCACGGCCAGTCGGTCGGCTTCGCGGCGCGCCGTGCCCGCCTGCCGGCGACGATCTTCGTGCCGTTCGGCAACTCGCGCGAGAAGAACGCGGCGATGCGCGCGCTCGGCGTCACGCTGATCGAGCACGGCCACGACTTCCAGGCCGCGCGCGAGGAAGCGGCCCGCTTCGCCGCCGAACGCGCGCTTCACTTCGTGCGCGCGTTCGACATGGACCTGGTGCGCGGCGTGGCCACCTACTGGATCGAGCTGTTCGCCGCGGCGCCGGATCTCGACGTCATCTTCGTGCCGGTCGGCCAGGGCTCGGGCATCTGCGCGGCGATCGCGGCGCGGCAGGCGCTCGGCCTGGCGACGCGGATCGTCGGCGTCGTCTCCGCGCAGGCGCCCTGCCATGCGCTGTCGTTCCGCGAGAAAAGAGTGATCGAGGCGCCGGTGACGACGCAGATCGCCGACGGGCTGGCCTGCCGCATTCCCGACGCCGAGGCGCTCGAGCTGATGCTGCGTCACGTCGAAGAGATCGTCGAGGTCAGCGACGAGGAGGTTGCGGCCGCGATGCGGCTGCTGTTCGCCGCGACCCACAACGTCGCCGAGGGCGCCGGCGCGGCCTCGCTGGCCGGCGCGCTGCAGCGCCGCGGCCAGCTGCGCGGACGCAAGGTCGGATTGACGCTGTGCGGCGCCAACGTCGACTCCGACCTGTTCGCCCGGGTCCTCGCCGGCGCGTCGCACTGACGACGAGCCGGGCACAGAGCAGGCGATGAAGCCGCTGAAGGTCACCGTCGACGAACTGGCGGCGCGCATCCCCGGCCCGGCGACCGCCCGCTGGCCGCAGGGCGAGCGCTTCGCGGTCGGCTTCACGCACGGATCGATGCTGGTCGAGCTGTACGACCCCGGGCCGGTCGACACGCAGCAGCCGCACACGCGCGACGAGCTGTACGTGGTCGTCAGCGGCCGCGGCATCTTCGAGCGCGACGGCGAGCGGGTGGCCTTCGGGCCGCACGACGTGCTGTTCGTGCCGGCCGGCGCTGCGCACCGGTTCGTCGAGTACACGCCGGATTTCCGCACCTGGGTCGTCTTCTACGGTCCCGAGGGCGGCGAACCCGACCCGGCGTCGGCGCGCTGAAGCCGCCGCCCGGCCTGCGCCGAATTGTCAGAAGAGGAGCCAAAGCGATGGGTCTGCGCATCTGGGGAAGGCTGAGTTCGATCAACGTGCAGAAGGTGGTCTGGACCGCGCGCGAGCTGGAACTGCCGTTCGAACGGATCGACGCCGGCGGCGCCTTCGGCGGCAACCGCACGCCGGAGTACCTGCGGATGAACCCGAACGGCAAGATCCCGGTGATCGACGACGACGGCTTCGTGCTGTGGGAATCGAACGCGATCGTCCGCTATCTGGCGGCCAGGCACGGCGCCGGTGCGCTGTGGCCGAGCGACCTGCGCCAGCGGGCCGATGCCGACCGCTGGATGGACTGGCAGGCGACCGAGCTGACCCCGGCGATGCGCAACGCCTTCATGCAGCTGGTCCGCGCCGCGCCGGAGAAGCGCTCGCAGGCGCTGATCGACGAGTCCAACGCCGCCACCGAGGCGCTGATGACGATCCTCGACGAGCACCTGGCCGGCCGCCACTTCATCTGCGCGCAGCAGTTCACGGTGGCCGACATCGCCGTCGGCGCCGCGGCGCACCGCTGGTTCGGCCTGCCGCAGCCGCACCTGCCGCGGCCGAACGTCGAGGGTTGGTACCGCCGCCTGATGACCCGCCCGGCCGCCGCCGGCGTGCTGACCCTGCCGGTCACATGAGCCCGCACCGCCGCCGGCAACGCACGGCCTTCGCCGGCGGCGCGACCAAAATCCGGTGAGTCCGGCGGCAGCATCCACGCCGATGCAGGCGTCGTCCTCGCGAGAGAGGCTGGGCCTGCTGCTCGGGCTGATCGGCGTGCTGGCCTTCTCGCTGACGCTGCCGATGACGCGGCTGGCAGTGACCCAACTCGATGCCTGGTTCGTCGCCTTCGGCCGCATGGCGCTGGCCGGCCTGGCGAGCGGCCTGTGGCTGTGGCTGGCGCGCGCGCCGAAGCCCGATCGCGATCAGTTGCCCTGGCTCGCCGGCTGCGTGGTCGGCGTGGTCATCGGTTTTCCGCTCTGCTCCTCGTTGGCGATGCGCACGCTGCCGGCCAGCCACGGCGCAGTGATCAACGGCCTGCTGCCGTTCGCCACCGCGCTGCTCGCCGCGCTGTGGCTCGGCGAGCGGCACCGTGCCCGCTTCTGGCTCTGCGCCGTGATCGGCTCGGCGATCGTCGTCGCCTTCGCGATGCGGCACGGCGTCGCCGTCGGCCATGGGCACCTGTGGATGCTGGCCGCCGTGCTGATCGGCGCCATCGGCTACGTCGCCGGCGGGCGGCTGTCGCGCACCATCGGCGGGGTGAATACGATTCTCTGGTCGCTGGTGCTGGCGCTGCCGCTGACCCTGCCGGTCGCTGGCTGGCTCGCCCTGACGACGCCGATGACGGCGAGCGCCGCCGCCTGGGCCGGCTTCGCCTACATCACGCTGGTCTCGCAGGTCGCCGGCTTCTTCGCCTGGTACAACGGCCTGGCGCTGGGCGGCATCGCCCGCGTCGGCCAGGTGCAGCTGCTGCAGGCCTTCTTCACCATCGCCGCAGCCGCTTGGCTGTTCGGCGAGCAGGTCGAGCCGCTGACCTGGCTGGCGGCGGCGGCGGTGGTCGCCACCATCGCCATCGGCCGCACCGAGAGACGCCCGGCATGAGTACCTACCGCTATCTCACCTGCGACGTGTTCACCGACCGCGCCTTCTGCGGCAACCCGCTGGCGGTGCTGCCCGATGCGCGCGGCCTGACCGACGCGCAGATGCAGTCGATCGCCCGCGAGTTCAACTTCTCCGAGACCACCTTCGTGCTGCCGCCCGACGATCCGCGCCACGCGGCGCGGGTGCGCATCTTCACGCCGGGGGGCGAGCTGCCGTTCGCCGGCCACCCGACCATCGGCACCGCGTTCGTGCTGGCGACCATCGGCGCGCTGCCCGCCGATGCACGCGAGATCGCCTTCGAGGAAGGCGTCGGCCCGGTGGCGGTCGCGATCTTCCGCGACGGCGATCGCGTGACCCGCTGCCGGCTGACCGCGGCGCAACTGCCCGAGCAGGGGCCACCGGCGCCGGCAGCGAGCGCCCTGGCGCAGATGCTGTCGCTGGCGGAAGGCGAAGTGCTCGAGGCAGCCGCCTGCTGGTCCTGCGGCGTTCCGTTCCTCGTCGTGCCGGTGACCGACGTCGGCGCGCTGGCGCGCTGCGCGCTCGAGCTGCCGCGGTGGCGGGAACTGCTGGCCGGCTACGCGACGCAGTGCGTCTATCCGGTCACCCGCGTCGACGCGCTGCACTGGCGGGTGCGCATGTTCGCACCGGGTCTCGGCGTGGCCGAGGACCCCGCCACCGGCTCGGCGGCGGCGGCCTTGGCCGGCTGGCTGGCGCAGCAGCTGCCGCGGCCGCGCGACGGCACGCTGGCGGTGCGGCTCGAGCAGGGCATCGAGATGGGACGGCCGGCCGAGCTGCTGGTCGAGTTCGACCGCCGCGCGGGCCGCATCACCGAAGTGCGGGTCGGCGGCGCGGCGGTGATGGTCGCCGAAGGGACGCTCTTGCTGTAGGTCGGGGCCGATGGCGGCGGCCGCCGGCTCAGTCGCCGCCGCCGCCGTCGCCCGGGCTTTTTTCGGCGCCGGCGCCGGCGTCACCCGGCTCGGCCGGCTGCGCCTCACCGCCCGGGCCGTCCTCGGCCTTCGTTTCCTTGCTGCCGGCCTTCTTCAGCCGCTTTTCTTCCTTCTTCTTCCGCTTCGCCAGATCGCGCTGACGTTTCTCGAACGCGTAGTTGGGTTTGGCCACTCGTGCTCCTGTCGTGTCCAGCCATGTAGGGCTCCGGACCGCATGCTACCGGCGGCCGGCGCCTGCCGGCTACTTGCGGTCCTTCAGCAGCGCCGCCAGTCCGGCAAACGGCTGGTGGGTCGCCGTCGCCTGCGGCTCGTTGCCGGCCGTGGCCGCGCGGCCTTCGTTGTCGAGCACCCGCGCGTGCTCGTTCTCGTGGCAGTAGATGCACAGCAGTTCCCAGTTGCTGCCGTCGGACGGGTTGTTGTCGTGGTTGCCGTCGCGGTGGTGCACGGTCAGCTGCTGCACGGTGGCGCGAGTGAACTCGCGCGCGCAGCGGCCGCAGACCCACGGGTAGAGCTTCAGCGCCCGCTCGCGGTAGGACTGCTCGCGCCGCTCGCGCTCGCGCCGCGCCTCGGCAATGACGCGATCGAGGCGGCTGGCGCCGGCACTGCGCTCGGTCGGCATGGCCTCGCTTCCTGCCTCGATCTGCCGAAAACCGGCGCGGTCAGACAACGGCCCGGCCCAGCGTCGCCACCGCGACCGTCGCGATGCCGAGCACGAGGTTGGTCGCCACCAGCCTGCGGATCAGGTCGAGCTGCGCCGCCGCCGCGGGCAGCTGCTGCCCGGCAAGCGCGTTGCGCAGGCGGGCGAACGGCACCAGGCGGATGAAGGCGAAGACGAGGCTCATCACGACGCCGATGGCGAACATCAGGTGCACGCTGGCGTGTACCAGCCGCATGCCTTCGCCGAAGGCGCCCTCGCCCGCCGCCGCGCCGGCGGCCGAGCCGATGCCGAAGATCATCGCCACGCCGGTGACGAGCACCACCACCACCGCGATCGTCACCCAGCCGAAGAAGCGGCCGAGGATCTCGGCCAGCAGCGGCAGCCGCTGCGCCGGCGGCAGCTGCGCCACCGCCACCGGCCGCACCGCGAAGTGCATCAGGAACATGCCGCCGACCCAGATCACGACCGACAGCACGTGCAGGAACACCATCACCGCGTACAGGCGCATGGCTTCACCTCGGCCGGAGAAAGTTGGTCAGGCGCCGGCGCATCCGGTCAGAAGTGCACGCCGCGCATCAGGTTGGCCAGCGCGATCTGGTCGGGCGTGGCCTTGGCCTTGCCTTCCTTCTCGCCCTTGGCGCGGTCGGAGTCCGGGAACATGCGGAAGGTGGTGTTCATCACGATCTGCGCGACGCGCGGTGCCATCGCGTGCAGCACCTGGCCGAACACGCCCAGCCTGGTCGCGATGCGCACCGGCCTGTAGACGATCGCCTGCACGATCAGGTCGGCCGCCTCCTCGGGGTTGAGCGTCGGCACGTTGTCGTAGATCCTGGTCGGCGCGATCATCGGCGTCTTCACCAGCGGCATGTTGATGGTGGTGAAGGTCACGCCGACGTCGATGAACTCGCTGGCGGCGCAGCGGGTCCACGCGTCGAGGGCCGCCTTGCTGGCCACGTAGGCCGAGAAGCGCGGCGCGTTGGTCAGCACGCCGATCGAGCTGATGTTGACCACGTGGCCCGAGCGCTTGGCCGCCATGTGCGGCAGCAGCCCCATCGTCGTGCGCAGGCAGCCGAAGTAGTTCAGCTGCATGGTCCGCTCGAAGTCGTGGAAGCGGTCGTAGCTGGACTCGACGCCGCGGCGGATCGAGCGGCCGGCGTTGTTGATCAGCACGTCGACGCCGCCGTACTTGCCCACCAGCCACTCGACCATCTGGTCGCAGCTGTCCATGCTGGCCAGGTCGGCCGACAGCGTCACCACCTCGCCGCCGTTCGGGTTGCCCGCCTCGGCGAGCACTGCGTCGATCTCGCCCTTGGCGGTGTCGAGCTTGTCCTGGTCGCGGCCGACGATCACCGTGATCGCGCCGGCCTGGGCGATCTTGTGCGCGGCGGCCAGTCCGATGCCCGACGAGCCGCCGGTGACCAACACCACC
>CP070661.1:3708776-3721974 GCA_020355165.1 Burkholderiales bacterium
GGGCCAGCCGGGCGGCATGCACACCCTCACCGGGCTGGCGCACGACCGTGCCAGCAAGGTCGCCTACGACCCGTCGATCAACGAAGAGGGGCTGCGCGCGCGCAGCCTCAAGCTGGCGGCGCTGCAGAAGACGCTGAAGGCGCCGGCCGTGTTCGGCGACGACGAGGGTGACCTGCTGGTAGTCGGCTGGGGCAGCAGCCAGGGCGTCATCGAGGAGGCCGTCGAGCGGCTGCGCGGCGAGGGCCAGAAGGTGTCGGCGCTGCATCTGCGCTTCATCCAGCCGATGCCGTCCGGCATCAAACAGATCATGCAGCGGTTCCGCAGGGTGATGACCGTCGAAGGCACCTGGTCGGACCGCCCGCAGGACGCGCTGATCGACGAGGACAACCGCCGCTACGCGCCGCTGGCGATGCTGCTGCGCTCCCGTTATCTGGTCGACGTCGACTGCTGGAGCGAGGCGCGCGGCCAGCCGATCAAGCCGGGAATCGTCTGCGATGCCATCCGCGCCAAGCTGCAGGGAGCAAAGCCATGACCACGATGCCCGTCTCGCAATGCATCATCCGGCTGCACGAGGCGCAACACAACCTCGAGGACTACCAGGGCGGCGTGCCGCGCTGGTGCAGCGGCTGCGGCGACAACGCCATCCTGACCGCCGTGCAGCGGCTGTGCCGCGACGAGGACCTGGCGCCGGAGCGCACGGTGTTCGTCTCCGGCATCGGCTGCTCGAGCCGGCTGCCGCACTACATGAAGACTTACGGCTTCCACGGCATCCACGGCCGGGCGTTTCCGATCGCCGAGGGCGTCAAGATGGCGCGGCCCGACCTGCACGTATTCGTCAACACCGGCGACGGCGACTGCTGCAGCATCGGCGCCGCGCACTGGATCCACGCCATCCGCTACAACATGAACATGACGGTGATACTGCACGACAACCAGGTCTACGGCCTGACCAAGAAGCAGGCCTCGCCGACCTCGCCGGTCGGCCTGAAGAGCAACACGACGCCGCGCGGCAACGTGCTCGAGGCGCTGAACCCCCTCACCGTGACCCTCGGCGTGCAGAACGTCTCCTTCGTCGCCCAGTGCGTCGACTGGATCCCCGAGCTGCTGTACGACGTGATCTCGAAGGCCTTCAGGCACCGCGGCTTCTCGTTCATCCGCATCATCCAGCGCTGCCCGGAGTGGCTGCCGAAGATGTTCGAGCCGTGGCTGCAGGACCCGAGCCGCACGCTGCTGCTGACGCACGGCAACGGGCTGCAGCCGAGCAGCGAGATCTCCCGCATCTACAAGAACCAGCGCGAGCACGATCCGCTGAACATCCACCAGGCGCGCGAGATCGCCTCGGCGCAGGACCCGATTCCGGTCGGCATCCTCTATCACAACCCCGAGGTGCCGTGCTACGAGGACATGAAGCACGTCGGCGAGGTGCGCACGCCGGAGGCGATCCGCGTCGGGCTGGAAGCCGAGATGGACAAGTTCACGATCTGGCCCGACCAGGCGCGCCAGCAGGCTGCCTAGGGCGCCTGGCCGACCCGATCCCGGAGCATTCAAGCCATGGACATGGCCGCAGGATTCCAGGAGCAGTTCGTCTTCCACGCAACCGGCAAGCGTTCGGAGCGCGACCTGGCGCCGCTCGACGGTGCCGGCCTACGGCCGGCGCTGCTGGCCGCCTACCGCGAACTCGCCCGCCTTCGCTACGACTACCCGCTGGTGCTGGTGCGCGATGCGGCGCCGGGCGAAGCGGTGCGCTCGCTGTCGAGCCTGGTCAACGAGGCGCTGCAGGTGCTTGCCCCGCGCGGCGTCGACGGCGCGCGGCTGCGGCGGCACACGCTGCGGCTCGAGCGCGAGATCCGCGCGCTGGTCGCCGGCGGCAGCTCCGGCGACCTCACGCAACTTTGGATCGAAGCCGCCGGTCGCGTCGGCGACAGTGACGACGACCCGGCCCGCCAGGTCCTGACGAGGATCGCCGAGGGACTGCACCTGGACGGGCCGCTGCTCGACTGCGACGCGGCGATGCCGGCGCGGATGCTCGAGCACCTGTGGCGGGCCGCGCAGGAGGACAAGGCGCGCGCCTTCCGCCGGCTGGTCGACACGCTGATCGTCCGCCTGAGCGACATCCTGCGCGCCGCGCACATCAACTCGCCCGCGGGGCGCACGCCGGAAGCGCTGCGCGCCTCGCTCGGTGGTCCGCACTCGGCCGACTTCGACTTCGCTGCCATGTCCCGCCTGCTCGGCGGTGCTGCCCTGGACCCGCTGCCGGCCGGACGCCGCGCCCGCATCGAGTCGGCGCTCGCCACGCTGCGGGCCCAGCGCTTCTTCGCCGATCCGAAGGCCGGCCGGCCTGCCGATGACGCCTACGCCTTCCGCTTCGACGACTGTGCTTCCGCCGCCAGTGCCTACCGCGAGCGGCTGCCGGCGCTGGTCGGGGTGGTCAAGGCGCTGGCCGTCGCCGAGCTGGAGGCCGAGGGCCGCTACGACGAGATCGAGCACGACCCGTACTTCGACCGCTACGACGAGTACGCGCTGACGGCCGACGATCTGGCCCTGTTCCCCGACTACCTGGTGTGCGTGCCGCCGGGCCGCAACGACGCGCCGGAGAACGCCGGGCTGCTCGACCTCCTGTCCTCGGGGCTGCCGGTCAAGGTGCTGGTGCAGACCGACGACCTGCTCGAGGAAGCGTCGATCGGCACCGGGCACTTCGCCTTCGGCGTGCGCAGCACGCGGCTGGCAACCACCGCGATGGGGCTGGGCGGTATGTTCGTGCTGCAGTCGCCCAGCTCGAACCTCTATGCCCTGCGCGCCCGTGTCGCCGCCGGCATGCGGGCGCGCAGTCCGTCCCTTTTCTGCGTCTACTCCGGAAGCACCGCCACCAAGTCGTTGCCGCCGTACCTGGCCGGGGCCGCGGCGCTGGAGTCGCGCGCCTTTCCCGCCTTCACCTACGACGCCGCCGCCGGCGAGAACTGGGCCAACCGCTTCTCGCTGGAGAACAACCCCTCGCCGGAAACGGACTGGTCGGCCACGCCGCTGCAGTACGCCGACGAGTCGTTGCAGCGGGTGAGCGAGTCGACGCACTTCACCTACGCCGACTTCGTGCTGTGCGACCGGCGCTATGCGGCGCACTTCGCGATCGTGCCGCGCAACCGCTGGTCGCCGAAGATGATTCCGGTGGCCGACTGGCTGGCGCTCGACGCCCGCTCCGCGGCCGAGCGCGTGCCTTACCTCTGGGCGGCCGATGAGCAGGACCGGCTGCACCGGGTGCTGGTCGACGCGCGGCTGATGCAGGCCACCCGGCGCTGCCTGCTGCTGTGGCACCGGCTGCAGGAGCATGCCGGGATCAACGATTCGCACGCGCAGCGCCTGCTCGCCCGCGAGAGGGCGGCGTGGGAAGTGCAGATGAAGCTGGACGCGGAGGCCGGCGCCCCGGAGGCGGCGCCAGCACCCGCCGCGTCGCCGCCGGCTGCCGCGGCGCCATCGCCGGCAGCCGCCGATGCAGCCGCGCAGGACAAGCCACCCTCGGACGATCCCTGGATCGAGACCGCGCGCTGCCCGAGCTGCGGCGAGTGCCGCAACATCAACGACCGGATGTTCG
Source organism: Burkholderiales bacterium (assembly GCA_020355165.1). Taxonomy (GTDB): domain Bacteria; phylum Pseudomonadota; class Gammaproteobacteria; order Burkholderiales; family Burkholderiaceae_F; genus JADJWR01. The sequence goes on from CP070661.1 coordinate 3,712,363, forward strand.
CCTACAACGAGAACAACCAGGCCTACATCAAGGACGTCAAGTCCGGCACCTACCGGCAGCTGGTCGAAGCGGCCGAAGCCTGCCAGGTGGCGATCATCCACCCCGGCAAGCCGCGCGACCCGAAGGAGCCCGGGCTCGACGAGCTGCTGGAGCGCGCCAAGCCGTTCCTGTGACCGCCGCACCGGTGCCGGGACGGTGAAGATCCTGCGCTCCGACCTGCCACACTGCCCGGAGCTGCACGGTGCCGTGGTGGTGATCGACGTGCTTCGCTCGTTCACCACCATCGCCTACGCCTTTGCACGCGGCGCGCGCGAGGTGATTCCGGTCGACTCGGTCGAGGCGGCGCGCGCGCTGCGCAGCCGCTATCCGGACGCGCTTGCCGTCGGCGCGGTCGGCGGCGGCGCGCCTGCCCCCGGCCTCGACCTGGGCAACTCGCCGGCCGCGGTCGCCGCGCTCGACCTGGCCGGCCGGCGCATCATCCAGTACACGGCCGGCGGCACGCGCGGGCTGGTCGCCTGCGATCAGGCCGTCGTGCTGCTGGCGGCCAGCCTCGTGTGCGCCAGCGCCACGGCCGGCTACCTGCGCCGGCTCGACCCGCCGTCGGTGACGCTGGTCGTCACCGGCATCTGGTCGGACCGCGATGGCGACGAGGACCACGCGTGCGCCGACCTGATCGAGGCGCTGCTGCGCGGCGACGACCCACCGCGCGCACTGTTCGCCGACCGCGTCCGGCAGAGCGACTTCGGCCGCCGCTTCCTCGCCGGCACCGATCCGAACCTGCCGCCGGCCGACCTCGAGTGCGCCGCGGCCGTGGACCGCTTCGGCTTCGCCATGCCGATGAACCGGCTGCGAGACGGCCTGCTGATCCGGCCCGTGCCGGTCGCGGCGTGCTGAACCGGTGCCTGCCGCCACGGCAGGTGCAGCGGCCCGGCCGGTAAGCTGCCGGTACGGCCGAAGCGTCATCGAAGCCAGCGTGCTCGCCGCCCGACAACACCTGGAGAAACCTCATGCGAAGCCGGCCTGCCGCCATGGCGCTCGCCGCCGCCATCCTGAGCGGATGCGCCACGATGCCGGCGGCTGATGCACCACCGCTCGACGGCACTGCCTGGGTGCTGCTGGCCCTTCCCGGCGTCGAGCTGGTCGCCTCAGCGCCGGCGACGCTGCGCTTCGAGGGCGGCAGCGCTGCCGGCACCGACGGCTGCAATCGCTACACGGTCGGCTACACCGCCCGGGCCGGCGCGATCGAATTCCCGCAGCGCGGCGCTTCGACGCAGATGGCCTGTCCGCCTGATGTGACCAGGCAGGCACAGGCGTTCACCGACGCCCTCTTTGGCGCCCGCGCCTACCGCATCGACGATGGCCACCTGCAGTTGCTCTCCGCCGACGGTGCCGTGCGCGCAACGCTGGCGCCCCAGTCGCAGGCGCTGGCCGGCACGAGCTGGCGCGTCACCGCGGTCAACAATGGCAAGGGCGGCGTGGCCAGCCTGGTGGCCGGCTCGACGGTCAGCCTGACCTTCTCGGCCGACGGCCGGGCAGCCGGCTCCGCCGGCTGCAACCAGTACACGGCCGGCTACGAGGCCAGCGGTGCGCGGCTGCGCTTCACCGCACCGGCAACCACGCGGCGGATGTGCCCCGGCGAGGCATTGATGCAGCAGGAGCAGAACTTCCTCCGGGCGCTCGAGTCGGTGACGACCGTGCGCCTACAGGCCGACCGGCTCGAGATGCGCAATGCCGAGGGCTCGCTGATGGTCTCGGCGCAGCGGGCGGACCGCCGCTAGAGCGTCGGCCCCGGCGGTGCCGCCGCCGGCAGCTAAAGAAAGACGGCGCCCGCGGGCGCCGTCCTCCTCCCCTGCCCCTCCCCTGCTATCTCTTCGCGATCGGCTTGACGTCGCGGTGCTTGCTGCCGACGTAGAGCTGGCGCGGCCGACCGATCTTGTATTCCGCGTCGGCGATCATCTCGTTCAGCTGCGCGATCCAGCCGACCGTGCGGGCCAGCGCGAAGATGGCGGTGAACAGCGGCACCGGGATGCCGATCGCCTTCTGCACGATCCCCGAGTAGTAGTCGACGTTCGGGTACAGCTTGCGACTGACGAAGTAATCGTCCTCGAGAGCGATCTTCTCCAGCGACATCGCCAGCTTGAACAGCGGGTCGTCGTGAAGGCCGAGCGCCTCGAGCACCTCGTGGCAGGTCTCGCGCATCAGCTTGGCGCGCGGGTCGTAGTTCTTGTAGACGCGGTGTCCGAAGCCCATCAGCTTGACGTTGCTGTTCTTGTCCTTGACCTGGGCGATGAACTCGCCGATCTTGGCCACGCCGCCGCTGGCCTGGATGTCGTACAGCATGTTCAGGCAGGCCTCGTTGGCGCCGCCGTGCGCCGGGCCCCACAGGCAGGCCACGCCGGCGGCGATGGCAGCGAACGGGTTGGTGCCGCTCGAGGCGCACAGCCGCACGGTCGAGGTCGAGGCGTTCTGCTCGTGGTCGGCGTGCAGGATGAAGATGCGGTCCATCGCCCGCACCAGAACCTCGTTCGGCTTGTAGTCCTCGCACGGCGTGGCGAACATCATGCGCATGAAGTTGCCGGCGTAGCTCAGCTCGTTGCGCGGGTAGATGTACGGCTGGCCGACGCTGTACTTGTACGCCATCGACACCATCGTCGGCATCTTGGCGATCAGGCGGATCGCCGAGACCTCGCGCTGCGCCGGGTCGTGCAGGTTGATCGAGTCCGGGTAGAACGCCGACAGCGCGCCGACCAGGCCGGTCATCACCGCCATCGGGTGGGCGTCGCGGCGGAAGCCGCGCAGGAAGAACTGCATCTGCTCGTTGACCATCGTGTGGCTGGTCACCCGGCCGAGGAAGTCCGCCTTCTGGCTGGCGTTCGGCAGTTCGCCGTACAGCAGCAGGTAGCAGGTTTCCAGATAGTCGCACTGGGTCGCCAGCTGCTGGATCGGGTAACCGCGGTACAGCAGCTCGCCCTTGTCGCCATCGATGTAGGTGATGGTCGAGTTGCACGACGCGGTCGACAGGAAGCCGGGGTCGTAGGTGAACTTGCCGGTCTTGCCGTACAGCGCGCGGATGTCGATCACGTCCGGCCCGATCGAGCCCTTGTACAGCGGCAGATCGAGTGAAGGGGTGCCGTCGGAGAACGAGAGCGTCGCCTTGCCGTCAGCGGGGGTCAGTGCCATGTGAGCTCCTTGCTTGCTGGATGCCGAGTCGAGAGACAGTCAAACCGCACGCATCCTTTCCAGCAGCCCGCGCACGTCCGGGCTGTCCAGCGGCGGCGCGGGCTCCGCGCGGCCGAGCAGGAGGTCGAGCAGTTCGGTGTCGGGCAATTCAAGCAGCTTCAGCAACGCCCGGTTCTGCGCTGCATCAAGAGTCCTGCCGTGGCGGTCGAGAAAACGGCCGATCAGCAGATCGTTCTCGAGCAGGCCGCGGCGGGCGCGCCAGCGAAGCCGGCGCAGCTCGGCGGCCGCCCTGTCGTCGGCAGCTGGACGGTCCGCACCGGCCATCGCGCCGCCCGCGCCCGTCCGCGCCTAGACGGCGCGGCGGACCATCAGTTCCTTGATCTTGCCGATCGCCCGGGTCGGGTTCAGCCCCTTCGGGCAGACGTCGACGCAGTTCATGATCGTGTGGCAGCGGAACAACCGGTAGGGGTCCATCAGGTTGTCGAGCCGCTCACCGGTGGCCTGGTCGCGGCTGTCGGCGATGAAGCGGTAGGCCTGCAGCAGGCCGGCGGGGCCGACGAACTTGTCGGGGTTCCACCAGAAGCTCGGGCAGCTGGTCGAGCAGCAGGCGCACAGGATGCACTCGTACAGCCCGTCGAGCTCCTCGCGCTCCGCCGGCGACTGCAGGCGCTCCTTCTCCGGCGGCGGCGTGTCGTTGATCAGGTACGGCCTGACCGAGTGGTACTGGCTGAAGAAGTGCGTCATGTCGACGATCAGGTCGCGCACCACCGGCAGGCCGGGCAGCGGCTTCAGGACGATCGGCTCCTTCAGCTCGCGCAGGTTGGTGATGCAGGCCAGGCCGTTCTTGCCGTTGATGTTCATCGCATCGGAGCCACACACGCCCTCGCGGCAGGAGCGGCGGAAGGACAGGCTGTCGTCGACCCCGCTCTTGATGCGCATCAGCGCGTCGAGCAGCATCTTGTCGGTCGGCGCCAGCTGCACGTCCAGGCTCTGCATGTACGGCCGGGCGTCCCGGTCCGGGTCGTAGCGGTAGATCTGGAACCTGACGAGGCGGCCGCCGGCGGCGGCCACCGCGCTGTTCTCGTTTGCGTTCGTCGCAGTCATGGGCGTGCGCGGCGTCAGAACGTGCGCTTCTTGGGCTGGAAGGTCTCGACCGTGACCGGCTTCATGTTCACCGGCTTGTAGGCGAGGCGGTTGCCGTCGGAGTACCACAGCGTGTGCTTGATCCAGTTGGCGTCGTCGCGCTCCGGGTAGTCGTCGCGGGCGTGCGCGCCGCGACTCTCGGTACGCGCCTCGGCCGAGACGATCGTCGCCTTGGCGGTCTCGACCAGGTTGTCCAGCTCCAGCGCCTCGATGCGGGCGGTGTTGAAGACCTTCGACTTGTCGGCGATCGCCACCTGCCGCCGCCGCTGGTCGAGCTCGGCGATCTTCCTCGCGCCCTCCGACAGCAGGCCGCCGGTGCGGAACACGCCGCAGTGCTTCTGCATCGTGCGGCGGATGTCGTCGGCCACGTCCTGCGTGCGCTCGCCCTGCTCGCGTGCGTCGAGCGCCGCCAGCCGCGCCACCGTCGGCTCGCCGGCGCCGGCCGGCAGCGGCCGGTGCTCGCGCGGCTCCCGGCGCAGCGTCTCGACGATGTGGTCGCCGGCCGAGCGGCCGAACACCACCAGGTCGAGCAGCGAGTTGGTGCCGAGGCGGTTGGCGCCATGCACGCTGACGCACGAGCACTCGCCGATCGCGTACAGGCCGCCGACCACCGCGTTCGGGTCGCCGCCCTTCGGCACCACCACCTGGCCGTGGTAATTGGCCGGCACGCCGCCCATCTGGTAGTGGATCGTCGGCACGACGGGAATCGGCTCGCGGATCGGATCGACGTTGGCGAACTTGATGGCGATCTCGCGGATCGACGGCAGCCGCTTCATGATCGTCTCGGCGCCGAGGTGATCGAGCTTCAGCAGCACGTGGTCCTTGTCGGGACCGCAACCGCGCCCCTCCTTGATCTCCTGGTCCATCGAGCGGGAGACGAAGTCGCGCGGCGCCAGGTCCTTCAGCGTCGGCGCGTAGCGCTCCATGAAGCGCTCGCCGTTCGCATTGAGCAGGATGCCGCCCTCGCCGCGCACGCCCTCGGTGATCAGCACGCCGGCGGCGGCCACGCCGGTCGGGTGAAACTGCCAGAACTCCATGTCCTCGAGCGGGATGCCCGCCCGCGCCGCCAGCCCGAGGCCGTCGCCGGTGTTGATGTAGGCGTTGGTCGAGGCGGCGAAGATGCGGCCGGCGCCGCCGGTGGCGAGCACCGTGACCTTGCCCTCGAGGATCAGCAGCTCGCCGGTCTCCATCTCCAGCGCCACCACGCCGACGCAGCAGCCCTCGGCGTCCATCACCAGGTCCAGGGCCATCCACTCGACGAAGAACTGCGTCCGCGCCGCGACGTTGCGCTGGTAAAGCGTGTGCAGCAGCGCGTGGCCGGTGCGGTCGGCGGCGGCGCAGGCGCGCGGCACCGGCTTCTCGCCGAAGTTGGCCGAGTGGCCGCCGAACGGCCGCTGGTAGATCGTTCCGTCCGGGTTGCGGTCGAACGGCATGCCGAAGTGCTCGAGTTCGTAGACCACCTTCGGCGCCTCGCGGCACATGAACTCGATCGCGTCCTGGTCGCCGAGGTAGTCGGAGCCCTTGACCGTGTCGAACATGTGCCACAGCCACTGGTCCTCGGTCATGTTGCCCAGCGATGCGCCGATGCCGCCCTGCGCCGCCACCGTGTGCGAGCGGGTCGGGAAGACCTTCGACAGCACGGCGACGTTCAGGCCGGCGCTCGCCAGCTGCAGCGAGCAGCGCATGCCGGCGCCGCCTGCGCCGACGATCACGGCGTCGAAGCGCCGGCGCGGCAGCGTGGACAAGGCGCTCATCGCTCAGACTCTCCAGAGAATCTGCACCGACCACACGGCGCAGGCGAGCAGCCACAGGATGGTCAGCACGTAGGCGAGCAGGCGGACCCACGCCGGCTTGACGTAGTCCATGAAGATCTCGCGCATGCCGACCCAGACGTGATAGATGAGCGCGACGATCACGACGACCGTGGCGACCTTCATCCAAAGCGGCACGAACAGGCCGGCCCACGCCTCGTAGCCCGGCGGCAGCACGAAGATCGCGTAGATGCCGAGGGCGATCGCATACACCGCCATCACCAGCGCGGTGACACGCTGCGCCAGCCAGTCGCGCAGCCCGTAGTGCGCACCCACCACCAGGCGCCGGGTACCGATGTTGGCGGCCATCTACAGGACTCCGAACAGCCTCAGCCCGGCCGCCAGCGTCAGCGGCAGGGTGATCAGATGGATGAGCAGCGCGCTGCGCGCCGCGGCCGCCTTCTCCACGCCGATGTGCAGGTCGAGCAGCACGTGGCGGATGCCGGTGACCAGGTGATGCAGCAACGCCCAGGCGAGGGCCAGCAGGACCAGCTTGACCAACCAGCCGGAGGCCAGCGCTGCCAGCCTGTCGTAGCCAAGCTCGGAAATCAGGCTGAGGTCGAACAACCAGAGCAGGAAAGGCAGCGCCAGGAACATCAGCGCGCCACTGAAGCGGTGCAGGAACGAGGCAAAGCCGCCTGCCGGCAGGCGGTAGCGCACGATCTGCGTGACGTGGATGTTCTTGAACTCCGGTCGCTTCCTTTCTTGCTGCGTTGTGCTCATGGGCGGTTGAAGCGGAGGGCGTGGGACGAAGCGGGGCCGCGTGCGGCGGCGGCTATTCTCGCCGAATTCGCCTTGGCCGAACAAATCGGAGCAGCACGCCGGCGCGCCACTAGAAAAGCTCGTTGCGATAGTGGTAATCGGTGGTGACGCAGAAGCCGCGCCGCACTTCGACCGGCTGGTCCCGGTAGGTGTACGAGACCCGGTCGACCAGCAGCAGCGGCGAGCCCGGCGCCACCGCCAGCAGCGCGGCGACGTCGCTCGCCGCCGCCACCGCGCGGATGCGTTCGTCGGCCCGGATCATGCGCGTGCCGAACTCCGACTCGAAAAGACCGTAAAGCGGCCCGCGGTATTCGGCGAGGCGCTCCGGAGTCAGGCCGCGGAAGCGCGACGCCGGCAGCCAGATGTCGTCGAGCACCAGCGGCGCGCCGCCGGCGCCAAGCAGGCGGCGCAGGTAGATCACCGAGTCGCCGCTGCGCAGCGCCAGCTGCTGCGCGATATCGGGCGCGGCCTTCGTTCGCCGGCAGGCCAGGAAACTGCTGTGCGTCGGTACCGGCTCGCCTTGGTCCGGCACCAGGCGCAGAAAGCGGAACTGCGCTCGCGGTTCCTGGTGGCTGGCGACGTAGGTGCCCTTGCCCTGGCGGCGCACCAGCAGGTTCTCGGCCGCCAGCTCGTCGACCGCCTTGCGCACCGTGCCCTGGCTGACCTGAAAGCGCGCCGCCAGCTCCAGTTCGCTCGGGATCGGTTCGCCGGGTTTCCACTCGCCCTGTTGCAGACGCTGCACCAGCAGCGACTTGATCTGCTTGTACAGCGGCAGGAAGACCGCGTCGCGCGAACGCGGGTCGGTCGGCATGCGATCGGTGGCGGCGGACATCGCTTATCGGTCGGCAGCGGGCCGGGGGTCGCCGCCATCTTATGTCTTATAGAAGACCTATACTACTGCTGTTTTGCGCTGCTGTCCGAGCGGCGGCACCGCTTGGCCGCTCGCTGTGCCTTGTGCCTACCCCGCCGCTTCCCCCTCGCTCGGCCGAACCGACCTTCGTCAAGGTTTCCCGTCCGGCCCTGCGCTAGCCTCTTGTTTCCTTAACGGAGACCACTCATGACCAAGACCCCCGTCCGTGTCGCCGTCACCGGCGCAGCCGGCCAGATCGGCTACTCGATCCTGTTCCGCATCGCCTCCGGGCAGATGCTCGGCAACGACCAGCCTGTGCACCTCCAGCTGCTGGAGATACCGGACGAGAAGGCACAGAAGGCGCTCAAGGGCGTGATGATGGAACTCGACGACTGCGCGTTCCCGCTGCTCGCCGGCATGCAGGCCTTCAGCGACCCGGTGGCGGCGTTCAAGGACACCCAGATCGCGCTGCTGGTCGGCGCCCGGCCGCGCGGCCCGGGGATGGAGCGCAAGGACCTGCTGGCCGCCAACGCGCAGATCTTCACCGCACAGGGCAAGGCGCTCGATGCCTCGGCCAGCCGCAACGTCAAGGTGCTGGTGGTCGGCAACCCGGCCAACACCAATGCCTACATCGCGATGAAGTCCGCGCCGTCGCTGCCGAAGACCGCGTTCACCGCGATGATGCGACTCGACCACAACCGCGCCCTGTCGCAGCTGGCGGCGCGCACCGGCAAGCCGGTCTCGTCGATCGAGAAGCTGATCGTCTGGGGCAACCACTCGCCGACGATGTACCCCGACATCCGCTTTGCCACCATCGGCAGCCAGAGCGCCGTCAGCCTGGTCAGCGACCAGGCGTGGTACCGCGACACCTACATTCCGACCGTCGGCAAGCGCGGCGCGGCGATCATCGAGGCGCGCGGCCTGTCGTCGGCCGCCTCGGCCGCCAGCGCCGCCATCGACCACGTCCGCGACTGGGTGCACGGCACCGGCGGCCGCTGGATCACCATGGGTGTGCCCTCCGACGGCAGCTACGGCGTGCCGGAAGACATCATCTACGGTGTCCCCGTCACCTGCACCGGTGGCAAGTACGAAGTCGTCAAGGGCCTCGAGATCGACGACTGGTCGCGCGGCAAGATGGACGCGACGCTCAAGGAACTGCTCGACGAGCGCGACGGCGTCAAGCACCTGCTCGGCTAGGCGTCCGAGCCAAGTGGACAGGGGCAGGCCGGCAGCGCCCGCCGCGATGTCGGTGGTCGAATCCCGGCCACCGGCAGCGCTGCAGCCGCAGCAGGCCTTGTTCGGCGGCGACGCGCCGCCGTTCGTGCTGCCGGCGTGCGACCACTACGCCGGCAGCGAACGCTTCCTGCGCAAGGCACTGCCCCACCAGGCGCAGATCGGCCCGGTCTTCGACAACACCGCCGACTGCGAAGACAACGCGCAGCCAGCGCGTTGGCGCTTCTTCGGAGGCTGAAGTCGATGCGCCGCGCTGCCCTGCTGCCGCTGTTCACCCTTCTGGCCGCTGCCGGCGCGCCTCTGGCGCAGCCACCCGAGCCGGCCGCGGTCGGACGTGACCGGCCGCTGACCACCTCGTGGCTGTGCGAGAACGAGCGCAGCGTTCTGCTGAACTTCCACCCGCGCCGGCCCTCGGAACAGGCCTGGCTCACCTACGCCGGCACGCGCGTCGCCGTCGAGAGAACGCGCAGCGGCTCCGGCGTGTCCTTCGCCAGCCCGGACGGCAAGGTGAGCTGGCACGAAAAGGGCGACGAGGCCACGCTGCAGTTCGCCGAACTGCTGGCCGAGCCGCTGCGCTGCCGCCGCCAGCCCTGACCGACCGAGCCGGTGGCCGGAATGGCGAGCGCCTCGAGT
>CP070661.1:3722074-3726236 GCA_020355165.1 Burkholderiales bacterium
ATCTGGCCGACCTCGGCGCTGTTGATGCGCACCGCGTCGCGGCCGAGCAGGTCCTCGAGGTTGATGCGGCGGACGTTCTCGATCGTCACCCGCCCCTCGATCAGGTCCGACAGCGCCGGCAGCAGCAGCGCGTTCAGTCCCGCCCGCATGCAGATCGTCGCCGCCTGCTGTCGGCGGGCGCTGGAGGCCTCGGGCATGGCGATCACCGCGTCGCGCACGTCGAGCTCGCGCGCCAGCCGCTCGACGTCGGCCAGCGCGCCGAGCACCGGCACGCCGTGGATCTCGCGGCCGTGCGCCTCGCGCCGGTCGTCGAACGCTCCGACCGCCTGCCACTGCGGCGAGGTGGCCAGCTCGCGCAGCAGCCGCGCGCCCGGCTCGCCGGTACCGAGGACGAACAGCCGGCGCCGCTGGCCGCCGGCCTCGCGCGACGGGCGCGACTCGCGCCAGGCGCGATAGGCGGCGCGCGTGCCGCCGACGGCCAGCAGCGACAGGATCGGCGACAGCACGATCACCGAGCGCGGCACGATCAGGTCGAACTGCGCGAGGTAGGCGACCAGCGCCACCGCCGCGGCGGCGAGTGCCACCGCGCGGCCGATGCGCAGCAGGTCCGGCAGGCTGGAGAAGCGCACCATGCCGCGGTACATGCCCATCGCCAAGAAGGCGACGCCGTAGATCGGCACCACCCACAGCAGGCTGCGCACGGCGAGCGCCAGGTACTCGTCGGGCAGCTGGAAGTTGAAGCGCAGCAGGAACGAGACCAGCCACGCAATCGCCACCGAGACGAGGTCGGCGCCGAGGACCGCGTAACCCTTGGCGGAGGTAGGAACGAGACGCGCAGCGGCGGTGCGGGCCATCTCGCGTTCAGGTCTTCTTCGGCAACGGGAATCGCCGCGTCGTCACGGCGGCGAGGATGCCATAGATGACGACCCAGGCGACAACCAGTGTCCACTGCCCGGCGGCGTCGAGCCTCAGCCCGACCAGGCCGCTCGCCGCGCATGCCGCCATCAGCGCGTACCACAGCAGCGCCGTTCGGCGATGGCCCAGTCCGCCGGCGACCATCCGCTGGTAGGCGTGCTCTCGATGCGGCTGCCACGGCTTGCTCCCGCGCAGCACCCTCGCAACGAGGGTCAGCGTGGCGTCGACAACGAACGGCGAGAAGACCAGCAGCGGGAACCAGGCCGGCCAGAGTCCCTCGACCCAGCCGGCGAGACCAAGGCTGCCAACCAGGAAGCCGAGCGGGATCGAGCCGGCGTCGCCGAGGAAGACGCGCGCCGGATGGAAGTTGTGCCAGAGGAAGCCTGCCGAAGCCGCGGCGATGCAGATGCAGGCCACCGCGACGCCAGGCGCCGACCCGGCCGCCGCAATGCCCAGGGCACCGAAGCCGAACAGCGCCATGCCGCCGGCAAGGCCGTCCGAACCGTCCATGAAGTTGAAAAGGTTCATCGCCCAGGTCAGCAGCAAGGCCAGGGCGACCATGACCCAGACGGGTGCCGCCACCTGCAGCACGAAGATCGAGCCGGCAGCCGCGGCAAGGTGAACGGCAAGGCGAAGTGCGACCGGCAGCCCGTGCCGGTCATCCCAGGCCGAGATCAGCGCCAGCATGGCTGCGATCAGCAGGACCGGGCGCAGCGCGGGCGAAAGGAGCGCGGACGCGGCCAGTGCGACGCCGATCAGCACGATGCCGCCGATGCGCGGGACCGGCGCGGCGTGCAGCGAGCGCTCGTTGGGCAGGTCGATCGCGATGCGCGCCGCCCAGCCCGAAGCAAGCAGCAGCTTGAGCAACCCTGCGACCAGCAGCAGGCACAGCAGCGGCACCAGCACCATGCTCATCTCAAAGGGCACGACGCGAACGCGCGTCGAGGAACCAGCGCACGGTCTGGTGCAGAGCCACTTCGGCAGCCACCGGCGGTGACCAGCCGAGTTCCCGCCGGATGCGGCCGATGTCGACCTGCAGCGGCGAGAACAGGCGCTGCGCGGCGTCGGCGCGGCCGACGATGCGCGCCGTCGCCTGCACGAAGCCACTCGGCAGGGTCCACAGGCGCGTCGGCAGCCCCATCTCGGCACGCAGCAGCCGCACGAGGTCGGCCACCGAAGTGTCACGCCCGTCCGAGACGAAATAGGTGGCCGGCGAGCCGTGTGGCCTGGTGGCGCAGGCGATCAGCGCGTCGACCAGGTTGTCGATGAACACCATGCTGCGCGGAGCGGTCGCAGCGCGCAGGGGCAGCGGCCAGCCGCTCGCGGCAAGCTTCAGCAGGCTGAGGAAGTTCGCCCGCACGCCCTGGCCGTAGACCAGCGGCGGCCGGACGATGCTGACCTCGATCTGCCCGGCCAGATCGGCCAGCGCCTGCTCGGCGGCGAGCTTGCTGCGGCCGTAGGCGTCCTGCGGCTGCGGCGGATCGTCTTCGGCGAACGGGCGCGCCGCCGAAACCTCGCCCATCACCTTGACCGAGCTGACGAAGACGAAGCGGCGGACGCCGGCGTCGATTGCCGCACGTGCCAGCGCGACGGTCGCATCGGTGTTGGTTCGCCGGTAGTCCGCTTCGGCGTCGCCGCCGCCTTCCCCGGCCTGGTGAACACGCGCGGCGAGGTGAAACACCGTGTCGACCTCGCGCAGCGCGGCCGACCAGTCGGTAGAGTCGGACAGGTGGCCGACGGCGACGATCTCCGCGTCTGCAGCCTTGGACGACTGCCGGCGAACCGCCCCTCTCGCTTCGTGCCCACGACGGCGGAGTTCGGCGACCAGTCCGCGGCCGACGAAGCCCGAGCTGCCCGTGACCAGCGCGCTGTTCATCGCCCGAGCAGCTCCCGATACAGGTCGAACGTACGCGCCACGACAGCTTCGACACCGAACTCGCGCTCGGCGAGCCGCCGCGCGCGCTGGCCCATTTCACGGCAGCGGTCGGGATCGGCGATCAGCCGCAGCATTGCCTCGGCCAGTTCGCCCGCATCGCGCGGCCGCACGAGCAGGCCGGTGACACCGGGCTCGACCACTTCGCGGCAGCCTGGAACGTCGGTGGCGACCATCGGCCGCCCGCTCGCCGCCGCCTCCAGCAACACCTTGGGCAGACCTTCGCGATACGAAGGCAGGACCACGATCCGCGCTTGCGCCAATACCTCCGGCGCATCGGTCCGCTGCCCCCACCACTCGACCACGCCGCTCTCGTTCCATTCGCGCAGCTTTGCGAGGGGAATCGCCGCCGGATTCTCCGGATCGGGATCGCCCACCAGCACGAAGCGCGCATCGGCGCCGCGCGCCGTCGCCTGTCGCGCCGCTTCGACGAACTCGCCGACGCCCTTGTCCCACAGCATGCGGGACATCAGCATCACGATGGGTCGTCCGGTGGGCGGCTCGCCGGCGGCGAAGCGGCACAGGTCCACACCCGAACCCCGGATGATGCGCACCTGCGGCGCCTGCACAAGGCCTTCGCGGATCAGCAGATCGCGGTCGTCCGGGTTCTGCACGATTGTCATCGCGCGCTTCCCGCCGAGGGTCCAGCGGAAGACCAGTTTTACAAACGGCCGCAGAAGGCCGGCCAGCGCTCGGCCCTGGACGAACACGAATCCCAGGCCCGCCAGCGCGCTGACGCGGGCCGGCGCCCCCGCGAGCCGGGCTGCCAGGCCGCCGTAGAGCACCGGTTTCAGCGCAACCAGGTGAACGATGTCGGGTCGCCATCGGCGCACAACGCCGGCAAGTTCTGCCACCGCCGCCAGTTCCCGCAACGGATTCAGGCTGGAGCGGCGCCAGTGCTTCAGTTCGAGCAGTTCGACGCCGGCCTCGACGATCGGCGCCGCGTGGTCCTTCACCCGCGTCGCCACAGCGACGCGATAGCCAACACGCAGCGCCGCGATGGCCAGTGGCAGCCGGTGCGAGACGAAGTACCAGTCCTCGGTGACGACGAACAGCAGTCGCGGCGCCTCAGCGCTCATGCTGGTGCTCGAGCCAGGCCTGGAACATCAGGATCACCCAAAGCGGATACTGGTTCGACCGCTGTCCGCCGAGGTGCTCCGCCCACGCCTGCCTGATCGGCTCGACGGCGAAGAAACCCTGCGATTTCAGCCTGCCCGGATCCAGCAGGTGCTCGGCCCACTCGCGCAACGGCCCGCGCAGCCAGTGGTCGATCGGCACGCCGAAGCCCATCTTCGGCCGTTCGAACAGGCCGCG
>CP070661.1:3726336-3744311 GCA_020355165.1 Burkholderiales bacterium
CACCGACAGCGCCACCTCGGGCCTCTTGAAGTAGCGCTGCAGCGCGGTCTGCACGTTGACCGTCGCTTCCTCGCGCGTGAGCTCGGCCACGCGAAGCGTTCCGATCAGCGGCATGCTGATGCGCCCGTCCGGTCCCACCACGTGCCGGGCCGACATCTCGGGACGGCCGAGCACCTGGACGCTCAGGTGGTCGCCGGCGCCGAGCATGTACACGGGATCGACCGCGGCGTCGAGCTCGGCGAGCGCCGCGCGGTCGGCGAAGCTGACGACGTCGGTGCGCTTGGCGGGCTGGAATGCCGCCGTGTTGGCTTGCTCAGCCGGCACCGGCGCATGGGCACAGCCGCCAGCGAGCAGCACCGTCGCCAGCGCGACGCACGCCAGCAAGGGGCGGCGCGCTTGAGCTGCAATGTCGTTGTCAAACATCAGTGCTCCCTGATTGCAGACGGCATCAGCCGCCGCAGGATCGGACGAAGACGCTGGCGCTCGTCGGCGGTCAGCAGCGCCCAGACCGCCACCGCGGACAGGGCCACGTGCGCCAGGCCGAAGGCGGCAAGCCAGGCCAGCGACGGCCAGCGCGGCAGCGACGGCGGAACGGCGGCGAACCAGAGCGCCGACAGCGCGCCGGCGATCGCCGCCGGCGCGAGCGCCGGCAGCAGGACCCGGCCGGCGAACTGCCTCGTCGTGAAGCCCAGCCGCCGATGGCTGTAAACGAGGTAGATCAGCGCCGCCGTGGCGATGCCGCCCGCCACGCCCCAGGCAAGACCCGCGACCGACGGGCCGGCGAGCAGGAACGCGACGCCGACACCGCCGCCGATGGCGGCGACGCGCAGCCCGTGATAGACGAACTCGTTGCCGACGTTGCCCTGGCTGCGGAAGGTCGCCGAGGCCGGGCCGGTGACGATGTGCAGGTGTGCGGCCACCGCGGTCAGCGTCATGATCAGCGGCAGCACGGCCAGATCGGCGCGATCGCCCAGCCAGCTGCGGCAGATCGGCGTCGCGAAAGCAGCGAGGAACGCCATCGGAATGGCCGACGCGAGGCCGATCGACCGCGACGCGCGCAGGCACAGCTCGGCCAGGCGCCGGAACGACGCCGCGTCGGCACTGCCGTCGATTGCCGACGCAGCCGGCAAGGTCACGCGGGTGATGGCGCTCGGCACCGACATCGCAGCGATGGGGATCTTGCCGCCGAGGTCGAACAGCGCGATCGCCTTCGGCCCGAGCGTGAGTCCCGCCAGCAGGCGGTCGGCAGAGTGCAGCACGATGCTCAGCGCCGTGCTCGCCTGCACCCGCGCCCCGAAGCCGGCGAACTCGCGCAGCAGCGCCCGGTCGAATCGGCGCGGCGACACGCTCAGCCCCGGCAGCAGCCGGAACGCCTGTCGTATCGTCAGCGCGAGCGAGAACGCATAACGCAGCGCATAGGCGGCGAGCAGCGCCATCACGCCGAGACCGGCCTGCAGGAACGCCACGATCAGCAGCAGTTCCAGCGTGCAGGCCGCCACGCCGATCTGCTGCTCGAGGCGGATGCGCTGAAGGCCGTGCAGCATGTAGGCGAAGCCGCCGAGCGTCATGTCGGCGAGGAACACGGCCGCCGTGCCGATGATGAGCAGGCTGGCAGTCGGCCGCGCCGCCGGGTCGACCTTCAGCAGGTCGAAGCACAGCGGCAGGGCCAGGTACAGGCCGGCCAGCGCCGCCACGGCGATCGCCCCGATGCTGAAGATGCCGGTGGACAGCGTGCGGCTGATGCCGTCGACGTCGCCGCGCGCGTGCAGCCGCGCGACGAAGCGCACGTAGATGCTCGGCAGGCCGAGGTCGGCCAGCCCGATGTAGCCGATGATGACGAAGCACGCTGCCCACAGCCCGTAATCGGCAAGCGTGATGTGGGCCAGCACGAGCGGCGGCAGGCCGAGCCGGGTGACGAGGTAGAAGAGCTTGGCGCCCATCGCGAAGCCGGCGTCGCCGACGATCCGGTCGTGGCCGGACGGCGGCGCATCGGCGGCGACCCCTGCAGCGGCGCGTTGGCCGATCACCGCGCTCATCCGCGTGCCCCGGGGCTGTCGCCGACGGTCCGCAGCACGGCGACGCTGTGCGCCGGCAGATCGAACGCCCACTCGAGGTCGCAGGCTGCCCTGGCGGGCTCGATGCGCACCGCCTCCGCCCGCTCGTTGTCGCGCATCGGGTCGGAGCCGTCGAGCAGCTCGACCGCCACCGGCTGGCTGCAGGCGATGCCCGAGCGCACGTGCAGCGTGCGCCCGGCGCGCGAAGCGACCACCAGCTGCCGCCGCTGCGGCTGCACGAACCAGGCGGCGGTGACCGCGCCGCAGGCCGCGGCATCGCCGCTGCACTGCGCCGCGTGCGCGTCGCCGTCGACGGCACCGTTGAGCATCTGCAGTGCCAGCCCCGTCGGACGCAGGCGCCCGGGCGCCAGGTCGCGCGTCACTCCCCACAGGCGCACGAGCCGGCGATCGGCCGTGTACGCATCGAAACCGGCCAGCGCGTAGACGGACTGCTCGCGCACGCCGGCCAGCAGGGCGCCGAGCAGCTGCTGCGCAAGCGCGGCGCCGCCGTGTGCGCCGGTGACCACCAGGTCACGCAGCTGCGGTGAAGCATCGCCCAGCGTGGTGTGGAAGTTCACCTCGTAGACGGCCACCCGCTTGCCGAGGGCGGCCGGTGCGGCGACGCCTTCGCGCAGCGGAGCCAGCGAATCGCCGAAGGCGGCCGCCACCGCCTGCTCGGCGCTCGTCTGGTCGAGCCGATAGAGGAAGTACGGCGCCACGGCGACCCGCTTCGCCTCGCGCGAGAGCGAGGCGAGCTTTCGCCATGAGGCCGGATTGACGAACTGGGCGTTGACCACCGGGACGATGCCGCGATAGCTGCCGGCGCCGAGCTGCAGTTGCGCAAAGGCGCGATCGGCGACCGCCGCGTGGGTGTCCGCCGACATGAAGCCGGCCGGCCGGAACAGCTCGTTCCAGTTCTCGTTGCCGAACTCGACCAGGACTTCGTCGAAGCCGTGACGGCGGGCACCGGCAGCGATCGCCTCGCCCATCCGCCGCCAGTCCTCGCCGCTCATCAGCGGCGGCGCAATCACCCACGGGCGGGCGTCGACGGCGGCACACAGCGCGAGGAACTCGGGCAGGCTGTAGTTGTAGATCAGCTCGGCATCGCCCGGGCGATGGCGGGTCGGCCGCCGTGCCGACGACTCCGCCATGCGGTTGTCGAAGGTGTCGCCGAGCTGGCCCTGCCAGTCGCGCAGATAGCCGGGGCGCAGCTGGCGCAGCGCGGCGACCGTTGCCGCGCGGAAGCCGCCGCCCGCGCCTGCCGCCTCGCCGAGATAGGCATCGTCGAGCAGGGCGTCGCCGCCGCGCACCTCGAAGCTCAGTTCCAGCGCACCGTAAGGACCGTCGTCGGTCGCCGAGAAGGGGACGGCGAAGCGCTGCCAGTGCGCGCCGAGGACGAAGTCGCGGGCCACGAACGGCCGGCTGCCGTGCCGGCGAAAGACGACCGCCAGCTGCGTGCCCGGCGAGTTGGTGCGCGCCCAGAACTCGAGCTGCCAGGCGCCCTGCACCGGCAGCAGCTTGCCGGCACGGGCAAGCATGTCCAGGTGATGGGCGAGGCGGCTCGGCTGCCCGTTCGCTGCCTTCAGATACGCGGCCTGCCGGCCGCCGCTTCCGGGACGAGCGTCGTCGATGGTGCGCGGTTCGCCGGCGCTCGACCACCACATGGGCACGCCGGCGATCCGGCCGGTTGTCGTCACCGCCAGCGCATCGGCGGCACGCAGGCCCGCGGGAAACGGCGCCAGCGCAAACACCCCCGGCCCACCTGCCGAGGCCCGGCGATAGGACACCACCACGCCGCGCTTGCCGGCCGCCGCACCCGAGAGGACTTCGAACTCGGCGCCGTCCCAGAGGCCATCGGCTCGTGCCGTCCACGGAGTGTCGTCGGTCACCGTCTGGCCGGCGAGCGTCTTTACAACGACCAGCGAGCGCTCGATCGGCGCCTCGAAGCCGGGATTCTTCAGCACGTTGGCCGGCAGCTGTTCGGCACCCCAGGTGCTCGCGCCGCCGAGATTCAGCCCGAAGCGCGGCGCATCGACCAGCACCGGCGCGCGCGCCGGCGACAGGCGGACGATGTCCGCGCCCGGCGCCGCCGCGCAGCCGATGCCGAGGCACAGCCCGGCGATGGCGAGCAGCCCGCTGGCGGCAGAGGTCACAGCGCGGCACCCAGTGCAGGTGCCAGCTGCGGCGCCGACTGCGTTTGAGCGAAGGCGGGCTTGCGACCGCGCATGACGAACTGGAACACACCGAGATCTCGCCAGGCGCTGCGCGCCAGCAGCGGCTTCCACAGTTCGCGCTTGCGCCTGACTTCAAGCCCGGTGTCGATGCCGCCGGCAGGCTCGAGCCCGGCGCCGGTGAGCAGCGCACCGGCGCCGTCGCGCGTGAAGAAACGCAGGTGCGTGCGGTCGAGGATGCCGGCCTCCTGGTACTGCCAGCGGCCCGACCACAGCAGAGGAAAGGCGACGCTGTAGTGGCGCACGTTCGGCACGCTGATGATGACGCTGCCGCCGGGCCGCAGCGCGCGCGCCAGCCGCGCCATCGCCCGCCACGGGTCGACCAGGTGCTCGAGCACGTCCAGGCACAGCACCAGGTCGAGCGATCCGGCCGGCAGCGAGTCGATCGCCGCCTCGGCGTCGCCCTCGATCAGTCGGTCGACGCAGGTGCGCGCGGCGGCGGCGGAAGCCGCGTCCAGCTCGATGCCGGTGGTTCGCGCAGCGATGCCGCTGTCCTTCAGCCAGGCCAGCGTGCCGCCCTGGCCGCAGCCGACCTCGAGCACGTGATCGGCGCGCGCCGGCAGCAGCGGCTCGATCTCGCTGCGGACGAAGGCGTAGTAGCCGGGCAGCGAACTGCGGGTCGCGTCACTCATGACCGAGGTCCTCCTGCGGACGGGGCGAGGCGGCGGCGAGCGTCGTCGAGCGCCAGAGGTTCTTGCCCTTGCGGGCCAATCCGGCGAGCAGCCGCACACCCGGCTGGCGGTCGAACCAGCGGTTGGTGGTGATGTCGCTGCGCGAGCTGCGCTGGCCGCCGAGCGACGGCGAGGCGATCAGCGTGACCACCGCCGGAGTGCGGCGGCGGAACATCGAGAAGGCGCCGTCGACGTGCATCGGCCCGCCGTCCGGGTGCCCGGGCGGGCGGCGGCGGCAGTCCTCGAGGTAGTCGCGCAGGTCGGCGAGCACGCGGCGATGCAGGCCGTAGAAATGCGCGCACACCAGCGGGCTGCGGGTTTGCTCCCAGCGCACCGTGCCGCCCGATTGCTCCGGCGGCAGCGCGTGGCCCGGGTAGGCGAAGTCCCACTGTCCCTGCGCCAGGCGTTCGACCAGCGCCGGCTGATCGACACAGGCCGCCGGGTGCAGCAGCAGGTCGTCCTCCAGCACCAGCACGCTGGCGACGCCGTCGCGCAGCGCCTCGCTGATGACGCCAAGATGGCTCTCGAAGCAGCCGCGCGCGCCGATGCTCGGGAACAGGCCGGCGTCGGCCGGCCGGATGCCGGCGAAGAACTGCAGGCGCCGATCGCCGGCGCCGATGCCGGCCCGACGAAGCTCGGCCTCCATCTCGCGCCGCCGGTCGACCCGCTCGCGCAGGTTGATCACGACGATCCGCTCGAAGGCGTCGAAGACTTTCATGCCGCGGCTCCTTTCGCTTCGGGGCGCCGCAGCGGGTTGCCGCGCGCCAGCCAGGCCGCCAGCTGCAGGCGCCAGGCCGGCTGCGAGGCGAACTCGGCGTACTTGCGGCGGGTCAGGAACTCGACCAGCAGGTGGCGCAGGTAGCCGCCGCCTTCGAGCACCCGCACGCGGTTGACGATCAGGCCGGCCGCCTGCGCGCTGCTTGCCTCGAGCACGCGGCGCGCGCGGGCGATCTCGCCGCGCGTCGTCGCCCCTGCTTCGACGACCAGCAGCGCGTGGCCGATGCGGTCGAGCACGATCTCGGCGTCCGCCGCCAGCAGCAGCGGCGCCGCGTCGACCAGCACGAAGGCGTAGCGCTGGCGCCAGCCGTCGAGCAGCGCGCGCAGGCGGTCGACGCGGCCCAGGTGGCCGTCGGTCGCCCCGACCCGCACCCGCGCCGGCAGCTCGCCGTGCGCAGGTTCTATGCACTCGTCGGCCGCCGCTTCCTCGCGCAGGCACTCGGCCAGCCCCGGCCGCACGCTGCCGTAGCGCGCATCCGGGCTGAAGGCGTTGGCCTCCACCACCAGGGTCGCGTAGCCGAGGCCGTCGAGGGTGCGCCCCAGCTTCAGCGCAAGCCGGCTGGTGCCGGCGCCGGGCTTCACGCCACTGAGGGCGAACACCTGCGTGCCGTGGCGGTCGCGCTCGCGGGTGAGCGCACCGGCCATGCGGCGAAGCTGATCGTCGGCGAACATCCGCGCCGCCTCGCCGTCGCCCTCCACGTGCCAGCCCAGCGCCGGCATCTCGAGGGCGCGCTCCGCATCGCCGACGGCGCGCACCCGTCCGTCGACCATGTCGATCGCCGTCGGCACCAGCACCGCCACCAGGATCGCCGCCAGCAGCGCGGCCAGCAGCAGTTTCTTGCGGCCGATGCCGTAGGCCGTCTCCGGCGGCATGGCGGCGGTGACCAGGCGGACGAATCCCAGGGCCTGCCGCTCGCCGCTGAAGAAGTTCAGCCGGGCGCGCACGGTGTCGAGCTCCTTGCGCGCCGCCTCGATGTCGGCGTCGAGCGACAGCGCCTCGTTGTAGACCTTCGCGGCGCGGGCGCTGCGCGCCTCGCGCTCGGCGAGGATCGACCCCATCTCCTTCTCGTAGCGTCGCGCCTGGTCGACCGTCGACTGGTAGCGGGCGCGGATGTTGCCTGCCACGTCCCTGGTGAGCTGGCCGCTGCGCCTGGCGATCTCCGCCTCGATCTCGGCCAGCTCGGCCTGCGCCGCCTCGTGCGCCGGATGGTCAGCCGTCAGGCCGCTCGCCGCCGTGGCGAGCGCCGCGCGGCGCGAGTTCAGGCTCGACTTCAGGCTGTTCAGCCCCGGATCGTTCAGCACGGTTTCCTGGATCGAGCGGGTGACGAGGTCGGTCTCCCGGTTGGTCTCGAAGGCGCGCAGCTTCGACTCGGCGGCGATGCGGCTGCGCTGCGCCTCCTCGAAGGCGGTGCGCGCCGCCAGCAGCAGCTTGTCGTGCGGGTTGCCTTCCTGCTCGTTGAAGGTGCTGACGCCGATCTCCAGCGCGATCGCCGTGCGCCGGTCGGCGGCCTCGCGGACAGTGCGCAGCAGCTCCGCCTCGCGCGCCAGCACGGCCTTCATGCGCTCGTCCGCGCCGTAGACCAGCTCGTCCTTCATCTTGTCGATGTAGGCGGCAACCACCGCGTTGACCAGTTCGGCGATGCCTTCCTTGCCGCTGCCGGCGAGGCTGATCTGCATCAGGTAGGTGTCGGCCACGGGCACCACCACCAGCTGCTCCTGCAGCCGCTCCACCGCGCGGCGCGGGCTCTCGCCGTCGCGGCGCCACAGGTAGCCGCGCGCGGCGGCCGCGTCGATCGCGGCGGACAGGATGTCGTAGCGGCCGACGCTGCGCGCCTGGTGCTCGACGAACTGGCGATACTGCGAGTTCGACTGGAAGTCGAGTTCGTTGTCGTCCTTGACGTTCTTCATGTAGCGCGGCGCCACCTGAACCGTCGCCGTAGCGACGTAGCGCGGCTGGCCCTTGATCCAGGCAATCGGCGCCGCCACCAGGAACGTCAGCACGAGCACGACCAGCGCCAGCCAGCGGTGCGCGTACAGGCTGGCCAGCGGCTTGATGCCGAGGCCGCGGCTGGCCGCGGCGTCGAAGGCGGGCTCGGCTGCGTTCATCGCGGGACTCGACAGGAGCTCAGGCTGCGATCGCATCGAGCAGGCCGCTGACGATGCGGCGCTGCTCGACGGTCAGCGGCGGCAGCACGCTGCGCGCGTCGGAGAACAGCCACGCGGTGTCGGTGTGCCGCCCGTCGAGCACGGTGCCGTCGGCGGCAAAGCAGAAGCGCGGCCCGACCACCTTGTTGCGGACCTCGGCGCCGCTGCCCACCCGCGTGTGGTCGAGGACGATCGACGACTCGACGGTGACGCCCGGCTCGATCGCCGCCCCGGCACCGACGACGACCGGGCCGATCAGCTTGCAGTCGTTGCCGACCTCGGCACTGCCGGCGATGTAGACGGGCCCGCAGGTCGAGATGCGGTTGAAATTGGCGCGCACGTTCGGGCCGACGCGCAGGCCCGGCCGGATCGCCCGCCCGGGCAGGTCGAAGCCCGGCACCTCGCCGGCCATCGCCTGCATCACGACGCGGTGGTAGTCCTCGAGCCGGCCGATGTCGAGCCAGGTGAACGGCAGCTCGGCGCCGTAGATCCGTTGGCCGTCGCGCGCCAACGCCGGCAGCAGCTCGCCGCCGATGTCGTAGACGCGGTCCTTCGGGATGCGGTTGAAGATC
Source organism: Burkholderiales bacterium (assembly GCA_020355165.1). Taxonomy (GTDB): domain Bacteria; phylum Pseudomonadota; class Gammaproteobacteria; order Burkholderiales; family Burkholderiaceae_F; genus JADJWR01. The sequence goes on from CP070661.1 coordinate 3,734,787, forward strand.
GCCGGCTCGAACAGGTAGATGCCGGTGTTGGCCAGGTCGCTGCGCGCGGTCTCCGGTGCCGGCTTCTCCTGGAACTCGCTGATGCGGCCGTCGCCGTCGACCACCGCCACCCCGTAGTTCGACAGCTGCTCGGCCGGCAGGCGCTTCAGTGCGACGGTCGCCACCGCCCGCCGCTGGCGGTGAAACTGCAGCAGCGCGCCGAGGTCGAGGTCGACCAGCGCATCGCCGCAGACGACCAGGAAGGTGTCGTCGAAGAAGCCCGAGTGCAGCTGGATCTTCTGCATCGCCCCGGCCGAGCCGAGCGGCTCGTCGATCAGCACGCCGTCGCGCTCGACGCCCTCGAACGAGTAGGCCATCTGCACGCCGAAGCGGTGGCCGTCGCGAAAGTAGCCCTCGATCTGCGGCGCCAGGTAACTGGTGTTGACGACGATCTCGTCGAAACCGTGCCGGCGCAGCTGGTCTACCAGCAGTTCGATCACCGGCTTGTGGACGATCGGGATCATCGGCTTGGGCAGCGTGTGCGTGAGCGGCTGCACGCGCGTTCCGCGACCGGCGGCAAGGATCAAGGCTTTCACTGGCGCCCCTTCTCGGTTCAGACGGGGCGAATTACAGCGCCGGGGGGCCCGGCGAATGTGGCAGCAGTGAAAACTTATGGAAAACGATCGCGCGGCCGGCCGCGCCGGCCCGCTGCGACCCTACCCAGCAGCCTGCCCCGCGGCCCGGGCCACTTCCTCGAAGGCCTCGATCAGCCGCTCGAAGTCCTGCTGCGGCGGACGAACCCCGCGACGGACCGGGTCTTCGAGCGCCCTGGCAGTCGCCTGCAGGCGTTCGGCCCCCAGCAGGGCGGCGCTGCCGGCCAGCGTGTGCAGCTGGCGCGCCGCGGTGTCCTGGTCACCCGCCGCCAGCAGGCCGGCGATCTGGCCGATCACGGGCCGCTGCGCGGCAATGAACGCCTGCAACGCGTCGGCGAAGACGGCACGATTGCCGAGAAACCTCTGCAGCGCCGCCTCCTCGTCGATTCCAGCCAGCGTCTGCCTCGGCGCTGCGCCGGCAGCCGCAGCCGGCGCGGGGCCAGGCGCCGTAGTGCCGTGCGCCGGCAGCCAGCGCGCCAGCACCGCCTCGAGGTCGGCGAGTTCCGGCGGCTTGCCCAGCCAGTCGTTCATGCCGGCACCGAAGCACGCCTCGCGTTCCCCGGCCGATGCACCGGCAGTCAGCGCGACGATCGGCGTGTCGACGCCCGCGGCCCGCAGTGCCCGGGTCGCCGTCAGCCCGTCCATTACCGGCATCTGCACGTCCATCAGGACCAGCCGCACCGGGCGGGCGCCCGGCGCGGTCAGCATGTCGCAGGCCGCCTTGCCGTTTTCGGCCACACTGACCTCGATCCCGGTGAAGGCGAGCAGCTCCGCCGTCACCCGCCGGCTGATCGGGTCGTCCTCGACCAGCAGGAGCCGATTGCCACCGTACTCGCCGCGCAGGCCTTCCCACGGGTTTTCCTCGGCGGCGCGCGCCGGCTCGCGGCGCACGCACTGCTCGATCGCCTGCCGCAGCCGCCGCGGCGTCGCCGGCGCGCGCAGCACGATTGCGCCCTCGTCAGGTTCGGCGGCGCCGACCCACGACTGCAGCCGGATCAGCCGCTGCCCGCTCCCTAGCCGGCGCAGGTCCTCGAGCAGGCCGGCACCGTCGTCCTCGTCGACGATGACGACCGTGCCCTCGCTCGCCGCGCGCACGTCGCCTGGTCGGGACGACGTGCGCAGTTCGACGGCGATCGACTCGGCCGCCAGCAGTCGCGCCAGCGCCTGCCGCTGGCGCGCGTCGTCGGCGATCAGCACGACCCGCCCGACGCCCGTGATGTGCGCCGGCGTCTCGCCTTCCTCGGCCGGCATCGGCACCTCGATCACGAACTCGCTGCCGATGCCGGGCTGGCTGCGCGCCGAGATCGTCCCGCCCATCGCCTGCACGATGCCGCGGGCGATCGCCAGGCCCAGGCCGCTGCCGCCGTAGCGGCGCGTGACCGACGGATCGGCCTGCACGAACGGCGAGAACACGCGCTGCAACTGCTCGCCCGTCATGCCCACGCCGCTGTCGCTGACCGCCAGCCGCAGCCGGCCGCCGTCGGCCGCCGCCCATGAGACGGCGAGGATCACGTGCCCGGCCTCGGTGAACTTGATCGCGTTGGCCAGCAGGTTGTTCACCGCCTGCGCCAGCCGCAGCGGGTCGCCGTGCCAGCGGCGCGGCGTGCCCGGCTCGACGTCGAACAGCAGCCGGATCGGCCTGCCGGACGCCGCCGGACCGCAGGCCGTGGCCACGCTGTCGAGGAACTCGTCGGCGTCGAAGGCGCGCGGTTCGAGCTCTAGCCGGCCCGACTCGATGCGCGAGAAGTCGAGCACGTCGCCGAGCACCGCCAGCAGCGTCTGTGCGGCGCGCCGCAGGTCGTCGAGGTATTCCGCCTGCCGGGCGGTCAGCGGCGTCAGGCGCAGCAGCCGCTCCAGCCCGATGATGCCGTTCAGCGGCGTGCGGATCTCGTGGCTCATGCTGGCGAGGAACGCCGACTTGGCGGCGTTGGCCTCGTCGGCGGCGCGCCGCGCCTGTTCGAGCCGGTCGGTCAGCTGCCGCTGCTCGGTGATGTCGTCGAGGATGTGCAGGTGACGGCCCTCGCCGAGGTCGATCGAAGCCAGCTCGATCGTCCGCAGCGAACCGTCGATAGGAACTGGCATCGTCGCCAGGCTCACGCCCTGCTCGGCGACCGCCTCCAGGTGCCGCGCCAGCCGCGCCCGCGACTCCTCGTCGCCGGCGAGCAGCGCGCCGAGCGAGGCGTCGCGCAGCCGTTTCTGCGAGCGGCCGAGGATGCTCGCCGCCGCCGGGTTGCCACGCACGACGCGCCCGTCCGCCGTGGCCTCGATGATGCCGTTCAGCGCGTACTCGAAGTAGGCCTCGACGGCCTGCGGCGTCGCCGGCGTCGCGCCGCCCACGCCCGCCATAGTCAGGCCGTCGCGCCTTCGGCCTGCTGCACGAGACGGGTGCAGCAAACCTCAGGCAGCGGCTGCTCGTAGCTCACGCGGCTGACCGCCTGCTCGATGATGTGCAGGCCGAAGCCACCCTCGCTCTCGCCGGACAGGTCGGCCGGGGCCCTGCCCTCCGCCGCGAAGGGCGGCCCCAGGTACCACAGTTGCACCATCACCTGCTGCGCCTCGCGCCGCAGCCGACAGGTCAACGTCGCCCCCGCGTACGGCGCAGCCACGTGGCGCACCACGTTGGTCGCTGCCTCGAACGCTGCCAGCACCAGGCGGTCGCGCGCCTCCTCCCCCAGCCCGGCCGCCGCCAGCGCCACGCGCCGTCGCACCGGCTCCAGTGCCGCGAGCCGCCAGGGCAGATCGAAGGTTTCCTCGCCATTGCCGAGTCGATCGGGCGCCTCGAGCGAACCGGCGGGCCCGTGCAAGCCGATCAGCACCGCCGTCTCGTCGTCGGGCATGGTCCGCTCGCCCACGTAGTCGCGCACCCGTTTGCGCAGCAGCTGCAGCCTGATCCGCGCCGGCGCCTGCGAGCCGTGCAGCTCGCGCAGGAAGCTGCCGAGCCGCGCCTCGCCGAACTCGACATCCGCCGTATTGCGCGCCTCGGTGATGCCGTCCGAGTACACGAGCAGTGCCTCGCCCGCGTGCACCGGCCGCACCGTCTCGACGTAGCGCTCTTCTTCGAGCACCCCGAGCGGCATGTTCTCGCCGAGCAGGCGCTCCACCGCGCCACTGCTGCCCAGCAGCAGCCCCGGCGTGTGCCCGGCGTTGACGAAGACCAGCCTGTCATCGGCCAGATCGAATCGGTACAACGCCAGCGTGACGAACGTATCGAGCTCGATCAGCCGCGGGGTCAGCCGCTCGTGCAGCGCATCGACGATGCTCGCCGGCGTCGGCAGCCCGCCGCCGCCGCGGGCACTTGCCACCAGCTCGGAGAGGGCCTGGTTGTAAGTCGTCCGCACCGCTGCTCCGACCAGCGCCGCCGGCACTCCCTTGCCCATGACGTCGCCCACCAGCAGTTCGAAGCAGTCCGGGCGAAACCGGGTGAAGGCATAGAAGTCGCCGTCGATGCCCCGCGAAGGCTCCGCATAGGCAGCGATGTCGGCCCCGGCGATCCCCGTCGGCAAATCGCCGATGAGCAGCGATCGCTGGATCTCGTAGCCGGTCTGCAGCTCGCGCTGCTGCGCTTGCTCCAGCAGCTGCTTTTCCCGCCGCAGCGCCTGCTCGGCCTCCTTGCGCGCCGTGATGTCGAGGAAGTGGCCGACGAACAGACCCGGGCCGTCAATCGAGTCACCCTGACGCCGCACACGAAGGAGAACCCAGATGACCCTTCCGTCCTTGCGCACGTACCGCTTCTCGAGTTCGATCCGCTCGGCTTGCCACGAAAGCAGTTGCCGAAAGGCCTGCTCGCTGGCCCCCGCATCTTCTGGATGCGTAATCTCGACGAAACTCCTGCCGACAAGCTCTTCCGTGTCGTAGCCGATCAATTCGCAAAACGCCGGGTTGACCCGCACGAACCGGCTGTCGAGCCCGACCAGCGCGATGCCCGCGTGGGCGTCCTCGAACGCCGAGCGAAATCGCTCTTCGCTTTGGCGGAGCGCCTGCTGCGCCGTCCAGCGGTCGATGAACGCGCCAACCTGGACGCCGATGGTCGAAATCGTCTTCAGCGCCGCGTCGTCATGCTCCTGCAACTTCGTGCTGAAGAGCTCCAACACGCCCCATAGCCGGCCGAGTGCGGTCACGGGAACGAAGATTGCGCTGCGCAGCCCGTCGCGGGCCGCTGCCGCGGCACGCAGAAAGATCGGATCGGCGGCAACGTCGCGTATCCAGTACGAGTCGCCTGTGACCCACACCTGTCCCGGGTACCCCTTGCCAAGCTCCCAGCGCATGGCCCGGCTGGCGTCGACGAAGTCGGCGAACTGCTCCGGGTCAGGGGCCCAGGTCTCGAGCAGTTGCAGCCGGTCCTCGACCACGCTCCAGACTTGCCCCAGCTGCCAGCGATGTGCCCCGCACACCGCCTGCAGCATCCCGCGCAAGGCGTCCGTCACATCCGCCGCCCCGGCCAGCAGCGCCGCGACCTGATATTGGATCGCCAGCCGCCTCTGCGAGTTCCGGCGCTCGGTGACGTCGGATTGGATCGACATGTAGTTGACTAACTGACCCTTCTCGTCCCGGATCGGCTGCACCTCGATTGCCGACCAGAACTCGCTGCCATCCTTGCGGTAATTCAGGATCTCTTCGTTGAAGCCCTCTTCCCGCCCGAGCTTCTCGCGGATCCGCTGCACTGTCGCCGGATCGGTGGCCGGTCCCTGCAGCACCGCTCCCGGCCTCCTGCCGGCCACTTCTTCAAGCGCGTAGCCGGTCATCCGCGTGAAGCCGTCGTTGATCCAGACGATCCGTCGGTCGGCGTCGGTGAGCACGACCGCGTTGTCGGTCCGCGCGGCGATGAGCGCGAGGCGGCGCGACTCGAGTTCCTGCCCCCGCAGGCGTTCGTTGGCGGCGCGAAGCTCCTCGCGCTGCGCGGTGAGCTTCCCCGCCAGCCTCCGGGCGTCGGCCAGCGCCATCTTGCTGGCCTGGAATACCTGCAGCAGGTCGACCACCGGATCGTGGATCGCGAAGTCGCCGAAGTTCAGGCCGCGGGCGGTGATCTCGGCCGCATCGGTGAGCCAGGGCGAGCCGAGGAACAGCCACTTCCCCTCACCCGGCAGTTCGACAAACGCGCCGCGCAACTGCAGGCTGCTGGCCACGTTCTCAAGCAGGAAGAAGCGCGTCCTGTTCTCGACGATCCAGTCGAGTCTGATCTGCCCTTGCGGTCGCACCGCTCTGAACAGGACGTCGCACCGCGCGCCAGGTAGGACGTCGGGACATACCCGTCGCAGCGTCCTACCGACCTGCAGGATGGTCAGCGATGCGTCGACGGCGAAGTGGAAGGGAAAGGCGGCGGCGAACTGCGCCGGCGGCAGGCCGATCCGCAGCGGCGCCCCGGCGCTCTCAGCGCTCATGGCGCTGCGGTGGCCGACCACCTCAGGTCGAACACGTCGTGCGGCGCACCGCGCTCGCGCGACTCGACGAGCTGCACCGTCACCGGTGTGCCGTACATCTTGCCCAGGCCCTGCACCAGGCCGATGACGAACGGGGCCAGCCCGGGCCGATGCGTGTGGTAGTGCAGCCGCAGCGAGGTGTCGGTGACCTCGGTGCACTCGAAGCGGGGCGGCTGCAGGTTCGGATAGATCATCGCCACGCGCGAGTGGAAGTCCGGCAGGTTGCCGAGGAATTCCGGCAGCGTCCGCCCGGCCGCCGACAGCAGCCCGCCGTAGGCGTTACGCGCGGTGTGCAGCACCCAGTGCTCGCCGAACGCCTCGAGGATCCCTGCTGCCGGCACGTCGAGCACTTCGCTCGCCGCCGCGACCAGCCGGTAGGTCATCTCGTCCGGATAGCCTTCGTTGGTCATGAAGACGTCGACGTCGACGCCGGCGCGGGCCTTGATTTGCTCCCACACCGGCTCGCCGTGGTGCATGCAGACCATCTCCTCGACCGCCTTGTTGACCATGCCGTACATGCCCGCTCCCCTGCGGCGTCGCGCCGCTCTCTAGGCCGCCTTTGCCTCGTCCAGCGCTTCGTCCATCGTGTTGAAGATGGCGAAGATTCGGTGCATGCGCACCAGCTCGAACAGCGCGCGCACCGGCCGGGTCATGCCGACCAGCAGCAGCTGGCCGTTCTTGGCCTTCATCGTGCGCAGGCACGACAGCAGCGCGCCGAGGCCCGAGCTGTCGACGAAGGTCAGCCGGCTCATGTCGAGCACCAGCGTGTCGTGGTTGCCGGCCACCGCCGTGATGGCGGCGCGGAACTCCTTGACGTTGCCGGCATCGAGGTTGGTCACCGGGAACGAGACGACGGCCGTTGCGGCCGGCGACTGCAGTGCGTTGATTTCGAGATTCACGTTGGACTCCGAGTGTCAGCGGTCTGAGGAATTGCGCACCAGGGCCGGCGCCGCCTGCGTCCCCGGTGCGTTCTGTGAACGCCAGTCGACCGCCACGGCCCTAGCGTAGCGAAGGATGGCGCCGAGGTTGCGAACAATGGTCTGCCGGCCGGCTGCCAGCGTGTCGGCGGCCAGGCGCAGGGCCGGATCGGCGCCGTCCGGCCCGAGGTAAAGCGAGTCGTTGAGCAGGCCCGAGCCCATGCCGGCCAGCGGCGGCAGCGGCCCGACGATCCGCCGCCGGCCCCGCACGACGTCGAGCAGCCCGGGGTGCAGCACGAGGCAGAAGTGCCGCACCCAGGCTCCCGGCACGCCGCACTGGACCGCAGCAACGGTTTCGGCGGACCCGTCCTGCCGGGTGGCTCCTGCACCGGCGCCCGCGCTCTTCGCCAGCGGCCAGCTCGCCGCCCACAGCAGTCCCGCCAGCAGCCGCTCGGCGGGCGCCGGCCGCGTCGCGTCGTCGACCGCAACGACCGGACCGGCCAGTTCGCGGTCGGCGATGTCGAGCCGCGCCTCGAGGGCGACGTTGACCAGGCTCCGCCCGGACAGGATCGCTCCGCGCAGCTCGACGCCGGCGCCGACGTAGCTGTCCGGCGCGACAAGACTGCCGGCAATGGTCGCCCGACGGTCGACGATGCTCCGCGCGCCGATCACCGCATCGGGGCCGATGACGGCATCCGCCGCGACGAGAACGTGTGCGCCCAGCCACACCGGCGCCGTCAGCCGCGCGCTGGGATGGACGCGTGCGCCATTGCCGATCCACAGGCCGTCGGCGGCCGGCCGGCGCGCGATGCCGATCGGATAGTCGGGCGCACGCAGCAATGCCGTGGCGGCATCGAGCAGCGCCGCGGCGCTGCCGGCGGACGGGCCGGCGACGTCTCTGCAGCGGCGCAGCTGCCGGTCGCGGCAGAGTGCCAGGAACAGGGTGCGCGGTGAGGTGACCGGCGCTGCCGCCGCGACGAGCGCTGCACCCGGCAGGCGTGCCCAGCCGGCCCACGTCAGGTCACCTTCGACGGTCGAGCCGCCGAATGACGCGGGCGGCGGCCGATAGCCTGCCGGCAGCATCGCGTCGGCCAGCAGCAGCAGGCAATCGTCCACATCGGCCAGGCGGCGGGCCAGCGGCCGCGGCAGGCAGGCACCGGCCGGTGCATAGTGGTAATCGATGTGGCAGCCCCACCGCTCGCCATCGCCGAGGCAGGTCTGATAGGCAGTGGCGTTGTCGCCGAGCACGACGTCGATCTGCCGCGCGCCCAGCGCCACTGCCTGCTCGACCACCCGCTGCACCAGCGGCTTGCCGGCCACGTCGATCAGCGCCGCATCGGTGCCGATGCCGGCCAGCAGCCGGTCGGTCGCCGGCCAGCACGCCAGCAGCACCGCGCGCTGCACGTTCAATGCATCCATCGTCGTGATCCTGTCGAGGCCGCCGGCGAGACCCGCTCGCGGGCGATGCGGTAGAGAAATGTGAAGTTGCCGATCAGGTAGCGGCGCCACATGCGGCGCGGCTCCTGGATCAGGCGGTAGATCCATTCGCCGCCGATCTCGCGCAGCCACAGCGGCGCCCGCGGGATGCGGCCGCCGTAGAAGTCGAACAGCCCGCCGACGCCGATGCCCACCCGCGCGCCGGTCTTCTTCAGGTTGCGGCGCAGCCAGAGGTCCTGCGCCGGCACGCCCATCGCCACCAGCAGCACGTCGGCGCCCGAGCGGCGGATCTCGGCGACGACCGCCTCCTCGCCCGCGGCATCGAAGTAGCCGCAGCGGGTGCCGGCGATCATCAGTCGCGGGAACTGCTGCTGCGCCCAGCGCGCCGTCGCCTCGGCCACGCCCGGCCGCGCCCCCAGCAGATAGAGCCGATGGCCGCTGCGCGCCATCGACTCGCACAGGCGCGGGAACAGGTCGGTGCCGTTCAGGTTCTGCCTGATCGGCCGGCCGAGGATCCGACCGGCGATCTTCATGCCGATGCCATCGGGGCTGACCCAGTCGGCGCGCGCCAGCGCGGCGCGGTAGTGCGGGTCGACAGCGGCGATGTTGACGCAGGCCGGGTTGACGAAAGCGACCTGGGTGCAGCCCCTGCCCTGCAGCGCCGCCTCGATCGCCGCGACCAGTTCGTCCATGCCGAGGTTGAGCAGGCGGATGCTGGCGATGTGCACGACGGCGCGCGGCCGGCCGCCGCCGTCTCCGTAGGGCAACGCCAGCAGCGCGCGCAGCAGGATCGACAGGTCGGTGCGCAGCGAACGCTGCTGCAGGTAGCGGCGGTCGGCGTCGGCCTCGCTGTCGAAGTCGATGTTGGTGCGTTGCTGCAGCCACCAGGCGCAGACCAGGCCCGGCCGGACGGCGAAGCGGTCGCGGTCGGCCGGGTCGAGCGCGGCCGCCTCCCCAGCCGACATGATTCGTGGCCCGACGAGCGAGACGTAGCCGGCGACGATGGCCAGCAACAGCGGCCAGTCGGCCAGCCACCGCAGGCGACCGCCCTGCCCGCCGAGGACTTCGCGGCGCAACGCGAACGGGCGGCCGCCGCGGCCGGCGCACATCGTCGCGGCCAGC